>DASYSD010000104.1:0-274446 GCA_036003745.1 Pyrinomonadaceae bacterium
ATCGATCGCGCATGATCAAGTTCCAAAGCGGCGTCAGGCCGCCGCACTCCAAGGAGGAGCGCTATTCATCTTGCTGCTTTGTATCGGTGCTGCGGCACTCAACACCAACCGGTACGGGAACCTCCGCTCCACGCAAACGTCCCGCAGCCCTGCGCGTTGGGCCAACTCCAGCAACTCGTCTGATTTAAAGCTGCGCAATATTGACAACGCCCCATCGTGTCGCAACAGTCGATTGTGCAAAACCAGTTTCCCAATCGTCGTGTAAAGAAAATACGCGATCGGATGACGATGAAGGTCGATCACAAATATTCGCCGCTTCGCGACGCGACTCATTTCGCGGAGAATCTGGATCACCTGCCCGTCAACGAAGTGGTGCGTGAAGAGCGAACAGATCACGTAATCGAATTGAGCATCCGGAAACGGAAGCTCTAAGGCATCGCCACGCACTGACCTGATCTCCTCGAACCGCTGCGACTCTTCGTTGATCGACTCCGCAGAACGCTCGTTCAATTCAAGTCCAACCGCACTCACTTGTCGATTCGTTTGCCTGGCCCAACCGGCAGTCACACGCAAAAGCTCACCTGAACCGGCGCCGACGTCCAGTACTGAGAAGTCAGTTAAGGATTGCGCTTCAATCTCGCGAAAGAGCGTGGTTCTTAAACTATGTGCATCGCCCATCCAACGGTTGACCAGCTGTAGCTCGCCGATACAACTCTCATACTCTGCCGCTGTGTAATTGCCGGTATCGATGTATTCGAGCCTGTGGCTGCGCCGTTTGAATCTATCGAGCATGATGGACCTGATTAATGATCGATTCTTTGAATCACCATTGCACTGTTCTTCGAGCCAAAACCGATACAGTTGCAAAGAGCGACTCTGACGCTTGCTTCGCGTGCTTCGTTGGGGACGTAGTCGAGATCACAATCAGGATCGGGCTCATCAAGATTAATCGTCGGTGGGATTTTGTTTGTATGCATTGCGCAGAGCGCGGCTGCGAGTCCGGCCGCACCACTCGCGCCTTGCGGATGACCGATTTGCGACTTCGTCGCCGACATCGGAATGCGTGCAGCCTGTCCATCGAAAGCGAGCTTCAACGCGCTCGTCTCAATTCGATCGTTGAGCAAAGTGGAGGTGCCATGGAGGTTTACATAGTCAATATTCTTCGGCTCGCAGCCCGCATCCTCGAGGGCTAAACGCATCGCACGCGCGGGCTCACTACCGTCTTCAGCGAGTCGAACACGATGATATGCATCACACGTGGCGCCGTAGCCAATAACTTCCGCGTAGATGTGCGCGCCGCGATCGAGCGCGTGTTTCAACTCTTCAAAGACATAGATCCACGAACCTTCGCCAAGCACCATTCCGGATCGATTGCGCGAGAAAGGCCTTGAAGCGCGGTGCGGCTCGTTATTCCAATCACTCGTCAACACTGTCATTAAATTGAATCCGGCCAGAATGCCTGGAGCAATAGGCGCATCGACGCCACCGGTAATCATCAGGTCCTGCCGGCCCAGTGCGATGTGTTGTGCCGCGTAAGCCATGGCGTCAGTAGAGCTGGTACAACCGGTTGACACGATATGCGATAGTCCGCGCAAACCAAACGCCATCGACAACTCGCTCGACAGGCCGCCATGAGTAGACGATGGAATTGTATAGACACTCGCTTTGTGCGTTGGACCAATGTACCAGTATTCGTACTGTTGCTCGGTGAACGCCAGACCACCACCACCAGTTCCTAGCTCAACACCGAACGCGCGTCGCTCATCAAGCGAGAGATCGTTTGGAAACAGTTGCGCGTCTTCCAGCGCTTCTCGAGCAGCTGCAAGCGCCAGCGGTACAGTCCGCGCAACGTGTTTGCGATCCTTTGGATTTAACTGCGACTGCCAATCAAACGAAGGAACTTCAGCAGCGATTTGAACCGGGGAACTGGAAGGATCAAACGATTCGATTCGTCGAACACCGCTCTTGCCGGTTACTAACCCATCCCAGAATGCGTCGCGACCAATACCCAGTGGTGTGACACACCCCATTCCGGTGATGACAACTCGCCGTGGACGCGTCAGCGCTTTGAACATGCGAATCTCGCAGCCTCGTGTTTAACTACGGGGGTGTTGGGAGGAGGAAAGAATAGCAAAGGACGTGCGCTTTACGCGAATTAACACGGACCATGCCACAAAAAGGCACAAAAGGCACAAAAATCACAAAAAGTATCAACAGATCGTTTTGTGCTTTGTGCCTCTTGGTGACTAAACTTTCTGACCGCACTCGGTACAGAATTTTGCGCCGGGACTCAGCTCGGCCTGGCAGTTCGCACAGGTAGCTTTCCCTTGTTTCTCACCGCACTCGGTGCAGAACTTCGCGCCGGCCGCGTTCGGATGCCCACACTTTGGACACGGTACACCAGCCGCAGGGGCGGATTGTTGCGTTGAGCCCTGACCCGATTGCTTCATAGCGTCGCTCATCGCGCCGGCCATTGCATTGCCAAGTGCGAATCCCGCGCCTAAGCCAACACCGGTGCCGGCGCCGCCTGATGGATTTTGCGCGGCGTCGCGCATCGCATCGGCAGCCTGGAATTGAGCGTAACGACCCACGTCGCCAATTACGCCCATCGAAGTACGCTTGTCCATAGCCGCTTCGACCTCGGGCGGCAGCGAAATGTTTTCAATAACAAACTTCGTCAGCTCCAACCCAAACGTCTTGAACTCGTCGTTCAGTTTTACGCGTGTGAACTTCGCAAGCTCATCGTAGTTTGAAGCGAGATCGAGGGCAGCGATTTTGGATTCTCCGAGTGCGTCACTGAAGCCACCCACGAGCGTGCGCTTCAGTTGACCTTCGATGTCTTCAGTAACGAAGTGCGCATTGGTTCCCGCGATCTCCTTGATGAACGACTGCGGATCCGCAACACGCATCGAGTAGATCCCAAACGCTCGTAGACGCACCATCCCGAAGTCGGAATCGCGCATCATGATCGGATTCGGTGTGCCCCACTTGAGATCGGTGAACTGTCTGGTATTGACAAAGTAGACCTCTGCTTTAAAAGGCGAGTTGAAGCCATACTTCCACGCACCGAGCTTCGACAGGATCGGCGTGTTCCCACCGTCGATGGTGTAGCGACCGGGAGGAAACTGATCGGCAATCTGGCCTTCGTGCACAAAAACGGCAGCTTGCGATTCCCGCACAATCAACTGCGCTCCGTTTTTAATCTCCTGATCTTTGACCGGGAACCGGTACAGGAGAGTGTTGTGCGAGTCGTCGAGCCATTCAATTACTTCGATGAACTGTGAAGTCGGGCTTAGTCGATCAAGTATTCCCATTTTCGTGCCTCATCTCTGTTAACAGGGTCAAAACAAGGGAGATTATACATTTAGCCGCGGATCTTCACGAGTTATCCTGAAATCGGCGGCTCCTTTTGCGTACGACAGTCAGTGCTGTTAGTCCACCAGCCATATCAATAAAACTATCGAAAACAGAGGCTGTGCGAGAAGGCACAAAACTCTGATGGTACTCATCCATTAACGCATAAACGATGACAAGTGTTGCGCAGATTAGAAACCAGCGCTGGTTGATACCGGGGCGAGGAGAAGTACGAAAGGCGCGGGCGGCCAGAAATCCGAGGATCGCATACTCGGTAAAGTGCGCGATCTTTCGAGTGATGAAGTGGATTGTAGCCAGGGTTTCCATGCTCGTGTTGGGAAACAACCAGAGCACAAGCGGTCCGATAATTCGGGATGTGTTTGACGCGGAGAAACTGGCAGACGAAGCGTAGGAAATGAATGCGAGCCAGGCAATGAGCGGTAGGTAGCGGCTTAGAAACCTTGTGAACCTGCCCACAGCAGTCTTTTTGTGCCTTTTTGTGGCCGATTAGAGCGCGGCCGCACCGGAAACAACTTCGATGATCTCGTTGGTGATGGCCGCCTGACGGATGCGATTCATGTTGAGCGTTAGAGTTTCGATCAGCTCGCTCGCATTCTTCGACGCGGAATCCATCGCGGTCATGCGTGCTCCATGCTCCGACGCCACTGACTCGAGCATCGCTCGAAAGATCTGCGTTTCAATCAGGCGCGGCAAAAGACGGCTGAACATCTCTTCAGGTGGCTGCTCGTAGATGTAATCAACCAACGTTACCGGTTGTTGCGACTTTACTTCCGGTTCTTCTTCTTTTGCGCGGGAAACGGGTAGCAACTGTTCCAACACTACGCGCTGTGAAAGTACAGACTTGAACTCGTTGTAGATCAGGAAAACTTTATCGATACCGGTGTCTTCGGTGTAGGTTTTGATAACGTCGCGAGCAACTTCCAGTGCTTCAGAAAACTCGACCCGACCCTTTCCCAGTAACCCGATATACTCGCTCGCGATTACGGCGTGGCGGTTACGGAAAAAGTCGCGGCCTTTGCGACCGACAGCCATGAATTCGATCTGCTTGTCAGAATTCTCACGAATAAAGGACTGCGCTGCTTTGGTGAGGTTTGTGTTGAAAGCACCACACAAACCCTTGTCGGCAGTAATCAGGACCAGCAGGTAACGCTGATCGCCACGCTGATCGAGAAGCGGATGATGAAAGTCTTCATCCGTGCGTTTTGCGAGTTCGCCTAAAACCTCCGACATCTTGTTCGCAAACGGGCGCGCAGTCACAACGCGGTCCTGGGCGCGCTTGAGTTTCGCCGCAGAAACCATCTTCATGGCCTTTGTTATCTGCTGCGTGTTTTTGACCGACTTAATGCGCCGGCGGATGTCGAGAAGATTAGGCATTGCGTTTCACTCGTTAAGCTGTCGGCTGCGTTGCTGCACTGGCAGCCGGTCTTGTCGGAGCAGCTGCAAAATCAGTGGCCGATTCTTTTTTCCAGCTGTCTTTGAAGTCCTCCAGTACTTGTTTTAGTCCCGCTTTGATCTCATCGGTCAGCGATTTCTTTTCAGCGATATCGGCGAGCAGACCAGGATGCGAGTTTTCAACAAACTTCAGCAGGTTGGTTTCGAAACTGCGGATATCCTCAATCGCGATATCGTCCGTATAACCATTTGTTGCCGACCAAATCACGAGCACCTGCTTCTCGACGTCCATTGGCTGATATTGAGGTTGTTTCAGAATCTCCGTTAGACGTTGACCACGTGCGAGCTGCGCCTGGGTAGCTTTATCGAGGTCAGAACCGAACTGAGCAAACGCCTGCAATTCGCGGAACTGGGCCAGATCGAGACGAAGCGTTCCCGCGACCTGTTTCATCGCCTTGATCTGTGCTGATCCACCGACGCGCGACACGCTGTTACCGACGTTGATTGCTGGTCGGAAACCGCTGTTGAAAAGGTCGGCTTCGAGGAAGATCTGACCATCGGTGATCGAGATCACGTTTGTCGGAATGTATGCCGAGATGTCGCCGGCCTGCGTTTCGATGATTGGCAAGCTGGTGAGTGAACCTCCGCCTTTAACGTCAGAAAGCTTTGCCGCACGTTCCAACAAGCGCGAGTGTAGATAGAACACGTCTCCCGGATATGCTTCACGACCCGGTGGACGTCGCAGCAGCAAAGAGATTTCGCGATACGCCGCTGCCTGCTTCGAAAGGTCGTCGTAAATGGTCAGCGCGTGGCGACCGTTGTCTCGGAAGTACTCGCCCATTGCAGCGCCTGAATATGGAGCCAAAAACTGCATCGCGGCAGGATCGGAAGCTGTAGCTTTGATCACGATCGTGTAGTCCATCGCGCCGTAATCCTGAAGCGTTTTAACAACCTGGGCCACCGTCGAAGCCTTCTGACCAATCGCGACGTAGATGCAGATTACGTCTTTGCCCTTCTGGTTAATGATCGTGTCGACGGCAACTGCTGTCTTACCAGTTTGACGATCGCCGATGATCAGTTCGCGCTGTCCGCGTCCAATCGGCACCATCGCGTCAATTGCCTTCAGACCTGTCTGGAGTGGTTCCTTCACGGGCTGTCGATCGACCACACCCGGAGCAATGCGTTCCACCGGAGAGTAGTGGTCAGTGACGATTGGACCACGGTCATCGATCGGGTTGCCGAGCACGTCGACCACACGACCGACGAGCGCTTCTCCGACAGGCACTTCCATGATGCGTCCGGTCCGCTTTACGAGATCACCTTCTCTGATCTTCTGGAACTCGCCGAACAACACGGCGCCAACCTTATCCTCTTCCAGATTAAGCGCGAGACCGCTAACGTCGTGCGGAAAATCGAGTAGCTCGCCGGCCATGACTTTTTCAAGGCCATGAAGTTCTGCGATGCCGTCTCCGATCTTAATGACCGTTCCAACTTCGGTAACGGTGACACCTGTTTCGAAGTTCTCGATCTGTTTGCGAATGATCTCGTTAATTTCGCTGGCTCTAATTGGTTCCATAATTTCCTCTAAACACTAGCACGGCTAATAAACTTAACGGCCCGCCAAATCTGTCGCTAATCGCTCGAGATGACTTTGCACTGATCCGTCGAAGATGGTCGAGCCGATCCGCGCAACCAGACCACCGATGATTGTTTCGTCAGTAGTAAAGTTCAACCTCACCTTGCGACCGGTAGCAACAGTAAGCGTCTCGTGCAGATTCTTTTTCAGTTCTTCAGGGATCGGCCTGGCCGTCGTTACAGTCGCCGCCACGATCCCACCACGCTCGTCTAGCACGTAACCATAACGTGATGCTACTTCTCGCAACTGGGAGAGGCGTTGGTTCTTGAGCAAGACGCGGAGAAAGCTAGCGGTGGTTTCTCGCACGCGAGTGCGCGAGATCAATTCCTCCAGCAGTTTGCGTTTGTGATCGTAAACAATGGTGGGATTGGCGAAAACTTCTTTCAACTGTGGGTTCGATTCGATCATCGCCGCCCACTGGTCCAGTTCGCTCTGGACTTCACGTTCTTCGCGTCGTTCGATGGCCACGTCGGCGAGAGCCGCAGCATAGCGGCGTGCAACCGTTTGCAAGCTCAAACCGTGGTCCTCCTCAAATCACCAAGGTTCTCCTTAATTAAAGCGGTGTCGTCCTCGGGTCTCATTTGATTACGCACCGATTCACGCGCCAGTTCAATGCTTCTCTTCGCAAGATATTGCCGCAACTCTTTGCGTGCGAGTTTGTCCGCTATCTCGATCTCTCGTTGCGACTGCTGCTTGAGCTTCTCCATCTCGCGCTGTGTGGAGGCAGCCAGACGCTCGCGTTCCGCACTGGCTTCCTCGTCAGCCTGTTCGTGAACCGCACGTACGTCTTGATCGAGCCTGCTCAGACGACCGTCAGCTTCGGCCACCTGGGCCAACGCCCGCTCACGTTCCTGCTGCGCGGTGACAAGTTCTTGTTGAATCGCGTCACGACGCGCCAACAGAGCCTCATTGATTTTTTTGCGGAGAACAAAAATGGCTGCGACCGTAAAAATCGCGAGGTTAATAAACTTCCAGAGCTCAAGGCCGGGGTAGTTGGCCCATGCTTCTAACCGCTCCATCCATGCTCCAGACGCAAGTAACAACAGCATTGTTTTCTAAGGAGTTCGTCGACCGATTATCGTCGACGGAGTATTTGAGAACTTATCAAATCACCGATCGTGGCGGCCTGCTCGTCAAGCTCTCTCTTCACCGCCTGCTCCTGTTTACGCGTAGTCTCGATTTGTGACGCCACTTCCCTCGAGACATCTTCGCGATACCTTCGCAGTTTTTCTTCTTTTTCCTTCAGACCCTGAGCGCGTTCCTTTTCCAGGAGCTTATAACCATCAGCGCGCGCCGCACGCAGAGCGTCGTTGTATTTCTTCAACTTCTCCTGGGTTTCAGCCGCCATCGCTTCTGCTTCTTTGAGCCGGCCGGCAATCTGCTTTTCGCGTTCAGCCAGAATCTGATTAATGGGCCTTAATAAAGTGCGGTTCAAGACGAACACCATTACGCCCACCATCAACAGGTGGAGCAGTAACGTACCGTCAGGAACCAACTGAATTGAGGTCTCTGCGAGAATCATCCGATTCCTCTATCTGTCTATTAATTGTGGCTATCGAAAAGCGCGCGAGTCTAACATGGCGAGCAAGTAGGGTCAACCGAAGGCAGGGCCACAAAGAGCCACAAAACGGTATGAATGCAGGTCTTTCCATCCTTCTTTGATCATTGTGCGTTTCCAGTTTTACATTTTGCCCGTCGATGCGAGCTCTTCGATTTTAACTTTTAGATTTGGGCTGGGGGAACAAGCAAATTATAGATTCGATCCAAGTCTTGCGTATTGAAAAAGCTGATCTCCACCTTTCCCTTCCCATCGGAAGCCTGCAGAATCTTCACCTGAGTTCCCAGAGCTCGTCTCAGCTTCGTCTCGGCGGCTTTAATGTTCGGATCAATGGGCTGAGGTTTTCTCGGCGGCTTCTGTTCGCTCGCTTTTTGAACTAACTGTTCCGTTGCTCTGACAGACAAACCGCCGTCGATGATTTGCCGAGCAATTCGACGCTGAAGGTCCGTGCTTTCCAGCGCCAGTAGAGCGCGGGCGTGTCCCGTGGAAATGCGGCCCTCCTTTACGAGCTGCTGAACATCATCGGTCAGTCTCAGAAGACGAAGGTAGTTTGTTATGTAGGACCGGTCACGCCCAACTCGCGATGCAAGCGCCTCCTGGGTCAGACCCACTGTTTCAATTAACTTCTTGTAAGCCAGCGCCTCTTCGATGGGGTTGAGGTTCTCGCGTTGAATGTTTTCAATGAGCGCAATCTCAAGGAGGCTTTCGTCCGGAACTTCCTTTACCACAACCGGAACGCGAGAGATACCCGCTAGTTTTGCCGCTCGCCAACGTCTTTCGCCAGCTATCAGTTCGTAACCCTCACCACGGCGTCTTACTAAAAGGGGCTGCACGATTCCGTGGCTGCGAATCGACTCCGCCAGACTCTCCAGACTCGCCTCATCGAAATGTGTCCGGGGCTGCATTGGCCCGGGTACGATTAGTTCGAGTTCGACTTCCGATGGCTCAGCACCAAGGTCGATGGTGCGGTCAGAGGACAGGAGAGCTCCCAGCCCCCGACCCAGCGCTTTTCGATTCATGAATAATCTCCCTGGCTAATTGTGAGTAGGCCTCAGCCCCTTTGGAATGCGCGTCGTAACTGATGATTGGCTTTCCGTAGCTTGGCGCCTCTGCCAGCCTGACGTTTCTGGGAATTACCGTCTGAAACACCTGCAGGCCATAGAAATCGCGAAGATCGGCCGCCACCGCAGCAGACAAGTTGGTGCGCTCGTCATACATAGTGAGCAACAGACCCTCGATCATCAGACCCGGATTATGAATTCGGCGAATCCGTGCGAGCGTGTCAAATAACTCAGTGACGCCCTCAAGCGCGTAGTATTCACACTGAATTGGAACCAGCAGTGACTTTGCCGCGGTGAGCGCGTTGAGAGTCAGCAATCCAAGGGATGGTGGACAGTCAATAATGATGTAGTCGTAATTTGCCTCGACGGTTGCGAGACAGTGTTTTAGCCGGAATTCGCGCTGGTCAACATCAACCAGTTCAATTTCCGCTCCCGCCAGGTCCTTATTGGACGGAACAACCTGAAGCGATGGAATTGAGGTCGGCAAAGCGACCGCCGAAAGTGGCTGGTCAAGAACGATGCTGTGATAGAGCCCTCTGCGAAAACTGCCGCGCTGGATCCCGATGCCGGAAGTGGCGTTCCCCTGCGGATCGGCGTCGACCAGCAAGACCTTTTTCCCCCAGGAGGCAATAACCGCGGCCAGGTTGACCGCGGTCGTGGTCTTCCCGACTCCGCCTTTTTGATTGGCGACGGCTATTGATTTAGCCATTGTTCAGTGATTTCACCTCGTTGGCACCGGCCGGCCGCATAAACCTAACACACCCGGACCGAACGCGGCTACACCGGTCCACCCGCAAGCAGTTTTATTGGAATGTTTCACGTGAAACATTTGAAGTAATGGGACACGTGAAACATAGAATGGAGGCTCTGTAGGGGCGGCACTCCGTGGCCGCCCCTTCGTGGAATTGAACGAACATTGAAAGGATCGTCGTCTCTCGAGAGGTGGAGCCGCCCATATTAGACAGCTAAATGTCCGCCAGGGGGGCGGCCACGGTGCCGCCCCTACAAAGCTTTTTGCGCGGATAAATATGCCAGGAGCGTCGACAGAGCGCCGGGCGTGAGACCGGGAAGACGTCGGGCTTCGCCAAAAGTGAGCGGCTGGGCGCGACCGAGCCGCTCGACGATCTCATTAGAAAGGCCGCTGATGCTCGCAAACGCCATCTGTCGCGGAATCTTCAGCGTGTCGTGCTGGTAGAGTTTTGCGACCGCCGCCTTCTGGGTTTCCAGATAGCCCGCATAGAGCGAGTCCGCCAGCACCGAATTCAGATCCGGCTCCGTTATCGGTTTGAGCTCTGAGGGCAGGAGCGACATGATTAACTCGGCCGTCACCTTAGGGCGTTTTGCCAGTTGCGAGAGCGAGATTGAATCGCCGAGGTCGCCGCCAATCAACGCAGTAACTGCCGCATGCCGCGGATCGGAGCGCCGCAGACGAACTCCCTCGAGCGCATCTCGCAATCGCGCGAGACGTGCCTGGCGAGCATTAAAGCGCTCCCAGTCAGCATCGCCAACGAGCCCCAATTCCCTTCCGTAACGCTCAAGCCTCGCATCCGCATTGTCATACCGGAGCGCGAGCCGGTACTCCGCTCGCGACGTAAAGATTCGATAAGGCTCGTCGACGCCTTGCTTGATCAGATCCTCGACAAGAACACCGATGTACGACTCTTCCCGTCTTAACCGAAGCGATTCGCGCTTTTGCGTGTAGAGCGCAGCGTTAATACCGGCCAGCAGTCCCTGACAACCAGCTTCTTCATAGCCTGTCGTTCCGTTAATCTGGCCCGCATGAAAGAGACCCGCGAGCCTGGCCGTCTGCAGATCGGGACCAAGTTCCCGTGGATCAACGAAGTCGTACTCGATTGCGTAACCCGGCCGGATTATTCTTACTTCCTCTAAACCCGGAATCATCCGCACAAGATCCTGCTGCATTTCCGCAGGAAGCGAAGTCGAAAACCCATTTAAATAGACTTCATTCGTATCGTGACCCTCTGGCTCGAGAAAGAGCTGGTGACGCGACTTGTCTGAGAACTTGACGACCTTGTCCTCTATTGAAGGACAGTATCGCGGTCCGATGCCTTTAATCTTTCCTGAATAGAGCGGCGACTCGGCGATGTTCTCGCGTATCGCATTGTGTACCTCAGGAGTCGTGTAGCCGATAAAACACTTGATCTGTTTCTGCTCAAGGCTGTCTGTGGAAAACGAAAACGGCACCGGCGTTTCGTCGCCAGGCTGAGGCTCGAACGCGCTCCAGTCGATAGTCCTTCCATCAAGCCGCGGTGGAGTGCCCGTTTTGAGCCGTCCGACGGGAAATCCCAGGCGTTTGAGCGCCTCAGAGAGTTCGATTGCCGCAGGTTCGCCCGCACGTCCGCCGGAATAGGTGCGCCGCCCGGTATGGATCAGGCCGTTTAGAAAAGTGCCGGTGGCAACCACAACGGCCTGGGCGCCGAATCTTCGACCATCCTCCAACAACACACCGGCCAGCTTTTCGTGGTCGAGTATGAAGTCAACGACTTTACCCTGCCGCAGATGAAGATTAGACGTCGCTTCGAGAGTGCGTCGCATCTCGGCTCGATATCTCAAGCGGTCGGCTTGAGCTCTCGGAGACTGAACTGCCGGCCCACGCGAACGATTTAGCAATCGGAACTGAATACCAGTCCGATCAATCACTCGGCCCATGATGCCGCCGAGCGCATCCATCTCGCGCACGAGATGGCCTTTCGCAATTCCGCCGATCGCCGGGTTGCACGACATTTGTCCGACGAGATCGAGATTCAGCGTGATCAGTCCTGTTTCAGCGCCGAGGCGTGCAGCCGCCGAGGCGGCCTCACAGCCAGCGTGGCCTGCACCGATCACTATTACACTGAAGACCTCATCAAACGACATAGCTTACTTTCCGATACAAAACGTGGCGAAGATCTCTGACAATATATCTTCGGTCGTTGTCTCGCCAGTGATCTGACCCAAAAACTTTAGCGCGTTGTGCAACGGCACCAGCACCAACTCCTCGCTATGTCGCTCGCTCAATGCGAGGCGTGCCGCTTCCAGCTCGCGTTGCGTGTTACATAACAGATCGTAGTGGCGTGCATTTGTAATCAGCAAACTTCCGTCATCAAAACCATTGCTATTCACACTCGCAAGGATAGCAGCTCGCAGCACGCCCAACCCGTCGCCAGTACGCGCCGATACATTAATCGCTTGAAGCTCGCCAATACAACTTCTCGAGACGCTGAACTCCGGCAAATCACTCTTGTTCATTACGACAAGACGACGAGTGTTTTCGGTCTGGTCCAACAACTCATGATCAGATGGTTCAAGTTCATCGGCGCCGTCGAGCACGACAAGAACCAGATCCGCATCGCTCATCGCTCTACGTGTGCGCTCGATTCCAAGCGTCTCAATACCGTCGGTCGTTGCGCGAAGGCCTGCTGTGTCGGTGACGATGACAGGAATGCCGTCGAGATCGATTGCCTCGGTCAACGTGTCGCGGGTGGTGCCAGGAATGTCGGTCACGATCGCGCGCGCTCGTTCAACTAAACTATTGAAAAGACTAGACTTACCCACATTCGGACGACCGGTAATAGTGACTCGGATGCCTTCCTGGATTAACCTTCCGGAGCTATAACTTCTGGCCAGTTTCTCAACACCGGCAACGACAATCGCCAGATCCTTATCGATCTCATTCGCACGGACGGCGGGAATATCGTCTTCAACAAACTCTAGCGCTGACTCCAACAACACGATCACTTCGAGAAGTTTCTCTTTAAATGGACCAAGCGCAATGGAAAGCTCCCCATTCAATTGACGTGACGCCTGTCTCACTGCCGCGTCGGTCTGTGCGGCAATCAGATCTCGAATTGCCTCCGCCTGGGAGAGGTTAATTTTTCCATTCGACAAAGCACGAAGCGTGAACTCGCCTGGTCCAGCGAGCCTCGCCCCTAACTCGAGTGTCGTATCGATGATGCTTCGCACCACGGCTGGCGAACCGTGACAACTGATCTCCACCACGTCCTCTCCAGTGAGAGAATGCGGTGCGTGGAAACAGGTTAGTAACACCTGGTCCAGAATCTCTCTGTCTTTGGGGCGGCGCAGGGTGATAAGCGTTGCGCGTCTCGCTTCAACTTCATCGAGCTCGCACATTTGCCGTGAAATCGAGATCGCTGTTGGACCACTCAGACGAATTACGGCGAGAGCCCCCCGTCCTCTGGGTGTGGAAAGTGCAACGATCGTACTCATCGTGAAATGCGGGCAGCTTGTGTTACTGCTGGAGGGTTCTACAAATCCTTGCGGGCAGAACTCTTCGGGCCAATTTTCAACTTGCGATCAGCTCCTTCACCGATCGACTCGGTGAAGAGATCTTCGCTATCGGCAAGTGTCAGGTGAATGATTCGTCTTTCGTTAGCGCTCATCGGTTCAAACGTGAAAGGCATGCCCGTCTGTCGAACTCTGTTTGCTGCCAGATTGGCCATGGCTTGAAGCTCTGCTTCACGAGTGGCGCGAAATCCATTCACATCGCAAACGAGTCGCGCGCCGCCCGCAAGACTTCTTCCGAAAACTTGATTGACGAGGTGCTGCAATGCTTCAAGCAGCTCGCCCGTTTGCGCTTGCAGTAATTCAGCGTCGTTGCCTTCGATGTCCAGCACCTCGCCGGCAATGCCCTGCTTCACTCCAACGCGCAATTGGAGACCAGTCATTTCGAAGACGTTCTTCAGAAAGTCTGCTGCTTGTTGAGAAACCTCTGTCATCAACTGAACCCTTCGCTACCCGGTCGCCGGCGCATTCAACTTTTTCTTTTGTCCCGCTTTTCCCTTTGCCGGAGGAGCAGGGACTTCCTCGTCATCAGACTTAGTCCACCGGTTAATCAAAAACTGTTGCGTGAACCCGACGATATTACCAACGAGCCAGTACAAAACTAAACCCGACGGAGCGCTCCATAAAACGTAAAGCATGAAGACCGGCATACCGATCGCCATCATTTTGCGTTGCAACGGATCTGCAGACGGAGCGGGTGTTACTAATTGCAGGACAACCATCGTGCCCGTCATCAGGATCGGCAACATGTGAATAAGATATGGTTCCGCCGCAGAAAGATCCGGTATCCACAAAAAACTCGCCTGGCGAAAATCGAGCGAGATCGTGATCGCTCGATACAGCGCGAAGAGGAAAGGCATCTGGATCAGCAACGGCAAACAGCCGCCCAGCGGATTGCCTTCTTTCATCAGTCGCAGCTGCTCCATCTGCAAATCTTTCATACGAGGATCAGTCTGCTTCATCCCCTTCATCTTCTCTTGCAGCTCTTTCATCTTAGGCGCGAGTTTCTGCGCCTTCTTCATAGCTCTCGAAGAGCGCCACTTCAGTGGAAAGAAGAGCGAGTAGATGACGATCGTGAAGAGAATGATCGCGACACCGTAACTACCGGTTACTCTATTTAGATATGTGATCGCACGAAGAATCGGAACAGCCAGCGGTCGTGAAAGCCAGCCGAGATAACCGTAATCGATCAATCCCTCGAGATCGATTGGTTGTTGTCGTTGGACCAAGCCACCGATGTCTTTGCTGGCTTCAGTGAGCAGGTCATGATCTTTTGGCCCAGCGTAGATAATAATTCGTGATCCGTCTGCCGGAACGGGCATCAGCGCCGTAGTCAAGAATCTCTTTTCCGGCGCCCCGCCGTTTACCTTGTGCTCATAAGCGATGGTTCGATACTCAAGGCCCTCAGTTGGCTTGTAGGGCACTGCCACCATTCCGAAATATGTATCGGCAACTCCGGCCCAATCAATCGGACCGTTTAGGACGAGTTTATCGGGACTGCTGCTATTGCCGTTGATGCCGGTCGGCGGATGGCGTTCGAGTTTACTGTTGACGTACGCAACGGCTTCCGGTGTTACGGAATAAAAAGTGTGGTGGGGAACGCCCTGATCGCCGATACTGGGACCGATCGCGAGCTTCACCTGCGGTATCGTTTCCTCGCCACGCTTAACCAGTAATGAGAGATCAGTTTCGTAATAATCGGCGTCAAATACGATCTTCTTTCGCACCTGAACTCGATTCGCGTCCTCCAAGACAAACGTGAGTTCTTTCTTTTCGCCCGATTTAAGATTTACCTCAACGTCGCCGGTCTCCTGAACGCCCTCAACTCTGTACGTTGATGAGCTGAGCGCTGCATCCAATGCGGCATCGCCGGTCTGCAACTGAAACGGAACGAGGCGTGGTTGCCGGTTCAAACCTTCCGGCGAGATCAGTTGCAGAGGAACCTGGTCGTGCTTTGGTTTGGCTACGGAGTAGATGGGAACCTTGGTGAGCTTATTGAGTTTTATGATCCAACTGATCGGTTCCGCGCCAAGCGTGTCGAACTTCGCTTCATACAGCGGTGTTTTGATCGTAATTATTCGTTTAGCCGCGGCACTCACGTTTGCAACTGGTGCCAACGGCGCTGACGTTGCCTGAGGGCTAGCGGTCGCCGTAGGCGTTGTGGTTGAAGTCGCTGTGGGTGAAGGCGTAGTACTCTGGTTTTGATTCGGCTGCTTTGGAACGGGATAAAAAATACTCCACAGGCCTAAGATCGCTGCGGAGAGCACTAACGCAAGTAAAAGTCGTTTTTGTTGCATCGCGTGGTAGAGGTATCAACCTCTCGTATAACAAATCACCAGCTCACTTAACAGGATCGTATCCACCTGGATGGAACGGATGACAACGAAGCAGTCGACGCAAAGCCATCCCGCTTCCGCGCAGAGCGCCATAGCGGGAGATTGCGTCAACAGCGTATTCAGAACAAGTAGGAATGAATCTGCACGAAGGGGGTAGAAGCGGTGAAATCGCCAACTTATAAAACCTAAGTAATGAGATCAGAACGCTCTTCACAGCTAGCGCTTTTCAATTGTATCGCGCGGTTCCAACCTTCCAACCTTCTCGATGATTCCCTTCAACTCCTGGCGCGGCGCATCAAGCTTTTGACTCAGAACCGCTGCTTTCGCGTTCAGGACCCAATCGTATTTCCGTGTCAACTCACTCAACAACGATTCGTTTGAGCGGAACGTTTCTCGCAGCAAACGCTTTGCTCGATTACGTTGCACCGCCTTGCCGAGTGCTTTCTTTGAAGCCGTCACTCCGAGGCGATGATTCAGTTCCTCGTTTTCAATTACAAACGCGGTGATGAATACGCCTTCATACCGCTTGCCGTTCCGATAGACATGCTGGAATTGGCCACTATCCCGCAAATACTTCGGCATGCATTAACAGGAGTACCCATCTCAGTAATGAGCAGGAGTCAACCGCTTTCGTCCTTTGGCGCGACGTCTCTTTAAAACCAGGCGGCCATTCTTGGTGGCCATACGAGCCCGAAAGCCGTGAGTCTTTGCGCGCCGGCGGTTGTTAGGTTGGAAAGTGCGCTTCGACATAGAAATGAATTCTCCTTAAAAACGAAAACGCTAAGACTACCACGGATCTGGCGGATCCGCCAAACCGGATTACACGGATAGATCCGCAAAGATCCGAGGGCTCTGCTCCGCCTAATCCGTGGCTAATGATCAACAATGCTGTGTACCAGAATCTTACTTCATTCGTACAAAACTCAGATTGGACAAACGGCGATCAGATGGGGGTTGTTTTATTACCCAGCTGCCCTTGATTACTCCGAATCTTATGTGTTAGTCTCCGCTCGCTGCGAAAGTCGCCGTCCCGTAAACAATTGATATACAAAGGCTTTAAAGCATTACCTTAACACGGTGGGGGTTTTTCCACTAGCTGTGGAAATCATTGTGGAAAACCTGCTGGCGACCGGCTTTTTGATGTTTCGATAAGGAATAACGGGGTAGGATGCGGTTAGAGTTCTGCGCAAGGATCGGCTAGCCACGGCGTACGATTCCATTACGCGGCCTTTAGTCAAATTGACGGCCTTCCCTCAGGCGATTTTCAATGAGCGCTTCTGTAGAGATGAATGTTTGGGGTAGGATCCTTCACTCGCTAAAAGGCCGACTAAATCAACAAGCACTCGATACCTGGTTTGGCCCAATCCAATTTGAGAGCCTGGATAGTTCGCAGCACGTGATTCGTTTGCGTGCTCCTAATCAGGTAGTCAAAGACACCGTGGTCACTAACTACGGTAAGGTTCTGGCCGAGTCGTTGAATGAACTCCGGCTGTCAGGTTATTCCGTTGGTTGGGTGGTTGGAAAATCCGAATGGGTCTCTGACAATCTCAATCTGCCGGCTACTAATTCTGAAACTCGCGCGCGGGACGAATCAGAAGTAGTGAGTGCTCTTCCGAGTAACGCTGGCTCCGTTACGGTCACCGAAGTTTCGCCCGTGCCGCCCGATCAGCCTTCGCTCAGCTCAAAATACACCTACGACAGTTTTGTGGTTGGTTCGTGCAACCAGTTCGCACATGCAGCTTCACTCGCCGTCGCTGAAGCTCCTGGACGCACTTACAACCCACTCTACGTGTACGGCGGTGTCGGCCTCGGCAAAACTCACCTGATGCATGCGTGCGGGCACGCGATCAAGTCCCGCAATCAACATCTCAAACTTTGCTACATCTCTTCAGAGCGTTTCATGAACGATCTGATCAATGCCATTCGTTACGATAAGACGCAGAGTTTTCGAGAGAAATATCGCTCGGTCGATGTGTTGTTGATTGATGATGTTCAGTTCATGGCGGGCAAAGAGCGCACGCAGGAAGAGTTTTTCCACACTTTCAATGCGCTTTACGATCAACAGAAGCAGATCGTGATCAGTTCCGACTGTCCGCCGCGTGAAATACCAACACTCGAAGAACGTCTACACTCGCGTTTTGAATGGGGTTTAATTGCAGATATTGAGCCGCCTGATCTGGAAACGAAGATTGCTATCGTCAAACGAAAGGGCGATCTCATCGGCGTTCCGATTCCCGACGACGTGGCGATGTTCATCGCGAGTCGAGTAAAGAGCAATATTCGGGAGTTAGAAGGATCTTTAGTTCGCTTGATCGCGATTGCTTCTCTTCGAGGTGAGCCGATTTCCAAGAGCTTGGCTCAGGACGCGATCAGAAACATCGCCAAGGAAGAAGAGTCAGGCATCGTTACCATTCAGCAGATTCAAAAGCTGGTCGCACAAACTTATAAATTAACTAACGAAGAGTTGCTTTCGAAGAACAACGCCCGGCAAATCTCACATCCTCGCCAGGTGGCAATGTATCTCTGCAAGCACCTGACAAAACATAGTTATCCCGAGATCGGTCGTGCGTTCGGCGGTAAGCATCACACCACTGTCATGCACTCGGTGGAAAAGATTGAGACGCTTGTCGTGACCGATGAAACTCTACAGCGACTCATCAGTGAACTCTCGGAATCGCTGCAAAAATAGTTCTGACAACTCGAGTTTTTCACAGTCCACCAAGAACGTTTTGTGGAAATGTGTTAATGTTCACGGCTTCTAAAATTTTCCGAAACTGCGGGTGGAACTTTGAACAGGCATCCACAGGCGGTCGGGCGTCCTAAGTGATTGAATTTGGTTGGATTAGGTCTTTATTCACAGATCCACAGGCACCTACTACTACTACTAAAAATAAATATTGGTTCTTAATTTTGCAGTAGAAGAAAAGCGCGGGCGGTTTGTGGATTGTTTGAAGGAGTGATGGCAATGCAATTTGTTGTGAGTAAGCAGAACCTGCAAAAAGAACTTGGCTTCGTGCAAGGTGTCGTCGAAAAGAAGAACACGATACCGGTGCTTTCCAACATTCTCATCGAGTCTGTTGGCGAAAACACGATCAGGATTACCGGAACGGATCTCGACGTGACAATCCGATGCGATATGGACGCCGAAGAGATCACGACGCCAGGGTCGATGTGCGTGCAAGCGAGAAAACTTTTCGAAATAGCTCGTTTGCTTCCGGACGCGCCAGTCAGTTTCAAAAAGGAAGATAACGAATGGGTAACGGTGAAATGTGATCGTGCGCGCTTCAAGATGGTTGGTGTTGCACGCGACGCTTTTCCGGAAGTTCCTTCGTTCAAGTCTGCTCCGACAAAGCTTTCCGCCAGCGTCATCAAAACATTTATTGACCGCACGATTTTTGCCATCACGCAGGAGGAGTCGCGTTACACGCTCTCTGGCGCCAAGTTCGTTTTGGACGACTCAGGAGCAAGGATGGTTACAACCGATGGACATCGACTCGCTTATGTTGAAAAGAAAGGCATCGACAGAAACGGCGCCAAGCAAAGCATTGATACTTTGATTCCGCGAAAAACTCTCGCTGAACTCACCAAACTAACTACTGGCTTTGATGAGGAGATCAGTTTGGGAATGGATGAAAATCATATCTATTTCCAGGTTGGACCACGACTACTGATTTCGCGAATGCTCTACGGGCAGTTTCCGAATTATGAAATGGTGATGCCGAAGAACAACGACAAGTCAGTCGAGTTC
The DNA here is from genome assembly GCA_036003745.1 of Pyrinomonadaceae bacterium. Lineage (GTDB taxonomy): Bacteria > Acidobacteriota > Blastocatellia > Pyrinomonadales > Pyrinomonadaceae > PSRF01. The sequence goes on from DASYSD010000104.1 coordinate 19,409, forward strand.
AATAGCAGTTTGCTGAATCATGCAATCAGGCGTGTTGCGTTGATGGCTGATGAAAGATCACACGCGATTCGATTCCATCTTGAGCCAAATCAGTTGGTGATCAGTTCTCAAAACGCTGAAGAGGGTGAAGCAAACGAAACCATCCAAACTGACTACGCCGGCGAAGAAACTGACATCGGTTTCAATGCTCAGTACCTGCAGGAGTTTCTAAACGTCATTGGCGATGCAAAGATTGCGTTTGAATTCAAAGACGGTAATTCACAGGCCCAACTCAAGCCTGCGGAAAACGGCGACTTTGAATACAAGTATGTGGTGATGCCGATGCGAATCTGAATCGGTGGCCTGTGTTAGTATCGCTCGATGCTGCTCGCTGCAATTGAAGCGACTAACTTTCGGAATCTGAGTGGGAGAATCGAATTTGGCCCGCGGCTGAATATTATTTACGGAAACAACGGCCAAGGTAAAACAAATTGGCTGGAAGCTATTTATCTCCTGGCCAGGACCAGGTCGTTTCGCACGCAGCGGCTCCTTGAAGCAATCAGATTTGGCGAAGAACTTGCGGTCGTAAGAGGCAAAGTAACGACCGGATTAGAGATCGAACGGGATTTACAAGTCAGTCTTCACGATAACTCCAAAACAATTTTCGTTAACTCCAAACGCGAAACTCTCGCAAGATATCTCACGCAACTCCAGGTGTTCTCGTTCACGGCCGCTGACCTCGACGTTGTTCGCGGTATGCCTGAAGCTCGCCGACGTTTTCTCGATCGCGGTATTTCGTCACTAAGACCTGCCTACCTGAAAACTATCGCCGACTACAACAAAGTCCTCAAACAAAAAAATCGCGTACTGCAACTTGCGAATGAGAACGAGCTTGGCCCAGACAGAGTGGAAGATCTACTGGCCCCGTGGAATGAGCAGCTGGTCCGTCTGGGGGTGCTGATTCAGCGAGCGCGTGAAGAATATGTTGCCGGACTAAACGCGACGCTCGAGCGGCAATTGTTTGAACGTCGGGAGGTTACCACGCGCTATGTTTCGTCACTCGAGAACAAAGGCGACATGAGCGATTACGAGTCGCTGCTCCGGTCGAGAATAGTCTTGCGGATGGCCGCAGAAGTGGCTGCCGGCCATGCGCTGATTGGCCCGCACAGAGACGATTTGGAGATTCATCTGGACGGGCGGGAAATTCGCGTTTACGGAAGTTCCGGTCAGCAACGTAGCGCATTGTTATTATTAGACTTAGCGGCGATTTCGTTGTATAATTCGAGCTCGAATGACCATCCGGTTTTCCTCATCGACGATGTCGACGCGGAGCTGGATGAGGGAAGGATAAGACACCTTCTTGAATACCTTGAAAATCGCACACAGACCTTCATCACAACCTCAAAGCGGAGCCACGTCGAAAGTTTCTTTTCCAGGGCCAATGTGTACGAAGTCGAGGACGGAAAGGTGCGCAGCAGTAACGTCGAATCTTCGCTCGCGATTAGCGATCGAAGTGTTTGATATGAGTATAGGAGAAGCGATTGGTAACAGCAGAGACTAAAGCAACACAGAAAAAGACTATGGCTTACGATTCATCATCGATCACAGTGTTGGAAGGGCGTGATGCAGTAAGAAAACGTCCGGCCATGTATATCGGATCGACTGGGGAGATAGGCCTTCATCATATCGTTTACGAAGTTGTTGATAATTCAATTGACGAAGCACTGGCAGGTTATTGCGATACGGTTGAAGTCACGATTCATCTCGACAATTCGATCACAGTCATCGACAACGGTCGTGGGATCCCGGTCGACGAAATCAAGAAGGAAAAGCGGTCCGCGGCTGAAGTGGTAATGACCAAGCTTCACGCCGGCGGCAAGTTTGATTCAAACGCTTACAAGGTTTCGGGTGGTCTGCACGGCGTTGGTGTGTCGTGCGTGAACTTCCTTTCCGAGAAGCTCCATCTCGAGATCTGGCGTGACGGAAAAACTTACGAGCAGGAGTACGCGCGCGGGATACCGGTTGCCCGGCTAAGTCAAACTGGAAAAACGCGTAAGCGCGGGACAAAGATCACCTTCAAACCCGACGCGCAGATTTTTACCGAAACAGTATTCAGCTTCGATAAGCTTTCAGAGCGTCTTCGCGAGAAGGCGTTTCTCAACAAAGGCATTCGCATCACGATTAAAGACGAGCGTGAAGATCCGGAGCGTTCGCACGAGTTTTATTACAAAGGCGGCATTGCGGAATTCGTCAGGCACCTGAATAAAAACAAGTCGACGTTGCACGACAAGCCGATCTACTTCGAGAAGGAAGGCGAGAGCCTCTCCATCGAGGTCGCGATCCAGTACAACGACGGTTATGACGAGAAGGTCTATTCGTTTGCAAACAATATCAACACGGTCGACGGTGGTACTCACCTTTCCGGATTCCGGTCCGCCTTCACCAGAACGATTAATGCCTACGCTCAATCATCAGGTCTGGCAAAGAACTTCAAAGGCTCGCTAACAGGCGATGATGTGCGCGAGGGTTTGGTGGCCGTCATCTCTGTAAAACTGCCGCAGCCACAATTTGAGGGTCAGACGAAAGGAAAACTCAACTCCGATGTAAAAGGCGCTGTTGAATCGTTCCTGAACGACAGGCTCACAGAGTTTTTTGAGCAGAATCCGCCTGTGGCGCGAAAGATAGTCGGCAAGGCACTGGACGCTGCGCGTGCTCGTGAGGCGGCTCGCAAGGCCCGGGAAATCGTCCGCAAAGGCGCAATGGGCTCGAGTATGCTGCCCGGCAAACTGGCCGACTGCCAGGAGCGCGATCCGGCTCTCTCTGAAATCTACATCGTTGAGGGTGATTCGGCCGGTGGTTCTGCCAAACAGGGCCGAGATCGCAAGAACCAGGCGATCCTGCCTCTCAAGGGCAAGATCCTGAATGTTGAGAAAGCCCGTTTCGACAAGATGCTGGGTCACAGCGAAATCAAATCGCTTATCACAGCGCTCGGCACCGGAATCGGCAAGGACGATTTTGACATCAGCAAGCTGCGTTATCACAAGATCATCCTGATGACGGACGCGGATGTCGACGGTTCTCACATTCGCACCCTGTTGTTGACCTTCTTCTACCGGCAGATGCCGGCGCTTGTTGAGCGCGGCCACGTCTACATTGCTCAACCCCCGCTGTTCAAAGTAAAACGCGGAAAGAAGGAAGAGTACATTAAAGACGAGGGTTCGATGATTCGATACCTGATGCGACAAGCGACAGGAGACATGTCCGTTAAGTCGGCTGGCGCCGGGCAGGCGATCGAAGGTAAAGAACTCGCCAGATCGCTTGAGAAAATGGTTGATTTTAAACGTTACTGTGAGCGAGCGACGAGGCGTCTTGGTGGAGACCCGCAACTGCTCAATGTTCTGCTCGAATCCTTGAGCGGGCGCAAGGGTGTGCTGCGCAAGGAGGGTTTGAACCTGCGCAAGGTTTTCCAGGACGAAGAGTTGATGGCCAGGATCGAAGGCGCTCTCGACAAGGCCGGTTATCACAGGACTGAATTAACCCAGGACGAAGAGCACGGACTCTGGGAAATTGAGACCGTGTCAAATACCGGTGTCAACCTCGTCATCGACTGGAACTTCGCGAGTTACGTAGAGTTTCAGAAAGCGGTAGAGCTGTTCAAGGCGCTCGAAGAGGATCTAGCCGCCCCGTTTATCTCGGGTGAAAACGGATCAAGCGAGGAGGTCCCGACGCGTGAAGCGTTGCTTGAGAAGGTACTAGCGGCGGCCAAGAAGGATCTCACCATTCAGCGTTATAAAGGTCTCGGCGAGATGAATCCGGAACAACTCTGGGAAACAACCATGAATCCCGAGAAGCGCACGTTGTTGGAAGTGCGGATCGATGACATGGTAGAAACAGACCAGATCTTCACCGTGTTGATGGGTGATGCGGTCGAGCCGAGACGGAAATTCATTGAAGACAACGCGCTGGATGTGAGAAACCTCGACGTCTAACTCTTTATCCTGTTAATCCTGCGATTTTTTACAGGATTAACAGGATCTTATTCACGAAACCTTTCCACCTTAAAACGCCACAATTTAATCCGTTCATCTCGACCAATCCCGGCTTTTCTTGTGGCTATCTCCACCTGCTGGTTAGCACTGTCGATACCCGGAATGTCGGGCAACAGCAATCCTCTTCTCGATCCACTTTCATCTTCGACAATCACACCAAATACAGCAGGATTCAGATCGCTCATCACCGCCGGCTCAGCTGGAAACAACAGATCAACGGAATAACGCAGGTTTGACAGTTCTTCTGCACTGACAGGATCGAAACGCGGATCGGCTGTGGCAGCACTAATCGCGTTCGCAATAACTTCTTCGGCAAGTGTCTCTCTTGCGGGTTCAATGGTTCCGATGCAACCACGCAATTCGCCCGCTAGTGTCTTCAGCGAAACAAAACAGGGCGCGCGTGAAGCCAAAAATCCAATCGTTGGTTTCGGTGCGCTGAAAACCTTTCCAGAGCGTACAAATGTCTCGACGGCACTGCGTGCCAGGGCCGGAAGCTCTGGCTCGTTGGTTTGTTCCGGGTTGTCTGCCTGATTTGTGAGTTGGGCTACAAGATAGCCGACGCCGAAAGGCGCTTCATAACTCAATACTTCGCATGCCAGCGGCAGATTCGAGCACGCTCCGATTGCGACCAGCATGGAGCGATAGCCACACTCACCCGCAAGTCTCCGTAAGTTGTAATCGATTTCGACTATTCGCTGTGGCAGGTTCGACCGCACAGCGTCAACGACCTGATCGTCAAAAACGTGTGCTTCGGCGTTATAGCCGGCGGGCGCACGCGGTTTTAACCGGTGACTCAAGTCGCCACTGGCGATAAAAGCGACCCGCCGTCCGACGTCTTCAACTGCATTCCTGATGCAGGATCCAAAGCGCAAGTGATCCTCATTCGAAAGAAAGCTGTAGCCGAGTGTCACCACTTTGCCGTTCCAGCCGTTCCGTTGTAGGAAGTAAAGTGGAACTGCCGTACCGTGATCGAGATTCTGGTCGCGTAATGTCGTAACCTGGTAGTTTTGTGAGGCGGCAGCGGTTTTGATCGCAGTCAGGAGCTTTTCGTCGACGCGTAAAGTGAAGTGTATGTCTGGAGCATCAAAATTTGCGAAGCCGGCGCTGACTTCCGGTCCTTCATAGGCAACAAAAGAGTCGACTTCCAAAGGGGCATGTGGCGATATCAGAATGACAGACTCTGCGCCACTCTCGATGACTCTTCTCGTAAGTTCCGCCATCGCGTCTATCGAGTCCATTACACTGGCGATCGACTCGCGACCGACCTCAGGCACCATGATCGGCGGATGCGGTGCAATGCCTGAAAACACTAGACAGGACTGATTAGTCATCGTGCGTCTTTCGTCATTTGGAGGGAACGGCTGGTATTCTAGCGCTGCGCGCTTTGCAGGCAAAGACGCAAACCCTTATGTCTTTTGATCTATACGATCTGGTGATTGTTGGTGCCGGACCGGCGGGCTCCTTTGCGGCCGAATTGCTCGCCGGTGGTGGTGCCCGTGTTGCGCTTTTTGACGGGCGTCCGGAAGGCGAACCGAAGGCCTGTGGCGGAGGTGTCACCGCCAAAGCTCTGAAAGCCTGGCCGCAATTGCTGAACGCTGTGGGCCGCACTATCAACGAGCTCGATCTGTACTCACCCTCAAGCAAACGACTTCATCTTTCATTGGATGAACCCTTCGCAATCTATTCGCGCGTGGCGTTTGATTGTTACCTGCGCGACCGCGCGCGTGAGGCTGGTGCTCATGTCATTTCCGAAAAAATCTCTTCGAGGAAGATAACGAGAACCGAATCGGGTTGGCGGTTACAAAGCGATACTGGATCGGAATGGACAGGAGCGTTTCTGGTAGGAGCAGACGGCGCAAACAGCGGAATTGCAAAGAAGCTCGCCGGCCCATTGCCACCCTCCGACATGGAAATGGCCTTCGGTTACCGTGCGCCGCTTCCGGCGAACAACATAGCACCGACTGCGGTTGCTTTCCTGCCGGGTTGGGTTGGTTATGCGTGGGCCTTTCCCCGTCCGGATCACATTTCGTTCGGCATCGCCACCACCCAGGACGCTTTCGAGCGCGAACCATTGGACCAGCTACTGTGGCTGTTCATGATTGGTTACTACGAACAGTGTGAAGGCCGGCCGGTAAAGTTCTGGCAATTGGGAACAAACACGCCGGAGCGAGCAAATATCGAAAAGCACCTGCGCGCCACTGCTGAACGCTACGCGGCGCGCATTCCCGGCTTAAGCGCGAAGACGTGGGACAGCAGAACTGTTTGTGGCAACGATTGGGCGTTGCTTGGCGATGCCGCTGGCTTTGCTGATCCGGTGACGGGTGAGGGCATTTATTATGCTCTGCGCTCAGCGGAATTATTCGCTGACGCTTTTTTAAGCGGAGCACCGCGGACTTATGAGAAGTGCTGGCGTCAAGATTTCGGCGCCGAGTTGCGCCGCGCCGCGCAAATGCGTCGACGCTTTTACGGCAATTTTTGGGGTGCGCCCTTTACTGAGCGAATGATCGAGTTTGCGCGCGGGCATCGAGGTGTGAAGCGAGTGCTCGGAGATCTGGTTGCAGGTGAGCAAGGTTACGTCGACTTAAAGAAGAAGCTGGTCAAAAGCGCCCTCCGTCCTGTCTAAGGCGCGAGTCTTGTAATGGACCAGATGCCAGAATCGCGTTGATAAAGAATTCGATCGTGAAGCCGTCCGACGCGGCTTTTCCAAAACTCGATGCGCTCAGGCTTTAGACGATAACCACCCCAGTGCTCCGGACAATCGACCTCACGATCACAATACAAAGCTTCCAACTCGTGAGCTCGCTGCTCTAGCACTTCGCGACCTGAAATCACTTCACTTTGTGCCGAGGCCCAGGCACCAATTTGACTCTCTCGCGGCCGAGTCTTGAAGTAGTCACGCGACTCCTGCGGTGAAGTCCTCACAACGCTTCCTTCAACGCGGACCTGCCGATCGAGTTGTGACCAGTAAAAAACCAATGCGGCATAAGGATTTTCATCCAGTTGCTCGGCTTTTGGACTTCGGTAGTTGGTAAAGAAAACAAAACCATCTTGGTCGACTTGCTTTAACAACACCATGCGTGCGGAAGGTTTTCCATCCGGCGTTGCGGTGGCGAGTGTCATCGCTTCGGGCAGCCGAAGTTTTGCGGCAATCGCCTCGTTGAACCAGAGCTGAAACTGCTTAATCGGATCTCGATCAATAGTTTTCTCATCGAGGCCTTCGAGGGAAATGTTGTTGGGAATAGTGGTCATTTGTGATTCTCGTTGGCTGTGTACGGCGTCAGTTTCTCACGCAACTCCAGCGGAATCGGAACTGTTTCAAACGTGTCCTGGTTAACGGCGGCCAGAACAAAATGCGCTGTTGCCACCAGATCTTCGCTGCCTTTGCGGCGTACTTCAAAATTCAACCTCATCGACTTCGTACCAAAGCGTCCCACGTAAACGCTGACTTCAAGCAGATCGTCGAGCCGTGCAATGCGGTGGAAATCACACTCGAGGTGAACGCGCGGCAGCCAGATCTTCATCTCGTCAAAAAACACTCCGTAATGCAGGCCCACGGCGCGAAAGAGCTCCGTCTCTGCATACTCAAAGAAGTGGATGTAAGCGCCGTAAAAGATAATGCGCGCCGCATCGACATCACCCCAGCGCACGCGCTCTTCAATCGTGAATTTTTTGTGGGCCGCCATTGAGGTTAGCTGGACGACTCTTTCAAGAAGTCAAGCAAAGCTTCATTAAACTGTTCCGTACGCTCGAGATTGGAAACATGTCCCGCATTTTCCAGTACAACCAAACGCGAACCAGCTATGCCCTCGTGCATCTTCTCACTGTCGGCGACTGGCGTTATTGCGTCTTCGGCGCCGACGAGAATCATCGTCGGCACTGTGATCTTCGACATGAGCGACGTTTGATCCTCACGCTGCGCCATTCCGCGTAGCGCACCGGCAGCGCCTTCGGGTTTGGTCTTCAACATCATGTCGCGAACACGCTTAACTATTTCGGGACGCTTGGTCACTGTTTCCGGAGTCAGCAGTTTTGGCAGCATCATGTCCGCGATGCCGGCCATGCCTTCAGCGAGGGCCTTCTCAGCCTGTTGCGCGCGAGTTTGTTTTGCTTCTTCCGTGTCGGCCTGCGCACGGGTATCAGCGAGGATCAACGCGCGCACGCGCGAAGCGAACTGCTTGTAAAACGCGAACGTCACATAGCCACCCATTGACAATGACCCGAGCGTAACGCGTGCAACTCCAAGATGGTCCAACAGGAGCGCAATGTCCTCGGCCATGCGACTCATAGTGGCCACGCCGTCTGACGAATCGCTTTCGCCAAAACCTCGCAGGTCCGGTGCGATAACACGACAGGAACTGCTCAGTGCAGCAATCTGCTCATTCCATAAGGAACGATTAAATGGATAGCCGTGAATCAGCACGACCGGACGCCCGGCGCCGGTATCGGTGTAGGCCATCTTGATGTTGTCGATCTGAACTTGCGCCATTCCTGTCAAAAGTCCCGCCGCGCTGCTCGAGCCACTACCGAAATCAATTCTGTCAATTCAACCGGTTTCGCGAGATAAATCTGAAATCCTGCCGACAACGCACGTTCGCGATCCTCCTCTTTCGCATATGCGGTGATCGCCACGGCCGGAATTTTGTCCAACATTCCGTTTTCAAGTAAACGAATCTTCTCAATCAAACCGTACCCGTCTTCGTCCGGCATCGCAATGTCTGACACGAGCACGTCCGGCCGTTTTCGAGTGATAGCCTGGATCGCTTCAACCGCAGAAGAAACTGCGGTGACGTTCGCTTGTCGCTTCTTTAGCGCCGTGGTCATCAGTGTCAGTGTGTCCGAATCGTCGTCGACCAGCAGGACATTGAGACCAGACAATAATTGCGGAGATTGCGCGAGTTGATGCTGATTTTGTTCCGCAACACCCGTTGTACCGATACTTGCCTCGAGGAGTGGAAGCCTGATTGTAAAAGTAGCTCCACGTCCTTCGCCTTTGCTCTCAGCTCGAATCACACCGCCGTGTATCTCGACGAGGTGGCGCGCGATGGCGAGCCCGAGGCCGAGGCCTCCATGCTGCCGCGTTGTGGTGCTGTCAGCCTGTCGAAAGCGATCAAACACGTAGGGCAGGAACTCCTTGTCAATGCCCTGGCCCGTGTCCGAAACACTCACTTCAACTGCTCCGCTCCCCTGCGATACTTTTACGCAAACTTGCCCGCCACTGTTCGTAAACTTCACTGCATTCGACAACAGATTCCAAACCACCTGCTGAAGCCGGTTTGCGTCGCCGGAAACCATTGCGGGCGTCGAGTCGAAGTAAGTGTCGACCTTAATTCCCTTCGCGTCGGCAGTTGGTCGCACAACGTTGATGGCGTTTTCGACTACCGGCACTACTTCCAACGGATGCAGATCGAGATAGAGATTGCCGGTGATGATGCGCGAAACGTCGAGAATGTCGTCGACAATCTGCGCCTGGGCCTTCGCGTTACGGCCGATGGTCTCAACCGCCTGTTGGACAGTCGAATCATCTAGCGTGCCACCTTCGAGCAATCTGGACCAGCCGAGTATCGCCGTCAGTGGAGTGCGCAATTCGTGTGAAACAGTGGCCAGAAACTCATCCTTCAAGCGATTCGACTCTTCCGCAGCTTCTCTGGCGGTGCGTTCGAGTTTTAACAATCGGACATTCTCAATGGCAACGGCAGTGAGGTTTGCAGCCATGCTCATAGCAGTCACATGTTCTGCCCGGTAAACGTTTTTCTCGTAACTCTGGACCTCAATAGTTCCGATGATTCTGCCCATCACCGCCATGGGAACCGCCATCGAAGAATCGGGCCGCAGGCCATTGTCAGGACCCACGATGACTCCGGGGTTCGCCTGCGTCGCTCGCATGTAATCGTTTGTGATGATCACTTCACCAGTGCGGACAGCGCGACTATTTGGACCAGTCGTAGTAACCGCCATAGGTGGCAAGTTAGATACGTCGAGTTCGTCACCGTCTGCCCAACCGTAACAGGCTGTGCGAACGTCGCGAAGCGGATCGTAGAGTGAAACAAAGAAACCGTTGCACGGCACTGAAACGTTTGTGAACTGACGCAGAGCCCGGAAGATGGCATTCAACTCTCTTGCCGTTCCGAGTGCCTGAGCCAAAGCCTTGATCCGCTCGAGTAGTCGTTCGTATTCGAGCAGTGCGCGTTCATTCGCTTCACGCAACGCCTCGGCTGTTTCCCGCAGGGCTATTTGGGTCCGCTCGCGCTCCTTGAGCGTGTTTCGGATTGTGGTTTCGGATTGTTTGACTTCTTCGGCGGATCGTTCAGCACGCGAGCGGGCATGAATCTCAGAGCGAGTGACGGCCGCGAAAAGCAAACTCAGCAGCGCGCCGGCGAGTAGGGTGTATTTGAGAAGAGATCTACTGGATCGCTGCTCAAAAAATGGTTTCGTTGCGAAAAGAATCGTCCATGTGCGACCAGCCACCGGCTGTGCTTTCGTGTCGATGAACAGGGGTTTCTCAACAGCGTCGCTGCCAGTGGCATTGAGTAAGTTTTCAGGGTTGACCTCCGAGCCGTCGTAAATCTGAAAACTGACGGTCTCCGCTGAGACTGGCTCGAGGAAGTCGCCGAGACGATACGGGCTGTAAACAAAACCAATTAGCGCCTTGCGTCGTTCTTCAGGACTCGAGATGGGAGCATTCTTTCGATAAAGCGGGACATAAATAAGAAACCCTGGTTGTTTTTCTGGACCCGGAACATCCTGCTCCTGGACGAGCTGCACGCGTCCGGAAGCTGTTGGATTTCCGGAGTCGCGCGCCGCCTCCATTGCCTGCCGGCGGACTGGTTCTGTGGCCATATCGTAGCCGAGTGCCAGTTGATTGCGCGTTGTTGCGGGTTGTAAGTAAATAATCGCGTTGTATTCGCTGCGCGGAGATTCATCGGGCCAAACCTTGAAATCCTTCACGCCCTCACTTTTCAGCCTGGCAATGACATTAGCTTTCTCTGCTGGCGTAAACTTTAATGAAAACCCTATTCCCTGAACGCCCTTATAGTTTTTATCCAGCGAGATTTGTTTGACGAAGCTTTCGAATTCATGAGCATCAACCGAGTCACTGGCGGCAAAAAGACCTGTGCCGGCGCGCAACAACGTGATCGATGTCTCAACTCTGAGGCGTATCTGGTCCTGGATCTGCTGGACCTGTCGGGCAAAGTTGATTTGGTCCTGTTCGAGCGTGAGCTTTGAGAAGTAGTAGTAAACGAGAAGCGTGAAGCAGAAGCCGAGGATCAGGATCAGATAGGGCAGAAGCACGCGACTCCCGCCTGACAACGGAATACTTCGTCCCTTTGATCGATTTCGGTTGCGCATTGGAAACCGCGTTTTATGCCACGGATTTTACGGATTGAGATCTGTGGCAACTTATCTGACGCGTCGAGTTCTGCGGCGTAGGAAGTCTATCAGTACGAACTGTGACAGATTTCCAGGGTTGGCGAAATAAGCTTTGCCATTGGTCATGGCGCTCATCTGCTTTACAAAATCGACAAGATAATAATCGCTGGCCAGCATGAAGGTATTGATCATTATGCCGGCTTTCCGACAGGCCTGAACTTCCTTGAAAGTTTCGGACATAACCAAAGGATCGCCGCCCATCGAGTTTTTATAAAGACGACGAGTTGGACTTGAATTGCGATCGGATCTTTTAACACCAGCGCCCGGAAAAGTCTGTACGAAACAGGCCGTAGGCTTACCGTCAGTGACCATCACGATCTGCTTCATCTCTTTGCGTTGTGCCTGGAGCAGCCGTCGCGCGAGGCGCAAGCCTTCAGCCGTGTTGGTGTGATACGGACCAACCTGTGTAGTTGCGAGTTTCGCAAGTGGCAGCTCTTCGGCCGCATCGTGAAACAGGACCACCTTGAGAGAGTCGCCGGGATAGTGCGTGCGAATCAAATGCGACATTGCCAGCGCCACCTTCTTCGCCGGCGTGAAGCGATCCTCACCGTAGAGAATCATTGAATGAGAACAGTCGAGCATCACGACCGTGGCACAGGATGACTGGTAGTCGCACTGGTGAACGTACAGGTCGCGATATTCAAGATTGAGCGGAACTTTCAGTCCCTCGCGTTGAATCGCGGAGAGCAACGTGGTGTTGACGTCGAGATTAATCGTGTCGCCAAACTCGTAACGTTTGCTGGCCGCAGCAGCTTCGATTCCTGTTGAAAGATAAACAGTGTCGTGTCGTCCCGCAGCACTCTTGCCAAAACTGCCGAGCAGATTCCGGAGGGTTTTATAACCAAGAAAATCGAGTCCTTTTTCGGTGACTTCGAAACGCACGTTGCGTGGGAGCGGCTCAGACATTTCACCCGGCCGCGGAAATCCACGCCGGTGTTCTGCTCGTTGTGGTTGTTCTTCGTGAAGAGTCAGATACCCTTCCTCAACGAGTCGCTCGATCAGCTGATTCAACAATTCTTCGAGCAGCGAACCATGGAACTTGCCTTCGTTCTGCGCGAGCATCTCCCGGATCTGGTTTTCATTTACCAGACCCTGGTCCATAAGTGCCTGCAGCAGCGCCCGGCGCAAGGCATCGAGTGAAGTGTCGGTAGTTTTTGGTTGTCGGGTCCAGTAATAGTCGTCGTCGTAACCGGAGTCGAGCAAGGCATCAGACATGCTATCCATCAACTCACCCAGATTGATGGAGAAAACATCGAACCCCTGGAATTTTGAATATCGAAACTTCATTGCTCGATCGGTGCTAACTATATTTCCCGGTCTCTGTCAGATCGTCGTAAATCATGCCGCGTCGATCTTTCTTCGCCTTGGTGACAGCGGCGTACCCGCCCTCTTCGTTTCGGCTGATCTTGTTTTCAGCATACAGGCCTTCAAGTACCAGTTCACATGCGGACACGAGCCTTCCAGTGTCGGACTGCGAGAAATCAAAAGGAATCATCGCCGTCTCCAGCAACTCGGGAACAGACTCGACCAAGTTTAGGCATTCCGACGCCGCGGCAGTGTCGGCGAGCAGGAGTTTGTTTCCTTCATCAAACCATTGCACGGTTCTGGAAAAATCGATCCCAACAAAATAGCCTTCGAAGATTTCACCAGCCGCGCGCTTGATCAGATCACGCGCGATACGATTTGCGCCAAGCTGTTCGCCTTCATACTCCAGCTCCATCTTGCCCGTCATCGATGGAATCGCCGCATAGATGTCCGAAATACGAGGGACGACAAACTCCTCGCCAGTTAAGAGCGCCCGCCGTTCTGCATTGGAAACAACCGACTCCATCACAGTGATCGGCATTCGTTGTGAAACACCGGAATGCTTGTCGACGTGATTGTCGTCACGGGCTTCGAACGCAATCTGCTCGATTACTTCACGAATGAACTCCGGAACCAGCAGCTGATCGCGAGTTTCAAAGCGATCGATCCACGCCTCCTGGCGCGTGATCTCAATTGCTGCCGGCAGTTCCTTCGGATAGTGAGTCATGATCTCGGTGCCGATGCGATCTTTCAGTGGCGTGATGATCTTGCCTCGTGCGGTGTAATCCTCCGGATTTGCAGAGAACATCAGCATTACGTCGAGTAGCAGACGCACTGGATAACCCTTAATCTGCACGTCGCCTTCCTGCATGATGTTGAAGAGCGCCACTTGAATTTTTCCGGCCAGGTCAGGCAGTTCGTTGATTGCGAAGATGCCGCGGTTTGCACGTGGCAGCAGACCGTAATGAATCGTTAACTCATCACTCAACAGGTGACCGCCTTTAGCTGCCTTGATTGGATCGACGTCGCCGATGATGTCTGCCACAGTCACATCGGGCGTCGCGAGTTTTTCCACAAAGCGGGCGTCGCGATCGATCCACTGGATCGGCGTCATGTCGCCGTTTTGCTCCAGCATTTGTCTTCCATAAGCGGAGATTGGCCGGAAAGGATCGTCGTTGACTTCGGAACCCGCGATGATCGGTATCCGCTCGTCAAGAAGATCGGTCAGCAGCCGAATTATCCGGCTTTTTGCCTGACCTCGAAGGCCCAGCAGGATGACGTTGTGTCGCGACAGGATCGCATTAATCAACTGCGGAATGACCGTGTCTTGATAACCGACGATGCCGGGAAATAACTTCTCGCCGGTGCGCAGGTTTCTAATCAGGTTGAGGCGCAGTTCATCTTTGACTGACAGCGTTTGATACCTGGCTGCCCTGAGTTCGCGAAGGGTTCTTGGGTGATCCATATATTTGGGTCGGGAAGAGATTCTAACCGCAGCCACAAAGAAGCACAAAAAGATCCAAGGAGGCGCTCTATCCGACTAACCAATCAAGCCGTCGTCGCGAAGTTTTTCGAGATGGGCGAGGACCGCGCGTTCAGCCATCGAGTACGCCTTCGGAGAAACGTCAGTGTAAACCCTTGCCACGATCTCGTTGGGAGTTGTAGCTCCCGCACGCACGGCTTCGAGAATATTTCGTTCCCTCTCGAGTCGATGTGAGATGTATTCGTCAATCTTTTTATAAGGAGTTGCGACCGCCGGACCATGCCCGCCAAGCAGAACGGAAAGGTTTGGTAACGACCGCATCCGCTCGAGTGAGCGCAGATAGTCGCGCATGTTTCCCTGAGGCGGATCGATCAGTACTGAGCCAACGCCGACGATGTTGTCACCAGTGAGCAGCACGCCGCGATCCGCGTCGTGAAAACACAAGTGGCCCAACGCGTGACCGGGAGTGTGCAACACACGCAAACTGATTTGAGGCTCACCTTCGAGAGTGATGACGTCGCTGTCTTCGATCAAACGATCGACGTGAACGTCGTTCAACGCTGCGGCCGTTTTTGGGTGTGCGGCGACCGGAACTGTGCCGCCCAAATGAGACCGGAGCGCGTTAACTCCACCAACGTGATCCGGATGCAAATGCGTAATGATGATCTCCCGGACCTCTCTGCCCTCGGCGATCATTTCGTCGATGCACGAAGCCAGCGCCTGCTGTTCGTCTTCATAGGGTGAACCAGGATCGAAGACAAGGATCTCTTTCGAGTTGTGAACGAGATAGCAACAGGTGTGAGTTGCAGGTGGCCTTGTTGGGGTGCGAACTGGAAAACAGATGTAATTCGGTCGAAACGTGATCCGGCGCGCGATTTCGCCGTGCGCGTGCGGAATCGATAAGAAGCGCTGGACGAGGTCCGGAGCTAAGCCCGCGCCGAGGGTTCTCAACGCATGCAGCGTTGGCGGCACAGCGACAACTTGATCTCGCATCCAACGTTCATAAGCGTCACGAGCCGTTAGCCATTCACCGCTTTCCAGTTCTCCGGCGATCACATTTGGTTCCTGCTTTGGCGGACACTTGACGAGAAAGAACCAGGTATCGAAACGTCGCGCATTAAAAGGCGGAGTGACCCAACGACCGACATATGTAAAATCGTCAGCGTCGAGATACAACTCATAATGCTTCAACAGTGCCGGCCACGACATCCGACCGGCTTCGAGATCGTCAAGTAAGGAAACGCGTTGACCTTTTGTAAGTGTTTCGCCGCCGCGAACCACCAGCACACCTAACTCCTCAAACAGCTCACGCGCCGCACCGCTAATCATCGTCGCGGTTTCCGAGTTGGGGGCGTTTCTGACGTCGACTTCAGCGTCATCGACGTCGATCTGTCCACCCGGAAATGCGTGAAATCCAGCCAAAAACGCAAGGATATCGCTGCGTTTGATCCAGAAAACCTCCGGGTTCGACGGATCGGTATCTTGCCGTAAGAGGATTATTGCGGCCGCGTCTTTAGGAGTTGTTGCTGGTCGTTCAGACATATAGGTCCAATAGATCCTATCGGACCTATTTCTTCACTATTCAGGACCGGCGGAAGCGTTCACCATCCCCTGGGCCCCAGGGGACGCCACGCATGTGATAGCCGCCTTCTTCCCAGTAGCCTGCTTGGTCTTTCTCGAGGAAGCGCACGCCTTTAACCCACTTGGCTGACTTCCACGCGTAGAGTTGGGGAATGATCAATCGGACTGGCCCGCCGTGTTCCGGCGGGATTGGCTGACCGTCGTGAGACCATGCAAAGAGCGAGTCTTCGTTGAGGAAGTATTCGATCGGAACATTGGTGGACCAACCGTAGTCGTAAGCCAAAGCGAGCACAAACTTTGCTTCCGGTTTCACACCAGCAAGCCGCGCAATCTCTCGCGTTGAAACACCACTCCAAACGTTATCGAGTCGCGACCAGCGCGTCACGCAATGAAAGTCAGCGTAGACGCGTACGGGTGGGAGTTGCATGAACTCATCGAGCGACCATTTGAGCGGATGTTCAACGAGACCTTCGACTTCAAACGTCCAATTGGCGAGATCAAGTTCCGGTGTTCCGTGCGCGTCGAGCACCGGCCATTTTTTTGTGCGCGACTGTCCGGGCGGGATGCGCTTCTCGCGCCGCGTATCAGGACTGATGATGATCTCCGAACCTTCAATCTCTTCCGGCTTACGCGGATCGGTTGTTTGGTATTTCGGATCGTGGAATAGATTGTCGAGAAAACTCATGATTAAGTAACTCTGAGGAAAATTTCTCCCGCAACGGCGCTACGGCGCAACGAAGGACCACACAATTATTTTTGCGTAGCGCCGTAGCGCCGTTGCGGGAGAAATCCTCTTTACGCAGATTTCTTCCCTTTTCGTTCCGCGAGCGCGAGCAGCTCCTCGGGCATCCATTTGCCGATGCCTTTGGCGACCGCGTCGTCGATGCCGACCGAACGGTCGTGCCAATCGTCGCGGCTTCCTTCAGGACCACGAGCGCGCTCATAGTTCTCGGTTTGTTCCAGACTCAGAAGTATTCCCGCGATCACTTCATTCCAGTCCTGAAGTTGAATTCCGCGCCGGACGACCGGCAGTCCAGCGGTCCAGTCTTCTTCTGGCGCGCGTGCGTCCTGCTCGGGAATCGTTAAATTGTAGAGCGGCGGAAATGGTCCACCCGAAAAGTCTTTGACGAGTTGTTGACTGAGCTGTTTTAACGACCAGTCAGAATGCTCCTGTCGCAACGACTGGGCCCGCCGAAAAATGTCTGCGACTGTAGGTTGCTGCTGAACCATTTCGCCCACCTTCTTAGACTTGCTTCTTAGTCTTGTTCGAGTGCAATACCTTACACGGGACTAGGCGCGGGAACAAATGCGCTTGCTTATCCAAGTCAGGTCTCGACTTTGGAGGCGGCTCACTGCATGGGTTTGAACCAGCGCAGACTGAGGACGACTATCAGCAAACAGGTGGTGATGGCGGCGGAGATTAAACAGTACTGGCAAAACTGCCGGATGACGAAAGCCTGCAAATAGAACAACCACACGCTCACGAAAAACATCGCGATCACGAGCGGCGTTAGAATGGTACCGGCGACTCGATATCCAAAGGCTGCCAGAGTAGCGAGACTAAAAACGGTGAAGTACGCAGCGGCGCCAACCGCTGCCAATGGAATGCCGGCTACTATGGCGTAGCTGCTGCTGAGCACTTCCGAGCAGCCGGAAAGAATTGTGCAGCGAACAGTTTGACCGGTAACGTGCTCAATCGTGAGGTAAAGCGCGTCGGCGAGTCCGAATAGTGAAAGCAGCGCAGCGACGGCGTAGATCTTTTTCATCTTCCGGCACTTCGGAGCTCATTCTGAATCACAACCCGAAGCTTGTCCGCCGGTAGATTTTCAAACGGCACTTCGCGGCCGTTAAGGAAAACGGTAGGTGTGCCTTTCACGCCGAGCGAGTGCCCGCGCTTTCCATCCTGGAAAATTCGTTGCGCCACAAGGTCGCTGCCGGCGTCGCGTTTGTAACGTTCGACGTCAAGACCGATCTCTTTGGCGTACCCTTCAAAAACTGGTCGAACGTCAAACTCTTTTTTCCAATCGTTCTGGCGTACATAAAGCAGATCGTGCATTTCCCAGAACTTGTTTTGCAGGCCCGCGGCCTCAGCGGCTGATGCCGCCGCGAGTGCATGCTGGTGTGTTGGTACAAGTGGAAATTCGCGGAAAGTTATCTGGAGTTTATCGCCAAATTCGGCATGCATCTGTTCGAGGATTGGATGGAACATTCCGCATGGCGGGCACTCAAAATCTCCAAACTCTTCCAACCGCAGAGGAGCAGTCGCTGATCCAAGCACGTGCGGCGGCTCAGCACCGGGAACGCCGTTAGCTACTGGTTGTTGTTCTGCGGGTGATGCCTGCGAACTGGGTGCTGTTGGTGACGGCTGACCTCCGGAAGTTACCGGCGAAGCTGGTATCGATCGTGTCAGGTACCAGGCGCTGGTCAGTGCGACACCGAGGACAACCAAAATAATGATGAAGGGTAGTATTCTTTTCATAATGAATGGAAGAGCTTCAAACTGCGGCCGCGACTGTCGCGGCCAGTGAACGGAAAATATCCCGACCATCACTCGATCCGAGAAGATCCTCACAGGCGCGTTCCGGATGTGGCATCAATCCGAGAACGTTTCGCTCGCGACTGCAAATTCCGGCGATATTATCGCGCGATCCGTTTGGATTCGCGGCATCGGTGATGCTTCCGCCGGGCGTGCAATAACGAAAAACGATTCGATCTTCGCGCTGGAGTTCTGCGAGGGTGCTGTCGTCGCAGATGTAATTGCCTTCAGCATGAGCGATCGGGATGCGCAGCACCGTCCCCGTCTGCAATTCATTAGTGAAAGGACTGTCAGGCGTCTCGACACGTACGTATATATGCTCACAAATGAAGTGCAGGTCACGATTGCGAATCAGCGCACCGGGCAGAAGTCCGGCTTCGCAGAGGATCTGAAACCCGTTGCAGATGCCGAGCACAAAGCGTCCGCTTTCGGCAAACTTTTTGACCGAATTCATTACCGGTGAAAAACGAGCGAGTGCCCCAGCTCGAAGATAATCACCATAGGAAAAACCGCCGGGAAGGATTACTGCGTCATATGTCGAAAGATCTGTTTCACGGTGCCAGATGAAGTCAACCGGTTGACCTACGTGTTTGGAGATCACGTGGTAGGCATCGTGGTCACAGTTCGAACCGGGAAAAACAATAACTCCGAATTTCACGCCTCTATCTCCACACGGTAGTCTTCAATTATCGGATTGGAGAGCACTTCACGCGCCATCTTCTCTACCGATTCAAGGGCTCGCTGCTGATCGAGACTTCCATCGAGCGAAATCTCAAAATATTTACCCTGCCGGACGTCGGAAATTCCAGAGAAACCCAGCAGTTCTACGGAATGCTGGATGGCTTTGCCCTGCGGGTCGAGCACGCCGGACTTCAAGTTTACATAAACTTTGGCTTTCATCTGATACCTGCTGCCCCAAGATAAACAAAGCATTGCTTAAAAAGCAGTTGTTGGAATAATATCTCCGGCTCGTGGACCTGTCGCGCCCGGATCAAACCCTTTCTTACAGGAGAAACTTATAATGCAAAACCCTCCGCCCGTCCAAACCGCCCCAGCTAAATCCAGTACGGGGCTCGATGAAAACCTGGCTGCTTTGCTGTCGTACATTGCGACCTGGGTTTCGGGCCTGGTTTTCTTCCTGATCGAAAAGGACAGTCGCCTGGTGCGATTTCACGCAATGCAGGCGATTCTCCTGGGGGCCGCCGCTACTGTCGGCGCCATCGTGCTTTGGATCTTATGGGCTATAGTCACCGTAATCCTGGCTCAGATCGCGGACATTCTTGGCACGTTGGCCGGCTTGATTATCGGTTTAGTAATCTTCGTTTTCTACCTTGCCGTTTTGGTCGGATGGGTGCTCTGTCTGATCAAGTCGTATCAGGGACAATTTTACAAGCTGCCGGTGTTAGGCAATTTCGCGGAGAAGTTCTCTACGAAATAGCACGCCACGTTAGGATCTATAGGACCTAAAAAATTCCAACTCTCTTATAGATCGCGTCTATATTTCGCAGGTAATGATCCAGCGAAAAGACGCGATCTATTTCTTCTGTGGACAGTTGCGATTTGATGTCGCCGTCTGCTTTCACCAGTTCTCGAAAGTCGCGATCCTCGTCCCACACTATCATCGCGTTACGTTGCACAAACTCGTAGGCAGTTTCGCGTGACAGGCCCTTGTTTGTCAGCGCGAGCAGGAGCTGACCGCTGAAGATCAGTCCTTTGGTGGCGTTGAGGTTCTCCAGCATGCGTTCCGGGTAAACTACGAGTCCGTCGATCAGACCAATGGCTTTTTGCAGAATGTAGTCGAGCGCAGTGCTTGAATCGGGTAGAACGACGCGTTCGGCTGAAGAGTGTGAAATGTCGCGCTCATGCCAGAGGGCAACATTCTCGAGTCCGACGATGCTGTTGGCACGAATCACTCTCGCGATGCCGCAGATGCGTTCCGAAATGATCGGGTTACGCTTGTGAGGCATCGCGCTCGAGCCTTTTTGACCTTTAGTGAAGCGTTCCTGCGCCTCGCGAACTTCGGTACGCTGCCAGTGGCGAACGTTCAGCGCAAACTTATCCAATGACGATGCGATGATCGCGAGGGTTGTTAAGTATTCCGCGTAGATGTCGCGCTGAATTACCTGCGTCGATACCGGCGCGGGCTTCAAACCGAGACGCGCGCAAACACTTTCTTCAACAGATGGATCAAGGTGGGCGAACGCGCCGACAGCCCCACTGATCTTTCCGACCGCAACTGCTTCGCGGGCTCTTGAGAGTCGCTCGCGATTGCGGCGCATCTCGTCGAACCAGAGGGCGAAGGTCAAACCGAAGGAGGTCGGCTCAGCGTGGATACCGTGCGTGCGTCCCACTTGCGGCGTGTTCTTAAACTCCAGCGCCCGGCGCTTTAACGTCTCGATCAACGTGTCGACTTTTTTGAGCAGGATGTCTGCGGAATCACGCAGCAGGAGTGCGTTGGCCGTATCGACGACATCGGAAGACGTAAGACCATAATGAACAAAACGGCTTGCTTCACCGATCGACTCTGCGAGATTGGTTGTGAACGCGATGACGTCGTGGTTCGTCGTCTTTTCGATCTCGTTAATCCGCTGCACAGAGAACTGCGCCCGTGCTTTGATCTGCTCCAAAGCGTCGCGCGGAATCGTGCCTATCTCGGCGTGGACTTCGCACACCGCGATTTCCACATCAAGCCACTTCTGAAATTTGTTCTGCTCTGACCAGAGCGCGCCCATCTCGGGCAAGGTGTAACGATCGATCATGTTGAAAGTTTCTCCCGCAACGGCGCAACGGCGCAACGCAAGAACGAGACAGAAGAAATCGGCGATTTTGAATTTCGTTGCGCCGTTGCGCCGTTGCGGGGGAAATCCATCTTCGGATTTTGTGATTATTTAAGTGCAGTTGAATTTACAAAATAACGAGCCAACAACCAACGACCATTTTCTTCGATCAACGTAAAATTCTCCATGCCGTCGCCGCGTTCGAAACGTGTTTCATAACTCAATATGAAGACGTGACCTTTTAACGGGCCGCCCGAGTTCTGTTGCTCGATCGCTGAATTAAGCGAACGCGATTCCACTTTCCCGAGCTTTGAGCGCAGCGTTTTGAACACTTCGTTTGACTGCTCGAGCATGACATCCCTTTTCCAGAGCTCCGACGCCTCGTTATAGATCTTCTCGTAGCGTTCCTGAGCGATGTCGTCGCCCACACTTGCGATGACTTCCTGCACTTCGGAAGGAACACGACCGCGATTGGCGTCTTGCCCGCACGCTGCCACTGATAACGCAGATAAAAGGACGATTTTGAAGATAAGAGGGTAACGCGTCTCGTTCATACCTCGATCCACGGAGTCGGCTCCTTGGGGTAGGAGAGACTAACTTCAGTGAACCCGACGAACAGCGGTGCTCGTTCCTGCAGGGCAACTTCAGCATTTATCTTCGCGAGATAAGGATTGTTTGCGCGTTGTGAAAGATGAGCCAGCACGAGGTGTTTGGCACATCCATCAAAACCACGGAGAATCCAGTCAGCCAGATCTTCGTTTGAGAGATGGCCCAGTCGCGAGAGGATGCGTTGCTTCAGCTCCCACGGATAAGTGTCGCAGGCCTTGAGCATGTCGCGGCTGTGATTCGACTCTATGACGATCGCGGCGCAGTCACGCAGCTGGTCACTGACGAGCGTTGTGATGTGTCCGAAGTCCATCACGGTGGCAATCTTGACGCCCTGATGAGTTGCAGTGAAACCAAAATTATCGACCGCATCGTGGGGGATCGTGAAGGGATGAAAATCGATCTCGCCGATGCGAAAGTCTTTGCTCGATTCGATTTGCTCTACTCGATCTCGTAGCGCTTTAGCCCGGCGGCGCGGCTCATCGTTACTAACGTTCTCTTTTTCACTGATGTAAGCGTCAAGGGTTTTCGCTGAAATATAAACAGGACAATCGACAGAGCTGAGCAGGACGCGCAAGCCGCCGGCGTGATCGCCATGCTCGTGAGTGACAAGCACTGCGTCGAGACGTTGCGCGTCTTCACCAACCATTGCGAGCCGGCGCGCGATCTCTTTTGCACTCAACCCAGCGTCAACGAGAACACGGGTATTACCGGCAACGATCAAGACCGCATTGCCAGTTGAGCCACTGCCAAGAACGGAAAGTTTCATTTAGCCACAAAGAAGCACAAAACACACAAAAGATAGTACTACCCAAGAAGTAGACCCACTATATCAGAGGCCCGCACTCTTTTGTGTGTTTTGTGCTTTTTTGCGGCTAGATTTCCAGGTCAGCGCGATCGACTTTGAATCCGTTGAGATTTCCCAGCACGCCGAGAGCGAGTGTTTCGGATTTAAAGTAAGTGCGCGCAACTTCCTGAAGTTCATCAACAGTGGTGTTGCGGATCTTTTCGATTACTTCATCCGGCGAGATGCGGCGGCCGTGAATGATCTCCTGGCGTGCGAGCGTGCCGGCACGTGCGCTGGACGACTCGAGTCCAAGCAGAATAGACGAGATCGCCTGGTCCTTCGCGATTCGGAGCTCTTCATCGGTAACACAATTCCGCACCGTCTCGCGTAGCTCGGCAAGCGAAAGCTCCAAAACCTGATCGAGGTATTCAGGCGATGTACCGGCATAGATGTTGAAAACACCGATATCGGAAAAAGCACTGCCCGCCGCACCGACTGAATACGCGAGACCTCGCTCTTCCCGAATCTTTTGCCACAGACGACTCGAAGTTCCGCCACCAATTACAGAAGCCAACAAACTGGCGGCGTAACGATCGTTGGCGAGTGCGTGTGGCCACGGTGTAGCGAGCACGACATGTGCCTGTTCCAGTTCGCTCTTCTGTTCGATCAGAATCGGAGCGGCAGGACGCGGTTTGCCAGGCTCAACCGCCTGCGGTCGTACGCCCGCGCCACTTTCACAACCGTCAAACGCCGACCCAACGAGTTCAAGCAATCGCGCGTGATTGACGTTTCCCGCCGCAGCAACGACGAGATTGTTGTACGAAAACTCGCGCGCGTGGAACCCAACAGTGATTTTGTGATCAAACGTCGGAACAGTTTCTCTCGTACCTTCGATTGGACGGCCGAGTGGTTGGTTGGGAAAGTACGCAGCGTTGAAGAGTTCTCCGAGCAGTTCGTCAGGCGTGTCCTCGACCATCTTCATTTCTTCGAGGATTACCTTTTGTTCGCGTTCGAGATCCTCCTGTTCAAAACGCGGGTGCGAAACTAAATCTGCGAGCAAATCTATCGCTTGCGGGAGTGCTGTGTCCGCAACCTTTGTAGTGAAACCCGTCATCTCATGGGTCGTGTAGGCGTCCAGATTCCCGCCCAGCCGGTCAGTTTCAACGGCGATATCCCTCGCGCTTCGGAGCTGGGTGCCTTTGAAGACAGCGTGCTCGATAAAATGGCAGATTCCGTTCAATTCAGGCGATTCGTGGCGAGATCCCCGTCGGACCCATATCCCAGCGGTCACGGATCTGAGACCCGGCATGTGTTCCGTCAGGACAGCAATCCCATTAGCGAGTCTGGTAGTTTGAACGTCGTCTATCATTCGATCCGGACCCAAACTGTGGTTATTTCTAAACCGCGGTTGTGGAGGGGGTGTCGATCCTAGCACGGCTCAAAAGTGACGGTAAAGGGCGGCCAAATGGCCACGTTTTTGGCCGATTTTTCGGGTTAATAACTTGACAGAGGTTTGGGGCGTGGCCGAGAATGATGCCTGTTTCGTGGTTCCAGGTTAAAGTCTCCTCGCCTGAACCGATTCGCCTGTCTATGGCTTCCAAAGGGACTTTGGTCGCGGAGGTCTTCGCATGAGAAGAGCATTTCGTCTGAGTTTGTCTCTGATCGCGCTGGTGTCGTTCATCTCGAGCGACGCGCTAGCTGCAGGCTCGAACAGGCATTTAGCAACCATCACCGGAACAGTTCGCGACAACCGCGGAAATCCACTCGCGGGCGCGGTTGTGTCGTTGGTGCGCGAGGGCGTGAAGACAATCAAAGAGGCGAGGACTGACCGTCAAGGTAACTTCATCGCAAAAGTTTTTCCCGGGCGATACGGAATCAAGGCGATCGCAAACGGATTCAGTGAAGTTGTTTTCACAGCGGTAGACGTGAAGGCCCAACAGGAATTGGTCTATCGCTTCAATCTTGAACCAGTTGGACACGGCAACACATTGCCGGAACGACGGCGCGATCGAGACGATGTGAAATGGACGCTGCGATCGGCACAGGCGAAGCGCTCGATCTTCCAGGTTCAGGAAGGTGAAGACTCAACGATCAAAGCAGTCAGCGAAAGTGAGCAGCAAACTGCCGAAGCCGCTGCGATGGAAACTGCGCCCGACGCTCCCGCCGAAACAAATTCAGACTCCAGATCAAAAACTCACGGTGTTTTGGAAAGCTATTTCGCCAGCAGTGCTTATGGCTCTTCATATATCGGGTGGAATTTCGCTGTAGCGACCCCGATTTCTGATCACGTCGAATTGATCTTTGCCGGTCAAACCGGCGCGGGTGAAGCGCCGCAACGCTTTGAAGCCTCTACTCGTTTCCGAGTCAACGATCGTCACCGCGTCGGTGTAACTGCTGCCGGAGCACGTTTCGCAACTCCAGTCTGGACCAACAAACTAAACGGTCGATCAGATCTACACGGACAGCTTTCATTGCGCGCTGTTGATGAGTGGATTGTGCGTGATGGCATCGTTATCGTGATGGGCCTCGACTATTCGCGCTTTATCGGGGCGGGTGGCGCGCACGCTTTCTCGCCGCGATTCGGCATTCAGTACGACGCGAATGCTCGCACACGTGTGAAAGCTGCGTTCGCTTCAGGTGGAGAAGAGGACGGCATCCAGAGCGTTGCGACTTTCGAGGATGAGCAAGTTGTTTTCCGGAGCCAGGCAGATCGTCCGATAGCGTTTGTTGATGGCCAGGCAGTGCTCGAAAGAAGTCACCGTCTTGAGTTCGGCGTTGAGCGAGTTTTGGACAACAGTTCAAACGTCGAAGCGACGGCCTTCTTTGATACCACCAGCGGCCGCGGCGTTGGGTTGTTGAGCGGATCAGCGAGCGCGTTCTCGGGTAAAGCTGGGGATGCATTTATGGACGTCGCGAATCAGCAGGGATCCTCACGCGGTATCCGCGTGGTCTATACGAGACGTTTGAATCGCGTTTGGACGGCATCCGCCGGTTACGCGTTCGGGCATGGACAACAATTATCAGCAGCCGGTTTTTCCAATCCCGCCGAACTTTTCGAGAATGGAATGTTTCAAACCGGCGCTTTGCAGTTAGCCGGTGTATTCCGCACCGGAACACAGGTGCGGACAGTGCTGCGGTTCTCTCCTGAGGCGACCGTATTTGCCATCGATCCTTTTGCAGGACGATTAGGTGTTTACGATCCCTCGCTGAGTATTCAAGTCATGCAGGAATTGCCGAGCTTTGGCTTGCCGGTGCGGGCTGAAGCGATTCTCGACGCACGTAACTTGTTGGACGCACAAACAAGCAACGACAACGGCGAGATCCTGACCTTCATCGGTAACAATCGACGGTCTGTTCGTGGTGGAATCTCCGTCAGGTTTTAAAGGCGTGAGATGAAGAGAGCAGTCCGCTAAATCACCTCTAACCCAGCTGTTCTGCTCCCTTCCGACAACGGTCCTGTTTTGACTAGCCTCGATTCAGAGAGTCTTCCAAATTCTTGGAAACTCCGAAAAGTTGGATAGACCTCGTCCGGGATAGTTGGCTGACAAGTTTGAATAGGCCCACAGATTACGCACATTAGTACCAATCAATCCGCCGATTTGGACTAATCGGCAGAATTCGGTGGTGGGAACATACCTTGCTTAAAACAATTGGATCTGCCAATTCGAGAGAGTTGGGGACGTCGTTGAGGTAGCAGTGAAGGGCTCGATCATCACAACCAAGACCTGGTTTCTGCTAATTGGTGCAGCGCTATTGATCAGTGCTGGCCTCCTCAATTTACGCCAGCGGGTAAGACTGGAGACGCCGACCTGGGATGGCGTCGAGTGGGTCGATACTAAGGACGGCGTGATAGCTAAGAATATCGAACACGATTCGGCCGCCGCACGAGCGTGGATGCTTCCCGGAGACAAGTTAATTGGCATCACTCTTGACCCGAACGCGAAGGCTGAACAAATCACCTCTGCACGCGACGTACAAATCTATCTGGAACAGGTACGACGGCCCAATGGTCACATCCACTACCTGATGCAGCGGCCGTCTTACGCGGCGGACATTGGCGCCTACTGGGCCGACCTCGATCATCTCGGCACGGTTCACAGGTGGACTCCGAGAGTTATCTACATAAATCTGATCGGTGTGATTTACCTGCTTGTCGGCTTCTTTGTGCTGTTCAAACAGGGAGGACGAGCTCCGTTCGTTCTACACTTCGCGAGTTTTTGTCTGGCTGCATTCGTCTTTCTGTTCTACACGCCGGTTGGCAGTTATCGAGATCTTGATTTGGGAATCGCGTTTCTCGACAACGCGGCGCTGATTTTTTTCCCGCCCTTGTTCCTGCACTTCTGTGCGCTATACCCATCGCGTCAGCAGCTTTTTGCGACACGGCGGTGGCGCTCTCTCCTGTTGTATGTACCGGCGCTGGTGTTGCTGGCGTTTTCAGTTGTCGTGTTCTTGCGGGATGAGATTGCGAAGGTGATTCCAGCCTTCCAGAAGATCCCAGTCTCCGAACAACTGATCGGACTGCTTTACTGGCTTAACATTTTGCATCTCGGTGTCGCTCTGGTGGCAAGCGCCGCGCTGCTACTGCGAACCTTACTGCGCGCAAAGAGCCCCACTGTTCGCCAGCAGGTGAAGTGGGTAGTTTGGGGCACGCTGTTGGCTGTCGCACCGTTCGTCCTGCTTTACGGAGTTGTCTACTTATTTGGTGCGCCAACTGATCGTTGGCTGACTGATGTCGCCATTCTGCCGCTCGCATTGATTCCGTTTGCGTTTGGCTACTCGGTGCTGCGTTACCGGCTGATGGACGTCGAGCTGGTTGTGCGGCGCGTATTTGTTTACGCGCTCACGACGCTGGCAATCGCCTTGCTTATCGGAACGACGGTCTATCTCGGAGGTCTTTACGCGTTCGGTCCCGATCAGGGATTCTCTTCCGGCGAGATCACCTTGCGCGTAGTCATAGCCGTGCTGGCGATGGCAGCGATTGTGATGGTCGCAGCTCCGGTCAAACACTTTCTTCAGGAACAGGTCGATCGAATTTTCTACGGCGAGCGTTACGATTTGCGAAACAGTCTACTCGATTTTGGGCGCACGCTGTCGGCTACCACTGCGCTCGATCCACTACTCGATTCGCTCATAACGCGGCTGCAGGAAGTGATGAACGTCGAGCGTATGGCGATCTTTGTGGAATCGCGCAGTGTCCCTTCCGGATATGTGGTGGCGCGATCAGCGGGGTTGCCGGTGCCCATCGGCGTCCCATCCGATTTCCGCGAAATGATCCGGGTCAGATCGGCAGAGACCGGTGTGGTGCGCGCTGACGATCTTGATCTCAACTCTGATTCAAACGGTTCCGTCAGACGGTCGCTTCATTACTACGTTCCCTGCGTAGTTCGTGGACGAATGGTCGCAGTAATCGGGCTGGGACGTTCTGTTGATGGCGGACTGCTCTCGTCGGAAGACGTCGAGATACTGCGCACAGTTTCCGGTTACGTTGCGGTCGCGATCGAAAACAGTTTGCTTTACAAGGACCAGCAGGAACGCGCGAGCGAGTTGAAGCTGCTGAAGGAGTTCAACGAATCGATTATCGAGTCGATCAACGTTGGTCTGCTTGCCGTCGATCTCGATGGGCGCGTGACGCGATTAAACTCAGCACTCGAACACATTCTCGATCTTCGACGCGATGCCGCTGTGGGCCGCCGAGTTGAAGATCTCTTCTCGGAAGAATTTGCGGATACACTCAAACAGGTTCTCGGCAAAGACGGCTGGCGGCTCAGAGAAATCCGGAACATCTATAAACTCCACACCGCGACGCGCGGCAACCGAGCCCTGGTTCTCAATATCGCCATTGCACCGCTGCAGGACGGACAAGGTCAAACTGGCGCTCTCGTGGTGCTGGAAGATGTCACCGAACGCATCACTCTCGAACAGCAATTGCAACAGCGCGAGAAGCTCTCGTCGATCGGTTTGCTCGCAGCCGGTGTGGCTCACGAAGTGAACACGCCGTTGACCGGAGTTTCATCGTACACGCAGATGCTCCTCGGCATGCTGAACGAAAACGATCCAAAGCATGCGTTGCTGCAAAAGGTGCGTTCGCAGGCTGAACGAGCGACAAACATCGTCAACAATCTGCTGAACTTTTCGCGCACCGGAAGTGCAACAGAATTTGCAGTAATCGACGTTGCGCGAGTACTCGACGACACGTTGCAACTACTTGAACCACAACTCCGTCGCAACCAGATCGAGATTGTGCGACGCTACGACAAAGATGCGCCGGAAGCTTTTGGCAATGCCGGTAAGCTGCAACAGGTCTTTACGAATCTGATTCTTAACGCCCGCGATGCTATTCCTGACGGCGGCCGAATCATTGTGTCCACCGGCACCGCGGAAGACGGATCTCTCGTTGCCGAGATTTCCGATACAGGTATCGGCATCGCTCCGGAAAATGTTGCCAAGATCTACGACCCGTTCTTCACGACCAAGGGCGTTGGCCGGGGAACCGGATTGGGACTGGCTGTGTCGTACGGAATCGTTCAGGAACACGCCGGACGAATCAGTGTCGAAAGTACGCCGGGTCACGGCACAACCTTCCGCATCACCCTGCCGACCACGCGCGCACGCGCTCGCCTACAGGCCGTCGGTGATTAGCCACAAAAAGGCACAAAAGTCACAAAAGATTTTGTTCTGAGTTCGAAAGTGCTTTTGTGCCTTTTGTGCTTTTTTGTGGCAAACTAACGCTTCTTGTGATGAGACCGGAAAAGCGGAATTCCCGAAAAGGATCAGTGCTCGTCGTTGATGACGAGGAGATTATGCGCGAGGTGCTGGAGACGCTCCTCACCGCGGAGGGCTATCGAGTTGATCTGGCCAAGACCGGCGAAGAAGGTCTAGAAGCATACGGCCGGCGCGCGTTCGACGTGGTGCTACTCGACGTGTCGATGCCTGGCATCGGCGGACTGCGTGCGCTTGAAGAGTTTTTGAAGATGGATCCCGATGCGGTGATTGTGATGATTACCGCTTACGCGACTTTCGATACCGCAATCGCTGCGTGGGAACGAGGCGCTGTCAGTTGTATCCGAAAGCCGTTTCAGAACGAGCAGATTACCGCGACAATCGCCTCCGGTATCAAGCGCCGCCGGAAAGAAGAAGAGCGACGCACACTGCGCCGCGCGATGAGCAAGGCCGTCGATCGTGGCGAGATCGTCGGACGCTCTGACGTGATGCAGGAAGTCTTTCGTCTCGTGGAACAGGTGGCCCCGGCGCGTTCCACGGTTTTAATCACAGGCGAAAGCGGAACCGGTAAGGAATTGATCGCCAAAGCGATTCACGAAGCCAGCACCCGTGCCGGTCGCCCGTTTGTAACGGTCAACAGCTCAAACATTCCTTCCGAACTACTCGAGTCAGAATTGTTTGGTCACACGCGCGGAGCGTTCACTGGCGCAGTTGCTGCGAAGAAGGGGTTGTTTGAAGTTGCCGATGGCGGTTCGATCTTCCTTGATGAAATTGGCGACATTCCACCTGAGACTCAGGTGCGACTCTTGCGAGTAATCCAGGAACGTGAATTCACTCCACTCGGAGACACAACGCCACGCCGAGTTGACGTTCGCATCATCGCGGCTACGAATATCGAGCTGAAAGAAGCGGTGCGCTCCGGCACTTTTCGCGAGGACCTTTACTACCGGCTTGCAGTAGTTCCGATTGAATTGCCGCCCTTGCGGAATCGAATCGAAGACATTCTGCCTTTGGCCCAGCACTTTATTCAAAAATACAACGAAGAAAACGGACGCAATGTGTCGGAACAACTGGCGCCGGATGTGCTCGCGTTGCTGGAAGGGTATTCGTGGCCCGGAAACGTTCGCGAGTTGGAGAACACGATCGAAAGAGCTGTCGTCATTGCGCCAGGCGACGAGATCACGAAGGAATGTTTGCGCACGGAGATTAGCGATCCGAAGTCAGTGACCTCCGGTCATCACGATGGTGCAAGTAACGCTGCTGTTGGTGATATCGGACGCGGCATAAACTTTTACGAAGAAGTCCGTCGCTTTGAAATCGATCTGATCAGGCGAGCGCTTGAACAAACCGGTGGCCATCAATCAAGGGCTGCGCGTTTGCTTGGTATGAATGCCACCACGCTCAATTCCAAAATCAAAACCTACAATATCAACTTGAGACCTTAGCCCACGATGAAACGTCGCGAACTCGATGGCTGTCCAATCACAGGAGCACTACAAATGCTCGGTGATAAATGGACGATGCTGGTCGTCAGAGAGTTATTAGGTGGTCCAAAGCGGACAATGGAATTGCTGAACAGTTTGTTTCCGATCAGTAGCCGGACGCTTGTGGGGCGCTTGCGCGACATGGAAAAGGATCGACTGGTCGAGCGGACAGATTTCGGCGGTAATCCTCCACACATTGAGTATGCGTTGACCGAACGAGGAATGTTGTTGTTGCCGTTGCTCGAGTCCCTACGTCAGCTCGGTTTGGCTCTTAAATGTAATGAATGTGAGGACCGCAAGAAACGAATCGGATCGTATTGTGAGCCTTGCCCGCTCAACGAAAACCCGATCGACATTCCACCACGTGCCGTACCAGTCACTCCGCGCCGCGAGAAAGACGACTCAATCGTTTTACTTTAATCCGCGTTCATCTGTGGCCTACTCTGCGTTCGGGATCATGTGTCCATCGGATGTGATGATCGCCCTGTGATCCGGTGTGATGTGTTCACCCTCGTCCGTGACCTCCTCACCGCTTGGCATCATCACGGGCAGATGGTCCAGGAAGCGCTCGGCGTCGATGGCCGACATGCAACCCGTGCCCGCCGCAGTGATTGCCTGGCGGTAAAAGGAATCCTGAACGTCACCACAAGCAAATACGCCCGGAATATTCGTGGCAGTTGAATGACCGGAAGTCTTCAAATAACCAATCTCGTCCATTTCCAACTGGCCTTTGAACAACTCAGTATTTGGTTTATGACCAATCGCGACGAACACTCCCGAACACGGTAAGACTTGCTCCTCGCCAGTCTGCAAATTGCGAAGACGAACACCGCTAACGCCTTCTGCCTGCGTCCCCAAAATCTCCTCTACTGCTGTATTCCAGATAAACTCGATCTTCTCGTTTCGGAATGCCTTCTCCTGCATGATCTTCGACGCGCGCAGTTTGTCGCGACGATGAACCACGTAAACCTTCGCAGCGTAACGCGTCAGGAAAGTCGCTTCTTCCATCGCGGTGTCGCCGCCACCAACGACAACCAGCGTTCTATTTCGGAAAGCCGGCAAAGGACCGTCGCACGTGGCACAAGCGGAAACCCCATTTCCCCCAAAACCATCCGGCACTTTCGCTTCACCCGGAATACCGAGCCATTTCGCCGATGCGCCGGAAGCGATTATTAACGTCTCGGCCGAAATAGTCTGTGTCTCGGTGTAAAGCTGAAAAGGGCGCTCGGAGAGGTCGATTTCAGTGATCCACGTCTCCAGAAACTCCGTCCCGAACCGTTCCGCCTGCTTGCGAAACTCGTGCATCAGTTCGGGACCCTGGATTCCTTCTGAAAAACCGGGATAGTTCTCGACGTCGGTCGTGATCATTAATTGTCCGCCCGGAATAGTCTGTTTTGCCGCGTTTGGCGGAGCATCGATCAGCAGAGGTTTCAAGCTCGCGCGTGCGGTGTAAATCGCTGCCGTCAAACCCGCCGGGCCTGAGCCAATGATGACGACATCTCTCTTAATTGTTTCGTTATCCATTACTTGAGGTTCGTTCCTCCTGCATGTCAGCGGTAAGCAATTGGCAGTTGCGAAATCGGTGTTGAAATCACGAGAGTATAGCCTTTTCGGTTGAGCGTATAGTATAACTACGGATATTGGGGTAGTCGAACCGAGTGGCTTTACGGTGTCTGAAGGCGCTTTAGCCCGGTTCTCCGCAAGATGAGCAGCCCAGGAAGCCGTTCGGAAACGATTCAAACGATCGCCGTGATCGGCGCCGGCACCATGGGTCATGGCATTGCTCAGGTTGCCGCGGCAGCGGGTTTTAAGGTCTTACTCAGCGATGTCGATCGTGAATCGCTTGCTCGAGGAGTTAAGGCGATCGAAGGTAACCTTGCCAAAGGAATCAAACTCGGTAAGTTGACCGAAGACGATCGCGACAGCACCTTGCAGCATATTCATGGAACTACGAATCTGAAAGAGTGTGCAGCTGCTGA
This sequence comes from Pyrinomonadaceae bacterium, assembly GCA_036003745.1. GTDB lineage: Bacteria > Acidobacteriota > Blastocatellia > Pyrinomonadales > Pyrinomonadaceae > PSRF01. The sequence goes on from DASYSD010000104.1 coordinate 52,123, forward strand.
TCTGATCATTGAGGCCGCGCCGGAGAAATTGGATCTCAAAAAAGACATCCTCCGGCAACTCGAATCCGCATCCGACCACCCTTTCATTTTCGCTAGCAATACGTCGTCGCTGTCAATTACTGAGATAGCCAGTTCTTCGAAACGCCCCGAAGCTGTTATTGGTATGCACTTTTTCAACCCTGTGCATATCATGCGGCTACTTGAAATTGTGGTTGGGAAAAAGACCACCACCGCGACTGTCGACACAGCCACGGCAGTCGGACGCAAGTTGCGGAAAGAACCGATCGTCGTTAAAGACGTTCCAGGTTTTGCTTCGAGTCGTTTGGGAGTGGTGCTTGGTCTCGAAGCGATGAGAATGTTTGAACAGGGTGTAGCCAGTGCGCAGGATATCGACACTGCGATGGAACTCGGCTACAACCATCCGATGGGCCCACTCAAGCTAACCGATCTGGTTGGCCTCGACGTGCGTCTTAATATCGCCGAGTATCTGCATCGAGAGCTCGGTTCAGAAGCATTTAGACCACCTGAGGTTTTGCGACGGATGGTGAGTGAAGGGAAACTGGGAAAGAAAACGGGTCAGGGTTTTTACGACTGGACCAAAGAAGACGCGCTTCGCGCGCAGTCCTCTTGAAGCTCCAGCGACTTTGTTGCTTAACAATGAGTACTCCCTACAACAACGAAGAGAGACGGTTTGCTTTACGAATGTCGTTGCGTTTGCCGATCGTGATTTCCGGTCGTGCAGAAGATGGTTCGGCCTGGAGTGAACCAACTGAAACTGACGACATATCCACTTCAGGCGCGCTCTTTCATCTGAACCAGAAGGTTACTCGCGGAGAGCGTCTCTACATTCGCGCGCACCGGCCCGACGGGACGCCGATAGAAGCGACCGCCCTTGTCGTGCGAGTTGCGCCCGCGATTTACGGAACAGCCCGAGTCGGAGTGCAGATAGCCGAACCTACCGAAAACTGGCTCCGGCTATTCGTGTCATGGGTAGCCGACGAGCAACCAGTGACTACTGATCCCGAAGGTCCTCCCTCCGAGTAAGCAGAAATCTTAAATAGACACTGGAGTTGTCGATGCCGGAAACTTACGAGACTTTGCTGCTCGAAAAACGCGAGCGCGTCGCTATCATCACGATCAATCGTCCCGATAAGAGAAACGCTCTAAATATCAAAACACGCGAAGAGGGCGCGGCATTACTCGAACAACTTCGTAATGACAGTTCAGTTGGCGTGGTTGTTTTCACAGGCGCGGGCGATAAGGCTTTTATCGCCGGTGCTGACATTGCGGAGTTCGCCGGACGTACGTCAATCACGCAACGTGACGTGATGATGGGTCGATCGTTATTCACTGCGATAGATACTTTCCCGAAACCGGTGATTGCGATGATCAACGGTTACTGTCTCGGTGGTGGGTGCGAACTCGCGCTTGCTTGCGATATTCGAGTTGCCAGTGAAACTGCTTCGTTTGGTCAGCCCGAAATCAACCTCGGGATCATTCCTGGCGGCGGTGGCACGCAACGTCTGACGCGTCTGGTTGGTGAAGGGAAGGCGATGGAGATGATCCTCACCGGTGAGATCATCGACGCGCGTACCGCATTTTCAATTGGCCTGGTAAATCATGTGGTACCAAGTGAGCAGCTTGAAGCGAAGACGATGGAGATAGCAAACCGTATCGCTGATAAGAGTCCGATTGCGCTGCAGCTTGCGAAGGAAGCGGTGAAATTAGCCTCCCGCTCCAATCTGGACGAAGGTTTGCGCCGCGAAGTGGATCTCTTTGCGCTCTGTTTCTCGACGGAAGATAAGGACGAAGGTGTAAGTGCGTTTTTGGAGAAGCGGAAACCGGCGTTTAAAGGGAAATGAAAGCTCTCCTCCTCATCGTCGGCATTTTGGTAGCTACTGCCGGTGGTGTGATCACTTACCGCGCCCTGTATGTTGAGCCGAAGTCGGCAGTGGTGATCACTGACAGCGGCATTCGCCAGATCCCTGATCAGGCTCGTGTTGTAGGTGGCGCGCTCCTATTCGTCGGCGGTTCTGCCCTGGCCCTCTTCGCCGCAACGCGGAAGCCTCGTTAAAACTGATCCTGCAGTACGTACTGTGTAGGGGCGGCCCTGCGTGGCCGCCCGTGGCTTTGACAGGATCGCTTGCAACACGATCTATTCAAACCACGAACGACCACGAGGCCTAGCCTTGCCACAAGGTTTGGAGTTGATCCTCACTCCCATTGAATTTATCTCGGTCGCAGTTCCCGATCCCGGCGACCGAATGCGGTTGCGGACCGACGGCGCCGTCGGTGTATTGCCACATGGTCCAGGTCGTCCAATTGGCCGGCACCACAGCCGTCGGACCGTATTGCGCCAACCAAAACCAGCACTGGGCGAGAATTGGATCTTTATTGCTACCGAGTAGCTCTTTGATGTACGACCCGGAATACAGACCTGGAAACCTACCGGTTACCTGGTTAACGTGGGTCACAAAATTTCTCGCATCTTCCAGCGACATACTCGACCCACCGGGATTCTGTTCGAAGTCCAGTACCAGAAGAGTGTTGTCGAAGGTTCCGACGACCTCAAGGAAGTGTTCTGCCTGAGCGACGCCGTCGCCACCAGTCGCGAAATGATAGGCGCCCCACAGTAGTCCGGCGTTATATGCGTTCGTTCGATTGGTTTGATACATCGGGTCAAGACCTGTTTGACCCTGCGTCGCTTTATGAATGACACCAATGATTCCGTCGGCTTTTGCCTGTTGAAGATTTACGTTTCCATTGTGATGAGAGAGGTCAACGACTGCATTTAGAGGATCCGGCATTGGCTTTTCTCCTTAGTTGAAGAGTTTCTGTTGATCGGCTGGCCGCGAGTTTTGCGAGGATGCAGAGGCTCGGAAACTCAGCCTTTGAACTTGCGGACGATAGCTCGCGCTCAATTGAAAGTCAATAAACTTGCGGCTGACTCTTCCCAGTTGGACCATCACTGAATAGAATCCCTTTCATGCAACCTCCCCTGATGCGTGCCACCACCAGTTGCGGCGTTCTTTTACTCGCGCTGATCAGCTTATCAATTCCGAGCCGTTCACTTGCGCAGCGATCCAGGTTACCGCTGGTCTGCAGGAAACAGGTACTCGCCGCTTTGAAGCCTATGCCGGAACTTAGTTATCAATGCAACGAGCAGCTGAACGATTACGATGAGAAAATTCTCAAACTACCGGAACGAGTCGCCGCCATTAAGAAACTCATGTTGGAGCTCGCTTCGTTCAACGACCCAGCCTGGTGGTCTGCAGACATGGTGGACCTGAGCGTTTGTGATTTCACTGGTGCGGCCGGTGCGCTGACACGAGATCAGCGCCAGAGCTTTGTCGGTGGAGAGTACTCATTTTGGTTATTTGGAAACGATCGCATTCGACTGATGTTGATACCGGATCCTTGTTATCAAACTGAGTATGGTGGGTCTAATGCATTCTTGCTTTACCGCAATGGTGGGCACGTTTCAGTTACTCAAGTGTTGGACGGATATTTCTCTCGCGCGGACAACCCAGTCACCATGGCACTCGCGAGGCACAGCGGTGAGGAGATCATCGAAATTGCAACCGGCTCCGGCGGTCTCACGCCGACTTTGACTAACTATTATTTCGTAATCGATCCTCGGACAAACCAAGCCATTCCAAAAAATCTTTTCCGTGGAGAACGCGGCCCCACAAACGAGATCTCGTCAGCCATGTTGTTCAACGTCACGCCCGCCACCACGCCGCTCAAGGTCGTCCGCGGCCAATCGTTATCGCCAAGCTTCATCATTTACATCGACAACGAAAAAGGAAAGATCGACGACAACGGCCGCACGCTCTCGCGTAAGGTTTTGCGATGGAATGGGAAGCTGTATCAGTGATTGGCAGTTTCGACATAATCTAAACCCACCTCGAACAAATCCCACCGCTATTGACCCACCCGCCGAAGTACACCGGTCGGTGCCTCCTACCACGTCAGGAATGAAATGGAGGCTTTTGACATCACAGTTGAGAAAGGTCTCCGTTGAAAATGGTGAACGGTCCAGCGCTACATCGGCCGATGGTGTACAGATCAAACGCTGGACCCCTCACGTTATCACTGGTTAGATGCTCCCTCTCTCGCCAATAGTTAGCCTTTGGGGCTCTTAATAAACCACTATTGTGGACTCTTTTTGGCGTATGCAGTGGACAAACTGAGTATTGGGAGTTTCAGAGCATTGGCGATTAAATTCTTATAAACCAACATCCTCTGTGCCAGCCAAGTTGATTCATTGGGCATCCACGCTCAAACTAACGCACCAATCCTTCGACTTCGAAGACGGGAGGACCCTTCAGCAAGGAGACAACAATGAGTACGAAGAAAAAATCCTCGAAGGCAAGGAAAACAAAAAAAGCTGCCGGAACAAAAGCAAGATCGAAAGCCAAAAGTACCGGAGCAATGGCTGATGAAACCTCGCAGCCATCCGGCGTAGAGTCAATCGCCGACGAATCCATTCCTAAGATTCAAGACAGAGATGTTAGTCGGGATCAGTTTTCAGGTCGGCCACGAAAAATTCGCGGCGACTTCGACTTACCGATGACGTCAGCGACGTCCGCGAAGGGAGCCGCCGACTCTGCCCAGGATACAATCGTGCCCGCCGTGCGGGCGTTTCTTAAAGCAAATGCCGATCAAACCGGCTTGAGAGCCGACGAAAACAGCCTCCAACTCGTACAGGAAGTCACCACTCCGATCAACCGCGTCGTGCACTTTCAACAGATGCACGAGGGCATTCCTGTCATCGACACTTCAATTGTGGTTCAAGTTGACGATGCGAACCGTATCAGGCAAGTAGACCTCGGAAATGCGAGCCCGACAGTCGCGGAGAAGGTTGGCGACGACCGCAAGAAGACCCCTAAGCAGGCGCTCGAAGCGGCTACAGAGGCAGTCGGGGCAGCGACTTTGCGACAACCTGTCAAAGACCCGACGGAGGTTTTTTTCCCGACCGACGCCGGCCTTAAGTTAGCTTATGAAGTGCTGATTCTAACCAGGGAGCCGTTTCACGATTGGCGCGTGATCGTCGACGCGTTTTCAGGTCAGATTCTTGAGCAGAAGGATTTGCTCTTTCACGTTGACGGCCAGGGGTTTGTCTTCGACCCAAATCCTGTGGTCACGGCCAACAATAATACCCTCCGTGATCCGACCGCGACCGTTGGCACCTGCGGGTTTGCCGGAACTCCTATCGCGACCATTGACGGCCAGCGAGTGACGCGCACGTTGAAGGATCTCACCTTCGCAGGCGGCGTGCATAAGCTCGAGGGCCCCTTCGTCAAGATGCGTAACTTCGGCGCACCCAACATTGCGCCGCCAACGGAAGTCAGCGCTAACAACTTCAAATACTCAAGTGGTGATTCCCGCTTCGAGCCGGTGAATTGCTATTACCACGTGGACACCACGCAGCGATATATCCAGAGTCTCGGAATCACGACCGCCCACAACAAGGTGATCGAGTGTGACGCACATGACGGCATCGGAGGCGGCGCCTTCTTCTCTCCGGGTGACGGAGGACTCCACTTCGGCGACTCCGGATCGTGCAAACCGAATCGGGCCTCGGATGGCGACGTTATGCTCCATGAGTACGGCCATGCCATTCAGAACAATCAAGTGCCGGGCTGGGGCGGAACTAATCCGGTCACAGGCCGGGCAGAAACTCGCGCCATGGGCGAAGGCTTTGGCGACATCCTGGCCTGCGTTGCGTTGGCGGAGCGTGGTGGCGGATTCCAGCGAGAGTTTTTTGAAGACTGGATCTTTGGCAGCACCCCGCTAAAAGCGTTGCGTCGTGTCGACGGAACAAAGGTCTATCCAACTGATTGGCACAACGAGGAACACGACGACGGCGAAATCTGGTCTGCAGCTTTGTGGAACATCTACCGAACCATCGGCGGTGATTCGATGAATGCGGCGACGCGCATAGCTGCTGCCAACGCGCTGCTGAAGACGGTGATTCTCAGCCATCATTCCGTCGCTGCTAACGCAAGCATGCCTGACGGAGCTGAGGCCGTGATGAACACTAACGCGGCGATGCCTGAGTTCAGAGGCAAGCACCTGATGCAGATGCTCGATAGTTTCCATGCTCGCGGCCTCCTGCGTTCTTCCGCCGGCGTGGATCTCTGGATTAAGGATGACCCGAGCCATACTGGAGCCAACGTTTTTGGCGGTACCTTCTGGAATTCGCCTGACCTATGGATCAGAAATGCCAACGACAACGGCACGACCCATCAAAAACCTGAGTTTGGGCAAGACAATTGGTTCTACGCGCGGATCCGAAATCGTGGCACACAGACGGCCAGAGCCTTTGTCGTCACGTTCAACGTCAAACCATTCGCGGGTACACAGTTTGTCTATCCCGGCGACTGGATTCCCTTCATCAGCGCCGCTGTCGGCTACAATTTAGCTCCAGGCGCATCCGCCATCGTGAAGGCCAAGTGGCCCAAAGCGTTGGTTCCGCCGGTGGGAACTCACGCATGCTGGCTGGCTTCCGTCTACACGCCGGTTGACCCAATTCCAAGTGGCAAACACGTGTGGGAGTACAACAATTTAGCGCAGAAGAATCTGGCTATAGTGAACGCCATCCCAGGCGACTCGCTCACGTTTCCGTTCCAGGTAGGCAGCCAGTTTCTACAAACGGCTGAAAGGTTCACGCTTGAGGTCAAACGTGCTCCGGCGTTCAGCACCCTGCCCATCTCCATCTTTACTCAGGACCCGAGGGTGTTCGCACCTCTGCGAGGGGATGCCGGAGATTTAGAAGAAAATGGAGCAACCGCAGGGCCCGTCTTAGTACCGCCGCCGACTATCCGTTTTCTCGACTCGGCACGCGTGGAGATCAAACAGGCAGCATCAAGGGCGGTGCGGTTGAACCTCGGACGTGGCTCGACGCTAGACCTCGAAACCGCGCCCGAAGCAGAACGAACCAGCGAGCTGGATTTTGGGGAAGAGATGCTTGACGTGAAGCCCGTGACTGATTCGTCAGGTCTTTCGACCATCGCGATCGCTCCGGGCGTCCTTGGACGTCTTCCCATCAGCCTTCTGCCAAGGAGTCCGGTGGAAGTGGGAATGAAACTTCAGGTCCCGGCCAATACCCAGGTCGGAGACGTGATTGATGTGGACGTTGTCCAGAGAGACTCGAGAAACAACATAATCGGTGGTGTGGCGGTGCAAGTTCGCGTCACCAAGAAGTAGGCGTTTCTCGCTTCGCTCTCTGAGCAATTTGTTACGTGGGTAGCAGCGGTTCATCAGAACGGTGAGCCGCTGCTTACAATTAGTTGTGTGGATGCGATCCCCGTTGCTTGACTGAACTAGAAACGCTACGCTAGTCTGCACAAACCTACCTTGGGGCCGTAGCTCAGCTGGGAGAGCGCATGACTGGCAGTCATGAGGTCAGGGGTTCGATCCCCCTCGGCTCCACCAAACACTTCAACGATAATTCAACGTATCCCGGATCAACCCGAGTCAGTCTGTGTCATCTGTGACGGGACTTCTGAGATCCACCTTCCACGCCTCGGGCACTTCGTGTTCCAGTAGGTAAGTTTTGAAGTCGACCCATCTGTTTACGCGATCCAGAATGGAGGAGTCGGAGGTGATTGCTATGCTCGGCGAGGCGACAATCGCAGCATCGGGATTGAATACTGTTTCCACTGTCCAGGACCACTTCGCGTGAGCGGCAAGGTCGGCGATCTTTGCCGCCAGACGGCCGCTGTTTGACACGGGTCGATCGAGTAGCCAGTGGACGGAAGACGGGCCGAGTCGCTCCAATGCATCACCGATCATTGCAATCGCTCGATCAGTTTCATCTACCGATCGGTAAGAGCCGTGGACGCTGGAGAGGTCGCGAATGCAATCGTCCACTCCGATTAGTAACGGTCCGCCACTGAGTGCCGCTTCGATAGTGATGATCAAATTAAATCCGTCGACAGTCAGTCGTTGATCCTTTAACTGCTCAGCTCCTACGCAATGATCCTTTCGTCGTTGCCGATCCTGATCTGAACAGGCCGAGCGAGATACTGCCACTCGTTGTCGCTCACGAAGGCCATGACGGTCACCAACAAGCTTCAGCGCCGAAGTCATCTTGTAACCACGCGACAACAACCAGCAAAGATCGCTGACAGCATGACGCAGTTTGGACAGTTCGCCGGCGCCAAACAGCTCGGCGTCTGCTGGATGAGGACCACGATGACGCCGCGTGTCTGGGCTCACTACTGCCTCCAAATATTTACGCAGTTACTTCGTTTGCTTGGCGGGAACTTGATTCGGTGAGCCCAGTGCGACGCGGGTGGAGGCGGGACCGATGAGACGACGTGCCCATCTGCCACTGGCTTTGGCGGCTTCACCCTCGCCCCGGCCTTTTTCGGAACGATCGCCAAACAGATGTTGCAACGCGATCGGAATGGCTCCAAACAAGGCTGGTCGCTGCACACTGGATGGACGAATAATGATATTGATTGGTGGAATAATGTACGTGCTCTTCACGCACGAACGAATGATAGGTTCAACTATCTGCCACGCGCCTGCAATCTCACCGCCCAGCACGATCACCTGAGGGCTGAGGCCATGGGCCAAACTCACAATTCCCTCGCCGAGATAACGCGCCGTCGTTTCAATCACCTTGCGCGCGGTTTCGTCACCCTGATTGGCACGTGAAATTATTTGCGTCACGCTTCGCAATCTGGTTTTATCGCCTGCATTTTCGTTGTAACGAGCAACCGTAGCGGTATCTGATGCGAAGGTTTCCCAACAGCCGTGGCGACCGCACGAGCAAAGTGGACCACTCGGATCCAGCGTCATATGTCCAAAACCACCAAGACCGATACTCGTACCAACGTGCAGCTCTCCATTTATGATCAGCCCTGTACCAAGTCCTTCAACTACAAGAACAAATAACAGCGTTCGCGTGCTTAGTTCATCAAGTGGACCATACCAAAGCTCAGCAAACGCAGAAGCGTTCGCATCGTTTTCCACAAACACAGGTAACATCAACTCTGCTTCGAGTAGCGCGCGCACGGGAACAGACTGCCAGCCCTGGTTAGGCGAAATAATCAATGAACCGTCGGCGCGATCGACCAACCCTGGCACACTCACACCAACTGCCTCAAAACGTGCCCGTGGATACTGGCTTTGAATTAACGACTTGATCTCGCGAGCTAGCGACGTCAGGAAGACTTCAGGCTGCCCCTCGGTTAACACCGCCCGCTGCATCATGATGCGGCCATTGAAATCGCTCACCGCATATGCGGTTTCATGAACACCCACATCTATCGCCAGCACGTAGGCGCTTTCAGCATTTACATACAGATACTTTGGTGGCCGCCCCCCTGTGGATGGTCCCTCCACTCCTTCATAAACGAGCTTTTCTCGAATCAGTCGATTGACGATCGCTGAGACCGTTCCCGGTCGCAGGCCGGTCGCTTTGGCGATGTCTGCCCGTGAGATCGGTTGTCGCTCGCGAATGAGATGAAGAAACATTGTTTGATTGATATCCCGTACTTCGCGAACACCAATCATCTTGAGTTGTTGGGCGACGTGCTCTTTCATGTCTGGTTAAGTTGGAGCGGCCGTAAACCGGTAATCGTCCTGAGTGGACCAGAATCTATCATGATTGCTAACGCTCTTGGGCACCGAAGGTGATTTACTTCATTAACGTGAGCGCGGCGGCTCCGATCACACCTGCAGCATCTCCTACTTCTGCGGTTACGATCGGTACAACGCGTCCGAGGAACCGTTTACTTCGCCACGCAACCTCTTCGCGTAACGGATTCAGTAAAGGATCGCCCGCCTCGATTATCTGGCCACCCAAAATCAACAGCTCCGGATCGAAAACATGTAACAGGCCGGCAGCCGCGGCGCCGAGGGAGCGAATCGCGTCACCAGTAATTGCCTGTGCGATCGTGTCGCCTTCTGCAGCGGCATCGAAAACAGCCTTGCAGCTGAGTGCGTCATAATCATCCTTAAAACGATCGGTGAGTAACGATTCGACGCCGCGATATACCGCATGCAACGCTTCTGCTTGAATCGCTCGCGCAGAAAAGACAGTCTCAAGGCATCCGCGATTTCCGCAATCACAGAACCGGCCATTCTCGACGAGTGTTATATGGCCGAGAAGTCCGGCACCGCCGGTTGCTCCACGCAGCATTCTCCCATCGGCTAATACTGCTCCGCCAACACCGGTTCCGAGCGTCAGCATCACCACGTTGTTTTTGCCGCGCGCCGCTCCCCAAACAACCTCACCGGCCAAGGCAACGCGGGCGTCGTTATCGGCGATCACTGGAACCTCTGCCGAAGACAGTGGCTTCAACAAATCCTGAAAACAAAGACCTTCTAAAAACTGAAACGTGCCGGGCTGCCGAACCACAGTAGCCGTTTGAGCGTCGATCACTCCTTTGCAACCGATGCCGATGGACTCTGGACGACTGTCGCGCGATACCGCCTGGGCCATATCACTCAATGTGGCTTTAAATGTTTCAAGCGATGTCGGCGTTTGAGTGGATTGAGATGTGAGCAGTTTACCGCCGGCGTTTACCATACCGACTTTCAACCTCGTTCCACCTATATCGATTCCCAGAATTGGCATCAGTTACTTTGAGAACCTCTGACGAACGCTTTCACAGTTGCGTAGGGACTTGTTGCCGGTCGCGTTGGTCGAATGGTGTATGCGCCTACGGAAGCGGGCACGATAAACGTTTCGGCATAGTGGACCACAAAAGGCTCAAATGCATCTTGCGGGCTTTCGACGATGATCTCTTCACCTTCGACCAAATTAAGAACATTTACTGTATTGTTGGTATCGTGCGGAACGCTGCCGGTAAACCAGTGTCTCCTTGTTTCCAGAAAGTTTGAGTGGTGGACTCCTGTTCTTTCCTCACGCCAACCAGTGCCTTGAGCTACGAGCTCATTTTTGTTGAAGAGGTTTTCTCGTACCCACTCGGTCGTGCGGTTCCACTGGATGTTTGCCAAACCGTGGTCCAGGTGAATGGGACGTGGCTTACCGTCTAGACCCATTCTTCCCCAGTCCCAGAGTTTAAAGGTAAAGATGTAAGGCGTGGCGCTTATTTCCAACACAACGTTGTTGCGTCCCGAACAATGTACGGTGCCACCAGGCACCGAGAAGTGATCGTGTTTGTGGCTGGGCCATGTGTTTACAAAGTGGTCGGCCGGAAACAGTGGACCACCTTCCTGCGCGGTGCGCAGTGCCCGGGCCATCTCGTTGGTGCCCACGCCCTCCTTTAGACCGAGATAAACCACAGACTCGCCGCTCTGGTCCAATATGTAATAGCTCTCATCCTGAGTATAAGGGATGCCGAACTGTTCGAAGATATAACTACGCAGCGGGTGAACCTGCAGCGAGAGGTTGCCGCCTTCCATTGTGTCCAGAAAATCAAATCGAATCGGGAATTCGGCGCCAAACTCGGCAAAGATCGCAGGACCAAGTACATTCTCGGGTTCGAGCAAAATCAGATCCAGCGCCGGCACTTCAATAGCTTGTCGACCAAAATCCAGCAGCAGACTGTTCTCCTCGGGCACACAATCAAAGCACCAGGCATAATTCGCCTGATTTTCGGGGAGACCAAACGTGCGCTTCATCCACTGTCCGCCCCATGGTCCGGGGTCAAAAAACGGGACCACACGAAACGGTCGTTGCGATGTTGCACTCAACGCGTCGCGATAATCTCTTCCCGAAATCATTTTGGGAGAGCCGGGCTCGTTCATGTCGAGCAGATAATCCAATCGCGGAAACAATTTCGTCTTCAGGCGGTCTGCACTTCGCCAGTCGACAAAAAAGGCGCGTTTGTATTTTCGTCCGGGACTGTCGAGTTGATTGTGCGCGCCGAGATTTCCGATCAGATTCTGTCTTTGAAGCTTCTGAATGTTCCACCGCGTGAGTTCTGCGAGAATCAGTAAATCGATCTCAGACGAGACGAGGGAGGCGCCAGTACCGACGATCAAGACGAGACTGCTTGTCGCAGCTACTCTTTCTCGTACGGCTGAAAGTTTTTGCGGATCGAAGAAGTCTTCGATCTCGACCGGATTCATTCGGCCAAAAACCGGATCGCTGCCGAGGTATTGATCTACAAGTTCATCAATTCTCTTTGCCGGTAACAGAAGGTCTTCAGTGTTAACTAGTAGAGCCGGACTCAGAGCCTCTGAAAGCGCTTGAGAGACTTCTTTGATTGGCGTACCTGGATAGCACTCAATCGCAAAATCAAACTTACCGGATGTGACTCGAGCTGAAAGCTCAGCGATGATCTCCGCCCAACCCGCCGCACAAAACCGTTCGCGCACATCCCACTGCACGATCGGTTTCAGGTCGTAATTGGAGTAACAAACTGTCACGGAGTTTCTGCCGGATCAAAAGCTCGGTTTTGACACTGTAGTGACCGTATGTTACACAACTCACCTGACTTTGTCACCGGTCAAGACAAAGCAGAGCTTGTTAGCACAAGCACCAGCGGTATTGCCAAGTTGATGAAAATAAAGGGAAATCTCGCCAGTCGCGTACTCGGAACAACTACGCCTTATTACGTTCTTCTGCCGATTGACTATGAAGTCAGTGGGCTTCGCTATCCGGTTCTTTTCCTGCTCCATGGCCTTTTCGGCGCGTACGGAAACTGGACCGAATTAACAGATATCGCGAGTCGAGCTGCTGCTCACCAGCTGATCATCGTGATGCCGGAAGGCGCTGACGGCTGGTACACAGATAGCGCAACTGTGGCCAGCGAAAAGTATGAAACCCACTTTCTTGAAGAGTTGCTGCCCCATGTAGACGAGACCTACCGGACGATAGCCGATCGAAATGCGAGAGCGATTGCAGGCCTCTCGATGGGTGGCTACGGTGCTTTCAAGTTTGCTTTGAAGCGACCCGATCTCTTTTGCTTCGCCGCCTCTTTCAGCGGCGCGTTTGACCCTACGCAACGTTCGGACGATTCACCCGGTCTCGATTGGCTCAGTTTGCGACCTTCGGTGATGAAAGCCTTTGGTCCGGTCGGTAATCCAGCACGAATCTTGAACGATCTCGGCTCGATCGTGGCCGTAATGCCTTCGGAGTCAAAGTCAAACTTGCCATTCTTTTACTTCGACTGCGGGTTACAAGACGGATTTCTCGATGCGAACAGAAGGCTGTCGACAACGTTCTCGGTGCAGGGGATTGCTCACGAATTCAACGAAGTACCTGGCGGTCATGATTGGGATTACTGGAATGGTCGCGTTCCGACTCTTCTGCAGATGGTCTCCAGCAAAATCTCAAACGCGCGCTGAAAGCTGGCTTTGCCTCAGAATTTGTTTCATTCACACCGGGCTTTAGCCCGGTGCCAAACAGGCAGCTCAACAAAGAACCGTTTCCAACGGTTTTCGCCACTTTCGCCGCGTAAACCGTTAAAACGGTTTCTCAGCATGTAAGTGCCTTTCCACCGGGCTGAAGCCCGGTGTGAATGAAAGCGACTTTTGAGGCAGCGGGCTGAAAGCTATTAAAAAGTGGTTGACTCTCTTCGCACGGGTATGTTAGTTATGACTTAATCAACAGCGAAGATAAAGCGTCGGTCCGCCGCAAACCCAGGTGCGCGCAGATACGAAGAATCGCCCAAAACATTTGATTTTTCCGAGTTTAGCGTAATGTTCCTTTAGTTCGCGCTCGTAACAAACTCTACGGTACTGGATGAATCTCGCGCGCATAGACCAGATTATCGTGGTGCTATACCTGGCCGCTATCATGGGTATTGGCCTCGCCATGAAGCGCCGGGCGGCGAGGGGAATGTCCTCGTACTTCCTCGGCGGCAGGCAGCTTCCGTGGTGGGCGCTCGCCATGTCGGGATCCTCTTCTTATTTCGACATTACAGGTACGATGTGGATCGTCTCAACGTTCATCGCCCTCGGCTTGAAAGGCATGTGGGTCCACTGGCTCTGGGGCTTTCCGATTACAGCCTTCTATCTGGCTTACATGGGAAAGTGGATTCGACGGTCGGACGTGATGACGGGCGCCGAATGGATGAAGACGCGGTTCTCCAGCGGCAAAGGTGGCGACCTGGCTCGCCTGTCTTACACGCTTTTCGCAATCCTGACGATTACAGCTTTACTTGGCTACAGCGCGATTGGCATGGGGAAGTTCGGCGCGATCTTCCTGCCGTTCTCGCCGACCGTCTGTGCGGTGTTGATTCTGGGAATAACTGGAATCTACGTGGTAGCTGGTGGTCTACACGGAATTGTTCGTGTAGAGATCGCACAGACGGTCGTGCTGAGTACCGGCGCAATCCTCTTTGCCATCGTCGGATATCGCCATTTCAATCCGGAACATTTTGCCTCGCTCGTGCCTGCGTCGTGGATGGAGATTCTGCCATCAATACGACCTGCTGAACTGCAGGGAGTGGTATCGGGCGGAACCGATTACTCATTTTTCGGAGCTCTCGTTGCCGTGTGGGTGCTAAAAGGATTTCTCCTTTGTCTCAGTGGACCAGAGCAGCTCTACGATTTTCAGCGGTTTCTCGCGGCGCGCGATGAACGCGACGCCTCAAAACTCGGTGCGCTATGGGGCGTGATTCACACCGTGCGCTGGTGTTTTGCGATGGCTATCGCCGCGATGGCGATTTCGGGAATCGGCAATGCTGCGTTAGACGCACGACTCAAGGCAGATCCGGAAACAGCACTGCCATTAATCATTGGTTCAATGTTGCCGGTCGGACTGGTCGGGTTCATGCTGGCGGCGCTGCTTTCCGGATTTCTCGCGACCTTCAGTTCAACAGTCAACGGTGGTGCCGCATACCTCGTGAAGGATGTGTACCAGCGTTATATCAATCCTGAAGCGAGTGCGAAGACGCTTATTCGGGCGAGTTACGTTTCGTCGGCGCTGCTGATTGTTGCCGGTCTCGTCATTTCGGTTTTTGGTACCTCAATCAATACTGCTTTCCTTTGGATCTTTGGAACGTTGGCCGCCGGCATCTTGCCGCCCAACGTGCTCCGCTGGTACTGGTGGCGTCTGAATGGATACGGATACGCCGCCGGAGTTTTCAGCGGCATGGCTCTCTCGTTGGGCCAGGTTTTTCTCGACACTGCATATTTATCCCAACCACTCCCGCTCTACATCGGATTCCCGATCATCGCTCTTGCTTCGACAGTGATCACCATTGTGGTCTCGCTGTTGACGAGTCCGACTGATCTACAAACGTTGAAGACGTTCTATCGAAAGGTTCAGCCCGCAGGCGCGTGGGGACCGGCGCGTGACGCCGTGCTGGTGGATGAGCCTGGCTTTAGAAAGCAGTCGCCGTTCGCGCGCGACGCCTTCAACACGATCGTCGCGATGATCGGGATTACATCGTTGTATGTCTCGATGCTCTATCTCGTTCTGCATCGACTTTCGGTTGGCATAAGTTTAGTGGTAATCGCAGTGCTGTCCGCGGTCACGCTCTGCTTCACCTGGTACAAGCACTTGCCACCAGCTTCACACGAGGCGCCTGAATACATCGATCGAGAAAGTGCCGACGTTGAGTTTGCTTCCGGTGAGCAGGTCGCTGTTGGAGGTTCACGTGAGGTTTGACGGGAAGACCGTTGTTGTTACGGGCGGGGCCGATGGGATTGGTAAAGCAACCTGCCAGCTGCTCGGGCAAAGAGGCGCCTCAGTTGTGGTCTTGGACCGTAACGATATTGGCGGCCTAAGGCTCGCAAAGGAAATAGAACAAGCAGGAGGCAAGGCGCTCTTTGCTGCGCTCGATGTCTCAGATTTTCGCGCTGTCGAATCAGTAATCCGTCATGTGGGCGAAGTGTTCGGTGGAGTCAACTCCCTGATTGTCAGCGCCGGTATACAGCGTTATGGAACCGCCCTCTCAACAACCCGCGAGCAATGGGATGAAGTGCTTGGTGTGAATCTTGTGGGCGCGTGGAATGTCGCGCGAGCAGTAATTCCGATGATGCAGCGTGCAGGCGGCGGCACGATCGTCAATGTTTCATCGGTCCAGGCGCTGGCCACGCAGCCGAATGTGTTGGCCTACACAGTCAGCAAACACGCGCTCATCGGTTTGACGCGTTCGATGGCAATTGACTTCGCGCTTCAGAACATTCGCGTCAACGCCGTCTGTCCAGGCAGTGTCGATACGCCGATGCTTCACTGGGCGGCATCGCTCGATGCTAATCCGGACGCGGTGCTCGACGCCTGCAATCGGATGCATCCGCTCGGCCGGATCGCGCAACCGCGTGAAGTTGCCGAAGTCGTAGCATTTCTGGCGCATGAAAGCTCATCGTTTGTCACGGGCGCGGTATGGACCGTAGACGGCGGGCTGATGGCTCAACTTGGTGGAGCACCACGCGCTAACTGATTTGTCTTTCTATCGGAGTCAGCATGGACCATTCAGCAATTGAAGCGAGCGAACTGGCCGCAGCAGTCTATAAGCCACCGCAGTTTTTAGACGAAGCCATCGCGGCGGTTCCGCTTGTCGCCGCAACAGCCACACCAAACCGAATCGGTTATCTGAGCAATTACAGCTTTCACATCTGGTACCAAATCGTGATGGAGGTGCTGCGACGTAGAGCAAAACAGTATGGCGCAGAAGTCGTAATCCAGGATGCCGGCAAGAGTGTGGACAACCAGATTCGCCAGGCGGAAGCAATGATCGGCGAAGTCGATGCCCTCATTCTGACGCCGGCAGGTACAAGCGGTCTCGAGCCCGTGTTGGAGTTGGCCCACAAAGCGGGCAAGCCTGTAGTTATCGAAGCAAACCCGGTAGAAGGCATGAAAACACTGATCGCGATCTGCGACTACGATGCGGGTTTCGATCTAGGGGTTTGGGTTGGCCAGAACATTCGAAACAAAACCGGCTCTGGCGCATTGCGAATTCTAGACGTCGGCTTGCCGTGGCTGCGGCCGTGTCTGTTGCGAAGCGAAGGTTTTGTTGAGGGTCTTAGATCGGTCCAGTCTGACGCCGTCGTGGTGGCGAGCATTAACGGCGAGGCGGTGCCGGACGTAGCACATCGAGTAGCGCTCGATGCGTTACGTAAGACCGGCGATGTGGATGTGATCTTCGCGATGGACGACGAAACCGGTCAGGGCGCTTACGAAGGTTACGTCGAGGCCGGATTTGACCCTGCGACTGTTGCGGTTGCCGGCTTTGGTCTCGCAGGCGATCACGAAAAAGAGTGGCTCATGCGGCGCGAGGCATTGAAAGTTAGCGCTGCAATGTTTCCCGAATACGTTGGTCTGCGATGTGTTGACAACCTCATCAAGCGTTACGACGGGCAGCAAACCCCAAAGCGCGACGTGATTCCCACAGTCGCAGCTACACCAGAACTGCTCGACAAACTTTATCCCAGGAAAGGCGGAGCCTGGACACCAGACTTCGCGGCAATAGCAGCGCTCTCCGCTAAGAGCGATTGCACACGTGTGTGATGTATAGGCTTTGCACAAAAAATCAGAAATCCCACCAACGGCAGTTGGTGGATTCATTCAGATCCTTTCTA
This sequence comes from Pyrinomonadaceae bacterium, assembly GCA_036003745.1. Lineage (GTDB taxonomy): Bacteria > Acidobacteriota > Blastocatellia > Pyrinomonadales > Pyrinomonadaceae > PSRF01. The sequence goes on from DASYSD010000104.1 coordinate 69,583, forward strand.
CCAAAGTCCGTTTTGTTCGGATCTGTAATCCCACCAACGGCAGTTGGTGGATACTTCAAGTCCGGCCTCCAACTGCCGTTGGTGGGATTTCTGACTTTTTTGTTCAAAGCCAATGGACACAAACTTTTGGAGGCGTGAGATGACAACCCAGCTGTGTAGCACAATCAAATATTCAATCTCCCTGATACTCGCATTATCCATTTCTGCAGTTTGCGTTCTCGCGCAATCCAACACGGGGTCGATAGTTGGTGTCGTTCAGGATGCGAATGGCGGCACGATTGCCGGAGCAACCGTGACGATCTCGAACGTTGGCACCAACGATAAAAAGACCGTCCAGACCAACTCCGAAGGTTACTACGAAGCGCTCTCGCTACCGACGGGGATTTACAAAATTGTGGGTACCGCGAGCGGCTTTCAGGACACGACGCTAAACGAGGTCAGGCTCGCCGTGGGCGATCGCCTGCGCGCGGACGTGCAATTAGGCGTGGGGACGGTAAGCGCGTCGGTTTTAGTCGCAACTCAAACCAACATCGATACTGAAACATCAACTGTCGGGGACACGATAGCCACCGAACGCGTTGCGAATGTGCCAGTGAATGGTCGTGATTTCACCGGATTGCTGACTACCGTGCCCGGATCAGTTCAGTCAACCAATCAGTTTCAAACCAGTATTAACGGCATACCTTCCACCTTCGGCGGCAGTAGCGTTCTGGTAGACGGCATTGATGCAGGTCGTGTTGACTTGAATGGAACTTCGAACGTGCTCGGACGAATTGAGTCGCGCGTGAATCGCGTCAGCATGGACAGTGTTCAGGAAGTCCAGGTAGTCGAACAGAATTACTCGGCTCAATATGGACAAGCCATCGGCGCGGTGATCAATCCGATCACGAAGTCAGGGACAAACGACTTCCATGGCAGTGTATTCGACTACTTCCGAAACGAAGCGCTCGATGCCAACGACTTCTTCAACAACGAATCAGGTTTTCCGCGGAATGAGTTTCGCTTGAATCAGTTTGGAGGTAACGTCAGTGGTCCAATCAAGAAGGATAAGTTCTTCTTCTTTGGTAACTACGAGGGGGTTCGCCAAACTCGAGGATCTCTATTTAGAGGCTACACGCCAACCGCATCGTTTCGCACCCAGTTTATTCCATCTCTCAGTGGCGCATTGGCGACACTTCCATTGCCAAACACAAACAACTTCCTGAACGTCGACGGTGATCCGGCATTTGAATACGGCGAATTCAGGGTGTTGAAGAATGGCAAGCTGCGTGAAGACACTGGTTCCGTGAAGCTTGACTACAACCAGAGCGACCGTAGCCATTTTTCATTCCGTTACAACATCAACGATTCCAACACGACCACTCCGTACGGCGTCGGAACCGATCAAACAGCCGAAGGTTCGCTGCGGGTGCAACTGTTCAAGGCGTCCCACAATTACACGTTTTCGGGAAGGTCAGTAAACGAGTTTGCATTTGGTATCAATCGCAACGTCACAAACCCTGATGCCGGTCCGTCGACACTGCCGATCTTCAACTTTCTGTTTGCCGACGCATCGATCGCTGGTCCTGGTCCAGCACAGTTCAACCAGTTGCGCACGAACAACGTTTACCAATTTCTCGACACGTTCAGCACCATCAAAGGCAACCATTCGATCAAGCTTGGTACGGACATCCGTCTCAACCGGCGCGACGCGGAATCCGTAAATCAATTCACCCTTTTCTTCTTCGGCGGAAACGATTTCGCCAGCGCCGCCGCTCTAATCGGACAGAGCAGTGGCAATCCGAAGCTCAGCTACGCAAACGAAAACTACTCGTTTTTCGTGCAGGACGATTGGAAAGCGCACCCTCGGCTGACTTTGAATCTGGGTCTCCGCTACGACATCAGCAGCGTCAGCCGCGAGAAGGAAGGCCGGCTGCAAAACTTTATTCTTGCGACGAAGACCTTCACGCCGCTTGGTCAGAAGATCTACAACGTCGACAAAAATAACTTTGGACCACGCATCGGATTTGCTTTCGATATCTTTGGTAATCAGAAGACGGTGCTGCGCGGTGGTTACGGCATCTTCTACGATCGTGATCTGCCGGCGAGTTTTGGTTCACCGCAAGTGAACACATTTCCGTCAGTCCAGATCTTCTTCCCATCCTTTCCAATTAATCCGGCGGAGTTTAACTCGCCGACACTCGACGGCCGCACGGTGTTGATGGTCAATCCGGATCTTCCGACGACCTACGCTCAGCACTGGTCGCTCAACGTGCAGCAGAATTTACGATTTGGTGTGTTGCAGGTCGGTTATGTCGGTAACCACGTGCTCGACATCCTGACGAACGGTGTAGTAACACCGCGAAACATCAATCCGACGCTGGATGCGTTCGGTACGCGTCCGATCGCCGGTGTCGGCAGCATTCTGGACATCGGAACTTATCCGCAGTCGAACTACAACGCGTTACAGGTCACGTTCAAACGGAATTTGTCGCGCGGGTTGCGGTTTAATGCGAACTACACCTGGGCGCACCAGATCGACACCGTGATCGGCTTCTTCAAGGACTATCAGAATTTTCGAGACCTGAATGCCGATCGCGCCAGCGGCGACGCCGACATTCGTCACAACTTTGCATTCGACGCTGGTTACGATTTGCCTTCGTTGCGTGAATGGTTCGGTGATGGAACGCCGCGCTGGATTGCAGATGGCTGGCAGTTCAACACGCTTACACAGATGCGCACCGGATTCCCAGTGAACGTCACTGTCACGGGTGGAATTTTTGGTGGAGCGTTACGACCGAATCTGATCGAAAACGTGCCGCTCCGTCCGGCCAACTACAATCTGCCCAAGAATCAGTTCAACCTCGACGCATTTGCGCTGCCCGCGGCGGGAACGTTTGGCAACCTGGGACGCAATGCGTTACGTGGTCCGGGATTCGCGCAGGTGGACTTTTCAGTTTCAAAGACGACGAAGATCACGGAATCGCAGAATATCCAACTGCGTGTTGAGTTCTTCAATCTGTTTAATCACGCCAACTTTGCAGATCCATCTGGCGGCATCAACGCGGATGCGTTTGGAGGCAGTCTCAACCGTACCGCGTTGTTTGGTCAGAGCGTGTTTACTGTTGGCAATCAACTCGGAGGACTCCTTGGGCCAGGTGGTCCACGTCAGATCCAGATCTCGGCGAGATATAACTTTTAAGGCCTGACTTGACAGGCGGGACGCGGAAAACCGTTGAAACGGTTCATAACTGTTGCCAGGCGGTAACACCGGGCTAAAGCCCGGTGAGAATGAGAAAGCGTCTTGCCGGCTGCCACTTTAGACAGGAATGAGATCAAGAGGCTCCGCCGAAAAGGCATTTATCTCATTCTCACCGGGCTTTAGCCCGGTGCTAACAGAGCGATTAATGCTTGCAACCGTTTCAACTGTTTGGTCCAGCTCGCGTGCTCGCTTGACGGTAACACCGGGCTAAAGCCCGGTGAGAATAAAATGCCTTTTACTCGCAAGGTTAACCTGCGCCAAAGCGGTGACTGCCGGTACGTCCGGCTGTTGCCGCTTTTGATTCTGTTTTTGGCTCAGGCCGCATTCGCACAGCCCGCTCGTTTGCCGGAGAGCTCGATCAAAACCGTCTACATTGTTCCGACGAGCCATTACGACTTCGGCTTCGTTGAACCTCCCGATCAAGTTCGCGAACGCGCCGCGCGTCACATCGACGCAGTAATCAAAATTGCTGAGGCGGATCCTGATTTTCGCTGGACCATCGAAAGCGTTTGGCAGGTAAATGAGTGGCTGAAGAGGCAAAAGCCCGCGACTTCGGTGCTGCCAAAAGACAACGCCAGGATCGCGCGTCTGAAGGCGCTGATCAAATCGGGACGAATCGCTCTGTCCACTTCCTGGGGCAGCATGCACACTGACTTCATGGGCGCAGAGGAGCTCAATCGTCTCTGTTACGACTACACGGTGTTGCAACGGACTTATGGCGTTGAGTCGCAACTGGCCTTGATGGACGACGTGCCTGGACATCCCACTTCGATTCCTTCAATCCTCGAGCGAAGCGGAACAAAATATTTACTGACTGGCGCTAATCTCTTTCTTAACAGCGCTACGACCCTCGCCCCCGGGCGGGTTCCTTTTTACTGGCAGTCGCCTGATGGCAGTAAAGTGCTGACCTGGATCAGTCAGGGGAAAAGAGGCGGTTACGTTGAGGGGCTGACTGACTATTATCTCGATCCATACACTCTCGATCCATATACGAACAAGACTCCCTACGAAATGTTCAATCCAAATGCCGGTCCAAAAACTGACCTGCAAAAAATGGAAGAGGGAGTTACGGAACTACTCAATCGCTATAACAGCGCCGGTTACAAATACGACGCGGTGATGGTGATGTACGCGCACGACTTCGTTGAGCCCACGAATGTCACTAACTTGCAGCGAGCGATCGAACTGTGGAAGAAGAATCATCCCGAGATCGAGTTGAAGATCGCCACGCCGCCGGAGTTTTTTCATTACATCGAGGGTAAATACGCGGCGAAGATTCCGACATATCGCGGTGAGTGGTCCGGTCTTTGGTCCGAAGCAAAGACGCAATCGCCGCTAATAAGCGCGCTCGCCCGTTACACTCACGACCAGACGCCGGCCGCAGAAAGTCTCTGGAGTGCGCTCGCGATGACGCACAGCATTCCATTTCCCGTCGGCAACTTCAGTTCACTCTACGACTGGATGTTGACTTACGATGAGCACAGTGGCGCCGGCAACACGGGCTGGATACAACTCAATGATCGCGTTCTGCTCGAAGAGCAAAACCGGCAGTACGTACGCTATCTGAAGGAGGCGGAAGAAGAAGTGGAGAATCTCTTCTCCCGTGGCCTGGCGCTTGTTTCACAAAGGAACGACCAAACGTTTAAGCAACAGTCACCAAACGACTGGAATCTCGTCATTTACAACAGTCTCTCGTGGTCGAGAAGTGATGTCGTCAAGATCGGAGCTCCTGCAAAGCATTTGAGAATTACTTCGATCACGGACGCGTCCACACAACAACCGGTGCGCTTTGACGTCGATGATCAGGGAGTTGTTTCTTTCATCGCCGCGCAGGTACCGTCATTTGGCTACAAGACATTTACCGTCACAACTTCGCCGGGTGAACCCTCGTCCACGTTGCGAGTCGTCTCGAACTCGAGCGGGGCGAGCAACGATCGTTATCGAGTTAAATTGAGACCTGACGGAAACATCGAAAGCATCTTCGATGTAAGCAAGAGAGCTGAGATCGTCAACAACAAGGGCGAGCAACCATTCAATGCTGTTTTGAGAGTTGAGGGATCAACCGCATCGCGTTTGGCTGAACCGCTCGCGCCTGCTATCAGTGTCCGGCAGGGAAACGTAACCACGGAGATCTCTATCATTCGACCGCGTGCCGTCTTCGAAAGCACCACCATACGTTTGTATACAGGTCTCGAACGGATCGAGATTACCAACTCGCTCGATGGATCGCGTATGCCGTTTCCCGGCGGCAACAACAATTGGAGCGATAGCTACTACTTCGCGTTTCCATTCGCGATTTCAAAAAATAATCTCAAAATAATGCGTGGCGGTCAGAAGTGGTTCGACGTGTTGCCCGACGATTATTTACCGGGTGCAAGAAAAGATTCAGTGACAACGCAACACGTAATCGGTGTTTCTGATGGTGCGACGTCGGCGCTGTTGGCCCACCGGCAGGCTTTTCATTTCTCGTATGCGAGTTTTGTTAACTCCAAAATCCAAGCGCCCGGTGCGCCCAAAGAGTTTCCGGCTATGTACACCGGTCAGTTTCCACTTCCGGAAGCGACTCTCTATTCGCGCGCACTGCGTCACACGGAACAAGCAGACACACATGATCTCGGTGTGGTGAACATGGCTACGGTCGAACCCGGACTGAGCAGCCGTTATGTTTATGACTACGCAATTCGTGGCGGAGGGGTGTGGGATACCGTTGCAGCCTGGCAGTTTGGAGCGGAATTCAATTTACCGCTGCGCGCGACCTACGCCGTTACACCGCCACAGCCATTCACCAGAAGTTTCTTCGCGATCGATCAGCCAAACGTGCAAATCGTAACCGTCAAGACAATCTCTAATTCGGTGATCCACGGCGAAGTTAGCGCCACCCCACTTGATCCCCAACTAAATAAAATATTTGTTGTGCGACTACAGGAGTTCGCAGGCAAACAAACACAGGTACAGTTAACTCTTCCAGTCAAAATACGATCGGCTGCAAAGATGAATCTGACGGAGAATGTCGAGCTGCAAAAACTTAATTCGCTGGCTCCACTCTCGGTCCAACTGGCCCCCTTCGAAACCGCAACGATAGTTTTTGAAATAGAGGCCGGAAAATAATTCAGTTCATTTAGAGAGACGCGGTTTGAAAAACGAATTAAAACGCCTTCGGCGTTACAACGACTTGCACATAAATCGCAGCGATCAATTCTTCTCTGTGCAACGCCCTCGAACTGCAACACCATGAGCCAACTATGAGTGACTTCAAACGCAGAGATTTTCTCAAACTGTCCGCGGCGAGCGGTCTGTCCGCTGCTGTTCTTTCCAAATCGGAAACGACCGCAAGGGCGTTGCATCTCGTCGAACCAACTTCGCAGACATTGCCCGATATTCCAACGATTGAGTCGATGAGAAGCATCGTGATGACTCACAAGTTTGGCGATCTCTTCAATCCGCCGGGGCTGACAAACCAGTGGGGATGCGCACAGGCGGCGATGGATGTGGCGGCAGTTCGGAGCATTGCCTTTCCTCCCTTCGCACAGGGCGAGATGAACGTGGCGCCGCTTGGTTCTGGCGGCGAGCTCCTGACGGGGATCCTATTTGTCGACGGCGAATACTTCGCTTCGACGAAAACGCCGATCGAGTTTGTGTGGCAGCCGGATCGAATTGAACGTCGAGCGAGATACAAGGACTTGGAGCTTTCGAGTGTAACGATCGTTCCTTTTAAGACGATGGCTGTCGCAGTGAAGTTGACGGTCACAAACAGATCAAACGCCGCACGAAAGACTGAGATCAAGTTGGCTGTTAACGGAGGCGCCGCAAAATCCGTGACGCCGTGGAACGGCGCTGCTTCTCCGGGAGAGTTTGATAACGCACGCACAGTCGATCAGGCGCGCGGCGCCATCTTTTGTAAGGCTATTCACAGTGATGCGTTTGTTCTGCAAGGCTCGTCGCCAAAGGCTGACAAGGTTCTTCCATCGTGGCTGATCTATAACTGCACTCTTCAACCCAACGAGTCGAAATCAATCGTCTTTGTGAACTCTCTCGGCGAGAGTCAGAGGTTTGTGGAGCGTCATTACGACTCGATCATTAACAGTTTTGATGCAGTTGCTAAGGCCACGGCCGACGAGTGGAACGCGGAACTGAAGGCTGCGTTCACTCCGAACAATGGCCGTTTCTCCGGTTATCTGCCCACGTTGGTAACGACTGATGAGTCAGTCAAGCGGCTCTATCACGCGGCCGTGATGACCGCGATCTATTTCAAACGCACGACGCCGCATTCTGTCTATCGCACCACTTACGTCACCTTGCTGCCGCGTTACTGGGAGACGGCGACGTTTTTGTGGGACATCAGTCTAAGCGCGATGCTGCTCGCGATGCTCGATCCTTCAGTTCTGCGACGAATGATGGAAACGTGGATGACGGTCGACATTCACCAGCACTTTGGGACTGAATTCCTTACCGGTGTCGGGATTGGGCCATGGTACTCCGTGAACGATTTTGCAATGTCGCGAATGGCTCGCGAGTACCTGCGATGGACTGGCGACAGAGTGTGGCTCGATAAAGAGATTCGCGGGAAGAAGGTTCTTGATCTGCTCGTCACATATGCTGAGCACTGGCGCGCGCTCGATGTGAACCGCCACGGATTGGCAGATTACGGTGGCGTCAACAATCTGTTGGAAGCCGTGTCGAGCTACGTGCATGAAGTGGCCGGCCTCAACGCCGCGAATGTATTCAACCTCCGGTTTGCCGCTGAGTTATTGGAGTTTAAGGGTCAGAAGGAAAAGGCAGCGGCGTTGCGGAAGGAAGCGGTCGAGCTCGGCGCGCGAGTTAATGAGTTGTACGTCGAAGGCAAAGGAGTTTGGCATTGTCGTCAGCCGGATGGAAGTTACAACGAAGTGCATCATTGCTACGACTTCGGCACAAGCCTTACGACCATAGGCGATCTGATGAGTGAGAAACAGAAGAAAGAGATGGTCCAGTTTTTCCGATCAGAACTTCAGACACCAACGTGGATGCGAGCGCTCTCGACAAAAGATCTCGATGTTACTTTTAGTATTCGTCCGGATCATCAATGGACCGGCGCGTACACTGCCTGGCCCGCACTTGCTTTGAGTGCGCTCTTTGTCGCCGGTGAAATCGATACGGCATTTACATGGATGCAAGGTCTTGCCAAAGCAACGCGACAAGGCCCGATTGCACAGGCGCATTTCACTGAATCGTTTGTCGCGCCGGAAGCAAACGGCGCCGCGATCAAGGCGCCTTCCGATCAACCCTACATCAACGACTGGGCCTGTGTTTCAGCCTGCAATTATCTCGAGCCGGTTGTGGCGAATATCTTCGGTATTGAGGCGAGTCTGTTTGGTGAAATAACGGCGAAGCCAAACTTTGGACCACTCGATGCGGGAGCGGAGTTGAGAAATATCAACTATCAGGGGAAGACTTACAAAGCCACGAAGAGGGGAATTCAAGCTCAGTAATGAAGGCGCCAGGCATGAACTGTCATCGTTGGATTGTCCTAGCTCTTACTGTCTTTTGTTTGTGCGCCCGAGTCGTTGCGCAGGAACAACCATCGTCGCCATGGGCCACTGATGCCGGCAGTCGATACTGGGTGCAGCCGGACATCGTCTATCAAGGCGCCAGTGGACAATCATTGAAGCTCGATGTCTGGTATCAGCACGACGTAAAGACAACCAGCCCGACACTCATCTATATCCACGGTGGTGGTTGGATCTTTGGGACGAAAGAGAGCAGCGTCTTGCAGTTCCTGCCGTTTCTGGAACGCGGTTGGACCGTGGTGAACGTCGAGTATCGAATGGCAAGTACGGCACTGGCGCCGGCAGCCGTGGAAGATACACGCTGTGCATTGCGTTGGGTTTTTCGGAACGCGCAACAATGGCGTTTCGACACCAGCAAGATCGTGTTGATGGGCCATTCGGCCGGCGGGCACCTGTCGTTGATAACGGCGATGCTTCCGGAGAACTCGGGGCTTGATAATCAGTGTTACGGCAATGAAAAGTTGAATGTCGCCGCGGTTATCAACTGGTTCGGAATCACAGATGTCAACGACATCATCAAGGGACCGAATCTAAAGAACTACGGCGCCATGTGGATGGGAAGCCAGCCGAACGTCGAAGAGGTTGCGCGACGCGTGTCTCCCTTAACTCATGTACGAGCCGGATTGCCGCCGATTCTGACAATTCATGGTGATAAGGACGACGTTGTGCCTTACACACATGCAACGCGTTTGCATGAGGCGCTGGACAAAGTGAAATCGCCCAATCAGTTGTTGACGATTAAGGGCGGCCACGGCGGCTTCACGCAAGCAGAATACGTCGCGAGTTACGAAGCGATTTGGGCGTTCCTGCGAAACAACAAGGTGATTCCGTAGACATATCTTAACGCAGAAGGCGGTAGCTAATTTCAAGCCCAGTAACGCCGAAGGCGTTCGCCAATTTCAGCCCAGGGTTCGAGCGTAGCGAGAACCCTGGGATACAAATTCGAAATTGATTTCAACCCTGAAAGGGTTCCTCCCTTGGCGAACCCTTTCAGGGTTCAAATGTTGTTTTTGTTTCATACCCCAGGGTTGTCGCTGCGCTCCAAACCTGGGCTGAAATTAGCCAACGCCTTCGGCGTTTAAGCGACAAAACACTCTCCAGGGCGGAAAGTTGGCGTATAACGACGGAAAGATTCGCGTGTCCGATGCGCCTGGTCTCGGCGTAAAGCTCGACCGTGGGCAGATCCGAACGACGCCCGCACTCCAGCAATCCCTCTGTAACGGAATGCTCAAACAGTTAATCACGCTCGCTCTATTCATAACCGCGTGGGCAACTTCTGCCGGCGCGCAAGTTTGTGAAATCAAGCCCACGCTCGGACAGATTGATATCGTATTTGAGAAACAGTTCACGCGGAATGGACCAGGTTGGACCGGTGCCGACAGCACCTACTCTGTAGTGCTTCCCAACGGCGACTCAGCATTTTTCTTTTCGGACTCATACATTGCGGAAGATCCGCCGAGAGCTGGTGATGGAACTGTAACTGTCGACGCGAATGGAATTCGCCGGCGGCAGGTTAACTGTTATCCACCGCTGTGCGACCCGCCCAGCTCGCTCTTTCGTGCAAACAACAGCGTCGTTGTGCGTAACCGAACGAACGGATCGTTAAGAACCCTGGTTGGACCACGGAACGACAGCGAATTGTCAACGTCGTTCTTTAGTTTGCCTACCGGCTCGCCCGCAAACCACTTTTTCTGGGTTGGAGATTCAGCCGTAGTGCAACTCGGGAGGCAGAAAAAGCTCTGGGTGTTTCTGATGGAATTTGACTCAAAGCTCGCTTACCACGGCAGCGCAATCGCACAGCTCTCACTGCCGGCTTTGAAGGTCGAATCAATTGAGAGACTGACCGGGACGGGAGATTCAACTGTTTCGTGGGGCTCGGCGTTGATGCTCGAGGGCCCGGTCTTATATATCTACGGGCTTCAGAACAAACAGACCATCAATGGCAAGGTTCCATATCTTGCGAAAGTAGATCCGCGCGCCGGTCTGAAGGCAGTTGCAGACACGAGCCGGTGGCGAGTGTGGAATGGTAAAGCGTGGGTCAAGGGATTGCGTAACGCTGCGCAGTTGCTGGGAGCTCCAAACGATCCAAAGAATGCCCGTGATCAAATCAGCGACGAATTTAGTGTCAAGAAACTGCACACAAAGGCCGGCGATGTTTATGTCCTCGTCGGCATGGACACGACCGTGCCGTTCGGACACTGGAAAAATATAACACTGTATTCAGCTTGCCGCCCTGAAGGACTGTGGTCAGCGAAGCACGTGGTCTACACAACTCCCGAAGCCGAGTCGCGTCGTGTGCCCGGCATGAGCGAGTCGGAAGCGCTCGCTGGTCCAATGGTCGTCTACAACCCTCACCTGCATCCTCAATTCATTCGCGATCAGGGCATCCTGATCTCTTACAACACCAACACCTCCAAAGGGCAGGACCTCCTGTTTGCCGACACCTATCGACCACGCTTCATTCGCGTGAGGATTGAAGGCCTGCAATCTCCCTTACAAAAACGCAACGGGAATTAACCGGAGCTATCTTCCAGCACTCGCATTCTTGTAGAAATCTAACACTCTAGCGGGAAAGTCCAACGGCGCTGAGATACGCTGCCAACCTTTCGGATCGATAAAACTCCCAGGTGTGAACTGGCGCCAGGCGTTGCTGCCGTGACGAACGTAAATAAAGACGCCGGGGTTTGAGAGACGAACCAGGCGTTTGCCCAGGCGTGTAGCGCGGACGAGTAGCCAGGCGTCCTCGGCAAGATTTATTTCAGGATAGCGCAGTCCCTCCAGCCAGAGATTCTTGCGATAGACGAGCGTCCCGCCATGCACATTCCCGACGAATAGTCGCTGATGCAGTGTCGGCTCAGTGGTCCAGAATTCGCCCCGCGGCAACTCCAGTACAAACGCATTCTCGAGTCCTGTTAGATCCGCCTTCCCGGCAAGAATCGGCATCACTTGATAACGCAATCGATCGGGCGAGTACCAATCGTCATCATCCCAATGCGCGATGATCTCGCCCGCCGCGTGACTGCAAGCCAAATTGCGCTTCGCGCCAATTGAAGTGCGGGCAATGTGGAAGTAGCGAACGTTCGGGAGTCCCTCCACCAGGTCGCCGATCGCATCCTTGCCATCGTCGACAATGATCAGTTGGCGGTTAGGATAGTCCTGCTTCAAAAACGATTGCAGCGCCTGCGGCACGTAGCGACGCCGCTCGTAAGTCGGCATGATGCACGTCACTAACGGCCACGCATCCCGTGTCGTTCGATAAAACCAGATGTCGTCACGAAGCAGCGAATCGATGTAATCGCGCGCCTGTGAATGCCAGTAGACAGCGTTCACATTCTTTCGACTCGTGTTATCGGAATGCACAGTCGCTACACACAATGCCGGATCGGAAAGATCGACGATGCCGCGTCCTTTGCTGGACCAGACGAAACGGGAGTCCTCACCAACCTGAATGTCCGGAAACTTATTGCGACTCCAGAAACTCTTTCGATAAGCGAGGGTATTGCCCGCGACCCACGGTCCTTTCGCCGAAGGGTAGCGATACTCCCACGCCTGATCTCGTGCCGGATCGAAATACGCTACACGACTACTGCCACACAAATCAGCACCCTGGTCCAACAGCGCATTCATCTGTGTGCGGACACGCCACGAGGGATACCAATCGTCATCGTCCCAGTGCACAATGAATTCGCCCCTGGCTTGCTCGCACGCGAGATTTCGTTTTGCTCCGATAGTCAACTTCTGATCGAAACGAACATAGCGAATGCGTTCACTATCAGGCACTAAATCGTCGATAGGATCGGTGCCATCATCAACCACCAGCAATTCAAGTTTTGAATAGTCCTGACGCAGAAAACAACGGATAGCCTGAGGAATAAATGCGCGCCGATTGTGCGTCGGCATGATGCACGTCACGAGTGGCTCAGAGATTTCAATCAATTCTTTCGGGGCCGGCGGTGATAAAACGCTTGGCGCCGAAGAGGGCAAGGCCCGTTTGATTTCGATCAGGTCTGCAGGCGCAAAATTTGGGCAAGAGTCGCCGCGACAATGCTGACGATAATCCGTTTTGTCACCGCGTAAACGACCGCCGCAGAATTTGTCCTGATAAAGTCGTTTGTTGGCCTCAAAACGTTTGCCTTCCTCGATTCGCCGTCGCGCGCTCAACCCGGAGCGATGCACATACGCCGCACAAGCCCACACGCCACGCCAGCCGGCGCGCGCGGCGCGAATGTTGTAGTCCATCTCCCAACATGGACCGAGCGAATAACTCTCATCGGCAGCACCAACAGTCTCGATCACTTCACGCTGCACTACGTAACAAAAGTCAGCCAGGCTGTGCAGCGGTTCAAGCGTCCGCACTTCACTGCCATAACGCTTCGCCGCTTCGCCGGCAGTGGCAGTGATCTGCGCAGCAGCGCCGGCGCCACGGGGAAAGACACATTGCTCGTTCCAGCAGCTGTTTGTGGATGGACCAGCAAGGCCGTTACGTGGATCCGAATCGAGTGCCGCGAGCAAACGATCCAGCCAACCCGGCGCGACCTGTGCGCCCGATTCGAGCAGCACCAAAACCTGGGCACTGCTCAATGAGGCGAGTCGATTGAAACAGGCAGCAGTTCCGCGTGCCTCTGTCGTTCCTGATATTCTGAGGCCTTCACGCGCTGTCAGCGAACGAAGCATCGTGTCGTCGAGTGTGACTCCATCGAGCAGCAACAACATCTCGATGTGGCGCGCCGTGTTTGCGTTGATACTCGACAAAGTCCAACGCAATCGCTCGGGTTCGCCATCCACATAAATGCCTATTGTGATCTTCTTCATGGCTGCGCTCGATCACGCTACTCTTCGCAAAAAACCCTTCGGATTCCACGTGATCAGAAAAGCTTCGCGGCTTCTATCGATCTCAAAATTGTGGTTTCGACTAACGAAAGCTTCCACTGCCTCAAACGGTCCGGGCGATGGGCCACCATTCAGACCGTGATGACAAATGCCGTCCTCGACGATGAAGTAGCCGCCAGGCCCGACGAGCGGAGAATAGGTTTCGAGAACAGCGAGAGTGTTTTCGAAAGTGTGCGAACTATCCTCGATCACCATCACCTGATCCGTCGGTTTGATTAGACTATTCACCTGTTCAAAGTTGGCGCAGGCGTCGCCTTCGATCAAAGTAATTCGCGGATGAGCCCTGACAGTTGTCGCAACTTTGGTGTGAGAAAGATCGAGCCCGATAACTCGGCCATGACCCAGTGAATCGCAGATGTGCGCCAGTGCGAGAGTGCTGCCGCCGGCGTTATTGCCAATCTCTACGATTACGTCGGGTTTGAGCTCAAAGATGAGTTCCTGATAGATCCAAAAATCGATTGGCGACTTCCACGTCTGGACACCGAAATAGGTTGAGTAATTCATGATACGGTCCTGCATGAGCGGAATAAGCTGGCTCAACGTCAGGTGCAGTGAATCTTCCATGTAGCTCACATTCGGTCTCCTAAGGATCGCTTGAATACGCCGAAGGCTGGCTAATTCCAGTCCTCGTAAACGCCGAAGGCGTTGGCCAATTTCAACCCCTGTAACGCCGAAGGCGTTAGCTAGTTTCAGCCCTGGGTTGGAGCGCCAGCGACAACCCTGGGTTACAAATTCAGATTTGTTTTCAACCCTGAAAGGGTTCCTCCCTTGGCGAACCCTTTCAGGGTTTAATCCTTGTTTTGTATTCATTCCCAGGGTTCTCGCTACGCTCGAACCCTGGGCTGAAATTGGCGAACGCCTTCGGCGTAACGGGGCTGAATAGCGATCTCCTTCGGCGCTAGGGCGATGGTTCCCGCCGTCGATTTTCGATTACCGCTAGACCGAGATGATCGTCTTCGGGGGTTCCGCCGTCGGCGGCCCAGAGACGGACAACGTTGTAACCATCGCCTTCAATGCGAGCCAGGGTCAACGGCACCGTTCCGCCCGTATAGGTCGCGTCGTGAATCAAGATCAAACCGCCGGGACAAACCAGCTCGCGTGCGAGTTGAAACTCGGCCCAAACGTGTTCGGCTTCATGCAAAGAATCCAACAATACCGCTTCATACATTTCGCCCGCTTCGATCGCTGCCTGCATGCCTGCAATCGAATCGACATTTCGTTGTTCGATACACGACTGAAAGCTTTCCGGCAACATGATCCAGAGTTCTTCGCGTCCGGCATGAGAGAAAGGATCGAGCGTCACGACGCGACCGCCTTCACGATGAGCAACTGCCGAAGCGATGCAGGCTGAAGAGATGCCCCGCGCAGTTCCCGTTTCCAAAACGCGCACGCAGCCGTTCGCACGAATCAGATAGTGCAACGTCGCCAACAGGGGCATCGTTGAAGGATCTCGCACGACGGCATTGTCGCCACTCGTCAAACCATAGAACGACCACGCCAGCGCGCTTACTCCATGGCGACCGAGCCACGCGCGCAGTGCTTCAACAAACACTGCATAACTATCGCCGATCGTCGTTCCGGCAAGTGGATCGGAGATAGATGCAAAGCGTCCCTGCCATTGCGGATATTTGCGTTTTGCGCCGCCGCTGAAGTGCAGCACGCGAGGCTCTCGTCCGCGCCACGATGCTCGTAACCTGGAACCCTGCTCGAAGAAGTCAACGTTCTGCACGTGAAGTTGCACGTTGTAGGTTGGATCCAGTTCAACTCCACACTGCAAACGCGCGAGTGCGAGATTGAAGATGAATTGATTGCGCCACTTCACATGACTGTGTCCGTCGACCCACGCGCGCGCTTGCGGCATCGCGCGTATTGCGCCATCGAGCGCGCGCAACGCCGTTTGATCGCCGGCAAATAGTCCGTCATTAACCACCAGTGAATACGATTGCTCTTCAGGTGTGACTCCGAGTTGCCGCAGATCGGCCTGGCCGCCACCGTAGATTGATCCGACCGCGTGGCCAAGGTGATTCGCGTAATGACTATTGCCCTCACGACAGACCAGAATCCTTCCTTCAGGACACGCTTCGAGAGTCGCAAAAATCGGACGCAGATCGCCGAGCACAACCATGTCTGCGTCAAGACACAAATAGTATTTCGCGTCGACCACACGAGCGGTGGAATACATCACCGCTTTGCTCATCGGATTCAAACCCGCACGCGAATGGCAACGTATTGCGGTTGCCTTGTACTTCGAGATCACACATTCACACTGCTCGTTTCCATTGAGCACAAAGACGGCGATGAGTGCGTCGTGACAACAACCATTCGCATACAGCGACCCGAGCATGTCGTCGAGCAAATGTTCAAAGCCTGGCGAGACCACCGTCGCAATGCAGCGATCAGCACGTGGCAAACGTTCCGGCACGATCATCTCTGCGCGGCTCAAACTATCGTAAAGATGCGTGACCGGCGCCGGTGATTCATCCACTTGCGGATCGAGCCACACCGCGTGCGAGTGTTCCCAGCGACTGGTGCGTACAACCAGTTCGAGATATTCGGCGCCAGTGATATTTGCGACCAGTGGTCGCGGCGATTCACCGGCTTGCACGTAAGGCTCGTTTGCCACCTCGCGTCCATCCGCCACGACTGAAAAGTCAGCGTGCGACAGACCCGGGGCAACGTCGTCGTTTAATGCAACCTGGCAGGCGAAGCTGGCGAAGCGCCCGTCGATATGAAAACGCAGCCGTGCTGGTGGATGGGTGCTGAAGGCATGTTGATAGTGCTGCTTGTGCACCGTCACTTGTCGTCCTTCATATCCAAGGCTGCCGTACATGCCGAGGTCGCCGTAGCCAACCTGCATCTGTAAAAGTTTTACGGAATCAAGATACATAATCTTCGTGATCCTCAGCTCTCCGCGTCATGTAACGCTTTCCTGGCCTTCTTCCTGCCGTGCATTACTTCCACAATCGCATCCGCATATTGCTCGACCGCATCCATTGCAGACTTTATGGCATCGCGTATCAAAGCCGGGGCGAGCTCGGCGCCGGTAAAATCTACGCTCGACTTGAATCGCACGAAGCCGTTGTCAAGGTTGAGCTCGAAATTTCCTATAACCATGTCGTAGTTGACGCGGGTCACAAACTCCATCGTCTCAGGTCGTTGCTTGACAGGCGCGCGTTCGCGGAAATTCAGGTAATAGAGAAAACGTTCGTAATCGATCCGAACATCTGCAAGCGCATCCACGATGGGGATATTGTCGCCGCTGAAATCGACGCGCAAAACACCTTCTTTCTCAGTCTCTTCAGGCTCCCAACCGGTAGTCTTGAGTACTTTCTTGACGTTCTTCAGCGCCTTCAAGCCGTTCTTGCGTGCCCGATCTGTTTCTGCCATTTCTGAAAATCCTCGCTTCTGTACTTTTGGTCATGCAGTGAAACTACCTGAGAGAGCGTACGTCGTCTTGATGTATTTCAAGTGCTTCTTCCATTCTCTGTCGCCCCAGTCATCCGGAATGTCGGTCTCTTTACCAATAGACCGATTTATTGAAGCGTCGCCGATGAAGAGATTCTTAACGTCGTTAAAGAATGTCTTGTGACGAGCCTGGGTCGTAGTCTGAATCTTCTTGTTGCCGAGAGGCTTAGCCACAGTTTCCCCGTGTGCGACGAGGATCTTTTCTGCGCCACTCCATTTGGTGATGTTAAGAACATCTTCATAGTGTGCAGCCATCGTCTGAGATGAAATCACGTGTCGCCGATCCAGCTGTTTCTTCAAAGGTGGTGGACGGTCGCCGCGCACCATCTTTCTGTGCTGCTCTGGAAAGTCCTGTGCCAGAGTCCATTTGGTGGTGACGGTGAAGGTGCTGCGAGAGATCTTGATCTTGGTGTTCCCGTCCTTAGCTGGTTTCTTGCGCGGAGTCGCCTTCTTCTTTGGATTTACGGCGCCTTCGATGTGGTCAGTCTCTTCTTCCTCGGTCTTGGAGTCGGTTGGCATTACAAGTTCGGTTAGCCTGTATTTCGACTTGATACCGGGAAGCTTCTTGGCGACATCCTCTGGCATCGTGGCCTCATTGGCTAAGAGCGCATCGGCTTCAGCGACAGCGCTATTGAGATCCTTCTCCATTTGAGCGGCGGACCTGGTGTCGGGCTTCCCGTCCTTCTTCTTCCCGAACAGTCCCGCAAACAGCGACTTTGCCTTGCCGATGATGAAGTTGATTGCGGTGTCCAGTGCCTTATCGACTGTGCCGCGGACCTTATTCACTACGCCCATTACCTTGTCAGCCACCTTGCCCAGACCGACAAAGCCGGCAAGGAAACTAATGGCAAGCGAGAGTAATCCTCCGAGGATATTTTCGACTTTGCTGGCGGCGCCGCCGATGTTGCCCTGCGCGATCGCGACGATCGAGTTGATGAATGCAGTGACCACTTGCATGATCTTCGAGATCTTTTGCATGAAGACCTTGATTGTGTCGTAGATCGAGATGATGGCTGAGATGAAGCCGGCGCCCGGAATGAACATCGCGATCAGCTTGGGGATGGCTTTGGTTACCACAGCTTCAATCACAAACGAGGTGATACCACTGACGATCTGATCTTTGAGCCCGGTCAGTTTGTCCTTAATGACTTCCCACGCCGCGGCTGGACCACCAGTAACCAGGGCTTTGATGATGTCAAAGGCGGTCTCAAGGCCTTGCATGATGTACTCGCCGTTTGCACCGAGCGCCTTCACGATCTTCGAGCGAATCTGTGCCCACGTGATCCCGAGCACGCTCAATGCGAGCTTGCCGAACTCAATAAGAGTGAGTGCCTTGGGAATGTAAACGCCTTGCAACGATCCCGTCAGCCAGTCGATTAGTCCCTTCTTTAAGTGCGTCAGGAAATTGCCGCCGAAGTTTGTGAAACCGAGCTTTGCTGCCTTGACGAGATTGCCGACGAATGGCAGCGGGTTCTTCAGAATGCTCTTCAATGCCGCGCCGGTCTTCTTGACGTAACCGAACGCCTCGGGACTGACCACGTCGAAAACTATCTCCAGTAGTTTCCACATGGCATCGACGCCCCAGCTCACAAACTTGCTCATGAAGCCGCCAAATATGGCCGCAAGTTTCGCGAACGCCTTGGGAACGAGAATGATGTCTTCGATGGTGAGTGCTTTGAATGCCGACAGGAACAACGTCGGAATCTCACTGACGAAACCGATCAGTTGCGACAATGTGGTCTGGAACCACTGCCACGCACGCGGGATCGCCTTCGACTCCTGCATCTTCTGCCAGACATCGCCGAGACCGATCATCTTGAGCAGTGGTCCAAGTAATGTCTCTGCACTGGGGGTAACCGGCTCGTCGGTGATCGGATCTTTACCGAGCACGCCCTTCAGCAAGTTGTAGCCTTCGGTGCCTTCCGCGAGTTTGGCGATGGGTTTAAGAATCGCGTCCTTAATGATCTCGATGATGCCGGTGACGGCGCCCACTGCCGTGTCGATAATCCGATCGATCGGAGCGGTGAAGATTCGCTCAGCTCGTGCCCAGGCTGTGCCGGGATTCCAAAGATCGCCGGGCAAGTCGAGCTTCGCGATGAATTCGGTAACAGCGTCTTTGATTGCCGATCCGGTCATGCCAAGCGCTGTGATCTGTTTTTCGAGGAAGGCGCCGCCTTTCTCGAAGATGCCGTGATTGTCGAGAGCTTCCACAATCAAACCGCCGCCAGGAATGAATTCGACCAAAGCACGCAGAATGTTTGCGCCGCTTCGATCCACCGGGCTCATGTTGATCGGATTGACACCGAGCACGATGGTCAGCATGCGAAAGCCCGGAATGAGGTTGGCCTTGCCTGCGAGCCAGTCGAGTGGATCGGGTATGCCGAGATCAATGCCAATGTCTCCCTGGGGCCGCCGATTCGTGCGTCGGCGCACAGTGAATCTTTCTCCACGCACCACCGCCGCTGAGGCCTGCTCTGCTTCTTGTTCAAACTCGTCTCCGCGAGTGGTAGTGAAGTGCTGCAGCACTGCGCCGCCGCTTTGTTGGACCACGTGCGCTACTTCGTGCGCCAGCAGACGCAGATCACCCGGCGATTCGCCGGGACCGAGAAAGATGTGGTGACCGTAGGCAAACGCTCGTGTTTGGAAGCTTCTGACGAGGTGTTGGGCGCGCGCATCCGTGTGAACACGAATCGGTGTGAGGTCGATCGAGAAACTGTGTGTCAACGGATTCTTCACGGCGACCGGAAGAGGCGCGCCGCCGCTTGTGATCGTTGTTGATTCGAGTTTCTTGAACTTCTCGCTGTTAAGGATCTGGTTCGCGGGCCGACCAAGTGTGATTGTGGGCGGCGCCACCGCAGACAAAGGCAGTGGCTCAACATACTGAATAACCGCGTCTGTCGCCGGATTTCTGCTGATAGTAAGACTTCGTTTTCTTTCGTCGTTGCGCGCGGTGTTTTCAATCGTAGTAGTCGGTGCGCGCGGAGGCTGATTTGTCGTAACCGTGAGAGCCGGCGGTTGATCTTGAATTGTTGAACGACGATGTGAGCGGTCGAGTCGAAAACGCTCCGAACTGTTTCGCGCCACTGGACCACCGCGACGCGTGAGTGTCGTGCCGGAAGACTTGTCGTTTTCAGCAAACTTGCGCGCGGGCGGAAGCATGTTCCGGTTCTCGACCGGAGCCTTTGCTTTGGGAGTAGCCGTGCGTGGAGCAGTTGCTGACATAATTCGTTGTTGGGACGTTTTTCTCTGCCGCGCGAGAGGCGGCGACTCTTTCAATGATGGTTCAATGCCACGAAGGGGCGGCCACGGAGTGCCGCCCCTACAAAGGCGCTTTACAACTTGATGTGAGCCTTGACCAATTCAAAATTGCTCTTGTAGTTGGCCAACCGTTGCGCGTTGTACTTCGACTCAATGAAGTCTTTGATCTTCTCGACGTCGTTTTGTAAATCAACGCCTGCCAGAGTCATGTCTCTGATCAAGCGGTTAGACAGTTGAGTCGCCTTCGCCATGTCGGCAACGTCCTCACGTCTGGTGTTGCCGGCATTGATAAATGCCTGAAGACCCATGGTGCTCGTTGCGCCTCCGCCCGGAGTCGGATAATCCGGCGTGAAGGGTTTCGTGAGTTTCATGGTCGGCGGATCTTTGTATTTGATATCGGTCGTGTCTTCGATCATAGCTCCCGCCTCGAGATTGAGGTGGCTGATAAAGAATTTCTGCGGGTCGTTGGCGTGGGCTCTTTCAACCTTGAACCTCATCATGATTACTTCGCCCTTGTCGTAGAGCTCCTCGATTACTTTCTTGTCGAACTCTGACTCCATGCGACGATTAATGAACGTCGGGATCGGCACGAGATTGGAATTCACCGCCAGGCCACCGAAATCTTTGTTGAGTAGATGCCCTCTTTTCCAGAAGTTCGCACTGATTCCCATCTTGTCCAACTCATCGAAGGCGCCGTGCAGCGGTTCTTTGCCGGTTGTCGGCGAGCCTGGCCTGCGGTTGTCTCTGCTGTTGTAAAGAAATTTGACGATCGTCGTTCCTTCGGCCTTGCCAGTGCTAAAACCGGGATTTACGACCATGCGAGGAACCGGCACAGCTTCATCTTTGAAGCCAAGGATGATCGCGTTGTCGGCGATCTCTTTCAGCAGCGCCTCGATCTTCTTGTCCATGTCTGCTGTTGGCGTGGCCTGTGGGCCTTTGGGATAGGTGATCTCCCCAAGTTGGCGAATAAGGTTGCGAATGTTGTCGTAGGCGGTCTGTTTTGGTTTGGTGTATTTTTTCTTTCTTTCGAGACTGGCCTTCCTATTGTTGGCCCAACTGCCGAGATTCTCCGGATCGCTGGCAATGAACAGCGCCGCCTTCTGAGCTTCGCCGCGGAATGACAGTGAATGCGACTCACCTTCGAGTGACTTGAACGCTCTCCTCGCGCGCCACCATTGCACCAGCGAAGCAGCGCCGGCTTTAACAGCGCTAACTCCGGCCTTAACCGCACCGACGCCTTTTGCGATGAAGGGTTTCGCTTTATCTGCGATCCACTTCGCCACCTTCAACAACACTGCATCGACTTTCGCTCGAATATTTTGAATCACCTCACGAATCTTGGCGGTGACGCCACTAAGACGAGCAATCACCGCGAGAAAATTGATCACCAATACCAAACCTCTCGCGAGACCTTGCTCCAGCGCTTCCGCCGCGGCACCGATGTTGCCTGCGGCAATCTCGGAAACTGAACCCAGAAAGTTGCCGACCATCTTGATGATCGTCGTGGCTTTCTGGATTAAGAACACAATCGTGTCGTAAATGCCGATGATCGCTCGGATTATTCCGGCGCCGGGGATGAAAATCGATCCCAACGCAATGAGCGCCTGCTCAATAATCTTTTGCTTGATGAAGTCTTTGACTGCCTGAATGAACGCATCGCGCATCTCGCCGGCCATCTCTTTCAACTGCTCCCACGCGGCCATCGGTCCTTGCGTGATTAATGTCTTCACCAGCTCGAAACTTTTTTCCAGGCCGGCGACGACTGGTTCACCCATTACTGAGACCATGTGTTGGCGAATGTTTTGGTAGGAGATACCAATCATTTGCAGCGCCACGCTGATGATCCCTTTGAAGTCCCACGTTTGCGGCAACTGTAGTCCCTGGAGCGATCCGGTGAGCCACTCAAACAACGCATCCTTGAGATGCTTCAGGAAGTTCTTGCCAAAATTTGTGAATCCGGTCTTGGCGGCGCTCATCAGGTTCTTAACGAACCTGATCGGCTGCGTGAAGATTGCTTTCAGCACAGCCACGCCTTTATTGATGATGCTGTCGATCGTCGATAACGAAAAGCCGACCTTCTCGAGCGCCCAGGTGAAGAATTTCTTTGCGGCCCAAAGCAGTAACTTGCCGAGTTTAGCCAGGGCACCGGCCATCGCTTCCTTCATTTTTTCGATCTTTTCGTCGATGGCTTTGATTGCCGCAGTCTGCTTGTCCTTGAGTTGGTTTTGTAGGTCCTCTTCCTTCTTGGCAATGAATGAATCCATCTGGTCCAGCTTCGAATTCATTTCTTCGGCAGCTTTCTTGCCGATGTCTTTGAGAGCTGGTCCCAGTTTGTCGACGTAATCCTTGATCTGCGTGCGCGCGTTCTGAAGCTCGTCCTTGCATTCCTGGATAACTTTCTTATTGTCGGCAGAGATGTCTTCAACAAGCTTGTTGATAGTCGAAACAAACTTTTCGCGGTTGCGGTCGAAGATCGCTTTGACTTCGGGCAGGTCGTCCATGCCTTTCCACCAGTCTCTGACTTTCCTGGCCCAACCGAACCAGCCAGAGTAGCGATCGGCTTTGAAGTCTCTGAGTTCGCTGTTGACGTTGTCTTCGAATTGCTGTGTGGCTTTCGTGTTGCCGTTATCGAACCGTTTCATCGATTCGGTTTCAAGATCGGCCAATTTCTTCTTTACTTTGTCCTGCGCGGCCGTATAGATGCCATTAATTTTGGTGGCAACTTCCTCGCGCTTTTTCTCGAGCGCGCTCTTGGTGCCTTTTTGCTTCTCACCCGTAACACCAAGACCTGCCTTGCGTTTCGAGCTCATTTCGGACCGCTGCTTCGTTTCCTGTTGCTTGAGCTCAGTCTCTACTTTCTGGTTCTGGTCCTGGGCAAATTTCTGGACGGCGAGTGGTTCGGTTTGCGCCGTCTTCTCCATTCCTTTCTTCTCTTTGTTGGCAGAGGCGAGATCGCCACTGTCGACCATGTCGAGCTGCTCTTGCGTGACGCCTTCTTCTGTTAGCTTGTTGTCGGCTTCCTTCGTGAAATTCGAAACGTCGGTATGCTCCTTTTGAAATGGAGCGATGCCGTCTTTGCCGAGATTGAGCGCGGCCGTTGGCGGCGCCGCTTCAGTAGGTGGCAGTGGCTCGGGTTCAAATTCGCGCGGGGCGGGCGCCGGCGTGTGGCCCATGTCCTGGAAAGTCGATACCACGGCGTTCTTGTCGACCTGGATCACCTTCAACACTTCAGCGCCGGTGTGTTGCGCTTTCTTGTCGCGCTTGAAGTTGTCGACGTCTTCGACCCTTTTCGGGACGTTCTCTTTCAGTTGTTGTTGAAGCGTTTGCTTGCCGGTGCCTGGATCGACTTTTGGCGCGGGACGGTCGCTGACTACGTTGACCTGACCAGTATTGCTCTTCGATTGACCTTCGCTGTCAGGAATGACGACGGCTTGTTCTGACTGCGCTCGTTTCTCGTCAGCGCTGTCGTGCTTCTGCTGATTCTGTCGCAGTTGCTGTAACTTGCTGAAACCCTTTCCAACTACCGGCGCGGCTTTAGAAGCAAGGTATTGAGCGACTTTCCTCGTGCCGACTGCTTTCAGCATTGCAGCGGCTGCGCCCGCGCCTGGTGCGCGCTTGCTTTTTCCCTTGCCAGGTTTTTTGCCCTTTGGTTGAGGCTTGAGTTGCGTTTTCTTGTCTTCTTTTTTGTCGAGTTTCTTTACGTCCGGAACAGGTTGAGGTGGAGGGCCTTTACCGAGTTTTTTCTCGCTGGCTATCGCCTCGGCTTCGAGCTGGGCGACTTCAGAAGCCGTCATGTCGCTGGGCAACTCGATCAGCTTGCCTTCGCGATTGCGGAAATAGTCTTTTCCGAAGAGTCGGATCGGCTCAACATTCAAACGTACAGTGGGCGGAGCGAGCGACGCTGCCGCCTTCGCTGTTGTGCGTGCCGGAGCAGGCGGCGCCGGCGCCGGCGCCGGAGCGCTCTTGGGTCTGGTTGTGCGGATGTTTGCCGAGATAAATGCGTCGGTCCTTTCTCACTGTGATCAATTGCGGCGTAGCGGACAGACGCCACCCGCCTTGCGATATTCGCGTTCGATTGCTGCCCCAATCATTGCGGAGGTGACGATCCCTCCGTCCTCAAGTGCGAGTAACGATGCGTGTAGTGCAGCATTCTTTATTTGACCGCCCGACAGTACGCAACGTCCGGCAACTTCTTCGAGCAATGAAAAATCGACTGCGTGATCGGGGGGTAAATGAAGTTGCCAGATGGCCCAGCGTTCCGGAGGTGTGGGAGGCGAAAAAGAGATCACAACGTCCATGCGTCGTTGAAATGCATTGTCGATCCGCTCGCTTGCATTGGTGGTCACGACGAGAATGCCGTCAAACGATTCAAGTCGTTGCAGCAGGAAGTTTGTCTCCAGATTTGCGTAGCGATCGTTTGAGCTTTGCACGCCGGTACGCTGTGTCAGAAGAGCGTCACCTTCGTCGAGCAGGAGAATGACGTCGAGCTCTTCGGCGCGTGAGAAGATCAGGTTTAAATTCTTTTCAGTTTCGCCGATGTATTTGTTTACGACAGTTGAAAGGTCGAGACGATAGACATCCATCTGGAGCGTTGCCGCGAGTATACGCGCAGCGAGTGTTTTGCCGGTGCCGCTTGGACCACTGAAGAGCGCACGCACGCCGGCGCCTGCTTTTGGTCCAACCTGCGACTCCAGGTGTTCGCGGTGACGACAACGACTGACCAGATTTTCCAACTCGCGTCGCGTGTCTCCACCGACTGCGAGTTGATTCCAATCGCCTGAAACAGGCAGACGAATCGCGAGCGCATCGAGAATTTGACGATTCAGGGAACGAGTCGCGCGTTGCGCGTCAGCGACTGTGATCCCCTGACGTTTGGCCAAAGCTCCGTACGATTCAGCCAAACGGGTGACGCGATGAATGTTTCCGGAAGTCAAACGAAAACGCGCGCTAATGCCATCCGGATCTCGCAGCTGGCTGGAGTTGCACGCGCGCAGCCAATGGCGCTTGCGCAGTTTTGGATCGGGCATATCGAGATTAAGGACGAGTGCACGCTCTGCACCTTCACCACTTGCGCCGCCTTGCTTGCTGAGCACGATTCCGCTCGGCGCCTCACATGCTGACAGACGTGGAATTTCGACAGTCTCGCGTGGCTCGAGATCCAAAACGATTACAGGCAATGCATTCAGTGCTGTAGCCAGTGGTCCAGCGACACGAAATTGATCGTCGTTGGGACTTGTGACGTTGTTGATTTCAAGCAAACCGAGGTTGAGCTCACGAGCGATCGCGCCGAAGATCGTACGCCGCCCGTTTCGATATGCGCCACGCACAATCAATGTTTGTGCTTCTTTCGAAACGAAGAGCTCGGGCATCGCTCGCACTTTGTCGTGGATGTCGCGAGGCAGAATCAGATCGTCCATTGTGGCCAGTTCGTTTGGCCGGCGATATCGGAACCCCGGGCCCGGCACTTCGTTTTGCTCGCCACGTAGTGCATCCCACAAAGTGCTCGACACTTCCAGGGCCCATTCGAGACGCGGAGAATCGGGATTGACAACGCGCACAAGTCCCAGTTCGCGCATCTGTCGCAGATTAGATCTGGAATCACGCCAGTGTGCTTCGTCGCGTCCCCACGTGTTGAGCAAACTCGGCGTTGCGCGATGTTGACCTGGCGAACTCTGCAAAGTTTCGAAGACGGAACCGAAGCGCAGGTCTTCTTCGATGAGCCCGATAATAGTCAGCAGGATTAGGGCAGAGTGATCGAGGCCCGCAGCTCCGCGTAATGCCTGCAACGGCAAATGCGCGGTCGCTTTGCTTTCCCACGCCTGCAGCGATTCGGACCACCATGCAACAGCTTCACTCGAGTGCACACCAGCCAAACCTCCATCGGCGAGTTCGTTGTTGTAGCCGATGAGAAACGGAAACTCTTTGAACGCTGCTTCGCTCGAGCCGTACACCTGGACCACCTGGTGAAACAGGCTGAGCACCGCGCCGTAGAAATAGAGCTTGAAGTGTTCCGCCGGAGTCGGCTGCAAACCGTCGAATAGATTTTTTCGCATCTTTTTAGTCATAGTGAAAAGCGATGAATCGCCCGGCGGCTGGTACCCAACCCGGATCGCGGTCCAGTCCGGCGAACCGTATTTCGATCGGGTGTGTCGCAAGAGCGAAAAAGATGTCGAGGTGTGTGGGGGTGATTACTACCTTGGCGTGATGATGCAGGAGCATCTCGCCCAGATCGACGTCGTCGTTGATGCCGAGTGCCTGAGGTAGGCGAGTCTTTATGTAAGGCAGCAGGTCCAAGAGCCAGCTTGGACACTCACTCTTGTCGGGCTCAGCGAGATTCTCCAACACGCACCACACTGGATCGTCCTGATTTGCCTCGTCGTTGAGCAGTTGAGCCCCGACAATCGCCACGAAATCCCAGATGCTTAATTCGGTGAAGCGCTCTACAGGGCTGGTGAAGTCGCTGTAGATCTCCAAAAAAATCCCGAGATTGATTAGGTAGAAGAGACCGCCAAGTTCCGTTTCAATCGTTATGGTGTCGAGTGATTCAGTTGGAGTGGCGAATGGCGCTGGTGGAGCTGGTTCAAATAACAATTCGCTTTTGATCAGCGGCTCGGGATTCGCAACCTCGGCTCCGTTCACAGTTTGAGCTACGGGTGCAATCACAGGACGCTCTTCATACTTGAAGATCGCATTGCCGAGTTTGGCCTCGGATGACACGGATCTTTGTTGTCGTGATGGCTCGGGCGCAACAAGTGCCGAAGGCGCAACAGCCTGATTTACGCTGAACGGCGCCGGAGTTTCTGAGGGTTCAAAGAACTCATTTTCAATTCTCTCCTCGACAACCATCTCAGGTACGACTGAAACTTTGATCGCACGCTCAACCCATCGCTCAACTTCACGCGCAAAACTCAGCGTTCGCACACGCGCCGGCGCGCGATGAACCATTAATGCAATCCCAACAAAAAGCTGCTGCGCCGGTCGTAGCCGCGGCGTGTCACTTTCAGGTACCACATTCTTCCACGGCATCACACTCCGCACCTCAACCGCGTCCTCCTGCTCAACCGTAAAATCCACCAGTGCCAAAACACTGCGCGGTAAATCCGTGGCTTGGATCCGTTTGATCTGTGTTACCGCATGGAGCCCAAACACACGCACGACATGTTGGACCATCTCATGCGCTTCCACTTCACTAAACTTACTCACAAACTCAACGACCACATTCTTTCTAACAAGATGTTCCAAAGCCGCAGGCGCATACTCAATCTTGTCGCGCCAGAGCTGTTTGATCACTTGCGCAACATCACCGCGTTTGATGAAACCCTGCCACCACCAGCGCGTGTTAACAGAGCCACTGCACCAGTCAGCACTCAAACTCGCCAACAGTTCTGCGTAGTCATAAAACACAACCGACTCAGCGCTATCAGCTACGTAGCCATGCGCCGGACGCGCCGCACTTGACACCAGTTGATCGAATTTGGTGATGAATGCGTGCCGCCATGCCTGTGGCGCGCGCGGATAGCTTGTGTCGAGACACAGCGACCCCGGCAACGGATCATTCAGCTTGCGTATGAAGAGCGTCGCTGAAGGAGGCAGCCGGGGTTGCAGTGAGAGATCGTTGAGAAGGCTTTCCACGCGTCCACGTAAGGCGAACGGGTCAAGATCGCTGCCCTTGACCCGCAGCCTCAAAATCGTGGAATCGTTAGGAGCGCCAAGCATCGGCTCGCCTTCTTATTTCAAACCAAACAGCCTCAGCAGGTGATACAAGCAACCCTTCTTGTCTGCCGGTCCCGTTCCTCCTGCCTTGGGATATTCCTTTGGTCTGATCGGATCTTCGGGTATGCGCTGTTCGCCTTCATCGACGGCCTGCACGACCACTTTGACCTTGGCACTGCCGTCGTTTGGCACTGGGATCAGATAAAGGTTGTCTTCAATCCGTTGAGCACCCTGAATGCTGGTTTGCCAGCCTTCCAGCGTTCCCTCGTGATAGGCGTACACGCCGAACGATGATTGCTCTTTCAAGACAGGCCGCTCGGTTCCGTCCGGCCGAGCGACACGCTCACCCGTGTCGTGATAGACGTGGACGCGGAAAGTTGGGAACAGTTGATCGAGCTCCTCTTCCGTTAAGTCGACTTCTGAGAGCACGCGCACCAGTGTTTGCAGACGGTCCGATTTAGTTTCGCCGCCGACGTCCGAAAGAATTGAACGGGCGCGTTTCAGCTTGTCACCCAACGCACCACCCTCCCGGCGCATTAAGCGGTCCATGCTGGCCCGCAAAAACTGTCCTTCGTCAGCTTTCCCCGTGGGAGCCATGTTCAACTTTTCAACCGCCAGATATACATCCCGAGGAGTCGGTGAAAACGCTTTCAAGCCCACGACGCTGATGTCAGCCTCTCTCGCAAACAAAGAGGCTCCGTCGTAGTTCATGTTTTGGTAGATCGCGTCGTTGAGAAAATTTATGTTCGCGCCTGATAAGGTGACGAGCACGCACTGGTGCAGGCTTTTCGGCGGCACTGACAAGTTCATCAACGCCGTCAGTGCAATTGGCGCGTTGGACGGCGGATTCGTTCCGGCTGGGATCGTATTGATGTCGAGGCCGCTTATCACTGGCGTTACTTCGGAATTGCCGGGAACGAAATCCCACGAACCACTCGAAAAGTCCGGCATGTTTGGATTGCCTGATACCGAACCCCAATTGGCAATTCGAAACGTAGCGTTGATCTGACCTGCCGGAATATTTGCGCTGGAATAGTTTCGTGGTCGTGCGATAAACGTGTTGTTTGCGTGGTTGTCGATCAGTGTGCCTTCGCCGTGAGCGGCGTTTTGCACGACGACGTCGCCCCAGGAAATTGCAACACCTCCCGAAGTTGCCGCGGCAGAAGTGAGTTGAAATTCGTCCCACTGGTTAGGCTGTGGGTAGGCAAGATTGTCCAAATCATTTTGGTTGGTCGTACCAGCAGTTCGGTAATCCGCCAGGATCGCTGGATTACCTCCGACACTGCCGTGAATCAGATACCACATATCAAAGTCGGTGCCGAGGTTTGGTCCACTGTTGTCAGTGATGCCCCCGACGGCGTTTGCCGGGATTCGCAGTTGAACTCCCCAGCGGTTATTCGGATCAGCAGGAACATCCGCTGAGCTTTGCAGCCAAACGCGCGCATGTTGGCTTATCCAGGTTGGTGTCATGGCCTGAAAGGTCCAAATGCCTCCTGAGAGCGTCCAAATGTCTACGGCTGCGACATTGGCAGGATTGTTCGCGGAGGGTGGTCCAGCAGGTGTAAAGGCCGCGCCGTGCGCTGTAATGCGCACGACCATCGCGGATGCATCGTTGTGTTTTCTGAGCCCTAAATAGATCAGATCGTCAGCGTCACTAAGTTGCTGAACAAAGGCGGCGCGAAACGTGAGATAGATGAACTTCTGTGGACCGACGGTCGCTTGCGTCGCGCGAAAGTAGTTGCTTCCGCCCGTGCCGCTACCAAACGTGCGTTTGACAGCACCCCGCCAGCGTACGTCATCGAGGTTAGGATTGAAGGTCGGTTCTCCGCTAAACCAGATTGGCGGACCGCTTATGCCGGGCACCCCGGCAGCACTCGGAATTGATACTGTCATTGCTAATCTCCTTCTGCCCGAGCGAGCGGGCTCTGTTTTGAAGGCCCTCGATCAGGGCAGTAACTGCAGACCGTATTCCTTGGAAAATTCTGAAGCTGATGTCAGACGCTTAATCCGAAAGACGATCGTGCCGGTTGGCGATGCACCAGCAACCGGCGTCACTCTGAATTTTTCTGTTCGCAGTGTTGTTTCGTTGTCAGTTAGCACCTGGATTGTGACCTTGCTTTCAGGTCCTCGTGTGCCGATTGAGTCGGGCGTCATCTCCGGTGTCCAGCCAGTCAATGTACTGCCTTGTTTGGGCAGGATGGTCACTTCATAAGTCCCGGCCTTGGTGAACCTCGTGCTGAAGTTCACTACACCACGGAAGCCAGCTTTGAGCCTGATGGTGGAGCCGTCGAGGACACCGGTCTGCAAACCCTGCGATTGTGCGTTGCCTGCGCCGTCGAGGACCGAGAAGGCCGTTTGATTAGCCTCGATGTTTGGATCGGGCGGTATAACCGGTGCGCCGACAGTGAAGGTGCGCTGATCAGTGCCTACAACTGAGCCCGCTGCGGCTGTGACTTTTAAAGTGAAAGTCTGACTGGTGAAGGCCGTAGGAATCTCCGGTATCCGCACCGTGATGTTGCGCGTCTCGTTTTTCCCCAGTTGTAGTTGTCTACCGGAAATGACGCTGTCAGCGTCATCGCGAAACTCGATCGTATCGACCAGACCCGCAGGAACAGGGACGGTTGCATTCAGAATCTCAGCGCTAAGATTGAAGCTCGCCGGAATGTTGATCCCAGTCTGAAGCCGGTAGCGAAACTCGGCAGATTTCCCGGCGCCGCTTTCGAGTGGATTGGGTTTCGGATTCGGCGCCACGTCACCACGCCAGGTCACGAACATGTCACCGGTCAAGTCAATGACCACCGGCATCACAAAAACGGAACGAGTGTCGTCAGCAATGCCATTGCTGACGCGCATGGTCATGTTCAGGCCGGCGGACGTCATTCCGGGAACCGGCGGCATCATGAAAAGCAAACGCTCATCAAATGAACCCGTCAGCATGTTTGCGCGGAGAACAGTCGCCGTGGTGTTGCCCGCTTCAAAGGTTACTTTCGACTGGCCAATAGAGAACCCAAAGTTCTGTCCGGTGACTTGCGTTATCGTGCCGATGCGAATTGGATCGATAGCAGTTCCGGCAGGTAAGAGTGCGGCAACCTTGATTCCCGAACTCTGTCCGGATTGCAACAGTTCGTTTATAGCGTCGACGACCAAATTCCAGTCCTCAGCCGTGATTACATCACCAGGTTGAGCGTGATTTAGTAGTTGGGCCATCTCGATACTCCTTTAGGAAAAATTGCCGAAGTTCCAATGATGAACGTCGTAACGCGCTTCACCGCGATAAGGCGTGTGGCCACTCGCAAAGACCATATAGCTTTGGCCAGTGCCCACGTTCGCGCCTGCCGCGAGCGATACCTGTGCGTTTTCACGCACGATGTAAAGCCAGACTACAAGTCCGCTGCCGGTATCGATTGCCGGGTACTCAAAAGCCTCCTGAAACAACGGGCGAAGCTGCGCGCCTTCGATAAAGATTGGCTGACGAATGGTTATCTGATTGAAAAATGTCGTGTAGTCGAAACCGGTCGCTCCGCCAATCGGCAACAGACCCGCGGCCGGCAGATAGCGAAAGTGATCGAGTGCCTTCACTTGCGACAAAGTGACACCGGAGCTGATCAGGTCTTTAAGTTGACTTTGAAACTGAAGGTACATCGCTTCGCCTTCGCGAGTGGTTCGCTCTGACGTTAAAAACGACCATGCTTTATCCACCAGGCGGCGGCCCAGGCGGCGTCGCACAGACCAGAGATCGACGAACTTCAGGCCGTCGACAAGCGTCCAGTAGAGAATCGCCAGTGGCACTTCGCATTCTGTCAGCCACGTTGGTCGCAGGCTGTCGAGCAGTCCGTACTGGTCTAACTTTGTCGCAAAGGGATCGGCTGGAAACTTGCTTGTGGCGTCGACGCCAAAACACTTGTAGGCGATCAGATTACGAAGGTGATTCTGGTCCAATATTTCCGTCGCCGTGATCTGCTGGTCGAGTTGGATCAGACGAAACTGCACCGCCGTCACAGTGGTGTCGGTGTTACATGCAGCGCTACTTTCGAGACTATGCGTAACGGCCCGACCTTCTGTTCCCTGAGCGGGAGCGATTGTCAGCAGGTAAACGCCCGCGCCTGCGACGTAGGTTCCTGACTGAAGTGGTGCGCACTCGCCAAACGGTTGGGTGTTGCCGGTCCCGGGAGTCGCGCGTCGCACAAGTGCGAGGTCAGTCTTGCCGGTCAGCATTAAGGTCTGACCGATGCGGTTGATCGCGAGGCCTGCTTCGATTGTGACAACTGGAGATTCTTGCGTTGAACTCGTCGACTTCGAGACTTCCAACCCATGAACGATGCCCTCACCGATAGCCTGGCCCAGCCGCCGGTCGGCCTCGCGGTTCGCTGATTGTTCGCGCGTCAGATCGCGAGCGCTGAGCAGACGGCCGTTGAAGAAATTGATCGAACGAATACCGCCGTCCAGAATCGGCTGTTGCAAACTGATCTGTGAATCCATCTTTCTCTCCTCCCGAAATAGGTCCTATAGGACCTATCAAGTGCCCGTCGCGATCACATGCCACGCTTTGCTCTTTGCGTTTGCTACGAGCTGCACTGCCCGATTCTGCGCGGTTAATTGAATCGACGCTTGTGCCTCAACCTGATCTCCCGTGCCGGCGAAGATCTGAACCAGCGAACCAGCCGTGATGCGTTTTACAATCACCACACGTCCGTCCTGCGTTGCAGCGAGTGGCAGATTGATTCTGACCACACCGGCGTTCGTGTTACAGATGAGGCATTGCTGGTTAGTCAAATCAAGCGTCACTGGACCATCAACATTCGCAACGATCAGATTCTGCGCAACGGGCGGTTGTGGAGCGGCCGCTGCGATCGGCGGATTCGACAACAACCATTCCTGTAGCAGTCTGAGATGGACCAGATAAGGTCGCTCATCCTGATTCACCGGAATCGTTTCGTTCGGAATATCGAAACTGCCCGGTGATAACGGCAGCAGCGGCACATCCAACTCGGCCAGCAGCACACAGTCTTCATCACCGGCGTCGTCGCCCTCAATATGTGTTGCAGCGCAACCGTGCCAACGTGCAATCCAGCGCGGTCGCAGTTCAGTTACCCAAACGCGGAATGCGGCGCGCAGATATTCACTTGCGTCCGCAGCATTGACTACCAAAGACGCAGGAGGCGAGCCGAACATGAAATCTTCCAGCGGCGACGACAACGGTGACGCCAGCCACGCAGCCGCTGCATCGCGAATCGCCTGAAGAAACTGGTCGAGGGGAATCGAAGGCTGGTCGGCGCTGATCTCAACCTGCTTCAACCACGCAACAAAGTCACGAACCGCATTTTCTTCGCGTTGATTTGGTTTCTTGAGACGCAGCTCCAGTGAGAAATCATCCGTGAGCCGCGAAGGCGCCATCAACTTGTCTTCACTGCGACACGGTTCACCGGCGATCGGCACGTTGTCAGTTGGACAATTGCGGTAACAGAGCACGACATACAACGGCAATCCAGCGCCCAACGGTGACCCAACCTCGGTTGAGATCTCCTGCGAGTGATCGGCGACCCAGTTTTTGAGGTACGCGCATTGCGCGGCTGGCACACAGATCAACTGTCCACGTGGACTCAACGCCACACCTGGTTCAACCACAACGCGCGGTCCCTTTACGGCGTCGACTTCTATACGAATATTCAAGCCGCGCACTGTTCCGTAGCCGATCAAATCCCGCGCCAGCCACTGGTCGCGTCCCGACAGGTACGCAAACTCCTGCGTGAAGTCGTCAACGCCGAGCACCATTCCGACGTTGAAGTTCACGTGCTTCGCCGGATTTGGATCAGCCATTGCGGTGTTATTTGTGTGCGAAGAGAAACAAGAACAACTCATTTTCATATCTCCTTAACTAGGAGTTCTGTAATGGATCGCGTCCCAGGATCATCCGGTCGCAAGCGTTCTCCGGTACAGGCGGCGCGAGATAACTCTCACCGACGAATCCCTGGCCCAGTATCAATTCGGGTAAAAGTTGTGGCGCGCGGCTGCCCTCAGCGATAACCGTGTCGAGCGCGAGCCGTGCCTCGCCAACGCGAAACATGGCCCAGTAGAACTTCACGTCAAACACTGTGTGCGCCGGCTTCTCGAGGTCGATGATGCGACGCGAGAGGTCCATCCGGCGCTGATGTTCTTCAGGATTGAAAGCCAACGACAAGGGCACAGGCAGCAGCACCGTGAACCGATGTGCCGCACGCTGCATTCGCAACACGACACTCTCAAATTGAAACCAATCTGCGAGAGGCGCACCGTCAAGCGGCAACTCGTCGGGCAGCGGAACAAACTCGAAACCAGACCAGGATGTTCCGTACGGGGCGTTGAGTGCCTTGATACGCCGGTAGCGACGCGCAAGAAAGTCCTGCCACAAGTGGCGCGTAACACCCGGTCCAACTACAAACTCTTCCCAATCGGTTCGCGCCTTCGCGACTGTTGGTAGATCACGTGGCAGCGGGACGTCTTTGAACGTCGGATAAGATTTTTGATGGGCTGAGTTGAGTTGTTGAACGTTGACGTAACGACTTTGCAGAAATGCCTGCCACGAAGCGCTTTCCGCTGCGGCCGATGACGGAACAAATCCGAGAGTTGAGATCGAGAACTGGGTCCACGTCGCACTCTGTGCAGCGTCAGCGGGAGCAACGAGCGGATATTGAATCAAAGCCGCAGATAAACCAGCCGCTGAACCGATCGCAGTCGCATAACGCTGATTCAGATTTGCGCGGCCCTGGTCCGGACGCCACGAAGCTGCCACCTCAACTGCGCGCAATCCGGTGGCCTGCGTTGGATCACCAAAGATCACACCCGGCAGCGTTCGCGTGAGATATCTCTCGACGACGCGGATCTCTTCCGGACGGTTACTACCTTCACCGAAGATGTTTTCGTCGGCACACTTATCGAGCGCGAGATGCAAAGCCATCGTCAAGCCACGAATCGTGCCGCGATACTGGAAGAACTCCATCGCATGAGCGATGAACATGCGTCTTCGCGCTTCGTCCCAACTCGGATCGAGTGCAACTCCGAACCAACCTGCCAGCCAATCCAAAACCTCGCGTGGCGCGCTGCGCACATCAAAGAGGATCTGAGCCGCCGCAATCTTGTCTTCGAGCGTGGTGTAAAGGCCCTCAACGTTCGACAAGAAACGTTCGAGAAACGACGCAGATTGCTGGTCCTCACGATAAACGCCGGGCAGGTAATTCGAGAGATATGAGAAACGTGGAAAGTACGCGCGCAAGGCTCGCAGCCGCGGCGTATTTCGTTCGTCACCTTTCAGCCGGATTTGAAGCTGGAGAAAACGTCCGCGCGCCCGTTGAAACAACAACTCCCACGTTCCCGCGCCGATCTTCTGCTTTTGAACTCCGGCACAAGTGGTTGACTGCGACGAGCGGAGAAACGGAAGCTCCGAACCATCACCACGGAGATACGGCGTGGGCTCGCGTTGCCACGGCAACAACGGCAGATCGATCTCTTCATTAGCTGCTCGACTCCAGATTTCGATCGTCGTGTCAGGTGGAATGTGCGCGTCGAGCATGATGCGGTGCCAAACGCAGTCATGCTCGCCGCTGTCGAAGTAAGGTTTATCGAGCGCGGTCTTCAGCGGCGTCTCGAGGGTTGCTTCGGGAACGTATCGCGGGCGGCGTTGCTGAACGAGCGGAATCCAGTCCTCAGCAAAGTCGTAATAAGCGCCTGCCGGCGTGCCTACGAGTGCCTTGCCGCCGAACAGCCGCATCGGCAGGTACTCGGCGATCGGTTGCACCTCCACCTTTTCGTTTCGCAGACACAAACGAAACGCGTAGCTCTGGTTGCCATCTGCAGCAACCACGTAGAGTCGGTCGGAGATGGTCTGGGCGGCTTCGTCATGTTGCGGCACAAACGCCATGTCATAACCGACGAGTGCAAACTCACTCTGCTGATCTTCTTCAATCAGTGTCAGAATCGCTTCAGTGGAGATCTGATCATCCAACTGTTGCTCAAGCCGGTATCTAAAGATCTGTGAAAATCTGCGTCCCGGATCGTGGTCGAGAATGAGAACCGTTCCATCAGGCAGTGCTTCGATCGCGATCGGATCGCTCAGCGAAAGAGGTGATTGCAGCAACGAGAAGCTCTTTGGAAACACCCGGCGTTTCGAAGAACGTACTTCGCTCTCGTCAACTGGTTGAAAGGCGTCATTCTGACCTTCGGCAAGCAGCGTCTCGCCGTTCTCTTCAGGGCCGATCACATTGAAATGTCGATCCAGCGCCCAGTAACTGAAATTCGCGCGATCGAGTATGTAAACTCCGCCGCCGGGTCGCGGCGCCATATCGAATGGTGCAAATGCAATGCTCTCGGGCCAGAGCACCTGCTGCGGTTCACCACCGGTGTGAAGATCAAAGATCAAAAGTCCCGCAGGTTCGTTGACACCGACAACAAGATAATGATCTTCCGTGATCGCCAGACCCGAAAGCGTGAGTGGCGACTCAGGTTGCTCATCAACAAGCGGCGCGAAATCCCCTGACGACGACTCCTTCGAACACTTCTGATCTAGGGGCCAGAAGTCAGTGACCTGACCCGAACCGATCGACCGCACGCGAATCTTCGACGATGTTTCATCGATCCAGTACCAGTTGCCAAAAACATCGCGACCTGAGCCACGCCGATTTTCAAGCAGTGGAAAGGTGTCTTTTGGCGCCGCCGTAAACTTGAAGAGTCGTGGCTCGAGCGTTAGTTCGCTTCGTTCCTCGTTCCAACTCAGACCGCTGCCCCCTCCCGAAGGCAACAACTCCCACAGCTCCTTCAGACTCTTAGTTCCCGAGGATGTTTCGACGGTGCACTGGGCCCAGTCGTCGCGACCTAAGAGAAGATGAAATCGAGTGCCGTTGGCGTCCATCTTGTTACTAACACTCCTCGGGAATCACCGGAACCGGAACAATCTTCGGCCCTTGGGTTGTTACCGGAGTTGTTTGACCACGCAGTTGATCGATGTCCATCGGCTCGCCGATGCTCACGCTGATGCCCATCACACGAGGCAACTCGAGTCCATTCATCGCGATCTGTTCGCTTGCAGGTTTAGTGTCTTCCGCAAGCAACACGTCGTTGACCAGCAACACTCCGGAAACGCGACTCGCAACCGCGAGCAGCTCGCGCGCCGTGACCGCCTTCGAAAGTGGCCATCCTTTTTGCGTTGAAGCGAAAGTTGGCGTTGTCAGCGAAACTAAGTTGTCAGTGAGCCCGGTTGCGTTTTGGATCGGCGCCAGGAAATTCAGCAGTGCGCGTTTGACTGCTTCGCGTACTTCGGCAATTGCAACACCTGCGACCACGTTTATCCCGACTGAGATCCAGATCGGTTTATAGACTGGTCCGCGAAGGTAAAGTTCAGTTGTTACTAATCGTCGTGGATCGAGATAACGACAGATCGTGTTGAGAAAGATTGCGTCGGCAACCGGAGCGTCTGGCTGCTTTGGATCATTGCGCGGGATCAGCATTAAGGTCACTGCGCCCGGAGCGTCGCCGGCTTCGTTTGGTACGAGATCAGGGTTGAATGCGGGAAGCACTTCAACGCGACCGATATCGACACCCGGCGTGCGCATTGTGATCGTTTCGAAATCGGCAGCGCTCACGAGGCGATCGCGGTGTTGCAGATAGCGAGCGATCTGTTTCTCACCCTGTTCAACTGTCTCAGCTTCAGTTCCGCCCCACGTGCGAATCGGATTGCTGACCTTGATCCCTGCAGGTAAAGCGGGGCTTGCGTTGATCGAACCTGCTGCGACATTGCCGGCCGAGCCGACGCCATAGTCGTAACTGGCACGCAAGTTCGCACCCGCGGGCGGACGCTTCCCACGCAAGCCATCGCCAAACTTGATTTGACCCGACTCAGCATCGACCACATACACTTCCGCCGGCAGATTCGGCACTGGTGCAGCACCAGGCGGCTGCCTGAGATCCGGTACTTGTACCTCCGGTCCTGCCGACAACAAGTCGTCGATCTCCTGCCACGCGCGCGTCTCACCCGCCGGCGGGCTCACAACCAAACGAACAGACTTCGGAATTACCGGTTTGCGCGAAAGAACGACGCCTTGATCCGGCGCGCCAGTGCCATCAGGTAAGAGTTCGTTAGTTACATGCGCGCGCTGAGTGACCGAAACAGTGTTGATGCCAAGCCACAGCAAACGTGCGCGCACGCCGGGCGAAGCCTGCACGCGCAACCAGGTGATTACGCGATCATTTAAGCGACTGTCTTCGAGTGACGGTGGAAAATCCGCAACGCCTTGTTCGAGTGGATCGAGATTGGACCATAGTTGTAGTTCTGCTGCTGATGGAAGTGTGATTTCCACAACACCGGGAGTCTCGAGCACGTTACCTCGAGGACTCGTGATCAACGGTCTGTACTGCGGCACGCGTTGATCGGGATCGGTGGGCAATAGACCATCAGGGCGAACGTTTGGGATGAGATACTGCAGCAGCGGTTCGCCTTCAGGATTCGCAGTTCCGCCGGGCGCGAGTTGACGCGAAGCGTCGTCAATTGCAGGCACGATACCAAGACTTATTGTCTTTCCTTCGATCGCCTTGCGAGCCGCGTTTCTTAAGTCATCCTTAGCTTGCTCGCTGTTGTCGACAGGTTTATCGCCGGCGCGAACCATCAAAGCGATCCACGCTGACCGGTCGGTCGCGTCCTGCCCGATCGCTACCTCCTTGCCCTCGCGTCCATCGATCGGAACACTCTGGTAGAGCTGAATGTCAGCGTCGTTTGGCGGCTGTCCTTTATAAGAAGCATAGAGAAGCTTGTAATAGTCTGTGACCTGAGTGTCAGGGCTGACGATCTTTTGTTTGTAGTAGACGAGGGCTTCGATGGGTAACACGTCGAGCCCGTGTTCGGTGCGAAAAGGAACCTGGCCGGCGCGCACCTCGAGACCACTGTTAAGCGTGATCGTTTCAAGTGGCCCACGTTCGTTATTGAAAGTCACCAGACCGACGGCCGAAGAAGCCGGTTGCAGCGGCACTCCCAGGAGCTGTAAGAACTTTCGCCGGTTACGCTCCGGTATTTGATTGGAGCGATAGAGCAGGTTCTCAGTAAGAAACGCAAAGAGCTCGAGCAGGGTAACGCCCGGATCGCTCTTGTTGAAATTCGTCCATTCAGGATTGTGGACCGGAATGCGCGCAAGCGCTTCGTTCAGCAAATCCTGATAACGACGATCGTCGATTGATGGAATTTGTAGAGGCATTGTTTATGTCCCCAAACTCACACTTACGCTGACGCGTTCTATGGCCTGTGTTGCCACGAGCTTGTAAGTAATCGTTGCTACCGCGGCTTGTGGATCAGCGGGGTCCGGATCGACATTGACCGACCCGACGTGAATGCGTGGTTCCCACTGGGCCAACTCCCGCGTGATGCGTTCCTGAATCGAGCGTCGCGTGCTCACCGTGTTGGGTTCAAAGAGGAAACGTCCGAGGCTGCCGCCGAACTTCGGCGAACGTAAACGCTCGGGTTGTTCGGTCATCAAAATCACGCGGATCGATTCGCGTACATTTACTTCCCCTTCCGACCACGCGATCCGGCCATCTGGTCCAACCCGGGGCGGAAAACTCATTCCTCGTCCGAAAATTTGTCCTGCGTTCATTGGTTCTCCACGGCGGATTTCTCACGCAAAGGCGCAAAGCCTGCCGGGCTCCAAGCAGCTTGCTTTGCGTCCTCCTTAGCGTCTTTGCGTGAGAAAACTTCTTTCATCATGCCTTCGCCTTCAACTTAGGTATCGGGAAACAGAACAAGAAAAACGGCAGCCACCGGAAAATGATGTCGAGCAGCGTGACGATGATCATCAACATTAACAACGCACAGATCGTGATGATCGGAATTGAGAGCGAACAGATCATCCCCACTTCAATTCCCGAGTCGCTCTTGCACGGTCCACCATCCGGAACGGATAGATCCTTGTGTAAAGGCCACGGCAAGACCGACAAAATCAGATCGCCAAGCGTCAGTCCCTTCAATCGATCGATCTGACCGCAAAGCATGTCGGAGATCATGAAGGCCGTGTTCTTATCGAACTTGCGTAATCCCGCCGGCGACGTATCAAGCGGCAATGCAATCCGGATCGGACGCGCCGGCGCGTCGGGATCGAAAAAGCCCGCCATCTGAAACGGCGTCGTCGGTTCACTGAGTAATGGCGGATCGATTGGCCCGCATTCCGGTCGGGAAAACACACAGCGGATCACAAACCAACCTTCACGCATATCCATGGGTTGTTGTGAAACGAGTGGATTGTTCGGAACCTCAGCCGCAGGTTGCGCCGGTAGCGCCGCCTCAATTCTGGCGGCGAGTGCATCGACCTTCTTCCGCTTCTGGTCCAGGTCGGTGTCGCCAGTCGCTACGTTGATTGGCAGGTTCGGTAATGGACCACTCAGCAGCGGATCAGCAAGTGGAAAGAGAAAGTTTGGCCACAATGGATCGAGCGAGAGTCTCTTGCGATCGAACGAAGTCTTTACTGTTTCAAGATTGTTTTCGATCGAGCCGGTTTTCACGGCGATGAGCGCGTCTTTTAGTGAGCTCTTGATCGCAGCTGTCGAATAAGCAGTGCTCTGGACAAACGCAGACTTCTGCGGATTCGTCAGACTGAAACTCGTATTCGTGATGGCTGTTGCCAGCGCCTGCTCGGCGGCATTGAATGCAGGCTCACCAGCCAATGGTGACTGGCCTTTCAGTAGCCTCCAAACTCGCGGTGTTTGCGCTTCGAGCAGGTTTGCGAAGTCGAGCAGGATGTACCACGAACCGGTTTGGATCTGCTCGCGCAGTGTCTGCGTCGTCGCGGCTGTGTTCGCGTCGCTGAGAAACTGAGGCAACGGTGGTGGCGAATTGGGATCGTCCGGCAGCTTCGATCCCTGGTTCAATTTGGAGCCATTGGCTGCCTGCTCGAGTAATTTCTTCCAGGGCTCAGTAACCTGCGACCAAAACAGGATCATGCGCGGATCGGAAACTGGTTGCGATTCAACAACAGGCTGAGGATCGCCTGGTTGTTTTTGAGATCCGGCGCCCATGTAAGCTTCACGTTTTCCAACCGGAACCAAACCTGCGACGAGGCGGCGATTACGACCGTCGTCTTCAGCGAAGTTCATCGTAAAGAGTGGTAACTGATCTTCCCCGTCGAGCAACACTCCGCCGTTCAGTTGCGTTTGTCGCGGGATCCGCTTCCAGCGATTGCCCGTAGATGTTGAGACAAACGCGTACTCCTCCCAGGTCGCCGGATCAAACGGTGGCAACGGGATGTTGATGTCCAGGGAACCGGGCGGAAACATTCGTCGCACCACACACGACACGCGCTCCTGTTTCCCTGGATTGATTGCCCGATCTGGCAGACCCGCTCGACCGCAAACCAACGACGAGGCAACGAGGTAATAGCGTTGATGTGCGGGCTGATACAGTTTTAGCTTCTTTGGTTGAATTGCCGGATTGATCGTAAGCAGTGAAGAAACACCCTTACCGCTCGGCGACGGCACGAGACCTTTTTTCTTCGCTGCTGCGAGACCCAGTCGACTCAGTTGGCGCGCGAATAGCGGCGCCGGTTTCGCCGGAGCCGGATCGGTTGTTGGTCCACGCCACGTTTCCGGAATCGCAACCAACTCGTGCAGTCGAGACGGATCGGTCTCGAGCAGATTGACGAAGTCGTCCATGAACGTGTCGGCGGCAAAACGCAGAATCACGGGCTTGCGCAGTGCGTTGCGACGCAAAGCGATATCGCTTGCTCCAGCCGCTATGGGCCAGAGTGGCGATGGAGCCGCCCATTGCACTTGATCCTTAGCCATCTCGTCTCACCAGATATTTCCCGCTCCCGGTGTGTACGACGCACTTACCACCGAGTTGCTAATCAACGTGTCGCACTGGATCACGCCACTGAACTTAGACATCGCTGCATCAACTTTCACCATTCCTGCCGAAACCGCGACCTGCGAAGCGTTGACCGTTACTTTCGCCGCCGCCGTGATCGTGATCCCGCTCGTTTCCATCTTGATTGAGTTGCCGTTGCTGTCGACGATCTCGACCGCGCCTGGTCCATCTTTCAGCGTCAGCTTCTGCCCGCCCGGAGTTTCCAGAATCAATTGTTCGCGACCATCCGTATCGTCGAGCGTGATCTTCACGCCGTTACGCGAACGCAGAACCTTCTTGAAATTCTTGCCTGCGCCGTCCATCGTTTCGGGCGGCTTGTCGCGTCCATTCCAGAGACTGCCGATAACGTATGGCCGCCGCGGATCACCGCCTTCGAAAACGATCAAAACTTCGTCGTCAACATCCGGGATAAACCAGCTGCCGCGATTATTGCCGGCCATAAAGGTTGCGAGTCGGGCCCACGTTTCGTAGCGCGCGCCGGCGGTGTCGGGCGACCAGGGTAAAGCGATCTTCACGCGACCAAACCCTTCCGGATCGACGATGTCCGTGACGAGCGCAGGGAAAGCGCCATACCAGCGACCACCCAGGCCGCTGGGAATACGCACATCGAGGATTGTTTCGAGTGATGGTTTGTCAGGCATCTTTATCGTCCAATCCCGACCCGTTCAGAACGAAACTCGCTTCGCAAGCCCTTTGTGCTGTCGAAGAGATGTTTCACTTCCGCGACGTAGTACTTTCCGTTGAAGAGTGGACCAAGGCCTTGCAAATCGAGTTGGGAACCCGCACGAAGCGACTTGTTTGTTTCCGCGACGCCGCGCCCAACTACAAACCGACGAGCACTCATCTTGAAAAACGCTTCGGCTTCAAACTGTGCCTCCTGATCGTTCAGCGGCACCGTGTGAGCGAGTGCTTCTTTGCGTTGGCCCAGGGCAGATTGCAGGATGCTTACGCCGCTCGTATCGCCATTTAACTCGCTGCTGATCGCCGCATCAGTCGCCTCAAACTGCATTGCCGACTTACTCGAGATATTCCATCCGTTAACGGCTACGCTGGTGCGTTGCATCGCGAGATCCGCAAGCACAGTGAATTCGCGCAACTGATTGCCATACGTCATTTGCAACTTGTCGCCATTGCGGCCGGCATGCGTTTTGGCGTGCAACGTCTTGTCAATCATCCAGACTTCGGCGTCGATCGATCTCGCGCGGTCGCGAATGAAAGCGAGATCACTCTGGTTGACCTGAGCGAGAACTTTGTAGGTTGGTCCAGGAAGACTGACTTCAGGCGTTAGACCGTGATCGGTAGCGATCTGTTTGATCACATCGGCATCGCTGACGTCGTTGAAGGTTCTCGTGCGCCGAGTCATGCGCAGGTCCTGGAAGCGGTCTTCGGCGAGTACGCTGATTTCCGGCGACTGTCCTTCAGGAAAACTTGCTTCCAGGCCCATTATCTTTCCCTTGAAAATCGAGTCTGAACCGAGTTTGATTTCGAAGTCTTTGCCGAAGTCGAGCACGCGGCGATCGAAGTAGAGGAAATCGGTAGTGCTGTTCTTTTCGCCCCAGTTTCCAAATTTCGCTTCGCAGCGATAGAGACCACTCGTGTCCTCGACGATCATCATGCTGAGCATGCCGCCACCGAGTGGGCCATTAACTTCGTTGCCGACGACGATTGTCGGTCGGGCTTCTTTTAGTCCTGTAGTCTCTTCAGGCATTTCCTAGTAAGCCCAAACACGTTCGCAGCGAGTCGCCTGCTGCTCCAGCAAACGACGAATCTCGTGCTCCGAAGGCGGTGTCTGCTCGCCGCC
This sequence comes from Pyrinomonadaceae bacterium, assembly GCA_036003745.1. Taxonomy (GTDB): domain Bacteria; phylum Acidobacteriota; class Blastocatellia; order Pyrinomonadales; family Pyrinomonadaceae; genus PSRF01. Next base: position 113,367 of record DASYSD010000104.1, read on the forward strand.
ACCTTTTTCCTGTGTCGCCTCGGCGCTTCGCTCGGCCGGCGTCACCTCAACTTCATTGACTACAACCGCCATGACTTGCTCCTTTAGGCCGTGCCGTTGGTTAATGGTGTCCCTTCATTCCAACGTGACGGTCTTCACTTGACTTGATGCTCTTCACTTAACGCCGAAGGCGTTGGCTAATTTCAGCCCAGGGTTGGAGCGTAGCGACAACCCTGGGATAACAATCCGAATTCGTTTTCAACCCTGAAAAGGGTTCCTCCCTTGGCGAACCCTTTCAGGGTTCAATCCTTAGGTTTGGGGTTCGTACCCAGGGTTCTCGCTACGCTCGAACCCTGGGCTCAAATTAGCGAACGCCTTCGGCGTTACGAGGGCTCAAATTGGCCAACGCCTTCAGCGTTATGTTCCAAATGACACTGAACCACCTGTCTGGAACGAACCGCCCGTCGACACCGAACCACCCGTCTGGAACGAACCACCGATCGACACTCCGGCGCTGGCGTTCATGTCGAGCAACTGACCGGGCTGCAAAAGGCGCGGGTTCTCGATGTTGTTTGCGGCGGCGATGTTCTGCCAGTCGTCGCCCTTGCCCTGGCTGTCGGCGATGCTTTGTACCGAACCTTTCGATGGCGCTGGTGTTAACGGTCGCGTGCCCGGCGCTGCGGTTGCGCCTGGTCCAGCCGTTGCCCGGAACGTGAACTCCGTGATCTTCTGCTGCGTCAAATTGATCGTGACGCTCGCGCGTAACGGCCGGCCATCACTCGAGAAAAACTCGAGCGACTCTTCCATCGACTCCATGATTCCGTCGAACTGAAATGAACCCCAGATAAACCGCACTGCGGGCGGCACAAACTTGCTGCCCTCCGGTTTCGGCGTGATGAAATACGCAACTTTCGCCGTTAGCTTTCTCACGTCCTGTTCTTTGTTCTGACCCGGCGGCATCGGCGCACTGACGTCAAACCACAACTGCAAACTCAGCTTCGTCGTGCCTGCGCCGACGAACTGTCGCGCCGGCGTGCCCTTCTGATCTCCGGCGCCTGAAGGCGTGGCCACCTGATTCGCAAAACTGACCTTCAGCGTCTCAGGATTAAACTGAACCTGACACTTCTTGTCGGAATTGATCTCGTTCTTGAACTCGGCATCGAGCTCTCGAAGCTCTGCTTTTTCCAGTTTCTGCGAGTCAGGCATTTCTAAAACCTCAAGCTTGTGGTTTCTTCAACGTCAACTTTTCGTAAGCGAGTTGGAGTTCTTCAATTGCGACCGCGCCATCTTTTGCATTCAACGGCGGCGACTTGAGTTTCACCGGCACACAGCGAGACAAAAGAAATCGCGCGCGTTCCGTTTCACCGTCAGAAGCAAAGATCACGACTTCCGCATCGGCACGCAGCGACTGATCGGTGAGCATGAGATTGAACCAATCCCACAGTTCGAGATTCGCAGTCATGCCGCGCTTCATCGTCACTTGTCCAAAGCTCATCGGACCGCTGAGACGAATCTGTTTACCGTTGTTCCCGCCTTCACGAATCGTTTTAACGTCCATCGTCATCTCAAGGCCGTCGCATTCTGAAAACGCTGCATCAACCACCTGCATTGCGACCCCATCAACCTTGATCTCAACCGCAAAATTGAAAGCAGTGAACGGATAGACAACGTGTTCGTTTGCAGGATTAGCCATGCGCCTATGTCACCTCCATTGCCTGCGTTCGATCGCTTGTTTGGACCAGACGAATCGTGAGAAAGCGCATCGGCAGCGACGGCGCCACGCGCAGTTCGACGATGAAGCGCCCGAGATCAACGCTCTGCGGCGTGTTCAGCGAACTATCTGTGACCACTTGATACGATGTTGCGGGAGTTGTGCCGGCAAAGGCGCCGCGTTCAAACATTCCGTCGAGCATCTCCGTGAAACCACGATCAACTGTGCGGCGGAAGGCAGCGCTGTTTGGTTCGAACACGTAAGTCACGCCAAGCCGGAGTGCCTGGCGACGCAGCAGGATCAACAAGCGCCGTACGTTGATCTCTCGCAGGTCTTCATCACCGCTTAACGTGTCGGAGTCGAGTACGACAAATCCACGGGGCTCCTGTCTCACAACATTGACCAGCGTGTCCTGTAGTGCCAGATGTCTTTCCGGCAGCAGCGAAGGTTTTAGCGCGACTACACCGCGGAGAGGTCTATTGGCAGGCGCGATCCATGCGCCACGAGTCAAAGCAGCTTCAGCGATCGAGCCGCTGACGGCGCCACACGGCGGCATCGCAATCACCGCGTCACCCTGATTCTCACGACCAATCAGCCACGGATGATAAAGAGCGGCGTAACTGAAGGCGTTCACTTCACCAAAACCAAGCGGCGATACGTCTTCAGTTAGTGGCGCTACATTGGGTGTTGCCTTCAGAAGATTCGTATATTCGATTGCTTTGTCTTCGCGATAATGTTCGGGCAAGGACAAAACACCAAACAGATCACCGCGCGCGGCACACATCCGCAGTAGCGATCGCTGCACAGCCAGCAATACGTCCGGCGAATAGTCTTTCCTTTCGACAATCCAGCGCGACTCGTCTTCAACTCGCACGGCCACGCCGTTGGACCAGTCGCTGGAGTCTTTACCGGCGATCGCACGAACGCGATAGTAGTAATCTCCAGTTTGACGACCATAGAGCGTGTAATTCGTCGCGTCGCCTGTATAGATCTTTTCGGCATCTGCGAAGTCAGGTTGTGACGACTCTTCGAGGATGTAATCGGCGTCGAGCGGTGGAGACAGTTCCCAGCGGAGTGTCAGGTTCCCATCGTTGCTGAACTGTGGAAACGCGAATAACTGGGGCGGCTCGATAATCGTTATCGAGCAATCCAGAAAATTACCCCACTCGGGAACGTGCACCGGCTTGATTGGTGAAGGCTCCGGCGGCTGTGGATCGCAGGTGCTGAGCGCAGGTTTCTCTGTCGGCGGCGCATTGCAGTCGAGAAAATGCCACCACTCAGGACGCAGCAGAGGCGGCGATGGCTCGGGCTCGCGAAGCGGTTCGCGTTCGTGTTTGACCCAGCCGGAATGAACTGCATCCGGCACGGCAATGATCGTCGCTTCTTCGAGTGGAAACGCAGCATGAACGCCGGTCAAACGACGCGGGCGCGGTGACAGGTACTGGAGAAATTCAGCCGTTGAAGCGAGAGTGCTCGTACCGATGTCAATGAGATCGCGATCGAGAAATAGACCAGCGTCAAAATCCGCCAAACCATCGCGTTCTCTTTCACTGCCTGGCAATGTCACTGGGCCAAGATAGTTTTCGGGCACAGCAGGCATCAGCAGTGGAAAATAGATCTCATCGGGGCTGCGCACGCCGCCGAGCGGGAAGCGAAACAGATCGCCAATCTGATTCCAGAGAATCGTCGCCGGATTCTCAGCCTCGATCTCATCTGAAACACGATAGACTTCCTCATCCGTTGGGAGTTTGGCCCAAAAGCGTTCGTGACCAGGCGCAAAACCAAGGTCGCTCAAACTGATCGAATACTGTTCAGCTTGTCGCACCCAGATTTCGAAGCTGAGGCGTTCGGCCGTGGGAGTCGCAACGGGGAGTGGATTGGGTGGATCCACGACGCGAAAAGCTCGGCCCGACAACATTGGCGCGACTTCGCCGCCGGCGGCGAAGGCCAAATTATCGACCGTCATCCACCAGTGATTGCTGCCTTGATCAATCCTGACTATTGATCCCGGCGCCGGCGCATCCGCGAGCGGACAGTTGAGAAGTTTGAGTGTGAGCTTGTCGTCTATCAGCAACACCGGCTGATTTGGACTGAGCACACCATCATAAATAATCTCAAATGCAGCGATCCTTTCTTCAGTACTTGGCGGTGAAGCGAGCGCCTCACGCGTGAACACTGCTGCTTTCACCACCGTGTCAGGCGACGGTGCTCCAGGATCTTTTGCCAACGATTGCAGCCAGACTGCACGATTCACGGCCGCACTAACAGACTGCGACGATGATGGCGGGCTCGACTGCATTGGCGCGACGCTTTGCAACGCCATCAGTGCAGTAAAACCTTCGTCCTTAAACTCCAAACGAAGCGTGTCGCCTGATGTAAGAGCGTTAGAAGGATCTCGGAAGAGCTGCAATGCGTAGCCGGTACCGTCTGCCTGTAAAGACCCTTGAACCTGGACCGGACGCGAGAGCAACGCCGAACTGAGGCGAAGCGAATCCGACCAGCTACCTTCAGATCTCCCACGCGCGAAAGCTGGAGTTATGCCGGAGATCTGACCGTTGGCGTTGAACTCGGCTCGTGCCAGATAGGGAATAGGGAAGTAGTTGTAGCGCGCGCGATTTAGCGGCTGCGTTTCGTTCGGCGTTTGACGTGCGACGCGGATCACCCAGCAACGCTGTCCACCATTGCGGAAGAACGCACGCACTGCTGGTCCAAGATGCGCGCGGATCTGTTCACCACGTTCAACGTCCCATGCCAGTGGTGCATCCTCACCGAAGATTGCCGCGAACTGCGGTTCTGACTCCACCGCCACAGGAGTTTGTAAAGGTCCCGAGCCCGCAAACCCGACAAACACCGCGATGTCCATGCGAGGCAGGATCTCGGGCAAAGGCGGCGCCTGAGTTTCGAAACGAAACCCGGGCAATCTTCTTGGTGCGCGCGCACTCATTCAAACTACTCCATTTCCAAACGTTCGTAGGCGAGTGTGAGCTCTTCCATAGCGACGTCAGTGCCCTTCGCATTGAACGGCCCGCTGATGTGCTTGATGATTCGCGCCCGCAGGAGTTTCCACGTTTGGACTACGGCCGTGTGATCTTCGTTTTGCAACTGAATCGTCACGGTGCGTTCGGCCATCTGGTTACCGTTGCGAATGTCGTTGAGCCATTGGTAGAGATTGAGTGAACCAATCACTCCGCGCTTGAGCGTGACATCGGTCGCCTTATTTAGACCGGTGATCTTGCGCACGCTGTTCTCTTTCGAGTTTCCGTTGCGATATTCGGAGACAGTGACTTCCATGCCGATGTTGCTCAACTCCTGAAAGCCGGCTTCCGGACCATCAGTGTTGCCCGTGCCCAGATCGACGAGGAAGTTGAATTGCACGTAAGGGCGATCGCGTAGAACTGCCATAAGTCCTCCTTAAGAAAGATTTCTCCCGCAACGGCGCAACGGCGCAAAGTAAAGACTCGGGCTCATGTTTTCCGTTGTGCCGTTGCGCCGTTGCGGGGGAAAATTCACTTGAATTCCTACACCTTCCTGTCCGCGGTCCATTGACCAATGCGGAAGATCACAAATTCTGCTGGACGCAACGGCGCCAGTCCGATCAGGCAAACGAGACGGCCGTTATCGAGATCGTTCTGTGTCATCGTCGAGCGATCGCATTTGACGAAGAATGCTTTCTCAGGCTTATCGCCGAGCAACGCGCCCATCTGCCATTCGTTGAGCATGAAGTCTTCGATCGTCCGTCGAACGTTGCCCCAGAGCTGTTCTCCGTTGGGCTCAAAGACTGCCCACTGCGTCCCTTTATCGATCGAGTGTTCCAGGTAGGCGAAATAACGGCGGAGATTTACGTACTTCCACTCCGGATCGGAACTGATCGTGCGTGCACCCCAGAGACGGAAGCCGCGACCTTCAAAGAATCGGAAACAGTTGATTCCTTCGGGATTGAGAACGTCCTGTTGTGACTTGTTGAGTAACTTTTCGAAACCAAGAGCAAGATTCACGACCTCGTTGGCCGGAGCTTTGTAAACGGCACGAGTGATGTCGTTGCGAGCGTAGATGCCGGCGACGAATCCACTCGGCGGCAGGTTGATCTCCTTGCGTGTAACCGGATCCAGAACACGAATCCAGGGGTAATAAAGTGCGGCGTAGGTCGAATCGAACTTCGCACGCATCGCTCGCACCTGAGAAATACTCTGACCAGCGCCGCTGTCGAGCACAGCAATGCGATACCGCATGCGTCGCGCGTGACTGATTAACAGGTTGATGATCGTGTTGGCATCAGCGCGAAAGCCATTCTCGTAACCAAACGTCGAACCGGGCGCTGCAACGATCGAGATGTCGTCGATGTCTTCGAAGATCTTGAGTCCGGTCTTACCCGGTTCTTCGACACCTTCGTACTCCGCCGCTGTCGGACGCACACCATCGTTACCGCCAGTCAACGTGACCTCAACAAACTGCGGCGCATCGGGATCCGCAAAGTCCACCGGGTTCATTCCAAACAACGCCGTCAACACGTCGACACCTGTCGTAACTCCACTGCCGAGTTCGATCACGATGGGCAGCGAACGCGCCTGGGCCAGATTGTTTGGGTGTTCCGCAAACTTCGCTGACAGCGAGTCAGGCATGCCTGCCTGTAGATGACCGGGTTCGACCGGCAGGGCCGCCCACGTCTCAGGAAACCCAGTCGGGTCGGCCGGAATGACAGTCACGCTAACGGTGACGACTCTGATGATGTCGCCGCCATCTGGACTTAGTTCACTGAGTTGCAACTCCTCACTCGGACTGCCGGATGACGTGAATGTCCAGGTTTGATTCTCCTGATCAAACGACGCGCGGTGGAGTTGACCACCACCCAGCGGGCTGCTGATCGGGCTTGTAACGTCGCCCATCCAGACCACGTCGTGGTCCAACAGGCCGGCGACACGCGCGTCGCCATTCTCGTCAGTGCCGAGGATGTTTTGACCAACGAGCAGATCGAAGCGAACGCGCATGTTTCCAGCTTCACCAGGAAAACGTGCACTGATCGTGATGCTGCCGGCTCCACCACCTGAAGGTAACGTGCCGCTCGCGCGTCCATCATCGTCACCGGCTTTGAAGACTCTCGAAATGTAAACACGCTTGCCACCCTCTTCGAAGAACGCTCGCACCGCGTGCCATAAATAGTTATCCATTCCGGAAGCGTCGGAGAAGTTCAGCTGTTGCCGATCACCGTAGGTGCGCTCGAATTCTCCCAAACTGGTAATGATCTCGGGTTCCAAATCGAGCGGTCCGTATCGAGCCGGGCCGATGAGACCCGTCGTGGTCGTACTAACTCCTTCGATCGACTTTGACCGAAACGATGTCTCCTCGACGTAAACTCCCGGAGCAAGGTATTCAGGCATGACTCCTCCTTATGGCGGTCAAACCGCCGGGGTAATGAACAGCACCGAATCGCGCGTTTGTGAAAGCGGCGACGCTTGTGCTGGTCTGGATTTCAAGATCAGCTCGCGACCGAATCGCAAGTTCGTTTCCTGCAAAATTTCTGTTTGTTCTGCGTCAGCCCACATCGTTGCAGCCGGCTGCGTTAACGTGAATCTCAAATCGGGCAGGGCATTGCCTGCTACAGAAGAATCGAGTGGTGATGAGACCGGCCGGTTCGGTGTGTAAAACGCTCGCAGTTCCAGTGACCAAACCTGTTCAGTCAGCGGTGGACTGGTTGCTACAGGTGGAGAACCGAGTGGCGATCCCGGAGGCGAAGCAGGTGCGAACGACAAGGGCGTCGGATAAGGGAAGATCAATGCGATGCGCCCTGCTTCATCCGCAACGCCGCGACCGAGAAACTTGCCGCCGGTGAAAGCCTCCATCATGGTCCATGAGGCTGGACCATCAATCGACGTGTCCCAGAGATCTGCACGAATAGCCGCCATGCCCGACGACACAGTCCGCGTCGGCGAAGAAAACAGCGGGATGGTCGATCTTGCCGAGAGCGGCGATTCGAGTGTTACGTCCCACTCGTAAATTCCTTCCGCCGGCAGATTCGCAATGAATTGAAATCCTTGAAAACGGCGCTGCTCGTCAGTGACTTCGACAACGAAATCTTTGTTTGCTGGATCGGGGTGGTCCCAGTAAAAACGAGATCCATCTCCGTGTTCTCTCTCGAGTAGTCCATATCCGTGATGCAGCACGTAAACGCCTTTGCGGTTGCCAATGGCAGGTTGTTTGGCAGTCGATCTTCCCAGCGGATATGCCCATACATTCAGCCCGTCACCAACAAGCGCACCGTTGGTAGTGTCGTGGAAGCGCAAGCCAAGCGGCGCAACCATGGTCAACCGATCAGTGGTGGTGAACTGTGTGGCCATTACTTAAGGTTTCCTACTCCAAACTCGCGTGTCTGTACTTCAGGCAGCTCCGATATCGGCATCGACGACTCGATATGAATCATGCGCGCTATGTAGCTGACGGAAAGTGGTGGACTCGCTTTGGTGGTGCTCCACAAGTTGTTCCAGTCAGTCAGCGTCAACGAATCGAGGGTAAGTTCGACCGTCTCACCGGGACGAAAGATCTCAGGTTCCGGCCCATAGTTATTGAGTAAACCGGTCGGCAGTATTGGCACGTCTTCAAACGTGCGGATGGTCCAACCAAGCAGTCGTTGCTGTTTCACAGCGGTTTGTGCCCAGGCACTGACGACGTAATAGAGATCGAGAGGAATTGGCGGACGAAAACGCCGGCCATCCGGTCCAGTTGTGGGTGGCAGGTTCCGGCGCGTGGTGTTAGGAGCGATCCGGTAAAGATACAAGGAAACTCCTTCTTCCATCGGCGACTGCTGAAAGTTACTGAGCTGAAAGAGCTCAAACTGCGCGGTCGGAAATTCATCTCTCGGGCATGCATCGGCGAGCAGCCCAAGCATGGCCTGTCCTGTTGCGGCGATTCCCGGAAATGTTGCCAATCGTCCTCCCGGATGCTTTCAAGCGCGGCGTTTTTTGAGCCAACCCTTCATTCGTGATTTCAAATCCGGCTGAGCGTTTCCATCAATGTATTCACCGATGAAGTCGGTAATCTCGCTCAGCTTTTTGAAATAACGACGAGCTCCACTCGGCACGTGTGTGATGTGGCCGTGCCAAACGAGCGGACTGGTGTCGCCCTCAAGCCAAAGCTTGACGATGAACGAATGAACTTTGGACTCTGTTAAGTCCATGCTTTGGATTTTTGGAGCGATCAGTCTCAAGTCATCTCTGGCGGGCTTATAGCAGGCGTGCGTCGGCGGAACGTCTCGGATGCGTCTCTAAAACGTCTAGCCACGGATCTGTGGCTAAAGTTTGTCGTTTTCGGAATGTAAGGAACCTTCAACGGCCTTGATATCTCGTTGAATGCGGCGCTGGACGCCTGAAACGATGGCTTGAAGTTGTTTGAGACGGTTGAGGATGTCAGACGACGGAGTGTGAGATGGCGGATTTTCAGGGGAATCGTGATGGCTCATCTGATCCGACTTGATGCGCTCGTAAAGTTCGACCGTTTTTTTCTCAGGCCTGACGCCGAGCTCCTGTTTGAGAGCTGACACGCAACGGTCAAACTGTCGCAACGCCGTGGTTCGATCTCCGGCCAGAGAATACAAAAACATCAATTGGCGGTGAGTGCGCTCTCGCGCGGGATCGTACCTGAGTATGGTTGCGCCATAACCCTGGGCCACTTCGTAATCGCCGTGATACTGCAAATAACCAATCAGCTTATCGAGCATCAGCAGATACATGTTTTGTAAGCGTTCGCGCTCGAAAAGAATCCAATCCTGATACGAACCGGGCAATAAATCATCCTGGTAAAGGCCAACTGCATTTTTCAGCGCCCAAGCTTTTTCGGAGTCAAGCTGCCGTCCCGGAATTCCTTCGGCAGCGGCAAAGGCGCGTTCAAAATCGGAAACGTCGGTCCAGAGATCACTCCGTGGATTAAGCGACAACCAATCATGATCCACCATCAGCACGTCGACGTCATTAACGCGATCTGAATTCAACGCAGCATGCAGGTGCCACAGAGCGTGGCGTAGATATTTTTTCGATTTTTCGGTGGCAGTATCCCCCCACAGCAGCGAGGCGAGTGCTTCGCGCGAGTGTGGTTTATCACGATGGATCAGTAAGTAACTGAGCAACTCCTGATCTTTGCTCGCTTCAATCCCTTTTAATACTTCGGCGTCGTGATGCGCCGTGAACTTTCCAAACAATCGAAACCGTAGGCTTGGCACCGGAAGAAGCTTTCTGCGAGGGAAGGCCTCAATGGGTAATGCCCAAGAGAAGAATTGATTTGTAGTGGCCCAGCAGATTCGACAACATAGTCGTGCCAAGCTGTCGGGCTCGTTAAGATTAATTTGAGATCGTAACGACCTCGAAAACCCCGGGACAGAACCATGAAGGTGCAAAGAGGACCTTCATAGCTGAAAAGGAACACACAACGGCAGTCAGAGACAGTGGGGGATTCGCTTCTAACTGTGCGCGGCACAATATGCCTATTCGCAAATCAAGTCAATAGGAAGTTTTTTCATAGCTCGCCGGTGTTCTTAATGAACGCAGCAGGTCCAATACACGCGGGGAGAGCCGTTTGGATTACTGTCCCAGTAACCATTGCAGGAATTGAACCACTGATAGTGCTGGCATCCGTCGGGCCAACTGCGCCAAACCTGAATCCAGCAACCGTTTTGTTGCCCGTTCCAGTAGCGAAACTGGCCGCCGTGAGGATCCTGACACCGGCGTTTACATGCAGGCACCTGAGTCGCGTTGAATGATGAGGGCGGCTCTTGCTTATTTGCACTTTGATCTTTCAAGTGCACAGAAGTTGTAAATAATGAACCGGCGAGGAGAATCCATATGAAGCTGAGATAAAGAATTGAACTGTGTTTGAGGTAGGAGATCATATTGCGTAAACCCTTTGTTGAGGACGTGAAGACAATCCGAACCAAGTTTGCGGCGAACTATATGCCCCGTTTTGTACTGAGTCAATGCTTTCGGTCACATGGGTAGCGATGCAGGTTGGATTGGACGCCAAGGAGGCGTCCAATCCAACCTGCATCATTACTTGTCTCGTTAAAAACCTTTTCAAACATTGGACCCTCATGTAGAATGCGCCGGTAAATCAGTTTATTTCAGGCAGCCAATTCTTGGATGCCTCAAATATTTGACTCCTTAATCAATCTGACGCTCCCAGGGGTCGGATCCCAAAAAAGCGTCCTCGCAGGCCAAGATCCTCTCCTGGTAACAAAACATGACTCAGATTGCATCTTTTATGTCACGGTTCTAAGCCAGGGTCTGCACGTGGCAGCCCCCTGCCCCGGCCTAACCGTTCTTCCTCAAGCGAGATTCTTATGTTCTACATCTGGGAAAGCGAAGACATTTCTTATCGGGAACAAGCGGATAAACTGTTCAATCTGCCTGCTTTCCAGCAGTCCAAAACAGGCAGCCAGCAGTTCGTACCCTTCCTGGGCGCCGGCGTATCGATCTCGGCGCGACCGGTTACGCCAAAGCCAAAACCAGTCGCCGAGCCTGATTCCGCGCGAATCGACGAGACTTGCAAGACCCTCGGGCTTGATGGCGAGAGTGCCAGGTTGTTCATGCGCATGGCGATCTATCTCGCGCTCTGTCTCGAGGCAGCGGAGAAAGAGTTTCCAAAGCTCAACGACGACCAGCTACTCGACCGTTTGCGTGACGACGTCTCGCCACCTTCGGCTCGCCAGCTTGCTCGCCTGTTTGCCAATCTCTCGACTTACACGGCCTTCAAGCAGGTAGTCGACACCCTGGAGGGGATCTTTCCAAAAGGCTTTATCGATGCCACGGAGCGTCAGCAGGTCGATATGCTGAAACGGCTGGCAGGTATCACGAGGATTGCAGATCCCCCGGATCCGCTGACCAGCATCACCAGCTACTACGAAAGTAAGAATGGGCGCGGCTCCCTCTGGACCAATCTGAGTTTGGTCATTTCGGGGAAAAAAGAAGTTACCCAAACTCACGCCCTGTTGGCTGCAGCCGCCAAACGATACTTTGAGCAAGCCGACGTGTGGCAGGACTACTTGATCCTGACTACGAATTACGACTGTCTGATGGAAGATGCTTTGGATCGGATTGGTGTCGGCTATGTTGCCCTCACAACCAGAAAGAGCGATCAAAAAGTTCTGGTGCGTTTTTCAGAAGCGGTGAAGGATGCAGCTGCGCTCACGAAGATGAACTCGGGCGTGTTCTTTCCAGACAAGCTGTTTCTGCAGAAGCCAAAACCTCTCGTCGTCGTGTGCAAGATGCACGGGTGTCTCAATCCCGCACTCACAGAGAAGGACGATGGCCTCGTTATTTCCGACAACGACTACGTGAATTACATCTCGCAGATGAATTCATCGCACGGCACCATCCCGTCGTACGTCAACACGCTGATGCAGGACAAACCGTTTCTCTTTCTCGGCTACAGCTTGAACGATTGGAACGTGAGGAGCGTCTTCGAAACCATCAGAAAGAAACGTGGTGAAGACTTTGGTGGACAGGACTACGCCGTCATGTCGTACGTCGGCGAATACGAACGTCTGTTCTTCCAGCGAAACGGCGTCACGATTCTCAAAACGGATCTGAATTCATTTTGCAACAGCATCATGGCAGTGCTTCAGACCTTGAAGGAAAGCAATCCGGCGCTGTGGGGTGAACTCGCAGACAGAATTCTGTCCTGGTGCAAGAAGTAAAGAGGTTGGGTGATGTCTTAATTTGCGTCTCTTCTCTGTGCAACCTCTGTGTTCTCTGTGTCTCTGTGGTGAGTGTTTGCTGCGAATCAGTTAACCACGGAGACACAGAGAACACCGAGGTTGCACAGAGAAATCACTACCAGAGGTTGGACCATGCAAGTCCCTCAACAAAATCCGTTTCTTGGCCTCAAACCTTACGAGCAGAAAGACCGCCAACGACTCTACGGCCGCGATAAGGATCTCTTCCTGATGAAAGACAGGATCTTTTCCTGTCGCACTACACTCTTATTCGCGGCTTCGGGCGTTGGAAAGACTTCTTTCATTAACGCGAAGATCATTCCTGACCTCGAGACACAGTATTCCGTCATCTACCACAATCAATGGTCCATTGGCGATCCGCTGGCCGCGCTGGAGAAGTCGATCGCGACGCAAATGCAAGGCAGTCCTCCCTCGAATTTGACAAATCCATCGGATAAATCGTTGTTGGAGTACCTGGCATTCGCAAGACCGACTTCTGAAAACGGAGAGAGTCGTCCTGGCAAACGCTGTTTGATCATCCTCGATCAGTTTGAGGAGATCTTCCAATACCACTCAAGGCAAAAATATTTTGAGCGCTTCATCGACGAACTCGCTGAAGTCATCAACTCCTCAGACTGTAACTCACGCGTTCTCTTTTCGATGCGAGAGGAATTTCTCGGTGAGCTGAGCATCTTCGACAATAAGATTCCCGATCTCTTTAACAATTATTACCGGTTGAAATGTCCGTCAAAAATGGAGGCGGAAGAAATCATCGGACGCACCTGCAGCACGGTGGACGTAGCCGTCAGTGAAGACAAGTTAAAGCCCTTTGTCGGTGAACTGACACACATTGATAAAGCCGATTTGGCAAGGGACAGTGGGGTCAATCCGGAGACATCTTTTGAGCGAGACATCATCGCGCCGCCGTTTTTGCAGATAGCGTGTCAACGTCTTTGGGATCGCCAGTTTGTCACAGGTAACGGTAACCAGAACGGCCCGCCGGCATTGTTTCTGGAGGATTATCAAAGCGGTGATGCGCACAAAATGCTGAGATCTTTTTGCCATGAGATCCTCTCAACGTTCAATGTGAACGACCGCGCTCTTTTGGCTAATGCGTTTGATTTCCTGGTTACAAAGAAGGGCGCCAAGATGGCGTACGAGTTGTCGAGTCTGGCCGAACACATGGACGTCGAAGAGGAGACTCTCAAGTCGGTCCTGCACAAACTCAGCCTGCCTGAGAAGCGAATTCTGCGCGAGACAAACGCGCCCAACAACTCGCTTTGGTTCGAGCTTTACCACGACATGTATGGTCCGATCATCGATGAGTGGAAACGAGCTTATCGCGAACAAAAACGGATCTGGCTGAGGCGCAGGATAAAGCAGGTCTCGGTGGCGGCACTACTAATCGCTTTGATCCTGATTGGCTTTAATTATGTGAAAGGCATACTCGACAACAACCAAAGGATACTGCTTGAGGCAAATCTTCGGGATCCTTTGGACTACGCTCGCAGCGAAGAAGCATTTCGCGAACTGAAGAAGGTGTTGGGCTACGGGGGCAAAGCGAAACGACTCTGGGCCGACGCCTGGAAGCGCCGGGCGACTCTGGCGGAAAAGAATGAAAACCCAGAGGATGCTCTACTTTCGTGGCTTAGAGCTGCTGCTGAGAACCCAAAGCACGTGGATGCCGCGCTGACGGCCCAAATAAATTCCTTTCTTAATTCGGACGATTATGAACCCCTTTTGGCAAGATACCGGCTCGAGAACGATGGTCCATCTGCGGGCTCTGCCGCGCTTTTCAGTGCAGACGGACGAAGACTGCTCGGCATCACTAACGACCTGCGCGTTATTTCCTGGGATGTCGGAGCAAACCAGCCCGTGGGGCAATCACAGCCGCTCGATTTAGCTCGTTGTAAGTCGAGTACAGACAAACCTTCCAACCAGCAAACATCCCAGGCTCAGCCCTACCCGACGGTCGATGAGGCTTCGATTCTCAAGACGCAGATTCAAACGGCTGCGGGAGATTTAATCGGCGGTCTGCACGACAACAACCTGTGTATTTGGAGTGCTCAGAAAGGCGATGTCGTTTGGCGGCGTTCGCTGACGGAAACATCCCTGGTTGGTTCGGCTATTGGTGGCGAGTCAAACTCTTATTACAAGCTCTCTCAGGCTTCAATCGCATTTAGTCCGGATGGGCGTTATTTCGCGACCGTAGATGATTCAGGACAAGCCTCACTTTACAAGGCACAAGCCGGCAGCAACAGAACGTTTGAAGCTGTTCACAAGGAACAAATGGGGCCCGTGGCAAGCCTCCAGTTTAGTCCGGACAATCGAACGCTGCTGCTCGATCAGAATAAGGCAGTCAAACTGCTGGATCTCGAAACAGGTGTACCCAAAACTCTTCTGTTAAATGCTTCATCATCGTTTCGTCGAATCACTTTTAACCCTGATGGTTCCAGATTGCTGATAGAAAGCGGCGACGGCGCCGAGCCTGGTATATGGGATACCGCCAACGGGTCGCTATTGAAACGAATCACTGCAGCGCCCACAGGACCGCTCGGCGAGGTCTATTTCTGTGGCCTCAACCTGCTTGCGCTCATTGAAAGCCCCGGCTTTGACCCCAACGGAAAGAGTCTCACCATCAGATTTCTCAATACGGATACGAACTCAATCGTTAGCACGCGCACTATCTCGTTTGACAACGGTAGCAGCTACAAAGTCAGTGCTTCAGGATCAGTTATTCTGATTATTCCGACCACTGGTGTAGCGCGGCTTTTGAGTTTGGCGCCACGTGCTTCGACCGACAACTTGATTAAGGACTCTGCCGAGATTGTCTTGCGCAGTATTAGCGACAACGGACAGGTAATAGCGACTGTTAACAAACAGAACATGGTCCGAATCTGGAATGCTAGCGATCGCAGCCTGCGGACGTCGTTTCAGATACCCGAGGGCGAATCGCCGTCGCCACCTGTGCAGGGTGGTAATCGATTGGACCAGCTTCTGGTGAGCTCCACAGGAAAGTACATTTGGTTGAGGAGAATGGATGGCCGCTTCCTGATCTGGGATACGGAGCAGCCGCGTCAGATATTGGAAGCAGAGTCGGCAAAACCAGGTTTCGGACGTGCTGTTTCTTTCAGTGAGAACGACGACATCATCGCAATTGCCGGCCCGGGTAACCAGGTCACTATTTGGCAAACCCTCGGCGTCATAAATTACCCAGTGAAGGACGAAGCCAGCAGGCTACAGTTGAGTCCCGACGGTAAATATCTCGCCGTCATATACGATTATCGCAGCACTCCGCTAAGAGTTTTCGAAACGACAACTGGATTCGAAAGAGTGATTCCGCAGAAGGTTACTTCCAACATCGCCTTTGGACGAAATGGAACTTTCGTGGCGCCGATCGTGAATGACAATAAGTTGCTGGTGTGGAATCTGGCTACGGATTCCAATCTGGCCCTGGACCACGCAAACACTATTACCGCGGTCGCGCTTAATCGCGAAGGCACTCGCGCGGTAACGAGTACTTCAGATCGAAACCTTTACCTCTGGGACACAACTAAGACCAAAGCGATAGCCAGTGGAAAGTTCAGTACGATCATTCGACAGTTAACCGTCGATAAGGACGGCACCGGCGTGTTGGCTTTTTCAGATGGCTGGATTCATCGTTATTCACGCGAACAATCGGAAGAGCAGGACCTGGAGTATGTGGACGGGAAGATGATTGGAGTTAGAGACTTTCCATGGAGTCTTGATGCGGCGGGACAGACACTG
The DNA here is from genome assembly GCA_036003745.1 of Pyrinomonadaceae bacterium. GTDB lineage: Bacteria > Acidobacteriota > Blastocatellia > Pyrinomonadales > Pyrinomonadaceae > PSRF01. The sequence continues at coordinate 129,518 of DASYSD010000104.1, forward strand.
CGACTGCTATTTCCGATTTCGAGCGATACTGTAGAAGTGAATGACATCAGCTTTGTTCCGCCCGCAAGCACCGCCCCACTACCGGGAACTCCGGAAGATCTACTGGAAGAGTGGCAAAGAAAGCTTTCTCTTACTTTCGACGATCGGGGCGCTCTCGTTCCGCTAGCGCCTGGTGGCAGTGTAACTACGCTCGGCTTTTTAAGATGGAGCCGCTGAACGTGCTGCCCTTCCAAAAAAGTCAGAGAATCCCACCGTTGGTGGGATTAGAATGGCTCTGCCTCAAAAGTCGTTTTCATTCACACCGGGCTTCAGCCCTGTGCCAGACAGGCAGCATTAACAGAAAACCGTTTCAACGGTTTTCGCCACTTTCGCTATGAAAACCGTTAAAAACGGTTTCTCACCATGTAAGTGTCTTTTCACCGGGCTGAAGCCCGGTGTGAATAAAACGACTTTGAGGCAAGCGGATTCGAATGCGGGTGTGTTTGGAGTTTTAGAAAGGATCTGAACAATCCATCGACTCCCGTCGGTGGGATTTTCTGATTTTTTGTGCAGAGCCAAATGTGCTCCAGATCGATCCGACCAGAGTGAGGAAGGCGCCGATAAATCCAGCAGCGGCGGGACCTGCGAAGGCTTTTGACGCGATGAGTGTGAGCGCGCCGGCGGTGACGAGATAAAAGGGAATCATTCGGCCGGTTGTGCGAGCGCGAAACCAGACGCTGGTCAAATTTGACAGCAGCAGAATCGCCAGCACGGGTTGTAACCACGGTGAGTAAGGAATACTTTCGAGTCCTGCAATTCCAAACAAGCTAAGATACGCCGCCCAGCAAAACGGGCACTTCGGGAAAAGCGCGAGCCCGAGTGCGACCGCTGTTCCGAAAACAGGTGATGCTACGCTGATTCGTGACGGCGCCGGATCGTTTGCTGCAATCTGTTTCTCGTTCAGCACTTCAGTCGCACGTTCGACAACCTCCCTTTCATTCCACTGAATACGCCCGAAGTACCCTGCCGTCTGACCTTTCGCATCGAGAATGTAGAGTTCGATGCGATGCCGGTTGACCAGAGACTCGATGAAGTTCACACCGAGTTGGAAGTGTTTGCGAAGCGTGTTGAGTCCGTCTGGAGAACGCAGCAGGCGGTGTTGTGGCGCGAACCGAATACCTCGATGCTGTCCGTAGTTTAAGAGGCGTTCAGGCAGATCGAATCCCGGATCGTAAGTTATGCCCGCGGTGTTGATTTGATCGGATAAGCCTTCAGTTTCAAGCAGCTTTTGAATGCGAGCGAGCTTGGTGATCGTCAGTGAACACTTTAGTGGATTGTCGCAACGGGTGTAGAAAAAAACGACGATCGAAGGACGGCCGTGAAAGTATTCACCAAACGTTATTGTTTGCCCGTTTTGATCTTCAAAGACAGTCGAATCGATGGATGAAGAAGCCGTGCGCGTGAGACGCATCCATGAGAAGAGATCCCTGACGCCATCCGGTAACTGACAGCAGTCGTCTGTCTCGACGTTAGTTTCTGATCGAATGCTCTTGAGAATCTGATCGACAGTGGGTTGGTACTTTTTGCTGAGTGCTATTGGTCCAGTCCGAAGTGATTCGACTTCCGTGATAATTGCGCGTGCGTGTGGCCCAAGCCACTCCAGGGTTGTGAGAAGTTCGCGAACCGGAGAGGTTCCCTTTGCGCCGATTGCGAATGCGCCATAGTTTTCGAACGAAAGACGCTCGTCGCGATAGCGAATGTTTGTGATGGCGCGCACGACGAAAGGTGCAAAGGCAGGGTTCGGCGTTGGGTATGAGCGTAGAGCAGCGGCAGCGGCGGCAACAAGGTATGCGTCGACACCGGTGTCGAGATCTTCGAGAAGAAATGGAAGAGCGGCGTCGGGTAACGTGGTGCGAGCGAGAGTGAGCATGACCCAGCCTCGCATCCGGACGACGGTTGTCGCGCCGCGCTGATCGTAGCGCTGGTGATTTTCGCGCAGGAGATCAATGAGTTCGGACGGATCGGAGGTGAGATGGTCGACCAGTTCGCAAAAGTCTTGTTCCGTGAAGTCAGGCATTGATGAGTTCCACGCAAGGGCGGCCACGGAGGGCCGCCCCTACAGTACGTTTCGAGATCTGTGGTTACTTCTCGCTACCGTACCGGCTCAGAAAACGCTTCGCTGTCTTCTTCACTTTGGCTGACTTCGCGTTCTCGAGTTGCTCGGCCCGCTTCATCAACTTGGTATCCTTCGCAACTGCCTTCTCGTCACCAAACTGTGCGAGCGCCGTTAAAGCCGTTGCCTGGATATCGTCGTACTCCTTGTCGTCGAGCAACAACTCGCGCGCCTGTTCCTGAAACCGTTTCGGCTTGACTGCCTGCAATGCTGCGGCTGAGATCTGCCGGATGTCGCGATCCTCCTCCTTGTCGCGCAGCAGCTTTTCAAACACTGGCGCTGAATTCGCATCCGCCGAAAGCAGCCGGAGCGCTTCGCGCTTCGCTTCAGGATTCGGTGGCTCATTCACGATCTCACGCGCTACCGGATAAGCGTCTGCGTGAACGTCGTAACTAAGCAGTTGCAGCGCTTTCTCGGGCGGCACAAGAGCTTTGCTCGGATCCTGCAGTCCTTCGAGCAATTTCTGCTGAACATAACCGTCCTTCTCACGCGCAAGAATACCGAGCACGCGCTGACGTAACTCCAAATCGGGGTCGTTCGCAATCTCACGCAGCGTGGCGAGATAATCCTCACGATACGGCTCAAACTCGATGACACTAAAAGTTGCAGCTTGCAGCGATTGCAGCGCTGCCAAACGAACTTTTATTGGTTGCTCTCGACCGCGAAGGACGTTAAGCGCTGATTGCAAATTTTCATCCGACTGGATGGTGGCAAGCGGTGCCTCAACAAACGCCTTGGCACGTTCTGCCGTTGTTTTCTTTTCGTTTATAGCCACCGCGAATGCGGCGCGCGGCGTTCTCTTCGCCGGGCTCTTCTTCTTCGCGGCCGTTGCTTTCTTCGCCGACTTTCCTTTAGTGGTCTGGCGTTTTTTCGTCCTGCGTTTTGTCGTCATGATTTCGATCTCCTGGTGTAACGCACATTAGGAAAACGGGACGTCGTCATAATCGAATCCCATAACTGCAGCCGCGCCGATCTTTCCCTGAAAATCCAAAGTGTCGCGCACGCGCGGGCTAAGGCCGGGAGCGCTTACGACGGGCGACGGCGCCATCGTGCCACCGGGCGCCGTTGGTGGTCGCGGTGGTGTTGTGATGCCGTTCCAGGGCCACATTGTATCGGCGAGCCTGTGACCGGGTGGATTGGCCGGATTCTCATCGAACGACGCTGCCACAGCAGGATTGAAACGATTGTTTATCTGTTGCCACTTGGCCCACAATCGATCGACGTTGCAATGCAAAAGGAAGAACAGCGGATCGCGGGCGGCAGTCGGAATGCTGGAAATCGACCCACCAAAGCTCGTGTGAGCGCTGCCGTGCGGATTTCCTTCCATGGTGCGGAACGGCGGAAAAGTGGTGCCGAGTGCGAGTGTCTGCGGTTCGGTGCGCACGCCAGTCGCTTGATTAGTGTCAAAGAACGGACGACGGTTGATTCCTGGCACGCCGTCAGTAACCCAGAACTGCAGTGGATTAGTTGCACTAAAAAACACTGTCCCGAGGTTATCCGACTCGCCCAGAAAATCGCGCTTAAATATGTTTGGCGAAGGCCGATCAAAACGCCAGTAATGCAGTGCCACACTCGGATCGATTGCCTGCAACTCTCGCTCGAGATCGAGCAGGTAAGCACGATGCCACGGTAGAAAACCGGGCCTGCCGTGTGCTTGTGGTGAGCTGACGTTTGTATGCATGTCGCGGAAATCGGCGAAACGGCCGAGGCCCTGATTGTTAAGTTGCGCAAAGGCGGCGATGAAGCGGTCGCGTTCAGCGGGCGTCAGTGTGTTGGCATTCTTTCTGATGCGAACAGTGCACGGCGTTGCGCCGATCGACTGTTGGCTATTCCCGTGACGGGCCACGATTTGCACATCTCCGAGACTGACGCTGGGCCGTCCGAATTGTCCGGCAGCAAAAAACGAGACCCAGTTTCCGTTAATTGGCACACCTAAAGTCAGAGTGGCAGCGAACTGGCCTGCTGCACCACGCCGAAAAACCAGTGCGCCACCGTTGGCTGAGGTACGTGCACTGATTCGAAGCTGAGGGTTCCCCTGGCCCTGTGCGCCGGCCGGGTTTGTTATGCGAATACGACATGGAGCGGGGGCCCACGTTACGAAGCGAGCGTTGGCATTCGGGCTATTATTTATTTGAATCTCAACGTTCATCTGGCATCTCCTTCCAACGGAGTGAAAAAGGTAAGTGGCGAGTTAGCGGAGGGGGGTTTGCGAACGCGGGGCAGACTATACCCCCACGTTCGTGTTGTCAAATGAAGTTTTTAATCCGTGTTATCTGTGTTCTAACTGTCTTTCCAAATTGCACCAAGACCGGCATCCCACAGCCGTTTGTTAAATGCCGGAATGTCGACGTTCAGAAGATCATTGCCGCGCGCCTTCAACGTGGCCCACTGCGCGTTGAGTTCTTTCATCCGATCGACTGACGGTTGATTCACGCGCGGAATGTCGCTCTCCGTCTGATTGATCAGAAACAGATAATTCGCCGTGAACTTGTTCGGAAAGTTTTCGACGTCGTCGTAAGCTTTCGACTTGCGCTGCACCATGTCCTCGTCCCAGGCCTTCATCTTCTTCAACAGCGCGTCGCCGTCCTTCTTGATGGCACTGAACTTATCACCTGCAGGTAATGATCCAAGCAACGACTCCAATTGCTTCTGTTTTTCATAGAGACTGTTGACCATGCGGTGCATCGTCGTCAGCTCGGTTTCCATGTTGAGCATCGTCTGGTGATACTCGCTGTAGGTCATGGGGTTTGTTGGATAAAGAGGATTTGCAAGGATCTCCGCTTCAGTTGTTACCGTTTGCCCGCCCATTTTAAGCGTTACGTTGTAGCGACCGGGCGGCGCTTTGTGGGCCGCGAAACCTCCCTCGATCCTGACTCCCGGAACACCTACCATCGTTTGATAACGCATGTCCCAAACAAAGCGATTCAGACCTTTGTTTTTTGACAACAACGGATCGGGTCTTGGACCGGAATCGTACCTGACAAATTTTTCATCAGCCTTTGAAGAAAAACTACGAACCGTCTGTCCAGCGGCGTCTTTGATCTCGAGCGAGATCTCGTCGCCCTTCTTCAACTCGGGCAGTTGGTAATACAGCACAACTCCGGTGGCTGGATTCACGCCTCTGAACGTACTCGATCCTGTAAACTCATCATCCGTTCGATCCAATTCACTCGAACCATTAACGAGATAGGCGCCTGTGGGCTGGTAGATCGCGAATGAAGGCCCGCCCTTTTTGTACTGTCGCAACACACTCAAATCGTCGAGGATCCAAAACGAGCGACCCGAGGTGGCGGCGATCAAATTGCCTTTGTAAACACGCAGATCCGTTATCGGCGTGACTGGCAGGTTCAATTGAAATGGCTCCCAGCTTTTGCCGCCGTTCCACGAAATAAACAGCCCCAATTCTGTCCCGGCAAACAACAGATCGCGACGTACGTCGTCTTCGCGAACGACTCGTGTAAACGCATTTCCCGGCAAGCCGTCGCTGATCTTCGTCCAGGTATTTCCGTAGTCCGTAGTTTTGTATAAACCGGGTGCGTGGTCGTTAAATTTGTAGCGCGTTGTAGCGATGTAAGCAGTGGCTTTGTCGTGCGGCGAGACTTCGATCGCATTGATCAAACACTCTGCCAAACCACGCGGCGTAACGTTTTTCCAGTTAGCACCACCGTCGCGCGTGAGGTAGACGAATCCGTCGTCGCTGCCGGTCCAGATCACACCTTTCTCGTGAGGCGACTCCATAATGTAAGCGAGCGTGCCGTAGTTCTCGGCGCCAACCGCTTCGTTTGTGTATGGACCACCGCCCTTACCTTGTTTTTCCTTCTCGTTGCGCGTCAGATCAGGCGAGACTTCCTTCCACGTGCGACCCATATCGCTGGTCTTCAGCAGGTATTGAGATCCGTGGTAATAGGTGTTGGGCTCGTGTTTGCTCCAGATGATCGGAGAGTTCCAATTGAAACGATACTTGATGTCTTTCGCATCCATCCCGAGATACTGAATGGGTGCGGCCATAATATTCGTGCTTGCCTGCGCGGCGATATCGAGCGCCTCGATCGTCCCCTGATAGCTACCGCCCATCACGTATTTGACGTTATCGGGATCAAACGCGAGAAACGCGCTTTCACCGCCTGCGGACGGCATCCAGCTAGACGGACCAATGCCACCGCCACCCAATTCACGACTCGCGATTGAGACGGACGTATTGTCCTGCTGTCCACCATAAATGCGATACGGAAACTGGTTGTCGACGTTGATGCGATAAAACTGCGCCGTCGGCATGTTGCTTTGCGTGCTCCAGCTTTTGCCGCCATTAAAAGTTATCGCTGAGCCACCGTCGTTGGAGATGATGAAGTTGTTTGGGTTGTCAGGATTGATCCAGAGATCGTGAAAATCGCCGTGTGTGCCTGAAAGTGTTTCCCAGGTTTTGCCGGCGTCAGTCGAGCGCAATGCAGAAGCGCTCAGAACGTAGATTGTGTTCTCATTCTTTGGATCGATGAACATCTCGATGTAATACCAGGCGCGTTGAACGAGACGATGGTCGTTAGTGATGCGGCTCCACTTCTTGCCGCCGTTACTTGAAACAAAGAGTCCGCCCGCTTCTTTGTCAGAGTCGCCTTCAATCAGTGCGTAAACCTTTTCCGGATTCGAACGGCTGATCGCGATCGACATCTTGCCCATCTCTTCCGGCAAACCATCCTTCAACTTGTCCCACGTCTCACCACTGTCAGTCGATTTGTAGAGACCGCTGCCCGGACCGCCGCTGATCACTTTCCACGGCAATCGACCGTGCTCCCACATAGCGGCGTAAAGGATCCGCGGATTGTTTGCGTCCATCGAAAGTTCAGCAGCGCCCGTTTTGTCGTCTACAGACAAAACCAGTTTCCAGTTAGCTCCGCCATCGACCGACTTATAGACACCTCGCTCTTTCGACCGGTTGTACAACGCGCCCTGGGCTGCGACGAAAACGATGTTTGGGTTTTTAGGATCGATAACAATGCGCGAGATGTGCTGCGTGGCCTCGAGTCCCATCTTCTTCCACGTTTTGCCTGCGTCGGTGGATTTGTAAACTCCATCGCCGTGGTGCGTCATCACACCGCGCACTGCGTGTTCACCGAGCCCCGCGTAGACCACATTTGGATCACTTTCGGCGACCGCTATCGCACCAACGGACCCCGTTTTGAAATAACCGTCGGAGATATTGCGCCAACTGATCCCCATGTCGTCCGTTTTCCAGAGTCCGCCACCCGTCGTTCCCATGTAATACGTTTTGGGATCACCCACGACGCCCGTTCCACAAACTGAACGCCCGCCACGGAATGGACCAATCGAACGCCACTTCAGAGTTTTGAAGATCGCGTTGTAATCGTCAGATGACGACGGCGTTTGTGCTGATAGTTGAACTGCAAAAAGAGCCACGAAAAGTAGGGAGAGAAGGGTCTTTGACATGTGGCAGATGATACACCAGCGTCAGGCCACAAAAGGCACAAAAAGCACATAGATAGATAAGCAAGTCACCAGAGACCAAAAGCATCACAGTAACCCCTAAGTCATTTATGTGCCTTTGTGCTTTTGTGCCCTAACTCTTCTGTGCCTCTTTGTGGCGATAGACGCGAACGTAATCGACTTCCATTTGTTGCGGCCAGATCGAATCATCAACGCCCTGCGCGCCGCCCCAGTTTCCACCCACGGCGATGTTGAGGAGCAGGTGAAACGGTTTGTCGAATGGCCACTGTTTGTAGTCGGCTGCGGAGTTGGTTAGACGTTCGTTTTTGAAGGTGAAGTAGTGTTTCTTGTTGACGTATGCGCGGATTTCATTGGCGTCCCATTCAATTGCATAAACGTTGAAGCCGGTCCGCGCATCAGGGACTTTGATCTTCGCAGTCTTGTGTGTGTTGATGGAATGGTTATACGCCTCTGTATGCACTGATGCATGAACTACGTCCCTGTCGAAGCCGACGTGTTCCATGATGTCGATCTCACCGCTGTTGGGCCACGTGCCATATTCCCAGCCAGTTGGAAGCATCCAGATCGCCGGCCAGGTGCCGCGTCCGGAGGGCAATTTCGCACTCACTTCGATGCGTCCGTAAGTCCAGTCGCCTTTGTTTTTCGTAACTAGCCGTGCCGAGGTGTAATGGCGTCCTTCCCAGTCTTCACGTCTTGCTTCTATGATTAATCGACCCTTTTCAACGCGTGCATTTTCTTTACGTTGCTTTGTATAGAACTGTAATTCCTTATTGCCCCAACCGTGGCCGCCGGCGTCGTAGGCCCACTTGGCTGGATCCGGCAGTCCGTTATAGTCAAACTCGTCAGACCAGACGAGTTGCCATTTTGCAGTGTCTATCTGAGCGTCTACAGACACTGCGAAAAGCGCAACGAGACTCACAAGACGCAAAACTCGTAGAGATTTTTTCATAAGATCCGCGTTCATCCGCGTTCATCTGTGGCTAAAACTCTTCCTGTTCTTCGATCGATCAAGACCGTCGCCGTCCTCTGTGCCGGCACCATCACATTAAACCGGCTTCGCGATTGAAGATGTGTGACTGCCATCATCCTGTCGTTATTGCTTTCTGATATGAACGTGTAAAGCACAACGTCACGAAAGACCGAAGGCAAGACCAGCACTGAAGGTGTTCGCGGAAATGAGCTGAAAACCGGCGTAACACGCGCTTGAGAGAGTGCCAACCGGTAAAACGCGGCCAAAGCGTCCATCGAATCACCGAGTTCCAAAGGCAACGGGCTCCAGATGATGAACCCGGAACCCTGTTTGACGATAAGCGGCATGTCGTGCGGAAAAACAACTTTCTCAATCCGCTGCAATTTCTCACCTTCGTAACGCACCAGATATTGACGACCCCCGATACTGATCCCTTCCGATTGCGCAACGGGAACAACTTTGACGAACGTGTTAGGCAGATGTCGCTTAGAGAGCCAGTGTTCGTCTTCATAGAAAGGTCCGGAGATCGCAACCGTTGCACCTCGCGAGGCTTCCGCAACGAGCGTCTTCCAGCACTTCTCGCTCAACACACGCGGCGACGGGACGACGATCAACTTCGCCTGTCCGGAGTACTCGTTAACCGTGTACTCACTTACCGCTTGCACTGGCACGCCGCAGTAGTAGTACAGCGCGCGCACGGCTCTGCGGGTCGCTTCATGCGCAAAGCTGCGAGGTGAAAACATCTGCGAGTGAGGAATGACCAGCGCCACCGGTTCAGCCGCGCGATCTCTCAAATGATGTCCATGTTGGGCCATGAACTTTGCGATGCGGAGAAAAGGTTCGAGCTCTGGTTTCGCGGTTCCATCGACGCGATGAAATCCGATGCCGACTTCATTTGTCGAATTCATGTAAGGATTCGTGTTCCAGATCCACTCGACGAATCCCGCACCATCGGCAGCAAATGAAAGCGCCATCTTGCGTTCGAGCAGGTTGCTGACTTCCTGTTCGCTTCGCCACGGCGCACCACCGTCCGCCTTCTCGTAGAACATCACGCCAGTCTCTTCCATCAAGCTCAATTTCGACGGCGTCTTTGCTAGTACACTGTCCCAAAGGAGATCGTCGTTGTTCCACCAGTTGTGCAAAGAGGTGAAATCGATCTCGTTCGAGAAGAACTGAATGTTTGGGCTGTCTCCCAGGCCCGCTTCGTCCTGGCCCACCGTGATTAATTGTTTCGTGTTGCCGTTGCTGCGGATGGCTGGTGTCACGGCGCGGACCCAGCGGATGAACATCTCCTGTGCAAACAGGCGGTAGTCGAGTGTTTTGAGCGGCAATCGTTCGTCAATCAGGTGAACGCTTTCAAAGTCCTGCAATTTGGGAAGGTCCAACGACTCGTCGGTCGTGCGCCAGAGTTCCTGGAGATTGCTGCGATGTTCTTCGTCCGTTGCGGCCGGATAGCGATCTCTCAGCCATTGTTTCCATGCGGCCTGTTCGTGTGCGTCGTAGTTTGGGCGGCAGTTCCACAGATACTTCGGCGAGCAGAATGAGGGTTCGTTGATGAAGTCCCAGAGGACGTCGTCGACACGATGACACCGTTGAGTAAATGCGGAGATGAATTGTTGCTGCGCCTTAACTGAGCGCGGATCGAGGTAAGCATTCTCGCCGCCCCACGTCTCGGGCAGGAATGCAAAAAAGGTGAATATAACCGGAATGTCGTACTTGTGTGCGGTGAGAAGAAACGCATCAAACGCGCGCAGTGTTGCTTCATCTACTCTGCCAGGTTCTGGCATGTATTTCTTCCAACCGGTCCATATTCCGGTGCGGACCATGTTCACTCCGGCTTCTTTCATTGCGCGGAAGTCGTTATCCCAAACGAGCGGATTGGGCTCGAAGAGATAGCGACGATGCTTATCGGAAGCCATGTAAGTCGTGCCGGTCACGGGAAAGACTCGACCATCGCGATAGAAGAAGTGTTTGTCGACCGTTAGCGGCTTGCCACGCGTGAGGAGTGCTTCGTCGTAGATCCAAAAGCCGCTGGTGTGAGTTAGATCGCGAGGTGGCGCGTTGAGCTTCGCATGCACTTTGTAGAGACCGGGCGCAAGTTTTACGCTGTCGGGAAGTTTTACCGAACCGATGACTTTTGCACCTTCTGCATTGAGTGGAACCTGTAAACGCGAGACGATTTGATCGCTGCTATTGCTTACCTCGATGCTGCAATCCTTAATTGCAAGCTTCTGCAGGTCGCCTTTCGGACGAAGCAGTTCAACTGAGAGCGTGGGAACTTCGCCGGGTTTGTACGAAGCGAAGTCGCTTCTTACTTCAAAGCGAGTGGCGCCCTGCGCTGCTCGTTGAGCAAGGATCGTGATGGTCCAGCTTTCGATACTGCGGCTGAGATTAGCAAGCACCCAGCGCCCACCCGCAAATTCACCAAGCAGGCGATCGACCTGAATCACAGGCGCGGCAACCATTCGGTTTTCAATAAATACCGGCATCAGCGGACGGACGACACCTTCATGTGGGCCATCGCTGCCAGCTTCGTCGGGCTCATTGTTTGATGAGCTGAGCCGCACGTATAGCGCGTAATTTTCATCAGGTTTCAGACCATGACCGTTGACTGGAAAGGAGTGGGTGATGCCGAGTTTTTTGTGAAAGGTCGCTTGTTTCGGTTCGGCGCGCCATTCAGTTCCGGTGCGAACAACGGGTCTTGAGAGTGGTATTCCACCGATGTTCAGCCAGTTTCCACCGTCGCGCAGGTATTTCAACATCGCCGGCCAGGCGCGTTTTGGAAACGCGGAGCCATATGGAGTGATGAGCAGATCGAAACGTGTTGTATTCAGTTGTGCGCTCAGATCGCGCTCGTTGAGGACAGTGACAGCGAATTCCTTCAACGCTTGTTGGAGCGTCTCGAGCGTGAGATCGCAACCTTGAATCGAAGGAAATCCCGCTTCCCAGAACAGACCAATGGAGGCCGATTGCGATTGAGCGCCAAGGATGACGCTTGGAAGTGCAGTCGCAACTGCAGCGCTACCGATAGTTTTTAGAAACTTTCGTCTGGGAAGTTTGGCCACAGATGTTCACGGATCTACGGAAAGGATCTTGACGCGCTTAACCGAATCTCGCTAGTAAAGAGCGATGCCAACCACCAGCGCCAATGAAAAGCGTTCGTTCGAGTTCCTTAGTTTATCATTGTTGCTGGGCCTTGCGACGGCAATTGCCGCACTAATTTTCTTTGGCTGGCTTGCGGATGAGGTTCTCGAGGGTGAAACGCGACACTTTGACGAAGTAACACGCGCGGCGGTCCATCAGCTTGCCTCACCATTGCTCACGGCGATCATGCGTGGCATTTCTTTTGTCGGATCGTCGCTCGCGCTGACGCTTGCCACAATCTTCGTCGTGATTCGCTTTGCGATGCGGAAGTGGGGTCGCGAGGCAAAACTCTTCGCGGTAACGATGATTGGCGCCGGGCTGTTGAATGTGACGCTGAAGCTCACGTTCAAACGTACGCGACCGGAGCCATTCTTCAACCTGACGCTACCCGAGACCTACAGTTTTCCGAGCGGCCACTCACTGATGAGCGCCTGTTTCTTCGGTGCCCTCGCTGCGATCCTCACGGCACGAATCAAGTCCAAACGCGTCTCTGTAGTGATCTGGATCGTCTCGTCGCTGATGTTCTTGTTGATTGGTTTCTCGCGAATCTATCTGGGTGTGCATCACACAACGGATGTGATTGCGGGATTCGCGGCGGCGTTGATCTGGATCCTGGTGGTGAGGTTCGTTGAAATGCAGTTGGCGCGCAGAAAGCGACGTAAGATGGGACAGGATTTACAGGATTGATTCAGGATTTACAGGATAAAAATCATGTTCATCCTGAGACATCCTGTAAATCCTGTCTAAATTTCATCTCTACCGACAAGCCGCCACCGATAGCATTGGCAGCCACCACGGATCCACCATGCATCCGCACAGCGCGTTCAGTGATCGCCAGGCCGAGGCCTGTGCCGCCACCACTCTGCCGGTCGCGCGCATCCTCGGTTCGATAGAACGGACGAAAGATCTTCTCGAGCGCTTCTTCCGGAACGCCCTTGCCGCGGTCACGCACGCTGATCACCGCGTAGTTGTCGCTGCCGCCATTCTGCCGTCGCAGCGCAACTTCAACCGCAGTTCCTTCAGGCGTGTAACGAACGGCGTTGCGCACGACATTTTCCACCGCGCTGCGCAGTAATTCTTCTACGCCCTTTATCGAACAGTGGTCACTCGAAACAACCTGCACTGCACGGTTGATGCTGCGTGCTTCAAAGTTAGCATCGTCAGCAACTTCCTTCACAAGTGCCGCCAGATCGATATCCGTGCGCTTTCGACTGTCGGTGCCGCTTTCAAGACGCGTCAGCGTCAGCAACTGGCTGATCATTTCATTGAGATTGTCTGACTCGCGTTCAATGCGATCGAGCGCGCCATTAGCTTCTGGACCAGATCGTTGCCGGGCCAACCCGAGCGCGACGCCAAGACGGGCGAGTGGCGAGCGCAGCTCGTGCGAGATGTCGCCCAGCAAACGCTGCTGAGCCTTGACCATCGACTCCAGGCGTTCAGCCATCGAATTGAAATCGCGCCCTAACTGTCCAACTTCGTCATGACGTTTTGAGAGCCTGGTCGAAACACGTGCACCGAGATTGCCCTCAGCCAGTTCGTTTGTCGTCGTGCGAAGTTTCAGAATTGGGGTCGTGAGATAACGCGCCAGCCAGTAACAAAAGATACCACCGATTACGAGCACCACCAGGAGTCGCAACCCTAACGTTTGAAAACTCGGTTGAAACGGGGGCCGCGGAATATGAGCGACATAGATGTATCGCTGCCCTTTCGCACTCACGACAGGTCGCGCGACGAGTGTATTTTCAACCGCGAAGTTGAATTCGATGTCACGACTTTCCGTCGCCTTCGCGCTCAGCTCGTGAGCGCCAGGCGGCACAGGTCGCCCGGAGAGTTCGTTCCCATTCTCATCGAAGAAAGTCGCACCAACACCGGAAGACTTTTCTGTCGCCTGAAGCGTTGCAGCCAACCCTTGCGATCCTGATTGCTCGTAGACCTCAGCCGCCTTCTGTGCGTTTGGACCAGTTTGCGCGAGGTCACGCCACGAGCGCCGTGTCGGTGTCGGACGCGTGAGGGCGAACGCCGCAAACAACACGACGTTGATGATGATCATGGCAAGCCAGAACCAGATGAAGATTTTCAGATAAAGACTACGAAAGGGGATCTTCATAAGCCACAAAAAGGCACAAAATCATTCAGCCACAAAAAGGCACAAAAAACACAAAAAGAGGAAGGACAGCCAGCTGGTCGAAATTCTTTTGGCTCCGCATTTTCATTCTTCCTTTATGTGCCTTTTGTGCCTTTTTGTGGCTCATTCTTTCTCTGTCGTGGCGCCGTAGATGTAGCCCACACCACGAATGGTCTTGATTCTTTCCAGACCATTCAACTGGTGGCCCAACTTCTTGCGCAGATTGCTGACGTGCATGTCGATACTGCGATCGAATGGCGATAGTTCGCGACCCAATACTTCCTTAACCAGATCTTCTCGTTTCACTATTTGTCCGGCATTGCGCAGCAGAATTTCGAGCAGGTCGTATTCGACTCCGGTGAGTTCAACTACTTCCCCCGAGCGGCGGACATTACGCGTGTTGCTGTCCATTTCAATGTCACCGACTCGAATGGTTTCACGCGCGGAAGTAGTTGACTCAACGGGCTGGGCGCGCCGCAATACCGCGCGAATACGAGCAACCAGCTCACGGGGGTTAAATGGCTTTGGAAGGTAATCGTCTGCGCCGATTTCGAGGCCGACAATGCGATCCACATCGTCGCCCCGCGCCGTTAACATCAATACGGGAATGCGAGAGCGGGCCCTGATACGCCGCAGCACGTCGAATCCGTTCGTGCCCGGCAACATCACGTCGAGCACAACGAGATCGTGCTCTTCAGAAAGGGCGCGATCGATCCCGCGTTCGCCGTTATGAATCGCTTCAACCGTGTAACCTTCGGGCTGAAGATACTCTCCGACCAACTCGCACAAGCCGACATCGTCGTCAATTACGAGGACGCGTTCCATTGGTTGCTTCTCAGCAAGATTGAATGACATACGACGGACTAAGGCAAGTTCCTGTTGCACAGAAAGGGATCCTACAATAATCGCCCATTTTCGTGCGTAAAGAAGTGTCAATCGCAAACTCCATAGAACTGACAAAACTTTACAATCCATTGACAGACTCTTTACGACTAATTTCGATACAATTTGCACCCAAGCTGGGGCGTAACGCACTCTATCTGCGCCAAATAGCAAAAGTGTTCGAAGGAGCTTCGGAATGAAGAAAATCGTGTTGTTAATTGCCCTTTGCGCAAGTATCCCGGGACTTGTGTTTGGGCAACAGCGCCCAGGATCTCTGCGTGGCCAGGTGCTCGATGAGCTGGGCGGCGCGATCGTGGGTGCGAGTGTAACCGCGATTGACGGCAAGGGCGTGGAGAAGTCTGTGATTACGAATAATTCTGGCTCCTACACCATTAATGGTCTCGCGCCCGGTAAGTACACAATTCGTGCGGTCAATGCGGGCTTTGCCATGTCCGAAACTCCCGATATCGAAGTCACAGCTGGAAAGGCAGCGCAATTCGATATCACTTTGAAAGTTGCAATCGAAGAACAGAAGGTCACTGTAAACACAGACAATCGTGAGATCAGCACTGAGCCGGAAAATAACGCCGGCGCAGTTGTATTGAAGGGCGACGACATCGACGCGCTGCCGGACGACCCGGACGATCTCGCGGCTGCGTTACAGGCTTTGGCTGGTCCTTCGGCTGGTCCAAATGGAGGACAAATCTTTGTCGACGGATTCACCGGTGGTCGCCTGCCGCCGCGCGCGTCTATTCGCGAAATTCGAATCAACTCCAATCCGTTTTCCGCCGAGTACGATCGCCTCGGTTTTGGTCGTATCGAGATTCTGACTCGCCCTGGCACCGATCGTTATCGCGGTCAGGTTTCCCTGAACTTTAACGACGATGCACTAAATGCTCGCAACCCGTTCGCTGACCGGCGACCGCCGATTCAAACGCGCCAGTATGGTGGAAACTTTGGTGGTCCGATCATGAAACGGAAAATGTCGTTCTTTGTCGATTTTGATAAGCGCGATGTAGACGATGAGACGTTGGTTGTGGGCCAGGTGCTGGACGCGAATAACAACATCGTTGGCTTTAATGAAACCGTTGCCATTCCGAGCCGTCGCACTTCTTTCAGTCCGAGGATCGATTATCAGATCAACGCCAACCACACGCTCATCGCCCGCTATAACTATGCGAAGAACACTCGAGTTACTGGAGTCGGCGGCTTCTCCCTGCCCTCGCGTGCTTACAACAGCGAGAACAACGAGCAAAGTGTCCAGCTGACTGAAACAGCAATCATTAACAAAACGATCGTTAACGAAACCCGTTTTTCATTTGAACGCCAGCAGACTTCGCAGAACGCCGACAACTCGATTGCCACGATCGATGTTTCGGAAGCATTTAGCGGCGGCGGATCGCAAGTGGGGCAGTCACACAGCATCACGCACGACTGGGAATTAACCAACAACACTTCATTTGCCAAAGGCAACCACGCGTTGAAGGTAGGCGCTCGTCTGCGTGGCGTTAACATCGATCAATTTTCGCCGCAAAACTTCGGCGGTACTTACACGTTCTTTGGCGGCAGTATTGGCCCAGTACTCGATGCCAACGACGTTCCGACTGGTGCCACTGATCTGATCACCAGTATCGAGCGTTATCGTCGTACACAGGTTTTCCTGGCGCAGGGGCTGACCGGTGCGCAGATAAGGGCGCTCGGAGGTGGTGCTAGCCAGTTTCGATTGTCATCCGGTAATCCGGAGACCACAGTGAGCCAGTGGGACGTTGGTGGCTTCGTTCAGGACGATTGGAAGCTGCGACCCAACCTTACTCTCAGTCTCGGTCTTCGTTACGAGAACCAGAAGAATATCGACAGCAATTTCAACTTTGGACCACGTGTGGGTTTTGCGTGGTCGCCCGGCGGCCAGCAGTCGAAGACGGTTATTCGCGGCGGCTATGGTGTTTTCTACGAGCGTATTAGTGAAAACTTAACGATGACGGCGCGGCGGCTGAATGGCGTGAGCCAGCAGCAGTTTACGGTACAGAATCCGGATTTCTTTCCTCTGATTCCCACGGCGGGCCAATTGGTCCAATTTTCAGTTCCGGGAACTGTCTATCGGCTTGAAGATGGCCTGCAGGCGCCTTACACCTTGCAATCGGTGATCAGTGTTGAGCGTCAATTGCCACACAATCTGACGATTGCGACCAGTTACATCAACATTCGGACGCTGCACGTTTTGCGCACCAGACCATTGAATGCGCCGTTGCCCGGTACATTTATTCCCGGCGTTCCGAATAGCGGCATTCGACCGTTGGACTGCGCGGATTTCATCCCTCCCGAGATCAATCCCTCGACGCGTTGCAACGTTTTCGAGTATGAATCGAGCGGGCGTTACAACCAGAATCAATTCATCGTTAACTTCAACAGCCGTTTCCATCGCAACGCGACGATGAATGCGTTTTACGTTTTTGCGAAGGCGAACAGCGACGCGGACGGCGTCGGCAGTTTCCCGGCCAATCCATACGACTTGAGCACTGAGTACGGACGTGCCTCGGGCGATATCAGGCATCGTTTTGTGATGACTGGAAATTTCCGCGCACCGTGGGGCATCAGTTTGAATCCTTTCGTGATCGTGCAGTCGGGCCGTCCCTTCAACATCACGCTTGGCCGTGATATCAACGGCGACACACTGAATATCGAGCGACCAGCACTCGCACCTGCAGGTGCGGATTGCTCCGACACGGTTAACATAAAGTGCACACCATACGGCAATTTCAAACTCACGTTTGCGCCAGGTGACGTAATGATTCCGCGTAACTTCGCCGAAGGCCCGGGATCGGTCACCGTCAACATGCGCATCAGCAAGACATGGAGTTTCGGCTCCGAGGGCGGTTCGAATGCGCAGAATCGTCAGCAGGATGGACAGAACGATCGCCAGCGTGAAGGACAACGAAACACGGTAATGGGTGGCGGCATGGCTGGTGGTCGAGGTCCGGGTGGTCCTGGTGGCGGTCCTCAAGGTGGCGGTGGTGGTGGCGGCCGCGGTGGTTTTGGTGGACCAGGCGGCGGTGGCGGAGGTTTCGGCGGTCCAGGCGGCGGAAGTGGTCGCTACAATCTGACGTTCTCGTTGAACTTCAACAACATTTTGAATCACGTGAACTTCAACAATCCGGTCGGTAACCTGGGTTCGTCGTTATTTGGACAATCAACCTCGACTGCAGGTGGCTTCGGTGGTTTTGGTTTCGGTAACCCGGCTTACAACCGACGTATCGACGCGCAGATTAGGTTCAGCTTCTAAAAACATGTTATAGGTCCTACATGACCTATATTCAGCGTTGCATTAGAGCCGAGTGTCGCGCCGAGTACGGCCTTGATGCTCGGCTTTACGTGTGTTCGCACTGCGGTGGGCTTCTCGATATAGAGGCGCGCGACAAGCTCGCAATCAATCCCTCTTCATTACGTGAGCTTTGGCTGACGCGGCGCGCGTCTTTTGATCAACGCGACAGCAGTGGCGTCTGGCGCTTTCGCGAATTCCTTCCTTTCTCCGAAGATGCAACTGTTGTTTCCCTTGGTGAGGGAAACACACCTCTGTACGACGCCCGCCCGTCTGCAGATTACTGCCGGCTGTCTCAGTTAAGACTCAAGCACCAGGGGTGTAATCCCACCGGCTCCTTTAAAGACACAGGCATGACTGTCGCCGTGACGCAGGCGCGCAAACTCGGCGCTCGCCTCGTCGTCTGCGCCAGTACCGGAAACACGGCGGCGAGTTTGGCGGCTTATGCGGCTCGTGCTGATCTCCAGTGTGCAATCATCGTTCCCGCAGGACAGGTGAGCCATGCAAAACTGGCTCAGGCGTTGGACTATGGCGCAAAGGTATTGGAGATCGATGGCAATTTCGACGCATCGATGAGCGTGATTCGCGAGCTTGCTGAAGACGAGTCGATTTATCTCGTCAATTCCATCAATCCGTTTCGCATTGAAGGTCAGAAGACGGTGGCGTTTGAACTTGCCGAGCAGCTTAATTGGCGAGTGCCGGATCATCTGGTGTTGCCCGGAGGAAATCTCGGAAACAGTTCGGCTTTTGGCAAGGGATTTCGCGAGTTGTTGAGCAGTGGTTTGATCGATCGCCAACCGAAGATAACCGTTATTCAGGCTGAAGGCGCGGCACCGTTTGCGCGTTTCTATTCTGATGAGGAACACAAAGAGTTTGTGAACGAAGAAGATCCGAAAACGCTTGCGTCGGCGATCAAGATTGGCGCGCCCGTTTCGTGGCAGAAAGCGTGGCGGGCCGTGAGTGAGACGGGTGGTAGTGTGATAACCGTAACCGAGCAGGAGATAGCGGACGCGAAGGCGATCATCGGACGTGATGGAATTGGGTGTGAACCGGCGTCAGCGACGACAGTTGCCGGAATTCGTAAGCTCGTTGGTGAGGGAGTAATTGGCGAGAACGAAACAGTCGTGGCAGTTTTGACCGGCCACGTGTTGAAAGATACCGATTACGTGATCAAATATCACAACCAATCATTAACAGACCCCGAGCAACGCAAGCTTGAAAGCCAATTTGCTAACTCTCCGATTCGTGTGGCGGCATCTGCGGACGCGATTCGGGAGGTATTGTAAATCCCGTCTATAAAAATGACATTGGAAGTACGTGTTCCAGCTTCAACCTCGAATCTTGGCCCAGGCTTTGATTGCTTTGGTCTGGCGCTGAAGCTTTATCTCACAGTTCGAGCGACATCAATGCCCAGTGGTTCCGAGCCCTGTCGTGTCACCACCACAGGTGCAAAAGAGAACGAATCGTTACCACGCAACGCCGTTAACCTGATCTATCGCGCGATGTCTTTCGCTGCACGAGCTGAAGGAATAACACTGCCGCCGCTCGAACTGAACGTGCACAACGAGATACCACTCGCGAGCGGTTTAGGCAGCAGCGCCGCCGCAATCGTCGCCGGGATCAAGCTGGCCGGTTTAATCGCCGAAAAAGAAATCCCTGAACAACGCATTCTGAATTACGCCACCGAGTTTGAAGGCCACCCCGACAACGTCGCGGCTTCACTGCACGGCGGCTTTCTCGCAAGCTGCTTCGCCCACGACAAAACAGTGATCTCCGTAAAATTCGACTGGCCCTCGCAAATTCGCGTCGTGGTCGTCTCGCCACATTCACAACTGCCGACACACGTTGCCCGAGCCGCCTTGCCGAGAACTGTCAGCCGTCTCGACGCGGTTCACAACCTGCAGCGAACGGCACTCTTCACTGCCGCAATTGCACAGCAGCGTTATGACCTGGTTTGGGAAGCAATGCGGGACCGTTTGCATCAGCCACAGCGAGAATCACTCGTGCCGGGGCTCGCTCAAGCACTCGCATTGCCACGAATACCAGGCCTGCTCGGCATTGCCCTGAGTGGCGCTGGTCCAAGTATCGTTGCTTTGGTTGAGAAGAATGAGGAAGAGATCGGCGAGCGGATCGCCAAATGTTTTAAAGTAGAGTCAACCGTCAGAATCCTCGACGTCGATAACGAAGGATCGCGCATCGTCTGAGATCGCTAACTCAGCAACTTCATCAATCGAAATACCGGATAACTCACCGCCAACAGCACCAGCGCATACACACTGTTCTTAGTATCGGCACGGACTGCTCCGGCAAGAAAGATCACTGATCCGATCAACGCGAGCGCCGGCGTAACGGGATAACCCCAAGCGCGATACGGTCGAGGCTTATCCGGTTCGCGGTAGCGCAGGACAAAGAGGGAAACAAACGAAAGCACATAATTAACCACAAAGAAAAAAGCGAGCACTGTGATCACGGTCTCGAATTTCTCGCCGAACATGATGAACAGCAGCGCCACGAGCGCGCTCAGAAAAAGCGAGATAGTCGGAGTACCGCCTTCGTTAACTACCGCAGCTTTTGTCGTGAACAGACCATCGCGGCTCATCGCAAAAACAACGCGCGTCGCCATGAGGTGCAGCGCGTTAATACCGCTCAGCATCGACACTATCGTGAGACAACGAAAGACCATATCGCCGTACCGGCCGAAGATCACAGTTGCTGCTTCACCCGCGGCGAACTCCTTGCCCGCGATTTGAGATATCGGCAACACGTAGAGCAGCGCGAGGTTCACCAGCAGATAGATCGCTGCGATCGCGATTACTCCGCCGAACAGCGAACGCGGAATGTCACGATCCGGGTTTTCAACTTCTTCGGAGAAATAGATCACACCAGCCCAACCATCGTAGGTATAAATCGCTGCCTGAAGCGACACGACGATTGCGGCCATTGTGATGACGGGCGCTGCTGCTGTTGTTGAACTAGTTAATGATCCGCCTCGGCCGAAGATAAACGCCGCCACAATCAACGCGAGAAAAGCAAGCGCTTTCAATAAACTCGTGGTGTTCTGAATGTTGCTGCCCCAAACGATTCCACGCCACTGCAGTAACGCGAAGATGATCGCCACTGCCGCCGCGACCGGAACGGCTTTTCCGTCGAGTACGGGAAAGAGCGCGCCGCCAAACGTGCCGATGACGAGCGACACGGCGGCCGTCGAACCACACGATGAAATCCAGTCGCTCCAGCCGACGATGAAGCCGGCATATTCACCAAGAGCGTATCGCGAAAACACGTATTGACCGCCGGAACGCGGAAGCATTGTGCCGAGTTCAGCGAGAGAGATGGCGCCGAGGAATGCGTAAACCCCGCCGGCAATCCAGACGAGCAGGAACGGTGTAGGTGCAGGTAATTGTTCGGCGATTGTTCCCGGCGCGCGAAAAATTCCCGCGCCGATCGTATTGCCGATGATGACGGCGAGACCAAACCCCACTCCGAGTACGCGCAGCAGGTGGCCTTGAGTTTTCATTTATTGAAAGGGGCTAAACCGTTACTCACATCTCTATGCAGCAAGCGATGAAATAGATGTTCGCCGGCCTCGCGTCGCACCGATAATCGTCCGGCGTGATATGCGCGCGAATTCAACCCGCGCTGCACCGACTTGCAGATCGCAACATCTTCGTCCTGAATTCGCTGGCCCACTTCAACACTCGCACGATTGCGTGCACGTGCCTCTTCACTCATTACATCCGGAAAGTAAAAATCAAAAATGACTTCCGTGTGGTCCACGCCGCGCGGTATGACGAGGTTTGTATCCATCACGCCGTCGTACCAGTTGATCATGAAGTTTGGATAGATCCAGTAGTAAAGCGCCCGGTCGCCCTTTCTTACCGCCCCAGTCTGCGCTTCAGCACCTTCACTTACGATCGGGCTCCACTGTAAACAGAAGTGTTCGCCGTTTTCGATCATGTAGTTGCTGTAATCGAGCACGCTGTCGAGACCCTTGTGCAGGTACGGGACGTGATAACCGCCATCGAGATAGTTATCGACGAACACTTTCCAGTTGCAGTCAAACTGATAATGACGTCGCTCAAACCAATGAAGATCAGTTAATCGCAGCGGATTCGTCTGTCCCAGCAATTCTTCGCCCAGAAACTCCTCGAGCGACTCCGGAACGTTCTGGATCGTTTTAACGAAAACCCAGTTTTCCCACTCGGCAATCTCGAGCGATACAAGACCATTGATCGCACGATCGAAATCGCACACACCAGAGAAATCAGGAGTGCCTTTCAGTTCACCCTCCAGCGAATACGTCCAGCCGTGATATGGACAACGCAGATGCGCCGCCTTGCCCTCCGGCTCCGTCATCACCGCCGCAGCGTGGTGACGGCAAACGTTGAAGAACCCTCGCAGTACTCCGTCATTTCCACGTACGATCATTACGGGCTCGCCGGCAATGTCTGTCGTGACGTACTTGCCGGGCTCAGTTACCTGATCGGCGCGTGCGGCCAGTTGCCACGATTGTGAAAAGACAGTTTCGAGCTCGAGTTGATAGAAATCTTTATCGGTGTACCACGACGAAGGGATAGTCGAGGCCAGATCGAGCTCGAGGTTTGGATCGTATTGATCGACGATCTCACGCAAATGAGCGTTCATACGACAGGTGTGGCTGTTTTCCGTTTTGGATTGAAGAAGGGTGTCTTTACGACCGTTGCGCGCACGTGATGGCGCACGGCCTCGACGGTGATCTCAAATTGTAAACGCGTGCCGGGGCGTGTGTACTCGCGTTTGACGGTCGCGAGCGCAATCATTCGTTTCAATGTCGGTGACCAGGTCGTGGTCGTGGCCTTGCCGACTTGAATACCCTCTTTGAGCACGGGCACTGCGACGCGCGATGCGATTGGTGAAACGGCCGGCGGCAGTCCGACTTGTTCGTAGATACTCTCAACCTGTGGCCAGTCGATCTCGAGGCCAACAATCTCACGCGCAGCTCCGCGCTTCTGTTCTTCGATCAAAGCTGCCTGGCCCACGAAACGATTCTTGTCTAAATTCACGAGGCGTCCGAGTCCCATTTCAAATGGCGAGTAACGCTGTTCATCAACCAACGCCTTCTTGCTGCTGTTGAAATCGACGTCGATTAGCAGCAAGCCTGCCTCTACGCGCGCGACGTCGAGCGCGAGCATGCCGGCGGGATGAATATCAAACGCGCGCCCCGCGTCCATTAATGCATCCCAAACTTTGATGGCTTCATCCGAGGCGATCCAGATCTCGTAGCCGAGATCGCCCGTGTAACCGGTGCGCGAGATCTCAACCGGCACGCCCGCGACTGACCCTTTCGTAACACGGAAGTATTTCAGATTAGCGATGTCGGCATCGTGTACGAGACTCTTGAGCAGTCTTCCTGACGTTGGTCCCTGCAGAGCGAGGGCGGAAACGCTTTCGGAAATATCTTCAATCCGCACGTCCATGCCCGCGGCGTTTTGCGTAAACCAACGCAGACTCGGGTCGGCGGCAGTCCACCGATAGGTGTTTTCCTCGAGCCGCGAAACGGTGCCGTCGTCGATCACTTTGCCATGCTCATCGCACCACGGTGTATAGACCACCTGGCCCACCGACACCTTTCGCAGGTCGCGTGTGATGATGCGATCGACGAGCCGCGTCGCGTCTTTGCCGGTTAACCGGTATTTGAACAACGGCGAGATATCGATCAACGCGGCGGCGTTGCGAATCGCGTTGTACTCGTGTTCATGATGCGGTTCGTAGGAACTGACCGCATAGTAACCAGACCACTCGCGATAATTGAGACTTTCGCAAAGCGGGAATGTTCGTTCATGAAAAGCAGTTCCGATGGGCATTAGTGTTTTAGTGTTTGGCCACAGATGAACACGGATTTGTCAGGGCGAGCGATTATAAGTATGCTAACGCATTCGCGGCAAGACACCTTCTTTTCGGTGGCTGAATAAATCCGAAACAAAGTTATGAATAGTAAATACGACGTCGTCGTAATCGGGGGCGGTCATAACGGTCTGGTGAATGCGGCCTATCTCGCGCGCGCCGGCAAGAAAGTTCTCGTGCTTGAGCGCCGGCACGTCCTCGGGGGAGCGGCAGTTACTGAAGAAATCTTTCCGGGTTTCAAATTCTCAGTCTGTTCGTATGTGGTCTCTTTGTTGAGACCGGAAATTATTCGCGAACTCGACTTGCCGCGCCACGGTCTGGAAATTCTTCCGCTCGACGGTACGTTCACGCCGATGCCGAACGGCGATTATCTCTGGCGCGTTAACGACCATGCTCGTACGCGTCGCGAGATTGCGCGTCACTCACGTCTCGACGCGGAAGCTTATGACGAATACGGAAAAGCCATGATCGAGATGGCCCATTTCGTGAAGCCGATCATGAGCATGACGCCCCCAGACCCCACGACCTTGGATCCGAAAGCTTGGAAGAATCTCGCGTTCCTGGGCCGGCGCTTTCAAAAGCTCTCCGACGAAGACAAGTACAACCAGGTGCAGTTGATGACGATGAGTGCCGTCGACTTTCTCGATCAGTGGTTCGAGACTGACGTACTCAAAGCGACGATGTCAGCCTCTGGGATCATCGGCACTTTTCTCGGCGTGCGTTCACCGGGAACGGCGTACGTGCTGCTGCATCATTACATGGGCGAAATCGACGGAGCCTTTCGATCCTGGGGATTTGCCCGCGGTGGGACGGGCGCGATTTCAAACGCCATCGGAGACGCAGCGCGTGAAGCAGGCGTCGAGATTCGCACTGAGGCGCCGATTGCAAAAATTCTTCTCAGGAACGGACGCGCCATCGGAGTTGTGCTCGAAAATGGTGATGAGATCCACGCGGAAGTCGTTTCGTCGAGCGTCGATCCGCGGTTGACGTTTATGAAGATGATTGGCGAAGAACATTTGCCCGACGACTTCTGCACCGATCTCAAGCGATATAAGTACCGTGGTTCGTCAGGCAAAGTGAATCTCGCTCTCGACGGTTTGCCTGATTTCAAATCGTTACCTGGACCAGGCGCACATCTTCGTGGCGCGATCTCGATTTCGCCGAGCGTCGACTACATGGAGCGAGCCTACGACGAGGCGAAGTACGGGCGTTTTTCACGCCGGCCATATATCGATATGGTGATTCCCAGTCTTACCGATCCGTCAGTGGCGCCGCCGGGCAAGCACGTGATGTCATGCTTCGTGCAATACGCGCCGTACAACCTGAAGGAAGGAACCTGGGACGAAAAACGCGAAGAGTTTGGCGACACGGTAGTTGATACGATTGCCGAGCACGCGCCGAATATAAAAGAGCTGATTCGCGATCGTCAGGTGTTGACTCCGCTCGATCTCGAACGCGATTTTGGTTTGTCTGAGGGAAATATTTTCCAGGGCGAGTTGACGCTCGAACAGCTCTTCTTCCTGCGACCGGCACCGGGATGGGCGCAATATCGCACGCCAATAAAGAATCTCTACATGTGCGGATCAGCCACGCATCCAGGCGGTGGCATCATGGGCGCGCCGGGACGCAACGCTGCACTTCAGCTACTAAAAGATATTTAGCCACGGATAAAACGGATTTTTAAAACCGATGACATACGACGTCACAATCATTGGTGCCGGTCACAATGGTCTGGTGGCCGCGTGTTACCTGGCGAAGAGCGGTCTGAAGACGCTCGTGTTGGAGCGACGTGAGCTTGTCGGCGGTGGCGCAGTTACAGAGGAACTGCATCCCGGTTTTCGTTGCTCAACCTTGGACCACGCAGCCGGTCCGCTTTCATCGCAAATCATTGAAGATCTGAACCTGGCGCGCCACGGTCTCGAGATGATCACTCCGGAAGCGCGTGTGCTGGCTCTCTCGCCTGACGGCAGCCACTGCTGCATCTACAACAACGTCGCTCCGACAATTAACGAGATCGAAAAGTTTTCCGCGAACGATGCCAGCAGTTATCCGGAGTTTGCCAACAGCTTCTCGCGCATTGGCCGCGTACTGGCGCCACTGCTCTCGATGACGCCTCCGTCAATTGATCAACCGACACCGGGTGACTTGTGGCAACTCGGAAAGGTCGGACTCGCTTTCCGAGGTCTCGGTAAGAAGGACGAATATCGTCTGCTGCGTTGGGGACCGATGGCGGTCGCGGACCTTGTCAGTGAATGGTTCGAGACAGAACTATTGCGAGCAACTGTCGCCGCGCGCGGAATTCATGGCGCATTCGCTGGTCCATGGTCCGCGGGAACGAGTCTCGGATTACTGTGGCAAGCCGCAATGGATGGAAGCGCGATCGCACCGGCAGCTTACCCAAAAGGCGGCATGGGCGGTTTTACGCAGGCTCTGACAAACGCCGCGAAGGCTGCGGGTGTTGAGATTCGAACCTCCGCGTCTGTTTCGCAGATTAGCGGCGCCGACGGCGACAAACCGACCGTGGTGCTTGACGGCGGCGAAGAGATCGAAGCGCGCGTAGTAGTTTCGAATGCAGACCCGCGTACGACATTTCTGAATCTGGTTGATCCGATAGATCTCGAGCCCAATTTTCTCCTGAAGATGCGTAACTTCCGCGCACCGGGCGTGGTTGCGAAGATAAATCTCGCACTTTCAGGCCTGCCTGCGTTTAGTGGCGTGAATAGCAGTGAAGCAACGTCGAAGCTCTCAGGCCGCATTCACATTGGTCCCGAGATCGACTATCTCGAGCGCGCTTTCGACGCTTCGAAGTACGGCGAGTTTTCACCGGAGCCGTATCTCGATATCAACATTCCATCGCTTGGTGATGCCTCGCTCGCGCCGTCAGGCAAACATGTGATGTCAGTTCACGTACAGTTTGCGCCGTACAAACTGAGGGAAGGCGACTGGACGACGCGCGCCGAAGAGTTTGCGAATAACGTGTTTGTTAAGCTGGAAGCTTACGCGCCCGGAATACGCGATCTGATTGTTGCGGCAAAGGTGATCACACCGTTGGACCTTGAGCAGGAGTTTGGTCTTAGCGGCGGACACATTCACCACGGCGAGCAAACACTCGATCAGTTCTTTACTTTTCGACCGCTGATCGGTTGGGCGCAATATCGCACTCCGCTCAAGCGACTCTACTTATGTGGGGCCGGCACGCACCCGGGCGGTGGTGTCACGGGACTACCGGGCGCAAATGCTGCGCGTGAGATCGCGCGAGACTTTAAAGACCGAAAAATTTAAGCAACGGATAACACGGATATGATTAAGCGCAGCTTCGCAAGCGATAACAATGCCGGTGTGCATCCCGAAGTCATTAAGGCCGTCAAAGCAGCGAACGATGGCCACGTCGTCGCCTACGGAGACGATCCGTTCACTGCGCGCGCGACAAAGTTGTTTCAGAAGCACTTCGGAAGAGACGTTGCGGTCTATTTTGTCTTTGGCGGTACGGGAGCGAATGTTCTCGGTCTGAAAGCGATCACGAAGTCCTACCAGGCGATCATTTGTGCAGAGAGCGCGCACGTGAATGTTGATGAATGCGGAGCTCCGGAAAAATTCACCGGCTGCAAACTACTCACGATTGCGACACCGGACGGCAAACTCCGCGTCGAACACATCAAGCCCCTCATGCATGGCATTGGCGTCGAACATCACGTACAACCCGGCGTGATTACGATCTCACAGGCCACCGAGATGGGCACGGTCTACACAAAGAAAGAGTTGAAGGAGCTTGCCGGTTTCGCTCACGATAATGGGATGCTGCTTCACGTCGATGGCGCTCGTCTCTCGAACGCGGCGGTGAGTCTCAAGACGTCGCTGAAAGAGATCACGGCAGATGCAAGTGTTGATGTGCTTTCGTTCGGCGGTACGAAGAACGGAATGATGTACGGCGAAGCCGTCGTTTTCTTTGATAAGAAACGTGCGATGGATTTCAAATTCATTCGCAAGCAAGGGATGCACCTGCCGTCGAAGATGCGCTTCCTCTCAGCGCAGTTTGAGGCGCTGCTTTCGAATGATGTATGGCGCCGTAGCGCTGCGCACGCGAATCAGATGGCGCAATTATTGGGAAGTGAGCTGGCGAAGGTTCCGCAGATAAAGCTAACGCAGCGGGTTGAAGCGAATGGCGTCTTTGCGGTGATACCGAGGAAGTATGTGCCGGCGTTGCAGAAGAAATATTTTTTCTACGTTTGGAATGAAGAGATCTCCGAAGTGCGATTGATGGCGTCGTTTGATACGACGGAAGACGATGTGCGCGATTTTGTTGAGTTTGTGAGGAAGACGGTGAAATAGGTCTATAGGACCTATACTTGATACCAGGCGAATGAGCAGCGTCCTCGATGACGTGGTTGACGAAGTTGAGCCGGCGCCAAACATCGTGGCGGTAATGGCAGGCACTAAGCCTTCGCTTTTACTCAGCATCGACGTCGGCACGTCAGGAGTGCGGGCAGCGTTGTTTGACGAACGCGGCAGCGAAGTACAAGGGGCGCAGGTTCGTAGTCGACGCAGCGCAGCAGTCTCAGACTTCGTCGAACTCGATCCGGATCAACTCGTTGACGAAGTTGTAAAAACGGTCGATGAGTTGTTGACCTATCACTTTCACTCGACTGCCCAGGTCGAGTTCATCGCCGTCTCCGCTTTTTGGCACAGCCTGATCGGCATTGACGCATCCGGAATTCCCACCACCCAGGTGTTGACCTGGGCCGACACACGTGCGGCGCAGTTCGCAAAGGATCTGCGCCTCGATTTTAATGAGTCGGAGATTCACACCCGCACCGGTTGTCGATTTCATCCCAGTTACTGGCCCGCAAAACTTCGCTGGTTGCGAAGTGAGGATCACGATAAGTTTCGCAACACTCGCTGCTGGCTCGGATTTGCAGAGTATCTTTGCGTGCGCCTTTTTGCAGACAACTCGACCTCTGTTTCGATGGCGTCCGCAACCGGACTATTCAACCAGCGAAACTGCGACTGGGATTGGGACTTTGTTGAAGAGATCGGTATCTCTCCCGACACGTTGCCTGAGATAAAAACGCAAACCAGCGCGCGACTCACCGACAGTTTTGCGCTTCGTTGGCCCGCACTCGCAGAAGCGCGGTTGGTCAATGTCGTTGGCGATGGCGCAGCGAACAACATCGGGGCAGGTTGCAGTACCAAAGACAAGATCGCGTTGATGGTGGGAACGTCGGGCGCAATGCGAGTTGTGTTTGAAGGAGATCCTCCTGACAGACTCGCGCCTGCGCTTTGGAGTTATCGCGCATGTCTCCGCCGAGTAGCAGTCGGTGGTGCGTTATCTGATGGCGGCGGGCTCGTGCAATGGATAAATGAAGCACTGAACTTTGCTGACGATCGGTCACTGTTGCAGCAGGAGATTGCAGCGCTCGAGCCAGACAGTCATGGTCTAACAGTGTTGCCATTCTGGTCGGGCGAGCGAAGCACGGGCTGGTTAGCTGAGGCACGCGGCGGAATCTTTGGTCTCAAACAACAGACGAAGCCTGTTGAGATCGCACGCGCAGTGCTGGAGTCGATCGCATATCGCTTTGCATCAATCGCTCGTGCTCTCGACCCGATTGCGCCGAACGCAATGATTGCTGCGTCCGGTAACGCATTGCGATCGTCGCCAGCGTGGTTGCAGATAATTGCGGACGTTTTAGGCCGGCCGTTGTTGCTCGGCGGGACTGCCGAGGCGTCCAGTCGTGGTGCTGCCTTGCTTGCGCTGGAAGCGGTGGGCAAAATAGCAAACATTGAGGAAGATTTATTTGCGGTTGACCAGGTGTTTGAGCCTGACATGACGCGACACGCTCGCTATCAGCAGGGGCTCGCGCGCCAGGAAGAATTGTACGATCGGATTTATAGGACAAAATAGGTCCTATATGTCCTATAGGACCTATTAAAAGCACGAGGACTCTAACCACATGACCGCGCCAGTGCAGAAAGAAAACTCCAACACCACACCAGAACTCGATCAACTGTGCATCAATACAATTCGTGCATTGACAATCGACGCGGTCCAAAAAGCCGAGTCGGGCCATCCGGGCTTGCCGCTCGGCGCCGCACCAATGGCTTACGTGCTCTGGACACGGTTCCTGCGTCACAATCCACGAAATCCAAAGTGGGACAATCGAGATCGCTTTCTGCTTTCGGCCGGTCACGGCTCAATGTTGCTCTACTCGCTGCTTCATCTAACCGGTTACGACCTCTCGCTCGATGAACTGAAAAACTTTCGTCAGTGGGGCTCTAAAACACCGGGCCATCCGGAGTACGGACTCACGCCCGGTGTTGAGATCACAACCGGTCCATTGGGCCAGGGCTTTGCAAATGGCGTCGGCATGGCGATGGGCGCCGCACATCTTGGCGCAATGTTCAACAAAGACGGCTTTCCACTGATCGATCACTACGTTTATGCGATCGTTTCGGACGGTGATCTGATGGAAGGTGTGGCTGCCGAGGCAGCTTCACTCGCTGGTCACCTCAAACTCGGCAAGTTGATCTATTTGTACGACGACAACAAGGTCACGATCGAAGGATTCACGAGTCTCGCATTTAGCGAAGACGTGCCGAAGCGCTTTGAAGCATACGGCTGGCACACGCTGACAGTTGCCGACGGCAACAACCTCGCCGCTATCGAAGAAGCTATCAAAGTTGCGCAGTCAGTAACCGACAAGCCCAGCTTGATTTCCGTGAAGACCGTGATTGGATTCGGTATGCCGACACAGGGCACACGCAAAGCTCACAGCGATGCGCCCGGTGAAGATGCAGTTCGCGAAACGAAGCGCCACCTTGGTTGGCCCGAAGACAAGCAGTTTTATATTCCCGAAGAGGCTCTGTCGCATTTCCGCGAAGCGGTTCCGCGTGGTGAGCAACTCGAAGCGGAGTGGCACGGACTCGTCGAGAAATATATGCAGTCTTTTCCGGAGGAAGGGAAAAACTGGAGCACCACCATGAGTGGTGAACTGCCTGCGGGTTGGGAAGATCACCTGCCCAGGTTTGAAGATCCCAAACCGGTGGCGACGCGAGTGGCGAGCGGTGAAGTGATAAACGCGCTTGCGCCGGTGCTGCCGATGCTGATTGGAGGCTCGGCAGACCTTGGAGTTTCAAACAACACGGACATTAAGTCGAGTCACAGTTTTGAAGCGGGGGCTTACGACGGACGCATCCTGCATTTTGGTGTGCGCGAGCATGCGATGGGTTCAACGTTGACAGGAATCTCATTGAACGGTGGTTTGATCCCGTATGGCGGAACGTTCATGACGTTTTCCGATTACATGCGGCCGGCGATTCGTTTGGCTGCATTGTCGGAAGTGCAAGTGATTTATGTCTTCACGCACGACTCGGTGGGACTCGGCGAAGATGGACCAACGCACCAGCCCATCGAACACCTGGCTGCGTTGCGAGCTATTCCGCATCTGTTTGTGATTCGGCCGGCCGATTCGGCGGAAGTGAGTGAAGCGTGGCGCATCGCGATACTGCGACGCTCGGCGCCGACGGCGCTGGCGCTGACACGGCAAAAAGTAGCCGTGATTGATCGCAAGTACTTTGCGAAGGCGGATGGGTTGCGACGCGGAGGTTACGTGTTGGCTGAAGCAGAAGCCGATGGAAAGGTCGTTATGCCGCGACTGATTCTGATTGCGACTGGATCGGAAGTGTCGCTGGTCCTGGAGGCACGAGAAAAGTTGCAGGGCGAAGGCGTGGCCACGCGGGTTGTGTCTTTGCCATGCTGGGAACTGTTTGAGGAGCAGACAGCGGAGTACCGGGATAAGGTTTTGCTGCCGTCAGTGACGGCGCGGCTGGCCGTTGAAGCGGGTGTCCGGCAGGGTTGGGAACGATACGTTGGACAAGCGGGTGATGTTATCTGTCTCGATCGTTTCGGGGCCTCGGCACCTGGAGATGTGGCGTTAAAGAATCTTGGGTTTAACGTTGACAATGTTGTCAGTCGGGCTCAGAAGCTGCTGGCATAGTTGGACAGGATTTACAAGATGTAAGCAGGATTTGCAGGATGAATCCTGTCAATTCTGAAAAATCTTGTTAATCCTGTCTAACCTTACCTAAGAAATCACGATGCGTATTGCAATCGGTGCTGATCATGCCGGGGTTCCTCTTAATGAACACGTGATCGAGGAACTGCGCGGGGCTGGTCACGATGTTGTCGACTTCGGCACGCACGATGGCTCCGTTCCCGACGATTATCCAGATTACGCCAAACTGGTTGGCGAAGCTGTGCAGAATGGTAGCGCTGAGATCGGAATATTGATTTGTGGCAGCGGTGTCGGCGCGGCGGTTGCTGTCAACAAACTGCGTGGCATTCGCGGCGCACTCTGTGGCGACACCTATTCAGCGCATCAATCACGCGAGCACGACGACTGCAATGTGTTGATTTTAGGAGCGCGCATAGTTGGAATCGAACTGGCGCTCGACATCGTTCGTGCTTTCGTGGCGGCGAGATTCAGCGGCGAAGAGCGTCACCGCCGTCGCCTCGCGAAGATCGAAGCGATGGAATGCTAGACGACAAACCTCAACGCACCAGGCAAAACCTGAAACTGAACCGGCGTCACTCCGCGAACATTTCCATCAGCCTCCAACGGCATCGCATCCTGCAAGAGCAGCGTCTCAATGCGCACGATTGTGCCCTGAACGATTGTGACTTTCGGATTGTTTACATGGCCGCCCGTATGCACGCGTGAGAGCTCAGTGACAACATTCGCGCGCGACAGACCGGAGGCCATGATCACGTCCAGTTTGCCATCATCGAGTCGAGCGCCCGGTGATAGCATCATTCCACCACCGCAATAAAGCCCGTTTCCAACCGCGATCAGATTCATTGGTCCATCAGCGATGGTGCGGCCATCGACTGTCACAATCACACGTCGCTCGCGCCATACAGCCAAAGCCCCGACTGCCGCAAAAACAAACCGAAATTCACCCGAGAACTTGCGCATGAACTTCCCTTGCGCCGCGACACGTCCGGCCGTTTCACCTCCGATTCCCATCGTTGAAGCGTTAAGGCAGATGAATGGCTTTTCGTATCCATTGCAACGACCGTAGAGAACATCAACTGTTTGCGGTGGCTCACTACTTTCTCCGCGAACATGCGCGACCACTTTATCGATCCACGTTTGCAAAGGCGCCCGACTGCCGTACAAACCACGGGCAAAATCATCGCCTGTTCCGGCGGGCAGAATCGAGAGCGTGCTTGAAGGATTGATCGCGGTCGGGAGGACATCAATGTCGTCGTTGAACTCAAAAAATCCTTCCGCGGCTTCGCTGAGAGTACCGTCACCGCCAACAACAACGATTGAGTTGATGCCTGATCGCAAAGACGCGCGGGTTTTGCCTGTCGCATCCCCGCGCGCTGTTGTTTCGTAAGTTTGATACTCAACGCCGGACGCGTCGAGTTCTCGTTTGATCTTGGGCCAGACGCGCCGCACTCTTGCGGCAGCGTGGTTGATGATAAGGAGCGTTCTAATCTGCGTTATATGCGGCCAACATTAGCCCCGAGCCCGCGCTCTACTAGCCGCCAAAGCGAGCTCGCGAGCACGCGGCATGGCGTCGACGGCGCGTCCAATCTGTGGATCGGCGTCGTTGAAGACCTGTGTCGCAGTCCGGTAGCCATAAGCTGCCGACAAGATGTTGTAGCGCAACTGGCGTTCGGCAAAAGAGCGCGATTTGTCGAGCTGATCGGGACTGACCTTGAAGATCGGCTTGGCGGCTGCAAACTTCTTCACTTCCTTGAAGAGAGCATCCGTGACGGGAAAGTCCTCATTCAAGAGATCGTGCTCAAACTCGATCCCACGTTGAATCTTGTACGACTCAAAACCAGCAACGCGTCCGGACGTCAACTCGAGTGAAAACGCAAAGAGGACGTCGCGCAGGTGTCGCTCAGCGGCGGTGATCAATCCGGGCTTCACTGTTTCGTCCGGTGAAATTCCGCCACCGCCGTAAACGGCGCGACCGGTATCGGTATGGCTCTCCGGGCCGTTTTGCGGAGTTTGATTGTTCTTCTCCGCTGCCAAACCGCCGGGGAAGTAGTAGTTGTAAAAACCGCCATTGGAATAATCACGCTGGATCAAGCGACCCGATGGCGTGAAGTATTTGGCGATGGTAAGTAACAGAGCTGAGTCGTAATCCAACTGGAACGGAAACTGTACGAGTCCCTTGCCGAACGTGGTTTCACCGATGATTAGCGCACGGTCATGATCCTGCAAAGCACCGGCAACGATCTCAGCCGCCGACGCCGTATCGCCGTTAACCAACACGACAACAGGAACACTGTCAGGACTTTCATTCACTGCTGCATACGACTGCGAACTGTCGCGGAAGCGACCTTTCTGCGTAACGATCATCTGGCCACGCTGCAGGAACGTGTTCGCCACGCGCACCGCTTGAATCAGCAGTCCGCCGCGGTTGCCACGCAGGTCCAGCACCAGCATGTTCATGCCTTTGCTGTGCAACTGCTTGAGCGCGACTTCGAATTCATCCGCAGTGGTCAGGTTGAAACCACCAGTCATCCCGACATAACCGACGCCCGGGCGGAGCATGTAAGCCTGGGCGATTGAAGGCAGCGAAACGGCATCGCGAACGATGTTGACGGTCTCGGTCTGTTTGGTGGCCGGATGCTCGACGGTGACCTTAACTGTTGTGCCGCGCGCGCCGAGCAAAAACTTGCGCACTTCCGGATAGGTCTTGCCCTTCATCGAGTTGCCGTCCACTGCCAGGATGCGATCACCAAATCGCAGACCGGCGCGTTGAGCGGGCGATTCCGGGAAGGTGGCGCGAATGAAAGTGTTGACGTCGTTTCCTTCGCGAAGATCTTCGATTGTGGCGCCGATTCCGAAGTATTCCGAGCGTTGTTCGGTGCGGAACGAGGCATATTCAATCGGATCGAAGTAGGTCGAGTGCGGATCGAGGACGCTCAGCATGCCGCTGATCGACGATTTGAAGATTGCGTTGTAGTCCAGTTTTCTGCCGTCAATGTGGTTTGACTGGATTACTGATAGCGCTTCGGCAAGGTCGCTCTTAATGACAGGTCCCGAAGGACCGGCCTTCCCAGTTGAGCTTCCGCCTGTTGCTGAACGATCTGGACTTGAAGTCCGTCTGGCGGATCTAGTTTGCTGGGCAATAATCAACGCAGGAACTGCCAGGGCAATAACGAGGAGTAGTATTCCCGAGGCAAAAGACCTTTTTCTCACGCAACCCTCCTAAAAACCTGTATATCGCGGGTTCTGACCGTCAGACCGGGTTTCGGTCCGAAACGCGGGACGCCAGAATAACACGAAGCGCCAAAGCTTTTGAATGTACGCAGGGCATCGGACGAAGTTTTGTGCAAATTCGCCGTAGGCATGTAGATGCTGCGTGCTAGGTTTTGGTCGCCTGCTGAAATAGGTCCTGTAGGACATACAGGTCCTATGCTTTATTATTTGCCCTAAAGCTCTCGCACAACAGTTCGACGGAGGATCTTGAATGCCCACGACATTGAAACGGGATAGTCTGTTGTCTTTTGCAAACTCACACCGCGACGAATTTGAATCCTTGCTGAAGCGTTTTGTCGAAACTCCAACGGTTTCCGTCGATCCAAATCACGCAGAAGACATAAGAAAAGGCGTCGAACTTACGGCTGAAACGCTCGAAGGGTATGGCGGGCAAGTCGAGATCTACCGCGCCGAAAAGGGAAATCCTGTTATTCATGGCGTTTTTGGCAATGATCCGAGCCGTCCGACGGTCACCGTCTATAACCATATCGACGTTCAGCCCGCCTCGAAGGAAACCGAACCGTGGGACACCGAGCCGTTTGTGTTTACCAAAAAAGGTGACACTTACTACGGCCGAGGCACTACCGATGACAAGGGACCTGCGCTCAGCGCGCTCTTCGGCGCGCGTGCGGCAATCGAAGCGGATGTGCCGGTCAACATTCGTTTCTTGTGGGAGTTTGAGGAAGAAATCGGTTCTCCAAACTTTGAAAAAATAATTTCCAAAGCCGCTCCGAGTTTAAAGACAGACTCGGTTGTGGTTTCTGACACCGTTTGGGTGTCCCGAAATCGTCCCGCCAGCTCGGCCGGTTTGCGCGGACTACTTGGATTTATCCTGACCCTCGAAACAGCGACGGTTGACACACACTCGGGCGAAACCGGAGGCGCCTCGCGTAATCCGATCGCCGAGTTGATGCAGCTCGTTACCGACCTTTACGACGTGCGCACCGGCAAGATCAAAATCAAAGGTTTCTACGACGGCGTGGTTCCGCCTTCGAAAAAGGAGCTGCAGGACTGGGCAAATTCCGGCTTCACGACCAAGGCGTTCAAGAAAGCGCATCACCTGAAGAAGATGCGTACCGAAGATCCAGTCGAAGTTATGAAACGAATCTGGGGCATGCCGACGCTCGAAATTCATGGTTTGGTCGGGGGTTACCAGGGACCCGGTTTGAAATCGATTGTGCCACCGCGTGCGGAGCTGAAGGCCTCTTGTCGTTTAGTGCCGTTGCAGGATCCGGTGAAAATTAAGAAGTTGATTACGGCGGCGGTGAAAGAAAGAAATCCGGACGTAAAAGTTCACTTTGAGTCAGCCGCGCCGGCGTTCCGGACTGTGCTCGAAGGTGAACTGCCGCTAGCGTTGAAGCGCGCGATCAAGTTTGCGTTCAAACGCGACGCCGTTTTCGTGCGAGACGGCGGAACGATCGGCGCGATGACGAGTATTGAGAAAGTGTTGAACTGCCCGGTGCTGTTTCTTGGTCTCTCGCTGCCGGAGCACGGCTATCACGCGCCGAATGAGAATTTCGACTGGCAACAGGCTTCAGGCGGGATGGTAGCCTTCACGAAATACTTCGAAGAGATCGCTAACCTGAAATAAATTTAGCCACAGATCCGTGTAAATCTGTGGCCTAAATTAGACAGGAGAGGCGTTCTTCGTTGAGGGCGACGAAGCCGGCTTTTTCGTAGAAGCGCCGGGCTTCGGGATTTTGCAGGTGCACCGCGACGTCGATGCGCGTCACTGCCTCTTTGCGCAGCTGTTCCTTCAACTGTTGCAGCATTTCAGAACCGGTGCCTTTTCCACGTCGATCGGGTTTCACCGACACATCGTCGAGCTTGACGACCACCGACCCCATCGAGGTTGAGATCGCATAACACACCACACAGATTCCGGCGACACCGCCTTCGTCGTAAGCCATCCAGACAAATCCCAGTTCCGAATTTTCGAGAAAAAGATCGAGCGCGTTATTGAGGCCCTGGAGACCCAGGTCACCGTAAGCCTGGCTGCTCGCGAGATAGTGCTCATCCTCACTGAGAAAATCACTCAGCATATGAAAGGCATCGCGCACGTCGGCCGCGCCCATTTTTCGACACGTAATCACGCACCCAATGATGCCACAAGGAATCGCGAAATTGCGACAAGACGGTGCTATAATCCCGCCACCGCATTCCAGGTTAGTTTTCCATCCCAATTAGACGCCAGGTCAGGAGCCATGAAAAAGACAACCACTCTCTTCGCCGCAGCACTGTTTCTTCTCACTACTATTTCAGCATTTGGTCGCGAAGCGCGGCTGGTGCGCTATCCCCATTACCACAACGGTCGCATCGTCTTCAGCTATCTCGGAGACATCTGGACTGCTGATGAAAATGGCCAGAACGTTCAACGCCTGACCGTCAACCGCGCACGCGACGTTTATGGCCGGTTCTCGCCCGATGGGAAGTGGATTGCCTTCTCGAGCGACAGAAACGGAAATCTCGACGTTTATCTGATGCCGTCGAGTGGTGGCAACGCTAAACAGCTCACCACTCACTCCGCTGACGACGTCGTGCTTGGCTGGTCGTCTGATTCACGTTCGGTTCTGTTCAGCAGTAATCGTGGCGAAGATTTCATGCCGCAGCTTTATCTCGTCAGCACTGAAGGCGGAATGGCGTGGAGAGCCGGCACCGACATGGGCGTGCAGGCGTCATATTCACCAGATGGACAGAAGCTCGCTTACAACCAGAAGGCGCAGGTCTACTGGCGTAAGTATTATCGCGGCTCTTATCAGAGCGACATCATGATCATGGACGTGGCGGCGAAGAAGTTTACGCAGGTAACTGACTTCGATGGTCTGGATTCATGGCCCATGTGGGGACACGACGGCAACATCTATTTCGTCAGCGATCGCGACGGCAATGGTCTCACAAATATCTGGCGTGTCTCTGAAAACGGTGGCAAGGCTGACAAGGTCACGACATTCAAAGCCGGCGACGTGCGCTGGCCCGCGATCAGTGCGGATGGAAAAGTGATCATGTTTGAGCACGACTTCGGTATCTGGAAACTCGACGTTGCCTCAAAACGCGCGAGTCAGATTAACCTCAACATCGACGCCGAAACGCAGGAAAACCTCTCGGAGCTTCAGTCGTTCAATTCAGAAGCCGACGATTACGATCTCGCACCGAATTCACGACGCATCGCCATCTCGACTCATGGCGAGATCTTCACCGCGCCGGTTGAAGAAGGCGATCTGAAGCAACTCACGGATGGCGCGGCTCGGGATCGCAATGTTGGATATTCACCGGATGGAAAGTGGCTGTCGTACATTTCGGATCAAAGCGGGCGCGAAGAACTTTACGTTGTGCCGGTCGATGGCTCGTCGCCGCCACAGCAGCTCACCGACATCGATGCATTGAAGTTTAGTTATAACTGGTCTCCGGATTCGAAAGAGATCGCGTTCGCGGCATCCGACAACAACCTGCGCAAGCTGACTGTTGCCACGAAGCAAGTAGCTGTACTCGATACGTCGCGCTATGGCGGTTTCGGAGGGGTGGTCTGGTCACCAGATGGGAAGTGGATTGCCTATTCGAAACAGGACGCAGCACGCACGAATGACATATATCTGATTGCCTCGTCGGGTCAGGAGAAAGAACCGCACAAGGTCACGTTTGATTCATCCAATGACGCCAACCCGTATTTTGGACCAGACGGTCGCAAGCTTTTCTTCCAGCGACTTGAAGGGACTGGTGGAAACACACCATCAGTTCAGATCTACTCAGTTTGGCTTGAACGCCAGGATCGCGATCCTGACGACGTTGAAGAGCGTGAAGCACAAGCGCCGGAACAACCTGCTGGCGGTGAAGGTGGGGAAGGTGCAGGCGCAGCACCGCCGCGACGTGGACCAGCGGCGAGTCGCCCACCGCGCGAGATCAAGATCGATTGGGACGGACTGAAACGTCGCACACGCCAAATCACGCGCATGCCGTTTCCGATTCTCAACTACACCATCACTCCCGACAGCCGCACGATCGCGTTTGTTACGACGGAACCGGCCGGTATCGCGAGTGTCCCGGTGGTCTATTCGATTCAGGAAGATGGTCGTCGCTTATCGAGAATCATTGCCGGCCAGCCGCCGAATGAAAATGCTGATGGTGGTCCGGGTGGCGGTGGTGGTTTTGGTGGTGGAATTTCCAATCTGCATGTCTCGCGCGACGGACGCACTCTATTCTTCAGTGAACGCGATGCTATCTATTCCGTAGCGCTCGCGTCAGGAGCCGGTGCTGGATCAGGAGCAGGAGCAGGAGCGGTGGCAGGAGCAGGCGGTGGAGCGGGAACAGGGCAAGGCGCAGGAGCTGGAGGCGGACGCCGCCGCATTAACTTCAACGTTCGAGTTCGCGTCGATCGTCCGGCCGAGTGGGCTGAGATGTTCGACGATGGCTGGCGCACGATGAAGTATCGTTTCTACGATCCAAAGATGCATGGGATGGATTGGGATGCTGCACGCGCAAAGTATCGTCCGCTCGTCGACTTCGTCGGCGATCGTCAGGAGTTGCTCAACATCATCAATGAGATGATTGGCGAGTTAAACGCTTCACACACGGGCGCTGCGCCACCACCACGTGGACAGGGCGGGGGTGGTGTTACAACTTCGCATCTCGGCGTCGAGCTCGAACCGGATAAGGCCGCCGGCCGGTATCGCGTCAGTTACATTTACGAAGATGGACCAGCCGATAAAGACTGGGTACGCGTGAAGGTCGGTGATTACCTGC
Source organism: Pyrinomonadaceae bacterium (assembly GCA_036003745.1). Classification (GTDB taxonomy): domain Bacteria; phylum Acidobacteriota; class Blastocatellia; order Pyrinomonadales; family Pyrinomonadaceae; genus PSRF01. The sequence goes on from DASYSD010000104.1 coordinate 169,466, forward strand.
TCGCGATTGACGGTAAACAGGTCAAAGCTGGTGACGACTACTGGCAGCTTTTGAATCAACGTCTCAACCGCAAGGTCAACGTCACGTTCAACTCCACACCGGCGGATGCAGGGGCGTGGAACACGCGTATTGAGGCGATTTCGACGAACGCTTACAGCCAGTTGCGTTATGAGCGTTGGGTGAAAGAGCGCCGCAAGAAAGTGGATGAGCTTTCGGGCGGGCGCATCGGTTACCTGCACATCCAGGCAATGAATCCACCTTCACTGCGCAGATTTGAGAAAGAGCTGCGCGAATATCGAAACAAAGAAGCGATGATCATCGATCAGCGCTGGAATGGTGGCGGCAATATCGAGCAGGAACTGCTCGCAATCCTGGTCCAACGCCAGTATCAGATCTGGCAGCCACGCGGTACTGAAGCAACGGGCCGTCCCTTTGCCGGCTACTTCGGACCGAAGATTGTTCTGCAAAACTGGCGCTCAGCTTCGAACGCCGAGATGTTCCCGGCGGGTTTTCGTGCATTGGGACTCGGCAAAGTGGTTGGGACGCCAACGATGGGAGCGGTTATCGGAACGGGCAGTTACAGTTTGATCGATGGATCGACTGTCCGCACGCCGGGTGTGGGTGTGTTTCTCGCCGATCAAAAACGCACGAACATGGAAAACTACGGCGTCCAACCAGACATGCTCGTCGATAACAAACCCGAGGACACGCTTGCTGGTCGTGATCGTCAACTTGAAGCTGCGATTGATGACTTGATGAAGCAGTTGAATGGTTCGAAGCGCAATATAGCAACCGAAGGCCAACAGCAAAAATAAGCCACAGATTTACACGGAAAAACCACGGATCAGAAAACAGTAAAGAGTTTTCTGATCCGTGTCTATCCGCGTTTATCTGTGGTTAAATTTACTTCGGTAGCAGGACCGTATCGACTACATGAATCACACCATTTGACTGGTAAACATTCGCGATAGTTACTCGCGATTGTCCACCCTTCTCATCAGCCAACACGATCGAATTTCCATCCATCCACGCCGTCAACGTTCCGCCGTTGACTGCTTTCAACCACGCTTTACCATTTCCCGCCTTGATCTTTTTCGCGATTGCGTTCGAATCGAATCGTCCCGCAACGACGTGATACGTCAGAATGTTAGTTAGCATTCCTTTGTTCTCCGGTCGCAGCAGTGTGTCGACTGTTCCGGCCGGCAACTTATCGAATGCGGAATTGGTCGGGGCAAATACGGTGAATGGCCCCCTGCCTTTGAGTGTTTCGACGAGTCCCGCAGCTTTCACTGCAGCGACGAGCGTCGTGTGGTCCGCAGAGTTAACGGCATTGTCAACGATATCTTTCGACTTAAACATCGCCGCACCGCCAACCATCGGGTTTTCGTCCATTGAATTCATCTGAGCCAGAGCTTGTTGGCTCGCGACTGTGATTGATGCCACGGCAAGCAGCACCATGAACAAAACTCTTTTCACGGTAACACCTTCCTTGATAGGAACTGATTTGTAGAACTCGTGGAATATACGGAAGGCCCGCGTGCGGCGGATTTAATAGGTCCTATATGTCCTAAGGACCTATGGCGGATAGGACTTGTTATTTGAGTTTGAACTCGGCAGGGACGAATTCAATCGAGTTCAAAACACCGTCAGCCTGAACACGCTTATCGGTATTCGGCAGGTAGCAAATGATGACCGTGTTTTCGGGCTTGCGAGGGCCGCACGTGATCTCACCTGCGACCTTCGGATCGTACGTGGTGATTTCGACCGCGTCGAAACTTGCGGCTCGCAGTCGCAGCAAACCGGTTGCTGTTTGAACGATAAATACGATTCCCTTCGGATCGCATTCGATCTTCAGCAACGTGCCTTGCAACTGACTTTCCCCTGCGCCGGGCGCTCGCAGCACCTCACGCAAATAGGTGGACGGATCAGGCGGTGTGTCTTGAGGCTTCGTAGAGTTTGGCCCATAGATCACAACCGGCTCTGACTCAGCCGCCTTAACCGCATCACGTTTTGCTACTTCATACTTAGCTTTTGCATCTTCGTAAGCGCGAATCTCTTTTAATAGCTGCTCGGCGTGCCGCCGAACCTCCTCTTCGGCATTTGATTTTGTAACTATCTCGAGAAGCTCACGGGCCATCCTGTAATCACCCTTGCGCGCATAGAGCTGGCCCAGCATGTACATGAAGTCGTGGCGACCGGGCGAAGTAATTAAAATGCGCTTCATCCCTGCGATCGATTCGTCAACACCCTTGCCCGTAATCAAGCTTATAAATGCGAGCAAATTGTACGACTCAGGAAAGTCAGGTCGCAGTGCAATCGCCTTCTGCAGGTGTTCCTGCATCTTCGTTATGACTTCAGGAGGATAGACGCTGACTGTTGGTTCATCAGGACTCACGCGACTGAGAATGTAAGCATAATAGTAATGGGCCAGATAGTTCTGTGAGTTCGAAGCCACGGCCCGCTCAAGGCTCGCATGAGCTTCCTTAACCTTACCTTCACGATAGTAAGCCATCCCCAGTGACGCGTGTGCCATCGTGAGATTTGGATCGAGCTTTAACGCTTTTTCGAGATATGTGTACGCATCTTTGCGATAGCTGTGAAGCAATAGATCGCCGAGATAGGCCTGCGCCTCAGCTTCTGTCAACGGCGTCGCTTCGGTCGAGGTGTCGAGTTCCAGTTTTCGTTCGAAATGTCCGTCAACGACGTTGTAACGGTCCTTCTTGACGTACTCACGCAGATCCTTCTCCATCACTTCGAACGGGGTTTCGAAGGCCTGCTGGAATGCTTGCTCCATAGGCACCTTCGTCCGTAGCAGATCCATGAATTTTCCCAACTGCTCGACTTTGCCCGCTTTGCCGATGATGAGGTAATGCATCAGAGCCCATGATTGCGCGTAAAAGATGCTCGACTTTTTCGACTCGTTATAGTGTGGAGACTTGTGGTCAACCTCAAACAATGTTCGTAGCGGTAACATCTTGCTATCGCGCAGCAGGAAAACGTGATTGCCGATCGGCGCTCCCAGCCGGATCTTTTGATCGTCCGTAATGCTGAATGTGCTGTAGTACTCAGCGAGACCTTCGTTAAACCAGACTGGAGCATTCTCGAAGGTGTTCTCGACCAGGAGGTGTGTGTACTCGTGAAAGATAACGTTGAATGGATCCTGTTCTCCGCGTACCTCGGTCGTCAGCGTTATGTAGTTGACGTCGGATCCGGGTTGAAAATAGCCGGCAATGTTTGGTCGCGGTTTGAAGGGAGCATACGAGCTATCACTTTTGAAGACTATGACCGTCATGGGCACGGGCGTGTTGAATTTCAACTTCGGAAACAGTCGTGTGAAAACTTCACGAAACTGCTCGAGTTTTAGTCCAACCTTTCTGATGTCTTTTTCGCTCGCATTACCAAGCATGAAAAAGTTTTTCGTACGCACGCTGACCCACGTGTCTTTCGCGGTCACCGTTGTGTTGTTGGAAACTACGACGAGAAGGCAGAGGCTTACTGCGAGGGGAAAAATAAAACGCTTCATAACAATTCCTATGGTCCAAAGATTGATGAGTGTGCAAGAAGAAAGGGAATTTCCAGCTTCGCCCACTGGGCCACTGGCTTGCCGCCCTTCATCGCGGGCTTGAATTTGACTTCGCAGGCCGCCAGGATAGCGTTCTCAGTGAGACCGAACGGAACCACCTTGACGACCCTGATGCGGTCGAGCTTTCCATCCGCAAGAAGCAGAAGCCTCAGAACCACGAGACCCTGAACGCCTATGCGCCTGGCCTCGGGCGTGTAAGGGGGTTCAGGGATTGCGGTGATTTCTGCCTTAACATCGACCTCCTTCTCCGAGAGACCATTCACTGATGGCGGATCAAGAAGATGTGCGAGTGTGCCGTCGTCGGTGCAGCGATAGTCCTGACCTTTTTCAGTGGTGACCAGCAGTGTCGCTGACACAGTTGGCTTGGGCGATGGCGTTGCTTCAGGCGTCGCTGCCGGCGTGGCAACAGGGCCCTTGCGTCTACCGGACTGAGCGAAGGCAGATGTCCCAAAGATGAGAATGAGGATCAAAACTGAAATCGATCGCATTGCATTCTAAGAAGAGTTCTCTCCCGCAAAGGCGCAAAGACGCAAAGGTGAGTGTCAAAATTCATTTCTTCTCTTTGCGCCTTTGCGGGATATCGCTCTCTTGCTTTACGCCCTTCACTCTTCTGGGCCTGTACACGTCGGGCCGTGCAGGGCGGGAATCTTCTGACTAATGATCGGATACTTCGGAGCTTCGTCTATGTTGATCTGGGTCCAATGAGCGTAGTTCTCAGGCACGTTGGTATCGGCGAAAATGGCTTCAACAGGACACTCCGGCACGCACGCATCGCAATCGATGCAGGTGTCGGCGTTAATGTAAAGACGATCCGTCAATTCATGAAATGCTTCAACAGGACAAACAGCTGCGCAGTCGGTGTACTTGCAATCGACGCATAATTCAACAACTACGTAGGTCATTGGGGAACTAAGCTCCTTTCGATGATGCCAAATAGTTATTCACTCGCGAGTGTAATGTCAACCGAAAAGAGCTGCAAGAATGCACACAAATAAAAAAGAGTAGCCACAAAGAAGCACAAAAAGCACAAGAAAGACAGAGTGGTTCGATTATGCGCCTTCGCCGCCGCGTCGCGTCAACTTACCGGGACCGTGTATGGTCTGGTTCACTGTCGGATTGCCTTTGTAGGTGACTGAAGATGGACCGGAGATTTCCACGTCAAGCTGGTCTGAGACGTCGAGATCGACTTTTGCGACACCCCTGGCGTCAACAACTGCGCGCGCGGCGTGAAGATTTTGAGTGTCGATCTTTCCAGCGCCGTTAGCACCGATATCCACCAACTTTGTCGTTCCCGTAACGGTAATCGTAGGCGCGCCGTTCGAATCGATCTCAAACTTGTCGTTGTTCATTCCTTTAACATCGATGTGCCCGGCGCCGTTGACCGAAAGTCCCTCAAGGTTGGGAACAGAGATTTTGACTCTGACAGGCTCTGAGACCGAGTAGCTTCTGGAATTCTCCAGCCGCAGTACATTGTTTCCGACTTCCGTAGTAACGAAATTGATAATGTTCTCGTCGCCTTCAACCTCGAGACTCAGATCCTTCTGACATGTGACTTCGATGGTGAACGCTCCGTTAGTCGAGATCGATGTAAACGCAGCCACGTCACGTTTTTGCAGCTCTCGTTTGCCATTACCTCTGATCTCGCTGCGAATGCCGTGATGACAACCCGCCACCAGAACCGGAATCAACAAAAATAACCATGCAAGCTTTCGCATTAAAACTCCTCCTCGTCGGCTAATCACGCCGTGCATACTCGAGTGTGCGAGTCGTGTTTTCAGTGACGCTTGAGACCGTATCTCCAACTCCAAACGGCGTCACCTGAGGTAGACGCAGATCGTGCGAAACTGGTGGCGGAACCGGAAAGAAGTTCTTCTTTTCTTTGTCGCCCATCAGCTTGGAAAGGTTTCTGACGAGCATGACCTCCGTCATGCCGACGATTAGAAACGTGAACAACATGAAGAATCCGATCAGCTCCTGACTGAGGTTCGCTCCTCGGCGCAAAACCAGTGAGCCTCCAAACATGATACCCAACCCACAAACTCCGATAAGAACGATCGCGGTCAGAAAAGCGCTGATCGCACCGGTGTTGGTCTCTGAGCGCTCACGCAGGCTGTTTCCACAGCGATTGCAATAACTTAGACCCTGCGTCAGCGGCGTCCCGCAACTTGCGCAATACATGTGAGCCTCCTTAGTTTGCTGCGGATTGAAGCAGACAAGAACGAATTACGGCATTTTGGCCGAATTCGTTTCAATTTACCTGCCGGGATGGTAAGTGAACCAGAAATAGATTGCCTGTGCTACGCCGATAAAGAACCCGATCGCCGCGCCGAACAACTCGATCGTTTTGAGATGTTGCTGAGCGACTGACAGCACGAGCTCTTCGAGTTTTTCGAGCGGGTAGTCAGACACTTTCTTTCGCACGAGTCCTCCGACATCAAACTCAGCTATCGCAATCGGCAGGCGTTCGCGAGCAGCTTCCGTGATGCGTTCAACGAGTGCAGTACTAGCACGCTGCATCGCATTCTGTGATACGTGATCGCCCAGTCTTCCAATCGGCGAAATCAACAAACGTTCGATCTGTGAACTGAGTATCGCATTGATCGTTCGTGCCGTGTCGTCACGCGAAAGCAAGCTGAGCAAACTCTTTGTCAGGAGATCTTTCGCACGAGTGGCTGAGTTCGTATCAAGCTGTTGCATTACCGAACCGAGTGTTTGCGGACGAAATCGATCGATTGCTTCAGTTACCTGCATCGAGACCGAAGTCGATAACGTTTCGCTCCTGAGAATCTCGATTAAACGATTACTGACCTTTCGCTTCAGATCTTCAAATCTGATGGAGTCAAACTGTCCAATCAGCTCGGTCAAGGGACGCGCCATCACATTATCGATGGTTGCGTTTAGAAAGGCCTCTGCTTCCTGTTCGAAAGCTGGACCACGCAGGTATTCCTCGACGCGCTTGGGCAATGTCTTGTTTACGAGCTCATCTACTTCACGGTGGATGCGTTCACGCGAAATAAAGATCTTCTTGATGAGTGAGAGCTGCTCGTAATACTGGTCTACTTCGAGTTTTATTAACCCGCCAATTCGTTTGCTGGTGCTCTGGCTGGTGGCGATATCGGCTAAGTGATGAACGATCGGAGGCACTTGCTGATCGATGCGATCTTTGATGAAAGCAATTGTTTCCGGTGTGAATGTTTCCGCGAGCGTGGCGTTGCTGCCTGCGAGCTCGTCCAGGCGTCCCGAAATAAACTCGTGTAGCTTCGATTCGAATCCTTCGTTAGTGATAAGTCGTTGTAGCTGTTCTTCAATGAAGTGGAGCACCTGGTCGAGTGATTTGTCACTCACCATCTCGTCAAGCCGGCGTTCGAGTAACTCATCTACCTGCTTATCGACGAAGTGTTCGATTGCCTGGGCGGTCTCTTCGCTCTTCAACATCTCGGCGATGTATTCCGCGAGCCGGTATTGGAGCGCTGAGATCGTGTCGAGAATCGGCGCGCGGGCCTGCGACGGCAGGGCATCGATGAACGATGGGTACACGCGCGCCAACAGTTCATTTGTGTAACTACCGACGAAGTCTTCAACTTTGTTTTGAAAGAAACTGGTTTCGAACAGTGCGTCGAAAACTGTTTGTTGCGAAACGAGCTCGTTGCCGACCGCGTTGCCAATCGACTGGGCCAGTCTTTCGCGGTGACGGGGGATCATCCCCTGAGGCCAGACAGTGATGCCAAGGAGCTTGACTGATTTATACGGGTGGAAAAGCATCCAGATTGCGAGCCAGGCTGCGCCATAGCCGTGAATCGCGGCAACTACAATGATGCCTATTGCGATTAAGAGCTTCATAAAGATTCAAAAGATATAGGTCCTATACGTCATATAGGACCTATGTTACTGATATTTTCTAAATCTTTATCTATTGTTCTACGGGATATCCGGCGTTTACCCACGCTCCCGTGCCGCCAGACACATTGATGAGATTTGAAAATCCTTGCTTTTGCAGCAAACTCGCCGCCGCACTCGAGCGATAACCGCCCGCACAGATGACGGCTGTTAGCTTATTTTTCTCGAGTGGTAATGGACCAAGACTCTTATCGAGACTTGCCAGCGGAGCATTGAGCGCGCGCGGCACGTGACCATTCACATACTCACCCGGGCGCCGCACGTCCACGATCTGCAATTCACCGTCTGCCAGCCGCTCTTTCAACTCCGCTACGCTCACCTGCGGAATCGTTTCGACTGGCAAGCCGGCATCGCGCCAACTTTGCACGCCGCCTTCGAGAAACCCCTTAACGTTCTCGATACCAACCCGCGCGAGTCGCACCACACATTCATCAATCTGGGCGCCGGTGTCGGCAATAACAACGATTGCCGCACTTAGCGGAATTAAACTGCCCGCCCACATCGCAAACTGTCCGCCAAGTCCGATGTTCACTGAACCCGGCACGTGCGCGACGCCAAAATCTGCGGCGGATCGCACGTCGAGCAAAACGTCGCCTTGTTTCTGATACTCGGCCACCTGCTGCGGAGTTAACGCTTGTGGTGGTTGCAGTTCGGAGAGTCCACGCGCGCCGGAGCGATTGATCTCAGCGTCTCTCGGGAAGTAGATGGGAGCTTCCGGAAGATCCGCCGTCATCATCGTTACAAACTCTTCTTTACTCATCGGCTTCAGCGCGTAATTGAACTTGCGCTGCTCGCCGATTGTCGACGACGTTTCCTTCGACATGTTGCGGCCGCACATCGAACCGGCGCCATGAGCCGGATAGACTTCAACCTCGTCAGGCAGCTTGAGCAGTTTTCCATGAAGGCTGTCGTACATCATCTCAGCCATCATCTGTGGCGTGTAACCTTTTCCGCCCGCGAGATCAGGACGGCCCACGTCGCCGATGAAGAGCGTGTCGCCCGTGAGCAATTTTTGCGGCTGGTCAGGAGCTTCGGTGTCGGTGACGAGTATGCAGATTCCTTCCGGTGTATGGCCCGGTGTTTCGATAAACCGGAGCACGACCTTGCCCATCCTGATCTCTTCACCATTACGTACAGGCCGGTGATCAAACTCAACGCCTGCTTTCTCACCAAAGATAATCGTCGCACCCGTGCGCGCCGCGATCTCCTGGTGGCCGCTGACAAAATCAGCATGCAGGTGCGTTTCGACGACGTACTTGATTTCGAGTCCGTGAGCCGCAGCCTCCTCAATGTACTCGTCAACATCGCGTTGCGGATCAACGACTACAGCTTCGCCATCCGAACCGATCAGGTACGAAGCGTGGGCCAGGCATGCAAGATAGAATTGTTTGAAGAACATAAGACCTCAATAGGTCCCATAAGTCCAATAGGACCTATGGCAGATTATAAAACTCTCTCGCGGGTTTCAATGGACGGAGCATCCAGTAGGGCCGCCGCGTACCATCCGGCGAAAATTTATCAGCCGGACGCGTCATCGACAGCCATTTCTTATAGACATCGCGCGATTTTAGCGTATCGACAAAAATATCTCCTGGTCGATCGTCAGGCTCAGCCGCGCGCACGCGTACAGCCTGATGCCAGCAGTGCATTCCCGAAATCGGATCGGGATGAACAGGATAAGTCATGTTCTGGTGAACGCCCGCATCCTTCCACCAAATGCGCAAAGTGTCCGGATCTCCGGATTCGTATGGCTCAATACCTTTCTCGCGCTTCAAAGACCATTCAGTTCCGTTGTGGTCCAACTTCACTGTCGCCATCAACTGTCGCTGGCCCTCGTCCGTAAGTTTCCAACGACCCATGTGATGACTGCACGCGACGATACCGGGTCGAATTCCCTCGGTGACCCATGCGGGCACGACGTAGTAACCAATCTCAGTTTCGACACGCAGAAGATCGCCGGTGCGAACATTGAGCTTCGCCGCATGCGTTGGATGAATCCAGAGCGGATTCGTATGCGCGATCTCGTCGAGCCACTTTGCATTTGCACTACGCGTGTGAATCTGCACCGCGAGACGGAACGTCGAGATCAGGATTGTCTGACCTTCCTCGAGGTTGTCTTTGTGAACGTGACTCTTGAAGTAAATTGGTATCGCGAGTTCGGGCCAGCCCCAGCGGCTCAATGTTGACGAGTAAAATTCCAGCCTTCCGCTCGGCGTCGGGAAACCGCGTTTGACAGTTCCGTCAACCTTGATTCCGGCAAAACGCCGGCCGTCTTCATCGCCGTCAGGCAATGGCAGCGGCACGATGTTTGGTCCTGCTGGTTTCGCTGCGCGCGTGAAAACTCTTCCGAAGTGATCTTCGCTGACGTCATCCAACTCTGACCCCTGAACTATCTCTTCATACACTCGACCGATCTTTTCTTTGACTTCAAATGCGCCGTAGCGACGCATGAATTCGAGTGGCGTTAAGCCTTCCGCTGCGGCCCGTTCGGGCAAACCAGGAACGGAGTTGTCGAAGAGCCATTCGTAATACTCATCGATACTGAGTCGTGTGCCAGGATTCTTTTTCGATTCGGCGTACTGTCGAATGCCAAGACTGCCGTCCCTGTCGATCCGCCACGTCAACTCCAGCCAGAACTCGTTCTCTTCCCAAACTTCACCCGGATTTACTTTGCGGGTGTCGTCGATCGTTTCGCCGTTGCGCTGGCGAGCGGCTTTCATCACCGGTTGACGGAAACCGAGCCACTGCGAATCGTGCGTTTCGTAGGAATGAAGATCGTGTCGCTCCGATCCTACGCCCATCGGCAAAACATAGTCAGCGTAGTAAGCCGTTTCATTCCACGTCGGCGTGAGCGCGACATAACAACCGACGAGATCCGGATCGGTCAACATCTCGATCCACGAAAAACCATCCGGGTTGGTCCATACCGGGTTGTAGACGCGTGTGAAATAGACATCGAGTTTCGCGCGGCCGTCTTTCAGGAAGTGCGGCAGCAAAAACGACATCTCATTCATTGACAGTGGATATTCGCGCGGCCACGTGGTCTCGTTCCACATCTTCGGATGTGGTGGCGTGTAGATCGGTCGTGGCACAAATTTGTTCCACGCGTTCGGATAGACACCACCTTCGGTCGCAATCGCGCCAAGGAGCGCATTCAACATGAAGAGACACCGCGCTACTGACCAACCACCGCTGACTCCAGACGCAACACTGCGCCAGTTGTGAGTCGAGAAACGTGTCCCTGCCGAAGCTACGACCTTCGCGATCTCTTCAATTACTTTTTCCTCAACACCCGACTCCGTCGCTGCAAACTCAAACGTATATTCCTGGTAGATCTGTCTTAATCGTTCTTCAAAATCCGTGAAGTCCGTGGCCCCGCTTTCTTCTGCTTCAAGAAACTCCTTCCAGTTCCACCAGCGCTCAACGAACTCGCGATTGTAAAGATTGTTCTGGATCAAATAGTTTGCGATTGCGAGTAGGATAGCGGCTTCTGAACCGGGATAGGGCGACACCCAGTAGTCCGCGTGTGTGGCCGTGTTTGAGAGCCGTGTGTCAAAGACGATTAACTTCGCTCCGTTTGCTTTTCCATCGATCACGCGTTGCGCGTGTGGATTGAAGTAGTGGCCCGATTCGAGGTGTGCGCTGATCAGCAGGATTACCTTTGCGTTTGCATGATCGGGGCTGGGACGATCCAGACCCATCCACAGTTGATAACCTTCACGGCTACCGGACGAGCAGATGTTGGTGTGTGAATTGTGACCGTCAATGCCCCAGGCGGCGAGAATGCGTTCCGTAAAACCGTCTTCACCGGGACGGCCCACGTGATACATCACTTCCTGCCGGCGATTTTCGACAATCGCTGCGCGAATGCGTTTGGCGATCGTGTCGAGCGCTTCGTCCCACGTGGTGCGTTCCCATTTTCCTTCGCCGCGTTTGCCGGCTCGTTTGAGTGGATAAAGAATGCGATCGGGATCAGTTACCTGATTGAGAGTCGCGGGACCTTTGGCACAGTTGCGGCCGCGAGAGCCGGGATGTTCCGGATTGCCTTCAAACTTTTGTACTTCGCCCGTGACTTTGTCGATATAAGCAAGCAGACCGCAGGCTGATTCGCAGTTGAAGCAAGTGGTGGGAACGATTGAGTAGTGACGTTCCTTGCGCTGCGGCCATGCGCGCGGATCGAGCTCGGTCCAATCGTCCCAGCGCTCCTTCGGCGGAAACGCCGCGAGATGACTGCGGCTTGGACCAGGGTAGAAGGTTTCTTTCATCAGGTTTATTTAGCGACGGATTAACGGATTTTTAATACGCGACTTAAGCTAATGGCACGCTCTGGCCGGCCTGGACGTAGGCGTTCTCGAAGAGCATCAAGCCGACTAGCGCCAGTGGCGCGCCCGCGACGCCGAGCGACGCGCTCACGATGTTCATCACTGCGAGAAACGGCAGCAGGCCGCCGAGCAGTGATAGGACGATCCCAAACCAAAAGTCGTTTTTATAACGGCCCCTTACCATCTCCCAGATCGCAAGTCGCGCATGGGCCGTGGGATGCGTTAACGAGACTTCTCCCCAGACCATCAGCAGGTGAACGGCACTCGTGATCGCCAGTATCCACAGAAGCAAGTTGGTCTCGGGACTCACGGAGCCCCAAAATCGTTCAAAGGTGCGCATATTCCCCGTGAGAACCTGTAATGGCAACAGAACTGCCGAACCCAACAGTGCTGCCTGAAAAAAAAGATGGGGCGGCAGCAGTGGGTTTTGCCACATGTCACGCGCCTTCGCCTGTGCGAAAAGGTAAGCGGTATAAACTGCCGTCAAGATCGACAACGGAATCCCCGCAATCATCAGCCAGATCTGAAAAGATCTTGCACCAGCCCAACTCGCAATGAAGTGAAGCGCTAGCACAAGCGTGTAACCAGTGATTATAAATGCTCCCTTCACCAACCAACTCCGCCACTGCGGTCGCGTAAAAATCAGGTGAAATCGTTCTGGATGGTCAAGATCCCAAATCAGCAGTCCGCCTGTTATCGCAAGAAATCCACCAGAGAGTATTGGTGTGGCCCAAAGCCAAATTGAGTCATCGTTTCTCAATACGCCCAGAAACTGGAGCAAGCACGCGACAAGGTAAACACCGGAAGCAATCCCTTTGGTCCAGGTGTATAGGCTGACGCGCCAATCCCATGGAATTGAATGCGCGACGTCGTACGACAGTAACGCCGCCGCCGATGAGTTGCTGAAGTTTGGATTGCCGGAAGTTACCAAGCCGGCGCCTTCCTGTTGCTCGCTCCACATAAAGAGACCGCCTTCAGGTCGCCGTGCGGCAAGCGGATCGAGCGTCGCCTGATGCGCGCCTTTGTAGAAAAGTTTTGGCAGAGTTTCTTTTTCGGGACGGCGTACCGCGACAGTGTCTCGATTGATGATCTGCGCAACATACGAATTCTGGTCGTTCATATCGCCGACAAGAATCGCCTGCGTGGGACAAACGACAACGCACGCGGGCTCGAGTTGCATGTCAATGCGGTGCGCGCAGAAGTTACACTTCTCAGCGGAGTGATCTTCGGGATTGATAAAGATCGCGTCGTAAGGGCAGGCAGCCATACACGCCTTGCAACCGATGCAGATTGATTTATCAAAATCGACGATGCCGTCTGCGCGTTTGAACATCGCGGTTGTCGGACAGGCGGTTACGCATGGCGCGTGAGCGCATTGATTGCAACGAGTAACCTGATGAGCGCGCCGCGCCTGCGGAAACACACCGATATCGACGTGTTTGACGTAGGTTCGGGTGACGGAAAGAGGAACCAGATTCTCTGACTTGCACGCGGTAGTGCATGCGTGACAGCCGATACAGCGCGTTTGGTCAATAACCTTGGCCCACTGAATCGGGTCCGACTGTTCCATCATAGAAGCTCCGGTTGGAAAGCGAGACTATATCACATTGACAAATCTCATCGCGGCGTAACAAATTAGTAGCCCTTTTGGAGGTTCTTAATGCGTCTTAAATTCTTAAGTTCAGCAGTGATATTGATCGCCGTGGTAATACTGGCGGCGTGCAATGCGAACGACCATTCAGCATTTAGTGACAAGAAAGCCAGGCCTGGCGCTGGATCCGGTCCGGAAACCGTTTATGCAGATGGTGCTCGTCGGGTGACGATCGATGAACTGGAAGCGATGATGAAGGACGGCACGGCTGTCGTGATTGACGTCCGAAATCAAGCGGCTTATGACATGGGCCACATTCCCGGCTCACGTCTGATTCCTTCGACTGAGATCCTGAACCACATAAACGAGCTGCCGCGTGACAAGATGATTGTCACGTATTGTTCTTGACAGGCCGAACATACGTCCGCCGGTGCGGTGGTCGCTCTCAAAACAAAAGGCATCAACAACGCAGCAGCGCTGCTGGGCGGGTTTAATCTCTGGCAACAGGAACGCAAGCCGATCGAGAAGAAATAGGACCTATAAGACCTATCTTTAGGTCTGAGGAACCACTTGCGTTACCAGAGCGGGCAAGGGCGTGACCACCCGCGCCGCCGGCACGCAAAGCACCGGACACGGTGCGTTCCTTATCACTCGCTCAATCTCTGAACCCAACACCTGGCTGCTTCCAAACAACGATCCGTGAACCGCGGTTCCAATCACGATCAGATCTGCCTGGAGCGTATCGGCGAGTTTAACGATCTCCTGGTAGGGTCTACCTTCGGCGATGTGCGTCGCAGCGACCGTTCCGCTCGTGCGCGAAAATTGCGCTAATCGTTCCTGAACGTAGCTGCGCAGCCGCGTCAGCGCTGCTAAACCGCCTTCCGGAAAGATCACTGAGATTTGTTCGAAGTAATCTCCGATCACGTAAACGGCGTGAAGCTCTGCGCCGAGCTGGTTTGTGATCTGCGTGGCAAGCTGCGTGGCTGCGACTGAGGAAGGACGAAAGTTTGTCGCGAGCAGCACGCGTTTCAGTTGAATTTGAGTTTGACCGTCGCGCTGTTCGACAAAATCTCTTTGCGGCGGACGAACGCAAAGAACCGCGCACGGCGCTTCGGCAACGATCTCTTCGGCAATAGAACTGCCGAAAGCTCGCGACAATCGATTGCGATCGCGCATTACCACGGTGATTAGATCGCAGTCGTGATCGATTGCGCCCTGAGCAATCTCGCTCGCGGGCTCGCCTTCGACCAAAACACGTTCCGTGTCGATACCCCTAAGAACCGGATCAGAAAGCCACTCCTCTACCGGCGATCGCACTCCCGACTTTCCGTCCTGCACACTGAACAGGACCACGCGCCCGCCACAGTGCCGCGCAAATGCAGCGGCATACTTTAACGCCGCATGTGCGTTCCCAGAGAAGTCAGTGGGAAAGAGAATGTTTCGGAACGGAAACATTATCGGAACACTAGCATCGCGATTAGAGGCTGTAAATCAGGAGCCACAGATGAAACAGATAAAAATCCGGATTTCTATCCGTGTCATCCGCGGCTAAATTAATCCGCAATAAGCATTTACAAGGGAGCGACTTCCATGCCAAACTCCGCAAGCTTTCCTACAGCAAGTAAAGTTATCGAAATCCAATCCCGGAGGCGACACCTTGCTTCGAGGAATTTTTCACACCAAGAATCTTGATGAAATTCTGGCCAGCGTCGGCGGCCCGCAGTTTTCACTGAAACGCACACTGACGGCTTTCAGCGTAACGCTCATGGGGATTGGAGCGATCATCGGCGCCGGAATCTTCGCAACAGTAGGCACAGCGGCTTCAGGCACTGCCGAACGCGCAGGCGCTGGTCCTTCGTTGATGCTGTCGTTCGTCATCACTGCGATTGTTTGTGGTTTTACAGCACTCTGTTACGCCGAACTGGCCTCGATGGTTCCGATTTCAGGTTCGGCCTACACCTATTCTTATGCGACGCTCGGTGAGCTTGTCGCCTGGATTATCGGCTGGGACTTAATCATCGAGTACGCGATCGGCAACGTTGCCGTCGCGATTAGCTGGGCCGAGTTTTTCAATCGGCTGCTGCGAAATCTCGGGATTCATGTGCCTGATTGGCTGACGTCAAACTATCGCACAGCCACCGAAGAAACACTTGCGGCCGCACCCCACATCTTCGGCGTTCCGATAGTCTTCAACATCATGGCCTTCGGCATCGTGGCGTTGATTACGATCGTGTTGGTTTGGGGTATCAAAGAATCCTCGAACTTCAACGCGATCATGGTGCTGATCAAGATCCTCGTGCTGCTGTTCTTTATCGGCCTCGCGCTTTACTACGTATCACCAGCGACGATGACGCAAAACTGGAAACCGTTCCAACCGCAGGGGTGGTTTGGTACGTTGACCGGAGCCGCTGTAGTGTTTTTCGCTTACATTGGGTTCGATGCCGTTAGCACTGTCGCTGAGGAAACAAAGAATCCCGCCAGAGATCTGCCCGTCGGAATCATCGCCTCGCTGATCATCTGCACGATTCTATACGTTTTGGTGGCGGCCGTTTTCACCGGCATGGTGCCATGGGAAACAGTGCGTGCCTGGACCGCGGCGCAACGCGGTGAGTCGCTAACGATGGCGTTGGAAACTGTAGCGCCGCAGGCGTTGTGGCAAAACACAGTCATCGCCTTCGGATCGGTGGTCGCTCACACGGCCGTGTTACTCGTCTTTCAACTCGGACAACCGCGCATTTTCTTCTCCATGGCGCGTGATGGTTTGCTGCCATCAGTCTTTGCGAGCGTTCATCCGAAGTTCAAGACACCACACGTTACGACGATCCTGACCGGCGTCGCTGTTGGTGGTATTGCGGCGTTTGCGACCGTCGATGAGATGGTGAGTTTGACCAATATCGGCACTCTGTTCGCATTCATTCTGGTGTGCGTTGGTGTGATGGTCCTGCGTCACAAAGATCCCGGGCGACACAGGCCATTCAAGGTTCCGTTCGGTCCTTACTTGTTGCCGGGTCTCGGTGCGTTATCGTGTGCGCTGCTGATCTACTTCCTGCCTGAGGGTTCTTACTGGCGCTTTGTCGGCTGGTTGATGTTGGGTCTGGGGGTTTATCTTTCTTACGGATATACGCGCAGTGCTGTGGGTCAGAAGATGGGACGGCCGTCGCTGACGCCGGCGGGACTTAAGTTAGCTGCAGTTTGCTTCTTCCTCGTCGCCGTCGGTTTGTTTGTGATACCTCACGACGTCGCGCCGCGCGAACTATTCGCGGAAGCGTTTGACGCGAGTGCCGAGAAGCATAATCAAACTTTGTATGGTTTACTGATTATAATCTTCGGGTTGGTTGGCGGCGCCTTCGGCATCGCGGTGGGCACTAAAGCTGAGCAGTAGTTTTTACCACGGATTACGCTGATTCGATCTGTGAAATCTGCGTAATCTGTGGCTATGTAACAAGGAATGAACGCACTTCCAATTATCATTGGCGCTCTCTGCGTCATCGCAATCTCATACCGGTACTACTCCGCATTCATCGCAGCAAAAGTCCTCGCGCTTGACGATTCACGCCCGGTGCCATCGCAGACGATGTACGACGGACACAACTACTATCCGACAAACAAATGGGTGTTGTTTGGACACCACTTCGCCGCGATCTCCGGCGCGGGTCCATTAATCGGAC
The DNA here is from genome assembly GCA_036003745.1 of Pyrinomonadaceae bacterium. GTDB lineage: Bacteria > Acidobacteriota > Blastocatellia > Pyrinomonadales > Pyrinomonadaceae > PSRF01. The sequence continues at coordinate 186,527 of DASYSD010000104.1, forward strand.
CGGTACTCGCCGCGCAGTTCGGTTTTCTGCCGGGACTGTTGTGGCTTGTAATCGGCGTTTGTCTCGGTGGCGCAGTGCACGACTTCATGATCCTGGCCGGCAGTGTGCGCCGGCAAGGCAAGTCACTGGCGGAGATGGCGCGCACAGAGATCAGTCCATTGTCCGGATTAGTCGCAGGCGTGGCGATTCTTTTTATTGTCGTGATTGCACTCGCAGGCCTCGGTCTCGTCGTTGTAAATGCACTCGCCGAATCACCGTGGGGAACTTTTACAGTTGGATTCACGATTCCCCTCGCGCTTTTGATGGGCTTGTACATGTATCGTTTCCGCAAGGGAAAGATTGTAGAAGCAAGCATTATCGGAATTGTGGGATTGCTCTTCGCCGTTTATCTCGGCGGCCGTATTGCCGACTCATCCTTCGCACAAACTTTTACACTCTCACGAAACAGTTTGATTGTGATCATGGCGGGCTACGGCTTTATTGCTTCAGTGTTGCCGGTGTGGATGTTGCTCTGTCCCCGCGATTATCTATCGTCGTATTTGAAGATCGGCACCATCGCGTTTTTGATTCTCGGCGTGATTCTGGTTCATCCGAATCTCAACATGCCCGCCTTCACACCATTCACTGCGGGTGGCGGGCCAGTTATTCCCGGCAAGCTTTATCCGTTTGTCTTCATCACGATTGCATGCGGCGCGATTTCCGGTTTCCACGCCCTGATCTCTTCGGGCACGACGCCGAAGATGATCGCCAAAGAGACTGACACGCGCATGATTGGCTACGGGAGCATGTTGATGGAAGGCGTGGTTGGCGTAGTGGCGCTGATTGCTGCGACGTCACTGTTTCCCGGTGACTACTTTGCCATTAACACCGCTCAAAAAACTGACGCGCAAAAAGCCGCGTACTCGCAAATGGTCGATTCGCACACTGCCGAGGGTTTCAATCTGCAACCGCAGGAGATCGACCGGCTCGAACAGGAGTCAGGCGAGAAGAATCTGCGTGGACGAACAGGCGGTGCAGTCACACTAGCGCTCGGAATTGCAAAGATTTTCGACGGAATTCCCGGGCTGAGTGGTTTCATGAAGTACTGGTACCACTTCGCCATCATGTTCGAAGCGCTTTTCATCCTCACGACCATTGACACAGGCACTCGTGTGGCGCGTTTTCTGGTAGGAGAATTTGGCGGGCGTTTTTATAAGAAACTCGAAGAACCGACCTGGCTGCCAGGTTCGATTGTGACTTCCGCCCTCGTTGTCGCCTCGTGGGCGGCTTTTATCTGGTCAGGTTCGATTTCAACGATCTGGCCGATGTTTGGCGTCGCCAATCAATTACTGGCCGCGGTGGCTCTGTGCGTTGCGACAACAATTGTGATCAATTCGGGCAAAGCTCGTTATGCGTGGGTGACAATAGTGCCGCTATCGTTTGTCAGTACTACGACGCTGGTGGCCGGTTTTAAATCAATAACCGACATTTTCTGGCCCCTGGCGCAAAAACCCGAGACCTCGATTCAAGGCCTCATCAATACTAGCCTCACGGTAATCATCATGTTTGCTGCGGTGGTTATCATGATCGACTCGATCCGGCGTTGGCTGCGGACTAAAAACCGCCCCCAGATAACACAAATTCAAGAGCCCCTCTTTGAAAAATCTGTGTAATCTGTGGATAATACGCGTTTTCATAAAGCGTATCTCGCCATTATCTAGATAAATCGAAAGGAATTTGCCCAAGTGGAACTATCGCTGACACTGCGGCGGGTAGCAATTATTATTGCGGCTACCGTTACGACTCTAGCCTTTGCCTTGCCAACTTACGCTCAATCGCACCAGGGCGGTGAAGCCAGTTTAGAACTCCCAGACCTTACCCAGGTCACCTTCCTGAACGGCATCTCCGGTCATAATTTGTTGCTGGTTGGCATCGTCATCTGCCTGCTCGGACTCGGCTTCGGCCTCGCCATCTACATGAACCTGCAGAGACTGCCGGTACATCGCGCCATGCGTGAGATCTCCGAGCTGATTTATGCTACCTGTAAGACTTATCTAACAACGCAGGGCAAGTTCATTCTCATTCTTGAAGCGTTTATCGCCGTCGTGATTGTGCTTTACTTCGGCGTGCTCTCGGGAATGGAGCCGTTCCGCGTGGTTATCATTCTGGCGTTCAGCTTGATTGGTATCGCGGGCAGTTATGGGGTGGCGTGGTTCGGTATCCGCGTTAACACATTCGCCAACTCGCGTACCGCTTTCGCAAGTCTCGAAGGCAAACCCTTTCCGCTTTACGCAATTCCATTAAAAGCCGGGATGAGCATTGGCATGATGCTGATCAGCGTCGAACTGCTGATCATGTTGTGCATTCTGTTGTTCATTCCGGGCAGTTATGCGGGACCGTGCTTCATCGGTTTTGCAATTGGTGAATCACTCGGCGCGGCTGCTCTTCGTATCGCGGGCGGCATCTTCACCAAGATCGCGGACATTGGTTCCGACCTGATGAAGATTGTCTTCAAGATCAAGGAAGACGATGCACGCAACCCGGGTGTGATTGCTGACTGCACGGGCGACAACGCAGGCGACTCAGTTGGACCAAGCGCGGATGGCTTTGAAACGTACGGTGTCACTGGTGTGGCGCTGATCACGTTTATCCTGCTCGGCGTTTCAAACCCCATCGTTCAGGTTCAGTTGCTGGTCTGGATCTTCGTGATGCGCGTGATGATGATTGTCGCGAGCGCGCTCTCCTATTTCATCAACGACGCAATCGCAAAAGCACGTTACAAGAACGCCGATTCGATGAACTTCGAAGCACCGCTGACGTCGCTTGTGTGGATTACGTCGATTGTTTCGGTCGTCATCACCTTCGTGGTTTCGTATTTGACGATTCCAACGCTTAGTGGCAATCCGACGCTCTGGTGGAAACTCGCGATCATCATTTCCTGCGGCACGATCGCAGGTGCGCTGATACCTGAGCTGGTTAAAGTGTTTACGTCCACAGAGTCGCGGCACGTGAGCGAGGTGGTTACGTCTTCAAGAGAAGGCGGGCCGTCGTTGAATATTCTCTCGGGTCTGGTGGCGGGAAATTTCTCCGCCTACTGGCTCGGCATCAGCATCGTCGGCCTGATGGCAATTTCCTATGTCATCACGACTCTTGGAGCATCAGCCGGGCTCGGTTTGGGCGCGTTGATGGTCGATCCAGTGGCTGCACCGGTGTTTGGTTTCGGACTCGTTGCGTTCGGATTCCTGGGCATGGGTCCAGTAACGATCGCGGTCGACTCCTACGGTCCAGTAACAGACAACGCCCAATCAGTTTACGAACTCTCTCTGATTGAGCATGTGCCTGACGTCGAAGCTGAGCTAAAGAAAGATCACAACATCGACGTGAACTTCTCGCGCGCCAAGCACCTTCTGGAAGAGAACGACGGAGCGGGCAACACGTTCAAAGCGACAGCAAAACCCGTACTGATCGGAACTGCAGTGGTCGGCGCTACTACGATGATCTTCTCGATCATCATGGCGCTGACGGATGGTCTGCGAACCAACACTGAGAGTTTGTCGCTGCTGCATGCGCCCTTCGTGCTCGGGTTGATCACTGGCGGCGCAGTGATCTACTGGTTCACAGGCGCCTCGACGCAGGCTGTGACCACTGGAGCCTATCGCGCAGTCGAGTTCATTAAGGCCAACATCCGGCTCGAGGGCGTAGAGAAAGCCTCGGTGGAAGATAGTAAGAAAGTCGTTCAGATCTGCACGCAATATGCGCAGAAAGGTATGTTCAATATCTTCCTGACGGTCTTCTTCTCGACACTTGCGTTCGCGTTTGTCGAGCCGTTCTTCTTTATAGGTTACTTGATTTCGATCGCGGTTTTCGGTTTGTATCAGGCGATCTTTATGGCGAACGCAGGGGGCGCCTGGGATAACGCGAAAAAGGTTGTCGAAGTCGATCTGAAGATGAAGGGCACCCCGCTCCACGATGCGACAGTCGTGGGCGACACGGTTGGCGATCCTTTCAAAGACACTTCATCCGTGGCGATGAATCCGGTGATCAAGTTCACGACGCTCTTTGGGCTGCTCGCAGTTGAGCTCGCGGTTAGCTTGACCAGGCGCAATGACGGCAATGCGACGTTGACGCAAGTCCTTGCGCTCGTGTTTTTCCTGGTCTCAGTATTCTTCGTATGGCGTTCTTTCCACGGCATGCGCATCGGCACAACGGCGCTGGAGCCGCGTGCAACGGAAGAGGCGGCGGTAAAGACTGCTGCAGGAGATTAGTACTTTGAATTTAGTACTTTGTACTTTGTGTTGGTGCTTGATACCTTGAACAACCAATAAAGAACAAAGTACAAAGAACCAGGTACAAAATACAAAGAACAAAGATCATGAGTACATACGCTAAACCTGACACATTGATGGGAGCGGCGCTTGCGCCGCTCGATTCAGTCCGCTCTGCCGGTCTGGTGATCGTATTTAGTCTGTTTGTTGCGGCTGCTGCGCAATTTTCGATTCAAATCGGACCAATCCCAATAACTGGACAGAGTTTTGCGGTGTTGTTAACGGGCGCATTACTGGGATCGCGTTTAGGCGCTGCTGCTCTGATCGCTTATCTGATCGAAGGTGCAGTTGGTTTGCCGTTTTTTGCACCAATTGGAGCGCCGGGTATTTTGCGGTTCTTTGGCCCAACTGGTGGCTATCTCGTCGCTTTCCCAGCCGCAGCTTTCGTTACAGGCGCGTTTGCTGAACATGGTTGGGATAAGCGCTATCCGACCGCAGTCGCTGCGATGGCAATCGGTTCCGCCATCATTTTGATTGGTGGCTGGGCCTGGTTTTCAGTTGTTACGAACACGTCGCCCTTCGTGGCCTTCTATCCCGCTGTTGGGAAGTTTCTGATTGGCGATCTTATTAAGATCGCTCTTGCTGCAGCGGTACTGCCAACCGGTTGGGCGCTCCTGAAGCGTAAAGCCTCCGGTAAGCGTTAAAGATGTATGTTCTAAAGGTAAGGTCGCACAACCGCGAAGAGCTGGTTGAGTTCACCAACCTCGTCAGGGAGAAACTTAAAGAATCCGGGCAGCGTGAAGGTGTGGTTGTACTTTACGTGCAACACACCACGGCCGGCCTCACGATCAACGAGAACGCCGACCCCGACGTACCGCGCGACATGCTGCATGCTCTTCGCACCTTAATCCCGCAACATGGAATGGGTTTTCGTCACGGTGAAGAGAATTCCGACGCACACATCAAGGCGAGTTTGACTGGTTCCTCAGTCACGGTTCCTTTTCACGATGGACAACTGATGCTTGGTCGTTGGCAGGGAATTTTTCTTTGCGAGTTCGATGGTGGCCGCGAGCGCCAGGTGATTATGATAATCCGTTAATTATCCGTGTCTAATTCTTTCAGGATTTCCGCAAACTTCTCTACATCGGCTTTAGTCTTTTCCAGTGCTCGGCGGCTGTCGAGATAAGCAGTCCACGTTGGCGTTTGTGTGAGGGCTTTGGTGGTGTCTTCATCGAGCACCTGGGCCATCACGGCGATCAAGTCGCTGACAACGCGTGTGTGCTCGATCAGGCTTTGAATGATCGAGTAAGCAAGCTGCGCCTGTGCGTAATCGAGATCCTCAGCCATTAGTATCTACGCTGTTCGCAAAAGGCAGTCCGGTAACGGCCGCATTGATTCCGTCGTCAACGAGTACGCGTGTTCCTTCGGCAAGATATTCGTAGCGAACGTAGCCGAGCCCGATGCTTCCAAAACGGGGGGAAATTACCGCCGAAGTTACCCGGCCAATCTCCTGATTTTCTGTAGATCTAATCATTGCTCCCGGTTCAACCTGCGCGTCTGTTTCGAAACGCAGTCCAGTCAGTTTCTTCGCGACGTGACCGCGGTGTTTGATGCGCACGATGATTTCCTGTCCAACGTAGCAGCCCTTCGTGTAGCTCACCGCATCGTCGAGATTTGTTTCGGGAACAACGTTCGTTTCATCGATATCGCGGCCAAAGCGGGCGATGCCGGCCTCGACGCGGAGAACCTCAAACGTGTCTTCACTGATCAGTTGTGCGCCGGTGGTTTCGAGAGCCTGAAGGAATTCAGCCTTTCGAGATGAGTCTAACACCATGTCGAAACCGTTTTCGCCGGTGTGAGTCGCGCGGATTATCATCACCGGAACATTCTGCCACCGAGCTTCTGAAACACCGTTGGCTTCTATCTCCGAAGCGTGCGTTTCAAACATCTTCTCGATCACTTCACCAGCGGTCTGTCCCTGAACTGTCAATAAAGCAGTTTGCTCGGTGACATCAAACACCTTGAAGTCGCCGGCCATCGTGAATCTGGAGATAGTCTTCAGTACAGCGTCATGGGATGGTGTCTCGGTGTCGATCAGAAATGAAGGATCACTCGCGCGAATAACGCGCACCGCGCCAATCAAGCGACCCTGCACGGTCGGAAACACCGCCGGCATCCAACGATTTGCGGCGAGTGTTTTCATATCGTTGGTCATCAGGCCGTTGAGAAACATCGTGGCCTCTGACCCGCTCACACGAATTCGTCCACGCGCCGCCGATAGGTCGATCAGTCCTGCGCCACCGTCACGAACCGCTTCATAATCCGTCATCATCTCTTTTTTACAATCCGTATAATCCGTGGCAGGCCTTTGCCACTACCTGATAATCCTGCAACTGTTCCGTCTCGCGCCGGTGCGACGCAAGCACCTGCGGGCTGGGATGATAAATCGGCACCAGCACACGGTTATTCCACGAGTGTATTTGAGAAGCCGACATTTTCAAATTCAACTCATGAGGTTGAATGCGCTTCAGTGCATCGAGCGCAACCGAACCCAGCGTCACAATCACTCGCGGATCAATGAGATCGATCGTGCGTTTCAGAAAACTTGAACAGTTTGCCAATTCCTTTTGCGTCGGTTTGCGATTTGCTCCTGATTCGGAGCGCGGATTACACAACGCCGCGCTGGTAATGAAGATCTTCTGGCGCGTGAGTTTGATCGAATTCAGAAATCGATCGAAATTCGCACCCGACTGGTCGCCGGAAAACGGTACGCGGGTTCGATCCGCGCCTTTTCGTCCGGGGGCTTCGCCGATGAACATGATTCGTGCATCCGGCGGGCCGTTGAGTTCACTCAATACGGCGCTGCGTCCGCACATCGCGGGACAACGTGTGCACGCCGCAGCTTCTGCTGCTAACTCCCGGAATGATTGTGCTCGCGAGTTTGTCATAGAGAGAAAGTGAACCTCGTGAAACTGAATTCTCGTGTCTCGACGTTGTAGTCACCGTTTCGGTAGGGCCACCCATCAGGCCCAATCAGTTCCAGCCGGATTGTGTGTTTGCCTTCAGTCCATCCCGTGAGGACGACTTGTTCCCACCGATCGACCCATCGCATATCCTCGTCGTCAACAATGTAACGGACGCGAAACTGACCACCGTCGCCCTTGAGTTGCGCATTTGCGAGCGAGAAGTCGATTATGACTGGCGAGTCACCGAGAAAAATTATGTCTCCACCTTCGCCAAAATTGAAGATCATTAACGGTTTAGTCGGGTCTACTCGCTTTTTCGGATCATTAGGTTTCGCCGGCAACTTCTCTGACGGCATTGTCTCGATCTTCAATACCTGTCGCTCTGGTGGTGACACGAATGTCGTGGCTGTTGTGTGTGCATTATCGTTGTTGCCTGAACAACCAAATGAGAACAAACCGATGATCCACAGCAGGGCTTTAACTGTCTTCATAAGCAATTCACAGATTACACAGATCACGAAGATATGAGAAACGTTCTAGACATTTCACGAAGACAGGTGTAAGAATCCGCGTTGGACCAGCAAACCCCAAAATGGAGGGCCAGTGCTTTTCATCGCGCGTAGAAGTCTATGAGAAAACTACGTCTCTTCCTGCTTACTCTTTGTCTCCCTCTTTTTGCCATTACATTTTTCATCGGCTGTCGAGGCAGTAATACCAACGCTCCGTCAGCCGGCGATTTTACTCCTGAGATTCAACCGCTTCCGGCACAACTCGCAACTTACGAACCGATGTCGATACCTCAGGACAATCCGTTGACCCCGGAAAAAGTTGGGCTCGGCCGTCAGTTGTTCTTCGACGACCGGCTCAGCATCGATGGAACCAAGTCGTGTTACGCGTGTCACGTATGCGAGCACGGGTTGACTGACGGTTTACCGAAAGCGATTGGCGCCGGCAACAAACAGCTTCCGCGCAGCAGTCCAACCCTCTGGAATATCGGGTATCACAAAGAGTTTTACTGGGATGGTCGCAGTAATTCGCTCGAGGCACAGGCAATGGCCGCATGGAAAGGCGGCAACATGGGCGCCGGCGAAAAAACGGGCGAGATCGCTGCCAAGATAAGCGCGCTCCAGGGTTATAAGGCGCAGTTTCAGAAAGTTTTTCAGAGTGATGCAACACCTGAAAACATGATGAAAGCCATTGCGGCGTTTGAGCGAACCATTATCAGTGGCGACACCGCCTGGGATCATTGGAAAGCTGGCGACAACACGGCGATCAGCATGAGCGCCTATCGCGGATGGAACATCTTCCAGGCGATCAAGTGCAACAACTGCCATGACGGAGTTTTGTTTACCGATCAGCAGTATCACAATGTCGGGATCGGCATGGACCAGAAGGAGCCAGATCCGGGACGAGGCAAAGTGACAAACAAACCGGAAGACACCGGTGCATTCAAGACTCCGACTTTGAGAGATATCGCGAGGTCAGCACCGTACTTTCACGATGGAAGTGCGAAGACGCTCGAGGAGGCAGTCGATATCATGTTGGCGGGTGGAAAACCAAATCAGTATCTGGATAAGAAGAACCTTCAGCCGCACAAGATCCTGCCGGAGCAGCGTGAGGATCTGTTGAATTTTCTACGGTCATTGAACGTGGACTGCAAGCTCTCGAAGCCGCCACTCCCTCAGAAGTAAGAAAGAAGATTTCTCACGCAAAGGCGCAAAGGCGCAAAGAAAGCCGCAAAGAGGTGCCCGTCTTTCGAGGTTCTCTTTTGCGAACTTCCTTTGCGCCTTTGCGTGAAAAATCTCTTCTAAGCCCGCGCGCTCTTCACGCCCGTGAGCTTCTTCAATCGATCCTCAACCGCCTTCCACGCGATGTTGGAGAAGAAAGCCTCAATGTATTTCGGTCGCTCGGCCGGTTTGTAGTCGAGCAGGAATGCATGCTCCCAAACGTCCATCACCAAAATCGGCACAAACCCGGCGACGTTGCCGGTTTCATGTAAAGTGATCCAATGATTTGAGAGTCTGCCGTTAGCAGGGTTCTGGTAGCAGATGGCCCAACCCACGCCACGCATTTTCCCAATGCCGACAAAATCGGCCTTCCAGATATCGTAACTGCCAAAGCTTGTTTCTGCCGCTTTCACAAACTGCGACGATTGCGCCGGATCCCCGGTACCGCCGCCACTCTGCAGATTGTCGAAATAATATTCATGAAGGACCATACCGTTGTACTCGAATCCAAGCCTGCGGGTGAGCTCGGAGTATGCAGGCATCTCCTCCTGATCTACATTTCCGTCTTTAATAAACTCCGTGATTCTGTTGGTCAGGTTGTTGGTTTCTTTGACGTAGCCTTCATAGAGTTTGAAGTGCATTTCCAGCGTTTGATCTGAGATCCCTTTGAGACCGCTGAGATTAAACTGGCGCGCTTTATAAGAGCCCGTTGTACTCATACTTACCTCCTTATTCAATTATGGGGATGTTGGAGAATATGACGAGGGAGTGTGGCAAATACGTTGTGAGGCTGGTGATTTAGTGTGACGGGCAAAAATATAGGTCCTATAGGACTTATAGGACCTATATTTTCGGTTTCTTTAATTCTTTCCTAAAATCACCCAATCGCCGTGTGACGTGCCCATGAATAACAACATCGGGAGTGAGAGCCATGCGTTTGTTCGCGAAGCGATGAAGGCTTGGCGCGCGAGTTCGGGTGGCGCTGCTGGTCCGGTGCCTGCAGTCGCGGCAAGTATGCGCTTATTGTTTGGCCAGATGATGCCCCAAACATTCAACATCATCAGGACGCCGTAGGCTCCGCCAATGCCGATTGAATAACTCTTGTTGCTGGCGAAGCTTTCGGTTCCCACTGTCAGCACCGAGCCAAAATATCTGATCAACCCGTAGGTAAAGATCGCCACCAGCAGGAACATTACAATCGCAAAGACGCGGCCGTCTTTTATCAGCGCCGGTACTTTCTTAATAATCAAAAATTCAATCACGAAAAGCACCACCGGATAGCCCAGCCATGCAAAGAATACATACCAGACATTAATGTTGGCGTTCGCGATAGCGTTGGCGTTCTTAACATCAGGGTTGAGGATGTACATCGCGTAGTAAGTCAGGCCAACCAGCACCGTCAGCACTGCGCCCCAGCGAAAGTACCAAAGCGCGCGACCGAGAAGATCAGGATTGACCTTCTTCTTTGTATCGGCATCCAGTGCTTTCTGAACAGGAACGTTTACAAGATTGAAAAAGTAGAGGAGGCCAATCCACGTGACGCCAGCCACGAAATGGGACCAGCGCAGAATTATCCGAGCTAGCGCAGTACTATCCGGAGCGTGAAACACTCCGTCAAGCATAGCCAGACTGATGGGGAGATGAGCAGTTGACTCAATTAGCATAAGTCCTCCGTGTTGAAAGCCTGGAATTTCCTGAAGATTACACGCGCAGATTACACCTAGACCAACGTGTCGCGCAATCACTCATCAAGTCATTCATCGAAGGGGCGCGGGCCAGGATCCATACCGCGCACACTGGCCTGGTTGATCACGCGAACTTTCAGATCGCTATGGACGTGAATCTGGCACGAGAGACGAACATTGGGCGCGAGTTCCGCTTCAACTGCGAGGCGATTTCGTTCGAGCTCACCCATTTCGCCTGGTTCACCTTCGAGAATCTCGACGCGGCACGTTGTGCAACGAGCGTTGCCGCCGCAGCGATGGAGGATGTCTATCCCAGAGTCTTCGAGGACCAGCACCAGTTTCTTGCCCTCTGGTGCGTCAGTTTCCACCAGGCCACTCGCGGTCTCTGCTTGAATCTTTGGCATTTACGGTTACTCCTGATCTGTAGCTAGTTTTAATTCCATAAACTTTGCGCCCTCAACCGGGTTTTCACGGTAAGGGCCGATCTCAACAAAACCGATCGATTGGTAGAGTGCGATGGCTCTGTCCATTCGTCCCGGTAAGGTATCGAGGCGCATGTGTGTGTAACCAAGCTTACGCGCTTCGTCAATGATCAACTGAACCAGATCGCGTCCCAGGCCGTGCGCACGATATTCAGGTCGAACAAAAAGCCGTTTCATCTCACACACGCCGTCATTTAGTTTTCGCAGCGCAATGCAGCCGGCCAGTTGATCGTCTACATTGGCGAGCAGCAATCGGCCGTCGGGCGGTGCGTAATCGCCGGGCAGATTTTTCAGTTCCTCATTGAAGTTCTGAAAGCAAAGACTGATACCGAGGCCCGACTCGTACTCCTTAAAGAGGGTACGCGCCGCGTCAATATGCTTGTCGGTCGTAGCTTGGATGATGCGCTTCACAGGAAAATCTTGTAAATCCGGTCTACAAAGAAAGAGGAGACAGGATCGCTCCCGTCTCCTGTCTGAAATCTCGTTAACGACAGTGTTATGCGGTGAATGACGTTCCGCATCCGCAACTGCCGGTGGCATTCGGGTTCTTAAAGGTGAAGCCCGAACCCATTACTCCACTCACGTAATCGATCTCGACACCGTTCAGATACTGCGCGCTGAACATGTCGACAAACATTCGCACGCCTTTTTCGTCGATGATGAAATCACCTTCGCGCGACTGTTCCTCAATGTTCAAGCTGTACTGAAAACCAGAGCACCCTCCGGGTACAACTCTCACTCGGAGTCCGGAAGTTTCCGGCAGGCCTTCTTCACCAGACATAAACTTCTTAATCTCGGTTGCGGCCGATTCGCTGACATTGAGTGCCACGGTAGGCGCTGTAGTTGCTGACATTGCTTATAATCCTCTCTAATTCGTATGTCGTCTTATAAAGACGCTCTTATCTTATTGCCCTTTGCCTAAAACGACAAGTTCGGGTTTCATGGCCTCGATCGAGACCTGCCGCGCCACCTCTTCCGACACTTTTCGGAAGGCCTGTGCCTGGGGCGAATCCGGCTGACCGACAACAACGGGAACGCCCTTGTCCCCGCCTTCGCGGACCTCGATCCCGAGGGGAATCGCGCCGAGGAATGGCACGCTGTACCTCGCTGCCAATGTCTGACCACCACCCTCGCCAAAAATGTTGTAGCGATTGCCCGTATCGGGCGCGATGAAGTAGCTCATATTCTCGACGATACCCAGCACCGGGATTGCCACAGTCTCAAACATTCGCAACGCACGCCGTACATCCGCGACGGCGACGTCTTGCGGAGTAGTCACGAGCACTGCGCCCTGTACCGGAACCAGCTGGGCCAGCGACAACTGAACGTCTCCTGTTCCCGGCGGCATGTCGACAATCAAGTAGTCCAGCTCGCCCCATTTCACGTCTGATAAAAACTGTTTTACGAGACCATGCAGGATTGGGCCACGCACAATCATCGGCTTATCGCCGGGTTGGAGCAGCGCCATCGACATAAACTTCACGCCGAAGGCTTCGATCGGTATTAGTTTATTAACGTCGACTTCCGGACGTGCCTCGCTCGCGCCGAGCATGATTGGGACGTTCGGACCATAGACGTCAGCATCCATCACACCGACGCGCGCGCCGTCCAAAGCGAGTGAGACGGCGAGATTCACAGCCACGGTCGATTTGCCGACGCCACCTTTTCCCGACGATACGGCTATGATATTGCGCACGCCTTCGATGACGAGTTTCTCGCCAAGTCCACGTCCTTTCGGAACTTCAGCGTCCATGGTCACGGAAACGGAGGTTACGCCGGGAAGCGAGCTGACGATCTCTTTCGCGGCGCTTTCCATCTCGGCTTTGACGGGGCAGGCTGGCGTGGTCAAGACAATGCGAAACGACACGTTGCCGCCGTCGATCTTCAGATCTTTGACGAATCCGAGCGTCACGATATCTTTGTGCAAATCAGGATCTTGAATCTGGCGCAAACTGTCGAGGATGAGTTGTTCGTTGAGTTGTGTCATATGTTACGAGGGAAGCGTAGCTGATTGGATTTCTCTGTGCAACCTCTGTGTTCTCTGGGTCTCCGTGGTTAAATGGCGATTGGTTAAACTAACCACAGGGAACACAGAGGTTGCACAGAGAAGCAGCAGATCATTTCTTTAATCCCCGTAACGTCGGTGATGCGGGCGAGCCGAGTTTTGCCGGGCGGTCTGCGTCATTAACATGTGGCGCGCATCTTCGATTCTCGATTCAGGTTGACGAAGCGCATTTGATTTCAGAGGCGAGATTCAGAGCGGCCGGTTGCGATATGCTGGTTGCTGCTGCGTCGTTGTTGACCGAGCGGGTTCAGGGAATGACTACCGCCGAAGCGGCGGCGGTCGGACAAGAGCCGGTTTTATTGAGCGGACAAATGGATACGGCGAATCTGCAGTGTCTGGAACTCGCCTGCAATGCATTACTCGACGCGGTACGCGAATACAGCAATGCGGCGCGCGAAGATTGGGCGGGCGATGAAGCGTTAATCTGTACCTGCTTCTTCGTCTCGGAGCGCACGATCGAACGTGAAATCCAAACACGCCGGTTAACGACAGTTGCTGAAGTGACGCGCGCCTGTAACGCCGGCGGCGGATGCGGATCGTGCCACCAACTAATTCAGGAGATTCTTGAAGCCAATGATTTACCTCGATAACAACGCCACCACGCGTGTTGCGCCTGAAGTTGTTGACGCGATGACGCCTTATCTGGGCCACGTTTTCGGCAACCCTTCGTCATCGCACGGTTTGGGACGCGAGATGAAGCGAGCCGTGGAGCAGTCGCGCCAGCAAGTGGCGAGTTTAATCGGCGCGTCGGATGTGAACGAGATCGTGTTCACGTCGTGTGGATCAGAGTCTGACAACTGGGCCATCCGCGGTGTTCTCGCCACACAACCGCATAAGAAACACATCGTCACGACGCTCGTTGAGCACGAAGCCGTTCGCAACCTTTGTCACCTACTCGAAAACGATGGTTACGATGTGACATGGCTTGGTGTGGACCAAAACGGAGAACTCAACCTCGAAGACCTGCGTACGGCGCTTCGACCCGACACTGCGCTGGTGTCGATCATGCTCGCAAACAACGAAACTGGCGTGTTGTTTCCGATGAGAGAGATCGGGCGCATTGTGCGTGAAAGTTCCGAGGCAGTTTTTCATGTCGATGGTGTGCAGGCCGTGGGCAAGATTCCGATCGACTTGAAGGATACAGCCGTCGATCTTTTTGCGCTATCAGGACACAAACTACACGCGCCACAGGGGATCGGAGCGCTCTACATTCGCAACGGGATTTCGCTGCCGCCGATGATCGTTGGTGGTGGTCAGGAACAGGGCCGTCGCGCGGGAACGTCAGCCGTTCCAAACATCGTCGCCCTCGGTGCGGCTTGTCGTCTCGCGCACGAGGATGATGGTCATGCGCGAATCGAACGGCTTCGCAATCGTCTCGAAGACGAGATTCTTAAGACGATTCCCAACGCGCGTCTCAATGGCGTTGCGGATCGCTCGAAGCGTCTGCCGAACACGTCAAATATCTCGTTCGCCTACGTCGATGGTCAGAACATTCTCATGCATCTGGATCAGGCCGGCATCTACGTCTCGACCGGCTCTGCTTGTCATTCATCAACTCATGAATCGTCGCCGACGCTGCGGGCGATGAACATTCCTTATCCGGTGGCGCAGGGTTCGATTCGTTTTTCAGTGGGACGTTACAACACAGAAGATGAGATTGAGACAACTTTGAGCGTCCTGCCGGAGATCATTGCGAAGCTGGCAGCGATGTCGCCTTACCAGGAAGAGCTTAACGCCTGGAAAGTGGTTTCACAGGATTGACAGGATTGTTTAGGATTTACATGTAAAATCTTGTTCTTAATCCTGTAAATCCTGTGAAACCGCTTTTGTGGTCTTCGCTTTGCTGTTAGAATTCAAGCGGTGTTTGTTGCCACGCGTGAAGAAGTTTTTGCGAAGAAATCCTCTCCGTTGCCACTCCGTTGCGTACAATCCCGCAACATTGCAAGGCAAACGAGGCCCCGAAGCCTCGACGGAAGGACACGCTCGCCAAGAGACCGGCAATAATTATTTCGGAAAGGGTTTGACGACAATCAAATGAGTACCGTTATTGAGCCTCCTGTCACTCAAATCGAGAAGAATCTGGAAGAAGTTGAGACCGTGACCATTCGTTTCGCCGGCGACTCCGGCGACGGCATGCAGTTGACGGGTACACAGTTCACCAATACCTCGGCTGTCGTTGGCAACGATATTTCCACGCTGCCGGACTTTCCGGCCGAGATTCGCGCTCCTGCCGGAAGTTTGCCGGGTGTGAGCGGATTCCAGTTGAATTTTTCAAGCACGGACATTAAGACACCGGGCGATCAGCCAAATGTGTTAGTGGCAATGAATCCGGCGGCGCTGAAAGTGAACCTTCCCGATCTTGAAGAGGGCGGCACACTCATTGTCAACACTGACGGCTTTACGCCTGAGAACCTGAAGTACGCCAACTACGCGACCAACCCGCTCGACGACAATTCACTCGCAGGTTATCGCGTACACAAGCTGCCGATCTCCACGCTCAACATGAATGCTCTCAAAGGCAACGTCGAGCTTTCGCGTAAGGAGATCGACCGTTCGAAAAACTTCTTTGCTCTCGGCGTGCTCTACTGGCTCTATGACCGTCCGATGGAAAACACGCTCTCATGGATCACGAGCAAGTTTGCGAAGAGTCCGGAGCTGGCGAAGGCGAACGAGATCGCGCTCAAGACGGGTTACAACTTCGCGGATACCACGGAAGTTTTCACTACCCACTACACGGTAAAGAAAGCGAAGATTGCTCCCGGTAAGTATCGAAAACTTACGGGCAACGAGGCTACCGCGATCGGTTTCATCACTGCGTCGCAGCTTTCCGGTCGTCCGTTGTTTTACGGTTCTTATCCAATCACGCCTGCGTCAGACATTCTGCACGAGCTTTCGCGTCACAAGACATTTGGTGTGAAGACGTTCCAGGCTGAAGACGAGATCGCCGCGGTTTGCGCTGCCATCGGCGCGAGCTTTGCCGGACAGATCGGACTAACAGGAACTTCCGGACCGGGCGTCGCGCTGAAGCAGGAGGCAATCGGTCTGGCGGTGATGACTGAGTTGCCCCTCGTGATCATCAACGTTCAGCGTGGTGGACCATCTACCGGATTGCCGACAAAAACTGAACAGGCCGATCTGTTTCAGGCAGTTTGGGGACGAAACGGCGAGTGTCCAGCGATCGTTGTCGCTCCGGCAACGCCGGGTGACTGTTTCCACATGGCAATCGAAGCCGTGCGACTGGCGTTCAAGTACATGTCGCCGGTGTTTTATCTGTCTGATGGTTATCTCGCGAATGGTGCCGAGCCGTGGGCGATTCCCAGCATCGAGTCGCTGCCGAAAATCGAAGTTACCTTCGCGACCGATCCGTCCACGTTCATGCCTTACGCTCGCGATCCGGAAACGCTTGCGCGTCCGTTTGCGCTGCCGGGCACGCCGGGGCTCGAGCATCGCGTTGGCGGTATCGAGAAGCAGCACATCACCGGCAATGTGAATTACGATCCTGAGAATCATCATTTCATGGTCAAACTGCGTCAGGAGAAAATCGATCGCGCAGTTGCAGACGTACCGTCCGTCGAAGTGATGGGAGAAAAGACTGGGAAGGTTCTGGTCCTCGGCTGGGGTTCGACTTACGGCTCGATCACTTCAGCGGTTGAGAAGATGCAGAGCGAAGGAAAGAGTGTTTCGTCAGCGCATCTTCGTCACCTGAATCCATTCCCGCGTAATCTCGGTGAAGTGCTCTCCGGTTTTGAAACCGTGATCATTCCCGAGATGAACCTGGGTCAACTCTGCACGATGATCCGAGCGAGGTATTTGATCGATGCGGTCGCTTTCTCGAAGGTCAAAGGCCGTCCGTTCCAGATTCGCGAGATCATCCGGAAGGTGGAAGAGTATTTGTAATGTTGGAGCGTTCCTCACACGCACAAAAGGTAACTAGGAGCAAGAAGATGAGTACCACCTCAACGGCGTTAATGACGGCGGAGGAGCTATCACAGCTCCCTGACAGTCCATTTCGTCACGAACTCATTAACGGAGAACTTATAACGATGCCACTACCCGGAACTCCTCACGGCCGGATTACGCTGCAACTTGCGGTGCCGCTATCGCACTTTGTTTGGGATCACGAGTTGGGCCAAGTTTACGACCATTCGGGATTTCAGTTGACGGTAAACCCGGACACAGTCTTAGGGCCTGACATAGCCTTTATCTCAAAGCAGCGGCTGAAAGAGATGGGGGAAGTCGAACCTTACTGGCAGGGGCCTCCAGATCTCGCAGTCGAGGTTCTGAGTCCTGGAGACCGGCCTGGTAAGGTAAACAAAAAGATCTCGCGCTGGCTTGAATTTGGAACGAAGCAAGTTTGGATCGTTGATCGTAAGCACCGCAAGGTAACGGTCTACCGGTCCGAATCAGATACGACAACATTTTCAGGTTCCGACTCCCTCGAAGCGGAAGATCTTTTCCCCGGTTTCCGGCTTTCGCTCGATCGGATCTTCGGACCAATGCCGGGAATCGAGATAGAAAGTAAGTATCTTGAGCTCGAAGACGCAGTCAGAAAGAGTGAATCAAGTCTGGAGAAATAATGAGCACACAGAGTAACGGACGTAGTGGGAATGGAAATGGAAACAAGCTCTTCACGGAATCAGTTTCTGTGGAAAGCGACACGGGATCGGCTGTCTCGGGCCGCATCGCACCGCCGCCAGGACAGTTGAAGAAGGCCGATTTTGTTTCTGATCAGGAAGTGCGATGGTGCCCCGGCTGCGGCGACTACGCCATTCTCAATAACGTGCAGAAAGTAATGCCAGAGCTGGGTATCCCGCGTGAGAAGATCGTCTTCGTGTCAGGAATCGGGTGTTCGTCACGTTTCCCGTACTACATGAACACCTACGGCTTCCACAGCATTCATGGTCGCGCGCCGGCGCTCGCAACGGGTATCAAGTGCGCGAATCCGGATCTGAGCGTGTGGGTGATTACCGGCGACGGCGACGCGTTATCGATCGGCGGCAACCATTTCATTCACGCCATTCGCCGCAATCTTGACTTGAACTACATCCTCTTCAACAACCGCATTTACGGTTTGACGAAGGGCCAGTACAGTCCGACTTCTGAGTTTGGCAAGAGAACTAAATCTACACCCTCGGGCACAATCGATTACCCAATCAATCCGCTGTCTCTCGCGATCGCGAGTGAGGCGACCTTTGTTGCACGTTCAATCGACATCGACGTCAAACATCTGGGCGCGATGGTAGAAGCGGCTGCGAAGCACAAGGGCATTTCGTTTATTGAGGTCTATCAGAACTGCAACATCTTCAACGATGGCGCGTTCGACTACTTCGCTGAACGTACTGTTCGTTCAGATCGCGTGCTGTACCTCGAACACGGCAAGCCAATGGTGTTCGGTAAAAATCGCGATAAAGGCATACGCATGAACGGCGCGCTGCCGGAAGTGGTGACGATTGGCGAAAATGGCATCACTGAAAACGACCTGCTGGTCCACGACATCAATCTCAAAGATCCGTCCGTGGCATTCATGCTTGCGCGTATGGAACAGCCTGAATTCCCGCAACCCGTCGGTATCTTCAGAACGATCGAGCGAGCAACTTACGAAGACATGATGGTCGATCAGATCGAAGCTGCGGTCGCGAAGTCCGGGCCGGGAAATCTGGAGAAGCTGATCAATAGCGGCGACACCTGGGTCGTCGAGTAAGAAAACTTTGTTTTGTCCAACATCGCAAACGGCGACATCGTGTTGCGCGTTACCGATGTAAAGTTTGATGTCGACATTCCCGATGCAGTGTTCAAAAAACCAGCCACGGATAAACACAGATAGAAGACACGGATTTAATTTGTGGAATCTGTGGATCAAAAACGAAAGCCAACGCTCGCCATGAACTGAAAACTGTGTGTGGTTCTGGATGGTACGTTTAGCGGCAGGACAAGGAACGAATTAGTCGAGGGAATGAACTGAATGACATTCCTCGTCCCCGAGTTGAAGTGAATGAGTGTATCTCCGGCATCAAAACGCGTTACGATGCGTTTTGAAGGATAAAACTCAACAACTGCTCCGAAATCGGTCGCAAAGTTTGTCGTTCGATTTATTTCAAATTGGAAAGGGAATGACGGGTCCGCCGGTGCAGGGGCCGGAACGATATTGAAATCGCCCTCGCTGAAGCTGACCACTCCTGGTCGAGCTTTAACAAAGATCCCCCAACTCTCAAAACGCTTACCGACCTTCACGCCGCCTAGCACCTCCGTAATCCGTCCGTTATCACGGCATCTAAGACATCGCTTGGGGAAAAAGTAGCCCGCAGTTTCAAGGCTAACAATTCGATTGAGATTGAAGGTAAACCTGCCACCAAATCCGGGCTCGGTACTGTTTCCCGTAAAGGAATCTCGTTCGAGTGTTGTGAACTCGCCAGCGACCTCAAATTTTGGCAGTTCCTGCGATTGTGCCCGGCAGATATTTACGCAAACAATGATTACGGCGGCGGTCATTAGGACTCTCTTCATTTGTATCTCCTTGTGAGTTGTTGTCGGCACACACATATCCCGAATCTCAGCGAGCTCTGTTGCCGAGACTATATGGTCAGCAGCTAGCTAAAAACGGGAGACGGAGTTAGGAATTCAGGGGCTCTTCGGAAGTAGGTTTTCCATGCTGTCGGCGCCGCCAACCATCACGCGTTGCGGCACGACAGGTCCAGTTTTGTTTTGCGATCGGGAGAGCGGGCCGAGGTTGAGTGTGGCGCCATGATTTATCAGCGCACCCTCGATTTTTTCGAAAACGTTCTGGGTCTTCGGAGTTGCGCGTGGGGTCGAATCGTCGGTACTGAAGAGCGGAGTGTAATTGGTATCGTGCAAGACCCACAGATTCCATGTGCCCCCGTTCGGCAGGATCGATTCACTCGAAACCCACTCGTACTTCTCATTGTTGAGAGTGAACTCGATCCTGTTACCGTCGAGCACGGCGATCTTTGCAAACTCGTATCCTTCGCGCGGCACCAGAGAAAAAATGAAGCGACCGCGATCCGGTACATAGAACCAGAGCAGTGCGCCTGTGAAACCTATGGTCGACTTACTTTTGTTCACGAGCGTTCCGTTTATCAGCAGACTGTAGTTCTTTACTCCGAGTGACACAGCGTCGAGAGTGAAATCTTTCGGAGCGGATTCCAGATTACCTTCGCGTAGGGTTGCGCGATCAAAAGTGACACTGACAACGTCGACGATCTTAACGCCCGATTCGTGATTGACGAGCAGTTCGACTGAGACGGCATCACCGTCGTCCAACGTTTGTGGTGTGGTTGATTTAGGGAATGTGGCAAATGAGCCACTCGGCCGCAGCGGTGTGTAATCCTTCAAAAATGTGCGCCGAAATGTTTCATCAGCCGGCAAAACGGTGAGACTAAACTTTTTGGTGAGTGGATCAGCGGTTACCCACAAGTCGTAACCAAAGACGACATTCTGCTGCGCATCTGTCAGCACGCGGTGAATGATTCGATTCTCTCCGGCAAATGCCTGCGAAAAGAGTAGCGACGAGAGCGACTTGCTATCGGAAGCGTTTTTGCTACCGGGTGTTTCGCTTCGGAAAGCGACGAAGCCGCCGTTTGAAAGTTGCAGCACGATCTGACGCTTTGCGGGATTCTGCGCGACTGCCGTCAGCGCCAGAAAGTGGATCGAAACGAGAAGGATCCAGAACCTACTTCTCATTCGGGAGGCCTCCTTTAATAACTGTAAGCTTGATCTCATCGGTTGGTTTAAACCCTGTAAGACTCGCCGGCGTTGCTTCGCTTCGAGATTTTTGTGAACTTGCGAAGGTACCTTCCGTCCGCAAAGCGTCTACCGGTCGTTTCGCAGTTTGAACGATTGAACGGCGGTCGCGGTAAACAACTCGAGTAACGATCTTCTCCTCTACAACCGGAACTTCAACGGGGACACGCACAATTGTCGTGGTATGTGACGGCTGAACGTCGTTGCGTGCAGCGCGAATAGTAAATGTCAGCAATAAAGCGGCGGCGACAACCAGCGCAACCCCAACTGCCAACGGCACGCGCACGGAGGTTTTGAGGAATCTGGTAAACAAACTGGTTCCCGCGCCAGGTCGCAAAGGCCCAAAGAGAGGCCCGAGTTCATCCTTGCGCCTTTGCGCCTTTGCGCGAGAAGTCGTTGTTTCATTTTGTGCGTTCAGCAATCTTTGTCGAAGTTTCGAGTGATAACCGGGCCAGTAAGCTTCCGTCGGAACCGCCGCGTCACTGAGGCGATTAGCCAAACGCAGAGTAACGCTGAGAGCTTCAAACTCAGAGCGGCATTCAGGACATCGCCTCAACTCTGCCGAAACAGCTTCATCCGACCGGCAATCAACCCCGTCCAGAAGAAGTTCGGTAAAGCGTTCTTTGATCTCTTTGCAATTGGGCATCTCTTAAAACTCCATTCAATACTCACTCGCGAAACTCGTGAGCGTCTCCGGCACGTCTGCCTCGGGCGAAAGCCGTGCGCGCAGTTTTCCAATTGCGCGCCACACTCCCTTCTTCACTGTTCCAGTTGAGCAGTTCATTGCGATTGCAATTTCGTCGTAAGACATTCCTTCATAGTGACGCAGCAGAAAGGCGAGGCGCTGGGCCGGCGTCAACTCGGCCAGCGCGTCAACGACGCTTTCAAAAAGCAACTTGTTATAAATATTCTCCTGAGACGCGGAACTCGATTCGAAAAGCACATGCGGTTCTTCCGAGTCGATCGGGAGCAGTTGAACCATGGTTGTTTGTCCGCGCCGCCGGAAAAAGCCCGAGCGACGATGATTCAGAAACGCATTGATCGTGATCCGGCGCAGCCATGTGTAAAAGGACGAATCGAAGCGAAACGTGCGCAACGCCTGGTAAGCTTTCAGCCAGACGTCCTGCGAGAGGTCCTCGGCGTCCTCCGGATTGCGACAATAATGAGAGGCGAGTAGATAAATACGGCGCGCGTAGCGTTTAGCCAGCAAACAGAAGGCATCAAGGTCTTCTGCCTGAGCGCGTTTGATTAGATCGATATCGCTCGCTGCATCGGTATCGCGTTCGGTCATCACTGATACAGACACAAGTCTGGCGATTGGGTTGGCTTTAGCCACGGATTTCACGGATGAACACTGAATTCAGAAAAAATCCGTGTTCATCCGTGGCTAAAACTATTGCTTCATTCCGGGCGTAGACGGTGAATTCGTGCTCGGCGTTACGGCACTACCGCCAATGTGCTGTTCAGATGCGTCGCCGAACATCTTATTCTTTCTCTTCATTCGCCCACGCACCGCCGGCGTTTTCCGCATTTCCTCACGATTCTGATCTGGATTTCCGGCGAAACCAGTTTGTTGTCCACGCGGTTTTGGAGGAATACCCGCCTTGTGCTGGTCCTTTTTTGACGCCATTTCAAACCTCCCTCTTGTGCGCTCTCTTACGCCCTAGTGACCACTTTAAAGCGATGGGGGTTATCAATGTAGTGATTATGACCATGATAACAACTGCACCAAAAATCGCCGAGCTAATAACGGGTACGTTTTCTCCGCTCGCGGATGGCAACATCAATGTTGCGCCGATTCCGGCGAAGATCAGACCAACTTCGCCACGCGGAATCATGCCGAGCCCGACGGCGAGACGATTAACGCCACGTTCAATCACGCCTAACGCACAGAGCTGTTTGCCAAGAATCGCCGCGATAGTTAATGCTGCCGCGAGTCCGAGGATGTCGACGCGCGCAAAGAGTCGCAAGTCAACCTTTAATCCCATCAACACGAAAAATATCGGCACGAGCACAGTGCTGACCGGCTGCAGCAGATCGTGAAGGTCGCGTTCTTGTCGACCATCGGCTGGTTTGTAGTGAACTTCATCCAGAACCAGTCCCGCCGCAAACGCGCCAACGATGGGAGCAAGTCCAACCTTGGCTGCTGCCCATGCCAATATCAGACAAAACGCGATTGCCATCGTAAGCAAAACGCCTCGCGTTTCGAGACGACCAGCGCCACGCAACATTCGCGGCACGAGAAAGTGACCGACTGCGATCGATCCGACCAGAAAAGCGATTGATTTGAGAGCGATAAGCGCCACGTCGAACATCGACAGCACACCACCCGAACTTACCGCTCGGATCGCTCCGGCAACGATCGCGAGAATCAATAAACCTAGGACGTCGTCGATTACTGCGGCTCCCAGAATTATTCGTGCTTCGCGTGTCGCTAATTTGCCGAGATCTTTAAAGACTCGTGCCGTAATGCCGACACTTGTCGCGCAAAGAGTGGCGCCGATGAAGATATGCGCGAGCCGGGCTTCATCAGGAATGAGATAGGCAGACACCGCCCAACCCAGAATGAAAGGCGCTATCACACCGAGTATCGCAACCAGTAAAGACGACCAACCCACTTCAATCATCTCGCGCAGATCCGACTCGAGCCCCACCTCAAACAGGAGGATGATGACGCCCAGTTCCGCCAGTGCGGCAATTGTTTCGTTGGTCTTCAGTGCCTCGGCGCGATAAAAGCCAAAGACCACGAGATTTCCCAGCAAAATCCCCCCGCAGAGCTCCCCTAAAACTGCGGGCTGCTTCAGCCGGTCAAATACTTCCCCGCACAATTTGGCAACCAGCAGGATGATGGCAACGCCAATCAGAACTGCGGGATTCAAACCATGTGACTCGGTGCCGGATGCACCTTGTCCGGCCGCTGTGGCGGGTCCGGTGAAAATAAAAAACAGCCCAAGGGTTAGGGCGGAAAGAGTGACGATTACTCGTTTCATTAGGTTTTCGAGCGAAAGTCGGGGGATTATGACATATCTCACCGCTCAGACGCGTTCTGAACGGTATCTTGCAGGTTGCGCTGCGGGAATGAGGTCTCTATAATGCGCCCCACTTACAAGGCGCTTCCCCGGCAGGTTGGCGCCACCCAATTCTAAAAAATATGGCGACTCCGATTAGATGGAACCAACGCAGACGTGTTGTCGCGCCTTATGGCAGTTCCAAGCGAAGTGACACTCCGTTGCGTTCACTGGCCGTTAGCTTGACGCATGTTGCTCGTGCCGCCCTCACAGAGCCCTACATGCTCAGTATCGAACATGAGCGGATTCATTTGAGCCGTTTACCGAAAGTATTCGACGGGTTTCGCGTCGTGCAGCTTTCGGATATCCATCACGGTCCGTTTTCAAGCACGGAACAGATTGAGCGCGCCGTTGACACTGCAAACCGGCTCAAGCCTGACATCATCGCGCTAACAGGTGATTACATCTCCAAGGAAAGGCACTACGCCGCGCCTTGTGCCGAGATGTTGGGTCGCCTGAAGGCGAAACACGGCGTTTATGCAGTACTTGGGAATCACGATCACTGGGTTGATGCCCCTTTAATCACCGACCTCTTTCGCGCCGAGGGAATTACAGTCCTGATCAACGAAGGCATGCGCTTCGAAAAAAACGGAGAAGCCTTCTGGCTGGCGGGCGTTGACGATACGATGGTCGGTTTGGAAGACATCTCGCTGGCACTGGCAGGTGCTCGCGACGACGAGATGAAACTCCTTCTCGCACATAATCCGGTATCGCTCAGGCGCGCCCAGCGAGCAGCCGTTGATCTGGTACTGAGCGGGCATACCCACGGCGGGCAGGTAAACATCCGAGGCGAGCGGAGTACAGTTCGAGGGGCGCGCAAGCGTCTGCTCAAGGGTCTCGGACGGTTGGGAAATACGCAAATCTACGTTAATCGCGGTTTGGGGACCGTAGTGTTGCCCATTCGTTATGGATGCCCTCCTGAAATTTCTTTGTTGGAATTAAGAAGTGGAACAAGATGACAGGATTTTTAAGATTTACAGGATTTCTTAAAGTCCAGGCATCCTGTTAATCTTGCTAATCCTGTAATCCTGTACCCAGATGTCCTCCCGAATTATCACTGTCCCAAATCTTTTGACCGTTTTCCGGATGGTATTAATTCCGGTCTTTGTCTCACTGCTTTTCTACCAGCGTTTTGCACTAGCCCTCGGCATTTTTATTCTGGCTGGCATCACTGACGGCCTCGACGGTCTGCTCGCACGCCGTTTCAATCAGAAGTCGCAACTCGGAACTATCCTCGACCCGATCGCGGATAAGCTGATGCTTGTCACTTCCTTCGTGGTCCTCTCGATGCGGGCAGTTTTCCCGCAGCCTCTGCCGTCGCATCTTCCGGTTCCGTTTTGGGTGACAATCGCCGTCATCAGCCGTGACGTATTCATCCTGGTTGGCGCCGCAGCCATCAATATCGTCACGGGCTTCCGCGGTTTTCGACCCTCGATGCTCGGGAAAATCAACACCACCGTCCAGATCTTCGCCATCGCCGCCATCATCTTTGCCGCCAGTGTCCCTTACGGCACCGGTTATTACCTCCCGACCATCTACACGACGGTCTTCGCCTTCGCCGTCCTTTCCGGCGCCCACTACGTCTTCTTCGTCTCCAAACTCGTCAACGAGGACCGCCGCGCCGAAGCCGACACACTCAAATAAAGTTGACAAGGACACGCTCAACTATTATATTGACCGAGCGTTCAAGGGTAAGTGTCGTTGCTGGGGATGTTTACCGTTCGGGCCCGCGGCAAGAGCTGCCATTTTCCAAGTGAACAGCGAGTGGGAATGTTTTATCAAAGGAAGGTTTTTGGAGACTAAAAGATGAGTAAGATTATTGGAATTGACTTAGGAACAACCAACTCGGTCGTGGCGGTGATGGAGGGAGGCGAGCCAACCGTAATCACGAACTCCGAAGGTGGTCGCACCACCCCCTCGGTTGTGGCTTTCACCAAAGATGGAAGCCGCCTTGTTGGTCAGGTTGCCAAACGGCAGGCGGTAACCAACCCCGAAAATACTGTCTATTCGATTAAGCGATTTATGGGACGTCGCTATAACGAAGTCGGTGAAGAAATCAAACAGGTTCCATACAAGGTCCAAGGCGCAGGCAGTGGCGACGTGCGTATCGCGGCGGGCGGCAAGGAATGGAGTCCACCCGAGATCTCCGCGATCATTCTGCAGAAGATGAAGCAATCAGCGGAAGACTACCTCGGCCAGAAAGTTGAGAAGGCCGTGATCACCGTCCCTGCTTACTTCAACGACTCGCAACGCCAGGCCACGAAAGACGCCGGCAAGATTGCCGGTCTCGAAGTGATGCGTATCGTCAACGAGCCCACGGCGGCAGCGCTCGCCTACGGTCTCGACAAGAAGAAGGATGAGACGATTGCGGTATTTGACTTCGGCGGTGGCACCTTCGACGTCTCGATCCTTGAGGTTGGTGAAGGCGTTGTCGAAGTGAAGTCGACCAACGGCGACACGCACCTCGGTGGCGACGACATTGACGAGCGCCTGATCGAGTGGATCATTGAAGAGTTCAAGAAGGATCAGGGCATCGATCTCTCGAACGACAAGATGGCTTTGCAGCGTTTGAAGGAAGCTGCGGAGAAGGCAAAGATTGAGTTGTCGAGCACGATGGAAACGGAAGTGAATCTCCCGTTCGTCACGGCTGATCAATCCGGTCCCAAGCACCTGGCGATGAAACTAACGCGCGCGCGTTTTGAGCAGTTGGTCGATCCAATCCTGTCGCGACTCAGAGGGCCAGTTGAACTGGCACTGAAAGATGCCGGTCTCGATGCTAAGAAGATCGACGAGGTGGTGTTGGTTGGTGGTTCGACGCGTATTCCGAAAGTTCAGGAAATCGTCAAGGAAATGTTTGGCAAGGAGCCAAACAAGAGTGTTAACCCTGACGAAGTCGTGGCCATCGGCGCAGCCGTGCAGGCCGGAGTTCTTTCGGGTGAGAAGACCGACATTCTGTTGCTCGACGTGACACCGCTCAGCCTCGGTATCGAGACGCTCGGTGGCGTGTTCACCAAGTTGATTGAAAGAAACACGACGATCCCGACGCGCAAGTCGGAGATATTCTCGACTGCTTCAGACAATCAAACGTCAGTGGAAGTTCACGTGCTTCAGGGTGAACGACCAATGGCCAGCGACAATCGCACGTTAGGCAAGTTTCACCTGGTTGGAATTCCACCCGCACCGCGTGGCATGCCTCAGGTGGAAGTTACCTTTGACCTCGACGCAAACGGCATTGTGAATGTTTCGGCGAAGGACATGGGAACTGGTCGCGAGCAGAAGATCACGATCACCGCTTCATCTGGTCTGTCGAAAGATGAGATCGACAAGATGATGAGAGACGCGGAGTCGCACTCTGCGGACGATGCTCGCAAACGTGAAGAGATCGAAGCTAAAAATCGGCTCGACGGACTTGTCTATCAAATGGAGAAGACGCTCGCCGATAATCGAGACAAAGTCGGGGCAGTAGCTTCAGACGTTGAGTCAGCTATCGCCGAGGCGAAGAAGGCTTTGACTGAGGGCGGAGTGGAAAGACTGAACGAAGCTTTCAATCAATTGCAGACGGCTTCACATAAACTGGCCGAGGCGCTTTACCAGCAAGCTCCACCGCCAGGTGCGGAAGCCGGTAGTGATCAGGCTTCGGCGGCCGGCGCGTCATCGTCAGGCGGTTCAGGTGACGACAACGTTATCGACGCTGAATACGTGGACGTGGACGAGAACAAGTAAGGGCATTTCCAGTTGCCGTTTACCAACTGAAAAGGCGGAGAAGAAGTGCTCGCTCCGCCTTTTCGTCAAATCGGCAACTGGAATTGATGTTTAGAGTTCAGCCTTTAGGCTGCATTCGGCGGACAAGCTAAAGCTTGAACTCTAAACAGTTAAAATTAAATGGCAACAAAGCAAGACTATTACGAAATACTCGGCATCAAGAAAGACGCCAAGCCGGAGGAGATCAAGAAGGCTTACCGGCGTTTGGCGCGCAAGTATCATCCTGACGTAAATCCGGGTGATAAAGCGGCCGAGGAACGCTTCAAGCTGATGTCGGAAGCGCACGACGTACTTTCCGATCCAAAGAAAAGAAGCGTTTATGATCGCTTCGGCCAATACTCTGAAAACCTCGCGGACGCGGCCGCACGTGGTGCTGGTCCATCGGGCGGCGGTCGTACTGCGCCCGGGTTTGATTTCACGGGCTTTGACTGGGGCGGGAGTTCAACTTCTTCAGGTGGAGGCAGCAGTAGTTTTCGGGATATCTTCGCGGACCTGTTTGGCGGTGGCGCAGCCAAAGAGAAGGAGCCACCGCGGCCGCAGCCGCAAAGAGGTGCAGACATCGAAATGCCTCTGAGCCTCTCGTTCGAAGAAGCTATCAAAGGACTTACCACAAACATCACGGTTAATCGTTCCGAGCAGTGTTCGCGCTGCAACGGCGCAGGCGACATTGGTGGACCAGTGGTTGTTTGTTCTACGTGCAAAGGTTCAGGGCAGGTGCAACGAGCAGGTGGCAGACTGCGGTTTGCGCAGGAGTGTCCGGATTGCGGTGGTACTGGACGACGGCGAGCGCCTTGTACGCTGTGTCACGGTAAAGGAACAACTCCGAAAACAGAGACTGTAAAAGTCCGCATTCCAGCCGGTGTCGAAACCGGTTCACGCGTTAAAATTCCGGGCAAGGGTGAGGGTGGTCGTCTGGGAGCGCCGGCGGGCGATCTGCTCATTATCACCAACGTGGGTCAGCACAAATACTTCACCCGCAAAGGCGACAACATCTACGTGACTGTGCCGATCACCGTGCCAGAGGCGGCGCTGGGTGCAAAGATCGAGGTGCCAACTGTAGACGGCAAGACGCAATTACGCGTACCGCCAGGCACACAGTCGGGTCAGAAGTTTCGCTTGCGAGATCGCGGAGCGCCGTCGTTGCGAAATCCCGGCGCAAAGGGACATCAGTTTGTAGAAGTGCAAGTAACTCTACCGAAGGTGATTTCGGAGGAGACGAAGGATTTGTTGCGTGAGTATGCGAAGTTGAATTTGACAAATCCGCGAGTGGAGATGGGGTTGGAGTGAGCAGGAAGCCAAGAACATACACGATCAGCGCGGTAGCGGATCAGTATGGGATTCATCCGCAAACCCTCAGACTCTATGAGCGCGAAGGGTTGTTGAAGCCGTCGCGTTCGGAAGGCAATACGCGACTCTATACTGATACCGATCTGGAACGATTAGAACTGATTCTTTCTTTGACTCGCGATCTGGGTGTGAACCTCGCCGGAGTGGAGATCATTCTCAATATGCGCGAAAAGATGGATGCGATGCAGCAGGAGTTTGAGCGATTCTTCCAGTACCTGCAGTCGCATGCTGAAGAGCTCACCAATTTCGAAGCGGCGCCGGAGGGAAGCGATGCGCTGGTACCGATGACGCGTACTGGTGCATTGAGACGCCGTACTTCACGATCATAGTTAGACAGGATTAACAAAGATCTGTTGAGGATTTACAGGATATCTTGTGAATCTTGATCAAATCCTGTTAATCCTGTGCTAAAGTCCTGCCCGCAGTAACACCTCACAAGGAGTAACAAAACAATGACCTCACGTCTCAAACTTCTCACTATCTTTCTATTCACTTTCAACCTTCAAAACGTGCTCGCACAAGATCTCGACACCGTCACGATTGCCGGTCGAATCATGGACCAGAACGGAGCGATACTACCGGGCGCTGAGATTCAAGCGAAGCTGATCAAAACGGGTTTGACGCGCACTACCACGTCGGACGTCGAGGGACGTTATCGACTGATCCAACTCGAACCAGGAACTTACGTTGTACGCATTTCGATTGCCGGCTTCGCATCGCAGGAAATGACCGGCCTCGCTACTGTTTCCGGTCAGAGTCTGCAACTCGACACCACGCTGATTCCTGCGGATGTGGTGGTGGACCCGGTAGTGATTACAGATGCCGAAGCCCCGATCGTTGACACGAAGCGGACCGTTGCTGGCGCCACTCTGGCTGTGCGCGATACCGAGCTGTTGCCCATCGCTACTCGTTCGGTACTCGATCTGCTATTCACTCTTCCGGGCATCACCGAAGAACCACTTTCCACACGCGACCTCGCCGAGGACCGCAATGTCAATCACGCGAACACGCCGGAAGAAGCGGGCACTTTCTCGCTCGCAGGCGCGCCGGCTTACTCAAACAATTTGACCATCGATGGTCTCGACAATAACGACGATCGCGCCGCTCGTGAACGGTTTCAGCCGTCAATGGAGGCGGTCGCAGAAGTGCAAGTGATTACCAATCAATTCTCGGCGGAGTACGGGCGAGCATCCGGCGGCCGCGTTAACTTGCGCACGCGAAGTGGCTCGAAGGAGTTTCACGCAAGTGCGTTTTACTTCTTCCGCGACGAGGCGCTCAACGCAAACACTTTCAGAAACAACTCACTTGGAATTTCGCGCTTGCCGTTGCAGGAACACGTCGCCGGATTCACGCTTGGTGGACCGATGAAAGGCTTTAAGGACACGGTGTTCTTTGCGTCTTACGAGCTAAACAAGGTTTTGGATAGCTCGTTGATTGATACCCTGGTGCCGGTTAAGCAAAGCAGTGTCTTCAAGCTTCCGACACCGACGGCTTTCGAGCGCGCGCGGCTCGAAGATGCCGAAGCGCCAATGCTTGCAACAGAGATAGCGCCGTTTATCGCGCCAATCAACACGCCCATAAAGAACACGAGCATCACCGCTCGGGTCGATCATCAGTTCAGCTCAATGCACAACGGCGCGTTTGTGTATCAGGCTGGAAGATTCATCAACCTGAGACAGTCTGGCGGCGGAAACCGACTCGCAGAAGCTTTTCAGGGAAGGCGACGTGACTCGGATGCGATCTCTTATTCAGACACGCTCGTCCTCTCGGAACGGATGGTAAATCAGACGCGGTTTCAGTTCTCGCGTCTTGCGCCGGCGTTCGAAACCAGCGCCGCCGATACACCAGTTGTTCTCATCACGCTCAACGATCCGCTGCTTGTCGGCGATCCGGAAAGGCGAACCGGAACTCTGGTTGCCGGGTCGTCGACCGCTGGTGGCAGTGACCGGCACGAAGAACGCCGGCAGCTGCAGGATGTACTTTCGTTTGTGACCGGCGCGCACTCCCTGAAGTTCGGAGTTGATGTTCATCAAGTGCGCTCAACATTTATCGATCTGTCAGATATCAGCGGCACTTACAACTTTTCGAGCGCCGGTGATTTTCTTGCAGGTATTCCCAGTCGCTTCAGACAGAACTTCCAAAGCTCGTCAACGCAAAAAAATCTCTACACAGGAATTTTTGTACAGGACGACTGGCAAATCGCGCCGAAGCTTTTAGTGAGCTACGGACTAAGATACGAGTACGAAACCATTCTTCGCGACAAAAACAACTTCGGACCACGCTTTTCACTCGCATACAGTCCGTTAGAATCAGGCAAGCTTGTGCTGCGACTCGGCGGGGGCATCTTCTTTAATCGGCCATTGCTGCGGACGATCGACGACTTCGCTCTCGGTAAGCAACAACTGTTCTTCGACACGAATCTGCTTCGCGATCAGTCGACTGGCAAACTCATGAGCGCAGATCAGCGGCGCGTATTTATTGCCGAGCACTTGCGCTTTCCTGAAAAGTTGAGCGGCGACTCGCGCGTGGTGCGTGATTTCGGCGTGCTGAATACAAATTTTTCACGACGCCTCGATCCGGCTTTGCGAATTCCGGAGAGTTATCAACTCAACGCAGGTATCGAGCGTGATCTGGGCCGCGGTTATTCGGTTGAAGCAAACTTCAGCTACACGCGCGGCATTCATCTCTGGCGTGAGTTCAATGTAAACGCGCCGGTGCTTCCGGCGGGCTATCGCAACTTCTCAGAATTCCTCGTTTCGCGCGACTTTGTGAACTTCACGAATCCGGCGACGTCGACACGTTTGCTCTATAACGCTGCTACTGCCGGAGAACTCGTCAGGTTTGTATATGGGAATTCAAACGCGGTTAACCGCGTCATTGAGTTTGGTGTTCCAGTTTCGGTGATGAACCTGAACAATCCGTCGTCGACGACAATGCTCGAAGTTGCGCTTGCAGCGATCAACAACTTACGTCCAGATCCGGCACGCGGTGAACTTGAGCAACTGATCTCGGCTGGTAACAGCTTCTATCGCGGGATGACTCTGGAGTTACGGAAGCGCTTTGGTTCGGGGTTCACGTTTCGCGCCGGCTATACGCTTTCGAGTTTGATTGACGATGGAGTGGTTAACACTTCGGATGCAGTTGTACCCGGAGACTTTCGTGCTGAACGAGCGCGCAGCTTGCTCGATCGGCGGCATCGGTTTGTATTTTCCGGAACGTTCGACTTGCGTGTACTGCAGTTGTCACCGATCTGGCGGGTTGCATCGGGAGCGCCATTCAACATCTCGCTCGGAGGAATGGATCGTAATCTCGACGATGTCTCAAACGATCGGCCCAACTACTCGGGCGATCTTCGTTTGTTGCGGTGGCGTAAGTCGAATGAGTCGATCCAAGGGTTCAGTGTTCCTCCGATTGGTCAGGTGGGGAACTTGCCGAGAAACGCTGGACGCGGGCCGGGGCTCTTCGTACTCGATTTGAGTGTGACACGGGAGGTGCAGATTGGGGGGCTGCGGATTAGACCGTCGGTCGAGTTCGATAATGTTCTGAATAAGACCGTCTTTAGCTTTGGTTCGGAGTTTATCGATTCATCTGATTTCCTTGTCCCGAAACGCACGATGCGACCCAGGCAGATCAGGATCGGAATAAAAATCAGCCACGGATGAACACGGATCTAAAGCACGGATTGATCACGGATAAGATCCTTGCTGTGTTCTATGAGGTTTATAACGAGCTGGGATACGGATTCATCGAGTCCGTGTATCACCGGTCGTTGGAGTTAGCGCTTAAATCGGTGGGATTGAATGTCTGTAGCAAGGTGGCGATACCCGTATGGTTCAGAGGTACGAGGGTTGGCCGCTTCGAAGCGGACATACTGGTAGAGAACTGCGTTTTGCTCGAGTTAAAAGCCGCCCGTATGCTGGATTCGTCCCACCGAGCGCAACTTTTGAATTATTTGAGAGCTACAGAGATTGAGGTGGGCCTATTACTGAATTTCGGCGAGAAGCCTGAGTTCAAAAGAGTAATCTTCGACAACCTCAAAAAACAAACCCGCAATCCGTAAAGAAATCCGTGTTTATCTCTGGCTACGGTACTTTTCGCAGCGAGCCCGTGAGCGCTCAATTCGTCGTTTCATCCATCGGTTCATTTCTAATTTCCTGCCTATTCTTTCTGATAATGGGCCGTACGATTGGGTTGCCCCGCAGGTTGCATGCCAGATCGTTTTCCCTATCAGTAACGCGGATTTTCCGTGAAAAAAGGACCATTCGCGCACGATTTGGTGTCGTGAGAGCTCAAATCGCCTATGGTAAACTTCTCCGGGATGCCAGCAACTGACTCACAAACCGAGCACGTCAGCGAGATCGAAGCAGCTTTACTCGATGCCGAGCTCTTTATGAAGTACCAGGCCCCGGAAAGGGCGATAAAACGCCTGCGGACGGCCCTGGAGATGAGCAGTCGCTCCATCAAATTACGCGAGCGCCTGCGCGAGATCTGCGCCACTCACAAGCAGAACGACGAGGCTGCCAGGCAGTGTCTGGCACTCGCCAGCCTCTATATCGAACGGGAAGACTTCGATACCGCCCACGACCGCCTCCTCGAAGCCAAACAGCTCGATGGTCGGATAAACATTGCATCCGGACTTGAAGCGATTCGTCGTGCACGTCGCCCCGACCTCAAGCCAACACCCGCTCCCGAAGCTAACTTCGAGCGCAAACATTTCACTCTCGCCGGTGATCTCAGCGCTATCAGCGTATTCGACGCTATTCAGGTGATCGAAAACGCGAGGTTAAATGGTGTTTTGACTCTCAGTGGCGAAAGTCACGAAGGTCAGGTCAAGTTTAACGACGGACGGATCGTTGACGCCGCGTGTGGTGGTGAAGTCGGGGAACAGGCGTTTCTGCGAGTAGTTGAAATCACGAGCGGAACATTTGAGTTCCAAAAAACTGACGAACAATTCCAAACTCGCATACAAGCGCTCAGCAATACCAACCTTATCCTCGACACGTTGCGTATGTTGGACGAACGCAAGCAGTAAGAAATGCTTGCATTCAAGTGCAAAACCGTTTCAATCAATCAGAACACGCGTATTGAGCGCTTCGGCTTTTTCAATCGCTGTGAGCAGCCGGAGAAACTGGTTGTAGTTGCGGCTGCGTGACCTCAGGCGAGTCACTTCCGACTGGCTCAACTCGCTGCGCAAAATCAGATCGAGAAAATCATAGTAATCAGCAGCTGCTTCGAACGGGAGTTCGCGAGTGTAGGTGGTGCTCTCACTGTCTTCTGACCTGAAGCCTGCGAGTAGATCGAATATGTTGTCGGTCGTGAGTCGTGCGGCTTCGCGCGTCAGCCCAATCGGAACGCGCAGTTCAAAGAACCGCAGGCCATCTTCAGTAATCACGCGACGCAACTCTTTCGTCGCCTCACCATCAAATGGCGACTCGGGATCGATCAGAATGCGCAGCAACCGTGGTTGATCCTCTTTGTCGAGCGTATCGAGCGAGAGCTGGACGCGATCTGCGAGGAACTTTTCAAACTGCGCTTCAACCGGATAATTGATCCGGCCCAGGCAGCCAACAGATTCTCCGTCACCGGCCGTATCCAGCGGCAGACATGCCGGACAGTGAGCACAAACGATGGTGGCTTCCTGCATGCGCTCGATTTCGGGGCTGGCGTTTTCCACCCACTCTAATTTGTCGACTGAAGGCGCACTTGCGTCCCCGGTGGTGAGCTTTGCGTGCAAACTGCTCAGGCGTCCCCATTCACGCAGGTGACGCTCGGAATAAGTAGCGCGAAGAGGGCAGGCGTATTGCAGTGCAAATTCCAGCGACATGTGGGAAGTATAGGTCAAATAAGACCTACAGGTCATATAGGTCCTATACTGCTCTGCATCTGCCTTTGTGGTAAGCTTTCTGCATTCCCGCAGAAGTGCCTTAGAAAGGTCTAGCCAATGGCAGTTAGTCAGGATCTCTTGGAAATACTCGCGTGTCCGGCTTGCAAGGCGAAAGTGGAAGTCAAGCCTGACGGTAGCGCTCTTAAGTGTGTTGAATGTAAAAGGGTCTATCCCATCCGCGACGATATCCCGGTGATGCTTATCGACGAGGCGACCATCGAAGAGTGAGCCGATGAACAGCCTGCGCGACATTGTTGAGCTTTCTCCACAGTTACGCGTCATCGAAACACAGGCGATGTACGGATTGCAGGGTCAGGACGCGGCGCAGCCGTTAGCACCGTCGCGCTGGGACTGGCGCGACGTGCGCAAGGTCCTCGTGATTCGTCTCCGTTCAATCGGCGACACGGTTCTGGCAACGCCTTCCCTCTACGCATTGAAACGATTTCTCCCCAACGCGCGCGTCGACATCCTCGTCGAAGATTGGGTCGCGCCTCTTCTCGATAATCATCCGCATGTTGACAATGTAATCGCACTGGAGCGTGGCGGACTGATAACGCGAGCGCGCGTGGCCCGCGAACTTCGGGCCGCGAACTACGACGTGGTCTACAACCTTCACGGCGGTACGACAGCAACATTCCTGACGCGAGCCACGGGAGCGCGTCATCGCGTCGGGTTCAAGTCGTATCAATACGGACAACTTCATAATCACCAGGCGCCGTCGCCGTTATTGATCTGGCAACAGCCGAAGACACATTCAGTTGAGCAACAACTCGCTTTACTGGGTTGGACCGGTGTTCCGGTTACCGATCGACCACGAACCAGTTTGGGAATTTCATCTCAGGCGGCCGCAAGAGTTGATCAATTGCTCAATGACGCAGGACTCAACGAGCAGAACATTGCTCTAATTCATCCGGCGGCCGCGTTCGCCACCAAACAATGGGCTACGGAGAAGTTTGCGCGTGTAGTCGAGTTTTTAGCGGAACGAGGATTTACGTCGGTCGCGATTGCAGCGCCAAACGAACAAGCGTTGCTGGAGACTCTGAGTTCTGGAGCCTCCGTGAACGTCGTCAGCTTAGCTTTATCGCTGCCGGAAGTGACGGCACTGGCCGCACGCTCACAACTGTTTGTCGGCAACGATAGCGGTATAGCGCATATCGCAGCGGCGGTTGGAACGCCCTCGGTGGTCGTATTTGGCTCCTCAAACATCGCTCACTGGCGGCCATGGAATTCGGCTCCTGCCGAGGTAGTGTTTGAAGAGATGCCGTGCCAACCTTGTCACGGTTATTTTTGCGAGCAGTTTGCTCAGCCCGAATGTATCCTGCGCGTGCCGGTGGTGCGAGTGACGGCCGCGATCGATCGCTTGTTATCTTAAATGTCTCAATTAACCAAAACACGTGCTTCCGAGATCCTGCGAACTTTTCGCAACGCTTATGTGCTCGTGCTGGGCGATGTCATGCTTGACGAGTTTGTTTGGGGCGACGTGACGCGCATCTCTCCAGAAGCGCCGGTGCCAGTTGTTGACGTTCGTCGAGAGTCGCTGCATTTAGGTGGCGCCGGAAATGTGCTGGCAAACCTCGTGGCGCTGGGCGCTCGTGGGTCGGTTGTGGGCGTGGTGGGAAAAGACGGAGCGGGGGAACGCTTGCAAGCCGGTCTGAGCGAACTCGGAGCGCGGGACCAGTGCCTCATTATTGACGAGTCGCGACCGTCAACCACCAAGACTCGCATTATTGCTCACAGCCAACTGGTAGTGCGCGCCGACCGCGAATCGCGTGCTCCAGTTACAACGAAGATCGAAGACCAGATTCTTTCGTGTCTCAAGGACGCACTGAAACAAGCTGACGCCCTGGTGATTTCAGACTACGACAAAGGTGTGGTGACGCCGCGGATATTGCGGGAAATTCTTCCCATCGCATACGAGCGGGTCCCGGTCCTGGTGGATCCAAAGCTGCGCAACTTTAATTCGTATCGTCCGGCAACGCTGGTGACACCGAACCACCTCGAAGCACTGCGTATGAGTGACACCGAAGATCATTCCGACGACGGTTCGCACTCGGCGGCGAAAGTGATTCGCGAGAAACTCGGTTGTGATGCAGTGTTAATAACGCGCGGCGATCGTGGAATGATGTTGCTCGAGGCTAACAACCAGCCTGTTTACGTCGAAACGGCGGCACGCGAGGTCTACGATGTCACCGGCGCCGGAGATACGGTCATCGCCACACTGGCTGCGTCACTCGCTTCCGGCGCAACGATGCTCGAAGCGGCGACGCTGGCTAATCACGCCGCCGGAATTGTAGTCGGAAAAGTCGGCACGGCAACCGCAAGCGCTGATGAATTATTAGAAACTTTTGCCACAGATGAACACGGATAACACAGGTCAGAAAAACAGAAAATCAGATCTGTGAAATCCGTGTTCATCTGTGGCTAAACCCGGATCGATGATAGGCAAAACGCTCCGCAATTTTCGCATCACTGACAAGCTCGGTGTGGGCGGGCAGGGCGCTGTTTACAAAGCCACGGACACTAAACTCGATCGTACAGTCGTAATCAAAGTCATTCCTCCGGAACTCAGCGCCAGGGAAGCCAATCTCAAACGATTTGAACGAGAAGCGAAGCTCGCGT
This sequence comes from Pyrinomonadaceae bacterium, assembly GCA_036003745.1. Taxonomy (GTDB): domain Bacteria; phylum Acidobacteriota; class Blastocatellia; order Pyrinomonadales; family Pyrinomonadaceae; genus PSRF01. The sequence continues at coordinate 224,134 of DASYSD010000104.1, forward strand.
CGGCGTTGGACCATCCAAACATCTGCACCATCTACGACCTCGACGTAGTCGACGGCGTTCACTTCATCGCGATGCAGTTCGTCGAAGGTAAAAATGTGCGACAGCTTGTTGCCGGTCGCCCGCTCGAATTAAAAACTGCACTGCTGATCGCTTTGCAGGTCGCTGATGCTCTCGCAGCCGCCCACAATCGCGGCATCATTCATCGCGACATCAAATCGGGCAACGTGATGGTTACATCGTCGGGCCAGGTGAAGGTGCTCGACTTCGGTTTAGCCAAACTCCTCGACGATTCCGAAGCTGCGACCGCAGGAATTCATCGCACCGAGCTCACCGAAGTCGGTGTGCCGTACGGCACCGCGACGTACGCGGCGCCGGAGCAGGCGCGTGGTGATCGCGTCGATAAGCGTGCAGACATTTTTTCCACCGGCGTGTTGCTGTATGAGATGTTGACCGGGACGTGGCCGTTTCGCGGCAAGACCACGATCGACGTTCGTCACGCAGTGCTGCACGATCCACCGCGACCGATTGCGGAGTTGCGCTCAAGCCCGATTCCTCCGCATCTGGAGCAGATCATCAATAGGGCACTTGCGAAAGAACCGAAAGATCGGTTCCAGAACATGGAAGACTTTCGCACTGAGTTGCGGCAGGTTTTGCATGAGGTTGATGCGAGTGGAACCGGATATCAGAATGTTGTTCCGGAGCCACCGCGACATTTGGGTGGTGCAAATCCAGTCTCACGCGCGGTGCGCTGGCTGAAATCGATCACCCGAACCGACTCGCCGACATCAGCGCCGAATCAGATGACGCCTTCGAAGTCGGGCATCCACGAAACTCCATTCACGACCGTTGCGGATCAGGAAAAGAAGAGTCTGGCGATTCTTTGTTTCCGAAACCTGAGTAACGATCCGGCAGCGAGTTTTTACGAGTTTTCACTTGCGGACGCCGTGATTACAGAATTGGCGCGAGTTAAATCTTTGGTAGTTAGACCTTCGTCCGTGATCGCCAGATATCAGGGGCAGACGAGAGATCCCCGCGAGATTGGAAAAGAGTTGGGTGTGAGTGCAGTGCTGACTGCCGGTTTTATTCATTCCGGTGAACGTTTCCGAGTGACGGCTCAACTGATCGACGTCGCTTCGGGCGAGTTGCTCTGGAGTGATCGCATCGACACGGCCGCGTCAGACATCATCGTGATTCAGGATACGATCGCGCAGCGGATCGTCGAAGGGTTGAGTGTCGAACTCACTCCTGCCGAGCAGGTAGGGATTGGCAAAGCTTCCACACGAAATCCAGCGGCTTACGAGCAGTACCTGCGTGGTCGCGACCTCTTTGCACGTTTTATATTCCGCACGCTGTCACCTGACGATTGCGCTGAAGCGATGGCGCATTTTGAGCGTGCGATTCAGCTCGATCCAAACTTCGCGCTGGCCTACGACGGGCTCGGCGCCTGTCACGTGAACCGTGTCTTCAAAGGTTTTGGCGGCTCGGAAGACTACGAGCAGGCCGAACAGGCCTTCACGAAAGCGCTTGCTATTGATCCGAACATATTCGAAGCACGCATGTTGATGGTGTTCGTGTATCTCTGGCGTGGGAATAAGCAGAAGGCACGCGACGAGGTGAACAAGGCTCGACGTGAAGCGCCAAATGAGCCGGTGGTCCATTTCGTGAAGGCGCTGTTGCATCGTCTGGATGGTGAATATGGTCGCGCGCTACGCAGTTATGATCGTCTGGTCCGACTCGACCCCGCGGCGCACGTTGTGGCAAGTTACAGCCGTGCCCTGGTCCACATGTACATGGGCCACTTCGATGAGACGTTCCGCGAGCTCGACACTGCCGGCGATCCTGATAATGCACTTGTGCGAACGTTTCGCGCCCTCGCGTTGTATTACACCGGACAAACAGATGCGGCTGCCGAGCTGATGAAAGATGTTATCGACAAGCATCCGAACATGCATGGCATTCGGCCGTTCATGGCGATGTTTTTGAGCGCGCAGGGTAAGCACGAAGAAGCGCTGGCGCAGATCTCGCCGGACGTGAAGCGGAACGGCGAAGTTGATGCAGACATCAGCTATTCGATCGGCGCGGTTTATGCGCTCGAGGGGTTGAAGGCGGACGCGTTTGAATGGCTGGAGCGATCGATATCGCTTGGCAATGCAAACTGGCCGTGTTTTCAGAGTGATCCAAACTGGGCGTCGGTTCGCGAGGATCCGCGGTTTGTCGAGTTGACGGGAAGAGTGCGACAGGCAAAAGCGAAGAACGCCGAAATCATATGAAAAGATCATTAACGTCGCTGGTTTACATACTTCTGGTATCGATCCTCCTCGCAGGATTTCCGCCAGCCGTTGCCCAAGGCGAACGTCGTGCAGACGGGCACCAAGGGACGTACTGTCTTGCAGCAGCACAGGCGAGTCCGTCGCCATCGCCGTCGCCTGCGCCAAGAGTCGCCGTCACGCCGGCGCGGACGCTTCAGGAACTACAAGCGAGAATCGCGGAGATCCTCGAGAAACCCGAATTGTCGTCGGCGATGGTTGGGATAAAGGTTGTTTCACTCGATACAAATAAAGTTCTCTTCGAAGAAAACGCTAACAAGCTTTTGCGACCCGCTTCGAACATGAAGCTTTACACGGTTGCTGCCGCGCTCGACCGCCTGTCTCCCGATTACCGGTTTTCTACCTCGGTCTACGCACCAATGCGTCCAGATTCCACTGGCGTTGTGCGCGGAGATTTGACGATTTATGGTCGCGGTGATCCTTCAATCGCCGCTCGTTTCAACAACGGCGACTACCTCAAAGCTATTGACGATCTCGCTACACGCATTGCGGGCGCGGGAGTGAAGCGCGTTGAAGGCGATATCGTCGGCGACGAAAGTTATTTCGTTGGACCAAAGTACGGAGCGGGTTGGAACTGGGAAGATTTGACGTGGTACTACGGCGCTGAAATTACTTCGCTGACTATCAACGACAACGCACTCGATCTATTCATCAAACCCGGTCCGGCGGTGGGCCAACCGGCTGTGATTACAACTGGTCCTCCCGATCCGCTGTTGACGATCGTAAATAAGGTCATCACGTCTACCAAAGGTGTGCGGCGCGAAATCTCGATCCATCGGGGCCTGGGTGAGAATTCAATCACGATTACCGGAACTATCCCCCTCGAAGACAGAGGTTACAGCGGGGGCATCGGTATCTCGCATCCGGCGCTCCTGTTTGTTTATTTATTGCGCACGTCGCTCGCCCAAAAGGGTGTGGTGATTACCGGTAAGTCGCGAACGAAGGGTGAGACGAGTCAACCTGTGTTGATGACGAGCACTGCTGTGGGCGCAACTGCAGCTAATCCGTTTCAGAATGAGATTGCGATTCTGCAATCGCCGCCTTTCAGTGTGATCGCATCGCAGACGTTGAAACCGAGCCAGAATCTCTATACTGAACTGATTCTACGCACGCTCGGAAAAGTCACGCCACCGCCGGCAACGACCTCGAGCCTTGGCCAAACCTCAGAGGAACTCGGAATCGAAGCGGTGAAGTCGTTTCTAAAAACTGTAGGCATCCGACCCGAGGCGCTCAATCTCGACGATGGTTCCGGTCTTTCGCGCAACGACATGATCACCGCTGAAGCATCGGTGCAGTTATTGACGTTCATGAGCAAACATCGTTACGCAACTGTCTTTCGCGATGCGCTTCCGATTGGCGGCGTGGATGGCACATTACGAAATCGTTTCCGCGGTACGCCTGCTGAGAATAACGTTCGCGCGAAGACTGGTTCATTAAGCTCTGCTGCCAGTCTCGGCGGTTACGTCACCACAGCCGCGGGCGAGAAGCTCGCGTTTTCGATCATGGTTAACAACTATCCGCGTGACATTGAGCCGCGTTCATTATGTATCGACCCTATCGCAATCCTCCTTGCTTCGTTCGCCGGCAAGCCAGAATAGATCACAAGATGCAACCACAATTCACGAAATTCCACGGGTTGGGAAACGACTATCTCGTCATCGAAGCTGAGCAACTGAGCGACGTAGATGATCTCGGCGGCTTTGCGCGAAGGATCTGTAATAGACATTACGGCGCCGGCGGTGATGGCATTGCGATTATTGCGCGATCTCAAACGGCCGAGGCTGATTTTACCTGTCGCATCTTTAATCCTGATGGCAGTGAAGCAGGTCTTTCGGGCAATGGAACTCGATGCGCCGTTGCGTATCTTTATTACAAAGGTCTCTGGTCTAAAGACGAACTGCTACTGAGCACAAAGACTGGATTGAAGAGATACTTCCTTCGCGGGCGACCCGCGCCGGGCAAGTTTTTGTTTGAGTCGGAGTTGGGCCAGCCGAAATTCGACACTCAATCCATACCAATGTCGATCACGCCACCGCTTGAAAAGGTCGTGGGTTATCCGTTGCTGGTCAACGGCGAAAGTTTTCCGATCACTGCGATGCAGATGGGAAATCCTAATTGCTGTATCTTTGTCGATGATTTCGATACGTTGAATTGGCGAGCGATCGGGAAGGCGATTGAGGTGCATCCGCAGTTTCCTGATCGCACAAACGTTGTTTTTGTGCGCCCGGTGGAAAGAGACTTCATCGAGCTACGCATCTGGGAACGTGGGGTTGGAGAAACGACGGCCTCCGGTACGTGTTCATGTGCCGGCGCTGTCGCCGCCATGGTTAACGAACGAGCTGACCGCGATGTGCGTGTGTTGATGGAAGGTGGCGAGGTCAGGATCAAGTGGCGACCCGACGGTCAGGTTGTGATTACCGGAACGGCTGAAGTAGTCTATTCAGGCCTGTGGTTACAGGAATAGTTTTACAGGACCTATGCTTAAACAAGGCACCACAGAACGTACTGTAGGGGCGGCCCTCCGTGGCCGCCCGTGGTTTTGGCATGGGGTTCAAGGAGCACTGGCCTCGGATTCGGCGAACCCGATCAAAACCACGGGCGGCCACGGAGGGCCGCCCCTACAGTACGTTCTTTTGGCCCTGTTATTACTTTCCGCCTGTGGTGGTAAGGTCATTACCGAGACCGAGGCGAAACCGCAGCCACCCGCCCCAAAGCCGCCGGCATCCGTTCCAATGTGGCTCGGCAGCACATCCCGCAATTTTTACGGCACCGGCCCCTGGTCTGATGCTCCCTTGCAGGTCGTCTGGTCGTTTGAAACCAAGGGAATTGCTGGCCGCTTGCATAAGGATCCGTGGGGCGGCTCGAGCTGGCCGGGCCAACCATCCGTCGATGAAAATCACGTTTACTTCGGATCGGCCGATGGCCGTCTCTATTGTCTCGACGCAAAAGACGGTAGTTTGGTTTGGAGTTACAAGACTGAAGACAGCCTCAAAGCCACACCGACGATCGCCGGCGATCGCCTGATTGCCAGTGGTCTCGATCACAACATCTACTGCCTCGACAAGAAAACCGGCACGCTGATCTGGAAGTACAAGACTGGTTTTGAAGTCGACTGCTCTGCTGCCGTGATCGACAACCGCATTTACTTTGGCGGTGAGGACGGATTCTTCTACAGCCTGAATCTTGACGACGGCACATTGATCTATAAGACGGAACGACTCGGCTCGATGGAAGGCAGTTTTTCCGTTGTCGAAGGCCGTGCTTACATCGGCACTGAGCAGGGCGATCTGTACTGCTTGAATCTCGCTGACGGCTCGACAGTTTGGAAGGCGCGTATCGGTGCCGACTCCGATTCCACGCCCGCGGTGTACGAAGGCAAGGTTTACACAGCCGCGGAGAACGGTTACGTCTATTGCTTCAGTCAGACCGATGGTCAGCTCTTATGGAAATACAAAGCAGAAGGTGGGACAGGCAAAGAGAAGAGTGGATTCTGGGCGAGTCCGATTGTCGCGAATGGAAGAGTGCATATTGGCTCGAGTAACGGTTATCTCTATTGCCTGACCGCAGACACGGGCGAAGTCGTTTGGCGATACCGAGCGAAAGCGGCAATCTGGGGTACGTCGCCTTTAGTTGATGGTCGGCTCGTGTTTGGAGACAAGTCCGGCTGGATACATTCGGTTTCGGCTGACGACGGCCAACCGATCAGCAGTTTGAAGATCGGTGATAATATCAACGCGACGCCCGCGATACTCGGCGGTCGCATTTACATTGGCGCCTTCAATGGGAAGCTTTACTGTTTGAAGTAAAACGCATTTTGCTCGTTTACCTGATCGACAACACAATCGATGGTCAAGGCGCAAGCCCACGCGAGATTCGCGCGGTGCTTGGTCGTATGATTCCCGGCCTCGAAATCCTCATCGAGCCATTCCACCACGTGTCGCTCGAGCGCGTTCGAAGTCTCCGCCCATCACACATAATTCTGAGTGGTCAGAGTCATCCGTGGGAGATGTACACTCCTGAATCGCTGTCCGGCGTCTTCTCCGTTATCAAGCAAGCGAGCCAACCTATTTTGGGAGTTTGTGGTGGTCATCAGCAGATTGCAATCGCTTACGGCGCCAAGGTTGGACTGATGGAACGTCTCCAGCCCGGTAACGGCTACGAGGGGGCTAAGCGTGAACGAGGATTCCTCCCCATTCAAAATACAGGAGAAGGACTCTTCAAAGGATTACCGTCTGAGGTCACTGTTTGGCACAACCACTGTGATGAAGTAAAGGAGTTGCCGGACGGCTTTCGCGCTACGGCTTCGAACGAGACTTGTAAGATCCAGGCGATGCAACAGAAGGGTCGGCGTCTTTACGGCGTCCAGTTTCATCCCGAGCTCTTTGATGAGCAACATCCCGAGGGTCAGCAGATAGTCGAAAACTTCCTAAAACTCTGATTTTGGGCGCAAAATTCTTCAGTCGATGTGACTGTATCGATTTTTCTTAAGTCTCGATATTTCAGCAATTATTCTGTCAAGTGTAATTTTCTTCACGAAAATCACGCCCGTCTCACGGTTGAAGCGCTTCTGAACCGTGTGCTAGCCTCCAAATGAATCGCGACAATTACTGGAAGTAATCACCGCTTTTCGCTTTACCTAATACATAACTTTTCGGCGCACCGCATCAAGGATGCAAGCCCCCAACCTCGGCTGACTTTGTTTCAGACTCCTAGAGCCAGGGGATGAGTCATAGGAAAGAACGGACTCACGCAGGACGCTGAAGAGCAGGAAACAACTCGGACAGGAGACCCGAATTGAAAGTCTATTCAATCTTCAGCGGAAGTGCGCTTGTTGCTACCGCACTTCTAAGTAGTTCTTTGATCCTTTCTGCCAGAACTCTCTCGGCGGAAACTCTTTCTGTTCAAACTCAACAGCAAACAACCAAATCAACACCAACCATCGGAGAGGCTGCAACTCCAGTTGCGCTCGAAGTTCCTTCAAAAGGTAACCTCGGCGAAAAAATCGCCGCTGCAGAGGTTTACGTTGTGCCTCCCGCGTCATACGTGGCCACCGCGTACAGTTTGCGTGGTCGCACGGCGAGTGGACGGCTGGTCGCGAAGGGATTGATTGCAGCAGATCCGAGGCACTTGCCTTTGGGCTCACGCGTGCGGCTTGAAGCGGGTGCTTACAGTGGTGAGTATCTGGTGGCCGACACGGGCGGCATGGTGCGTGGTCGTCGCATTGACATCTGGACCCCGAGCTCGCGCGAAGCGATGCGTTTTGGAAGACGCACCGTAAAGCTCACCGTCCTGAGCCTCGGCGGCAAGAAGAAATAAAGCCGCAAAAAGCACAAAAGTCACAAAAAGCACCAAACGATTAAGTGAAGTTGGACCTTCCTGAAATCGCTTTGTGCCTTTTGTGCTTTTTGTGCCTTTTTGTGGCAAGATCCATCCTCACATGCCCACAGCGCAACAAGCCGATCAAGAGAACCGCACTATTCCGCTTGCCGAACCGCTCGTTGAAGTCAAACGAGGATCAATAACCGAATCACGTCACCGCGGACATATCGTTGTAGTCGCACCCGACGGAAACATCATCGCTTCCGCTGGCGCGTTCGAGACTGTCACTTTTCTTCGCTCGTCAGCCAAACCTTTCCAGGCGATGCCGTTGCTCGTCTCCGGGGCCGCGGACAGATTTGGCTTCACGGATCGCGAAGTGGCTCTTGCCTGCGCTTCTCATAACGGTGAACCAATTCACACCGAACTCGTAGCATCGATGTTGCACAAGATCGGTCTTGGTCCTGAAGCACTGAGATGCGGCGTACATGAGCCTTATGGTGCTGAAGCTGCTCGCGAACTCCAGCAACGTGGCGAACAACCAAACGCGCTGCACAACAACTGTTCCGGCAAACACGCAGGCATGCTGGCCGTGGCGCTTCACCTCGGTGCTGCGATAGACAATTACGAGAGCCCTGAGAATCCAGTACAGAAAGCAATCGCCGAAACGATTTCTCAATTCTCAGGTGTGCCCCTGAGAGATTTGGCGGTTGGAGTTGACGGCTGCGCGGCGCCGATCTTTGGAATTACAGTTAAGGCGATGGCGCTCGCGTACGCGAGATTGGTTTCGCCGCCTGCAAACTTTGACAAGAAAACGCAGGATGCGTGTGAAAGAATTGTGCGCGTCATGAGCACATATCCGGAGTTGATCGGCGGAACATCGGATCGACTCGATACCGAAGTTATGCGCGCTGCGCCGCGGCGTCTGATTTCGAAGGTCGGTGCGGAAGGCGTTTACACTGCAGGTATTAATCCGTGTAAAGAATGGCCGAACGGTCTGGGGCTCGCGTTGAAAATCGAAGATGGCGACGACAAGCGCGCGCGTCCCACAATCGTGATCGAGACGTTACGACAACTCGGAGTCCTGCGTGATGAGTCGCTTGAGGCAGTCGGGAAGTACTCCTTCTTTCCCGTATATAATAGTCGTGGAGATCTTGTAGGTGAGATCACGGCGTCGTTCGCGTTGAAAGGACCCTCCGGCGAAGTTATAGCAGTATGACGAACGAAGGCGATCTCAATCTACCGCCGCTGCAACGAGACGCACGCGGACAGGTCGACGTGGATTCTGTTCCGGACGTAATTGAGTGGTTTCTCAATTACGATCAGCGCGTGAGCGTAGTCAGGCATCCTTCTGTTGAAGAAGTGTTTCAGTGGAAGCAGCAACATACCAAAACGCAGGGTGAAGAAATCTTCGAGTTCAAACGCGCTGAAGATCGACTCGCAATCGGAATTATCCAGGCGCTCGCTGACAATTCCACCGAGCGCAGTTTGCACGACTGGATTGGCCAACTGCTGGGCGCGCTCGATGCGGCTTCAAAGGCGAATGAAACAACCGCCGAAGCGTACAAGCTCGACTTGCGTGGCGGTGGATCGATCGTCGAGCAAGCGGAGAAGATTCCATTTCAACGCGGTCGCACGGAGTTTCTCCTCAATTGCTGGATCGAAACCTTGTGCACCGCCGAAGCACGCGTACTGGGCTGGCTCTATAAAGAATTCTCCGGTCGCCCATACGCACCGTAAAACGGTTTTCTCACGCAAAGGCGCAACGGCGCGACGGAAGACGATCGGCGGTCAATCTCATTCGTTGCGCCATTGCGCCGTTGCGGGAGAAAATTCCAATCCATGACCCCTGAACTGCGCGCTCTGTTTCCAATCACGGCACACTCGATCTATCTCAATCACGCCGCGGTCTCGCCTCTGCCGACCACAACGTTGCGCGCGGTTGAGTCGCAACTGAGGGACGTCCACGAAAACGGCTCGGCTGGCTATCGCAACTGGCTCGCGACGAAAGAACAAGCGCGTGAGCTACTCGCAAATCTTCTCGGCGCGCGGCCCGAACAGGTCGCTTTCATGCGTAACACCTCGGACGCGCTCTCGACCGTGGCGAATGGGCTGCCCTGGCGCGCAGGTGACAATATCGTCACCTTCAGTCGTGAGTTTCCTTCAAACATCTATCCCTGGCTCCGGATCCGCGACGCTTACGGAGTCGACGTGCGCATGTGTGAAGAACACGACGGATGCATCGATCTGACAGAACTGGAAAGCATGATCGACCGCAACACGCGCGTTGTTGCAGTCAGTCACGTTCAGTACGCGTCCGGCTTCCGCACTGATCTTCAACGGCTCGGTCGCTTAGCCCGAGAACGCGACGCGTTGTTCGTTGTCGACGTAATCCAGGCTCTAGGCGTTATCCCTACTGATGTAGAGGCCGAGTTCGTCGATGTCGCCGCCGGTGCAGGCCATAAGTGGCTAATGGCTCCGGAAGGTGTTGGTTATCTCTTCCTCTCGGATCGTGCGCGTGAACGAATCCATCCAACACTCGTCGGTTGGGTCAGTGTTCCGAATCCTGACGATTACCTCGACTTCGAACAAGGTTGGAACAAGGGAACGCTCGCTTGGGAAACGGGTACTGGCCCAGCGTCGCTGTTGTACGGCTTCAAGGCGAGCCTTGAGCTTCTCAGCGGCCAGGGCGTGCAAAGAATTGCTGCCTACCTCGAAGAGCTCACTGATTATCTCTGCGAAGGTCTCAAGGGAAAACGGTATGAAGTAGTCAGTTCTCGAGTTCGCGGCGAAAAATCTCAGATTGTTTGCATCCGCCATCCCGACGGATTGCCGGCGATGGCGCTTTATCATCAGCTAAACGACAGGAATATCGTTGCGGCGCCCCGCGGTGATCGCCTTCGGATCGCCCCACACTTCTACAACACCACGGCTGAGATCGACGAGCTCATCAAATCCCTTCCATAGGAACCGAGCGATTATCGGTCGCTGTACTGTCGCGTTTGTATGAAACGTGTACAATTTTGTGAGACTTGTGTCCGCTTCCGAACAAACTGTTTGCCTTCTCAACATAAGAATTCCCAACAAAACAGGCGGACTCTGGGTTTGACTGGTCCATGAGGCAAGTTGGCACGTTCGTTGCCAAAGAGGAAAACCAGAACAAGAAGGGTAGATAAGGGTAAATCGGGTCAGGCTCTGAAAACTGCGGTGAGTGGAGGCTTTGGGGGAGGCATCCTCTCGCAGAATTTAAAGCAAGCGTTTGACTCTTTTGGGGGAACGGAGTGACGTTTGTGACGCAGTTGAAGAGCAACAATAGCGGAGCTGCTGATTGTCGTCTTGACGGGGCTTGGGGGAGCCTCCCAGGAAAAATCAGCAGCCCGCATTTTTTTGGCCCGGTTTTAGGACAGGATTTTATTCGCGGAATCCGTGGCTGGAATCCTGTTTTAATTTCTTTCCCGCAACAGCCTGCGAGCATTAGTTTCAGCCGTCATTTCATCGAGATTGAGTCGTAACATCCCGCCGGCATCTGAGAATGCAGTCTCATCTTTTTGTTGTGAGCGTCTGTAACTGAACAACAGGGCGCCGATCAATCCACCCATTCCGAGGCATGTAACCAGCGCGTATCCGGAAGCCTTCAACACGGTGACGAGGACGCCGAGTGTTGTATTGACGTAACGCTTCTCGGCTTCCCTGAGAATGTTTGGATTCTCACCCAGCCACGATACAACCTGCTCGTATTTAACTTGATCGATTAGCTGCTTGGCGGTCTGTTCATCGGGCGCGTCGAAAACGAGAACCGAATAGTTGCCGACGCGACGATATGCAGTGGGCGCCGGTTGGCCCAGTTTCCAGAGTTCCTGGATGCGAGTGATGATGCGCCGATCGTTTTCGGTCGCGAGTTGTGGCGTATTGAATTCGACAATTAAGACTTTGGTTGGCCCATACGTGGCAAGCGCTGCGTCAGCATTGCCCCGCGGCTGGACGGCATCAAGCACTGTGTGCTGAAACGGCAGTCGATGGAGATCTGAAAAGCTGTTGAGATAAACGGCGTTCTTTTGTGCTTGTTCAGGATTGGGAAGGTGCTTGATTAGTGGTGGAATCTCACCTTCGCCTTTATCCAGAGTCTGGTCCATGGCGTGAGCCACCTCGTTGAGATCAGCGGGACGACCGTTCAGGTTTTTTACCCATACGAAATTGAGGCCTTTCACGAAAGCGATCTCTTGATCGGTCGCAAAACCGGCCGTGCCAATACCGTTAACTATTTCCGCGTTCGAATTCGATGCCCGTGCTTTAGCTGCGACTAGACTCAGTAGTTCGTATGCGTGGGACTCCTGCGGAAATCGATACACTTCGACCGAAACTCTGGCGCCGTTGCTGCCGGTATATTCCAAACCGCTCGTCTCGACGGGAACCGCACCGCTGTCAGGGTTCTCAAGCGGGGATTTTACGGCAGAGCTCAGCTTTAACTTGCCGATCGTATTTGGCGCTGGACCGCCCGATTTTCCAGTCTCTGGATCGCCGAGAGCGGGAACAACCAAACTCAACAAAAATCCCAATAAAACAATTACTTTAGCTAAGCGCAAAATGACCTTTCCTGGTGCGGCCAGTACAAACGCTATCTTAGAAACCGCCCACGCTTTGATGTTCCCAGAGGCGTTTTCAGCAGCACGGTTTAAGTTTAATGCCAGCGTCTTAGTTCGCGCAAAAGAAGGTCGGCGTAATGGCGTGGACTGCTGATGTTGTGCATCACAATCGAACCACCGATTTCACTCGCGTTATCGATGATGATGTCGCCAAATCCCATCAGTCGCTGCGGAATACTGGCGGCGACAGTCACGTCCTGGACTTTGCTCAAAGGAATGTTTTTGGTGGTACGGGCAATTAAGCCGGTATCGATCTGGAGTTTTGAATCGGTGACGGTGTAGCGAATCATGTTTCGCCGGATGTGGTAATACGCCGGAATCAACAGCAATGCGAGCGCAAGCGGGATTGAAATCGACGCCGGCACACCGATCGACGCCAGCAGGAAAACCAGCGCGATGCCGCTTATGACGGCGAGCGCGTAACCAGCCTTGACGAAGATCATCGTGGGCCGAACCGTAAAGACGGTGTGCTCGAGGTCCTGATCGCCGCCATACTCCAACGCGCGAGATTGCAAACGGGCGATCCGTGTTGCTTCCGGATCGGAGGCCGGCGCACCGCAGTTCGAACAGAAGCGGACGCTTGGGGGTACATATGCTCCGCAGGAACACGTCATTGATTTTGGTCCTCGCTCAAACACTATAACAATAAACGCAGATGAGCGCAGATCGGTTCTGCGTTCATCTGCGTTTATCTGTGGCTAATTCTGTTACTGGCTAACGAGCTGCAATCGACCGTCAGGAAGTTTGGTCATGAAAACGCTACGCTCATAGACGTTCAGTGGGGTCGGATCTTTCTGTTGTGCTAGTTGTCCGCGGTTTAAAGTGCCTGCGGCCGCCATCGCATTCGGGTCGCGAATTATGCTGTAGCGATTTCCAATGCGGCGCACGTACTCACGAGTCTCACTGTAAGGCGGCACCTGGTAACCATACTTCATCACGGCGCCTTCGCCCGCGTTGTAGCCGGCGAGCGCCAGGCGAACATCGCCGGAAAAGAGATCCAGCAGGAATCGCATATAACGGGCGCCACCTTCGATGTTCTGCTTTGGATCCCAGATGTTGTGGACTCCGAAGCGAGCCGCAGTTCCCGGCATCAACTGCATCAGGCCGCGAGCGCCTTTGTAAGACATTGCACGGGGCTTGAAGCTCGACTCCTGGTGCATGATGGAGTAGAGGAGCAGCGGGTCGACGGAATTGCGTTTACCTGATTCGACGATGAAATTATCAACGTCAGTGTTACCAGTCGTGAAATTGCCGAGCGAGGGGTTAATCGGCTGGCTGGTGAGATGTACGAGTGCGCCCGGAGCTGGTGAATACGTGTAATTGCTTAGCCTTGTAAGCCGTTTAGTTTGGGGAGCCGGCTTTGTAGGTTCGACTTTGGGAGTCTGAATCTGGACGGCGTTGGGCAGGTCGAAGTTATCAATCTGATAGTTGGACGGGGTCTGCGCGAGGGTCGCAGATGCCGAGGCAACAAATAACGCCAGAATAAAGAGTGATTTTCGCATTTATTCGTTAATTACCGCTGAGTTTCGGGGCGAGAGTGGGATCGGCTTCGATCAAGCCGGAAGGAATCCTAACACAGGGGTTTAACTATTGCCAACAGTGTTTGATCATGAATAGATCCTATTGGGCCTATAGGACCTATTGACAAGGGTTGTATCATAGCGGCGTTTTTCGGAAGTAACCTCACAATCAACCATTAACCGCGCGCTCTGCGCGCCTCACAAAGGAAGAAAACGAATGAAGAATATTCTCACTCTCACTCTGTTACTACTCAGTGTCCTCAGCACTGGAGTAATGGCCCAGAACTCAACCTCTACCTCAACCAAGACAGGCACGAAACAGGGCGCCAAACGCGGCCCCGTCTTTCGTGCTACCAAGGATCAGATCAACCAGGCGCAGGCCATTCTTAAGCAGCGTGGCTTCTATGCGGGCGAACAAATCGGGAAGCTTGATGATGCGACGCGGGATGGACTGCGAAAGTATCAGCAGGCGGAAGGAATCAAGGTGACCGGCACACTCAACAAGGTCACGCTTGAAAAGATGAACATCTCATTGACCGAAAAACAGAAGACTATGTGAGCCACAGATGCACGCGGATTGGTGACGGATTAGATCCGGATCCAATCCGCGTCATCCGTGGTTAAGTGAGCAGCTTCTCCACGACCTCATAGCTTTTTTCAAGAGCCGCCGCGAGGTTCTCGGGCTGATTGCCACCGCCTTCAGCCATATCAGCCTTGCCGCCACCCTTTCCGCCAATGATCGGCGCGAGCTCTTTGATTATCTGTCCCGCCGGCACCTTTCCGGTCAGGTCAGCGGAAGTGCGTACGATGAGCGAAACTTTCCCATCACTGCTGCGTCCAAGCACAACCACTCCGGATTTGATTCGTGCGAGCAGCGTGTCAGAGAGTTGTCGCATTGCCGCAGCATCGAGACCACTGGCTTCACGAGCTAAGACCTTGATCCCGGCGACCTCGCGTGATTCGTCACCATTAGCCGAAGCTGTGCCTGGACCGCTCGCAAGCTTCAACCGCAAGTCATCAGCTTCACGTCGCGCCTTCTTCAACTCTTCCTGCAAACGCGCAACAGTTCCCGACAGATCGTTGCGCGAAGTTCTCAGTCCGCTGCTGAGCCCATCGACGAGAACTTCTGCCTCGCGGAATCGCTCATACGCATCCATACCGGTGATCGCGCGGATGCGTCGGACACCGGAAGCGATCGACTCATCACTGGTGATCTTGAAGAGACCGATGTCGCCCGTTGCGCGCACGTGTGTGCCGCCGCAGAGCTCTTTCGAGAAGATACCTTCGACACCCTCGATAGAAAGCACGCGCACTTTCTCGCCGTACTTCTCTCCAAAGAGAGCCATCGCCCCTGAACGCATCGCTTCTTCAATCGCCATCTCGTTAGTCTGCACCGGCTCGTTGCGAAGAATGTGATAGTTGACCAGTCGCTCGATCTCTTCCTTTTCCGTGGCTGTGAGCGGCTGGTAATGCGTGAAGTCGAAGCGCAGGTACGAAGGCGCGACAACCGAGCCCGCCTGCTTCACATGTGTTCCGAGCACTTCACGTAGCGCAGCGTGCATCAAGTGCGTCGCAGTGTGATTACGTCTCGTCGCATCTCGCTTCTCGACGTCGACTTCAGCCGAAACTAAATCACCAGGTTTCAAAGTGCCTTTCTCGACTTTGATCTTGTGCACGATCAAGCCTTGTGCAGGCGAGTAAGTATCGACAACGGTCGCCAGCTCGTTTGTTGGACCAACGATCACGCCGACGTCTCCGACCTGGCCACCACTCTCAGCGTAGAAAGGTGTGTGGTCAAGCACGATCTCGCCATCTTCACCTTCGTTTAACGACTCGACTTCATCTCCCTTGATGAGCGCGACAACTTTTGCGTCATCGACGTGAGTTGTCTCGTAGCCTTTGAATATCGATTTCGCCACGCGCCCGGCGACATTCGCATATACCGGGTTGGCTTTGGCTTTTGCTTCACCCTTCTCGGTTGCTGCTGTTTGCTGAAGCTCCTGCAGCGCGCCGTCAAAGGACCGGTTGAACTCGTCTTCCTCGATTACAAAGCCACGTTCCTCCAGGCCAACGCGGATTAGATCGCGCGGAGTGCCAAACGTGTCGTATAGGCGCGCCAGAGTCTTGTACTCGGGCATTGCGCCTTTAGTCGCTGCGAACACTTCGTCCAGCTTGTTCAATCCAACCGTCAGTGTCGAACGGAAACGCTCTTCCTCGAGCCGGACCATCTTCTCGATGAACTCGCGATGCGTCTCCAGCTCCGGATACGCGTCTTTCATAAGGTCGACGACGAAGTTTGAGACGTCCTTAAAGAATGCGCCTTCGAACGCCAGGGTGTGATGACCCTGATAGATCGCTCGCCTCATGATCTTTCGGAGCACGTAATTCCGACCTTCATTACCGGGCAAAATCCCATCTGCAATTGCAAAAGCAGTGGCGCGTGCGTGGTCTGCAACGACACGCATAGCGAATCCTTCCTGCGTTTCCGGCTCATAATTGCGGTCGGCGAGCTTCGCGGTGAAGTCGATGATCGGCCGGATCAAATCCGTATCGTAGTTTGACTTCACACCCTGCAACACCACGGCAAGACGTTCCAGCCCTGCACCAGTATCAACCGATGGCGCCGGCAAAGGGTCCAGCTTGTACTTACCGGGTTCAATTTCACTGCGATCAAACTGCATGAAGACCAGGTTCCAGATCTCCATGATTGTGTCGCCGGGTCCGTTCACATGCGCGGCAGAATTCTCCGGATCATCAGGACTCGGACCCATGTAGTAATGAATCTCGCTGCATGGACCACAGGGTCCAGTTTCGCCCATCTGCCAAAAGTTGTCTTTGCGCCCGAAGCGCAGGACGCGTTCGCGCGGCGCACCCACCTGTTCCCAGAATCTTTCGGCGTCTTCGTCAGCGGGAACTTCCGCGTCACCTTCGTAAACTGTGAACCACAACCTGGCTGGGTCGAGTTTTAGGACATCGACCAGCAGCTCCCAGGCAAACTTGATTGCATCCTCTTTGAAATAATCGCCGAATGAAAAATTGCCGAGCATTTCGAAAAACGTATGATGCCGGGCCGTTTTTCCGACCTCGTCGAGATCGTTGTGCTTCCCACCGGCGCGAATACACTTCTGCGACGACGTAGCGCGCACGTACTCGCGCTTTTCCAGGCCCAGAAAGACGTCTTTGAACTGATTCATGCCCGCGTTCGTGAACAACAACGTCGGATCGTTGGCGGGCAGGAGCGGCGACGAACGCACCCGAGCGTGTCCGTGCTCCTCAAAATACTTCAAAAATGCTTCGCGAATTTCGTTACCAGTCATGGGTCGAGTTTACCTGACATCCGTCTCATCCGTGAAATCTGTGGCTAAAGATCGAATCTTGTTGCTAACCAGTTCAAAACCGAACCCTTGCCGCAGAAGATGATCAAAGAGCCTCTTGGCTTCAGCACGGTTTTTGGGTCTCCCACGAATTCGCAACCGCTTCTCGATAGCCTTCTCGATCAGTTGTTCTTCCGAAGTCTCGGCATACACCATCTCGAGCGCTTCGGTGGCAATGGCGCTGTCGATCTTTTTGAACTTGAGGTCACGTTCCAGTCGCCTGCGACCAACCGGTTTTTGCTTCACTTTGTATGAGGCGTAACTGAAAGCAAACCGCTCGTCGTTGAGGTAACCATACTCGCGGAGTCTCGAGATCACTGCTTCAACGATTGCCTGATCCGTGTTTTTGCCGCGCAACAACCGTTCACGCAGCTCGGCGACAGAGCGTGGCTTCGCGGCGAGTAGTTTTATGGCGCGCTCAAATATTTTACGTCGCAAATCAGTCACGATTAAGTGAACACAGATTAACGCGGATCGGTGGCTGATCTAAAATGCTGGACATGGATGGCGTGCTGGTGATCGACAAACCCGCCGGGATGACTTCGCATGACGTGGTGGCGCGTGCTCGCCGGATTCTTCACGAGCGCCGTATCGGTCACACGGGAACTCTCGATCCGTTTGCGACCGGCGTTCTCGTCGTCCTGCTCGGAAAAGCCACGCGACTCGCACAGTTCCTGAGTGGAGTTGATAAAGAATACGAAGCAATCATTCGCCTCGGATATGCAACCGACACAGGCGACCTCACCGGCAACCCGACTCCTGGACCAGCCGCAAACCCGGATACTTTTACCGAGCCGGCGATAGAAGCGGCGCTCCAAAGTCTTCGCGGTGAGATAGACCAGGTACCGCCGATGTACTCAGCCAAGAAGGTTGAGGGCAAGAAGCTCTACGAACTGGCGCGCCGCGGCGAGAGCGTGGAAAGAAAACCGATACACGTCTTTATATACGAGTTCGCCGCGATGGAGCCCGGAGGCCAACTCATTAAGGACAATCTGGACGGCACTTTCGATTTTCACACCCATGTGTCGTGCTCCTCCGGTACTTATGTGCGAACGCTTGCTGAAGATTTCGGGAAGCGTTTGTACGTTGGTGCTCATTTAGCCGAGTTGAGACGCACGCGTGTCGGAGATTTTTCAATCGATCAGGCGATCACGCTGGATCAGTTAAAGATCCATTTTGGCGAGGAATCGATTGGCACAGTCCTGCTGCCGCCAGGAGCGGCGCTCTCGCAACTGCCTTTCATGCATCTAACCGCCGAACAGGTTCAACGGACCAACCACGGAAGAGAGGTGATGGTGGCTGAAACAAGTTGGAACGACGGAGCGGACGTGAGGATGTGCGACGGCGATAACCAGTTGGTTGCCGTTGGACGATACGACGCCAAGACAAAGAGCTTGCATCCACGTGTTGTGCTTGCCGGGACGTCTTGAACAAAAACGCGGATGCAAAATAAGCATTGACTTGAGTCTGGAACCCCTGTGCTATACTTGCGCCCAAGGAAGCGCGCGTGCGAGTTCGCTTCCAATGGTTCCCACCGGACTTTCCGTTGAACTCGATCATTGAGAAAAGTGATGCCTCGAGGACGTAGCTCACGCTTACGCGCGCGTGAGGCGTATCACGAAGCACAGATAAAATAAGGAGCCGCAGTTCCCCGATGATGTAGCGGTGTATAAATAGCGTGGCCTCTCCCCACACGCTGTCCAATGCGCGAAAGCCGAAGAGGTTTCAAAGGCTATGCAAGAGCAGGATGGCAAGAAACAATTCAATATCAGCGAACGTTTGGAAGATCTGCGCCGTGAACACGAAGCGCTGCGTTGGGAAGGAACTTTCCGGGACTACTTCGAATTAGTCGCTCAGAACCCTCGCATTGCCCAACTTTCACACGCTCGCATCAACGACATGGTTCATGCCGCTGGCATTGAGCGGCTGAACGAAGGCACTCAGCACGAAATTCTCTCCTACAATTTCTTTGCCAACGAATTGTTTGGCATTGAAGAGCCGATAGCCAGAATTGTCGAATACTTCAAGTCGGCCGCACAGCGTCTCGAAGTGCGCAAACGTATCCTGCTGCTTATGGGACCTGTAGGAGGAGGCAAGTCGACTATCGTCAACATGCTCAAGCGCGGACTTGAAGACTGGACCAGGATCGAGACAGGCGCAGTTTACGCCATCAAAGACTGCCCGATGCATGAGGAACCGCTTCATCTCATCCCGCATCAGTTGCGTGCTGAAGTCGAGAAACACTACGGCATTTACATCGAAGGCGATCTGTGCCCGCAGTGTCGCTACTCGCTCGAACACAGTTATGGTAGACGTCACGAAGACGTAAAAGTGCATCGAGTCGCGTTCTCTGAAAAGGAACGCGTCGGCATCGGAACCTTCTCGCCAAGCGATCCGAAGTCGCAGGACATCACGGAGCTAACCGGCTCGATCGATCTTGCGACCATCGGCGAAGTCGGCGTTGAGTCAGATCCGCGTGCTTATCGTTTTGATGGCGAGCTAAACATCGCCAATCGTGGTTTGATGGAATTTGTGGAAATGCTGAAGGTTGACGAGAAGTTTCTCTACAGCCTTTTGACACTTTCGCAGGAACAGAGCATCAAGACCGGCCGCTTTGCGATGATCTATGCGGACGAAGTGATTCTCTCGCACACCAACGAGAACGAGTACATCGCGTTCGCGGGGAATCGCAAATCGGAAGCACTGCAGGACCGCATTATCCTCGTAAAAGTGCCTTACAACCTGCGTGTATCACAGGAAGAGCGCATTTACGACAAGCTGTTGCACCAGTCTGAGGCGCTGCGGAATGTCCATCTCGCGCCCCACACTTTGAGAGTCGCGGCGATGTTTGCCGTGATGACTCGTCTGGAAGAACCGAAGCGCCAAAACGTCGACATCGTCAAGAAGATGAAGCTTTACGATGGCGAGGACGTTGAAGGTTACAAGTCGAAAGACGTCCGCGAGTTAAAGGAAGAGACGATTCGCGAGGGCATGGACGGCATCTCGCCTCGTTACATCATCAATCGTCTCTCAGGTGCGCTCGTGCGTGATGGTGTTACCTGTATCAATCCTATTGACGCGTTGCGCGCCATCAAAGATGGTTTTGAGCAGCATACAGGCATCGGCGGTGAACAGCGTGAAAGATATTTGAATCACATCTCACAGGCGCGTAAGGAGTACGACGAGCTCGCAAAGATCGAAGTCCAAAGAGCATTTGTCTACTCGTTCGAAGAGATGGCGCGGACGATGTGCAACAACTATCTCGACAACGTCGAGGCTTTCTGTAACAAGGAGCGGATCAAGGATCCAATCACAGAAGAAGAGATGGAACCGGATGAACAGTTGATGCGCTCAATCGAGGAGCAAATCGGGATTTCGGAAAACGCGAAGAATACTTTCCGGCAGGAGATTCTGATTCGCATTTCGTCGTACGCTCGCAAGGGCAAGCCGTTTGAGTACAACTCACATGAGCGTCTGAAAGAAGCGATCGAGAAGAAGATCTTCGCTGACTTGAAAGACGTGGTGAAGATTACGACTTCGGCGAAGACGCCCGATCCGGATCAGTTGCGACGCATCAACGAGGTCGTCGATCGGCTCGTAAAAGAGCACGGCTATTGTCCAGTTTGTGCGAACGAACTACTGACGTACGTCGGCACGTTGTTGTCTCGTTAGGAAGTTAGCCACAGATTACACGGATAAACACGGATAAGATTTCATGATTTAGTCCGTGCTCATCCGTGTAATCTGTGGCTTAAGTATGAAGAAACGATACTGGATCGCAGGTGCTGCAATGGTTGCCATTGCCGGCAAGCTTTTGCTCCGGCCACGTGACGCCGACTGGAATAAGTGCCGCGACGTCGTTTTCCACCCCGAGCACTCCTGCTTTATTGATGTTGACGGCGTTCGCGTTCATTACCAGGAAGCCGGCGATGTAAACGCACCCGCGATGGTTTTGATTCATGGTTTTGCTTCTTCAACGCTGGTCTGGAGCAAGGTATTTCTCAAGCTCGCCGCCGCCGGTTATCGAGTAATTGCATTGGACATGCTGGGTCATGGTTACTCTGCCAAACCGCGCAATGGCGAGTACACGATCGATGGTCAAGCGAAGTTGCTGGTGCGATTACTCGATCGTCTCGGTATACCGAGAGCGATCTTTGTAGGCAGTTCTTATGGTGGCGCCGTCGCCGCGAGTTGCGCCCTCGATTATCCGGATCGAGTTGAAAAGCTGATCCTGGTTGGAGCAGTCCACAACAACCGGCCGCTGACGTTTACGCTAATGCGTTTGTTTGGCTCGCCAGTGTTCGGGGACGTAGTTTCACCGTTATTGATTGGATCACGTCGCTTGCTGCGGCGGCGGATGAAGCGAGTTTACGATCGACACTCATGGGTGCTCGACGAAAGAAGAGTGGATGCGCGACATCTGCCGTTGCGAGCGTCGGGTACTCATCGCGCCATCATCCGCACGGTGCGCTGCTGGGACGCTGAACGCATCTCGAAAGACGCGCATCTAATCACGCAGCCGGCGCTTTTGATTTGGGGCGAAACGGATCAGGAGATCCCGCTTGCCGACGGTGAACGGTTACACGCTGAGATCCAGGGATCACGGTTGATCGTCTTTTTGAAGTGCGGTCACCTTCCGCACGAGGAATATCCGGAGGCGTTTGTGGATGTGGTGATCGATTTCTGTAAAGCGAAATCGGCGTAATCTGTGGATGGTGGTTTATGTCAATCCAAAGAAATGACTGGTCGCTGCAGCGCAAAGGCATTATCGATCAGGAACGTCACAAGGACCGTGTAAAGGAAGCCATCCGCAAAAACCTTGGCTCAATCGTCTCAAACGAAGCCATCATCCTTTCCGACGGCAAGCGCACTGTTAAAGTTCCAATCAGGGCCCTCGACGAATACAAGTTTCGTTTTAACCACCAGAAAGGCAAACACGTAGGCCAGGGCGACGGAAAGACTCGCGTTGGCGACGTAATTGGACGCGAGACCCGTCCCGGCAGCGGCCAGGGGTCAGGACAGGCCGGACAGGATACCGGCGCCGATTATTACGAAGCAGAAGTAAACATCGACGAACTCGCCGCTCTGATCTTCGAAGACCTCCAACTCCCTTACCTTGAAGAAAAGGCAAAGAAGGCGGTGCAGTCGCGCAAGACTCAGTTCAACGAGATCCGGCGCACCGGGGTGATTGCGAATCTCGATAAGCGGCGGATGATCCTCGAAAACATTCGTCGCAATGCACGCGAAGGCAGAGCGCGTTTTGGCGACATAAAGAAAGAAGACCTGCGCTTCAAGACGTGGGAAGAGGTGATGCGTTACGAATCGAACGCGGTCGTGATCGCGATGATCGACGTGTCAGGTTCGATGGGTGAGTTTAAGAAATACATCGCGCGCAGTTTTTATTTCTGGATGGTGCGCTTTCTGCGAACGAAGTACGACAACGTCGACATTGTTTTCATCTCCCATCACACCGAGGCCAAAGAGGTAAGTGAGGAACAATTCTTCACGCAGGGAGAGTCGGGAGGCACGGTTGTTTCCTCCGCGTACCAACTGGCGCTCGACGTCATCAACCAACGTTATCGCCCGTCTGATTGGAATATCTATCCATTTCATTTTTCGGATGGCGACAATTATTACTCTGACAACGAGGAAGCTGTCAGGCTCGCGGACGAGTTGATCGCAACCTGCAATCTGTTTGGCTATGGTGAGATTGGAGAAGAGGGCTCATCAAGTTACCGGCGATCATCCGGGGCGTTGCTGTCGATCTTTAGCGATCGACTACAGAACAAAGATCGATTTGTCGGGGTGCGGATTGATGACAAAGAAGACGTTTATCCCGCGTTGAAGCAATTCTTTGGCAAGAGGGACTTAGTCACGGGTTAACGCGGATGGAAGATAAAGAGATCAAAGAACTCGAGAAAGCTGTCGAGCAGATTTGGGAAGTTGCTCGACGTTTTGGTCTCGATCCATACCCCACAAATTTCGAGATCGTGCCGGCAACCGTGATGTATGAAGTCGGTTCGTATGCACTCCCCGGTCGTTATTCACACTGGACCTTCGGCAAAACTTACCATCGCATGAAAACGATGTACGACTTCGGTCTCTCGAAGATCTACGAAGTAGTCATCAACACGAATCCGTCTTACGGTTTTTTGCTGGAGACAAATAGTCCGATTCAGAACAAGATGGTGATTGCCCACGTGCTCGGGCACGTCGATTTCTTCAAGAACAACTCCTACTTTTCAAAAACCAATCGCCGCATGGTCGAGAGTGTTTCCACGCATTCGCAGCGAATAATGGACTACGAGTTTAAGCATGGCCGGAAAACAGTGGAGCGATTTCTCGATGCGGTGCTGGCGATCGAAGAACACATCGATCCGTATTTCTTCATCAAGCGTGAGATCTCTGTGGCTGAGGAAAAACGACGCGCGGAACAGAGTCCGAAAGAGGGGCCATACGACGACCTTTGGATGCTTGACAAAACCGAGCGTGAGGCGCGGCGACCGGCTGCGCCCGATGAGAAGCCTCGCGAGCAATTGCCCGAAAAAGATCTGCTTTACTACATCATGAAAAACTCACCATCACTCTCCGGCTGGCAGCGCGACGTGATTGCGATGGTCCATGAAGAGATGGAGTATTTCGTGCCGCAGATGCAGACAAAGATCATGAACGAAGGGTGGGCCAGCATCTGGCATGCACGAATAATGCGCGAGCTGGATCTCAGCGATAACGAACACATCGAGTTTGCCAATCTACATTCGGGCGTGGTCTCGCCGCAAAAGGGCCAGTTGAATCCTTACTATCTTGGTTACAAGATCTACGAAGACATCGAGCGCCGTTGGAATGAGCCGTCGCCGGAAGAACGTGAGAAGTTTGGTCGTGTTGGTAACGAAGGCCGGGACAAGATTTTCGAAGTGCGTGAACTCGATAACGACGTTTCGTTCCTGCGCAACTATCTGACCGAGGATTTATGTGAAGAGCTCGATCTGTTTGTGTTCGAGCTCGTCGAGGAAGAGGAGTGGACCATCACTGAGAAACGCTGGGAGAAGGTACGCGATCAGCTTGTTTCGAACATGACGAATTTCGGGTTTCCGTATTTGCAGGTTGAGGATGGCGACTACAACGGCAATCGCGAGCTTTATATGAAACACCGCTACGAAGGCACCGAGCTCGACATGCGTTACGGCCGCAAAGCCCTCGAGCACGTGCACGCGCTCTGGGGCCGCCCGGTGCACCTCGAAACCGTTATTGATGACGAATCAACGGTGCTCCACTTCAATGGCGATGAGCATGGCGAGGATTAGGTAAATATAGGTCCTATACTGCTACATATTCAAAGCCTTACCGACCGAAGGATCTCTTCTCACTCGCCAAATCTTCGAATCCAGGTAGTAGTGAATAAACGCGTAACCCCACAAGAATGAGATCCCGAGTTGAAGCGCCAACGATTGCGTCCCATTTTGTAAACCAAGATACCCGAGTATTTGTCTCGGACCCTGGTAGATCACCCCGAAGATAATCCCAAAAGCGATGTAGAAGAGCAGCCGCCGGCTAATCACTTCGGCCGCACCATACTTCTCCTGTGCATTCGTGTATTTCTGATTGTGAAACCAGATCAGCCGGTGATACTGGAAGTTGTGATAGATCGTGAGAATCGCAACGATTGCGATCGGCTTGTGTGGCATCGGCGTGAGCAGCACAATCCAGTGCATCGGAATCGCGGCTGCCAGCAGTAGATACTTCGGAACATTCAA
This sequence comes from Pyrinomonadaceae bacterium, assembly GCA_036003745.1. Lineage (GTDB taxonomy): Bacteria > Acidobacteriota > Blastocatellia > Pyrinomonadales > Pyrinomonadaceae > PSRF01. The sequence goes on from DASYSD010000104.1 coordinate 249,068, forward strand.
CGGCTCGCCGATAATTGCACGCTGCACCTGGCGGCCGATCCAAACAACAAAGCTCAGAATCGTTCCCGCGAGTAACAGTTTCGAAAAACCGTTCACGCCGCCACGCAACACCCCGGGCACGCGCGCCATCGCTTCCGGATCTCTGGCGATAAACTCTACAAACGGGTAGTTGAACGCAAACAATAACAACAACCGATCGAGGGCGTTGTCTATTCGCCCCAAATCTCCATTTTTCTTTTTGTAGAGCACCATGAAACCGTAATGCTGTTTGACGAGATGATAGTAGGCCCACAGCGCCGCCACGAAGAAGAACGCAAAGCCGGCTCCGGCAAGCACCAGTACTGGTCCAATCGCAAAGAACAGTAGCGAGCCCCAAAGCAGGCGTGCACGGTTCTTTCTTTCAGTGCGATCGAAGTAGGTTCGTGAAAAAGTGCCAAAAACGTGTGGGGCGTCGATCAGTATGGCCCAGGCCGCTACCATCGGAACAAGAGGAACAAGACCGGTGACGTAGAGTATAAGCAGCACATAACTCGAAACAACCGAACCGATAAACCAGATCGCGTCATCCCGCCCACTAATAATCCAGCGCAACGAGATCGCGCTGGCTATCGGTTTGGTGATGATTTCAGCACTGGCGGCCATAGAGAGCTTTCGTTTCGGACTGCGGGCATTTTATCATCGGCTAATGAACAAACAACTATTCCAGGCGCATCCATGGCACGGGGTGACGCCGGGACCAAGAACACCGGAGCTCGTTAATGCTTACATCGAGATCGTCCCGACCGACGCAGTGAAATATGAACTCGACAAGTGGTCCGGTCACTTGCGCGTCGATCGGCCACAGCGCTTTTCGTCCATGTCGCCGACTCTCTACGGTTTCATCCCCCAAACATACTGTGGACGGGAAGTGGCAGAACTCTGTGAGTTAAGAACTGGCCGCAGCGGTATCGAAGGCGACAAGGACCCGATGGACATTTGTGTGTTGTCGGAAAAGACGTTTGCTTATGGCGGGTTCTTCCTGCACGCACGACCGATTGGCGGGCTGCGCATGATTGATGGTACTCAGGCCGACGATAAGATCATCGCGGTGCTGGAGTCGGATCTGGCCTACGGGCGTATTGATGAGATCCGCGACGTGCCGCCTGGTCTGATTGATCGGCTAAAGCACTACTTTCTGAGTTACAAACAGCTTCCCAGCGACAAAGAGAAGAAAGTTGAGATTGTGGACGTTTACGATCGCGCCGAAGCGCGAGACGTGATCACGCGCAGCCTCAAAGACTACGAAAGCGAATTCGGAGCTTAGCCAAAACCCATCCACAGATTATGCAGATATCTGTGTAATCTGTGGATGGCTTGTGGCTTATTTGCGCATTTGCTCAGAAATGCCACAGCGGGGGCATACGAGCCCCCGCCAGTGTTGTTCGTCAACCCATCGCGCCAGCGCCGGGCCTTGCGGACTTTGTGGCCCTTGATGCTGATGCCCGTGATGTTTACGTTCTGCGGCCTCTGCGCTGCAGTGTTTACAGAGCCAGCCATAACCCAAATTGAAAAAGTGGGTCGTCTGGTGCATAGGCCTGAGTTACATAAACGTCAGCGCCGCGAGTCAGGTGATTCCATCAGTCGCACCGGCACCGACATACGCCTGCCGTCGCGCCAGATTTGAACCTGAACCGTGTCGCCAACTTGGTGTTTATCGAGCACTCGGAAAAGATCGTCTGAATTCGCTACCTTTTCATTATCGATACCAACGATAATGTCACCCAGTTCAACGTCGCCCATCTCAGTTTGCTGAACACCGCGCAAACCGGCGGCGGCGGCGCCGCCGCCACGCGCTACCTGGTAAATCAAAACACCGTCATCAACTGGCAGATCGATCTGATTGCGGAGCGATTGAATGTCACGCGTGCTGATACCCAGCTTTGGACGACGCACGCGACCGTTTTGCAATATCTGGGGTACAACCCGTTTTGCGATACTCACCGGAACCGCGAAACCAACGCCTGCTGAACTTCCTGATGGCGAAAGAATCTGAGAATTGATCCCGATCATGCGACCGTGCGAATCAAGCAATGGCCCGCCGGAATTGCCCGGATTAATCGAGGCGTCTGTTTGAATAGCGCCTTCGATCAGCCTGTTATTTCGCGCACGAATTGGACGCTGCAATCCACTGATGACACCGGTCGTCAGTGTTCGATCGAGACCGAAGGGATTCCCAATAGCGAGCACCTTCTGGCCAACTACGAGCCTGTCAGAATCGCCCAACGGCACCACCGTGAGCGGTCCAGCCGGTTTCTCAGTCAATCGAATTACCGCCAAATCCGTGTCGGGATCACCGCCCACAACGACGGCTGAATAGTCTTTCTTGCCACCCATGCTGACGGACAGTTTCTGAGCACCTTCGATGACGTGATAATTCGTTAGAATGTTACCTTGCTGGTCAAGTATCGAACCCGAACCCGAACCTTCCTGTGGTTCCACGAAGCCAAAGAAGTCGCGCGCGTAAGAAGTGGAATGGATAAACACTACGCCGGGACTCAAGGTGCGATAAACCTCGATGTTGTTCTGTTCGTCTGTCGAAGTTGCGGGATCAGTGATTCCAGCCGGAGCGCTCTCGGTGAATGCTGCCTGCGAAGGCTGAAAACGATTTGAGACGCGGTCCAGAACTACAACTACGCCGGCAGCAAATATTCCTGAGATAAGAGCGATAAAAAGAATTTGACGGGCGGAAAGTCTATACATAAAGCTTCTTCCCTCTCTAAAATTATGGATACTGGCTCAAAAGCCAACATCGCGGTTTTAGGATGCTCGCAAGACGGGTGCCGTTGCGAGGTGATTGTACCAACGCAGGACGGTGGACGCGAGTTTCGTTTTCTTCTAAACGAAGAGTGAAAGAAAAGCGTGCGGCAGATTTTCGACGTAACCGAGGAACGTGATGGGTCCCTGCCAACCAAGCGCGACGCAACCGGTCGCAGCGTGGATCAACATCAGGATGGCATAAATTCCGAGCACGACGGTGAGACCGTGTTTGGCGATCGGCAGGTGAGCACAACGGTAGAGAATGAAAGCCGCAATTGCCCCGATCGCGACCTTCGCGCCGAGAAAGCTGAGCTCGCCGTGTTCCAGAACGCGAGCCATCAACGCATTGCCTTCGGAAGCTACGTTCAGGCGAACCCATAGCACCGTGAGTTGAGCATCAAGCCCATTCAGAACGAATAACAGACAGCTTTTTGAAAGTGCACCCACGTTGCGACCCCTCGAGACCAACGTTGTTAAACCTCGCCCCTTTTACGCCAGAACCCCCGAAGCTGGTAGCTGCGGGGGTCCTGCGTCACGGGAGGAACGAGACTCGTTCTTATGTAAACTAGAAACATTGAATCACGAGTTGGTTCCGAAAAGAAACTAATCTGCGGCTTATGAATTTGTCTATTGCCGAAGTTCTTAGAGAGACAGTGCGCGTGTTGGAAAACGCTGGTGTGCCCGAGGCTCGACGTGAGGCCGGGTCGCTGCTTTCATTCATTCTCGGTAGGGACCGAACGTTCTTGATCAGTCATGCTGAGGATCAGGTCGACGATAATTCGTTGGACCGATTGCGTGGATTTGTAGAACGTCGCGCGACAGGGGAGCCGCTGCAGTACATCACTGGAGTTCAGGATTTCTACGGTCGTGAGTTTCGCGTGACGCCGGATGTCTTGATTCCGCGCCCGGAAACCGAACTACTGGTCGAAGCTGCGCTTCAGGTTGTTGGCAACACAGGTCCAGCACCTCTTATCTGCGACGTCGGAACGGGCTCCGGCTGTATTGCCTTAACGTTATTGTGTGAAATCGTCGAGGCTCGTGTGGTGGCAATCGATAAGTCGCCGGCCGCGCTTGAGGTAGCAAAGATTAACGCGCAAGTGTTGTCGGTTGTCGATCGAGCGCGTTTCGTCGTTTCTGATTGCTTCAACTCACTCGATTCCTACATAAACGAATTTGATCTGATAGTTTCTAATCCGCCGTATGTCGCGGAGGCGGCGCTTGCAGGACTCCAGCGCGAAGTGAGGGATCACGAACCGCTCGTAGCGTTATCTCCTGGTCCGGATGGTCTGAGCGTAATCCGCAAATTAATCGATGATGCGCCCGGTTTCATAAAACCCGGCGGCCACATGTTGATGGAGATTGGCTTCGACCAGGGAGAGGTTGTCACAAGGCTTGTCGATGGCAGTGCCTGGTCGCTACGCGAAATCCGCCCCGATCTGCAGGGAATTCCGCGCATTGTGGTGCTGCAAAAGACTTGAGCAAATTCGTGTCACAACCCTGACACTTGCGGTGTTTACGATTCAGAGCCGCGAAAACGCGAAGAAACTACTGTAACCCCAGACATTGTAAGGAGACCGAGTTATGTACAGGTTTGTAGGCCGAAGTATGCTGATTGCTGCGCTGGTGACCTTCACCGGAATCGCAGTCCTGGCGCAAAAAGAAAAAGTTAAAGATAAAGACCGTTCGCTGACATGTCGTGAGAACAGTTGGGACAACGATCGGCTGGTCGGCAACTGCGAGGTTCGTGAGCAAACGCTGGCGCTCAGTGGCGGCACGATTGCGATCGACGGCAGGCAGAACGGAGGCGTTAACGTCAAAGGTTGGGATCAGAATCAAGTGCTGGTGCGGGCGCGTGTTCAGACTAGCGCGCCAACTGCCGCGGAAGCCGAAGCGTTGAGCCGGCAGATCCGGATAGAAACAAGTGGCGCAAAGATTTTCGCGAGTGGTCCTGACAACCGAAGAGACTATCACTGGGATGTCAGCTACGAAGTGTTTGTGCCGCGGCGTGCTGATCTGTCAATCGAAACTCACAATGGAGGCATCGCCATTGCCGATGTAAATGGCCGCATTGACTTCACAGCCCTGAACGGTGGTGTGGTGCTGAAGCGAGTCGGTGGTGCAGTGCGTGGTTCAACAACGAATGGTGGTTTGGTGATTGAGTTAACCGGCGATCGTTGGGACGGCGATAGTCTCGACGTCAGCACGACCAACGGTGGCGTGATCATGTCGGTGCCGGAGAATTACTCGGCGAACCTGCAAACTGGAACGGTTAATGGAGGTGTGACTGTTGATTTCCCGATCACCGTCCAGGGCCGAATCAACAAGCAGATTGCTTTAAATCTCGGCTCTGGCGGCGCCACGGTAAAGGCAATGACAACAAACGGTGGCGTTCATCTCAAACGCGTTACCGCAAACGAATAGGTCTGCGAGCAAGAGGGCGGTGCGAGCCACAGATTTCACGGATACGAAATCCGGATTTCTTCCGTGTAAATCTGTGGCTAAATTCGTCTCGCAGGTGGCGCTCTGACATGCTTTTCAATTACTCTTTCCCGCATCGTGGACAAGTTTCGTATCTCGGGTGGCCGCCCACTTCACGGCAGAGTCTCGATAAGCGGTGCAAAAAACTCGGCGTTGCCATGCATGGCAGCGGCGCTGCTCACACCTGACACCGTTATCCTGCACAACATTCCCTATGTGCGCGACATCATCACGCAGCGCCGTTTGCTTGAAGATATCGGCGCCACTGTTCTAACTCCGGAGCTTCGAACGCATAAGATTACTGCTGCACACGTCGAACTCTTTGAGGCGCCATACGAGCTCGTAAAGACGATGCGCGCCTCAGTGCTTGCGCTTGGACCACTATTGGCCCGCTTTGGGAAAGCGAAAGTTTCACTTCCCGGGGGTTGCGCAATCGGCACGCGACCAATCGATTTACATCTCGCGGGATTCGAGCAATTTGGTGCAGAAGTAAAACTCGAAGCGGGTAATGTTGTTGCCCGGGCGCCCAAAGACGGACGTTTGCGCGCGGCCGACATTCACTTCAGCAAAATCACGGTCACCGGAACTGAAAACCTGATGATGGCGGCTACGCTCGCGCGAGGTACCACAACACTTCGCAATGCAGCGCGCGAGCCCGAAATAGTTGATCTCGCTGACCTCCTCAACAAGATGGGCGCACGAGTTAACGGCGCAGGATCGGAGACGATACAGATCGAAGGCGTGGAATCGCTCGGTGGCGCCGAGCACACAATTATTCCCGATCGAATTGAAACCGGAACTTTTATCGTTGCGGCCGCGCTGACGCAGGGTCAACTTGAGATCAAAGACTGCCGACCCGATCATCTCGAGAGCGTAATCTCAAAACTGAGAGAAGTTGGCGTTGTAATCAAAGAGGTTAATCCGACTACGTTGGAAGTTTCCTGTCCCGATGGCCTGAAGGCAACGAACGTCACCACTGAACCCTATCCGAGTTTTCCTACTGACATGCAAGCACAGTACATGGTGTTGATGACACAAGCGCAGGGAAAATCGGAGATTGTGGAGACTGTTTTTGAAAACCGTTTCATGCATGCTTCGGAACTGCAGCGAATGGGGGCTCAGATCCATATCGACGGTCGTTCAGCGATCGTTGATGGTCCAACATCTCTGAATGGCGCACGCGTGATCGCATCCGATCTACGCGCTTCAGCATCACTCGTGCTGGCCGGATTGATTGCAAAAAATGAGACGTTAATCGATCGTGTTTATCATATCGATCGCGGTTACGAAAAGATCGAATCAAAGCTGCGCGCCGTTGGTGCGAATATTGAACGAATCATCTCGCCGGTGGTGACGGCGCCGATTCTCGAACCGGTTTAGTTTAAGGAGGGAATGCAGTGGCCAACGATTGTCTATTTTGCAAGATCATTTCGGGAACGATCCCGGCCGAATTTGTTTACCAGGATGATCGTTGCGTGGTGATTCAAGACATCAATCCGCAGGCTCCGACTCACGTCCTCGTGATTCCGCGCGAGCATCTTGAGTCGTTGGATGATGTTGCTCAAACAGATGAGGGATTAGTTGGGCATCTGCTTCACGTTGGCGCGCGAGTAGCGAATGACCTGGGCCATTCGGAATCGGGGTATCGTACTGTAATCAACACCGGCGCAGGTGTGGGCCAGTCAGTTTTCCATTTACATGCGCATGTACTGGCCGGCCGCCCGATGAGCTGGCCGCCGGGGTAACACGGATTAACGCAGATTAAACCTTCGGCGCTACGGCGCGCACAGCCTCCGACACGCCCGCCTCATACTTTTTAAAATTCTCATTGAAGCGACGCGCGAGATCCTTAGCTTGCCGGTCGTAGGCTTCCTTGTCTTCCCATGTGTTGCGTGGCTGCAGTACTTCATTCGGCACGCTGGGACAGGAAACCGGAATGTTCACACCGAAGATCGGATCAGGTGTTGTCTCAGTTTTCGCTAGAGAGCCGTTCAGAATCGCACGAATCATCGCGCGCGTGTAGCTAATCTTCATGCGATTTCCCACGCCGTACGGTCCACCGCTCCAACCAGTGTTCACCAGCCAGCACGCTGCATTATGACGCGCCATCTGTTTGCCAAGCAGGTCAGCATAAACGCCTGGATGAAGCACCATGAACGGCGCGCCAAAGCATGTCGAAAAAGTTGCTTCCGGTTCTTTAATACCTCTTTCCGTACCGGCAACTTTGGCTGTGTAACCGGAAAGGAAGTGATACATCGCCTGTTCCGGAGACAAACGCGCGACCGGCGGCAACACTCCAAAAGCATCGGCGGTCAACATGATGATGTTGCGGGGATGACCGGCGTGTCCCTCGGGTACGATGTTGTTAATGCTGGTCAACGGATACGACGCGCGTGTGTTTTCGGTCTTGCGCGCGTCGTCAAGATCAATCTGCCGAGTTACTTCATCGTAAACAACGTTTTCGAGAATCGTTCCAAACATCTTCGTGGTGCGATAGATGTCTGGCTCTGCTTCTGCCGACAACTTGATCACCTTGGCGTAGCAACCGCCTTCGAAGTTGAAGACTCCATCTTCAGACCAGCCGTGCTCGTCGTCACCAATTAAACGACGTTCGGGATCTGCGGAAAGGGTTGTTTTGCCGGTACCTGAAAGACCAAAGAAGATTGCCACGTCGCCTTCGGCGCCCACGTTAGCCGAGCAGTGCATGCTCATCACGTCGCGTTGCGGCAAAAGGTAGTTCATGATCGTGAAGGCGCTCTTCTTCGTTTCACCTGCATAAGAGGTTCCTCCGATCAAAACCAAACGCTGGCTGAAGTCCATCAGGATGAATGTCGGCGATCGAGTGCCATCGCGTTGCGGGTCGGCCTGGAAACTCGGAAAGTTGATGATTGTGAATTCGGGTTTGTGCGGTTCAGTTTCAGTGGTGTTGCTGATGAACATCGTGCGCGCAAACAGAGAGTGCCAGGCCAGCTCACTCACGACGCGAATCGGTAAACGGTATGTCTGATCGGCTCCGACAAAAGTGTCCTGCACAAAAAGATCGCGACCTCTTGCATGGGCCATCATTCGTTCCTTGAGTGCATTGAACTTCTCTTGCGGGAAGTCTTTGTTGACGTCGCCCCAGAAAACCTTATCTTCACTGCCGGGTTCGCGGACGATGGCTTTGTCTTTCGCGGCGCGGCCGGTGTGTTCACCGGTGTCGACGATCAATGCGCCATGGTTTGAGAGAATGCCTTCCTCGCGGCGTGCGATTTCTTCATAAAGTTCCGGTGCGTTGAGGTTCCAGTAGACACGAGCTGGTTCTTTGATTCCGTAGTTTTCCAACTCGTATGACGTATTTTTTCGGCCCAGATGTTCAGTCGTTGCGGCAGTGCGAATTGATGCCATTAAGCAGTCTCCAATCAAAGACAAAGAAGTTCAATAGAGCGATAGATTGAGGCAAACGGTTGATTACAAGATGTCCGGGGTCTTGCGCTGTTCTGCGAGTTGGCGCAAGGCATCGGAGAGGTTGCGGGCGGCGCGTTCGATGCGATCGGCCGCGGACTGCAACGATTCAACCTCGTCGGATGAGCGAGAAAGGACCGCTGCCAGAGCGGCGTCCACTTGCTCTCGAAGACGATTTGCCTCATTTTCAGTTTCTTGTTCAGCGCGAGTTTTTTGGGAAGCTGTAGCCTGCTGGTTCATTGCTGGAATAATGTCGAACGGAAATACCAAGTATGATCTACGCTAACGCGACCAGCGTGCGTGTTGCAGGTTCATTAACGCTCGTTAAGTCTGACATTTGCGGAGTGATTCAGGCAAGTGCAGCTACCGGCTTTTGTCTCCAAGGCGAACAAAGTCTCCCGATTCACGCATGATCCCTGAGCAAAACTCCTTCACAACTGTTGAGTGGAAACTGGTGCAACGGCTAAACACTCCCGCGAAGGTGCAGCGTTTCTTCAGTTCGCTGCCTTACAACTGGGAGCGTGACGGCGGCACCATGCGTTCGTTTCGCGAAGTAGTGAAGCGAAAGGAAGGTCATTGTCTCGAAGCTGCGGTGAGTGCCGCGGTAATTCTGGAACAGCACGGTTACCCGCCGCTGCTGCTCGACCTCGAATCGCAGGATTTGTTGGACCATGTGGTCTTTGCCTTCAGGCAGGACGGGCTTTGGGGATCGGTTGCGCGTTCGCGTGATGCCGGACTGCACGGACGCAAACCTGTGTATCGATCCGTCAGAGATCTGGCGTTGAGTTACTTTGATCCTTTTGTTGATTTCACAGGACGGCTGAAGGGATATGGGCTAACGAGTCTTTATGAGTTGGGAAACTACGACTGGCGTTTTTCACCACGCAAGATGACGAAGATCGAGAATCATCTGCGTGCTATTCCACACAAGCCGGTTCATTCGTCCGATAAGCGTTACGAAAAATTGCTCGCGCGATACCGGCGATACAAAAAGCGTTATCCTGATCGTACCCCGAGTTATTACGACAGCCGTCCCAATTGGCTCGTTTAAGCCACAGATTTACGCAGATTTGTAACGGATTTTCCTCGAGCATCCAGAAGCATGTGGCAGATGACGGCGACGATGATGATTAGGCCGCCGAGCAGTGCCCACTTGGATGGCCTTTCGCCAAGCAGCAGAAAGACCCAGACAGGGTTGAGCACCGGTTCGACGTAGCAGATGATGCCGGCATCCAATGACCTCACACCGCGAGCCATTCCCGTCGTAAACAATGTATAGCTAACGCCGAGTTGAATAATTCCGAGATATCCGACACCGACGAGGTCATGACCGGTGATGCTGGACAGAGTTGCGAGTCCCCACGGCGCGGTCATGATAACTGCCAGCGTGTTTCCATAAATCACCGACGAGGCGCGGTTAACTTCACGAGCGCGCGGGTGACGTAGCAGCAAAAAATACATCGCGAAACACAGACCCGAAGTGAGTGCCATGAGGTTTCCGGCTATATCCTGCGGACGTAGTTGGCCCACAAAGAACAGAGCCATGCCGCCCAGACAAACCGCCACCGTAGTCAGATCGCGCGAGCGAAACTTCTCTTTGTAAACTATCGGCTCAAGGATCAGCAGATAAACAGGCGCGGTGTATTGCAGAAAGATCGCATTCGCCGCGGTCGTCGTCTTGGTTGCGAGAACAAAAAGAATGAGCAGTACAGCGTAGAGAAACGACGCGACGGCAGTGAGCCGATTTATGCCAAACCCCTCACGTCTGGTGAAGAATGCGACCGTGAAGATCGCGAATAAAGAACGCCAGAACGACAGTTCAAGCCCACCTATCGTGGTCCACTTGATGAAAAGACCGCCTGTACTCCAGAGCAGCGCCGCGGCAAGGACGTAGAGTAAAGGTGTGGGCATCTGCGGCTGTATCAATCTTTCAATTTGTTCAGATACTTTCCGTAGACACCATTCCACGGTGGAATCACGATCGATACGGCGCCGAGTGCCTGTGCCTGGCAGGCGAGGCGAATTAGTGGCTTCGCCTCCGAAGTATCAACGTATCCAAACTCCTTGATCTTCTTTCCCTCACGAGCAGCGACGTCTGTGAGCTTCTCTGCACCGCCGAGAACTCCAACCCAACATGTCCCGCATGATGCCGAGCGGCATTCAACCGGAATCGGCCCTTCGACACGTCGTGGATCCAACTCGCGCCAGTTGCGTGTGCGATCGTCAGCCGCACCCCAGGCCAGGTCCTGCTGATGATTCAAACGATACCTGGCACGATCGTCGTTCTCGTCGTAAGTGACGGTCCATTTCTTGTCGACCGTTTTAAGAAAACTGAGGAAGCCCTGACTGTCGTCCACGGCTCTTTCTCGCAAGACATCGGCGGGCGACTTCCGAGCGTGTTTTTTGTCGATCCGGACTTCACCAGGCGCCGCTTCAAATGCCGCTAATCCCGCCTGCCGGACGGTCATAAACGCGACCGCCGTAATGCCGATTACGAGGGATTCATCGACCTTTGCCGCCTTTGCAACTTGCTGGGCAACAGACAGGATTTGATCGGAAAGCGATCTATTGTCACTAGCTGAAAACTCACGAGCATGTTTTTGCACCGCGGCTTTTACGTCGGGCCAGTAACGATGCCCGTAAAGGAACGTGTGCGATGAATCAATCTGATCTTTCAGGTAATAGTTGCCCTGTAGTAACAAGCGCTGTGCGAGCGTTTCCGGGTCCTCTGATTGCTCAAAGGCCTGGAAGAGTGACAGCGGGTAAAAGGCAAACCAGATCTGCGTCGCGTTGCGATCTACATCGTGTATTGCACGCAATAAAGTGGTCAGTGCGGCTGACCACGCTTCTTCGTCGGGCTGTTTGAGAAATGCTTCAAAAGGTGTCATATCAATAAATCAATTAGCCACAGATTAACACTGATAACGCGGGATCATTTGACAACGCTTCCCGTGCAGGAGTAAAAATCACTTCTGCCAGGCTCTTTAGCGTCTCCCCAGAACATCCCACGCATTCAGGAGGTTTTTAGATGGACGCCAATCGACCAGATGCTGCGAAATCAGGCCGTACATTTGACAGCGCTTACAGCTTCTCCTTTAGCGTCGGTATCGGCCTCGTGCTCTTCATAGCCGGCCTCGTAATCAGTCTGACACTCGGTCAGGGCGCCACCATCGGCCTCATTTTTGGTATCCCGCTACTCATCGCCGGGCTGGTCCTGCCGGTGATTATGATGCGCGATCTTTTCCACCACAACGAAGTTAACGGCGCTTGCCCTTTCTGTGGTGCGCCCATCAAAACTTCAGACGCCACCATTCGTTTGAACTGCCCTTCGTGTAAACGATTGATCGAGGTGCGGGAAACAACGCTACAACCTGGCGAGTAAGATCAGTACCCAGTTGGAATCCAACCTCGTGTCCAGTAGTCGCTGAACGTTAGCGCGAACAGTATCGCCATCCAGAACAAGGCCGACGCCACAATCACCCAAACCAGACGTATGCTGTAGCGCACGTGCATGAAGTAGAGCACGACAAAGGTCGCTTTCGTAGTGGCGATAGTCATCGCGATGATCGTGTTGAACCTCCCCGGAAAGTCATAGAACGCCGCGAGTACAGTCAATGCTGTGCCCACCAGCAGCACCAGGAAGATCGTCACGTAAATTCTGACTGGAACTATGTGTTCACTCATTTCAATAAACTATCCGTGCTCGAGGTGCCGTCCCAGCAAATAAAGCAGCGGAAATAAAAAGATCCACACAATGTCGACGAAGTGCCAGTAAAGTCCGATCACTTCAACCGGACTGTGATACTCCGGATCGAAACGCCCCTTAATCGAAAAGATCAACAGAAACGTCAGCAGCCCGGCGCCGATGATCATGTGCAGCGCGTGCATGCCAGTCATCGCGAAGTAGATCCAGTAAAACATCTCCACTTGCGGCTTCGTTGCGCCCGGAAGTAGATGCAGCTTGTGATGATCCGGCGGTTGACCTTCCTCCTGTACTTTCGGATCAAAATGAGCACCAGGAATCAGGTAGCCCGGAATCAAACGGTCTTCATACTTATCGTGATACTCCTTTGCCTTAACTCCAAGGAACGTCAAACCCAGGACCAGTGTCGCAATCAAACAAAGAATTTGCGGACGGCGCTTACCCATCTGTGTGAAATACACAGCCATCGCCATTGTGAAACTACTAAGAATTAGAACACCTGTGTTGACGGCTCCCAGCGTGATGTCGAGGTGATTGCTGGCCGATGCAAAAGCTGCCGGATACTTCGACCGGTAGAGCGTGTAGGCCAAAAACATCCCGCCGAAGAACATGATCTCGGTCACGAGAAACACCCACATTCCCAGCGTTCCCGCTTCCCGTTGCTGCTCCATGTTTTCGAAGTGGTGCTGCAACGCACGGTGGCCGTGCACCTCAGATGTGGTCGCGTGACTGTTCATTACATCCGCCATGTTATGTCTCAAATCTGCTCGAGTTCCGGTTTGAACTTACCGATGACCTCAGTTTCTTCCGGGGGCGCAAATTCGTAAGCTTCCCACGTTACGATTGGCGTTACTTCAAAATTCTCAGTCGGTGGTGGCGATTGCGTGCGCCACTCGAGTCCGGGCAAGTGCCACGGATTCGCTTCTGCGTGTCTGCCGTAGCGCATGGACCACACGAAGTAGATTGCCGGTATCAACATTCCGAATCCGAGAATTGAAGCGCCCGCAGTCGAGAGCACGTTGAATACCTGAAACTCGGGCGGATAAGCGTGATACCGCCGCGGCATTCCGAGGTAGCCTGCAACAAACTGCGGCAGGAAGGTCAGATTGAACCCGACGAAGATCACGAGTGCACTGAATCGTCCCCAGCCTTCCGGATACATCCGTCCGGTAATCTTGGGCCACCAGTAGTGCAGACCGCCGAGATATCCCATCAGAGCTCCGCCTACCATGATGTAGTGGAAGTGTGCGACGACGAAATAGGTGTCGCTCAAATGCACGTCAACGGCCAGCGAGGCGAGGAACAGGCCGGTCATGCCGCCGATTGTGAACAGCCCGATGAAACCGAGCGCATAGAGCATCGGCGTGTCGTATGAAATCGACGATTTATAGAGCGTTGCCGTCCAGTTGAAGACTTTGATTGCCGAAGGAATAGCCACCGCGAAGCTCAGGAACGAGAAGATCATTCCGGCGTAGACTGATTGGCTGGTCACGAACAAGTGGTGGCCCCAGACGAGAAAGCCAAACACCGCAATAGCCAGACTTGAAAAGGCGACAAAGCTGTAGCCGAAGATGTTTTTGCGCGAGAAGTTTGCGATCAGTTCACTGATCACACCCATCGACGGCAGGATCATGATGTAGACAGCCGGATGGGAATAGAACCAGAACAGGTGCTGAAAGAGAATCGGATCTCCGCCGAGTTTCGGATCAAAGATGCCCACCCTCGAGACGCGCTCAAATGCCAGCAGCAGAATCGTGATCGCGATCACGGGAGTGCCGAGGATCATGATCAGGCTGGTGGCGTAGTGAGACCAGATGAACAACGGCAGGCGAAACCACGTCATGCCGGGCGCTCGCATCGTGTGAATCGTGACGATGAAGTTGAGGCCCGTCAGAATTGAGGAGAAGCCATTGATGAAAATTCCGAGACCGGTTGCGACTACATATGAGTTTGAAAAAGTTGTGCTGAAAGGTGTGTAGAACGTCCAGCCTGTATCCACTCCGCCCGCAAGCAATGCGTAGATGGTTACAACCCCGCCCAGCAGATAGATGTACCAACTCAGAAGATTGATTCGCGGAAAGGCAAGATCTTTAGCCCCAATCATCATCGGCACGAGGAAGTTACCCAGCGTCGCCGGTATGGACGGAATCAGAAAGAAAAAGATCATTATGATGCCGTGCTGGGTAAAGACCTTGTTGTAAGTGGCTGACTGGAGAAAGTCGCCCTGCGGCGTGAGCAGTTCAAGGCGAATCATCAATGCATAAAGGCCCCCGATAAAGAAGAAGAAGGTGATTGAGCCAAGGTACAAAAGCGCAATGCGCTTGTGATCCTTGGTCAGCAACCACGACTTCAACCCGTACTGGGCATTGATGTAGTTGACCTTGGATGGTACTGGTGGTTCGTAATACTCTATCGGTCTCATACTGCTATCTGTTTTCTCTGTGCAACCTCTGTGTTCTCTGTGTCTCCGTGGTTAACGGTGGCAGTGCGGAAACAACCACAGAGACACAGAGAACACAGAGGTTGCACAGAGAAGACTCCATTTGGTTCATCTCTGAACCTTTATTTCAAATTCTGCGTTGGCGACGCGGCCGGGCGCGCTGTTGCCGGGCTCCCGGCTGTTGCCGGCGTTTGTGTCTGACCGCCTGCCGGCAACGACTTAATGAACGCGATCAACTGTACCAACTGATCTTCACTAATCTGACCCTGGAACGTCGGCATAATCGGACCAAAACCGGCTACGATCTTCGCCTGTGGATTAGTAATCGATTCCTTGATGTAGCCTTCGTCTACACGCACTGACTCACCGCTTTGGAGTGGTGTCATTTTGCCAAACACGCCCGCTAATGTTGGACCACGTCCGCCCTCGCCATTGGCTCCGTGACAGGATGCGCACCCAAGCGTTTGATACAACTGCTGACCAGCGGCCGCCGGTGTTGTGCTACCCGTATTGCCGCTCAACCAGTTATCAAATTCCCGCGGTTCCATGACGACGATCGATCCGGTCATCCCGGAGTGATTCATGCCGCAGTACTCAGCGCAAAACAGGTGATAGGTTCCGGGCGTTGTTGCTTCAAACCAAAGCGTCGTGTACTTGCCCGGTAAGACGTCCATCTTGGTGCGAAACGCCGGCACGAAGAAGTCGTGAATCACGTCTTCCGACGTCATGATCAGTTTGATCTTCCGTCCTACCGGCACGTGCAACTGGTTGATCTCGCGCTGCCCGGTGGCGTGCTGCAGTTTCCACATCCACTGCTTTCCGACCACGTAAACTTCTATTGCGTTTGCAGGTGGTTTGTATTGCTGGAAATAAACCTGGGCGCCCCAGCCAAACATCGTCATCGCGATGATGAAAGGAATGATGGTCCAAAGAGTCTCGAGCTTGTGCGAACCGGCAACGGGGCGCGGAATCTCGTACGGAGTCCGGCGTCGATAACGAATGACGAAGAAGATCAGAACTGCCGAGATGAGCAGGGTAAAAAAGAGAGTGACGCCCGAAAGATAGAAATAGAGCGCGTCAACCTGCCAAGAGAAGGTCGAAGCGCTGTCCGGCACCAGTGGAATCCACGACTGCATTTACTAAGCGGCGCCTCCAGTTTTGACGTCTACCATTTTCGGATTTGCCCGTCCTTTAAGAAGCAAGATCATCGCGATAATTGCCAGCAATGTAGCAACACCTGCGATCCGCATTATCTTCATCACCGCTGCGCCATACTTACCCGTAGCTGGATCGTAGTGGTAGCAATAGAGCAGCAGTTGATCGACGGGACTTCCAATCTTGTTTTCCGACGATTCGATCAGTCCCAGACGCAGGTCGCGCGCGGGATATTCGATACCGTAGAAGTACCGTGAAAGTTTTCCCTGCGGCGTTGTCAGCATGATGCCGCTCGCGTGTGCAAATTGTTTCGTGGCCTCGTCGTAGCGATAGTGGAATCCGGCGGCCTCGGTTAGTTTCGCGATGCTGTCCTGATCTGCAGTCAAAAAGTGCCAGCCGCTGTTTGCTCCCGCTCGCATTCTTTCAGGCAGGTAATTGAGATAAACCTGCTTTTTGGTGGTCGCGAGAGTATTCGTTTCGCGCGGATCGAAACTCACAGTAACTACGTCAAACTCTTTCCCAATCTGGAATGGCAGCACGCGAAACGACGTCACCATGCCGTTGAGCACTTGTGTGCAAAGCATTGGGCAGTCGTAATAGACGAACGCGAGTACAACTGGCTTGTGTCCGAAATACTGGCCGAGCTTAACGGACTGTCCACTTTCGTCGCGAAAAACAAGATCCAGCGGCAACTGATGGTCCAATTTCTGTTCGATTCGAACATCGCGCAGCGCTGTTGGTAATCCGGTTGATGGATTTCCTGCTTCCGGACGTGCGCCGTATAGAGGTGAACTCGGACCCGGACCTCCGGGCTGCGCCAAAACTGGCGTAATGGCCAAGAGGCAAACAACAAAAACCAGCCACAGATGACGCGGATAAACTCGAATCATTGCAGTCTCTTTTCTACTTCTCTGCCGGAACTGGAGGCTGTCGGCATGCTGATCGCATAGTCTGATAGCTTTCCGCCCGGGCCTTTAACCCTTGATGGCAATCCTTCACCGGAAACGACCTTGTCTATTGCCTGTTGAATCGGCATGCCCACTACGTTACCCGAAGCGTCTTTCAATCCGGTTTTGAGGTTCTCGTCCCATTGTTCGCGGAGCGCCCGATACTCAGCTTGTGGTATGGCTTTTTCGAGATTCTTCTTTTGACCGTCTTCCAACGTGATCTCAAATCCGGGCGCCGACTGTAAGCGTGGCTCGGGCGGCAGGAGGTCTTCCTTCTTCGTCAAAGCCATTGGGCCATGCTGAGGCTCTTTGGCCTCCTGCGCATTGAAGTATTTGAAAAGCAACCACATGCCAACCGACACCGCGGCCGTCGCAATCGTCAGCACGACAACGAACGTGAGCACTGCTTTGACATCGATGTCGCTCGTCTCGTGCGTAACTTCGACGTTGCGAATGTGCGAGACGTCAGGCGTTTCAGTTTTATGCCCGTTTTGTTTGTCTTTCATCCGTGTAAACCCGTGGCTAGTGCCCGCCAGCGTGCATCTGTGCAACTGTTGACTCAAACTGCGGATCGTTAATCGGAATCAACGATCGCTTGCCCAACTGCCAGGTAAAGAACGCCAGCCACACCCCACCAAAACCAACTAACGAAATCACGTCCAGCCAGATCCATTTGTGATCCGGAAACGCCGGCACCAGCATCCACAAGAGATCGACGGCACGCATCACCAGGATCACTGCTGCAATCACAACCAGCTTGCGCGGGTTGCGTTTGATACTCCGCGACAACAAAAACAGAAACGGCGCCGCAAAATGGAGTATTCCAATCGTGATGATGATCGCGCCCCAGGCGCCGTGCGTGCGGACAATGTACCAGCCGATCTCTTCCGGAAGATTGCCGGACCAGATAATCAGATACTGCGAAAAAGCGAAGTAGGCCCACAGCATGACCATCGCCAGCAGCAGTTTGCCGAGATCGTGGAAATGCAACGGCGCAACGATGCGCTTCATTGGTTCTTCGCGTGAAAGCCGGGCCATCATCGCAATGACGAATGCGAGTGCGCTGAGGCTCCAGGCCGCCACGTAGATGAACCCATAGATCGTTGAAAACCATTCGGGCTCGAGCGACATATACCAGTCGATCGACGCAAATGAAACGGTGAAAATCAGCGCCACCATTCCCGGGCCAGCCAGGAGGCGCAGGTTTTTCGTGTAACGATTATCTGCTGTTCGATCCTGTGCGAGTGACCATTTGTTCAGGAAAAACGCGAGCGTGAGCCAGACCGCAAAGTAAACGACTGCACGCACTGTAAAGAACTGCAGGTTCAAATACGGCGCTTTGAACTCCACCACCGGATCTTTCTTGAGCTCGTCCTGGTTGGCCCAATGGTGATAGATCGAGTGCGCGCCAAGAAGAATCGGCACAAACAGAATCGTCATCAACGGGAGCACTCTGGTTGAAGCTTCAAGCACACGTCTGATTACCAGTCCCCAACCGCCACCGGTCAGATGTTGCAACATCAGCAGCGCGATCGATCCGATAGTAATTCCCGTCCAGAACGTCCAGCCGATCAGATACGATTGGAAAAAATGATGTCTGTTAATAAAGGCACTCGCGACGAGTGCGACCAGAAACACGATGCCGACGATCAGTGCCCGTTTCTGAAGGTCAGACATGTTCGGAGGATTGAATGACTGAATCATTGATGTCCTCCGGCTGCTGGTGCTGGCGTTGCGGAAGCGGGCGCCGGGCTCGCTGAAGCAGCAGCGCCGCTGTTCTGCTGGCTGAGTTGCAATGCGCGAATGTAAGTGATGATGGCCCAGCGATCCTGTACGGGAATTTGTGACGCGTAAGACGGCATTGCGCCCCAGCCATTTGTCATCGCGTCAAAGAAGTGGCCGACTGGTGCTTGTCGCAGCCGGTCGTCGTTGAAAGAGGCTGCACGGCGGAAACCGCGACGCACGATCATGCCGTCGCCGTTGCCGGTCAGTCCGTGACACGCCGAGCAGAAGATGTCGTAGCGTTGCCGCCCGCGCTCAACGATCTCTTTGGTGACTGGAAACGGAAAAGTATCGACATCGTCAGGAAATGTGTTTGCCTGCGAGCCTGCTTGCGTCCCGGCTGTTTGCTGTTGGACTGGTGTGGCAGCCGCGCTTGCAGTGCCGGACGCTTTTGATTTCTTTCCAGTGAAGTACTCAGTATCAGTACGCAAAAAACCGCGCGCAATCGTGCCTTCGATAGGTTGCCGGCTGGACAGGCCATCGCCGAAAAACGTTGTACCGCGATAGGCTTTCATCTTCGGTTGGTCCTGCATGTCGCGACGACAACCGGTGATAACGATCAGTCCGGCCAACAAAAGAAAAAGAGATATCCCCCGCAGCGACGCCACGGCGCAACGCAAGACCTCCGGCCTCCGAAGGGTCTTACGCCGCGCCGTCGCGCCGCTGCGGGAGATATCTCTTCTAAACTTCGACATCGTTAACTTCAACTGCATCCAAGCTCTTCAGCAACTCAACGACTTCCGTGTGATCAAATTTTGCATCGTTTGCTTCCACAGCCAGGAAGAACCGATCGCGCGTCGCTAACGCAAAATTCGGCAGATTGAAAACCGGATGGTATGGCTGCGGCAATTTATTGAGCACCAGCATTCCCAGCACTGCGGAGAACGCTGCACACAGCACTGTCATTTCAAATGTAATCGGAATGAATGCGGGCCAACTATTGAACGGCTTGCCGCCAACATTGATTGGATAATCGATGACTTCAATGTAGTACTGCATCAGGAAGCCGCCGATGCCGCCGAGCAGCCCACCGATAAAAACGATCAACGGCAAGCTGGTGTGCGTGAACCCAATCGCTTCAGAAAGTTCTTCGATAGGGTACGGTGAATAGCCGTTGATCCGCCGGTAACCGAGCGAATAAACGCGACGCGCTGCCGCAACCAGATCCGATGGGTTCTCAAACTCGGCGATCACGCCATAGAGCGGCGGCGCGTGACGCCGGTGCGAACCTCCTGAGGTAACGTGGATCTGTTTGTTTTCTGTTTCCAACTACTCCTCCACTTCGGCCTCCGGCAGGATGGTGCGCATCTCAAAGATCGAGATCATCGGCAGGAACCGAATAAACAGAAACAGCAGCGTAAAGAAGAATCCGATCGAGCCGATAAACATGCCCCAATCCCACTGTGTTGGCTGGTACATGCCCCACGATGACGGCAAGTAGTCGCGATGCAGACTGGTCACGACGATAACAAAACGCTCCAGCCACATGCCGATCGAAACGATCAACGAAATTATCCAGAGCACCAGCAGGTTCGAGCGAAGTTTTTTGAACCACAGAAACTGTGGCGTGATGATGTTGCAAAGGATCAGCGCCCAGTAGTAAAGCGAATATGGACCGTGCATGCGGTTCCAGATCATGAAGCGCTCGTATTTGTTGCCACTGTACCAACCGAAAAACGCTTCCATGATGTAGCCGTATCCAACAATCAATCCGGTGGCGAGCATCACCTTGCCCATATTGTGCATATGGCGCATGGTGATGAATCCCTCGAGGCTGTAGAACCTTCGCAGCGGAATCGTCAGCAACAGCACCATCGCGAAGCCTGCGTAAATGGCACCGGCGACGAAGTAGGGCGGAAAGATCGTCGCGTGCCAGCCCGGAATGATGCCGACCGCAAAGTCGAAGCTGACAATCGTGTGCACTGAGAGCACCAGCGGCGTCGCCAGTCCCGCGAGCAGCAGGTAGGCCATCTCGTAGCGATGCCAGTGACGCGCGGACCCCCGCCAGCCCATTGCCAGCATGCCGTAGAGCATCTGAAATGGTCTGCTACGGGCGCGGTCGCGAAGTGTGGCGAAGTCGGGAATAAGACCCACAAACCAGAACATCGCCGACACGGTCGCGTAAGTTGAAACGGCGAACACGTCCCACATCAACGGGCTGCGAAACTGCGGCCAGATCCCCATCGTGTTGGGATATGGGAACAGCCAGTACATCAACCACGGTCGTCCCAGGTGAAAGATGGGATACATGCCCGCCTGTGCCACTGCGAACAGCGTCATAGCTTCGGCGAAGCGGTTAATAGACGTACGCCAACGTTGTCGCAGCAGAAGCAAAATCGCGGAGATCAGTGTTCCGGCGTGGCCGATTCCGATCCACCAGACGAAGTTGAGAATGTCGACGCCCCATGCGACGGGCACGTTGACACCCCACAAACCGATACCGACAAACAAAAGGTTCGTGATCGTCAGCAGCATCAACTGAAAGAGCGCGAAGGAGATCGCAAAGCCGAAGAACCACGCCAGCGACGTCTTGCGCTTCAAGACGATCGAGCTGATCTTGTCGGTCACTGAAGCAAACGTCAGCCCCGGATCGATTACGGGCGACGTCGAATGCATTGGACCTTCGGTGTAGGGCTTTGGCGTTTCGTCCTGCATGCTTTGAATGGGTCCTATAGGACCTATAGGACCTATATGACCTATGCCTTGATCTCCGGATTCGGGTTCCTCAATTGCGACAAATAAGTCGTGCGCGGCTTCGTGTTCAGCTCACCGAGCAATGAATAATTCCGCTCGCTCTCTTTCAACTTCGAAACGCGGCTGTTCGGATCGTTCACATCGCCAAACACAATCGCCTCAGTCGGGCAAACTGCCTGGCAGGCGGTGACGATCTCGCCGTCACGAACTCTTCGATCCTCAAGTTCTGATTGAATCTTCGCGTTCTGAATGCGTTGCACACAGTAAGTGCACTTCTCCATCACGCCACGGCTGCGCACCGACACTTCCGGGTTACGCATCAACTGATACGTCTGTTTGTCCCAGTCCTGATAAAGAAAGAAATTGAAGCGCCGCACCTTGTACGGGCAGTTATTCGAACAATACTTCGTGCCGACACAGCGGTTGTAGACCATGTCGTTCAGACCTTCGGCACTGTGAACTGTGGCGTGAACCGGACAAACAGGTTCGCACGGCGCGTTCTCGCAGTGCATGCACGGCACCGGCATGAAGTTGACGCCTTCCGGATGATTTGGATCGAATCCTTTGAAGTAAGTGTCGACGCGAATCCAGTGCATCTCGCGACTACGTACTACTTCATGTTTGCCGACAACCGGAATGTTGTTTTCTGACTGGCAGGCGACTGTGCAGGCGTTACAGCCGATGCAGTTGTTCAAATCGATCGCCATGCCCCAGGCGTAGTTTGGCGCGTAGTCTTTTTCTGACTGTTTTTTATAATCGTAGCCCGGATAAAGCGTTGGATGCCCGTGTTTCTCTTCTTCCGCGCGCTCCGTTTGCTCGCCGTGCAGAAACTCTTCGAGAGTTTGTGAACGAACAATGTCGCGCTCTTCAGTGCTGAACTTCGGATCTTCGAGATTGAAATGAAGCTGCGTGGTTGCGAGTAGATAATCTCGACCGGTATTCGTAACTTTTACTCCGGTGGTGGACCATGGCTCGAAAGACGTCCGTATTGGATAGACATCAAAGCCAACCTGCTCGCCACCTTTTCCACTTCCGACTGCACCGGCCAAACGACGTCCGTAACCCAGATGGACAGTGATCACGCCATCTGGTTGGCCCGGCATGATCCACATTGGCGCTGTGATCTTGCCCTGTTGCGTCGCAATCTCAATTAGAGGTACGTGATGTTCACGGCCCTTTGCGCCGCCTCGATTAGAATTCTCGCTCGCGATTTGTTGTGCAGAATTCGGACTTACGACTGCTACGTTATCCCAGGTGACTTTTGTCAGCGCCTTGGGAAGTTCCTGGAGCCAGCCGTTGTTGGCGAAACGCCCGTCGTAGATCGATGGATCGGTGCGGTAGACGAGTTCGAACGTGCCGTCAGCTGCTTGTTGCGCCGGTTGAGTTTGTTGGTTGGTCCACGCGGAATTCAGCGCCACTGTTTTCGGTTGAAAGGCTGAATTTGCAATGAAACCGTCGTGAATCGATTGACGCCACCAGGCCTCAAAATCAGCAGCAGGTGCAGGTGCAGGTGCAGTTATCGTCTGTTGTGCATTTTGGGTATTTCCTGCATCTGCCTGCTGCGACTGCCCCTGATTCCGCTGCGCTTGCCAAAAACTCTTCACCATGTCGTACGGCTTGCGATCGTACTGATCTGAAAACACAGCGAGCAGTTCGGAAGCCGTCTTGCCGTCGTAGAGCGGCTGGATTAGGGGCTGAATGATCGAGACTGTGCCGTCGTAAGAACGGGTGTCTCCCCACGATTCGAGGTAGTGTGCTGCGGGTACGTGCCAGTGACACCACTCAGACGTTTCATCCCTGTATTCGCTCAAGTGGACGGTGCGTTTACTACTGCCGTCGTCAAGCTTTTTCATTCGCTCCGGACTGAGCTTCAGATCAGCAGGAGTGTTGTGCACCGGATTGCCGCCGATGATCACCAGCAACTCAACGCGGCCGGCGTCAATGTCGTTGATCAGATCTTGAAGCGACGCCCTGTGATCTACAGGATTAACTTCGAGCGGATCCGTGTAGAAAACAGTTTTGCCGACATTCCCAAGCGCGCTGTTCATCGCGTGCGCGAGCGCGTGGATAATTGGCGGCTGGTTGTCGCCCGCAAGCACGATACTCGAACCCTTGTGCTGCTGAAGATCTCTGACGAGAGGCTCAATCCAGGGAAGATTCACACTCGCAGTTCGCAGGGGTGGTTGAGGAAGTGAACCAGTGGCGATAGCGTTTACAACTGCTTCAAACTCGCTCGGCTTCACTTCCCACGTGTGGTCAGCGATCGCGCCCGTGTTTGACGGCGTCGTCTCCACCACGTACAGCCGATTCATCTCTTTGTTGGTTTCGGTAATGCGGCGACGCGCCATGAAATCGCGCGAATATCGCAAATAACCGGGAAAAGTCGGCGCGAGAAAATCGCAGTCGAGAGAAAGAACTCGCTGTGCGAGATCGAATCGATAAGTCGTGTTTACAGGCTGTCCAAACGCCATCATTGCGCCCGCACGCGCGTTGTCGCGATTGGCCGGCTCATACTGATGCCACTTCGCTTGCGGCAGCGCAGTCAGCAACTCCTTCATCAGCGCGCCAAACGTTGGCGAGATGACCGACTCCGTCAGAAAACGAATACCGGCGCCCTGCTTGGGCCGTTGCTCGTCGAGAACGGAACGCATTTCACCGACAAACGCAGTCCACGTTCGAATATCCTCACGAAAGGTCAGCGTTGGTGAACGATCCGGATCGTAAAGACTGAGGATTGAAGCCTGCGTGAAAATATCTGTCGCACTCGAACCGCGCGGATCTCTAATCGGATCTTCAGGCGGAAAATCAGTCGGCCGATTGTTTGGATGGTCCGGATTGCCCTCGATCTTCGTGGGCCGTCCTTCATTGCTTCGCACCAGCACGGGCGTCGCGGCGCCAAACAGCGGCGCAGCAGTCGCGAAGAACAGCGCTTTACCCGGAACCTGGTCTTCAGGCTGCGCTACGTTCGGAACAATCTTTTCCGGTGGTTGGAAAACGCAACCACTCAAACCTGCAAGGGCCAGCGAAGCGCCCATTAATTTAATGAACGTGCGTCGCTCGATCGGATCGTGCCACTCTTCTGCCTGTTGCGGAAACTCACGCTCGACAAACTCGCGAAACACCGGTGTATCGGCCAGTTCTTCAAGACTGCGCCAGTATTTCTTTCCGCCGCGCGGCGTCTCAGCATCCTGCAAACGCAGGATGTGATCGCGCATCAGCTTAAAATTTATATGACGGTCGCTATCGCTCATTTCAAAACGTGTTCAGCGGTGGCAAGTCGAACAACTTGTCAGGATTTCCTTGCCCTGAATTTTGTGCTCGGCCTTCCACTTCAACCCGTCTTTCAGTTCATCCACAGTCTTGTTTTCGGGTCGCCAGGTCATGTTGAAAATCTCGTCGTGGGGCCGCACAAATCTCTCCGGGGCGCGGTGACACTCCAGACACCATTCCATCTGTAAAGTTTTTGCCTGGTACAAGATAGGCATCTCGTCGATGCGGCCGTGGCAGGTCGAACAACCGACGCCTTTCTTTACGTGAATGCTGTGATTAAAGTAGGCGTAATCAGGTAGATCGTGAACCCGAATCCACTCTATTGGTTTGCCGGTGCGGAAGCTTGCGCGAACTGGCTCGAGGTATGGACTGTCAGACCAGATCTGTTTGTGACAGTTCATGCACGTATTGGTCGAAGGCATTCCGGCTGATGCCGCTGTTTCGACTGACGTGTGGCAGTAACGACAATCGATTCCGTCGTCGCCGACATGATGTTTGTGGCTGAATTGAACTGGTTGTTGCTTTTCGACCCATTGACCGGTGTTCCATGAGGAACGATTTAGTTCAACGGCTACCCACAACAACGCAACAATTATGAAGACGGCGCCATAAATCGTGATTTTCGCCAGCGCGTTAGTGCTGTGATGGAAGATCTGTGGCATCGCCGCAG
>DASYSD010000105.1:0-6062 GCA_036003745.1 Pyrinomonadaceae bacterium
AGATCTGAAGACGTAAGTTTGAGTGAAGAGTCGTCGATTGATTCAATCAGGATGTTTTGTAATACAGGGATAGAGTTGCTTTTTCCGCCGGCGACGCTTGATAGAAGGGCTAGTTCTGTTTGTAGGGTTTCGTTGGTAACGATGAATTTCATTTTTGAGTTTAGTCCTTTCGACGCGGAGGTATCGGCTTCCGTGGTCGTCTAACGGCAAGTGCCGTGCCGTTTAGAGTGTGATGCTGTACTTAGTTGTCCGCCTGATTTTCTGAAGGTGTTTGGCAATTTGCTTCGCGCTTTTCGAATACAGTTCTTGGCAGCCCGGATGATGGTTGCCGCTGCATCTCCTTTATGAGGGTGTGAGCTGCCCGTCGACCTGCGTCCGCAAAGAAAATTCTTTGATAGAAAGGTTGGGTGAGCATGAAGGCGGCGGTAGGCCCACCATGGGCCTTACACTGTGCCATTTCGGCAACAGCAATGCGGACCTCTTCAATGACAAAAGTTGCCAACAGCTCTTCGTGGAGTCTTGGATCTATTTGGGCGGCGATGCAGGCCTCTTGAGCCCGCTTCAGAGCTAATTGGGCAGCTTCTTTTACCGATGTGTTTGTTGGTTCGATCATTTTGAGGCGTGCGGTTGGGGGTCGTTTAGCGGCACGAGTTGTGCAGGACCTTTATGGGGTCTCTATTTTGCTCTCGGCTCCTTGTTCAGAAAGCTGATCTATAATCAATCTGTCAGGTCCTTTCGGAGCAAGACAAGTGTGATGACGGTATGATGATAGGGCATTTGAATCGCTATACAGTCCCCAGGAAGGTTTAGAGACAATGCCGACGGATTTGGATTTGATCGAGTTAGAGCGAAGCGAGCCTGAGTTACTGATGTCTCCTGGCGAGACGTTGTCGACGTATAAGTCTCTTGTTGGGTCGAGGGGATTAACTGTGAGTGGCATTTTGTCATATGCGCGGGCGTTTGAGTCCTTTGGCATGGATGAAGAAACGGTCGGTGCTTATGATGAAGCTCTTGTGCGCGACAGTCTTTGCTGGGAAGCGTACTTGCGTCGTGGGGAAGCCCTGCTGGGAATGTTTGTTGCTCGAGACGAAGAGGGGAGTGCTAGTGATTTGGGTGCAAGGGTTGTTGGGGATTTCGAGAGGGCTTTCTCGTTGGCTGGAAGCGCGCGTGGTCAGATCCTTCGGTCATTTGCGACTGCGCTTCTTGTTATTGGCGATTATGCGAGGTGTGAAAATCTCGTTGAGTCGTGGGTTGGACAAGGTCATGAGCAGGAACTCGACGCGCGATCCGATCTTTTCTATGTGTTAGGCTTTGCTCGCCTGTTTTCCGGGCATGCAGACAAGGGGATTGAGGCGTTTTTGGAGATGGAGAAACTCGGAAGATCAATAGAAGATTCGTTATTTGGTCGAGGAGTTTGTTTTCTCGTAATGAGGAAGATGGATCTAGTTCGTGAGATCCAGTCTCAGTTAAGAGCGGAGTTGTCTGAGGCGATTCGTATTCTTGGTGAATCGGGTTGTAATAGTTTTCTTGATGTTGCGCGTGTGTTGATGTTGGTCGGATGAGTATGCCAGCCGGGGCGCCGGGATTTGAAATAGCGCCTTCAACTCTCACTTGGAATCCGAAATCGCCAACTCCCGCATCCGATCCGTAAGACCCTGGCGAGTCATGCCAAGAAACTCTGCCGCGTGTTTGCGATTTCCTTTACAGAACTCGAGTGCATAACGAATATGAAGTTCATCTTCCTTTTGACGCCTGGTTTTTAACGTCTCCCCTTTTTCCAACGGACGAAACTTGGCCCCACCGATCTCAGCTACAACGATGCTTGCGCCCTCTTCATCCGCGGATCGTTGAAATAAATCGAGAGTCAAATCGTCACCAGATTTCACAACCGCGCATGATCGCTCAACCACGTTCTGCAACTGCCTGACATTGCCAGGCCATTCCAGCCTTTCCAAAAAAGCAAGCACTGCATCTGGCAATGCATAACCGCACTGACCGGCAAACATCTCGGCCATCGGACGAATATCGCCGCGACGCTCACGTAAAGGCGGTACCCTGACTTCTAGAAATCGATCGCGTAGGTCTCGCTTAATAGTGCTCTCGGGGCCCACTACGTTCGTCGCCGCCACGAAACGCACGTCCGCTTGGAATTCATCGGGGCTACCAACCGCATTAAAGGTTCCAAACTGGACAACCCGTTTTAATAGCGCCTGCACCGTATCTCCGGCCTCGTCCAACTCATCCAGAAACAGAGTGCCTCCGTCAGCCTCCTGAATGTAACCACGGCGATCACGATCCGCTCCCGTATACGCGCCCTTCTTCGCTCCAAACACCTCTGCCGCCGCTAGGTCCTTGCTGATGGCGCCAAAATTTACGGCCCTGAAAATGTTTTCACTGCGGCCCGACCAACTATGAATGGCCTTTGCGAGTAGTTCTTTTCCGACGCCACGTTCTCCCGTCAAGAGCAAATGTTTGAGTCTCTGATTCGAACCATCAAGCAATGCGAAGTCGCGCAGCGTACTAAGCAGCGCCTGCGTAACCAGATCCTCAGCCACAAATCCTGAAATCTCAACGCGATGGTTCAAAGATTGTCCCGGCATGGTCCTCAAACGTTGGGCAGCTCCGTTCAAAACCAACTGGACCGACTCCGAACAATCAACAACAAAGCCTTTCGGGAAACTGATACTCACGGTCAGAGAACCCGCTTCACATTTTCCCCACAATTCATAAGAAGCTACAGCCGGCATCGAATCGAGAAGCGACTGGCCCGATTCGTTTACGGTAATGTCGACTACCGCAGTCTCGAACCCAAGACTCGAAAAACACGCTCGGAGGAATTCATGAAGAGCCGGCACGGAATTAGCCTCCGTCACGGCCAGCAAGCTCTGAAGAAACGAAACGTTTTTGCCCTCACAAAGGCCAACATGATTCACGTTTACTTCCGATAAACTCAACGAGTGGTTTGCATGATTGCCATTTCCATTTGAACTTGCGCCATCAGGAGTCGGAGCCCACGAGGCTAACGCACTGTCAATCTCGAACTCGTCAAGATCACTAAGACATCCGCCCGATTTCATGTGATCGAGCCGCCTCATTAAATCAATATTGAATTTGTTCGGCCGCAAGTTAATCACTTCCGGAATGCGAGCTGCGGCAGGGCCAGCGGAGTACTGACGCCCACAAGCCCCTGGCAATCCGGCCATGCTGATTCGAAACAATTCGAAAATCACCTCGCCAGCGGGTTTTTCACCAACACTACTAATGTCCCCGTCAAAACAAGCGTCGACGTAAGCACCGTTATTGAAGTAGATGATGCCGCGCTGACAAAAACGAGCGGCCTCTGAAATCGCCCCACCTTCAATTGCTTCAGCAATCATGTCTGGCTTACAGCCCGACCAGTCGATCACCAAAGGGCCTGTCTTCAAGTTGTAATCAAAGTGCGTTGCGATTTCTTCCAAGCCGTGCGCTTCAAACAAAAAAGACATTGGAAATGTCGAGAACCGATCATCCAACGACGATTCAACATCTTTACGTTCGTCAGCAATCTCACTGATACCAACAACCGGCTCTTGAAACGCTTGCGTCAAAGGTAGGCGATTCACCAAATCGGCGGGAGGGATTAACGGCAGCTCCTCGCCTAAGAACCTTCTAACCAAGGCCACATCCGGGCCGTAACTTCTCCATCGCGTTGTCTCTGTGTCGCTGATCCCGGCAGTACGATCCATGTCTCCAGCGGCCGCAGCGATCCTGGCTCTAACAGCAGCCTCGACGGTTGATTCGCCCACACTGCTTACATGAACACGATACAAATAAGCGAGCGCTGGAATTCCAGCATCATCCCCCAGGGCGGCGCAAACCAGCGCCGACAGCAACTCGAAGATGGCAACCTCGTCCGCAGTCTTTACACCCGACTGCATACAACGAAGCGCGTTCGCCAAAGACTGCAGGGCCTCATTCAATTTCCTCTCCGCTAAAGAAACTTCAGCCGACAATAACCAGGTTGAGGTTGTGACCAGGGAGAGATCCGATCGGTCGACAACTTCTTTTACCAGTCCAAACCCCTCGCTCGTTTCGGTAATGTCGCATTCAATCCGGTCCACCTCCCAGCGAGCGCTTGCCAGGTCGCCTCCATTCAATGCCAATCGGGTCCGAAACCTTCTCAGATCCCAATAAGACTTTCCTCTGAGCGTGTCCTTGCCAGCCAACAACGTGCCGATGATCCGACGCGCTCGTCGCGTCTGACCCGCACCTTCCAGAAACTTCGCAGCAAGTAACAAAAGACCTCGCTCATACTCGGGCTCCAATAGATGCCGGTTGGCCAACTCTTGAATACGCTCGACACGAGTTTCTAAATTCGAGAAATCTCCGCGTCTAAGGTCGTTCTCGACCATCTGCTTTACCATCGCGGCCGAACTCAGAGCTTGGTTGATCACCCAACGCGAACCTTGACCAGTTTGGAAACCATGCGGAATCAGTGCTGTCATTAGTCTGTTACCTGCAAGCTCGATGTTATCGGCGCGGCCCAAGATCCCGTCTTCGGAGCCGTGGCCTCGTTGTCTCACTTACACTCTGAGAATGAGCTACCACCGGAGGCCATTGTTGGTTCTCTGGTTCGTACAAGCGCCAGGGATATCGCCGTTACATTCCCCGATGTATGCGCCTCTGCCGTAGACGGGCACTGGTGGCGGACTATCGCCGGGGAATTTAGTGTCGTCGGGCTGGGTAGTATCGATGGTTGCATGCAGGGTTTCGGT
This sequence comes from Pyrinomonadaceae bacterium, assembly GCA_036003745.1. Lineage (GTDB taxonomy): Bacteria > Acidobacteriota > Blastocatellia > Pyrinomonadales > Pyrinomonadaceae > PSRF01. The sequence goes on from DASYSD010000105.1 coordinate 4,755, forward strand.
GTAGACTCGGTTGTAGACCGTTCCCGTCAGCTCAGCCCACATCGTTACTGGTCCTGAACCCGCTGGGACTTGCGAGGCTGGTATTTCAAAGACAGTTGGACTCGCATATGGCACGGCCGGCGTATGCTCGTAGGAGTAGCGTATGTCTTTGAACGGCACGCCATCTCTGCTCAGGATGATGTGGTAATCGTAAGTCGTCTTAATCCAGAATCCATTAACGATCTCATTCCCCATACCTCCTGTGGAGGCGTCGGCCCTGATATGACCGTCCGCGAAAGTCTGCACGAAGCCAGTGATGTACATATTGTTATGGGGCGCCACAACTTCATTTTTTGCACCCTCATTGTTGTAGTACTCGGTGCAGCCGAACGAACTTTCCTGGGCCGCGACCGGCGTGTCTAAGGCTTGGCCGCTTCCGTTCTGATCAAACGCCCTCACGGTCAATGCCGCGACACCGACCTTATCAACAGCGGCGTCGAAACCTGAGTAGGGAACAACGACATCACCATCAGCGGTGGTGATGTCAAACCCTTTCATGACGTAGATGTTCTGCGACCCGTTGTTACTGATGTTTTCGAACGGGATTATCTGCACCAAGCTGTCGCTGCTGTCATAGAGTTCAATGCCTCGTATCGCGTTGAATGAGCTGAAGAAGGACGAATACTGGCCCATGTAGAATTTGAATTTGTACTTGCCGAAATAGCCGTGATAGCCGCCAGTCAGAACTTGTGGCGTTTGGAACATGAACGGGTCGTTGCCGTTGGAGATCGTCAGCTTCATGTTGATCCCCATAGTGTCGTTCTGGTAGTGCCGCGCTACTAGTTGAATATTGACTGTCGAGTACGGGTTCGGAGGTGCGGAAACTGCTCCGTTTGCATTTACGTTTGCAACATAGTCGGGGGCGCCTGCGACCAGGACCGGGCAAGAGACCACGGGAGGCGGGTTTACTGTAACCTGTGCTTGAGCGGGGGCTGCCAGTGCTCCGCATCCGTTATTGGCGGTAAGGGAGTAAGTGGTGGTTGCTGCCGGCTGCAGAATGTCCACAAACCCGTTCGCGACACTGAAGGTTCCCACACCAGGACTGATCGTCACGGTAACGCCTGTACCTGACGAATCGTTGATGGCCCATGACAGTCGGACCATTTGATTCCCGCCCTGGGTTACAGAATTTGGATTGGCGGTAAAGGACGTAACCTGAGGAGCAGGACAAGCCGAGACGTTGACCGTCACGAATTGATCTAAGTCGCAGGTTCCGTTTGTGCTTCGCGCAGTTAAGCGGTACGTAGTTGTGACTGCTGGCGTCACGAC
>DASYSD010000106.1:0-76476 GCA_036003745.1 Pyrinomonadaceae bacterium
CAGTGCCACAAATCGGATTTCGAACGACGGCTGGTACTACGACGCTGCCGGTAATCAGACCAGAGTGCAGAACGGAGCGAGTTGGCAACGTTATCAGTACGATGCCGCAAATAGGCTGGTCAAGGTGAAGGCCGACGACAACACCACCGTGCTTCTCAGCTACACGTTTGGCAGTTCCAATCAGCGGCTGATCAGGGAAGAAGGAAGCGCGCGGACCTACTATGTTGCGGCCGGCGATTCCGAAATGTGCGAGTACACCGAAACAGGTGGCGGGACCAGTCCGTCCTGGGCCAAGAGTTACGTCTATCTTGGAGGCAGGCTGCTTTCAACGTTGACGCCAAACGGCTCCGGTGGCGAGGCCGTGACTTACCACCATCCAGAACGAATAGGTACTCGTCTCGTTAGTAATGCTCAAAATACGAGTTCGTTTGAGCAGGCGACACTTCCTTTCGGTGGCGCCTTAGATACGGAAACGACGGGAACTCCTACTAACCGGCGCTTTACCAGTTATGACCGGGTATCGGGAGTTGGTCTCGACTATGCCGTCAATCGCCACTATGACTGGCAACAGGGAAGATTCACACAGGTAGATCCCATTGGCATGCGAGCGGCATCGTTGAGCGATCCGCAGTCGCTAAACATGTACAGCTATGTTGGAAACGATCCGGTTAACCGCGTCGATCCAAGCGGGCTATTTTGGGGAAAACTATGGCGAGCGATTAAGAAGATACTCAGAAGCAAGTGGTTCCAGATTGCTCTCGCAGTCGCTTTTATTGTCATCGCCCACTACTATCCACATTCACTTTTCGGCTGGCTGGGAGGGGGGAGTACTCACGCAAGTGGAGCAGTTGCGCCCACGTTACACACGGCCACGGCAACTGCGGCTCAAAAGGCAGCCAGTGCTGCGTTTTGGGAAGCAGCATTTGCGAGAGGAGGAGTGGCTGCGCTTGAAGGAGTTGTCGCCACTTCCGGTGCGGCTAGTGCAGTTCAGCTCGGTGTGCTCGGAGCACAACTGGCTGGGGTTATTACGGGCCAAGCCCCACTCGAGGGGGGTAGAGGCGACGTTCAGAGGATGGCTAAGGAAGAAGCCAAAAAGATGGTCAAGCTTGATTCTTGCAAGAAGTTCCTGCTTGAGCATGGTATAAATCCTAAAGCATTGCTCGGCGCCATAAACAAACAGCGCGCGTTCGATGGGCTGAAATCCACCCTTACGGCATTAAAGGCTGGTCTCGTACCCAGAGGTGACGCCATGGCAAGTTGGACCGTAAAGAAGGTATTCGAAATAAAAGATCCAATCGCTGCTACCGGCAGTCATCGACTAGCCACGCGATATGATGTTTACTATGGGAATGGCATGGGAAATCCGGTCACGACCGTTATTCATGAAGCGCTCCACTCCCTGACCAGACTTAACGACTTTGATCTCGCAGTAAAAATAGGGGCCGTAGATATACACAACGTCCAACAGATGACTCGGATATTGACTGGAGACACTTCGATCATTTCTGAGCACCTTGCCCTGAACGGATGCTATAAACTATGACGCAAAACTCATTTTGGAAAACACTCGTATTTGCTCTTGTCGTATTGGGAACCAGTGCCTCGTTAATGGGTCAGAGTTCCGTCGACGAGTGCGACGCTGCTCAGGATAGGGACACGCCGATATACAAAGTAGTCCGAACGCGAAGGGCGTCGGACGAAACGCCGGCGCTGACCCTATTCGTCAAGGTTCAGCCGGCATTTTTCAACGCGGACGCGATGAGAGGTCTGGGCCGTGCATTGAACCGCAGGTTCTGTAAGGACCGGACCATCGAGGCCATCATCGTGGATGACGAAAGAGCGGCGACTAAATGGGATCCTTTTCACGTGCCGGAACTCTATGAATCAGCGATCCGCGGTTCGTACTTTCTGGATCGGGAAAGCGGTAAGGAGTACGTCGCGTTTTCAAATGCCCGCGGAAGAGGATTCGATGAATTCGTGAGTCTTGGACCAACCACCCAGCAGCCCAGTCCCAGAACATACACGAACGCATACCAAAACCTTAAGTATCGCTACTCGTTGGTCGTACCCGCCTCGTTTGCGGGTACAAGCACCGTGCCCAAAGAAGACGAGCGCGGGATTAACATTGCGATCTCGTCGGACCAGAATCGGTATATTTGGGTGGGCGCTACTGAAAACGTCTTTCAGTTTTCCTCGTTATGGTGGGCCACCACCTTCCAGCGCTTTTGGATAGAGGCAGATGGTTCAAAGATCGTCAGTTTTGCCAGGGAACCCCATTACCGTCTCGGTTATCTCAAAGGCACACGCCTCACCGTTCGCTATAAGCGTCCCGGTGCCGATAAAGTGCTGGTAAAAGATTTCGTACTCGCGTTGAAGTCAAACAAAAATGACGTCGGAACCCTTTACCGTGTGGAAATGGCTAGCACTGAGAAGGACTATAATAGCGACAAGAAGACCTTCGAGCAGATCGCTAAATCCTGGCGCAGCAAATAGAAAGGTACGGCTACAAAACCTCAGCGGAATCTCTGTCGTGATCCATTCACGCAGCTGCTATGTCTGTAAATCCTCAGAAACAAGATTAAGGCGGAATCGACGTTCAGGGTCCATAATGTCGGCGTACCACCGGCACACTGAATAATGGACGCACTACTAATCCATCGACTTCACTTCGCATTCACCATTACCTACCACTACCTCTTTCCGCAACTCACGATGGGTCTTGCGCCGCTGATCGTGATCTTCAAAACGCTTGCGTTGTGGAAGAACGATGAACGTTACAACCGTGCCGCACGATTCTGGGCCAAGATCTTTGCGATCAATTTTCTTTTCGGCGTCATTACCGGAATTCCGATGGAGTTTCAGTTTGGTACTAACTGGGCGCGCTTCTCGCAATACGCTGGTGGAGTCATCGCCACCGCGCTGGCGATGGAAGGAGTGTTTGCGTTCTTTCTTGAGTCGTCATTTTTGGGCGTGTTCTTGTTTGGCGAACGCCGGTTTGGTCAAAAGATTCATTGGCTCGCCGCCTTCATGGTGTTCGCAGGTTCCTGGATATCAGGTTTCTTCATCATCGTGACGGATGCGTGGATGCAGCATCCCGTCGGATACGTGATTGCAACCGATGGTACCGCTCATCTCAACAGCTTTTGGTCGCTCATTTTTAACGAATGGGCGCTTTGGCAATACCTGCACAATATGGGCGGCGCTTTGATCACAGGCTCGTTCGCAATGGCCGCGACCGGCGCTTATTACGTGCTGTCTCAAAAACAGGAAGAGTATGGTCGCATGTTTCTGCGAGTCGGAATCATCGCAGCAGCGATCGCTTCGATGCTTCAGATTTTTCCCACCGGTGACCGGCAGGGGAAATTGGTTGCCGATCATCAGCCAATAACTTTGGCGGCCATGGAAGGTCTGTTTGAGACTGAGAAAGGCGCCGCCATCGTTCTGATTGGACAACCCGACATTGACAACTTGAAGCTTGATAATCCGATATACGTGCCGAAAGTACTGAGTTTCCTGACGCACCGGCATTGGGAGGCGGAAGTAAAAGGGTTGAAAGAATTCCCTCGAGATCAGTGGCCGGATAACATTCCGCTCCTTTATTACAGCTATCACATCATGGTAGGGCTCGGGACGATCTTTGTTTCGATAATGCTGCTGGCTTTGATCTTGCTGTGGCGAAAACGGCTGTATCACTCTCGCTGGATGTTGTGGATCTTAATGCTGAGTTTTCCGTTTCCTTACATCGCAAACACTGCCGGGTGGATAACTGCCGAAGTCGGACGCCAGCCCTGGCTCGTTTACGGATTACTTCGAACCAATGCGGGATACTCTGCGAACGTCTCTGCCGGTAATGGACTTTTCACACTACTCGGCTTCATGGGAATGTACACGGTTCTGAGCATTCTATTTATCATTCTGATCTGGCGAGAAGTAGGTCATGGACCAGCCTTCTTGCGTGGAGAAGAAGCCGGAGGCGCTGCGAGTCACTAATGGAGACCATTTGGTTCATTCTTGTCGCATTGATGTTGACGGCCTACGTAGTGCTCGATGGGTTTGATCTGGGCGCCGGAATCATCAATCTGCTGGTGGCGCGAACACACGATCAGAGGCGAATCGTCCTGCGAGCGATTGGTCCAGTGTGGGACGGGAATGAGGTCTGGTTGATAGCTGCCGGCGGCGCACTCTTCTTCGCATTTCCACTTCTTTACGCCTCCAGCTTCAGTGGCTTCTATTTACCACTGATGATTGTCCTCTGGCTGCTGATGCTGCGTGGCGTCGGTATCGAGTTGAGGTCCCATGTCCAGGATCCGCTGTGGTGGTCGTTCTTCGATTTCGTGTTCTCGGCTGCGAGTCTGCTTCTGACTGTCTTCTTTGGCGCAGCTATCGGCAATGTCGTGCGCGGCGTGCCGCTGGATGCGAACGGGTATTTCTTTGAACCTTTATGGACCAACTTTCGGACCGGCCCAAATCCCGGCATTCTCGACTGGTATACAGTCCTGACCGGTTTGCTTGCGTCAATAACACTGACTGTCCACGGTGCGAATTACATAGCACTCAAAACCGAAGGCGAATTGCACAGCAGATCTCAGCGCGTTGCACTTAATGCCTGGTGGCTGCTGGTATTGATAACAATATTGAGTCTCGCGGCTACGCTTTACGTGCGTCCCGGTGTGCTTGATAACTTCCGCCTGCGTCCCTGGGGTTGGATCATTCCGGTTGTGGTACTGGTGTCGTTGCCGTTGATGAGGAAGTTTGTAAAGAGTGGACAATGTCTTGCGGCATTCTTTGCGTCAACAGCCTACATTGTCGCTATGTTGGGTGGCGCAGCTTTCGCGATGTATCCATATTTACTTCCCGCAAGTACAAACCCTGCTTACAGTCTCACGATCTACAACGCGAAGACAGGTGCATACAGTTTGAGTGTTGGTCTAATTTGGTGGGCCCTCGGAATGGTTCTGGCCATTGCCTACTTCACATTCGTCTATCGCTCGTTTCGCGGGAAAGTGCAGTTGGATCAGGAAGGTTATTAGCAGCAAAAGACAGATAAAACGCATGTACGATTTGATCATCATAGGTGCTGGTCCAGGTGGAATCGCACTTGCCGCCGAAGCCTGTGCAGCCGGCGTCGACGTCAGCAAAATACTGGTACTCGAAAAGGCTCACACTCATAACTGGGCCATCCGGCAGCTTTATCCCGAACAGAAAATCACCACCGCAAACTATAAAGGCTTCGCAGCAAAATGTGAGGGTCTGCTTTGTCTGGAAGACATGACCAAGACTCAGACCATCGAATACTTCGACAAGGTAATTAAAGACTACAAAATCAATACAAAATACGATTCCGATGTTTATGGCATGCAGCGACTGAATAACGATGACGGGATGCGGTTTCGCGTTCAGTCGTCAAACGGGACGTTTGAAAGCAGAGTGCTTGGCGTGGCCATAGGCATTTTTGGACGGCCCAACAAACCGCAGGATTATTTATTCCCGCCTTCTCTTCGTCAGAGACTTCTTTTTGACATCACTTCCATTCCAATTCGAAATGAGACTGTGCTGGTGGTCGGCGGCGGCGACACCGCTGCAGAATACGTTCAGTATCTGCGCGCCGCCGGTAATCGAGTCACACTTTCGTACCGGCAAGCAGAATTTGTTCGCTTGAATGATCAGAACCGCGCCACGCTCGTAGCAATGGAGCAGAACAGAGAAGTGGAGATACTGCGCAGTACAAACATCATCAGGATCGATGACGATGGTGGTCTGCCACATGTTGTTTTTCGTGAAGTGGCAACCTCAGCACGGACGTGTGACCGAGTGATTTATGCGCTTGGAGGAACAACTCCAACAAATTTTCTGCGGACGCTGGGAATCGCGTTCAATGAACAGGGCCCGATTTTCGATGAAGCTGGTGCGACAAATGTTCAAGGTCTCTATCTGCTCGGAGATTTGGTGGTCGGAAAGAAGGGCGGTTCAATCATCACGGCCTTCAACTCCGCGGTCCATGCCATGAAGCGTATCTGCGCTAACGATTTGTCGTGTAAGTAACTGAGCGTGTGTTGGCACCATCAGTCTGGCGGAACAGAATTGCCAACCCGTTAAATCAGTAGGCGATCTCACGTCAGACTGTGCTGCATGGCTTTGCATAGGAAGTCAGAAATCCCGCCCACGGAAGTGGGCGGATCGTTCACGTCCTCGCTATTCGAAAACTTTTTCTATCAATCTTGAATCCCACCAACGGGAGTTGGTGGATTGTTCAAGTCCATACTGAGGTCGGACTTGAAGTATCCGCCCACTCCCGTGAGCGGGATTAGAATTTCAAAAAGGAATTCGTTTCGTAGAAAGGACTTGAACTAAGCCACCAACTCCCGTTGGTGGGATTTCTGACTTTTTGTGCAAAGCCGCGCTGCACGGTTAGCACATTCTGCAGGGGCTAAGGCGAGTCAAAGACATGGGTACAATTCTAAGTTGTTGAGGGACAACGTCTCACAGCTGCCCGGTCATTTACTCTTACCTTAATCCAAGACCACTCCATCAACAAATTCGGGCGGCATCGGTGACCGAAAGCGTAGCAACGTTTTCGAATCGTCTTCCGCTTCAATTTCGAGGGCAGCGTTGGCGCCCGCTTCCGTCTTTTGTAACCAGATATGGACCGGATGGTCGATCTTATGGCTAACGTGATCCGCTGGCGTCTTGCCAACGCTAATTAATAGAGCCTCGGATTCTCCCTCTCCTGAATCAACACTGATTCCTTCAAAAGGCATATCGCGAGCTTCCTGCTGGGCCCCGGTATCAGTCGCGAAAACCTCCAGCGTAGCCAACCAACCCTCGTGTTGCCGGTTGAACGAATCGAAGAACTTATTCCATTGCTCGCGTGGAATCTCACTGGTTGGCATTTGTCGACTCCTTTCAAACTCCTGTCGGAAATGTTTCCGGTGGCTCGCCGGTTTCCCAAAGGGCATAACGCTCGAGTGGCTCCAATGCCTGAGTCTCATCGAAATGAATCACTGCGTCGAATTGATTCGCAAGGCGCGCTTCGAAGTAGTGACTTTGTCGCTCAGTCTGCGGCAAATAGATCACACCAATGGCTCGCTCGAGCCGTGGTTCGGCCAGGAGGGATGAAACAGTCTCTTGATGCAAGTCTATTGCAAAACTCTTCGGACCAACTTCGTGGAACAGGTGCTCATAGCTGCCGGGCAGCGCCGGGCGCACACGCTTGCGCTCGGCTGGTCCATCCCAATCAGAAGCCGCTGTCACCTTGCCGGCATAGGTAGTGAAACCGATCAGTACTGCTTTGCTTCCGTAACGCTGGCGGGCCAGTTGGCCCACATTGAGTTCACCGCAATCCGCCATGTAAGTCGCACGGGCGTCGCCGAGGTGAGAGTTGTGTTCCCAGACTGCTATTTTCCCTGTTTGTCCCTGTGAAGTGAGATGAGTAAATAAGGCTTCCAGCGTCTCTGCCATATGACGATCGCGCAAGTTCCACGACTCGACTCGACCGCGAAACATCGTGCGGTAGTATCTTTCGGCATTGAGTATCAAACGCGCATTTTGTTCGGCAAAGAAGAACTCGTCCTGCGCCACGCGTCCATCACGGCTAGCGTAATCAGTCGCTCGTCGACGCAACTCAATGAGTTGATCGATGACTTCACTTTCACAGGATTCCGTAATTCCAAGAGTGGCTGCGTAACCGTAGGCTTGCGTGTCTTCGGCAAAGTGCTCGAAACATGAATAACGATATCGAGCACGTTTGGCAGCTTCGGGATCGATCTTGCTCAGATAACCGAGCACCGCTTCGATTGAGGTGTAGAGACTATATAGATCGAGTCCGTAAAAGCCTACGTTGGCGCCATCTGCCGGAAGCGACTCGTTATAGGCGCGCAGCCACTCTACAAAATCGACGATGACAGTATTGCGCCACATCCACGTTGGAAATCGCTTGAAGCCGCTGAGTGCTTCATCGGCAGTGCGATCATCGCTAAGACCGCGCACGTAACGATTGACTCGAAACGCGTCGGGCCAGTCCGCTTCGACGGCGACCGCAGTAAACCGTTTCTCCTTAATCAGTCGTTTGGTTATTTCGGCACGCTGTTGATAAAACTCGTGCGTGCCATGCGTCGCTTCACCCAGCAGACAGAAACGAGCATTACCAACAAGAGCGAGAAGTGGATCGTAGTCTCCAGCCTCTCCTGCGAGAGACCATGATGCTTCATGGATGGCGTCCGCAACTTTATTGATGGTCGCAATTGCCATAGGACCTCGGGCCATTTAGTGGCTATGAGCAAGCTGATCTTTAGTCTGCTGTCTTGATCGTTCGAGTAGTTCGCTGACTTCTTCATCCGTCGTCTGCGAGAAGTCGCGATACCATTTTCCGACGCCGTAAAATGGTTCGGGAATTGCTGCGCAAATGATCTCATCGACGCCCATTCTGTATTCATCGCAGGTTTCCGGAGCTGAAACCGGAACGGCGACGACGATACGGGCGGGATTCAGCTGACGAAGGGCGGACACGGCAGCACGCATAGTCGAACCGGTCGCAAGTCCGTCATCGATAAGTATGACAGTCTTTGCGCTCACATCAGGTTCAGGACGATTGCCGCGGTAGACGCGTTCACGACGCTCCAGCTCTTCTAGTTCGATTGCCGTGAATGCGTCGATCACCTCGTCGGAAATCCGGAGGTAATCCACCACGTCATCATTGAGAACACGGACGCCACCGGTTGCAATAGCCCCCATTGCCAACTCTTCATGACCCGGCACGCCGAGCTTTCGCACAAGGAAAACATCTAAGGGCGCGCCCAACTCCTTTGCCACTTCATATGCTACGGGCACGCCACCACGCGGCAACGCCAAAACCAACACGTCATCGCGGTCGGCGTAAGTCGCGAGCCTTGTTGCAAGATGTTTTCCCGCCTCACTGCGGTTGCGATAAATCATTGCTCCTTTCCTATCAAGTATCGGCAAATCCTCAAATCACACGCTCCTGGCTAAGGCTGACAGAGTCGGTTCAGATCGGTCGAACGCAAATGACTGTGAAACCAGTTTGCAGCGAGACTCGAAACTTTTTCGAGCGTGCCTGGTTCTTCAAACAAGTGCGTTGCACCCGGAACAATTTTCAAATCTTTCTCGCAACGCAGGCGAACGAAAGCTTCTTCATTCATTTCGATCAACTTAGGCGCATAAGCGGGGTTGCGTTCGTAACACCGGCTCTCTGTTGCCCAGACGTACGCTTTTATCAAGCAATGTTCGCTTACGGTGCACCACCCAACAGTTACCTGCGCTTTTTCGATACCATAAATTTTAGGGCGCAAACCTGATGCCGATGGGTGGTCGGTCGCAGGGTTCAAAACTACAAGATTGCGGTTTTATTTCAAAGTCGGTATGCATCTTGCGTATTTCATGAGGTTCCGATTCGCGTAAGAAGGTTCGAATGGAGACGACAGAATTCGTTTACGTCACGTACATCAAAAGTACGCCAGAGAATGTTTGGAATGCACTGCTCGACAACGAGATGATCAGGCAGTACTGGGGGCGTCACAAGAACGTGTCTGACTGGAAGGTTGGTTCAATGTGGCTGCATCAAGACTACGACACCGACGACACCGACATTGAAGGCAAGGTTGTCGAGATTGAGGAACCGAGACGTTTGGTCCTTACCTGAATTGGCGCAACCAAAGATCTCCGCACTGAGAAACCTTCGCGAGTTACTTTCAATATTGAACCATTTCTTGACGTTACGCGGCTGACGCTCACGCATGACCAACTTGAAGCTGGTTCGAAGATGGATGAGGGTATTCGAGCTGGATGGCCCAGTGTGCTCTCGAGTTTGAAAACACTGTTAGAAACGGGCAGCCCTCTTCAAATGACCACGAAACGATGGAGCGGACCGCCCGGGTAACTAATTCAGTCAGGCAAAGGATAAAAGAGATGGGTAACATAACCAGGAGCAGCGCGGTGGCGCAAAAACGGGAATCTTCACCCAAAGAAACGATCGCGGAAGAAATATCAAAAGGAAACCAGCCAGACAATCCTGTAGTCGAGCATTTGCAACGACAAGTTGCTAACGCGCTTGTGCTTTACTTGAACTACAAACATTACCATTGGCAAACTTATGGTCCAATGTTCCGCGACTTGCATTTGCTCTTTGACGAATTCGCCAAAGCTGTGCTCGAGACCATTGATGAGTTCGGCGAGCGAGTGCGAATGATTGGGCAGGACCCAATCGCCAGTCCTCAGGAGATGTTGGGCACGACAAGCGTCAAAGTAGCCGCTCACGGCCAGACTATGCGACAGATGATCGAGGAGGCGGATACGAACCTCCTAACGGTTATTAAAGAAATGCGTGCTGCGGTGCGGGCAGCAGATAAGCATGACGATCCAGGCACCGTCGATCTTTTCTCGAAGGTTGTGCAAATACATGAGAAACATGAGTGGTGGCTGCGTGACTTACTTGAAAGACAAGATGGATTGTTGAAGTCTTAAGGGAGAGATTCCAAGAGGTATCGATGACTACGCGCGGACAGATGAGCAAGTCGGCAGAACACGAAGCTGGTCACACGGACTTAATGCGGGCGGCACTCGAGGGAAAGACCGGGATGGTGGAGAGATTACTCGAGATCAAGACTGACGTTAATGAGGCGGATGAAGAGGGCCGAACCGCCTTAATGTTTGCAGTTACCAACATCCACCGGGACACTGCGAAAAGACTGCTGGAGCATGGGGCAGATGTAAACGCAGCCGCTAACGATGGTTCCACCGCCCTGATACTGGCTGCGTCTGCTGGTGACGCAGAAATCGTTCGGGACTTGTTGAGTAAAGGCGCTGACCTGTCAGCGAGACTCACTCAGACCGGAAAGACAGCTTTGATGCTTGCGAAGGAGAAAAACTTTACCGAAATCGTTCGACACCTTGAGGCCGCCGGAGCCAGGCAGTAAACGGGCTAAGCTCATACGCATTAACTAAGCGAGGCTTCAAAGCTGAGCAAGCGTCGAAGCCTCGCAGTGATTACAAATGAAAGCCTAGTCTCCTGGTCCTGTTACTCTTACCACGGCATTGTCCGATGTTCCGCTCGCCGTGCCTGCGGCTGTTGTGACCTCAAACTCCACGACATTGTTCGGACCGCTGTCATCAGACAAGTTGTGAAGTGTAGCACTTAAGACACCGGCCTTTTGGGATAACACGTCCATTCTGTAAGTGTCGTCTCCCAATTCTGTAACATCACCATCAACATGCACAGTGATGGCCTGTGAATACACGTACATTGCTCCCTTGCATTCGTTATCCTCAGCATATGGACCATTGCCTTCATCTATGCACCAGATCCAGAAACCTACCGGTCCCGTCCAGTCGCCAGTGTCAGCAAATCCGACCCCACTAAAAATTACTTGCTCAGCAGCGTCGGCAGATGCGCTTCGCTGGTTGGTATCGAGTAAAGCGAAAACCATGAAAGCCAGGAGCATCAGACCAACAACACGGCGGCGGAGTTTTCTATTATTTCTTTTCATGCTTCCTCCTTTTTGGTGAGCTGTGCGCTCAGTTGAGAAAGGAGCCCTTTGGATCAAAGGCTCCTGAATTGAACAAGCATTTCTGCAGTGAAACGAAAGAGCCTTGCGCGATGGCCTTTTCTGTTGTCGTCACGTCATGCGCGTAATGAAAACTACACTTCGGGGGATGAATCTATTGCTGGAGGAGCAAAAAATTGTGGCGGGTCTCGCGCCGAGAAAGTCAGGGGTTTTGGGCAGGGTTTTACGCCGCTTATTTGTGAATGTCAATAGAAATTATGGCATTGGACCAAGTCCTCACCAAAAACACTACAAATAAGGACAATCTTCGAACTGCGCTTGGAGGAAGGAGGGCCCCGCCCGATTGGCTAAACACGGTCCATGGTTTTCACATTCTTTCCCATTCTTTACCATCTCGTACATTTAGGGTGCTGTTATTTTGCCACGTATTGGCCGGCTGGATCCCACAGCATTCGCATCAGGAATTCACGCTCAATTCAGGTGGAGGCACGACTATTGCGATACGTAGTCACTGGTAACACCAATTGCTTCGATTGAATACGTCGGGAAGAGGAGTGTCTGATTCAAGGGCAAAGCCTGATTCAGGCCATCGATTCTCCGACGATGGCCCGCTGATGTGAAGGAGAAACTTTGAAGGGCAAGGATCGTTCAGTAATAATATTTTCTCTCTCGGTGGTTCTGTTGGTTTGCCTGGCAGGATGCAATCGTGCCAGCCGTGCAACTCATAGTCCCGAAACCGATGCATTGTTTCGCGCGGTCCATTCAGGCAGCCCCGATACCGTGAGGGCCGTTCTAAACTCTCCTAACGTAGACGTGAACGCAGTCGATGAGCATGGCAACACCCCGCTAATCGAGGCCGCGCGTTTCGGACATGACAAGGTAGTTACTGCCTTACTCCTGGCCCATGCAGATCCCACCATGAAGAATGATGAAGACAAGACTGCTCTGATGTTAGCTGCGGAAGGCAGACACGATGAGACCATAAGAGTGTTAACTCAGGCTGGAGTCGCCAAATAGTGATGGAACTCCAGAAATGCTTCAGACACTGATTCGGCCGTTAATCAATACCAAGACTCTTCATTCGGGCCTCTAACAAAATTCTCCTGCATCTTCAGCGCGACTTCTTCGATTGTCTCCGCCTAACAACTTCCACCGAGCACGGCGCATGACCGACAACGGAGAAGGCGACGCTTCCCAGGATCAAGCGCTTGACCCCAGTATATCCATGCGAGCCAAGTACAATCAGGTCCGCCGACCATTTGCGCGCCTCATCAATAATTTCCGACGAAGGGCCGCCGGTGCGCACTACCGCTTCGACTTTTAGTTCTTTTGTCTTCAAACGAGCAACGGTTTTCCTCGTGAGGTTATCCGCTTGTCGCTTCATCTCTCGATCTAAGGTTTCGAGACTTTCGCGTCCGCCCGCCCACGGTTCCACAGCAATGGCCGGGTAGGGCTCCACCACCGATAGCACGCGGACCGTAGAGTTTTTGGGCCACGGGCGCTTAGCTACTTCTTCGATCGCTGCGGCGGAATATTTCGATCTGTCGACGGCGAGTAGTATCTTCATGTCGTTTCATCCACTTGTTTTCACGGCCGCACAGCAGTCGTTTTACCGTAGATATCCTACTGCGACAGCGGCTAGTGACATTATCAGGGCGATCACAAGTAAGACGATTGTGATTCTCAAGACCTTCATAACAACCTCATTTCTAAGTAACGAAACCCGCGAGCAAGATCATGTCTCGCCTTTAAGCTCAAGTTTCTCGTTCTCGTCTCTCTCAAACTCCATACCCGCCGCCATTTTCTTCACTCGCGGCAGATACACCAATGTACCGAATGGTCCTTCCCAATACTCGGCTTTTGTGACGCTGATCCAAAGCAGAGCCAGCTCAGGGTCTTCGAGGCCGGCAGGGAACCATGCTTCCAGATCGCCGAACCAGAGTTCTTCCATTTTTGCACGGTCGCGCAGGATGCGCGCCAGCCCGGACATCGAAACGTATAACTGATTTTCCGGCGACGCATAAGAGACGTTGACTTGATGGTCGCGTTCGATCTCTTCGACTTTGAATGCGCTGAGTTTTGTGAAGAAGTATAGATCGCCAGAGAACTCAACCTTTTGAGTCGCCATCGGGCGGCTGCGCAGACTTCCATCTTCCTGAACCGTAGTCAGCATCGCAACCTCGATGCTTTTAATCATTTCCCGGAGCTTTCTCACATTTTCTTCGTGCTTTTCATGAGTCGTCATTTGATGTTGCTCCCTGCTTAACAGCTGCATTTTGCCGCCTCGAGGGCCTTCGGAATATTTCTACAAGACAAAACCTGTACCAACACCCTTCTCATGTGAGTCGAAGGATTCAATTAGGGGTAGCACCGAAAGGGTACACACAACTGTCGTCAATAGAGACATGCCTTTACTCCTCAAATCGCAATGACGTAAGCGCCAAATGAAGTTTTGATACATCCTGAAGCGTTAATCCGAGGGTAATCGGCTAATTGGTGAGGACCTTAATCCGCTTTTAACAACTGCTTGTCTCAAGGTGATAGAGGTTCAGCACGTGCAAGTATTCAGAGTAAACCGCATTGGATGTCGGGTTTCAGAGAGGAGATTGAGAAAATGAGAGACGAAAAAATTGGAGGTAAATGTGCGAATCCGACTTGCCATTGCCCCACGCAGGAGGGCAGCGAATATTGCTCGGAATACTGCGAGAACGCGCGGGGAGAAACTAACTGCAGCTGTGGCCACGCAGGATGCCGCTAATTATTAATTTTTGGATCATGGTCCAATGAACAACAATTTTACAGTCATTGAAACTCGTTTGGAGGAGGATGGTATTGTGCGTCACGTCGTGCTGGCTCCGGGAGGCAGTGTTGTCGTACGGGAGGACGACGCTGGGAATCTTTCGGGGCGAATTCGTTCCGGGTATGTTGCGACAGACGAAGAGGGAGAAGAAACGCTCGATCGCGCTTTTGAGGCAGTACGCCAACTCCGCCAAGGTCCCGACTCGGCGAAAGAGATCGAAATGGACCGATTCAGAGACTTTCTCGATAGTTGACGTGCGATGAGTATAACCACCTAACGGAGATTGCGGCGCATTACCGTAATTGGAGGTGGCACGAGGCGAGAGTGGCGCTTATAAGCGTGCGGGTGATTTAAAGGGAGAAACGAACATGAAGTGTAAAGAGATAATGACAAATGAGCCGGTTTGCTGTTTACCGGGTGATACAGTGGACCAGGCGGCTCAGCTAATGAAGGACGACGACGTTGGTTCCATCCCTGTAGTAGCAGATCAAAAAACCAAAAGACTGCTAGGCATTATTACGGACCGCGACCTGGCAATAAAAGTAGTGGCGGAGGCACGCCAGATTTCTGCCGTTACGGTTGAAGAGGTGATGACGCGCGCTCCGGTGACTTGTCACGCCGAGGATGATCTGCATGAGGCGATAGACGCCATGGAAATGCACCAGGTCAGGCGCATTCCTGTGGTGAACGACAATAAGCAGATCATAGGCATCATCGCCCAGGCTGACATTGCAACTCGTGCAAGAGAGCCTGAAACGACTGCTGAGGTAGTTGAGGAGATCTCGAAATCGGCAACTGCTTGATATGAGTGGAACGGGCTTTGCACGAAAATTCTGATTTCTCTGTGCAACCTCTGTGTTCTCTGTGGCTCTGTGGTTGTTATTTCGAACAATTCCTTAACCACAGAGGCACAGAGAACACAGAGATTGCACAGAGAAGAAGTCCGATAAGGCCTTTTCGTACAAGGCTGGTGGAACGTGAAACTTCTAGCGGAAGATCGATCAGGAGTACATAAAAATGAGCAGGGAACTGGCTTACTAAGTGGCAGCCAAATTGAAAAATGTTTAGAAGACGGGCCACAACTACCGCCGCATTAATCGTGTTGGTGTGCTTTTTCCTGCCCTGGATCCAAGTCAGCTGCGGTGCGACCAGGGAAACGGCGAGTGGTATTGATCTGGCGCGCGATGGCAGTCATGGACTTTGGCTCATACCTTTGCTCATGCTGGCAATATTGTTCTTCGGATCGGCTAAAGCATGGAAGGAACGTCATCAGTTATCAATTCTGCTTACTTTGGTCTCGGGCCTCGTTAGCGCCTATCTAATGAATCGCGAGCGACTGAAGTTTGAAGATAGTTCGGGTCTTATAAGAGTTGGAGTCACGGGCTGGTTTTGGCTGGGACTCGGATCTTCGGTTGCGATTATTATTCTCGCAGCCTTTCGTTTTTTGACACGGGGAAAATCGGACAGTCCGGTCTAGTTTGCGGTTATGGCGGTAGTGACCTGATTTGATTTCTCTGTGCAACCTCTGTGTTCTCTGTGTCTCTGTGGTTGTTGTATGCCGCATTCCTAGTAACCACAGAGACACAGAGAACACAGAGGTTGCACAAGAGAAGAACTCAAACTGGGCACTACCGTTATGGCGGCCCCTGTTGCAGCGTAAGACAAAAGGTGTCTATTCATGGCGAAACACGAATTGAAGAAAGAGGATGAGAGGAGAGATCCGCACCGATTGGGCGATAACGTCGATCTCCCCGCGATGCCACCGCCAGAGCCGATCGAATCCGATCCAATGCATCCGAAGCCGCCGGCTGATGCTGATCCCAAACGAGCGGAACGGCCGGATTTGGACTGGGCCGAGCATGAAGACTAAGCAAGGAACTGCTTAGCGAGACCGCGAATGATAGAGAGTGATCGCTTTGACTTTCTAATTATCGGTGCCGGACAGGCAGGCATTCCATTGGCGCACGATCTCGCCAAAGCCGGCAAGCGCGTCGCCCTCGCGGAAAAGAAAGATCTCGGCGGCTCCTGTGTGAACTTTGGATGTACCCCCACCAAAGCGGTGATCGCGTCCGCTCGTGTGGCCCACCTCGCGCGTCGCGGAAAGGAGTTTGGGCTAAACATTCCCACTGTCGAAGTTGACTTTCCCGCCGTCCTGGCACGCGCGAGGCAAATCCTGATCGAGTCGCGCACCGGTTTGCAGAAAGGCTTCGAGAAAACAGACAACCCAAAGCTGTTGCACGGTTCTGCTCATTTCGACGGCAGAGAGATGGATGGGTTTCGAGTGGCTATCGGAAACCAGTTAGTAGTGGCCGAGCAGGTAGTACTCGACACTGGAACGCGTAGTACGATACCTCGGATCGAAGGTTTGGATAAGGTGAGTTTCATCTCTGCGGAAAACTGGCTCGATACGACTAAGCTACCTGAACATCTTGTGATTATTGGCGGCGGTTACATCGGTTTGGAAATGAGTCAGTTCTATCGTCGCATGGGGAGTCGTGTGACAGTGATTGAAGCCGCGGACCAAGTTGCCGGTCATGAAGATCGCGATGTAGCGACGGCTTTTCAGCACTCACTCGAAGCTGAGGGCATCGAGTTTTGCCTGAATACTAATGTGAAGCTCGTTGCCGGTACTCAAGAGAGTGTAAAGGTTACGGTTGAGAAGGATAATAAATCGAGCACGATTGGAGCTTCGCATCTATTTGTTGCTACTGGTCGAACGCCTAATACTGAAGACCTTGGCCTTGAGACCATCGGTGTCAAGGTTTCCGATCACGGAATTGTTGCCGCGAATGAACAGCTAGCGACGAATGTTGAAGGCGTTTGGGTTGCGGGCGACATTCGAGGCGGGCCAATGTTTACTCACACCTCCTGGGATGACTATCGGATCCTCTTGTCACAGCTTGCAGGGGATGGCTCACGTACTACAGATCGAGTCGTGCCTTATGCGATATTCACCGATCCAGAACTCGGCCGCGTTGGATTGACTGAGAGCGAAGCCCGGAACAGTCGTGAAGAGATTAAGGTGGGGCGTTATGAGATGAAAGGCAACGGCAAGGCAAGGGAGCTTGGCGAAACTGAAGGCTTTATCAAAGTTATTATCAACGCGAAGACGAACCGCATCCTCGGAGCCGCAGTGTTGTCATCTGACGCTGCCGAGTTGATCCATATGTATGTGGATCTAATGAATGCTGACGCGCCTTATACAGTAATTTACGACGCCATCCATATTCATCCCACTCTGGCAGAGGCAATTCAAAGCGTCATGAAATCGTTTGAATAATCCAGCTCCACCGCCACCCTTGAGTTCAAGTCGTCACAAGCGTCGACGAAGCAATCAATCGGAATATCAGCTCGTAGTTGATCGCTATCCTTGATACTTCTGGGCGTTTTTGCAGAAACGAGCACGAGCCAACTCAATGAACGGTAAGGCCGCCAATTCCAGCCGGCGGTCTGCAAGGCGAACTCTCATACAGTTTTAGATCTCGCGTCAGGGTATCGATGATGTCTGCCTTTTCTTTGCGCTGAGCGATCTCGATCAATCCCCGTTGCCATTCGGCAGCCTCGGCGCAACGGCCCAGCTCAGCTAGAGCCATTGAAATAATGGCACCATGCTCAACTGACCCGGTCGCTTTGTAGATAAGCCGAGCCAGCTCTAAAGCTCGTGCGCCATTGCGCTGCTCGTAAACAGGAGAGGTCGCAAGGAGCGTCGCCAACGTTACTGCTGTTTGTCCCTTCTCGGGAAACTGTGCGTGAGCCTTCGCCAAGCTATTCAACGCTTCCGGGTACTGTTTCTTGTGTAGCAGGAGTCGAACCCGCTCCAACAGCGCAGCCTCGTTATTCGGATCTGCTTGCACTACTCGTGAGAACTCCGCTAACGCTTCTTCCTGACGTTCGGTCTTCAAATATTCTCGCGCCAGCAGGAAGCGAGCGCCTGAATCGTTCGGATTAGACTTAAGAACCGACTGCAAATGACTGATCGCCTCCGCATGCAGATTGTCATTTGCGAACAACACCCCGAGATTGTAGTGAGCATTCGTGTTCTCTGGTGCTATTCGAAGAACGTGCTCGAATTGCTGTCGTGCGCCACTTAAATCACCCAATTGAGTAAGTACCGCGCCAAGATTTACGAGGGCCGTAACGCTGTCAGGTTTATCTGCGATGGCCTTCCTGAATTCCGCGGCGGCTTCGGCATATCTGCGCGCCTCAAGGGCTAACCTGCCCCGAATCAGGTGCACGCGTTCTCCTTTGATCAATTCCTGCAATTCTTCAATGAGCGGGTCTGGCGTTCGCACTCCAACCGTTCCCTGCAGAGCGAGGTTCGCTTTTGCCTTCTCCAGTTCTCCCAAACCTCGATACGACATCGCCAATGAATAATGGATCCGAGTTGCGGCGGGCACGATTGCCAGCGCTCTCTCAAAATATTTCACAGCGTCTGCATAATTCCGCTCAGAAAGCGCAACTTGACCCAGACCGTATTCTGCGGCTGCGTTATTTTTGTCGAGTTGCAGTGCTGCTGAGAAATTTCGCTTCGCTTCGGCCAGGCTGTTTGATTCCAAATAAATGTTTCCCAGGCTAACTGCTGCGGCAACATAATCCGGCTTCAGGGAACGAACCATGAGATAGTTTTTGATCGCCTCTTCGATACGCCCTTCCTGCTGGTCCACTTTCGCGATGAGGTAAAACCAACGAAAATTTCCCGGCGTCAGGCGATTTGCATTCACATAACATTCCCTGGCGGGCGAATTGAGTGAGTAAGCATGGTACGTTTGACCCATCACACCGTACGCCTCACTGAGAATCGCATCGGTTGCGGACTGATTCTTAACTGCGGCGGCTAGTGACTCCTGCGACGCAAGCAGATGCTGTCGCACATCAATTTCGAGCGTTGAAAGATCCGGCCAATGCACTGTGACAAGATTTGTCCGCGGCGGCGGCAAACTGTTTGGCCTCGGATCGCTCTGCGAACACACTTTGACTGAAGTAATAAACAAAACCAGCAGCATCAATGAGAGCCTGAACATTCTTTACTTCGGTACTGTTCCTTGCGTCCAAGTGCTATATCTATTGAGCGGCGGATTCCTCCACTCCGCCACAGTGCCATCCGGCCAGCGCAATCTCACCATCTCAACTGCTCTATCGTTTCCCAGTCCAACAAGCACGCGCGGATCGTTAGCTGAAAGATAACTGCCGTCGGTTCGTGCTCGCCGGCGCAGGACCCGTTTGTTTGACAATACGATTTCCACCTTCGTGCCAAGCATGTCTCGACGATAGTCTTGACCAACCAGCCGCAATCCAAGCCACTGGTTGCGATTACCGACGCTGTTGAGGAGCAGTCTGACTGGACCGTTGTTATTAGTTACGATCACGTCCGTGTCGCCATCATTATCGATATCTCCAAACGCCGCTCCTCGGCTTACATCGAGTAGTTGGAAGTTTGGTCCAGCCTGATCAACCATTTCAATGAAGCCGTTCTTTCCCGTATTGCGAAAAAGTTGTTTCGGTTGGCCCAACGGGAATGGATCACCCTTCCGCATCAGCTCAGGCAACAGTTGAACTGCTCCATTCGCAACGAGAAGGTCAAGCCAACTGTCGTTATCGTAGTCAAAAAAGAGTGTGCCAAACCCCGTGAACCGGCGGCCCGGCATCCCCAGTCCAAACTCGCGTGTTCGATCTTCAAAAACGGCATCACCGAGATTCGTAAAAAGCGTGTTCGTTTCATCCATCAAATGGGTGATAAATATGTCTTCCGTTCCATTGCCATCAAAGTCTCCTGCATCGACTCCCATTCCGGCTTCAGGTTTTCCATCGCGGTTTACTGCTGCGCCCGCGAGGAGGGCTTCGTTCTTAAAAGTGCCGTCCTTTTGATTAACCCATAGTTGGTTTGGATCACCATCATTTGCAACAAAGAAGTCTGACCAACCATCGTCGTTAAAGTCAGCTGAAACAACACCAAGTCCATGACCGAACTCCTTGTCAATGCGACTTGCTGTCGTAACATCCGCAAACTTTCCATTACGCAAGTTGCGAAAGAGCCGATTTCCCGGCGCACGAAAGACGCGCGGCGTACAGTAATCCTTCGCACTGGTGTTCGCGTAACACGTCGGACTATTTACCGTGGAGAACTCCGCATAGTTCAAAACAA
Organism: Pyrinomonadaceae bacterium; assembly: GCA_036003745.1. GTDB lineage: Bacteria > Acidobacteriota > Blastocatellia > Pyrinomonadales > Pyrinomonadaceae > PSRF01. The sequence continues at coordinate 20,459 of DASYSD010000106.1, forward strand.
TTAGATCGAGCCATCCGTCGCGGTCGTAGTCGAAGAATGCGGCGCTCGTACTCCAGCGCGGATCGTCAGTTAGGCTCTCTTTAGTGACATCGATAAATGTTCCATCGCCTTTGTTGAGAAACATCTGATTCGATCCGAGATTCGTGAGGTAGAGATCAGGCCAACCATCGTTGTTGATATCACCGACGGACGCTCCCATTCCATAACCTTTCGCGACGATTCCGCTCTTTTCAGTAACATCGGTGAAAGTCAGCTGCTGCCCGCTTAAATCGTTACGAAAGAGTTTGCCTCTGGAAGGGTCCGCCCCGCGCCATGGAAACATTGTTTCTGCTGGTTGCTGCCGCTCGTCGAAAGTTGAGCCTTGTACGAGGAACACATCCAGATCGCCGTCATTGTCAAAATCGAATAACGCAGCGCCCGCACCCATTATCTCGGGCAGAAAAAATTTCCCGATCATGCCATTGTAATGTTGGAACTTCAGACCTGTTTTGTCTGCTACTTCTTCGAAGATTGCCGCCGGCCGTGATGGGAGTTTGTTTTGCACGGCGTCACTCGTAATTGTTAACGGTGAAGCGAGGCATGCAACCATTCCTAAAACGATCAATGGCCTGAGAAGATGTCTGACGTAATACATGGGCTCTATAAGAATCATCCCAAAACTTTTCTTGTTTTGTGAATAGAGTACCAGCACAAGGAGACTGTCAGCACAAATCAAGCGATCTTTTCGGCCTTGTGCTGATCAATGATGTGATCGGCCGCCCGGTCTGAAATAGCGGCTATAGTCAAAGACGGATTAGGACCAACTGGACCAGGCATGACAGAGCCGTCGACAACGTAAAGCCCGGGGTAGCCAAAAACTTCGCCATAAGAATTAACCAGACCATCTTCCGCCGTGAACCCTATCGGGCAGCCACCTAACGGGTGAGCGGTGAGTACTTGATGCAAATACTTGAAGGAAGGAGTATCGAGATATTCACCATTCAGAGCTTGCGCAATCGCTTTGCCAGTTCGCCGAACGCGATCAAAATAAGCCTGTGACTTTTTCTGGGTCCAGTCGCATTCCAACAAATCCCCTTTTAGAGACAAACGGCCATTTGCAAAATCGCGACCCATTGCTATGAGTGCAAGCGTACTCATGGTCGTAGCAGCCGGGCCGAGCAGATTGGCGATTTCGGCGCTAAGGTTTGCGTCGTTGTTTAGGCCGGTGCGGTACTTGACGCGCATCTTGAGGAATTTAAGACCTCTGATAAGAGTTCCCGGAAGGCCTGATAGTTCTGCAATCCAACTGAATAGATATGGGATGCCGGCGTCTTCGATGTAAAAGCCACGACCCTGCGCTCCGTTGCCATCGAGACTGTCACTCACACGAATTGCGCTGGTGATCACTGGACCAAAACTCGGGTCCAATCGTCGCGGCGCCACATAGCCGTTCTTTCGCTCCTTACCGTTGATCACGAAAGACAGGAGATCTCCATTGACTGAAAAACGCGAGCCAAGTGTGTCGCGATTCAGTCGCGGAAACGCAGCAAGATTCCGCATCAAGAGGTAAGGCGAGCCAAAAGTTCCCGCGGCGATGATTAGACGCTTGCAGGTGATAGTGGATCGCGGCGGCGGCGGACACTTGCCAGTTGCCGGATCAATCGTTTCGGGGTGGTGCCGGACAAACTCAACCTTGTATCCAGCACCGTCCAAAGGAGACATGGCTTTTACTTCGCAAAGTGTTTCAACTCTTGCCGGATTTGGCTTTTGATGAATCGCAGCCGTGATGTACGTGTAGTCGAGCGTATTCTTGCTTCCGTAATTACAGCCGATGTCACATTCGCCACAGAGTCGGCAAGTCGAACGCGGCAGATCGCGTTTCATCGTAACGGAGTGATAGTTCGGCTGGTCCTCATGAATCTGAGCTCCCATGACTGGCGGGTTCGCAGGATCATCTTCATCTGGACTGCCGACATTCCGCGTTCTAAAACTGACAGCCAAATTTAAAGGCAGCCAGGTGTGCGGCGCATCGGCGCCGAGCTGGATATTTCGGTTGGCCTCCTGCATGGCCAGAGTCTTAGGCGTCTTGTCGTAAGGTGGATGTGTGAGCGGGTACTTCTGGACGTTCATCATCTTTTCGACACGCTCGTAATGAGGTTCGAGTTGTTCGTAATTGATGGGCCAGAGATCGTATCCACCATCCAGGTGATCTTCCTTAAACCACTTCGGGTCTTTGCGCAGATGGATGTTGGCATAGATCAGTGATCCACCGCCCAAACCACTCGACACCAGCGCTCCTGATCTCTTGAACGACCAGATGTCGAAGAGTCCATAGAGTCCGGAACTCGGATCCCAGAAGTTTCGGCCCAGATCATAGGGTTTGCGCGGAAAAGAATTGGGAGGATATGCCTTGCCACGTTCCAACAGGCAAACGCGCAATCCGGCTTCCGCCAGACGATAGGCCATTACGGATCCGCCGAAGCCCGAACCGATGATCACTGCATCAAAGAAGTCGTTTTCTGAGGACATTGCCTTGGTCTCGCCACTGTTGGATTTGGTGCGGAGCGAAGAAAAGGCTGACGTTTCGGATAGGTTACTAACAGATATTGGAGATCAGTAGCAAGGCTAAGAGGAAGAAAAGCTTGTGAAGATATAACACCTCGTCCCGAGGTGCTTGGTATTTCCCGAAGTTTAGCGATGGCGGAAGTTCATGGTCCAATTCGTCTCCCATGTCTTCCCTTCGTTCGGCTGAATAGGCCTGCTCCCAACGAGAGCCAGTCAAGCTGCCGGCGACATGTGTGCGCGCGGCGGCAGAATGGGCCACAACAATCGGTTCCACGGCAGCCGCGAATACGACTGCGGCGAGCGCGATGAGAAAACTTTTCATTGCGTCATCCTTGAATTGAAGTCAGCTGGTTGTGCCAATGATCTTAGATGGCCGGTGGTATACTTACAATGACCACTTTGTGCATTTCGGTAATAACCACTCAAGCTCAGGTGATTCGTGAAGAAGAAAGCGACCGCCGCCATATTTCCGTTGATACCCTTTGAGCGAACCTCTTCCGTTCCTTTTTACAAGCAGCTCTACGAAGGCTATCGCGCCGCGATCCTGTCGGGGCGATTGAGTCCGGGTCAACGCTTGCCGTCAACGCGCGCGCTTGCGGCAGATTTGAGGATATCGCGTCTGCCCATAGTCAACGCCTTCGAACAGCTCCTTCATGAGGGTTACATAGAGGGAAAGACTGGCCTCGGAACGTTTGTAAACAACTCAATCCCTGACGACTTGTCGAGACCAGTGCTCGCGCCGAGGCGCGACACGCGACAAGGCCGTCCAGTGCAACAGACACGTAGTGCAGGTGTGACGCTGTCTCACTCGAACACGCCGAGTAACCAGGGAGCGCTTGGACCATTCCGTGTGAGCTTGCCGGCGCTTGAACATTTCCCACACAAGCTTTGGTCGGGTTTGGTTTCACGCCATGCGAAAAGTCTCTCGATTGAGCTCATGGCTTATGGGGAGCCGTCGGGATATTGGCCTCTGCGCGAGGCCATCGCTCAGTATCTGCGCACGGCCAGAGCTGTGCGTTGTGAGGCCAGCCAGGTTCTGATTGTGTCCGGCTCTCAGATGGCTCTGCAGATCTGTGCATTGGCGTTACTCAAACCAGGCGATGCTGTGTGCATCGAAGACCCCGGCTACCCCGAAGCCAGAAAGGCGTTGGGTATCTCCGGCGCGACGCTGATCCCAATCCCAGTGGACGATGAGGGCATTGACGTCACTCGAATTGCTTCGTTGACCAGGAGAGCACACGCTGTTTACGTGACACCCTCACATCAATACCCGTTGGGAGTGTCAATGAGTGCAGCACGAAGACTCGAATTGCTTGACTGGGCGCGACGGAACCGAAGCTGGATCATCGAAGACGATTACGACAGCGAGTTTCGTTATGCCAGTCGACCCGTCGGGGCGCTTCAGGGCATGGATGCCGAATCGCAAGTCATTTACATGGGCACATTCAGTAAGGTGTTATTTCCATCCCTGCGTATCGGGTACATGGTAGTTCCGCCAGCCCTCTTAACAACCTTCACTGAGATTCGCGAGGCGCTCGACATATTCTCACCAACCCTCTATCAGTTAGTGCTGACGGACTTCTTACAGGAGGGTCACTTCGCACGCCATCTGCGCCGAATGCGAGCTGTTTATGAAGCCAGGCGGAATGCACTGGTTTACAGTCTCGGCGAAACATGCGGAGAGGTTCTCAAACTCTACAACGCCGACGCCGGTTTACATCTGACGGCACTCTTGCCAAAAAGTTTCGATGATTGCGAGCTTGTAAGCAGAGCCGCACAACGCGGAATCAGCGCCACGGCGCTTTCGAGCTGCTTCGCAACGAAGGCGTCGCGAAGCGGTTTGATTCTTGGGTTCGGAGGGGCGGACGAGGAACGGATAAAAGCCGCAGTGCAAGTGCTCGCCGAATTAATAAGAGACCGCGTGTGATCAGCTCTGCACAAAGAATCAGAAATCCCACCGACGGGAGTCGGTGGATTGTTCAGCCGTTGGTGGGATTTCTGACCTTTTGAGCGAAGCCGTTATATTTAAGCGAAGCCGTAATATCAGATCAGAGAATGGAACTGTCGGTCGCTTTCATCCGGAATGAGACGTTTTAAATCGGACATCCCTCCAAACGTTGTTGAGCAGACCACGCGCGAATTTCGGCGTGACGGTGGAGCGATCTTCGATCGATTCACGCTCTGCGTCTTGAATGGTGAAGTAGTAGGGCAACGCGCCTACGGCGAAAATGGTCAACTCCTTACCGAGACTCCGCTGAGGAATGGAAGTAAACAGGGACGTGAATATCAATGGGATGATGACGGGAGACTAATGCTGATCGAGCCGTATGTGAACGGCAAAATTCACGGCACTGCCAAACAGTATGGACGTAACGGCACAGTCATCGGCACCTACATTCTTCGTCATGGAACTGGTTATGATATTTGGCGTGCAGAACGCGAAGACGGCGCGATTGACATCTCCGAGATTCACACGTTACGAGACGGTTTGCCGCACGGCTACGAGTGGTGGTTATGGAAACCTCATATCGTATGGCACGAACTACACTGGCACGAGGGCGAGTATCATGGCATAGAGCGACAATGGAACATCGCGAACAAGTTGAGTCGGGGATTCCCACGGTACTGGATAAAGGGCGACCGCGTAGATAAAAGAAAATATCTTCGAGCGGCGAAAAAGGATCTCACTTTGCCGCCGTTCCGTCTGAGGGACAATTCGCCCCGACGCAGGTTTCCGATTGAAATTGAGAAGCTCTTTAGTTGATCTGTTCTCTGACGCTCAATGCTCGATCCCTTCCAGTGCAATCACTGTAATGCGCCTCTTGTTGTAGTTGACGCTCCAACCGTTGTATGCACCTACTGCGGCGCGATCAACGAGGTGGCGGTGGCGTACCGCGAAGAGCTTCGGTTGGCGCGCGATCTCGATCAAACAACACGCCGCGCGATAGCGGAGTGGGCACGCCTCGACAGTATTAATGTTCCACGTTGGTGGTTTGTAGGCGCGGTTGGCATTCCGTTTCTGCTTATCACGGCAGGTCTCGCAATTCTTCTCACCCTTGGCATCCTGAAAACGGTAAGTAGCACAAACCTTCCTTTGTTCGTCGCAATTTTCGTTTGGCTTCCACTTGCACCGGCTGCGTTGTTGGCGTCCAGTATAGGTATGAGAAACCTGCTCGTGAGTGGCGCTGCGCGTGTGGGTGTTGCGTTTGCCGCGATACCGTCAGCGTCCAGGGACGGAGAGTTAAACTGTCGTCTGTGCGGCGCCCCGCTCACGGTTGAAGCAGGCGATATCCTGGTTCGGTGTCTGTATTGCGGCGCGGAGAGTATTGTGCGGCTTGACGCATCGCAGATGCGGTCGCTGGAGACGAATGTCGGCACGGCAAAAATGAGTTTGGCTCAGGCAATGGCTGCGTTATCAAAGCACGCCGACCTCGCCTCATTTGAAACGCGTGGCCGTGTGTATGTTATCGCCGGCTTATTGGTTCTACCACTCCTTTGGTCCTTTTCGCCGGCGGTACAATCGAGTTACTGGTCTTTCTTGATTGGATTGGATGTGTTTGTGCTCAGCCTTTGTGTGTTTTGGATGATGCGCGAGGCCTTTCTCTCACCTGTAACGGTAGAAGAACTTGATGCCCTTAGAGAGACGATGGAAGGTTCACGAGATCAAAACCGGCCAGCTGAGCGCGCCGCCGGCACTCGCGGATGGTACGATCATGCATCCGAGCCGGTTAACTTTTTAGTTCCGCTGGTCGTGATGCTGATGTTTGTGGCGACCGAGGCGATCGTGCTCAGAGCGCGCTGAGCAGGAGTCGCAATTGGAACCGGACGGGTTACACCCGGCCACTCGATCAATGGCCAAAAAGTTTTCCCGTGATGTTTTGGTTTTCCTTACCACTTCATGACGGAGCGTTGCCGTCAATGAGAAGAAAGACTTTTCGAAACGTATCTTTGGAAAGAGGTGTTCTATGCGAATGGCCTGGCTGTCGATTTTGATTGTGTTTCTTTTGATATCCACGGCGTTTGGGCAAAGAGATGCTCCAGTGTGGGAATGCTATTTGCCGCAGGTTTCAATCTACCATGACAACAGTAATACCACCTTGACAGTTGATTTCCTGTTTAAGAAGAGCGGCGGGCCGCATGAGCATACCGAACATCAGGCGTACGTTCTCGTTTATTTGAAAAAGGACGAAGAACAAATACTCAGACTCGCCGGAGATCCCGAGCTGACAAAGAAACAGAACGAGAAAACAAAACGTTTCCTCGATCTCCTGGTCGAGAAGAAACTCGTTGTCCCTGTTGAATCGCAGGTTGCCAAACTCAGTTACGGCGATGCGAAGGATAACTCGACACGCCCTAACGCTCTGACTGACCGTACCTTTCCTTTCAAATTCACTTTTCCTTACGAAACGTTGTTCCAGTCGGTTCAAAAGATAGGCAATTTTGATATTAAGAACGTGGATGTCGCTGGGGACTACACGTGGTTCGAAGACAAGTTCAAACTAATGGTCTTCGTTCCGGTAAATGACTCCGCCCACGCAACCAAGGTGTCGCCAAAACTCCGCGAGATGTACGATTTCGCCAATCTGATGGATTTTAAGACTGCGCTTCTTTATTTCAGGCCGCTGCCATATGAGTTCGGCTTTAAGAAGTACGATAAGGACAAGCTATTGATTTATATAAACTGACGGGGCCTTGCCTCAAGAGTCCAAAATTCAGTCAGTACCGTCCGCGGTAGCGGATGGGTGACGCAGTCGTAATCAAGATCAATCGCAATTTCGCATTCTGATCAACAACCCATCCGCTCCGCGGCAGAATGAAAAGCTTTGATTCCAAAGATTTTCGTAGGCCGTGGGCCGCAGTATTCGGTAATCTGTGCTTGGTATGAGCGTATGGAAGAAACTGCTGGAAACAGCCGTCTACGCGCCTTCGCCGCATAATGTGCAGCCGTGGCGTTTGCGCATTCTCTCGGACGACACTGCCGAACTGCTGATCGAAAAACGCCGCACGCTTCCGAAAGAAGATCCGACAGGAAGTTTTATCATTTTGAGTATGGGCCTCTTCATCGAGGCCCTCACGATTGTTGCTGGGCATAGCAGACTTAAACTCGAGTTTCATTTCTGTCAACCGGCATCACGGTTTACGCCTGACGAGATAGCAAAAACGGAAGGTGAGTTGCTGCCGTTTGCTCGATTGACTCTCGGTGGGCAGATTCCACAGGTTCAGTCCGAGTTCGACAATGCATTGTTCCACACGCGCCGGACTTCGCGCATTTCGTACTCATCCGAACCCGTCGCAGACGAAGCTGTCGAAGCATTGTCGAAACTGGCCCGAGAATGGGGACAGACTTATGAACAGGTTACTGCTCCAGAGACCATCGAACAGATTCTGGAACGCAATATTGAGGCGGTGTTTGAAGATCTGAATGCGCCCGCATACCACGACGAGATCGTGGAATGGTTTCGCTTTACTGACCGCTCCGCACGTCAAACCCGCGACGGCCTGGATTATCGTTGCATGAATTCCTCCCGCCTGTCGTTTTGGTTAGCGGCACGCGTTCCGCAGTTACTCCGGCTTCCTGTTACTAACGCGCTACTAAAAAAGATCTACCGCAGACAGTTGGGCCATGTGCCTACGATTGGCATGGTCGCCGGTCCGTTCTGGGATCCGGAGAGTGCGTTTGAGACCGGACGCTTCTTAATGCACTTCTGGTTAGAGCTGGCGAAACGGGATCTTTACATTCATCCCTTCGGAAACCTGGTCACGAATAAGACCGCGGCCAGTTGGTGTTTGGAAGCGCTTGGGGTTCCCAGAATCTGGTTGATTTTCAGAATTGGCTTTTCAAAACTGCCGCGACGAAGTTATCGCCGCACAGTCGCGGAGGTGCTGGTTGATTGATCGTTTGCTGACAGGTGCCACTCTCTGGTTGCTCTGGATCATTCGCAGAATAATAAGCCTTGATCGTCGAGCCTACATGTTGCTCAGCGCCGGTGCAATCCAGCCCTTTCTTGCCAGAATCGGAATGCTGCGAGCCCACGCGGTCTATCTGAAAGCGAAGGACCACTGCCCCGCGTATCGCGCTTTTCTCGAGAGCGAGGGTGGGCCAGAGAACGGACGTTGGAAACTTTCTGATTTGCCTATCACAACCAAGGAAAATTACGTCAAGAAATATTCGCTCACTGATCGTTGTTATTATGGCAAGCTGCCGCCGGCGGGGGTCGTGATTGACGAGTCGTCTGGTTCCTCGGGCGTTCCGAATAACTGGGTGCGCAGCGCGGAGGAACGCGAAGACGTTAAGCGCATTCTGCAACTCAACTACCAGCTCATTTACCGTGACAGTGGCTGTATTCTGCTGAATTGTTTTGCGCTGGGCCCATGGGCCACCGGCATGAATGTTTCTATGTCGCTTGTCGATGTTGGCATTCTTAAGTCGATTGGCCCAGATCAGAAGAAGCTGGAGAATTCGCTGGAGCTCTTTGGCGCCAATTATCGCTATTTGATTTTTGGCTACCCACCGTTCATCAAATCGTTTGTCGACACAACGGAGCTCGATCTCAAGAAATACCGAATGGACTTAATCGTCGGCGGAGAAGGCATTTCAGAACCACTGCGCACCCACCTGCTACAGTATTTCCAAACCGTAATCTCCTCTTATGGTGCGTCGGATCTGGAAATTAATATCGGTGTTGAGACCGAGTTGACCATCAACCTGCGCCGATTATGCATGAAAGACCGCAAGCTCTCGCAGTCGCTTTTCGGACGTGAGCAGCCGCCGATGATTTTTCAATACAACGCTCTTGACTACATCGTCGAGACGACGCCCGAAGGGGAACTCGTTTTTTCTATCGGCAGACAGACTAGTGCAGCGCCGAAGCTGCGTTACAACTTGCACGATCTTGGTGGCGTCATAACACACGTACAACTCCGGGAGAAGCTTGCGCTGCAGGGGATCGATATTTTTCGGCTGTCGGAACCGCAGAGTCGCTTTCCGATTCTTTTCGTTTATGGTCGCAGCGATTTGACTGTGCCATTCTACGGCGCGAAGGTGTACCCAACGGATCTGGAAGAGATCATCAACGCGGATCTCAATTTAGCGAGACAGATCAACTCATTTCAGATTTCCAGTTATGAAGATGAAGCGATCAACCGGCGTTTGAAGATTCGGTTGGAGACGGTCAAGACTCTTCTCAGTCCACTCGCTCCCATCGAACAGTTGCATCAGACGATGTTTGAAGGGCTATGCCGTGTCAACCAGGACTTTCGCGAAGTGACGAAAATGTTCGATCGCAGTTGCATTGAGTTGGAGATTTACGAATTTGAAACGGGGCCGTTTAAAGGGCGTGATATTCGGGTGAAGAACAAATATGTAGCGCACTAAATTAGCGCGGGGAAAAAGTTTCCTTGATTAGTTTCCCCAACTCATAAATCTCGGGGGCCACTTCACGTATTATTTCAAGTTCGCTTTTGCCCTCAAGAAAACCTTTACCCTCCCGATGGCCTCCCTTCTCAAACCAATCAAAAAGCGGTTTCATATTATTCTTCATGTAATTGGGGTTGGTGCGCCACGTGTGAAATGATTGTGCAAAGAACTCCTGTGGCTTAGTGGGCCAGTTAGCTGCTACATAGTCTGTGAACGGAACATACCCCTTCCGTGCAAGGTTGTTCTTCGTAACTACATCAATGAAACCCGTGAGGTTCTTTTTCCCCTTCTCTTCGAGATATTTCTCGATTGCCTCAACCCACTTTTTCTGCCTGTTGTGGACTTCTAACCAAGCCGCTGCGACAGCATCGTTCTTCAGGCGTTCCACCTCAAACCGAGCAAGGTCGGCTTGGAGTTTAGCCTCCTCCAGAACACTTTGCCTGGCTGCCCGATCATCTTCGCCGCTATACAGCAGATCGCCCGCGGCTGCGGTTACCTGGTTGAGTGAGGCGATAAATGCTTGCACCTCTTGGCCAGCTCGAGCAGGAGCTTTTTGTCGCCTTTCTTCAAGTATTAGTCTTGCCGCTTCAAGGTCGAACTTGGCCCTGGACTTCTCCAGCATCGCGGAGGCCACTTTGTTTTGTATCAAATGGCCGACCTCGTGGAGGATCGTACTTGCATTCCCCCGAAATGCTCCCTCAGCCAGTCTTATCGTTGAAATACCGGAGGTCTCCCCAGCGATCGGAAACGTTTTACCACGCCGCACTACTGGTTCAAATTTGTCCGTGCGAATAAGGTAAAAATCCTTGAGCAACGGTTGATCTTCCTTACTGACCTTCGAGAAGGCGGCATCCACCTTCGCCAACTCAGACTCACTCCACGTAGCGCCATGCTCCTCGGAAACGGCAGCCAGTCCGAATTTGTCCTTCAGTTTTTTCATCGCCTCTTCTACTTTGACGCGTGCCGGCGGCCTCGCATCGGCCTTGTTCCGTTGCACCAGGCCGGGCCGGGTCACGGTAGTGACAGGCCATTGTGACTTTGACTGCTGCACCACATGTGTCAACTCGTGGGCGATAAGCCGACGTCCCTCGTGTGTTCCCGGTGTGAACCGGCCTGCACCGAACACCACATTGTGTCCAACCGTGTATGCATTGGCGTTCATGTCCTTCGCCGATCGTTCGGCAATGGCGTCGGAATGCACGCGCACACCCGAAAAGTCGTGTCCGAGCCGCAGTTCCATATCCTGCCGTAACGCTGGCTCCAACGGCCTGCCGGGGCTGGCAACGATCTGGTCTACGCTGGCGGGCGCCACATCCATATGTCCAGTTCGATCGCTTGAGAAGCGCTGGATACTTGGTGGAGCGACGCTCGTAGCAGAGTGAGTGGGCGTTGTCGTCACCTGATCGGCAATCCGGTCTGCTTCCTGTTCACGCGCGTCTCCGGGAGTGCTAACTGTCAGTTTTGTCTGTATCGGTGAGGGGGATTTGGCGTGTTCTCCTTCGACATGCAACGTATGTGCTTGTAATAGTCGCTGCATGGCGTGATTACCGATTGCGCGCTGCAAATGCAAGATGGGATGGTCGCGATGAGCTGGTCGAAGTGTTGCCTTAGGGCGAGCAAGGCTGGAAGTTACTCGCTGTTGAGGATGATTCTGCTTTTGTCTCGGGGCGTGCATATTCTATTTCCTATTTATTGCAGCGGAGCGAGGTAGACGTTGCGCTTCAGCGGCTCAGCCAAGACGTATAAGGTGGAGGGAGTGTATTGGCCTTTTTGCGTTGAGGCAAGCTTTTTTCAGCTATACCACATGGGCCATATAGCCTCCCATGCGATCTCGGATCGGCGAACATGCAAACTTATCGAGGAAGTTTCCCAAGCAACACACTAAGGCTGTTACCCTCGGAATTACTCGTCACAACATCAACTGCACCGTCGCCGTTAACGTCAGCCGCGGCTATTCGCCATGCTCCTGGTCCAACCGGAATCGTAGCAGCCGACTTAAATCCACCCCTTCCATCGCCCGAGAGCACACGTAGGCTGTTGCCATTAGTCGCAACGACATCCATCCTGCCATCCCGATCCGCATCGACGATGATTAAATGAAAAAGAGCAACTCCAAAGTCGAATGGAGATCCATTCGCTTCGGTGAACCCGCCACGACCGTCACCGATCATCACTGTCATTGCATTCTGTTCGTGATGAGTTGCGACGATGTCCGGTCTACTATCACCGTTCAGATCTGCAATGGCTGCAAACCATGGTGCGCTAGTGCGGAGCGGGAGTTGGCGTGGTGAGAGACCGCCCTTTCCGTCAGATAAGAGCAATGTCAACGCGCGACTCAATGGAAGTTGTTCTCTCCGTGATGGACCAGTCGCAGTAGCAGTGGCAGCGATATCCGGCCAGCCGTCGTTATTGACGTCGCCGACGGCAAAAGGATACGGGCTGGGACCAACTGGGAACGACTGCGGAGCACGAGTAAAATTACCGCGTCCATCTCCGAAGGCAAGTGAAATATCGTTATCTGCGTTGTTGCAGGTGATTAGATCGAGTTTATTGTCTCGATTAATATCCGCCACTGCGAGGCCATGTGTATGCGGATGCTGGCCCAGCTTCATCACGATCGGGGAGGTCGGCGCTATCGTTAGACCACCCTTACCGTCTCCTGTTAACAGCACCACTGGATAACTGTCGTGAGAGCTAACTGCGACATCGAGCTTGCCATCACCGTTCAAGTCGCCGGTTGCAATTTCACCTGGAGCTTCTGCAACAGTTGTGTTGCTGAGGGCCGCGCCGAATTGGCCGTTGCCTTTGCCCTCCAAAACGGTAATCGAACGAGCGCTCCCAAGGGCGACAACAAGATCTAGTTTTCGATCATTGTTCATATCGCCGATCAAGACGTTGCCGGGTCCATCCTGGACCGCGACTGGCGAACCTGGAGCGTTGGTGAACAACGACTGTTCCGATGCATTTGAAGGCGTGTTGGGGGAAGGGCAGGAGATAAAGAATGAGGTCCAGGATGCAATTAGTAATAAGGTCAATCGTCCGAAACGCCTGATAGTCGTTGATATTTTGATAACAGAAGTCAACGCCTTTCTCCTTTCGTCCTGTAGTTAAGACGCTTCAGCGTTGCAGTTTCTTCCACCGAAATAATGAAGTCTTGCAAAGGTGGTGGTTTTCGAGCGCGCTTCATGCGATTGTAGGGGCGGCACTCCGTGGCCGCCCCTTACCTGGCATTCACGATTCCGATGCGAGTCTGTGCCGCCCTGAGAGGTAGCGATTCATTCATGATGGTCCGTTTTCACGAAGGGGCGGCCCCGGAGTGCCGTCCCTACAGTACGTCCGAAAGAGCTTTTAACTTTTTGTGTGCCCGGCAACACACTTCGGATGAAAATTTATGAAAGCTACGATCTGCAAACTGCTGTTAGTCGTCAGGTAGCGGCCATTGATCCCCAGGTTTCCGCTTCGCCAGAACTGCGGTACTTTAACAGTTAGATATTGATCGCCCTTTTCAAGTACTGAAAGATACTGCGTCAAAGCCCCAACAATTGACTCGTGATCGCCATTGACGTCGAGCATGCGATTAAGCATGTCCTGGGTCCGGGGAAACAAGCTCTCGGAGCTCGAGCGCGAGAATTTTTGAGAAGAGTTTATGTGAGGCCATCGATTTCATTAACTGGTTCATTAACCTCGTCAGCTCTCGGTCGACAGTTCTCAGGTCTCGTTCCTTGCTGACTGTTCGCACGTTCAAGCGACAAACTCGAAAGTCTCCAACTCCTGAATGAGCGCTTCAACATTGCGGACACGTTCCTCACGGTTATACCGCAAGCACCTAGCGATCACATCTGCAACGGCACAATTCGATTTGAGAAGGTCGGGGTTCGACTTCGCAATCAGCCGAGTAATTCGAATCTTTAGTTTGTCGTTGTTTTTCGGAAGGTGGAGTGGCGGAGCCTGCCCGACAGCCAGAAAGAATAGAACGCCACCCAAAGAGTAAAGATCAGCCCTGCGAGAAGGCCATTTTGCTGTCCTTCGAATCTCAGGAGCCCTGTGTAGGGGTGCGGTCGGATCCTTGATGTCCACGGCAGACAACTTGTTAATCGAATCGCTGCCCCGCCGAAATCAATCAGGTACGGTCTGTTACCTTGCATCAGGATATTAGGTGGCCAGATATCGTGGTGACAGACGCCCCGTTGATGTACTGCCTTGACAGTGAGCGCAAGTGATTTTGCTAACTTAAACCACTCACTCGAATTTGAAATGCCACGGAAGGGAGGGCTGCTCTTTGCGATTCGTCAAATAGGCGTCTAAGCAGGGCCCATCGATGTACTGCTGTACAACAAAGTTCGCTGAAATGTCTGTGCCATCTCTGAGTTTCACGGGAGATTGGCCCGAATCTAAAGTATGTGCTACGCAGTTGACTTCTTGAAGCTTGCAGCCCACACGGCGTTCATGTTCCAGAGAACGATTTACCAGGGTTTCCACCATTTCTTGTTCTGTTGCTGGTTCTGAATTTTGCTTACATCAGCAATGATCTTCTTAAGTGTTTCCGCGATGAATAAACCGCTTTTAGCTTCGTATCTTTTCGCCACGAGATTTTGCGGATAAATCAGAACATCGCCAGCGCCAGGCAAGCCGTAAACCGCTAACTCCGTACCGTACTCGTCAACTGCAATAACCCACTGAAGCCCTGTTGCGTTAACAATATGTTGACCGAACGCAGCGCCGGTGCAATTGATGATGTCGTTGGCTTGTGAGGTGTCATGGACCACTGAGTGAGACCATGAATAAAATGCTTTGTCGAGATCTTCAGGCGACGGCACGTCTGATGCGATGGGCCCAACTATTTGATGCACGAAGTCTTTCGCTATTGCGACCTGTTGCTGGATCCAGTCCTGTTCTGCAGGCGTGAGTTGTTCAATTTTTGCATTCATCGTGTTGGCCCTTTGTGTCACTGAACTCCCGGCGTTAGCAGGAGTTCACAATGAGATAGGACGGCTTCAAGAATTTCATCAGGGCACTTTGGATCGTTCACAAAAAACCAATAATCGCCAAACTGATCATTAATAGAGAAGCAATAGCCGCGGTAGGAAAAGTCTATCCATGCTTCGGTCACATTATCGGTTACAAAGTTAGTAACCTCCGCGCCAGCCAATTTCTCGATGTGACTACGCAACTGGTGCCACAGTACGGTCTGAGGCAAATCGCCAAAATGACGAGAGCCATCCTTCATTTCAATGGTCAATAGTTTTGCGGGCATAGCACCGGGCACGAGCGATCCAACTTAACAAAAGAAGCACGCTCATAGCGAGTCCGATCGTCATTGGAGGTCGACACATGTGTCACCTGGACCAAAGGGCTAAGAGCCTTGGCGGCGATGATATACTCCCGCGCATGGGTAAGCTCCAGCTATATGGTTACATCGCTTGTGGTGTTGGCGCGGCAGCGCTCATCACCGGCTTATTACGTCAGGACAAGATGGACAAGGTTCGCGCGTTCATGCATCAGCACTTTGGCAAGCAAGGGGCGCAAGGCGATGAGCGCGTGAGCGCACGGTTGCAGCTTATTGTTTTCGGCGCGTTTTTCTTATTTATCGGGTTGGTGATTTCGGGGTTAATTCGTCTGTAGGGCCTTCACCACAGTCTCACAACACCTACAACCTGAGCGATGTAATGATTCCTCGCGAAAATCATAAACGTTGGAGTCTGTCTTCACGGTTGCTCCAAAGAGTGAAGGACTCCTCGTTCCCGCACATCTAAGAACTTCAGTGCGTCGATTCAAATGTAAAATTTCTGACTTCAATAGACGTTTCTTTCTGTACTCCAACCCCCAAAGGAGCACTATGAACCGACTACGAACCAGCCTTGCCCTCGTTGTTGTTTTACTAAGCCTAATTACCTGCGGCCCATCATCCGAGGCCGTCGTAAATCGCGCCAGACGGGACACCACTCAAAGCGCCGAAAGCGCAAAAGTAATAGTGTGGGTTAACACAAATTCAGGTGTCTATCACTGCCCCAACACGAGGTGGTACGGGAAGACAAAGAGCGGTCGATACATGACCCAACGTGAAGCTCAATCGAAAGGATATCGCCCCGCGTACGGCGCTGTGTGTGGATAAGAGATACAAAGGATTCGTGTTGGCCGCCCAGCTCGGATGAGCATTCTCTCGCGAGATGTAAAGGGCTCACCTGCATAGAAGTGGCGAATAATTAACAACTTAGGGCTGAATAGCGCCACCGCAGGCAGCGCCGCGCCCAGTGTGCTCTCACAGTAGACACTTTCTGCACGAACTTCCGGCGAGCGAGCGCGCTGTGTGACATCAGCACGACCACCACATCAAGGCGGCACTCCGTGGCCGCCCCTTCGCGGAAACCGATCATCGTCGAAAGAGTCGTTACCTCTCAGGGCGGCAGAGACCATCACCGGAAATCTTGAATGTCACGCGAGGGGCGGCCACGGAGTGCCGCCCCTCGAAACAAATCCATCAAAACAAGTTGTGAGTTTAAGAGCCATCTTGTATTTTAGCGACAGCTTTTGGCGAAACTCATTGTTACCGGCTCTGGAAAATTACCTGCTATGTTCCCCCGCAAGCCCACAAATTTGATCGTTGCGGCTCTTTATTTCTGCATCGTATTGACTTCAGTTGGTCCTGTTGCGGTTGCGCAAAAGAAGACTGCGCCCGTTGAAGCCACGCCTCCGCCTCTCAGTGAAGAATTCAAGTTCGGCGGAGTCGATTTGGAGGTGCTTCAACAAGCGGATCTGCTCGACGTTCGGCTTGAGCGCGATGGCCTCGTGCTTGCCGACGAATCGGCGAATGCTTATTTGCGCCGCATCGGGCAATCGCTGATTCCGCGGGGGCTCAAGATCGAAAGAGTGTCGTGGAGATTTCGCGCACTGCGCGATCCGCAACCGAACGCCTTCGCCCTCCCGAACGGCTCGATCTACGTCACCACAGGATTAATGACTCTCATCGATAACGAGTCACAGTTGGCAGCGATCATCGCACATGAGCTCACACACGTAATGCGGCGACATACGTATGTGCATAATCGCAGCAACCGCAAAAAATTTCTCACTATGAACGTTATGTCAGCAATCGGCGCGTATGCGCCCGGAGGACTTGTTGGAGCCGTTATAACGGTTGTCACGACAGTAGCTCCATTCATCATGATTGCAACCATCTATGGTTACAGCCGCGACCTGGAGCGCGAGGCTGATCTCAAAGGCATTGACATGATGATTAGCGCTGAATACCCGCCTGAAGAAATGGTCAACGTGATGAAGCTGTTGGATAAAGACTTCGAAGGTGAGAATATCCGGCTCTTTTATAACGACCATCCGTCGCTCGATGAACGAATTAAGTATCTGAGTAGTTATCTCGGCGCGCGCGCCGACAGGGTCACGCCTCAGATGGAGCTGAATCGAGAGCGGAAGTTGTACTTTGGTAAAGTGGAATCGGTAATGCGGCATGATCTTCAATTGGCGATCAATGCGGGACGCGCTCGGTCAGCCGTTTACCTCGCGCAGCGTCTGGTAGATTTTCACGACGATTCCGAAAATCTCTTCTGGTTAGCGGAGAGTTATCGCGCGCTCGGACCTCGTGCGCCACAGCTAGCCGAAAAAGAATTGACGAACAGCGCGAAGAAGGACGCTGCGAAGAAAAGCCTGAAGCGCACCGCGGAAGAAGAGGAGCGCGAACTGCTTGCGACGCCGGCCGGTAAGGAAAACTGGCAAAGACATCAACAATTGGCCGAGCAGATGTATCGGCGCGCCTTGAGCGCTGAGACTCCAACGCCGGTAGCTCATCGAGGGCTTGGCATGCTTTACGAGAAACTCGGAAGAGGAAGCGATGCTGCCGCCGAATATGAGAAGTATCTTGAGCAGTCGCCCGCAGCGATCGATCGCGAACGAATACAAAGACGCATTGAAGCGTTGAAGGAGAAGCTGAAATGAGCGCCCGATCTATCGTGCTGAAGATGAAAGCAATCATGTTTGCGCTGGTGGTTGTGCTCGCCGTGTTGGGTTCGCATCAGGTCCAGGCGCAGTTTCTTCATCCGAAGATCAAGTCGAAAGAAACCACAATTCGTCGCGTGGTTGTTTTGCCGGCGAAAGTTAATGTCGTCCGCGACAGTATGAAAGGCCCGGAAGGCATGGCTGCTGAGTCCGACGAGTTGAGCGCGCGCGTAGAAACGATGGTTGCTGAAGTCTTGTCGAAACAGAAACACGTCACAACGTTGCCGGCAACGGCAGCATCGGCCGAGGGCGACGCTCAGCAGAAGTACAACGTCGCTGACTTTCAAAATAAGTTTGACGATCTGTTACCTAAAATCATGAAGAAGCGCAGCGACGTTAAGAAAGGTCGCTTCTCGATGGGTGATGAGGTGCTTAACCTCAATTTGGAGAAAGGTGCAGACGCGGTCGTTTTTATTCGTGGCGACGGGAAAAAACTGACGAGCGGCAAAACTGCTTTTAAGTTGCTGGTTGGCGGAACTCCGGCTTATCTACGATTACAGATTGGGATAGTGGATGCGCGAAACGGTGAAGTGCTGTTGTACACCGATCCGATTTTCCCCGGGGATCCGACGACAGCGGTTGATCGGCTGCGGAAGGCATTGGAGAAAGGCTTCAAAAAGCTACCGGAAGTTAAAGGGTAATAGATTCGGCCCGAACTTTTTTGAGAGCTTTAAATTATCCTCTGTGATTTCAAAACTCAACGCAAACCGTTTACAACCGAGTTGGACCATAAGGCGAGGCGCTCACGTGAGCTGCGATTGTGTTTCTCCGCTGCTTGATTGTAAGTGGAAAGAAGTTTCCGTTGATCGCAAAAACATTCGATCAACTTTGACCGCCCGTAGCTCTTCTCAATCAGTACAGACATCTTCCAGCCGACTGTGTACCACGGTCCCTGAGTACCGAAAAACGAGAACCCTGTCTGCTGAATTTGTTCATCAGTCAACTTGCTTTCAAGGACTTCGCTTAAAAACTTTTCCACCTTCTTCAAATCGTCATTGAAGTTTGCGACGTCCTTGTCCCAGCGCGTGCGATCTTCCGGCGGGCTGACTGCGTGTGGGTGAACATCAGGGCCACCCCCAGCCGCAAGCATCGCAAAGCCTTCACCAAAAGCACTGGTCCAGGTGAGGGCCTTCTTCAGGGGCGCCGGCAACTTGTCGAGTTCTTCTGCCACCTGTTTGGGCGGGCAACTACCTGCGTAACCGATGTGATGAAGTTCGTGCGCGAGCATGTTTTCAAACTGCTCCCGGCTCTTGTTTGGATCAAGATACAAGAAGATCGCCGGGTCGTTCTTCGTGTCGAAGACGAAACTATTCTCTCGAGGTTTAATGACAGGATAGATTTTGGCTTTAATCTGAGCGCCCGCGGGCAGGTAGTTCAACGCAAGACGTGCGGCACGAGTTATTTCAGCACGTTTCCATTTCTCGAACGTTTGTTCGAGAACCGGCGCGCGTTCTGCGAGTGCCTGGGAGAGAACGAAGGTTTTGAACTCAGTGTCGTCAAATGACCGCTGCATGGCGGCTTCACGTTGTTTGAGTCGAGTATAGCCTTCGCTCTGAAACACACGCTGCCAGTCTGCGTCTGTAATCGGCTGATTCACCTTTCTTTTCGCGAGAATTGCCAGCACTGCTTCTGCTTCGTCGGTGACGAGCCGTACGTTCAATGCTGAGGGCTGCGCAGAGGCAAGGCCGAAGGTGCTACAGATGATGAGCGATACGATGAGTAATGATTTCATGGTCCTCCAGGTCGGGCCGATTCATCACATTCTCTACCACAAGCCGCATCGATGTTTCCAATCGGAATCCACTTCGTACCCACCCGCTACCGCGAGGTGGGTACGAAGTGCGCTTCTTTGCCAGCATCCTGGCGGCGGCGGTGTTAAGCTATAGAACCACTTTCATTTGGTGAACTGAGCCAGGACCAGGTACGTAAAGACCTCCGGAGGACCGCGACCATGCGAACGTTCCTGCAGGACTTGAAATACGCGCTGCGTATGCTGAAAAAGAATCCAGCCTTTACCGCCGTAGCGATTCTGACGCTCGCAGTGGGCATAGGCGCAAATTCGGCCATCTTCAGTGTTGTAAACTCCGTCCTTTTACGACCGTTACCTTACCGGCAGCCAGGTCAACTTGTCCGCGTCTACAGCGAATTTCCCACGATGCAGCTTCAGAAGTTCTGGCTCTCACCTCCCGAACTGCTCGACATCCAGCGTGAGGCAAAATCCTGGGAAGCAATTGGCGCCTGGGCGCCGTTCGGTCAAAACGTGGGCACTGAGAGTGAGCCACTTCGAGTCACCTCCGCCGCTGTTACACGCAGCATGCTTGATGTCCTGGGAGTGCAACCAGAACGTGGTCGCAACTTCAGTGAAGAGGAAGATCGCAATAATGGACCAAGTGTCGCCATCATTTCGCATGGTCTCTGGCAAAAAGGTTTTGGCGGAGTAAGTGACATCATCGGCAAACAGATTCAGGTCAACTCCGCAACCACCACCGTTATTGGTGTGATGCCGGCCAACTTCGCATTCCCTCCTGGAAGCAACGATCAGGCCGACCTCCTCGTGCCTTTCCAATTCGATCCCGCTAATCCGGGGAGTCGTGGTTCCCACTTTCTCTCAGTGATCGGCAGGTTGAAACCGGGCGTAACTACCGAGCAGGCCCAGAGCGAAATGACGAGCTTGATGGCCGGCTGGAAGAGTGAGGGTCGTGCGCAGCATCTTCTCAACCCTCAAGGTCACCCGGTGGTAATGCTCGGTCTTCATGAAGACGTTGTCGGCTCAGCGCGCAAAGCTGTGTGGCTGCTCATGGCTGCGGTTGGTTTTGTTTTACTCATCGCGTGTGTGAACGTTGCGAACTTGTTGCTGGCTCGAGCGGAATCACGTCATCGTGAGTTTGCAGTCCGGCTCGCACTGGGAGCCGGTCTAAAACGAATGGTCCGGCAATTCGTGGCCGAGGGTTTCGTTCTGGTTTTTATCGCTTCAATTCTGGGAGTAGCGCTTGCATTCGCGGGTTTGAGGATACTGCTACTGTTTGCGCCCGATAGTGTGCCGCGCACTGAGGAGATTAGCGTTGGTCTTCCTGTACTCGCGTTTACCATCGCGGTTGCGGTCGTTGCTGTCTTTCTCTTTGGTCTCGCACCACTGGCTCAAGTCAGTGAACGTAACCTTGCTAACTGGATTCGCGGAGCAGGGCAGCGTGCCATTCGAGGAAGGGGTCAAACGCTCCGCAAGGGCCTCGTCGTGGCAGAGATTGCCCTCGCTGTGATCCTGGTAATTGGCTCGGGCCTGATGATTCGCGCTTTCTGGAAGTTACAACAAGTCAACACCGGCTTTGATCCGGCCGGTGTCGTCAGCTTCAGCCTGAATCTCCCGACAGTTAAATACAGGAACCCCGAACGCCTCCAGTTTATAAACTCGCTCGAGCAGAAACTCAGCAGTATTCCCGGTGTGGCCGCCGTCTCGATGGCAAGTGGACTGCCTCCGCTACGCCGTATCAACGCTAACGACACCGAGATCGAAGGCTACCAGGCAACACCCGATAGCCCCGCACAGAACGTCGACTACTGGAATGTCGTTGGTAACGACTACTTCAAGACGATGAAGATCCGTCTATTGGAGGGGCGCACCTTTGAACCGCAGGACGACAACCCTAACGCGATGCCCGTTGTGATCGTCAACCAGGCGCTCGCGAAAAGATTCTGGACGGGCAGTCCGATTGGCCGGCGCGTGAATCCTGCGTTTGCCGATCCCAAAGTCTGGTTCACGATCGTCGGCGTGGTTGAAGACACTAAGAACGCCGGTATGGATAAGCCTGCCGGTCCTGAACTCTACCTGCAGGTACGACAAGTGTCGAATCAGTTCCTCGGTTCGAACTTTGGCTTTGTCGTCCGCGCCGCGAATGAATCCGCGTCGCTGGAAAGCTCGATTCGCAGCGCCGTTCGTGAATTGGATCCGAGCCTTCCGGTCTACAATCTCTGGTCCATGAATGAGGTGGTGTCGAAGTCGATGGTCCAACCACGCTTTCTCGCGCTATTGCTGGCAACGTTCTCCGGTATTGCGTTGTTTCTGGCGGCGATTGGTATTTACGGTGTGATCGCTTATTCGGTTGCGCAGCGCACGCAAGAGATAGGAGTGCGAATGGCGCTGGGGGCGCGACCGCTTCACGTGTTGCGACTCGTGCTCGGACAGAGCCTCGGTATGTTGCTGATCGGCACAGTGATCGGGCTGGCAGGCGCATTTGCGCTGACGCGATTGATGCGCACTTTGCTGTTTGAGATAACGGCGACTGACCCGCTGACGTATGTAAGTGTGACTGGGTTACTGACTATCGTCGCATTGCTGGCCTGTTACATCCCTGCGCGTCGCGCAGCAAAGGTTGATCCATTAATTGCGCTCAGATACGAATAGGCGCAACTAAATGCGGACTGTCTTTGCGGTTTTAGTCGTGTGGAGAATATTGAGAACGTGTTACCTCTGAAGAACAACGTCTCGATCGCTATATTTGCTATTCAGTAACTGTCCGCGCTCGATTTAAAGAACATCCTTACCGTGCATTGGGTGGCGCATCCGCGGTGAGGTTTTCCGAAGAGCTCAAGGGATTCGGCGATGGTCGTGTGCCCGGGCTTGGAATGGTTCTCGGAGTAAGCTTAAAGTCCAAACAGTGACCTAACAACAAAGGCTCCTCAATAATAGCTAAGTGTTTTTCGGTAAGACTCACTTCCTGAGAAGTTGGATAAAGAAATAACGTCACGTCTACATCTTTTGGGCATTCGTCTAAATAGATTTTTATTCCTTCGGTGATCTCAGACATTATCAGGTAGTAAGAGCCAGGGCACGTGCGGAACTCTTCCCGCGTTAGACGGATAGGAACTAAAACGTTCTCTCGCGATGGCCTGAGTTGGACCATCATCGTAAGTCGCCCGTCCTTTACGCTGATGTCGCCTCCGGTGCTTTCCCAGGGATCGCCGCCAACAGTCTCCGAGTGTGTGCCAATGCTTGCTTCTACAAAACGCGGAAGTTGTGCCGTAGCAATGTGCTCGTCCAACCCATGCACAATCTCGTAGCTTGCATCTTTGTTAACCAGGTTACCCAACTCATACGCAAAGTCGATTCCTAAAACCACTTCGTCATTAGCAATGGTCTGGCTGCGCAAAACGCTCAAGTGAAGGTTTGTGTTCCGGCGTATTACTCTTCGGTTTAACAATCGATCCTTGATGCTGTCCCAAATGTCTGGTGGAACACCTGACCCATAAACCGTATCCAACAATGTTTCTATCTTGGCAAGATCAAACGTCCTTCTTGCATAAGCTTCGTATGCAACCGTCACCAGGGCGGATATCAGGAGAGCTATCCCGATGTCGCGCATTAAATGGTGAAACAAGGAGTCCTTATCCGTGAATGGCGCGGCTACTATGGCTCCGATGCCTATCACAAACAGCGGTACTACCCAGAGGAGTAAGGTTTTCCATTCCTTTCTGACGCTCATAAAGATCGGTGCCTTTCGTGGAGGAGTTACGGCCTAAGAGCTCGATCGTTGTCGTGGAGTATTGAAGAGAAAAGTTTGCCATCGCAGTTTGGGGACGGAGGATCGAGGTTGCGAAAAAGCAATTTTTCAAAATGTCGTGCGCAGCTTACTTCCCTGGAACGCAATGCGTCAATGGGTAGCTTGTAGGGGCGGCCCTCCGTGGCCGCCCCTCGCATGGCATTCAAGATTTCCGATGTGGGGGTGGTGCCGCACGAGAGGCGACGATCTTTTCGATAGTGGTTTAATGCCTCGAAGGGGCGGCCACGGAGTGCCGCCCCTACAGTACGTTCCGAGGCGCATTGAATATTCGAATGGGACTTGGTGGGTTTATCTGGTCAAAAAGCACAGACAAACCGTTAAGGCGAACTCGTCAAAACACGATTTGTTTCTCGCACTATAAAACCAGGGTGTCCAGAGGATCTGACCTTCACGAAAATATTCTGAATAATTCTCCCACAAGACGGATACCTATTGTTAGAGGCGAAGATGGATGATGCCGAGGCGATCAAGAGATGTCAGCAAGGTGACCAGGAACCCTTTCGCCATCTAGTTGAGCGTTATCAAAAGCGTGCGGTCGGTCATGCGACGGCAATTTTGTTCAATCGCGCTGATGCTGAGGACGCGGTTCAGGAGGCATTTATTGACGCGTTCAAAGCAATCGGCACGTTTGACACGGCACGGACATTTTACCAGTGGTTCTACGTTCTGGTTCGGAACCGCTGTTACAAGATGACCGCAAAACGCCGGCCCTCAGAGACTCTCGATGAGGCTTTACTCCTGGCTTCGCAACGAGGAGTGTCTGACGAAACAACGCTTGGTCTTGAAAAGGCACTGCACTCGCTGACATTTGAAGAACGGGAAATAGTCTGCCTGAAATATTTTGACGGGCTCTCGTATGACGAACTAGCTGCGCATCTGCAAATCCCGCGGGGAACGGTGATGAGCCGGCTTTTTACTGCGCGCCGGCAGTTACAGCGCAAACTCACTCCTATGCTCAAGAGAGAACAAGAGGTTTGAATGTCCATGAAGGAACTAACTTGCGAAGACGTGCTGATGGCACAAATGGCGGCGGCCGATGGTGAGGAACCGGGGTTCGCAAAGGAACAGTTATCGGCGCACATTGCAGACTGCGCCAACTGTCAGCACGAACTGAAGCAATTGCAAGAGCTCGATCAGTTTCTCACTGGTCACACTCTTTCGGAACGGCGCGTCGATCTTTGGCCGGCGATCGATAACAAGATTGCCAAACGCACGAACGCGACCTTTCGTTGGCGACCATTTGCTCTGATTGGTCTGCTCCTGGTCATTTACAAATTGTTGGAAATGCTTCCAGACCGCGACCCAGGCATCGCTTTTAAGCTCGTGCCGCTGGTGATCGTTGTCTTGTTGTTTGTTTTCATTAAAGAGAATCCATTTAGGATAAACACCGAGCTGGTGTTGGAGAGATAAATCATGGTCGAGAATCAAACCAAAGAATCCCTGATACTGGGTCAAAAGTATGCTTTTGCAACTGCCTCGCTAATACTCGGTATCTGCAGTTTTGTTAACTTGCTGGGTCTCGAGAAACCTATTTTGGCGATCATTTTTGGCTGGCTGGCGCTCCGCGCAAAACCTGCACCTCAACTTTCTGAACACCGCGTGTGGGCCAAGGCCGGTGTGGTCCTTGGCACAATCGTTCTGATCGTCGTACCGACACTAATAATTCTAAACTTCGACCGGCTGCGTGAATTCGTCGAAGTTCTTTCGAAGCTGAATGGCGGGCGATAGGGAAAGGAGAAACAAATGAGAGTCGTGCTTCATATATTTCTGTACGTCATCTTAGCCCATGCCGTTGTCGCTCAAACTGCAACACCCAACGTCGAGGGAAATTGGCTCGCAACGTTGGCTGTCGCCGGCGCCAGGTTAAGGCTTGTTGTGAAGATTGAAAAATCAGCGAATGGCTACGCCGCCAAATTCGACAGTCCGGATCAGGGCGCAACGGATCTGCCCATTGATTCGATCGTTCTCGATGGCAACAAGCTGACTTTTTCAGCCTCAAAGTTTGCCATCAGCTATGACGGAACGCTGAATGAAACAGGTGACGAGATCTCCGGCACATTCAAACAGGGTGCGAATGCAACTCCAATGGCTTTCAAACGAGTCGCCGCGGTGCCGTCGTTCAATCGACCGCAGGAACCAAAGAAGCCTTACGCCTACATGGAGGAGGAAGTCAGCTATCGAAATGAAAAGGACAAAGTAAAGATTGCGGGCACTTTAACTCTGCCACGTGGCGCTGGGCCATACCCGGTTGTGTTGTTGATCACTGGTAGCGGATCGCAGGATCGCAACGAAACGATCGCGGGTCACCATCCTTTCCTCGTTCTGGCCGATCACCTGACGAGAAACGGCATTGCCGTACTCCGAGTTGATGATCGTGGTGTGGGCGGCACCGAGATTGGTTCGCTTTCAGCAACGAGTGAGAACTTCGCCGACGACGTTCTTGCCGGAGTTGATTTTCTAAAACAACGCAAAGAGATAAACCCAAAGATGATTGGTCTTATTGGTCACAGCGAAGGAGGAATGATTGCGCCAATGGTGGCGGCCCGTAGCAAGGACGTGGCATTCATTGTGCTCCTTGCTGGTCCTGGACAACGAGGCGAAGACGTTATCTACACGCAAACTGAGCTGATCCATAAGGCCCAGGGAACCCCGCCTGACACGCTCGTACATATCAATGCTCTGTCCCGGAGAATTAACGCAATCGTCAAAACGGAGACTGATGAAAAGCGTATCGAGCAAAGAATAAATGAAGAGATCGCTGCTTATGGCGGAACATTAAGCGTCGTTCAGAAAAAGCAATTCGAGCCGGCCGCGGCAGCCGTCAAAGCGTTCATTCCAATGTACAAGACGCCCTGGTATCGTTACTTCGTAATGTTCGATCCGCGCCCGGTGTTGAAAAACGTGAAAGTTCCCGTTCTCGCTCTTAATGGTGAGCATGACTTACAAGTCGCCTGGAAGGAAAACCTCGACTTGATAGCGGCCGGTCTGAAGGCCGGTGGCAACGAGGACGTAACAATAAAGGCCTTCCCAAATCTTAACCATCTGTTCCAAACGAGCCAGACCGGTCTACTCTCCGAATACAGCCAGACCGAGGAAACGATTTCTCCGAACGTCTTGAAAACTGTGTCAGACTGGATCTTGCACAGAACGATCCAGAAGACTCCGTAGCCTTCGAGCGTTTGTTTGGATCCCTCAGGGACCAAATGTTTATAGCTGAAAAACGCCGAAGGCGTTCGCTAATTTCAGCCTGGATCGCTATAAAGAATAAACGTTCTTCGCTGAAAGGCTTTGTCCCGAGGCGAACCCTTTCAGGGTTGATTCGGAATATAAGGTTGATCCCCGGGGTTGTCGCTACACTCCAACCGTGGGCTGGAATTAGCCAACGCCTTCGGCGTTTTTTCAAACGTACCAGGCTCTTCAAAAACTTGGAAGTGTCATCCATTGTTGAGATAATCAGGCCACTGACCAACGATTAGAAATGACTATAGAGGTGAAGACCATGATCGTTACGACATTGCTTACGAGCGTGATGATGTTGGCCTGCGCAGTGCCGCGGGCAGAGTTCACCTCCGAGATAGCTCAGAGGCCCGACTTTAAGGAACGCGACGAAATTAACCAGACGTACCAACTGGAACCGGGGGCGCGCGTTGAAGTCTCCAGCATTCGTGGCTCCGTCGAAATCGATAATGTGGATACCGCAACAGCGGAGGTGAAAATCATTCGCACGGCGCGCACCCGTGCTGACCTCGAATATCACAAGATCGAAGTAGAACAGGTGGGTAACCGCCTTGTGGTGCGAGGTGTGCAGGAGCCTCAAGAGCGCCGCGAGCGGAATATTCAAGTGGACCACAAGGTCATACTCAAGCTGCCTCGACGCATCGATCTCTCAGTCAACAGTGTCAGTGGCTCGCTCACAGCCGGCGACTTAGACGGCCAGACGCATGTGAGCAGCATTAGCGGCTCTGTCAATATCGGTAACGTCGGCGGAAAACTACAGGTGACCAGCGTCAGTGGAAGTGTCGAAGTCGGGAACGTTGGCGCCGAGGCGCGAGTTAACAGCGTCAGTGGCAACGTCCGTCTTGGTCAGGCGACCGGCTCGCTTGAAGTGTCGAGCGTAAGTGGTAGCGTGAACGCTACGCTTGTCAGCCTGGGTTCGCAGGGCATTCAAATCAAGAGCGTGAGTGGCTCCGTCGAGATTGGATTCAAGAGTGACATCAACGCTGACTTCAACGCCGATCATGTCAGTGGTCAAGTTTACCTGGACGTGCCTAACGTCACTCGCGAAAGTGAAGAGAAGTCGCCCAACGTCCGCGCGCGGATCGGCGCAGGCGGGACGCCGATTACGATCTTCAGCGTGTCGGGCAGTATTCGGTTGACGCGAAGTTAACCCTCGATATGCTTGTCACAAAAGTCAAAACGCGCGGGTGCTCGTGTTCCCGTTCTCGTTCATGACGTGCTCCTTCTCTCGCGAGGTCCGCTCGGACGATCCTTCGCGCAACATTACGCACACTTTGTGTATTTGCCTTAGTCATTACAGCGAAGAAACGGGGGTCAATCTGCCTGGCCTCTCTGTGAGAGTGCGTCCTTGAACAAACTATCGAAGGACATCGGAGATTCGGTACGACGAGTTCTTTTAAATTCGACTACCCAGGACCGAACCCCTTCTGGTGATCTGTTTCGCATGGCGCGTTTGATCCTGGATCGAGTCGTTGGAACGTTACGTTCTGCGTTCTTAATGAGCTTGATTGGTTGCATTATGTTTCGTGTCCTCATCGTCTATCACGCCCTGTTTCGCCGCAGGCGTTTGGCTGAGCGCTTCGACGGGTGCCGACGCAGGATGACGCGTAGTCTGGCCTACCGTGGCCCACTCGATCGAATCCTCAGTTCCGTGCCGCTCGGAAGCTCCAGATTGTCTTTGCCAAGAATAAAAACCGAGCCCGCTCCGGCTGCCCCGCCAATAATTCCTCCGATCGCTGCTCCTTTTCCACCGCCGGCGATGGCGCCGATGACGGCACCCACAGCGGTGGCAATGCCTGCCCGCTGGATCGTTTGCGTGGTCCGGTTGGCGCCTTGCGCACTTCCTTCGTTGTCAATCTTGATCGCGTCGCCATTCAGCGTTCGAACGCTCTCGAGAATTCCCGCGAACCTGTAAGTTTGTCCATTGCGCAGCCGGATCGTTTCGAAAGTGAGCGACATCTCGGTCCGGCCACTCAGGCGTCCACCCTGGTCTACGTTCCCAACCGTGCCTTCGATAACTGCGTCTTCGTATTGGCCGGGTTGGCGTACAGTCATAGTGAACCGATCGCCCTGCTTCGTGTGCTTTGTAGTCAAGTCATTATTAAGAACCGCTAACAGGCTTTCACCATCTCGCACGATGAATTCACTGGAGACGCTTTTGTTACCGGCAACCGGCCGCGAATCGTTGTAGACGTTCCACTCTGCGACATCGGCAGTGCGGTTATAAACACTATCGACGACAACTGGTTGAGTTAGCCGGTCGGAGTAGATCTGTCGCCGCACTCGCAGACTGTTGTCGTTTTCAGTTGCATCGAAAGTGACATTAAAATCATTCTCTTTGTAGCCGTTCGAACTCACTACTAACTGTTCCCCACGCAACGTCGCTGTTACCTTAGTCGATCTACCGTTGGGCAGTTGTTCCTGACGCTCACGGCCATCTGCCTCAAATGTTGATTGTCGCGCTAGCGAAGAAGCAATATTCATCGTTATACCGCGGCGCTCGATCATCAGCATCTCAGGAGATTCAAGTCGCACCAGAATTTGTTCGGCGACTTCCTGGCGTTCGAAGGCGCGCAAGTTCTGAGTCGCGCGCTGCGCTTTGTCGCGCGGGTTGTCACTGCGAGCGGAATCCAATCTAAAAGTTCCGGTCAGGCGATTAGCGTCCTTGTATGCAGTCTGTGAAGATGGATTGTTTATCCAAGTCGGCGAGATGTTATACGCGTTGGCCAGGAGGTCTAGATTTGTGCGCAATGTTGACCAATCGTTCCTGGCGCGGTCTGTAAGCGGATTGTCCCGCATAAAATTTTCGAGGGGTTGGGCCTGATCGAGCAGACGCTGAACATCGTCCGAAACCAACTGCCTGGCATCGAAGCGAATGCGAACTTGATCGGTCGCCTTTTTGAAACCGCGAAGAGCATCATTCATGTTGCCTTCGCTTCTGGTCCGATCGTATGGTCGTCGGAAAAAAGCATCCGTAAGACTTACACGAAAGTTATCGCCGCCATTTTCGATCTGCTGAATTAGCAGAGTGAGTTCACTCTCGGATAGTCGGAACGATCGATTTGAATCAACCTTCATCGGCGTTAGTTGGTTCCACTGCCAACTGACGCCATAGGCACTCGCCAGGGTGTTCAGATCCGTTCGCACCGATGCCCAGTCATTCTTGACCCGAGGATTTAAGGTATTTTGGGTTATGAAGCTGTTGATGGGTGACGCCTTTTGCAGGATGCTTTCAACGTCGGACGCAACCGCAAGCCTCCGAGTGAACTGATCCCAGAACTGCTTAATAGCGAGATCAAAGCCAGACTGGAAGGTGCTGATGTCATTTCGAGGCTGCGTTTGATCGACGCTCCGCTGGACCAATGCCAGATTGAGACTGTTGCGGAACCTGCTCGAGCTTAGTTCAAGTCGTTGCAGCATGTTGCCGACCTGACGGGTGTTATTACGGTTAGGCTGCGGCTGAGCCTGTACGTCCAGGCCGATGATGATTGGAAACAGTAACAGGATAAAAACAGAAGTGATGCGTTTGATAATTGTCATTTTTTCTTCTTTCAGCTTCAACAGCCTCATTCCCGGTTTCCAAGCACACGTCGCAATTCAGGAATTGCACCCAAGAATCCCAAGCTGAAAATAAACGGAGTGTTGTGGATGCAGATCACAACTCTTCTTCAGCTCTATTGAAAATTACAAGCGGCTCAAGAAGAAGGTTGCTGGCCCGATCTCGGATGTCGAAAGATAATTTCTACAGGAAGCTAACGATTTATAGCAGTCAAAGAAAAGAAGGTCTGTGCGCTAACACACATACCCAAAGAGGGAGGAGGTCTGAGTTAGAGGTCGTAAAGGCTGCTGCGCGGGAAAGGCCTCAGTTTATTCTGATGGAATTATCCCAGCAACCGAAGGAACTCGTCTTTGACCACCTGGTAACACTCGCAGACGGTTTCTTCCAGCTTCTGACGGTCGAGGATCTTGATGCGCCCGCGGACGTACCTAATTGCCCCGGCATCTTGCAGGTGACCTGCCGCTACAGTAACGCCCTCGCGACGCACGCCCAACATGTCTGCAATCAATTCCTGAGTCATGATTAACTCATCGGATTTCAAACGGTCATGACTTAGCAACAGCCACCGGCAAAGCTGCTGTTCTACCGAGTGAAGCCGATTACAAACGGCCGTCTGTGATATTTGAGTGATTAACGCTTGTGTATAGCGCAACAGGAGGTGTTGAAATTTTCCACCAAGCGCGAATTCGTCTTGCAGCAATTTCGCCTTCATCCGAATAGCGGCGCCGGCACTTTGGACGACGGCACGATTGGGCATGGTGCCGCCACCCATGAAGAGAGCAATCCCTACCACACCATCATTACCAGTCAATCCCATTTCGGCGCTCGATCCGTTTTCCATGGTGTAGAGTAAAGAGACGATTGAAGTAGTTGGAAAAAAGACGTAATCCAATCGGCCACCGAATTCATAGACCACTTCACCGAGGGAAAATGAGACTTGCTGCAAGTTTGGAAGTAGACGTTCGTACTCGTTGCGCGGCAGGGCCGCCAGCAGCCGGTTTTCAACTGGTTCAGTTGGTCGTGCCAAAACAGCCATCAGTACTCCCCGTTGCCTGTTCGCACTAAACAAGGAACATCCTGGCGGTAGTTAGAATCTTGGGGGGCTCCAGAACGTCCAGAACTTATTAAGAGCATATCATGGTATGTGTGAGAGCCCACAGATGGAGGCTTAGAATACGAACTGAAGCAGGAGCAGTAATCAGGAGCACCGGACCTTCCTGCTCCTGCTTCCTGGTTCTTCTACATAGTGAAGAATATTTATGTGCTCGAGATCGTGCAGTGGTTGGATACTTATCGTAATAACGTTTCAGACTCTTTGTCGCTCAACTGGTTTGATTTCTCCCTCGGTTGCCTTACGCCGGGTTGCGGTGCTTAAAGAGATTAAGTGCAAGAACTATGACCGCCGCTACCAGCAATAGGTGAATCAGGCTGGTGGTGACAAAGCCACCATAAAATCCAACCAACCAGAGCAGTAACAAAACTGTAAGAATGGTCCACAACATAATCGTACTCTCCTCATTTCAACAATTTTTCCGACCCCTTTAATGGTCCTGCGTCCATTCCAGAATGAACTAATCACACACAGCTGTCCGTGCGTTAGACCACATACGATTCTTCTTTCTGTATTGCTTAAGAAGGGCGGCGTGTTTTCACTCAAGCTGCTTTGGGAATTCCGTGCAGCAGCCGAGCGAGAAGGCTTCTCAACTGATTGAAGTTATCAGGGCGCGTAACATGTACGTTTTCGCCGATCGCGACTTCATCACCTTCAGCGATCTCATCGACGCAGAAGACAACAACGGGCACATCCTCTCCTATCGCAGCCTTCTCTCGAATACGGCGGGCGGAAACAATCACCTCGCGGGGTACGCCAGCCAGACTCACAAGAATCAGATCGGGCCGCTGCCGGCGGGCGCTCTCTACTCCATCCTGTTCATCTCTTGCTAACGCTATACGATAGCCATCAACCATAAGCAGCCTTTCAATGCCCTCGCGGGTCTCGTGGACATCCTCCACTACCAGAATGATCAGGTTCGTGTTGTTCTTCTTATCCATTCAAACCTCTGGCCGTTCTCTTTCACTTTTGCTCGGCCCAACTTCTCAGGCCAGGAAACGTTGAGCCACACTGACCAATTTGATAGCTCTTGCGAGCCCTAGAAACTGCATGAGGCGAATGCCCCACCAGTTGATATCGAGCTCGTACCAGGCAAGCCCATGCCGTGCAGCGGTTGGGTGTGCGTGATGATTGTTGTGCCAGCCTTCGCCAAAGGTCAGCAAGGCGACCCACCAGTTGTTTCTGGAATCATCTTCTGTCGAGAACCGCCGCGTGCCCCACATGTGCGTCGCTGAGTTGACCAGCCAGGTCGCATGCAAGTTAAACGTGACGCGGAAGAAAACTGCCCACATTACATACGACCAGCCGCCAAAAGTCAGCAACGCCAAACTAAGCAACACCAGCGGCAACCAATAAACCTTGTTCAGCCATACATGAAACCTGTCCTTCAACAGGTCGGGGGCATAGCGCGCCATAACCGAGCTGTCATACTGCTGCGCCGTACCGTTGAGCATCCACCCGATGTGTGCCCACCAGCCGCCATCGCGCGGAGTGTGTGGATCACCGGGCGCATCTGCATGCGCGTGATGGATGCGATGCGTGACAACCCAGTTGATTGGTCCACCTTCAAGCGCGAGTGTGCCGCAGACGGTCAGAAAGTACTCCACTAACCTGGGGGACTTGTAGCCACGATGAGTCAAGAGTCTGTGAAAACCCATGCCGACGCCCAGGCTAGCGGAAATCCACCAGAGCACTATTGCAGCCAGCAGCGCCTGCCAACTGAAGACAAAGAGCGCGGCCACCGCTCCAAGATGGAAGAGTCCCATGAAAATAGCGGTATGCCAGTTAATGCCTGTCGCCCGTTCTTTAATCATCAGTTCGTTGCGCATTTCGAATTCTCTAATCATCAGTATTCTTATTGGAGCAATGGGGGCTCGTAAACATGTATACAACTCAAGGCGCCAGCCGTCTGTGCGCCAACACACTTATGCGAGGTGTCTTCGGCTTGAGGCTGGACGCAACTAACTCGTGGCGGTTAGAGGGTGAGGCAGATGACAGCACACCGACTTGGGCATGACTTGCTACTTTGCCGTACGTCTT
The DNA here is from genome assembly GCA_036003745.1 of Pyrinomonadaceae bacterium. Classification (GTDB taxonomy): domain Bacteria; phylum Acidobacteriota; class Blastocatellia; order Pyrinomonadales; family Pyrinomonadaceae; genus PSRF01. The sequence continues at coordinate 53,929 of DASYSD010000106.1, forward strand.
TTGGCAGCAGACTTTTGATTAGTCTTTTTCCTATTCGTGTGAGAAAACACATCGCCAGGTTGACACTTAAGTGTCTCGCACAACTTCTCCAATGTTTCAAAATTGATTCCTAGTGCCTTGCCCTTCTTAAACCGCCACAGCGTCGTATGGCTGATACCCGTCTCTTTAGCCAGCCGATAGAAGGATCGACCGCGGTTTTTCAGTAACTCATTTATATGAATCTCAATCATGATGTGTTTCGCTCGTGTCCTATTTACCATATACGACAAATAATGTATATGTGCAATATATCCTATACTTGACATATGCACATGGTTAGCATAAGGTGACGTTGAATCGAGTCCGCTTACTCCCTTCTCAGCTCCTCTGGAATTTTCCAGATCACCTGAAATCAACAGCTCAAAAACAGAGGAGAAAGAAATGTTTGGACGACAAGTTACTTTAAAGTTAAAAGCCAATTCAGCTACAGAACTCAACCGCATCGGCGAGGCCGAGATTCTCCCGATCCTGCGCAAGCAGAAAGGATTCCGCGATGAAACCACCTTTATCGCACCCGAACGCTCAGAAGCGGTCGTCAACAGCTTCTGGGACACGAAAGCAGATGCGGATGCCTACGATCGCACGGCGTATCCGGAAGTGCTGAAGACCCTTTCGAATGTGATCGACGGTACGCCGATTGTGAAGACCTTCGAGTTCGCCAGTTCGACGTTGCAGCCGGTAGCTGCTTCCAAGTTGGTGTAAAGCAGACAGATGTTCCCCCGCGGAGGGGCGGGCAATGTCCGCCCCTAACCGCAAATGCCGGGTTACCATCCAAAGCAGGAATAAAAATATGAGTCTTACACAATGTCCGAACTGTCGTCGTCGTTGCTTTACTGATGCAGTATCCTGTCCGAATTGCTTTCAGACCTTTCAACCGGGTTTGCTCCAGGCATATGCAGTAGCTGAAGAGAAAGCGTTCAGCGAAAAAGCGAACACGCTATTCCTCAGCCTATTTGTGATTTCTTTGTCAGTGCTGATGTTCTTCCAGATACAAGCCTACTTAGACGGCTTTGGGAAGTAATATTGACGCGGTTGAGACGGCGGAAGCATTGAAGAGTATTGTGAAAGAAGTTGAAGTGGTTGATTTTGTCGTCACTCAGAGGACGGAGACGAACGAACATCGGAACTTCAAAGAGTTTCTGGCCCCAACTGCTCAAGAACTGGAGCGTCTTATTCATAGGGGCACTGGGAACCGCCTTTCAACTCCGACGGACGAACAAAACAACCATTTCGCCAGCCTGTTGAATCAGGGATCGTCTTTGGAATAAAAAACACAAGTGCAACTTGCCGAAGAGCGAAGCGCTGATTCCAATTTGAAATGGGATCGCGCGCATCGATCGTTGACACTGTGATCTTGCCCGCGCCCTGGGAACTAAGGAGCGTTTTGTGCGACGTGCTCTTCTCTGCGAAGCATGCCGGCAAGGTCGACGGCTTCCTGGACCGTCATCAGATCGCCATCGTCTCCGCCACGAAATTTAACTCCGCTCGCCCGCAGTTCCCAGTCGTCATGTCCTTCGTATTTCCGTTGGTTAAATATTTGTACTGCCTCATACCCACTAACCGTGGTGAACGAGAGCAGAAGCAGCTGAGTTCTATTTCGCTCGAGCGTAGTTCTCTCTATCGCTTCACGAATCGTTTTCCGATCGGGGACTTCTTCGGTCAGGGAAGGGGAGGCGGACTGTTGACTTACAGCAAGCGTTCCCTGCAACTCGTAAAGCCGGCTTCGGTATTCGGCGAGTAGCGCAAGATACTGTTTGCACTGCTCGAGGATGCTTTCGCTCGTAGCTCTATTCACTGCCTGCTTTGACGCTTGTAACCTTTGTTCCAATTGCGGGTACAACATGAATTGTTTCCTAACTATCAAGCGGCGCTTGCACTTTCGTACTATCGAATACTTCATTTGGTCTAAGACCTGATCGGGCCTTTGATTTAATCTACAACTGGAATTTTGTTGTGTCCGTGCGACAACACACATAGTGTGCACGCCTGTAGGCCATAGATACAGCGGCAAACGTGGTCCTCCCGGGAAATAAAGATGTTACGATCAAGGTATTTTCCAACGCCGATCACGCTCTGCTCGTCTGGCCAGGACCCAATGATCAAGTTCACTGGCTCTTATTGGCTGCCGGATACTTGAATGCTATGACGTAGTTTGACCCTATAAATCCTGCGTCAAGCAACAGATGCTAGCGGCTTATGCTCGACAGCATCGCGCGTGACTGCTCGGGCTGTTGGTTTGAGTTTTCCGGCTTCCGCGATTAGCCGCGCTACTGTCTCAATCAGTGTGTCGTTGTGCGTTGGTTTGATTAGATATTCCTGAGCCCCTGCCGCAAATGCCGCACGTTTGTCGCTGTCGTAAGCCGCTCCTGAGTAAAAAACGATCGGCGTCGTTGCATCAAACTCGCGCAGCTTCTTACAAAGTTCGATGCCCGGTCCTCCAGGTATCCAGTTGTCCAGAATGTAGAGTGCGAATCGCATCGCTCGAGCCAGCAGCAATGCTTCGTCAGAATCTTTGGCGAGCACTACGTGATAGTTTTCGAGTCGTAAGAGGATAGCGACGAGTTCTTGAGTGTCAGCATCATCTTCGACAAAAAGAATATTTGGGGTTAAGCGCATGTTGAACTCCAAGGGACTTGGGCAATTTACGCAGAACTCGGACTACGATCTTTCTTAATGTTGCTGAATTTCTCAGCTTCTTGCGCAGAGTGGGAATGAAACACAGAAAGGTTGCCTGACCATACTTGAGTGCGACAGCTGCGTGATCTGAGGGTCTGTCAATGTTTTCAGTGGTAACTTTCTGACCTCGGAGCGTTGCGGTTTTCCGGAACGACCACCGGTTTTCTACACTCTTTGATCGGTTGCTATATTATAGGTTCACTGAGGTCGCGTATCGGCTTTTGACTATGCAAACACGATTTCACGCGATCGGTAGGCAAAGTTATATCCGGCTGGGGATCATCTTCCTGGCGTGGACCGCTTATGGTGTCTTTTTTGCCAGCCAGAGCATGATCAGGCAAGGAATTTCGAGAGGGTTTGCAGACTTGCCGCGCCATCTCGTTCCGTGGCTTCTCTGCGCTTACTGCTGGGCCGTCCTCACTCCGCTGGTCATACGTTTAGCTTCGCGTTTTCCATTTGCGAAAGGTCGATTTCTCCAGGCCTTCTTTGTTCATATTCCGGCCGCGGTTGGTTTGTCTTTGACGCAGTTAGGTTTGTATTCCGTCGTGGCTACTTTTCTTTCTGGATCCGGAATAAACCGCGCCGTCGGTCTGTACAGAGAACTGGTGGTAGAGGAGTTTCACCAGAGCGTTTTAGTGTACTCACTGATCATTGCAATCTATTCCACACACCATTTTTTCTCTAAGCCGGATCGGATCGAGACCAACATGCGGCGGTCGAAGGCGTCGACGACAAAACCGAGCAGCGAACAATCCCGCCCGCTGAGTATCTGTCTCGAGTCTCAATTAAAGTTAATGGGCGGATCGTGCTCTTGAATATTGAGGATGTCAAATGGAAAGAGAATCAGCAAAAAGACATTACGATTTTGGATGTTTTCGAAAATGCCGCGAGCGTTAAGGCCATAATGTCCGGTTGGATCGACTATATGCACATGGCGAAGATAAACGGACGCTGGGCAATCGTTAACGTACTTTGGGAATTGAAACCCAGGCAGCAATAGAAATACCCATTCGAGTTCCGTTCCCGACGTCCCGTCCGAAGATGCTGGTGACTTACGACTCGCTAATCAGGCTGTCAAAATCAGCGCAATCGGTAGTCCTTAAGTCAAAATGACGTGGGCCAACCATCCTATTTAACCACACACTCCCACCTTCTGCCCGGTGGACAGGCACAGAACCACCGTTGGTTTTCCTTGCTAGATAAGTGAAAGCATCAACTCGATTGCAATAATCATTGCCTGATTAATGAGGTCTGGTGTAGCCTCGGAAGGGCCGGCACCGGCCTGTACTCCAAGTGGCTCACCAATTGCCAGATGTGCGCCCGATGAATTACCTCCGTGCGGCTTCTGGGGGGCTCCGGGTCCAGGCATGTCGCCGCCAAATACCGGCATCGATAGGGCAAGGGTCATCACAAAGACTACGGCTAAGGAAGTAGTTCTTTTCATATATGTCCTTTCTTAGGAGGAAAACGCTGACCAGGGTCTGGCCAGTTTAGAGTTTTGATTTGGGCGAGGACCGGATGATATCACTAACTTCGCAAGAAATCTTGCGAAACGTTGAAAAATAATTTGTTGCCCCATGAAAATGATAGAACCTCAAGTTTCCAGCACGAATCAGGATTTTCAGGTCAGGCAGAAGTGTGAGCTGGCCAAGCACTTAGAGAACGCCGGCGATTACGAAGCGGCGCGCAAAGCGCTCGCTGGCTTTTGGGGCGAGATCGGCGAGCGGCCGACAGCTGCTGGTTTGGGTCCGGCTACCAAAGCAGAATTGTTATTACGGGCCGGAAGTCTCACTGGATGGCTGGGCAGCGCCCAACAAGTTCCTCAAGCTCAGGAAATTGCAAAGGATCTGATTGCGGAAAGCGCACGTATCTTTGCTTCCCTGGGACAACACGAGAAGGTGGTCGAGGCGCAAACGGACCTTGCGATCTGTTACTGGCGCGCGGGCGCACTGGAGGAAGCCGCAGTATGGTTTCAGGAGGCGCTTTCCCGTGCGAGCAGTGTTGAGAACCGAGTGCGGATTCTAATCAACCGGGCGATCGTCGAGATCTTTTCAAATCGTCTAGACGAGGCCCTGAACCACTTGAGCGAAGCAGCGCCGTTGCTCGAGGAGATCGACGATCACGCAACTCACGGTCGCTATCATATGCAGCGAGCGATAGCGTTCAAAAGACTCGGCCGTCGCGACAATCTCGATCGTGCATTGATCGAAAACGCAGCGGCTAGTTTTCATCTCGAGCAAGCGCGTCACGCTCGCTATTTGGCGCGCGTTGAAAACAACATCGCCGGAATTTTGATGGAGCTCCAACGCTTTGACGAAGCTCTCGAACACCTCAACAAAGCGCGGCAGATTTTCACTGAATTAAAGGATGATGGCAGCATCGCTCAGGTAAACGAGACGCTGGCCCACGTGTTTCTGGCGCAGCAGCGCGGTGCCGAAGCTGAACAGGCAGCAGCGAAAGCCGTTGAGATTTTGGAGCATGGTGATGAGCAGGCATTATTGTCTGAAGCTCTCACGACGCGCGGTATTGCGCTCTCGCAAATGGGACGTTACCAGGAGGCCCTCGAGATCTTTTCGCGCGGGGCGCAGATTGCGGAAGTCGCTGGCGACCGAGTGAGTTCCGGGCGCACCCGGCTGATGATGGTCGAGCAACTCGAGCATTATTTACCGCCGGAAGATCTGTTTACTCTTTACCACGAAGCTGATGAACGTGTCGGGGAAGCGCCGGATAGCAATACAGGTGATCGTCTTCGCTCAGCAGCGAGAATCGCCATCGCCGCGGCGCTGCGCGTGGCAGGTACAACAATCGAAGAGACGCTCAGTAATAGTTCACTGAAAGAAGAAGTAAGGCGGTATGAAGGTGAGTTGATAAAGCGTGCACTAGAGAGGACCGACGGCCAGGTGACCAGTGCCGCGCGTATGCTGGGAATAACCCATCAAGGTCTCTGCGAAATGTTGAAGACCCGCCATCAGAGCTTGCGTATCAGGCCACCTCGCATGCGTCAACGTCCATTGAGCGACGAGTAGTCGGGCTGCAAAAAGTATAAAAGGCACAAAAGGATGTTGCTAATCCTTTGCGCCCTTTGTGCGTTTTTATGACTCAAAAATTGGGCGGCAGTTGATATGCCCATAAACAACCGCCGCCATTAGCTGGCAGAGTTCTTAACAAGGATCGAACTGCTGTCAGGCGGGAGAAACCATTCAACTCCTTTTCAGTACTTTCTCCTGAATCGTCGTCTCGCAAATCCCGCCACGCCCGTTAAACCCGAACCCAATAGGGCAAGCGTTGCCGGCTCGGGTACCGGATTGCCTCCGGTGCCCGGGCAGGTGCCGCAGAGCACATTTGTGATCTGAGCGTTCAACGCGCCTCCGGTCAATAGTGTTGTTAGCGAGAGGGGATTCGCTACCACACTGAATGAACCGCAGTCATTGGCGATGGTGGTGAAACTAACGTTCAAGGGAGCAAAGGTAAACTGCGAGAGCGCAATGTTATATGTGCCCACCAGTTGTATTGAAGGCGGAGCGAAGTTAATACCGCTTCCGGACAGATTTACGTCGATGACCAGCTTGGTCAAGTTGGTAAGTGAGAGTGGACTGAGCAGGTTAGGACCAAAGGTGCCGAGGAGAACGTTGACTGGTGGACCATTCTGAGTCAGCGTGGTCTGTGCCACGTTCGAGTTGAAGTTGGTGATGGCTGGACCTAAAAGTGTGGTCAAGGTCGAGACCGGAGTGGTTACAACGACGATGCCGTCCGCGCGAGCTTCCGCCGGCTGCAAAGCCATGATAGTTACGATCGCAAACGGTAACAGTAGCAGTCGTGCGGTAACGCTTAGGATTCGAGAATGTCTCAACCTTCCGTTCGCTTTCCTTTCCAGGTAGTTCTTGTTCATACTGCCTCCCTTCCGAAGTTGAAGTTGTGGTCCTTAGCCGCGGGCAAAGCGACTAAAGGCCCAGGATGCCGCAACTCTTGATGTTTCTTTTTGCGAAACGGAAAGTGAGTAGCAGCTCGAAGCTAACTCTTCTTTGACCTCTGACACTCTAATGAGAGAGTTATCAGTTTCGATCTTCTTATGAAGTAGAGGCTCTTGTATGCCAGCAAAAACCTGATTATCACGTCGGCAGTTAGCGTAATTTGCTGTAAGCAAATTCTCACAGCGTACGAACAAAACCAGTCAGATCAATTGCTCTTTCATCGCGTACCTGATCACTTGCGCATTGGAAGTCATTCCCATCTTTACCAACAGGCGCGCTCGATAAGTGCTCACTGTCTTCGCACTTAGCGCTAGTTCGGTAGCGATTTGCGAGAGTGAGGTGCCGGCGGCGATCATGAGCATGATCTGAAACTCGCGATCGGAAAGACTCTGATGTACTGGTCCACCTGAGCTGAGCTTGAAATTGAAAACCAGGTCGGTTGCGAGGGCTTCGCTGACGTATTTACCGCCGGCGAGCACTTTCTGGACCGCTGTGGTCAGTTGATTTGGATCGCAGTCTTTGTTCAGACATCCATTGGCACCGCTGGCAATGGCTCGTACCGCCAGGTGATCGGAGGACTCCATGCTCAGCATGAGTATGGGTAGCCTCGGGCGCATGCTCCTGATGTCTTTCAGTACCTGCAATCCGTTTTGGCTGAGCATTGAAATATCCAACAGTACGATGTCCCAATCGTCAGTTCGCACCAGCCGCATTGCCTCTCGTGCGTTGGGTGCTTCGGCGATCCGTATGTTTTTTATTTCTTCGCACAGAATGTGTTTGACTCCCGATCTGAAAATCGGGTGATCGTCTGCAATTAATATCCTTGCCGTTATATGCTCCATGATTCGCTGGTCCATCGTTCGGGTTGAATGAAATGAGGTGTCTCGTGGGGGACAAGAAGCAACTCCGGCTTTCGCCGTCTTTCAACTCTCACGTAGCCAATAAAGACTCAATGCTTCCAATTTCCCGTTTGCAAATTTCATTGCGAATGGCGCGTTGGCCGAAATCTCATTGGAAGTTTGGGTAGTCCTTTTCGCCAAACTGACTGCGGGAGCTCTGTCAATCTGGTTGCTCTTGCGCGCAGGCTGACCGGGGCATCTTGCCCTTTCAATCAGATTATTTTTGGTTTTTCCGCAAAATTGGTGGTTTTACCTTCTTTGCAAGTCGCGGCCTTGCGTTTGCAAGAAAATTTGCGAATGCCGGCGACTGCTGGCTCCAGCCTTGCAACTGAGTTCCCATTTCGGGAGCGGTCAAAGAGGTGACATCAGGAGGAGACTTGAGATGATCAATCATCGTTTATTTTATCGTTTGAGGGCCTTGATACTCGTGACCCTCTGCTTCTGGGCCTTGTTTTCGATCGAGCACTCGCGGGCCGCAACCCGGTCATACGAGAAGATGTCTCCCGAGCTGCGTCAGCTTGCAAATACCAACGATTCGGTCGCAGTAATTATTGAAACCTCATCTAATTCGAGCCCTTTGCTCGATTCGCTTCTCAAAGATCTGAACGCAGTTGTGATTAGGACCATGCAGAATCTGCCGCTGCGTTTGGTTAACCTGCCGGTTAATCGCATCGCGGAACTCGCCGCCAGTGATGAGGTGCGTTACATAGCACTCGACAGAGAAGTTAAAACGTTGGGCCATGTCACTCAGACTACTGGCGCCGATGCTGCTCGAACCGAAAACAGTTCATTACTCGGTCTTGTCAAAACCAATACCCTCGACGGATCCGGTATCGGCATCGCAATCGTAGACTCCGGCGTTTATGCCGGCCACAAGTCGTTCTCTAACAGTCTCGGTCTCAGTCGTGTGATCTTCAGCAAAGACTTTACCGGAGAGAATCGAACCGACGATCCCTTCGGACACGGCACACACGTCGCCGCACTCGCTGCCGGTAACAGTCAGGTTGCATCGGGTGCTTACACGGGTATTGCGAGCAACGCCAACATCATAAATTTACGCGTGCTGGATTCGCGGGGTTCAGGAAAAACCTCGAGTCTCATCGCGGCGCTCGATTGGTTATTGGGCAATCACACGCTCTACAACATCCGAGTCGTAAACCTTAGTTTGGGCCAGTTCGCCGTCGACTCGTATGAGTATGATCCGCTGTGCCTGGCGGTGCGCCGAGTGGTCGATGCCGGTGTTGTGGTGGTGGCAGCGGCCGGCAATAACGGTAAGAACGCCTACGATCAGAAGATCTATGGCCGGATACACTCTCCGGGCAATGAGCCCTCGGCGATTACCGTGGGGGCATCGAATACTTATGCCACGAGCCAGCGCAGCGACGATGAAGTGACCAGCTATAGTTCTCGTGGTCCAACGCGAAGTTTTTGGACGGACGAGTACGGCGTCAAGCATTTCGACAATCTCATCAAGCCCGATCTGGTAGCGCCTGGCAACAAACTCATTTCGGCTGCAGCTCTCAACAACCTGCTCCTCAGCCAGAACCCGCAGCTTGATGCGAACCTGAGCAGCAATGCCGCGAGCAGAATGATGTACATGAGCGGGTCGTCGATGTCGTCTCCTGTCGTCGCCGGCGCCGCTGCCCTGCTGCTGCAGGTGAATTCAAGCCTTAAGCCAAATCTTGTAAAGACGATCTTGATGTACACGGCCCAACCTCTCGCCGGGCACAATACATTCGAGCAAGGAGCGGGGCAGCTCAACATCATCGGTGCTGTTCGCTTAGCCAAACTGATCAGAACCGATCTGTTGAGTTCAATAACTACGTCGCCCCTAGGCTCTCCGCTACTGAACGGATCGGCGCCAGTGCCGCAGACCACTATTGGTAATCACACCTTTACCTGGTCGCAAGGAATTATCATGAATCACACTTACGCCACCGGAGTGAGTCTGATTACGAAGTACCAGAAGATTTACGGTAGAGGCCTGCTGCTCGGAGATGGCGTTATCGAGGATCTTAACTTTCAGTCGCTCAATCCAGAGCTGATGACCGGCGACATTCGCCTCGGCACTGCGATTCTCATCAGCGATGCTTCGCCGCTTGGCGGTGGCACTGCCTTTCTTACTACAGAAACACTGTTGGGCAATGGCGTAGTCCTTGGCGATGGGGTTGTGCTTGGCGATGGTGTGGTTCTCGGAGATGGCGTGGTGCTCGGTGACAGTGTGCTTATTGGCGATTCTGTTTTGCTCGCACAGTCAGCCCAAATCGAGGGCGATAGCACCACTCACAAGTGATTGCAGTTCTTCTCTGTGCAACCCTCTGTGTTCTCTGTGTCTCTGTGGTTATCGGAACACGAGATACAACAACCACAGAGACACAGAGAACACAGAGGGTTGCACAGAGAAATCCAAAGCGCGGAATCGCTTAACTAACTGGGCAAACACATGAAAGTTGAAGGTCGACAACGATTCACTCGAGCTTATCAAATGCTCATCATTCTCTGCGGCGCCGTGATATGCGTGCTATTAGCTTATCGTCTTCCGCCAGCGCGTATTGATTCGACGTTTCTGTTGCTTGTTTTGGGAACCATCGGTATCAGTTCGCGTATCTCGATTCGCATTCCGCGAGTTAATACAAACATCACTGTTTCCGACACGCTTATTTTTCTGTCCTTATTGCTTTACGGCAGTGAGGCAGGCGTTTTATTGGCGGCCTGTGAAGGCTGTTCGTCAGGGTTGCGAATCAGTAAAACTGCCCGAACGATATTCTTTAATGCCGCCGCGATGGCTTGCTCGACTTTCATCGTGTCAAGGGTTCTCGAGCTGTATCTCAGCTTGAATGGAATTTCTGATTTCAGAGACTCCTACTCGCATCTCGCGCTGGCAACTTGCCTGATGGGGCTGGTCCAATACGCCGCCAACACTGGGTTCGTGGCCATTGGCATGGCCTGTAAGATCGACCAGCCGGTATGGTTGACATGGAAGAGATATTACTTGTGGTCGTCCATCAGCTATTTCGCGGGAGCCTGCGCCGCGAGTCTGCTCGTTGTGTCGATTTATACGGTGGGCGCTTACATGGTGCTGGCCATCATTCCGATTGTGGCCATCATTTATCTTACCTATGAAACCTATCGCCGGAGTCTTGAAACCTCGACCGCGCAAGCGGAGCAGGCAAAACGTCACGTACAAGAACTGCAAGAGAGCGAAGAACGGTTCCGTAGCGCTTTCGACTATGCACCAATCGGAATGGCACTTGTGACGCCAGCGGGCCGCTTGTTGCAGGTCAATCGCTCACTCTGTGAAATCCTTGGTTACTCGGAAGATGAACTCCTGGCCACTGACTTTCAGACCATCACTCACCGCGATGATGTTCCGAATGCTGAAGCCCACATCGAACAACTGCTGGCCGGGCACATTGCGAGTCACCAGATGGAGAAGAGATACATCCATAAGACTGGTCACGAGGTTTGGGCGTTTCTCAGTATCTCGCTGGCCCGCGATGCTCAGGATCGATCACTGCGCCTGATATTTCAGATTCAGGACATTACCGATCGGAAGCGCGCCCAGGAGCGTTTGGCCCATGATGCTACTCACGATGCCTTGACAGGACTGCCAAATCGAGCTCATTTCACGGAACGATTACAGCGCGTGATCGACCGCTCCAACCAACACTCAAAGTCTGGTTTCGCGGTGTTATTCCTGGACGCGGATCGCTTCAAAGTCATCAATGACAGTTTGGGCCATATGTTTGGCGATCAATTGTTGATTGGAATAGCGGAACGATTGAAGAAGTGCTTGCGTCCCGTAGATCTCGTCGCGCGTTTGGGAGGCGATGAGTTTACAGTGCTGCTGGAAGATATACAGGATGGGAGTGAAGCCACTCTCCTGGCCGAGAGAATTCAAAAGGAGTTATCGCAGCCTTTTGACCTTTCGGGTCGTGAAGTCTTCACCAGTGTCAGCATCGGCATCGCTTTGGACATTGGATACAAAGAGCCGGAAGACATCCTGCGCGACGCAGATACGGCAATGTATCGCGCCAAACTACTTGGCAAGGCACGTTACCAGGTGTTTGACAAGAACATGCATTCAGACGTTATGAATGTTCTGGAGATTGAGACTGACTTGCGACGGGGCGTCGATCGAAAAGAGTTTTGTGTTCATTATCAGCCGATAGTGACGCTGAACACACAGAGGATCAACGGCTTCGAAGCGCTTATTCGTTGGCAGCATCCTGAGCGTGGGATGCTATTGCCCGACGAGTTCATTCGGGTAGCGGAAGAAACGGAATTGATTATTCCGATGGGTGAGTACGTCCTGTTCGAGGCTTGCCGGCAGATTCGAACGTGGCAGATGAAATCGCTGGATCACGCGGAGCTATGCGTGAGCGTCAACCTTTCGTGCAAGCAGTTTCAGCAACCCGGATTGGTGAAACTTGTCAGTCGTGTGTTGCAAGAGACCGGGCTGGAGGCACGATTTCTCAGTCTTGAGATTACCGAGAGTGTGGTGATGGATAACATTGATGCGGCAGTTAATACCATGAAAGAGCTGCGCGCGTTGGGTGTGCAACTGAGCATTGATGATTTCGGGACAGGATATTCTTCATTGAGTTACCTGCATCGGTTTCCAATGAACACACTCAAGATAGATCGTTCGTTTGTCAGCCAAATGCATCAGAATAACGAGAACATGGAGATCGTGCGAACGATCGTGATGCTGGCGCGAAATCTCGGGATGCAAGTGATCGCGGAGGGTCTTGAAACAGAGCAGCAACTGCTGAAGTTACTGGTGCTCGGATGCGACTACGGGCAGGGCTATTTCTTCTGCGCTCCGGCGGACGCGCGCATCGCGGCAGAATTGCTGCTGCAATCGTCAGAGATGGTGGCAGCGTGAGCGGTGGTTTCTCTGTGAGCTTACTTAGATCTACAGAGTCTGATTGCCTGGCGAAACGCGGCATCGAACTTCTCGCTCATCTCTTTAGTGTCAAATGAGAACGCGAGGTTCATTCCCTCCCAGCGTTGCGGCTCTTTCCATTCAGCCGAAGAGAGAGTCAGTCCAACCATGGTCCGGCTGAACCAGCCGTTGTATTTGAACTCGGTCCGCCACGCTCCGAGCAAACGCACCTTCTCCGGATCCTTGGTGTAACGATGTATGAAGAACGCATAAAGCAACCTTTGGGTTGGCGTCATATGAGAGGAAAGAAAACTCTTCATGGACCTTGCTTCGCCAGCTTTTCCCGAAATTGCTTGACCAAACGATCGCTCAAACGGCTCAGCGTCGGCAGTTTTAACGGCCCTATCAAGTATCGTCCAAATGCTGCTTCTCGCAAGGCATCCAGATCGAACTTCTCCTTAAAATGCTGGCGATAGGCCTCAAATGGAATGGCCAGACCCTCAATAGAACTTTCATCGAGATTAACAAGGAAGATGAAATCAGCCTGACTCGGTTTCTCAGCAACTCTAAAGAACTGCCACTCCTCGATTCTTTTTCTGACTTTCCTTTCACCATCAAGGTCGTAATTAATGTATTCGCGCTGCTGGCCAGCCTCCGCCTCATCCAGAATTATAGGAAACTGGATGAGACGAAAAGCAACGATGTACATCGATTGGCCAGCTCGAAAGGTCGAAGGGGGAGGATTCGATTGGCCATAACCGGGATCAGCGGCCAGAATGACAAATAAAAAGGCCAGCGCGGGAGTGAGATAGGACGTCGTCTTGAGCCTAGTTTGTTCGTACCTGAACTGTCGAAACCAGGACATTGGCTGATCTCCTTTTGAGTTGGTCGCAAACTTAAATCGCTTAGACGTAAGGATACTCACTCGTGGGTTTTGATTTCCTCAAGAATGCCCTGATTTTCCTCAAATATCTCTCACACAGTCCCGCCCCTCGCCAGAGGGACCTTTCACTGTGAGGTTTATGAGTCAGAAAGACCCGCAGGTGATGATGCTATAGTAAATCAACGGTGGTTGTGGAAAGAGTGAGCTGTAACGTTGACGATGGGAGGCGGTCAAGTCTTACACTGTGAGCACACATTACTTTGCAACGGCACGACGACAGGGCAGATGGGACGTCATTGAAACTCCTGAGCTAAGGCAAGCCAAAACCAATACAGAGCGACTCACCAGGGAGTTTCAGCGACTTAGGGGGGAGTCGGGTCGGAGGTAGCTTAGCCACAGATGGACGCGGATGAGCGCGGATTAGAAAAAACAGAAAAAGCGTTTCTGATCCGCGTTCATCTGTGGCTAAAAGCTCTTCAGAGCTGCTCGTGCGATCATAAACAACCCTGCACCGACCACGATGGCGCCGATAGCTCGCGCGACGCGTTCGCTAGCCGGTGCGAGTCGTTCGGCGGTGATGGCAATCGTCACGACAGCCATGGTCCCAATATCCATGATCCCGATTACCAGTAGGAGCGCCATCAGATTGGCACAGCATTTCGCGCAGTGGAGTCCGAGGCGCAGCCCATGTCGCCAGGCAGTGGCAACGTCAGCCGTCAAAGTGCGGCCGTGTGCATCACGGCAGGAGGCAAGGTGACGCGCCTTCCACGCTGTAAACTGGAGAATACCGGCGATCAATACGACCGCGCCGACTGCGATTGGAACGGCGCGGGCCAACACCGGCTGTTGCATCTCAACCGTTGCTAACCCGGCGCCCAATGGAAAGATAACTATTCCGAATGCGGTCCAGACGAAGAAGTAACCGACGCCAACGAGAGCAGTCAGCGCGCCAAGGTGCGTCTTTTTTGTGCTCTCCACAGTTTGGCGATAGCGCCACAACATTGGGACCAACGACGGCAACATCATCGCCACCATCATCACGACCCACATCCCGATGAACGACGCCGTGGCCTCGAGCCAAGTCTGTCCGGGCATCCGCATCCACGCCATCGACATGGTCCAGCCGCCGGCCATCGGCATCCCTCCCATCGCCGACATCGATGTGCACCAAGCAATTGTCAGTGCCGCGCTCGTGGCGAAAAGCAACGCGGAGAGCCCGAAGAAAGCACGATGGGTAGTTTGCTCATCCACGCGGCGGCACATACGCGACCCAAAATTGTTGGGAAGGGAAGTAGCGTCAGTCATGGTCACCTTCCTTAACTCTTTTTCGCCTCTGAATCCTTTCGGAAGGCAGCTTCTCCGGCATCGGATATTTGCACCCACTTTGGATCAGGCGCGGCCTCGGCGTCATAGTTATCGTGCCAGTTCCACCACTTGTACGGCGGGGTTTGGGGGTAACCCTCTGGCGAGTCCTCCCAAATCTCCTGACGCCCGAGCGGAGTGATGTCGAGGTAGCTCCAAACAGTACCCATCGCCTCGTCGCCGCGGGCGTTGACGAAGTATGTGCGGAAAACTCGCTCGCCATCGCGGAAGAACACGTTGTGCCCGTGCCATTCAGCGACGCCGAAGTCCGCGTCGAAACTATCGGTGATGGTGTACCAGGGCATCTCCCAGCCCATCCGCGCCTTCACGCGTACGATGTCTGCCTGTGGAGCGCGTGAGACGTAGGCAAGGGTAGTGTCGCGAGCGTTTAGATGGGCCAGGTGGGAGACCTGATCGGCGCCCAGGGAGCAACCGCGGCAGGCGTGCTCGGGCCAACCGAACACTCCGGGTTCGAAGAAGGCGCGATAGACGATCAATTGATGGCGGCCCTCAAACAAATCGAGCAGACTTACTTTGCCGTTTGGTCCTTCGAACTCGTACTTCTTGTTTACCGCCAACCAGGGCATTCGCCGCCGTTCTGCGGCCAGCGCGTCGCGCGAGCGGGTGAAGGCCTTTTCTTTCAGAAGGAGCTGCTGGTACGCAGTCTCCCACTCCTGCTGCGACACGATCGGTGGAGTCTTCATCGCGAGTTGTCCTTTCCCTTGTTCCCTGTTTATCTCCTTGCTGCTAGTCATCTTATTTCTCCTTCTCCTTATCCCCGTGATTGTTGTTCGTGAGCTATATTAGGCATAAGGCAGCGAGTGGTGGGAGTTACAAGTTTGGCGGGATTCCGATGGACTCATTGATCACGGCCGCGGCGCGCGCTCTCGCGGCGGGTGATCCGCTCAGCGCGTTAAAACTGGTCGCTCTGCGTGATGACGCGTCTGCTCTCGCGCTGCGAGGCATCGCGATGGCGCAGCTCGGCGATCTTGATCGAGCAAAGGTTCTCTTACGAAAGGCGTCGCGCGCATTCGGTCCCAAAGAGTCTGTGGCGCGGGCGAGGTGCGTTGTTGCTGAGGCCGAGATCGCGCTAGCCTCCCGCGACCTGGGGTGGCAACCGAAGATGCTCGACGCAGCACGGGTGACCCTTGAAACGCATGGAGATCGAGTGAACGCTGCGCATGCGAGGTATCTCGGTATCCGGCGTCTCCTCCTGGTAGGGCGGCTCGATGAAGCAGAGCGTACGATCGAAGAACTCGATCCGTCGCCGTTCCCGCCCACGTTAAGAACAGCGCACGATCTGTTGGTTGCCGGGATTGCGATTCGTCGCCTCAGGACGAAAACAGCGCGCGCTGCGCTCAATCGGGCCAAGCGCAACGCAGACAGCGCCGGTATCCCTGCGCTCACAGCTGAGGTCGAAAGTGCGTTATTCATTCTTAACACGCCTGCGGCGCGCCTGATTAAGACTGGCAAGGAGCAACTCGTGTTGCTCGAGGAGGTTGAAGCGTTGATGGCGTCCAGGGCGCTGGTTGTAGACGCTTGTCGTTATGTCGTGCGTGATGCTGAAACAGTGATCTCGCTCGCAAGGCGGCCAGTCTTGTTTGCGCTCGCACGCGCCCTGGGCGAAGCCTGGCCTAGTGACGTACCGAGGGAGGTGCTGCTTGCTCGTGCATTCGGAGCCAGACTCTCCGATGAATCGCATCGCGCGCGGTTGCGAGTCGAAGTCGGTCGACTGCGCTCGATGCTTCGAACATTAGCCCGTGTGACTGCGACCGAGCGAGGTTTCCGATTGGCGCCACGCCACGCGGATGAAATCGTCGTGCTGGCGCGGCCCGTCGAGGAGGAACATGGAGCAGTGCTCGCCTTTCTCGCAGACGGTGAATCGTGGTCGAGCTCCGCTTTGTCGCTTGCGCTTGGATTCAGCCAGCGCACCGTGCAGCGCGCGCTCGAGTCGCTTGCAGCAGTTGGCAAGGTGCAGTGGTTTGGTCTTGGTCGAGCACGTCGTTGGATGACGCCGCCCGTACCTGGATTCACGACGACATTGTTACTCCCAACTCCTCTACCGAACGAATAGAATAAGAGCATGCGTAGATCAGCAGCCGAAATCATCCAGGAGTACGGACCATTTCCAGGTGTCGATCAAGTGCATGGCGTTACGTATGACGGCCAGCACGTCTGGTTTGCTGCCGGAGATAGTCTGAAGGTACTCGATCCTGCGAGTGGGAAGACGGTACGCTCGCTTGCGGTCGCCGGGCATGCCGGAACGGCTTTCGATGGCAAGTACATATATCAACTCGCCGAGGATCGCATCCAGAAGATCGATCCCGACACGGGCCGTGTTATCTCGACGATTCCCGCGCCCGGTAGCGGCGGTGATTCAGGGCTAACGTGGGCTGAAGGCACCCTCTGGGTAGGGCAGTATCGGAATCGAAAGATTTATCAAATCGATCCCGAGACCGGTGCAATTCTTCGCACGATCGAATCAAAGCGCTTCGTTACCGGAGTCACCTGGATTGATGGAGAACTGTGGCACGGCACCTGGGAAGGTGACCAAAGTGATTTGCGGCGTGTCGATCCTGAAACAGGAGAAGTGTTGGAGAGAATCGAGATGCCACCAGGAACAGGTGTTTCCGGCCTCGAGTCGGATGGCGTTGATCGGTTCTTCTGCGGAGGGGGCAAGAGCGGAAAAGTTAGGGTTGTTCGCCGGTCCAAGCGAGACTCGGTGAAAGACAAAGACGAACGACCGCCAGGCACAACATCTGGTCCATCCCGCAAACGATCTCAGCGTAAAGGAAAGAAATGACAGCCTGTATGGGAAACGTGTTTGAAATACCATCCACCGTGAGCGGTGTTTTTACTTTCTGACTAATGATTTACAAAGAGAAGGTGGTAATCGTCACTGGTGGTAGTAAGGGCATCGGTAAAGGTTGTGTTCAAGCCTTTGTCGAGGCTGGAGCGACGGTCGTCTTCTGCGCACGCAACGAGATTGAAGGTGTGGCCGTCGCCTCCGAATTGAACGCAGGTGGTACAGGTCGGGCACAATTCTCGCGCTGCGACGTCACAAATAGCGATGAGATACAGCGGTTGATCAATAGTACCGCCGCCACCTTCGGCCGGCTGGACTGTCTTATTAACAATGCCGGCTGGCATCCTCCTCACAAACCTATCGACGAGTTTTTCGTTCAGGATTTCCGAGATCTAATAGAGCTAAATCTGATCAGTATTTTCACTGCCTGCAAGTTTGCGCTGCCACACTTGCGTAAGACTCAGGGCAACATCATTAATCTATCGAGTCTTGTCGGGGCCATGGGCCAGTTGCACGCCACAACATATGTCGCCACCAAAGGTGCAATCACAGCCTTCACAAAAGCATTGGCAATTGACGAGGCCAAGTACGGCGTCAGGGTGAATTCAGTTTCTCCGGGGAACATTTACACGCCGCTATGGCAAGAGGCCATCGATGCGGCCCCGGACGCGGAGGAATGCCGAACTGGAGGGGAAGCAGCGCAGTTGTTGGGTCGCATGGGAACGATTGAAGAGGTTGGTAAACTTTGCTTGTTTATTGCAGCTGAGGCAACTTTTACTACCGGCGTGGACCATATCATTTCCGGTGGCGCAGAGCTCGGTTATGGACGCAAGACGAGAGTTACGTAGAGCGGCTCCAAATCAGAAATCCCACCGACGGGAGTCGGTGGATTGTTCAGATCCTTTCTAAAAAACCCCAAAGTCCGGATTCAAAACTGATAATGAAGTTTTGGGATTAGAAAGGATCTGAACAATCCACCGACTCCGTCGGTGGGATTTCTGATTTTTTGTGCAAAGCAGATTCTCCGCGCCTGGTCCACACAATTTCGTTTGATAACGCGCCCACTTTTATGGATTCACGAACAGTTAGTCACCTCAAGAATCTCTCGTAACTTTTCCAAAATCCCCAACTTTTCCGAAATCCTCAACTTTCCTTTCACCGATATCCGGGAGATTAATCCAGCAATCTACATGACCCACAGTTTTCGCTCGACTACTGCTGCAATCGAGGTCGATTCTGCTTGCTCGGCATAGTCATTGCGCTTCCAGCATAGGACCAACGTTCCAGACCCGGAACACTACGGCACGTGATCCATTAAGACGTAGAAAGGAATGAGGTATGACTGGAAGTAACTTAAAACCCTATCGAGGAGCGAGCACTTTGGTAGCAGCTCTCCTCCTATTGATGACTGCCGTTGTGGCAGCAGCGCAGACAGACACCGGCCGCCTTGTTGGCAAGATTGTTGATCCAAACGGAGCAGTCGTAACCGGAGCCACCGTTCGGGTCAAATCAGTCGCTACAGGACGTGAGGTGACTACGACGTCGGACAATGAAGGTGTCTATACCGTCGTCGGGTTGCTCCCGGGTTTCTATGACGTAACTGTCGAGGCTGGCAGTTTTCAACCCAACACGCAACGCGTACAGGTTACCGTCGGTTCGAATGTGACATTAGAAACGAAAATGGCACTCACCGAGGTTTCTGGTGGGACCGTTAACGTAGTGGCAAGCGAAGGTCTTGCTGTCAATACTCAAACCGCCGAAGTCTCGAATATTGTGACAGGGACTCAGATTCGGCAATTGCCAACCCTGACCAGAAATCCTTATGACCTCATCGGTCTGGGTGGCAACATTAACAACGATGATCCTGGACCAGCCGTCCCGGGTGTGGGTTTAACCGGACGTGGTGCAGGTTTCAGCATCAACGGCCAACGTGCTTCCAGCACGAACGTGCTGCTCGACGGCGTCGACAATAACAGTGTGTTCTACGGCTCGCTTGCGCAGAACGTTCCGCTCGAGGCAGTAGCGGAATTCAGAGTTGTAACGAGTAATTTTTCGGCAGAGTATGGACGGGCCTCAGGCGGCATTGTGAATGTTGCTATTCTCTCTGGTTCCAATGATTTTCATGGATCTGCTTACGAGTTCAACAGAATTTCGAAACTGGCATCGAACGGATTCAATAACAACGCTAACGCCGTACCTCGGGCAGTGTTCACGAGAAACCAGTTTGGCTATACCATCGGTGGTCCAATCAAGACCAACAAGTTGTTCTTCTTCAACAGCACGGAATTCACACGCGTGCGCAGTAGCGGACCTCTCCTCGCAGTGATTCCTACTCAGCAGTTGATCGCCGCCTCAGCGACAACTACGCGGAACTTCTTCTCCGGTCGTGAGATTCAGGCTACGCCTACCGGAACTGTTTACACGGTCGGTGACCTCGTTAACGATAATATTCCCATAGCAGTGCGGGCGGGCAATGCCTTCGCCGCTCTTCCGGCAAATCTTCCAGCATTTCAGCAGGTGACCTACACAGAGCCAACCAACCTGGGTGGTGGCGTGCCGCAAAACACTTACTCAACTGTAGTGCGCGTCGACTACAACCTCAGTAACAAGACACTGCTCTACGGTAGATGGGCGCGTGAGAATAAGGACTTCCCGCTCGGAAGCACAGGCTTCAGTCCTTATACCGGATTCGATACTGCGTCGCTCATCCGCGGAAATAATTTCCTGTTGACACTAGCACATACGTTCTCCGCGAACCTGGTGTCGGAAACAAAGCTTTCCTATAACAAGTGGAAAAATGATGCGCCTTATGGAGCAGCTCCGATCGAACCGGGCCTGTTCATGTTTCCCGGCGCCACCGGAGTTGTTCGTGGCAACGTGATTACGTTCCCCGGTTATTGGCCGTTCAACGCCGCCAACTCGCCAGTCGGTTTTGGCGGTCCGCAGAATGTTGGTCAGGTGTATGAGAATGTAACTTGGACCAAGGGTCGTCATCAGTGGAAGTTTGGAGGATCGTACTTCTACATTCAGGACAACCACTTGTTTGGCGCATTTCAAACTGCTGTGGAAAGTCTGGGTGTACAGGGCAACTATGCTCAGGCGCTCGCAAACTTTGTTACTGGCAACATTAACCAATTTCAAGCTGCCATCGATCCGCAGGGAAAATTCCCCGGCAGTAGCGTAAACCTTCCTGTCAACCAGCCTGACTTCACTCGCAGCAACCGTTACAACGAATGGGCTGCTTATGTGAATGACTCGTTCCGCTGGACTCCGCGATTGGTGCTCAATCTCGGATTGCGCTACGAGTACTACGGCGTGCAGCACAACAAGAATCCGAACCTTGATTCAAACTTCTATTTTGGATCTGGAAATACGATTCAGGAAAAAATCAAGAATGGAAGTGCGCAACTCGCCGCGAACAGTCCTGTCGGAGGTTTGTGGGCACCAGATAAGAACAACTTTGCGCCCAGAATCGGTTTTGCCTATGACCTCTTCGGTGACGGCAAGACCAGCATCCGTGCGGGATATGGTTTGGCTTACGAGAGGAATTTTGGGAACGTCACATTCAACCTTATTCAGAACCCACCAGCGTATTTGGTATTGTCGCTCTTTAATAATGTCGATGTACCAAATCTGCAGATCACCACAGACAACCTGGGCCCACTTGCCGGCACTACGCCGCCGACGAAACAAATACCCGTCGGCAGTCTCAGATATGTCCGTGAAGACATAGTGAATGCCTACGCTCACTTCTTCAGTGCGGGATTTCAGCGAGAACTCGGCGCCGGCAACATTTTGTCGGTAGAGTACTCAGGGTCACGTGGCGAAAAACTCTATTCAATCGACCCGCTGAACGTTCCTGGTTCGGCCGCGGTGTTTCTCGGCGATCCGGATCCAAACAAGCGTTTGAACACGCAGTACGCGAACATCAACGGTCGTGGCAACCTGGGTTTCTCCAGGTACAACGCGCTGATTGTAGGACTCGACAGCACGAACTTCCGTCACAGCGGCGTACAGTTCACAGCTCATTACACTTACTCAGTGTCGAAAGACAACCTGAGTACGACGTTCAGCGAAGGAGCTTTCAACAATAACCTCGGTCTGACAAATCCGTTTGGTCCGAGAGATCTGGACTATGGATATTCTGACAGTGATGTGCGTCACCGTTTTGTCGGCAGTGTCATCTGGCAGATACCGTACGCTAAGAACATGAATGGACTGGGCAAGGCCCTGTTGGATGGCTGGACAGTGACGGGGATCTACACAACTCGCACCGGAAATCCATTTACGATTTTTGACAGCGGAGCTTCAAATCTCAATGCTCCGCGGCTCGTTCCGAACGGGCCACTAAGCGTCAATTTACAAGACGCGGGAGCAAACTTCTTCCGTTACATTGATCTGACTGGTCAACCGGTGGCTGCGTTTGGTAATCCACTCTGCGGCGGTTGCTCGGATTTTGGTCCTTATCCGGACAACATGACGAGACGGAATCAATTCCGTGCGCCTGGAATCTGGAATTTCGACGCAGGCATCTATCGCACAGTAAAGTTGAGTGAGCGGTACAGCCTGCAGTTTCGTGGCGAGCTCTTTAATGCCCTGAACCACGCGAATCTTTACCTGGTACCGGGGACGTTTGACGTTGCGGGAAGTAATTTCGTTGGGGCTAACAGGGGTGTGACGCCAAATGGAAACATCGAACGTCGCAATGTGCAGCTAGCTGTGAAGTTCATCTTCTAACTTACTGGCATTGGCAAATGTTAGCTCGGGGGCCTCAGAACCCCCGAGCTTTTGTTTGGTGCGCCCGGCAGGTGAGGTGAAGCGCGGCTAACCGATACACAGGACTGATTCTTCTCTGGATAAGAATTCTGACGCGTCGAGGCTTGCACAAAAATAAAAAATCCCACCGACAACAGTCGGTGGATTGTTCAGATCCTTTCTAATCCTAAAACTTCATAAATCCGTTTTGAATCCCACCAACGGCAGTTGGTGGATCGTTCATGTCCAACCTTAGTCAGGGCCTGAAG
>DASYSD010000107.1:0-23617 GCA_036003745.1 Pyrinomonadaceae bacterium
CGAAACGAGCAAGTCACCCTCACGCGCAGCGCAGGTGGGTCGCCGCGCGTTGAGGGCTCGGGAATATTGCGCGTCGAGGGAGTAGTTGATACCCAACAACGTAAAGAAGAGTTTCTGAGAGCGCTGGCACCCGTGAGCAACAATCCCGCCGTGAAGATTGATATTCGAACTGTTTCCGAAGCCACTCAACGACATACGACAGGTGGTCAGGTCGCCGTGCAGGAGGTCCAGGAGACTGCCGATACTATTGCTGCGGATAAAGAATTGCGCTCATATTTCGAGCGACGAAAGCCATCAGGTCAAACGGATGAGGAAATCCGAAACTACTCTTCCCGGATATCAGGCACAGCTTACCGGGCACTGTTCCAGGCGATCGAACTCAGGCAACTGATCAATCGATTTGCAGGCGTCGACATGCGGACCCTCACTCCCGATGCGCGCGCTAAGTTCCTGGCCATGGTGCACGAACACGCGATTGGTTTCGAAAGTAAGAATGCTCTGCTGCGACAGGAAATAGAACCAATATTTTTTCCAGGCTCCGCGCCTAACGTGGCTGAAGAAATTTCGATTCAAAATGACGGAGACCTTGCTCGTGCTGTCGAGCGGCTCCATAAGTTGGCGTTCTCTAATAATGATGCGATTAGCTCAGCGTTGACGATCTCAGCCCAGAGCTCTGCAAATGCCATCAAGTCGGTGGCGTTCTGGCAGTCGCTTCAAAGAGCAAACCAGTTGGCGAAAGCAATCAGCCGTTATCAAAGCGCGGACAATTGATCTACTGTCCGTCGATATTACCGAAACTTGTTGGATTCTTTGAAGACCATCCAGGTCTGTACGTGGAGATCTGTGTTGTCAAACGGGCGGCAAAGAACCAACGAATGTGGGCCTTGATCTTCATTGCGTCGATCGGGCCAGTGAATGAATAAAGATAACCCACTCCGACTTACCGGAGTCACAGGAGAAAGAAAGAATGCCCAGAACATTCCCAGAAGTCTCAACGTGTACCTTCTGTCCTCGAGTCAAAACATTCGGAGCGTTGCTCTCACATCTTCGCTCATTGCGCAAAAACGAACCGGCTGTAGCAGCCGGTTTTTTTCATCTTACAACTTTTGCCGTCTGTCTCCTGTTGCTGCTGCACCTGGGCGGTGTGGTGCAGGCACAAAACACCACGGCGACACTTACGGGCACCGTTTCCGATCCATCTGGAGCTGTAGTGCCAGGAGTCAACGTCTCAGCAATAAGTATTGCCCAGGGCTTTGAACGATCTGTCACGACGAATGAAGAAGGCACTTATGTAATTCCGTCGCTCCCGCCAGGTGAATACAGGGTCAAGGCAGAGCACGAAGGCTTTCAGACCATTGAAGTAAGAAATGTGATCCTGAACGTCAACGCTTACACAAGAGTGGATATCTCCCTGAAGATCCCGTCCGTCGAGCAAAAGGTGGAAGTCCTGGAGAATCCCTCACTCATCGACGAGACGCCCTCCGTGGGCGTTACCGTCGATGCCCGGCTAGTTAAAATGCCCCTGAATGGTCGCAGCTTTCAACAACTACTCAGTTTCCTGCCGGGCATCGTGATCACGAAAGCTACCGGAGTCGAGCAGGGACAATTCAGTGTCAATGGCCAGCGTGCAAATGCCAATTATTTTTCTATTGATGGAGTCAGCGGCAATATTGGTGTGCCGACAAATGCCACCCCAGGCGAGTCAGCCGGTGGCTCCTTGCCGGGTCTCAGCGCTTCGGGAGGCACCAACAACCTGGTCTCAATCGATGCCTTGCAGGAATTTAAGGTTGAGCTATCGAGTTATGCGGCCGAATTCGGCCGCACACCGGGAGCGCAGGTCATCATTGCTACCCGTTCCGGAACGAACAATTTTCACGGAAGTATATTCGAACACTTTCGGAACGACGTACTTGATGCAAATGATTGGTTTGCCAATAACCGTGGCCAGGGAAAACCGCCGCTCCGGCAAAACGATTTCGGCGCCGTACTGGGTGGGCCGCTTTTTATACCGCGCTTTGGTGAAGGTGGAAAGGAGCTTTGGTATAACGGTAAAGACCGAACGTTTTTCTTTTTCTCTTACGAAGGCTTGCGGCTGCGCCAACCCTCGTTCGCGATCACACAGGTTCCTTCGCTGGACGCGCGACAGGCTGCGCCCGCCGGTATTCGTCCTTATCTGAATGCTTTTCCGCGCCCGACCGGGCCGGCCCTGACCAACAATTTTGCGGAGTTCGCGGCCGGCTTCTCCAATCCATCTTCATTTGACGCCACCAGCTTGCGTATCGATCACCATGTAAGTCCAACACTCATTCTGTTCGGCCGTTATAACAACTCGCCTTCCGAATCGCTTCAACGCGGCGTACTAAGTACCAGTTTGAATGATCTGGATTTCCTGAGATTGGTAACTCAAACGCTAACCGGGGGCGCAACAATGGTGCTGAGTTCCGCCGCGGTTAACGAATTGCGGGCAAACTATAGCCACAACAGCGCCATTCGGAGCCTCAGCCTGGATTCGTTTGGAGGTGCAACCGTTCCGGGTGATTCAATTTTGTTTCCTGCATTTGCCTCGAGCAATGAGTCGAGTCTGAGCTTCACACTTAGCGGTGGTCGCAGCAGCGCGTTGAGGGTCGGGAGAAATCTCGAGAACTTTCAGCGACAAGTCAATATTGTTGACAATCTGGCAGTAGTGAGGGGAGCTCATAACTTCAAATTTGGCGTAGATTTTAGACGCCTGTCTCCTTCGATTGCGCCGCGACTCTATGGTCAGGTGGTTTCTGTGGCCGGTGTCAACGGCGCGCTTCAGGGACGGGCGACAAGTGTGAGTATCCAAAGCCAGACAGGTCCCGTCGTTCCAATCTATCTGAACTTTTCATTCTTTGCACAAGACAACTGGAAGATAAACAGACGGCTCACTCTTACCTACGGCCTGCGTTATGAAATAAACCCGCCGCCATCAGAAGCAAGCGGTAAAGAGCCTGCCACTCTGGTGCAGATTGATGACCCGCGAACATTTGCGCTGGCTGCGCCGGGCCAACCTCTGTGGAAGACGACTTACAATAACTTTGCACCGCGCTTCGGAGTCCACTTTCAGTTATCTCAAACACCCGGCCGAGAAACAGCACTGCGCGGAGGATATGGAATATTTTACGACCTCGGAACCGGCGTCGGAGGCCTGGCGTTTACATCGTTCCCGTTTTCGGGTTTGCGTAGATTGGCAAACATCACTTTCCCTTTGGTATCCGCGACTGACATATCCGCGCCGCCGATCGGTACCTTGCCGATAGTGCAGCTCGACACAGCTGATCCTGATCTCAAGCTGCCATACACGCATCAATGGAATGTTGCGGTCGAACAGTCGCTCGGCAAGAATCAAACTGTTTCTGCATCTTACGTTGCCGCACTGGGGCGCCGTTTGCTGCGACAGGAACAATTCGCAGGCGCAATCCTTAGTGGCAACCCGATTTTCTCATCTCTTTCCAGAGTCTTTATCACGAGTAATGGCGCCACTTCTGACTATCATTCGTTACAGGTGAGCTTTCAACGCCGGCTTACGAAAAGGCTACAAGCTCTATCGTATTACAATTGGTCGCATTCAATTGACACTGCATCCAGTGAGTCTGCACAGTTTGGACCAACGCTGATTTTGGATCCTAACAGAGATCGGGCTGCCGCGGATTTCGATATACGACATTCATTTAATATGGCTCTCACTTACGATTTGCCAACGGCCCGTATTGGCAAACTCGGTCGAGCCATTTTCGGAGACTGGACCGTTGACACCATTGTCGCTGTTCGCTCTGCCACACCCGTGGATGTCACTTCTCTTCGAGACATAGGCTTTGGCTTCATCCCTCTGCGCCCCGATTTGATCCAGGGCGTACCTCTCTACCTCGACGATCCCAACGTCGCCGGCGGCAGGCGCTTCAATCCGGCCGCGTTCAAGGTGCCAACTCAACCGAGACAGGGAACCTTAGGGCGAAACGTCTTAAGGGGATTCTCACTGTACCAGGTTGATCTTGGTCTGGGCCGTAATTTCAAAGTGTCCGATGCCTTGGGGTTTGAGTTCAAAGCTGAGTTTTTCAACTTGTTCAATCACCCCAACTTTGGTGATCCCGACGGCGGTTTTGATAGCCTGGCTACATTCGGGCAGTCACAACGGATGTACGGCAGGAGTCTTGGAAGCGGTGGCACGCTGGGCGGTTTGAATCCTCTCTATCAGATCGGTGGTCCGCGTTCCGTGCAGATGTCTTTGAAGATGCGATTCTAAACTGCCGAATCACCAATGATCGTGAGTAAGTACGGGAGTTGACCAATTAAGTAATTGGCCCACATGAACATGCTCGTTTCGAGGACATCAAATGGTTAAATGGTTAATGGCAGCTTGCGCGGTCCTAGTTTCCGTATCTCAGTTCAACGCACAGGAACGCCAACTCGCGCCGTTACCAGTCGAAGCTGCCATTGCCGCTCACACTTTTTCCACCACACCATTCTCGTTGAGTAATGATGGACAGTGGATTGCTTACACGCTCAACGATCCCAAGCGAAGTCAACTGATCAGTGATGAACGACAAAAATATTTGACTCGATCGGGGGCGCCGCCAGCGCAAATCGGCTGCGACGTTTGGATCACAAATACCCGCACGCGTGAAACACGAAACCTGACGCAAGGAAAGGGCAACAACTGGGCTCCTTCGTGGTCGCCTGACGGCAACTATCTGGCCTTCTTTTCTGATCGTAATGGACTGGCTACTCTCTGGATCTGGGAAAAGTCCTCAGGAAGACTACGACAGGTGTCTGACCTACCAGTTACGGGATACAGAGGTCTCGCTGTCCCGCGTTGGACCTCCGACGGAAGAAGTATTCTGTTTTGCGTGCTGCCCGAAGGAATGACAGTTGAAAAAGCTGCGCTCCTTACCATCGGCCTCGAACAAGACCGTCCTGAAGCGAATCTTGATAAGCTCGACCAGCCAACGGTAACGGTCTTCAAGTCTGCTGCGAGAAAAGGGGATGAAGCTCCCGAAAACAGACCCAGGAGTTTCTCATCTATTTACAGCGACGGATATATAGCCGATCTGGCGATTGTCGAAATAGCTAGTTCAAGAGTCAGACGTTTGGTCAGGAATTCTAAGCCCTGCGGTTATTGGCCCTCACCAGATGGAATGCACGTCGCTTTCACTAACCTCAAGAACGATGCCGGTCGAATGAGGTTTGATCTGATAGCGGTGTCCTTAAGCGATAGTGTCCCAACCGTCTTAGCCACCAATCTGCAACAGGGTTATGTGGCTTTCAGTGTTAGCTGGTCACCTGACGGAACTCTTCTGAGCTACACCACCGCGGAGTCTCAACCAGGTAGTCAGCCCCGGCGGGAGTGCTATCTGGTTTCATTGGACGGCAAACAAAAGCGGAAAGTCACCGGAGCGCCTGCGATAGGTTTTTCCAATCCTCTGCGCGCCGCGTTGTGGGATAAGACCGGCAAGTCGCTATATCTGACGAGCACTAACTCCGTATGGAGAGTGTCGACAGCGGATGTCAGCGCTCTTGAAGTGGCCCGTCTCCGTAACCGGAGCACTATAGACATTGTGCCTTCGACGATAGCGGGACGATTCTGGTCACCAGATGACGATCGTTCACTGTTCGTGATCACATCAGATCGTGAAACGATGCGTGTGGGTCTTTCCAAAATCGACCTGGCCACGGGTGCCGCTACTACCGTAGTCGAAGAGGACAAAGTTTATGGATCCGGAAATGACCTCATTCCTGCTGCAATGGGCAGCATCAATGGACCAACACTTATTTACATAGCCGAAGACGTAAGCCACAGTCCGGATTTTTGGGGTTTTGACGAACGCTTACAGAGTCCTCGAAGAGTAACAACAATTAACCAGGAATTTGAGAAGTATGTAATGGGCACTAGTAGCCTTGTGGAATGGACGGGTCCAAATGGAGAAAGGCTGAGAGGTGCGTTGCTGCTTCCCGCCGGTTACCAAAAAGGTAAGCGTTATCCCATGGTCGTTTCGATTTATCCTAATGAAGAGTTCTCGAGGTATGTAAACCTCTTTGGCCTTAAGCTCAACTTCGCTCCCGAGTCCGTCAACAATCGGCAACTACTGGCAACACGCGGCTACGTAGTGTTGTTGGCCGATAGTTTCACAACGATCGGCAATCCTATGCAGGACATCGTGAGAACTGTCATACCGGGCATCAACAAACTGATCGAGATGGGCATTGCCGATCCGGAACGGCTGGGAATTATCGGACACAGTCATGGAGCATATGCTGTTTTGGGCATGATCACCCAGGTACAACGTTTCCGCGCCGCAGTGTGCTGGTCAGGATCAGCTAACCTTATAACTATGTATGGGCAACTGGATGCGGATGGAACGAGTCATTGGATAAATTGGGCTGAAAAGGGAGACGGAAGTGTCGGCGGCAGTTTATGGGAGTTCCGAGAACGTTATATTGAAAATTCACCTGTCTTTTATCTCGACCGCGTGACTACACCGGTATTGATTGTTCAGGGCAGTAGCGACCGGATAACTACTCCAGCCCGTACTGAAGAGATCTTTGTCGGCCTCAGACGTTTGGGTAAAGAGGTCGAATATGCCAGGTATGAAGGCGAAGACCATGGTTTTTGGTTTTATCCAAATCGAGTAGATTTCTCCAAGAGAGTGATCCGTTGGTTTGATCAGTGGCTCAAACCCGCCGCCGCAGATTTATCAGGACGGTCCAATTGAAATCCTCACTTACTCAACGAGATGCGGCAACCAATCCGTTTTCTGTTGCTTCAGGGTTGCCCTTCAAATAACGATCGAGAAATTCAACAATCCTTTGATTGGCGTACATCTGGTTTGTCTTTTTCGTGAAGCCGTGTCCTTCATCGTCAAAGACAACATACTCAACCACTCCGTTTTTCTTCCTGATGGCTTCAACAATCTCATCTGATTCCGATTTTAGTACCCTCGGATCATTGGCCCCCTGTAGGACCAGGAGTGGCCTGGTTATTCTATCCGCATGAAAGAGAGGCGATATCTTCTTCAGTATTTCACTTTCAGTTCGCGGATCACCGATCTTTCGATAAAAGTCCGTTAAAGCACTTTTCCAGTAAGGTGGAAACGACTCTAAAGTTCTTTGCCAGTTACTGGGTCCAAAAAGATCGATCCCAACAGCAAACTGCTGCGGATAAAAGGTCAATGCCGATAACGTGAGGAACCCACCATAGCTGGCTCCCATGATTCCAACCTTTGAACTTTCAACATAATCAAGCGAGACCAGAAATCTTCCCGCCTCGATACAATCCCGCAATGGATCCTGGGCATGTTTGCCATTGTCCAGCGCACGAAAAGTCTTACCGTAACCAGAACTGCCGCGGTAATTTGGCGCCAGTACAGCATAACCATGGTTTACGAGGAATTGTATTGTCGCCTGATATTCCTTTCTTGTTTGCCCGCCTGGTCCACCATGAACGTAGATCAATGCAGGAACCTTATTCAAAGCAGTTGCCTGGTTCGGCTTCCAGAGCAGAGACGGAATCTCCAGTCCGTCAAACGAGTGGTAGCTGATTGTCTCTGAAGCTGCCAGATCAGCGGAATTGATTTCAGCCGTGAGACTGCCCATGAGCTTTCGCGCGCGCTGCGTAGAAAAATCATATACATACAGATCTCCCGGGCGGCGGTCACCCTTGACGTAAAATGCCAACCGTTTCCCAGAACCAGAAAAATTGAAGCCAGCAATTCCCTCACCTGGAAAATCAGGAAAAGAAACCCGCTTGCCTGATTCGAGGCACCGAATTTCAAGTTGAAACAACGAGTCTTGATCTCGCGTGACCATCTGGTATTTCCAATCAGGCGAAAATGAGACGTAGCAGTTGCAATCAGCTTTAACGATTTGCTCAGTCTTGCCAGTGGCTAATTCAATCCGCTCCACGAAGAAGAATTCACTGTCTTTATTGGTGCGGTAATACAGGTATTCCGAATTCGAATCAAAACAAGAAGGCCAAAAACTACTCCGATCTTCGGGCGTCGTCAGACGCCTTAGCTCACTCGACCACGTGTTGTAGAGGAAGAGCCCGGAACTTTCTCTCGTTGGTGGCTCAGAGAGAGCAATATATTTTTCGTCTCTGGAGATGCACCCAAACTCGTGAGCCTCAGTGGCGGAGAAGAGCAGCTTTCGTTTTAAGGTACCGAAGTCGATCTTATATAGGTCAAGGCAGTGTCGATCGCGTTCATTGGTCGCGCAATAAAACGCGGAGCCATCGTGGCTTGGTCCAAAAAATCTTGCAGCAACGTCGTCACCAGGTGTCAGGTCCAATACTTCGCCGGAAGATTCAAGCACACACAGATGATAGTTTTCGTTACCGCCTTTTTCGCGCGAAACGAGAATGCGTTCGTCGTACGGAAAGTACGACAGACCATAAACATTGTAAGTTGATGAGTGAGTTAATTGCCGGCGCGACTCGTCTGCAAGCGAAATGCTGTAAACGTTAAAAACTCCCGTCTCATTTGTCGTAAAGACGAGCGACTGGTCGTCCGGAGAAAAAGCGCCGCCCAGCACTTTTGTTGTTTGCATGAATTGCTCAATCGTGTAAGGGCTTCTTTGATGCATTTGAGGTTACATCGACTGGATGTAGACGTTTTACTGACGGACCGCCATCGCTGCTGCATCACTAAATTGATGTTGCAATGTTGGCGCGCTCTCGCATTGCGGCTCGGATTCAAACTGACTCTCGCAGAGCGCACGATAAGTTGCGCTGGCGCCGTACAAGAATGTATGACTACCCTCAGCAATAACTCTGCCCTGATCCACTACGATGATTCGATCCGCCCACAAAATGGTTGAGAGGCGGTGAGAAATGACAACCGTGATTGCTGTTTGGCTAATCTCACTCATTGCCTCGAACAAGCACTGCTCCGTGGCAGCATCCAACGCTGACGTGCTTTCATCCAGAACCAGAATTCCTGGCTGTTGAAGCAACGCCCGAGCAAGCGCGACTCGTTGTCGCTCACCACCGGATAGTTTGCTTCCTCTGGGACCGAGCGGCTCCTCCCAGCCGGCAGGGAGCCGGCGAATGACCTCATGCAATTGGGTAACGTTTACCACTCGTTCGAGATCAAACTTACTCGCCTTCGGATTTCCATAGAGCAGATTCTCGAGGAGCGTGGTGTCAAAGATCGGTGCTTCTTGCGGCACGAAAGATACTGTCGAGCGAAGACTCTTCAGCTTCAGATCCCGCACGTCACAACCATTTACAAGGACGGCTCCACCGTCAACGTCGTAAAGACGCGCAATCAAACGAGCAACTGTGCTCTTGCCGGATCCGCTAGCCCCTACCAGTGCGATCTTCTCGGCACATTCGGCCGTAAAAGCGACTTCATTAAGAACGGGCTTATCGGGTCGATATCTGAAAGAGACATTCTTCAGTTCCAGTCGTGCCGGCGTATTCCGGCTCACATCAACAGCATCGGGGCGATCGAAAATCGAGATCCGTGCTTGCTCCACCTCAAGCAGCCGGCGCGTGCTCGCGCCCACACGCTGAAAGCGAGCGTAAATATCCATCACCGCATACAACGGTCCGAAGAGCTGCAGCGCATAGGAGTAAAACGCTACCATGCTTCCCACCGTCAACGTCCCCAATAGCACCTCATAACTGCCGATGCCGAGAATCGCAATCACACTGAGGACAATTATCAGAGAAGATGAGGAAGCAAAGATCAGTTCCATACGCTGTCGTTTGACATCGCTGCGTGTTGCACCAGCGGAGAGCTTTGCGAACTTGCAGGCTTCGGTCAGTTCCCGGCAGACAAGCTGCACCTGGGCCATGCAAGAGATTTGATCTTGCAGAAACGCTGTCATCCTTCCTTTCTGATATTGAACAGAATCGGAACATTCGCGTAGAGGCCGCTGGAATCGATGACGAAGTAATAAGAAGGCCGGTACCAGGGGAAGAATGAAGAGAGTCAATCGCAGATTCATCACCGACATCGTTACCAGTATCAAAACGGTAGTGATGATCGTGCGAAGGAGAAAAGTCATGATCTGGCCGGTTATTTCGCCGACCAGGTTTACATCGAATTCCAAACGGTGAAGTAGATCTCCTACCGAATTTCTTTCATGGTACTCGACCGGCAACTTCTGCAACTGCCGCAGTAAATGCAGCCGCATCCTGAAGATCATTTTGTATATTGCGCGGTTGCTAAGGATGACGCCCCAGGCGTTGAAGAGAATCCGGCCCAGATAAGTCAACAGGAAACAGCCAATGATCAGGAGCAATAGTGAAAACGAGCCTTGCCGTAAGACATCATCAATCAGAAACCTCATTATTAAAGGTTCCATCATGACCAACAGACTCGAGGTCAGGACCAACGCAAAGCTTGCCAGGTGAGTGCGAATGAAGGGCTTGAGCTGCTTAAGCAACCACGAGCTCTCCGGACTGAAAGTCATTTTCATTCGAGGATATGTTTGGATTTGTACGGCGTATCCGGCGCGGCTCAAAACCTGTCTAATATCAGACTGTTAGTGGGTGCCGCACTATCGTTGATTTTTGTTTTCGCCTGCCGGATACGCTGTATTGATTAAAGGAAGCTTTCGCGTTCCACCCGCTTAAGTTGCGGGAATGTAGCGCTGGCCAAACTCGAGAGTCTGACTATCAACCACTTCCAGTTCTTCTTTTTCACCGAGGACGACATCCTGAGCCTTGCCAAGCTCGATGACGGCGGCGACTTCGTATTCGTTAGTCATTGCAATGCTCCTCCTTTCTCTTTAGCGTTTCTAGCAAGTGAGTTTTCACTACTGGTCCAGTTCTATGTTGCGGGGATGAAGCGCATTCCAAACTCGAGAGTTTGACTGTCAACCACTTCCAATTCTTCTTTTTCGCCCAGAACGACGTCTTGAGCCTTGCCAAGCTCGATGACGGCAGCGACTTCGTAATCGTTGGTCATTGCAATGCCCCTCCTTTCTTCAGAGATTTCCATCAGGCAGATGCATTTCTCCAATCGGGCAAACCTGATCTGCCACTAAATAACCATGGGCTAGTCATCTGTCGCAGGGATATACCTGGTACCAAACTCGAGAGTTTGATTGTCGATAACCATGGAGTCGACCTTTTCACCCAGGACGATGTCCTGAGCATTACCGAGCTCGATAGCTACGGCCCTGCTGTAGTCGTTAATCATCTTCACGTTCCCCTTTCTCACGGATTCAATGAAGCTGCTCTATTCTTCGAGCCAAATAAGTAACATGGTGCCGTATTCGCCGGTGTTGGCATCCCATGTGTCGATTACGTACTTCAACCCACAGATGAACACTCCAGCATCGGCGAGATCTGCGATTTGTGCAGGTTCGTAGTTCATTTCCCACTTACCTCCCTTTCCTTTCGTTGAGTGAAGTCTTAATTCCAATTGTTCTTTTCCTGGTCGTCTATCCGGCCGCTTCGATCCGCACCAAATCCGGACCAGCCACTGAATGGACAGGCATCGCGGGCCGATTACTTTCCGGCTTCGTCAACGTTTGCGGCTGCTCGAGCGTGCGCAGCCAGAGCTCAAGCGACATCGTTTTCAATAAGGCAACTAGACTGACTTTTAATCCGTGGCTGGCTAACTCGAGCGCTTCAAACAAGGCGATTGGATCGACATATCCATAAGCACTGACGCGGGCATCTTTAAATAGCAGTCTTAAAAAATGCTGTTCCCGGACCACTGCACGGCAAATCCCCTCGTGTGGGTTACCTTTGCTTCTCCGTTTTAAAATCCGATCCGGCAGTACGGTTGTTAACGATCGGCGCATCAACGAGCGGGTTTCACCCGGTCGTACTCGCTGCTCAAATGGAATTGCCTGAAGAAACTCGACGAGCGGACGATACAAGAACGGATATCTGATCTCGGCTTTCAGACGCTCTCTTCGATATCCGGAAGAGATGTGATTTACGATTGAGACAAAACCAGCATATTGATCGCGAGCACTCGGCGAGCGGAACTCACGGCCAACAACACTCGGCGGCATGCGTTCCTTGAGCCGCGCTCGCGCGACAAAGTTCGCGTCAAACCATGGTGGGATGTGACCGATTGGCTCGCCGGCACGAGACTGTAGTGAATAAGGAAGTGTCGGGATTATCGTTCGCTGCCAGAGCAGCCACAGGTACGATCGCTTCAGAGCACCGCTCCAAACTCGCAGTCGTTTGTGCAAAGTAAAAAACCTTAATCGGACCAGAAGATCACATAGTTCCGGCGCAGGATCGTCACTGCTGCCGATCATCTGGTCGCCACCCTCACCACTGAGCAGCACTCGCGCCCCTTCATCGTCCAACGTCTGCTGAGCACCGCGGTAGTACTCCGCAAATACATCAACTCCATTTGGTACAAGAGTCGGCGAGCGATCGAGATGTGCCAGGAACGGGTACTGTGATTCTTTGAGATGATGACCCGATTGGCCTATGTGTTCTTCGAGACAGTGAATGAATTTGCTTTCATCCGCAGTGGGTGATTGATCGTACACATACGAAATCGTATCGAGTCGAGGCGCTTGCACTACCCTGCTTTTTACGAATCGATTGCCGACACAAACAATCGAAGAGCTGTCGAGCCCGCCGCTTGCTTCTGAAAACACTGTTCGGTGAGAACGCAAGTGTGCTTTCATTCCAGTGCTGAACTCCTGGATGAAATGCTCCTCGTATTGCTCGTCACGCCGGTAACGAATCTCCCGAGAGGGATCCAGACGCCAATAAATTGTTTCTTTGAGCTCTCCGCTTTGATTTATTGAGACGATTTGATTTGGCTTTACTGCTGAGACGTTTTTGTAAGGCGTAATTCCCGGCTTGGGATAACGAATCAAAAACCCCGCCACATATTCTTCATTAACTTCGCGTGGGATGTTGGCAGCTTCCAACAACGGAACCAGTTCAGTCGACCAAACGACTCTAGTTTTACCCAGGTAATAGTTAATCGGTCGCGTTCCGAGTACATCACGGACAAGAAACAACACCCGGAGCTGTGGGTCCCAGAGAGCCAGGCAGAAATCACCGACTAATCGCACAAAGGAGTCCTGGCCCCACCGCAGATAGGCTGCCAGCACAATCTCGACATCAGTAACAATCCTTGCGCGCGGCCCTGAGAAAAGCTCAGCGATCAGATCATCTCGATTATCGAGCCGTCCATCCCACGTCAGCATATGTCCCCCGATTGACGTGAGCGGTTGCGATTCGAATTGAGACTCATTGGTCGTGTGAAAAGCGCGACAAGTCATTCCGACGGGAGCACTGATGGCATCGCCTCCGCCATCTGGTCCGCGTGCCTCCAACGCTTTCCCCAGGGCCGCCAGCACGGATCGGTCTACGGGAGCCGGACAGTTTCCGAAATTGAAAATTCCACCTAAGGCGCTCATACGTTGATTCTGCTTCGGCGTTTTGTTTCAGATTCGTTTCAAAACCCGATGACTGTTCTTTACTGTTTGCACGTCGTTGATGACTGTTCCGTCGACTTCGGCCCATGCATGCCCCTTCGGCGGAAACTCCTGCGCCGCCAGGACCAGCTCAGCAGGCACACCCCGCCGCCGGAGCAAGCACGTCACGACAGCCGAGTGCTGCAGACACATCGCTTTTTTCGGGTAGTACATTTGCGCGCGATCAACGATCGCGCGAACACGTTGGCATTGCTCGAGATTGGTTGTTGCACGCGGCACCGCGGTGGGCCACTGCTCAACTTTATTGATGAGCGATTGAAAGCCGGCAAACTTGAGGATCAAATCGAAGTACAGAAGGCCGATGAAAGCGCTAAACGTTTCACGTTTCAGTGGCCGAATAGCCGTGGCACTTAGTGAGGTTGATTCGCCCTGTTTTGTATCACTGGAAGGCTTGTCAGGTGCGCCGTCAGTACTTAACGTCGTTCCAGTGACGCCTTCCTTGATGTAATAGAGTTCCTGACCACGTGAATTGTTCTTCACCAGGAGCAGTTTCTTTTCTGTGATGTTCTTTAAGAACCATTGAGTATCATGCCAGAGTTGCTCACGTGAGACTTCGTAGTGCAGTGTGCCTTCAGCATTGATGGTTTCAAATTGGTGATTCAATTCCCGCACTACTTCATCAACACTCAGACCGGCCGGGTTCTCCTGCAGAACCATCCAGGTTAAGGCGCCGACTCCGTTCAACTTGCAAATACAATCGTCGGCAATTGAAAGCAGGACACTGCCGTCCTTGTGTCGTTGTGCTCTTTCGGTGTACGACGCGGCCGGGATCGGAGTTGAAGATGTAGAAGCCTGCATTATGGATCTTTCCGCTGACATACAGAGATCGATTTGTGGGCCAGATGGACCTTGCCCCTTTGAGTTTTCGGATTCGTTGGTTGTGAGCTTTTGGGAGTAAAGCTAGCGCCGAGTTTCTGCGGGGGAAATCGAGTTTGTCGTTTCGAGAGCTACTCTATGCTTCATCCGTGAGAGCAGGAAAAATTCTTCTTTTCTTTCGGGATTCTAAGCGCAGCGAGTTTTTCTTAAGAATGCCGGCTTGAAAGTTTTCATTGATCCTTTGCTGCTTCGGATCCTAAGCAAAAATGTGACTGCTCCTTAGCTATTCTTCGCCGGCATCGCCCTCGTTTTCCGTACTTCTACATATGACTCGAGGTCCACGCAGGGCGTGCTGTAACCGACGACGCGACCGACAACCTCCGCCTCTCGCGGATAAGTAAATCGCCGGACACTCGCCGGCGATGAGTGATGCGGAATGATTAGCAACTGATTGGCCTGCAGCTCACACCAACCACATGCATAATCCTGGCGCAGCTCAATAAAGTAGATGGGCCGTTCGTATTCGTTGCGCCAGCCATTCTTCTGTAGCTTGTTCTGGTTCGTGTCGATCTTCAAAAGCGCGCTCGGCCTGATCATCGGATACATCGTGAAATCAGCTAGACCAAGATGCCCGTACATGATGTGTGGGGCACACGCTTCAGCACCGGCAAGTGCCTTCTCATTCATCGCTGCCAAACCTGTCGCTACCTGACGTTCCGAGACGTCCGTTTGGGCCAGCGGCTCGCAGTCGCCATGGTGAGATATCAACTGGGTGAGAAACGGATCGGCGACAGGCTCGTATTTTTCCTTTTCGTCTACATCAACATTGTAGAGACGCAGGAGCTCGAGAAAATTGGCGTGATAGATCACGCTCAAACTGAAAAGTTTACAGATGCTTGGTTCGGAGACACCGTTTTCGAGTTGGGCCAACCAACTGTTTGAAATACAAAATCTTTTATCTCCCTTAACGTCGGCAATGCGACGACTTGCTTGTTCTACTTCGCGACCAGTGATGTTGCGTCTATTGCGTAGTTTTTTAAGAGTCTGACCAGCCAGCACAACAAAACCTCCATTTTTCGCCGGGGAGGTAATTGATCTGGGCCCTGAAATAGTTAGGAAGAAACGGCAGCGCAGGCTCAGTTTTGGAATTCGGGAGGTTTGTATCGCCGCTTATTCGACTGCATGTTATGTGCGGAATGTACAGGAGCAACCGGCGAACGCATACAAGAAAATCTTTTGTCCACAATAGCGGAAAGAAAACCGCGTTAACGGCGTTAGCCGAACGCTTAAGATGTTTCGTTGTAGTTATTTAACGTTGTTCTCAGGTCTTTACCTGATGACACCCTAAGGGTAGGCTAGATCCAACGAATTCGGATCTGAGCTTCAGTCACATACGTCAAACGGTTGATTGCCAGGCACTTACCCTGAAGACAACTATCGACAATTGTTCTCAATCCCGGACAATTCCCGGCAACTCTGCGGCACCATCGAAAATCTTGAATGCCATGCAAGGGGCGGCCACGGAGTGCCGCCACTACAAAAAATACCCAATGTGTCACGCAGGATAAAGGACACCAACAACCTGACCAATGATTGTGACTTCGTCGCGATTGAATTCCTCGCGGAGGTTTCCCGATGCGGGATGCGGTATCAACACGATCTTGCCACCCGGTGCATTTTCGGCATAAACACATGTCAGACCATTTGCCGTCAGAACGTAAAACAACTCTCGTTCGTGAAAACTCACATTCTCCGCAGCGTGCACTTTGTTCAAGAGCTTGTTCACGAGCAGACGACTGCCGGGCGGCGCGATCGGCGAAGCGTTTCTGTCCTCCTCACCTACAACAACATAGACCAAATAAGGCGGATAGAATGAGCCAAGATATTCCACTTCGATATCGGCCCAACGTTTCAGCGAACCTTCGAAGAACTGCGTATCATCCTGATTCGCATCCTCACGCACAACCGGTATCCGTATTCTTCGATGGCGCGCCACGGCATCCAGCGGTACCTCGTGAGTGCGTGAACGGCTCATCTCCAGTTGTTCAGCGAACCTGCGTTCTGGTTGCAGCCCGATCGCAGCATCCATGTCAGATCGCGAGAGATTGAGAATGATGCGCAGGCTATCCAGTTTCGCTGTTCCGGGTTGGCGGATGCTGCCGCTGATGATATTTCCGAGTGTGGATTTACCTATACGCATATCGGAGTTGTTATTGAGCTTTGCTAAACGGTCACTCTCGGCGACGATGTCTTTGTAGCTCAAACCGAGAAGTTTCATAGCGGTGAGGATCAAGTTACCGAGCGACGCGGTTGTTTGTCGCTGCGGCCGACCACGCTTCGCTTCGCCCGAGCGTTGCCTCCTTTCGTCTCGACGTGCGGAAACCTCAGCTTCTCTTGATGCCGGTGAACGACCTTTCAGCGCCTGGTCCAACATCGTCTGCAACTGAAGCTGATCGATCGGTTTCGTTACATAACCGTATGCCTGTCTGACGCCCGCCTCGAACGCATCCTCGTGTGTCACGTAACCAGTGATGATGATAATCACCAGCGCGGGCGATCGTTTTCTCAACTCGGCCAGCGCACCGATACCAGAGCCGTCTGGAAGTTTTACGTCGAGCAACACGGCATCCGGCTGGTCGCGAACAACTGTTGTTAGAGTTTCGGCAATCGTACCGGCTTCGAGAGTGCGATAACCCCAACCACTGAGTGCCTCTACGAGTGTGGAACGGATTGTCTGATCGTCATCGACTACCAGCACTGTGAGTTTTGAGTCGTCATCATGCTCGACCTGGGAATTGTGAGGCCTATCTCCATGTGTTCCCGCAAACGCGGCACTCCCCGGGGGTTGCATACGAGTCATACGGACGTAAATCTCCTATCTTCAAACATTGCCACAGGGGAGGCATTCAGACTCGTTGTATTAAGTGGTTTCCCTAGCTTGCTGAAACCAATGCTGGGCTTTGCTTACAGGTCATCATTGTGCCCTCATGACGGAGTCTCATCGAGGTTTTGTTGAGTCCGTAAGGGCAGGGCAAGAACAAACTTTGTGCCGCGTCCGATTCTGGTATTGAAACTGATCCGGCCATGATACGCGGCAGCCGTACGTCGCACGGCTGCGAGGCCGAGACCGGTTCCCCCTCGTTTCGTTGTGAAGCGAGGTTCGAATATTCGTCGCTGAATTTCGGGAGGGATACCGCATCCCGTATCATTTACTTCAATCAACGCCTCGGCATCGCCGTTAGGAGACTTTGGCAGACGCCTTAGACAAACCATCACCCGACCATTCTTCTCAATTGATTCGATTGCATTAAGAACAAGATTTAGAACGGCATCTTCGATGCGAGCTGCATCAGCCTGCACGATCAAGGGTGCTATTGTTTCGTCGATAAATCTAATTGAGATCCCTTTCCCCGTGTGCTCATTGATCGACTTTATGTGGCTAACGGCAAGTTGAGCCACGCCGCCGACGATTTCGCTTAACGAACACGGCGTTATATTAAAGACACGCGGCTGCGAGACATCCAGCATCTCTCGCATGCGCGCATCGATTTTCAACACCTCACGCCGAACGGCTTCCATCCACTCACGTTCCTGTCGTGAAAGCTGACCTCGCTGAAGCAATGCATCAGCCACTCCCTTAATACTCGCAAGCGGATTTCTGATTTCATGCGCCAGCCC
The DNA here is from genome assembly GCA_036003745.1 of Pyrinomonadaceae bacterium. GTDB lineage: Bacteria > Acidobacteriota > Blastocatellia > Pyrinomonadales > Pyrinomonadaceae > PSRF01. The sequence continues at coordinate 17,941 of DASYSD010000107.1, forward strand.
CGCCGTGGATTCATTAATCGTCGTGTGATCTGTGCTGACAATCAAAACCGATTTGATGCGCGACGAGTCCTTATCGCGTACTGCCGAAAAGCAACTCTCAATAAGACATTCGCCGTCCTTTGTAAGTTGTGTGATTTGACCGTGCCATTTTCCTTCCTCGCGCAGGGTGCGCCAAGCGACGTCATACCCGGTTTTGCCCTCGCCAAAGAGAGTATTCCGGGCCAGCCGGCCGGTGATTTGTCGTGAGGTCCAACCATAGAGCTCTTCGGCGGCGCGATTCAGATATGTGATATGGCCTTGCGGATCGAGAGCGACAACAGCATCGTGCACCAGATCCAGTGCAAGTGATTTTTGCTGGTGACGATCTTCCGCCGTCGAATGGTCAGAGATATTTCTGACCGTGGAAAGGATGCAATCCTCGCCATCAACCTTAATTACTTCCGCATTTAGCAATCCCATGCGCACGTCGCCGGATCTCAACCGAAAACGCACTTTTCTCGTATCGAGACGTCCATGCTGGCGCAGCACTTCAGTTAACCAGCGTCGATCGAGCTTGTCTGCGACAATCCCGATCTCAGTTGACGTCTTTCCAATAACCTCTGCGCGAGCATATCCGGCAGCAGCTACGAAGTTATCGTTGACGTCCAAATAGTGCCCGGTATCGAAACTGGTCACGGCCTGGACATGCGGGCTTCGGTGGAAGTCACTGGAGAGGCAGCCAGTGCCGTTACTGAATTCGAACACACTCTGGCGAGTCTTAGTTACAACCTGATTTCTAGCGTTCACACTTTGGTCCATAACAATGAGGATGGCGGACGGCAATGTCTCGACTACATCGAGCGACAAAGTCGGGGGGAACCGCTCTAGCTCAAATGATCCGTATCAAGGAGTCGTACATCTTCCCGGGAGGCTTGTGGGAACAAATCTTACACTATGCCGGTCCTTTTTTATAAAAAAATCCGCGTTCCTATTTAAATCGTCGATTTCACTGCTGGAGGTTCTCATGTTCCGCCTTCAAAGTAACCTCGCGTGGGAGTTGTTAGACCGAAGCCTGTCAATCATTGTTGTGCTGTCTTTTTGTTTGTTGCGAGGCAACGCTACTCCAACCGAAAATCAACCGACACCACTCGAGCTGGGCAAAGCAATTGAACGCTCGATCAACGCAGGTGAAGCACATCACTACACACTCACTCTGACTTCCGGTCAATACGCGCACATTGCTGTCGATCAGCGTGGAGTCGATTCGATCGTCTCCATTTTCGCAACCGATCGAACGAAGCTGTTCCAAGTCGACTGTCCGAATGCGAATCACGGTCTCGAGCCGGTCTCGTTGTTAGCCGAAACGACAGGCACATATCGTGTTGAGGTGCGGTCGCAATCAACACAGCCGGGGCGCTACGAGATAAAGCTCGAAGAGCTGCGCGCGCCAACCGAGACAGATCGCAGCCGTATCACCGCGCAAAAACTCTTTGCAGACGCTAAGGCTTTGCGTAATCAAAGGACGCGCGAATCGTATCAACAAGCGATTGAGAGATATGAAGCCGCACGCGCGATCTGGCACAAGCTGGACGACAAGCTGATGGAAGCTTTTATGTTTCATGAGGTCGGAATGATCTGCGGCGACATCGGTCAATTTCAGAAGTCACTTGATTCGCACGCCAGTGCCGCTGTTCTCTACAAAGAATTGAAGCTGCCGAGACTCGAAGCCACCGCCCTAATTAATACTGGCTGGACATACGGAGAACTGGACGACACTCAAAAGCGGATTGAGATGTACGATAGGGCTGCTGCAATTTATCGGACAATTGGAGACATCGATCCCGTACTGATTAGCAATTTTGGATCGACTTACGCCAGACTCGGACAGTATCAGCGCGCGCTTGATATTCATCTGCGAGTGATGGAAATGCGTCGCGTCTCGGGTGATGAACCGGGTCTCGCGATTACCCTCAACAACATCGGCGATTGCTACGAACACCTCGGAGACAAAACAAAAGCGCTCGACTTCTATAACCAGTCGCTCAAGCTGATGCGACGAGGTACGGATCACTTTTATACGGCATGGGTTTTGAGTCACCTCGGCTACCTCTATAACAGCCTGGGCCAAAACGAAAAGGCACTCGAGTATTTCAACGAAACCCTCGCGATCCGACAATCCATCAATGATCGAAGGGGAATAGCGCTGTCGTTGTTTAGTATCGCCCTCGCAGAACGTGATCGTGGGAACCTTAACGAGGCACGCAAACGCATTGAAGAAGCATTAACAATCGTCGAAGAATTGCGGACAAAGGTCGGGAGTCAACAATCGCGCGCTTCTTTCTTTGCTTCTGTGCAAGAGCTTCGCGAGTTCTATATCGACCTGTTGATGCGTCTACATAAAGCGGATCCTTCACAACAACTAGATCGGGCAGCTTTTAATGCGAGCGAAACGGGACGCGCTCGATCGCTGCTCGAATTGCTAAACGAGTCCACCACGGAGATTCATCACAGCGTAGATCCGGAGCTGCAGAACCGTAGGAAGGTTTTGGCGGCTGCGATTGCCGAAAAGGCAGAAGCCCAAGCGCGGTTGCTCAGGGGACAACATACCGAAGAGCAGGCCACAGCGGCGAAAGAAGAGATTGCTGCGCTCACTACCGAATACGATCAGGTCGAAGCGCGCATTCGTAACACCAGCCCGCAGTACGCAGCACTTATTCAACCGGTGCCCTTAAAGCTTGAAGAAACTCAAAAGCAGGTTCTCGATGCCGAGACTTTGCTGCTCGAGTACTCACTCGGCGAACAGAAGAGTTTCCTTTGGGCAGTTACTCCTGACTCGGTTAAGACGTACGAATTGCCGAACCGTGCAACGATTGAGCCGCTGGCACGACGTGTTTACGAATTGTTGACTGCGCGTAATCGAAGCGTCGCCAACGAAACCCTCGAACAACGGCGCCGGCGATTGGAATCAGTCGATGCGGAGTATGCGAAGGCCGCGTCAGTTTTGAGTCAAATGATATTAGGACCGGCCGCGGCTGAACTGAAAAACAAAAGACTGCTGATCGTGAGCGACGGTGTGTTGCAGTTTATTCCGTTTGCGGGCCTGCCAGATCCTACAACCGCCCAGCCTCTGATGATTGCTCATGAGGTTGTGACTGCGCCTTCGATGGCCGTCATCGCATTGCTCAGGCAGGAAACTACGAATCGCAAACCGGCCACCAAGACTCTAGCGGTGTTCGCCGATCCAGTGTTTTCGAATGACGATCCGCGTGTGCGTGCTGCAAGTCTGTCCCACGCGACCCGAGATGAAAAAACGTCCGTGTCAGACGCTGTGAGATCTGCTTCCGAGATAGGTTTGGGAGAGTTGAGAAGGTTGCGCTTCAGCCGGCAGGAGGCGGAAGAGATCACGCGGTTTGCGAACAACAACTTAAGACTAGAGGCCGTCGACTTCCGAGCCACGCGCGAACTCGCAACCAGTTCTGAACTGGGCCAGTACCGGATCGTCCACTTTGCGACACATGGCCTAATCAACAACACGCATCCTGAACTCTCGGGAGTCGTTTTGTCCCTTGTAGACGAAAAAGGTGGTCCACAAAACGGTTTTCTCAGACTCTACGACCTTTACAATCTGAAACTATCTGCAGATCTCGTGGTATTGAGCGCATGCCAGACGGCACTCGGCAAAGACGTCAGAGGCGAAGGCCTCGTCGGATTGACTCGCGGATTCATGTACGCAGGCGCACCGCGTGTGGTTGCGACTCTTTGGCAGATAGACGACCGCGCAACGGCCGAATTCATGAAACGTTTTTACGAAGGAATGTTCGGACAAAAATTGCGTGCCGGCGCCGCGCTCCGTGCTGCGCAAGCTTCAATGTCCAGGGATCCACGCTGGCATCAACCGCACTACTGGGCCGCCTTCACCCTCCAGGGCGAGTGGAGATAGGCCACGAAAAGGCACAAAAGCACAAACAATTAAGTGAAATCTCTCTTGTGCTTCTTGCGCTTTTTTGTGGCTAATCTTTTCGTGGCACCTGAGTTGCGCTACTCTGTCTTCAAACGCTTTTTGTGATCTGGATCAGGACGACGACGTTGTGATGAAAGCGAGAGGAGTCGCGCTAAATCGTGCGAGGGCAAACCCGACCGTTGCGTGGTGGTGGTTTGAGGGTGGCACGGAAATCTGTTCGTCGTGCAATCAGTCGTACGCATATCAAACAGAATTTTACTGTCTTGAATGCGACTGCAAGATTTGTCCCTTATGCGTACAGGAATCTGAGAGTAACGACCCACTTTGTTCTGCTTGTTGTGGCCAGCGGTAAGAGGATTTATGGCAGCACGCGCTATCTGGAAAGGTGAATTGAAGCTCGGCGCCACAAAGGTGCCGGTCAAACTCTATTCGGCAGTGCAGGATCGCACTGTCAGATTTCACGTGCTAGACGATCGTCAAAAGAAACGCGTGAAACAACACATGATCGATCCCGACTCCGGCGAGGAAGTGCCTACCGAAGAGATTCAAAAGGGCTACGAGATTGAACCGGGAAGATATGTGATTCTCACCAAAGAGGACCTCGAGAAACTGGAGCCTCCTCCTTCACGCGATATCGAGATCGTTGAGTTTGTTCCGCAGGCAAAGATCAGCCAGCAGTGGTATGAACGGCCTTATTATGCCGGCCCTGACGGTGATGTAAAAGACTACTTTGCGCTCGTCGAAGCGCTACAAAATAAAGAAAGCGAAGGCATCGCGCATTGGGTGATGCGCAATAAATATTACGCGGGCGCACTCCGAGCCATTGGCGATTATCTTTTCCTCTTTACGTTACGAGACGCGAATGAAGTGATTCTCGCAGACGAACTGACAAAGCCATCAGGTGCTGCACCAACTCAGAAGGAGTTGGCAATGGCGAAACAATTAGTGGAGATGTTGGAGGGCGAGTTTAAAGCGACGGATTACAAGGATGAATATCGTGAGCGCGTGATGGAGTTTATCGAGAAGAAGGCAAAAGGACACGCCCCGCGATTGAAGGCTGTTAAGGCGAAACGCAAGACAGCCGCACTCGACAGCGTGCTTGCCAAGAGCATTGCGTCGTTGAGAAAGGAGAAACGCGCTGCCTAGAACGACACGCAAAAGAGCAGAAGCCGAAGAAGAGAATGCAGGGGGACGACCATTTTGGTCTGGAACACTGACGTTTGGATTGGTAAGCGTGCCGGTGAGTCTGTTTCCTGCCGCGCGCTCGAATCGTGCATCCCTGAGGATGCTTGGACCAGACGGTCAACCGCTGGCGCGCAAGTATTTTGCGGAAAAGACCGGCAAGGACCTGGATGCTGATGAAGTGGTCCGCGGCTACGAGATTAACAAGGAAAAATACGTCATCGTCACTGACGAGGAATTGGAACGCCTGGCCCCTGAGAAAACGCGCGACATCGATCTCAAACAATTCGTACCGGCGGAATCGATCCCGCCGCTCTATTTCGAGCGTGGTTATTTTTTGACGCCGGCTGCCGGTTCGCAAAAAGCTTATAAATTGCTCGCGGAGACGATGGAAAAGAGCGGCTTGGCTGGTGTCGCGACTTTCGTGATGCGAGGCAAAGAGTATCTGGTCGCGATCTTTGCGGACAAGGGAATTTTACGCGCGGAGACGATGCGCTTTGCGGATGAACTGCGATCGCCATCTGACATTGGTCTCCCGAAGAAAAAAGAACCGCC
>DASYSD010000108.1:0-41597 GCA_036003745.1 Pyrinomonadaceae bacterium
CCTCCGTGGCCGCCCGTGGCTTTGACGGGATCGTTCGCAACACGATCTATCAAAACCACGGGCGGCCACGGAGGGCCGCCCCTACAGTACGTCCAGAGGCGTTCAAGTAATAACGTTCTGAGGCTCCGAGTTCGAAGCAGAGGTGAGATATGAGATTTGCCAGGCTCGTGTTTTTGATCGCGGGGATTTACGGTCTCGTTGTGCTTTTGCCACAGTTTTTCCTCGAAGCAAAGATTGGGCGAGACTCGCCGCCGCCGATTACGCATCCGGAGTTCTTTTACGGATTTATCTGTGTGGCGGTGGCGTGGCAGGTTCTGTTTTTGATGTTGTCGAGAGACCCGGTTAGATATCGGCCCATGATGATTCCGGCGCTGCTCGAGAAGATCGGCTTTCCGATCGCCGTCGTTGTTCTTTATCTACAGGGACGTCTGGACCCGACGATCTTTGCACCAGCCGCGGCCGATCTAGTTCTGTTTGTGCTGTTTCTTGTGTCTTACAGAAAAACAGCCACAGATCTACACCGATGACAGCTCGGATGCTGCGTCGCGAAGATCTATAGTGTCGAGACCTTCGTTGAACGAGTCGAAAACTGGCTTGAGAATATCCCGTGCTTGTTGATTCTTTCCCTGTGAGCGATAGAGTCGTGCGAGGCTTGTCGCTGTGCGAAGTTGCCAGGCTTTCGCTTTTTGCAACTCTGCAACTGCGAACGATTTCTTGAAACACTGTTCCGCTTCTGTCTGGTTTGAGTTCAGCAACAACTCACCTTTGAGACGATAAAGCTCTGCTTCGTAGTAACGCTCCCCTTTGTTATTCACCATTGCGATGGCTTCATCAAGCTGTTGGAGTGCTTCATCGTTTTGATTAACTTTCGACAATGCCAACGCCAATAATGCTAAGAAATGCGGACGGACCAGTGACGTGCTGGTTGCATCGAACGCAGCAATAGCGCCGCGTATCTGATGAACGGCCTCGCTCTCGCGGCCCTGTTCGCTCAGTGTCCAGCCGTGCATTATGGTCGCCATGGCTTCGTACATCACGATGCCATGTTTCGCGGAAATTTCAATGCCTGCTTCAGCATATTGTTGGGCCATTAGTTGATCGCGACGGAGATGATAAATAACCGCCGCGAATAAAAATGCGTGCGCCAAACCCTGTGGCTCAGATAGCTCGCGCGCCAAAGCAAGAGCTTCGTCAAGCCGGGTCACGGCCTGATCCGATCTTCCCAGAATCCAAAGCGCCCAGGAAGCAAAGCAAGGCATGGCAACGCCGGGATTCAAAGCGTAGAGGAAGGAATCGTCGCGATGTGCTTCGGGTTCATAAAGCGCGAGCGCTTTGTTGAAATGGTCCAACGCCAGCTCAAAATTGCCGAGGTGCATGAACGTTATTTCCAATGCCCAGTGCGCTCGCAATTTGATGCCCGCGTAAGGCAAACGCTCCGCGAGTTCCAGAAACCTTTCAGCCAGGTGACGAGCCGTCTCTAATTCCGCGCTCAACGTATGGAACGTCCACAATCCCCAGAAAACTTCGGAAACATCCGGTGAATCGCCCAACTGTTCATAAAGCTCACGAGCTCTCATGTAGACTTTGCCGACATTCGGCGAGGCATAACCCTCAGTCGCAATCAGCGGCACACCGAGCGTGAGGTGTAAACACAACGCTTCGTTCAGGGTTTCGCGTGTTTCGGGCAGCTTTTCGATTAACTTAATACCACGGTGTGCCAGCTCCACCGCCTCTGGATACGCAAACCGGCGGATCGCTTTGTTAGCGCCTTCTTTATAGTAGTGTGCGGCGCGTGTGTAATTGCGACCTCGTTCAAAATGCATCGCCAGTTCAGTTGAGATCTCGACGGCTCGTTTGCCGTAAACTTCCTCACCACGCTCCGCTATCAAACGGTGCAGCTTCACACGCCGCCCGACTGGCAAACGGTCATACAAAACGTTCTGATACAAAGCGTGAACGAACCCAAATCGCGTAACCAGTTCGCCGTTCGGTAATTCCAGTACGCCGCACTCCTTAATATATTGACCCTGGCGAGCAAGTTCGTTGCAGCGTGCTTCGACCACTCGTGGATCTTCTTCGAGTCCGGCTGCAAGTGCCGGCGTGGAAAATTCAAGCCCGGCAACACTCGCTGCTTCCAGTGTGCGCTGCGCCTCCAGGCCGAGATGGTCCACATGCCGTTCGATCATCTGTCTGATGTTGTCCGGAACTCCGACTTCCACGTTGGCGATGTCAACACTCAATTCCCAAATGGCCCCTCGGAAGACAATCAATCCAGCTTCCAGGAGATAGTTGACAGCGTTGACCATGAACAAGGGATTTCCGTCAGTGCGGTTATGGATCAATCCGGCAAGACCGGCTGGAAAGCGATTGCCTGGAAATGTTCTCGAGAGATAGTCTGAAACGGCAGTCTCAGTCAGGTATTCAAGCGGCAACTCTCGACACAACTGTTTTGCCATCAACTCCTGCTTAACCACTCTGAGTGGATGTCCACTCGCCGTCAGCTCTGCATCGCGATAAGTACCAATTAACAGGAGGTGAGCGCGCTCACGTTGTGTTGCGAGATGCGAAATCAGATCGAGCGTTGAGTAATCGCTCCAGTGCAGATCTTCCAGAATTAGTACGAGCGGCACCTCAGCCGTAAGCACATCGAGAGCTTCGCCCATCTCGCGCAGCATTCGTTCGCGCGTCGCTCCCGACATTTCCTTGCTCAACAGCTCGCGATCAGAAGGACTCAAGAGCGATGGCATCTGCAACAGCCACATCGGTGCGTGCGTGCGCACGATGTCTACAACTTGTTGCTCGTTGCGGCCCAGACGTCCGATCGCTTCGAGTACCGGCAGGTACGCTTCACCCGTTCCGTACTGCTCGAGGCATTGTCCTCGGCCTACACGAATCCCTGCATCCGAAGGAATCGTCCTTGCGAATGTGTCGACGAGGGCCGTTTTTCCGATGCCGGCTTCACCAGTGACGAAAACGATCTGGCGTTGTCCCCGCAGAGTCCTGCGGAGCCGGCGTTGCAACACACCTAACGCTTGTTCTCGTCCGACGACGCCCGAATAAACGGGGAACGCGCCGGAATGGAACACTCCCGAACTGAACGCGGAGGCAAGAAACGCGCCTGACGGAGAGTCGTCCCGAATGAACTGTTCGCGCTGTGGCAACTGCGTTGGTTTTGCAATCTCGGCTATAAAGCGATAGCCGCGCCGGTGTGAGGTCTCAATAAACCGCGGACACTTAGGATCGTCGTCAAGCACCTCTCTTAACTGCCGCACTGTAACTTTCAGAACCGCATCGCCGACGAATGTTTCCGGCCAGACGGCATTCAGCAACTCTTCTTTGGTGACGAGTTGGCCGGAGCGAGTAAGGAGATAGTTGAGGACCGCAAAAGCTTTGGGTCGAATCTTGATTTCTTCAGCACCTCTCCACAAACACTCATTGACGAGATCGAGGGAGAAGCGGTCGAAGGCGATGCGCCTGTCGTTTGGGGTCGAACTCACTTAACGTTACCGAATAATTACAGAACTTTTAGGACACGCCATTATGAATTGGTCCATTGTGCTCCTCTAATGCGGGTAAGGCAAACGAGCGCGCCGTGCCTGCATTCCCGCACTGAAGACTCAAAAGTAAGCGACAAACTCTCTGAAGCATTTTTCGGTGCTTTGGGTGCCTGACTCCGTCTTCAGATCCCAAAAACATTACCGCACAATTACCGGAAGTTTATGACTGCCGTTCCGCTGATCTCTATCCTCACGTCCGTTCAAGATGATTTAGAAAGGATCGGTATGAAGAAACATTTTTTTAGATTCGCATTTGTTCTGGGCTTATTGGCGGCTTTCGTGGGGCTGCCACGCTTTGCAGGTGCTCAGGATGACGTAATAGAGGCTTCGGCAGTCGCCGAAAGTTCTCCGGTAGCAGTCTTTCAGGCGGCAGGGCCGACGAAGGCTTCAATTCAAGGCTCAGTCGATCAGTATCGCGACGCGGTGAGCGTGCCCGCTGGTCGCCGCGAGATCAATTGGGACGGCGGCAGCGAAGCAAACCAGGCAACGTCTCCCGCCGGAAATCCCTTTGCGGGCTTTCAAGTCACGCGCGGGGCGCTGTTTACAACTCCAGATGGAACCGGCTTCGTGCAAGCTCCTGCCGGCACGGATGTACCGCCCGGAGGACTCGCGGGCTTCTTTGGTAATCCAACATACAAAACCAGCTTTCGTGCCTTCAGCGCATCGCGTCTATTCAGCGTCGTCGGCGGCAGGATTACCGACGTGACTTTCTTTGTTCCGGGTGGCGGCCCCGCCGCGACTGTCAACGGTTTCGGCTCAGTTTTCACCGACGTTGACCAACCAAATGGAAGCGGACCCGCGCACAAACGAGGTAATCGAAACGCAAGCACATTAATCGAATACTACGGCATTAACGGCGAGCTGTTGTTCAGCAGTTTCGTTCCGGCATCGCCAGGTGATGGTGGCCTTTCTTTCTTCGGAATTGTCTTTCCTGACGCTCGCATCGCGCGCGTGCGAATCACGAGCGGCGATGTCGCGCCGGGACCAGACGACTCCGAAAAACAGGACGTCGTGATGATGGACGACTTTATCTTCGGCGAACCGCAGTCGATTAATTGAGGAGATTGAAGATGAGCAAACGAAGTTACGAACTGGCCCGTCGTCTGGAACTGGGCGCGCTTGCACTCGAAGCGTTTGCAAGCTCGCTGACGGAATTTGAATGGCAAAGCCGTGTTCCAGGTGATGGACGAAAAATCGGAGTGGTCGTGCATCACGTTGCGAGTGTCTATCCGATTGAGATCCAGTTGGCACAGACATTGGCGAAAGGTCAGCCGGTTGACGGTGTTACCTGGGACGTCGTCGACAAGATGAACGCCGGACATGCGAAGGAATTCGACGGAGTTTCGAAGGAAGACGCACTCGCGTTACTAAGACAGAACAGTGCCGCAGCCGCATCCGCGATCCGGGCGCTGACTGATGATGAACTCGATCAGGCGGCTCCGGTGTCGCTCAACGCGAACGCACCGCTTACATGCCAGTTCATGCTTGAGGATCACGCTGTGCGACACAGCTATCACCACCTGGCACGTATCCGCGCTGCTTTGCAGGAGAGAACTCTGGCGAAGTTAATCGCCTGAACGTCTCGCTGGTGATCGATTACACCACCAAAGCCATGAACTTTGAAGAAGCAGTCATGCCGCATTTGGACGCTGCCTACAACCTGGCGCGGTGGTTAACGCGAAATGAGGCCGACGCTCAGGATATGGTCCAGGAAGCTTACCTGCGGGCACTTCGGTATTTCGGCGGCTTCCGCGGTACTGACGCTCGAGGATGGTTGTTAACCATCGTAAGAAACACCTGTTACACGTGGTTAAGACGGAACAGGTCGCCGAGTCTGAAGGACCTGATCCCGAAACGGAGCAGGTCATCAAGGCTCAGGCGCAGTTAGTGAATGAGGCAATTGAGAAACTGCCAATCGAGTTCCGCGAGGTGGTGGTCCTGCGAGAGCTGGAGGAACTCTCATACAAAGAGATCGCAGTTGTAGTGGGAGTTCCGATCGGCACGGTGATGTCGCGTCTGGCGCGAGCGCGTAAGCGACTCCTGACGTTGCTTGAACAAGAGCGACTACCCAGGAGTAACCAGGCGGCGCGGCATGATTCACTGGACCAGGCTGAACAGCTTGAATGTTTGAGTTAAAGGAATAACAGCGTGGTCCAAGTAGTACATACAGCAGAAAGGGATTTCGGATCGTTGAAGAGAGGAAGAAAGATTATGAAGAAACTAATCGCAAAGAGATTCGTCGCCGCAGGCTTACTCGGAATGGCTATCATCGCGGCAGGCGTATCAGCGCAGGCTCAAACCCTGCAATACAGATTAACTGCAAACATTCCGTTCGATTTTACAGTGGCCGATAAAAAGCTTCCGGCCGGCAAATACTGGATCAACCGCGCTCTCGGCAACAGTGGAGACAGTGTTCTACAAATAAGCAGCACCGATGGGCATGTGAGTGTGACTCGCTTAAGCATACCCGTCGTCACATTTGCTCCGAAGACTGAAAGCTCGCTGATCTTTCACCGTTTTGGAGACGAGTATTTCCTCTCACAGATTTGGCCCGCGGGCGGCAGCACGGGACGAGGGCTGCTCAAGACCCATGCGGAGCGCGATCTGGAGCGGAAAGCTCAGGGCAACACAATCGGAGCAATGAAAGCACCAAAAGCAGACGTCGTCACAGTTGTGGCAACGCTGCAATGACTTTCAATTTGATGAAGGTGACCTCGACTTCCGAAACGCTTCGGATGACGGAGTTGAGGTCACCCGAACGGTAACGACAGTGACTATCGATCGAAACGTACAACTTGCAGCAGCCGGCGACATGGCAGCTTTCGAACAGGTTTATCAAACCTACCATCGTCGTGTTTACGCGCACTGCCTGCGTATGACGAGAAGCGTGGCTGAGGCTGAGGACCTGACGCAGGAGGTCTTCATCCAACTCTATCGCAAGTTGAAAACCTTTCGAGGCGACTCGTTGTTTACCACGTGGCTACACCGCCTGACCACTAACGCAGTCCTGATGCACTTCCGCAAAGTCGCTGCCCGACTCGAGCGAACGACTGATGATGATGGAGAGACGTTGAATGAGTTTGCCGGTGGGACACTTAACAATGGTTCACTCATCGATCGCATTGCATTGGACGAGGCAATACGGCAGCTATCACCCGGTTATCGCGCCGTGTTCATCCTCCACGACATCGAGGGTTACGAGCATCATCAGATCAGCAAGATTCTCGGCTGCGCGGTGGGGACGTCCAAATCGCAATTGCACAAGGCGCGCATGAAACTGCGACGTTTGCTTCGTCCCAGAAAGTCTGCGCCGTCTCGTGGCGCAGTATTGAAGCCAATCGCCGGTTTATTCAAGAGACGGGCGGCCACGGAGTGCCGGTCCTACAGTGGATGCGCATCAAGCGCATTAGGTTAACCAGGGGTGGAGTGGCGAACTGTAGGGCGGCACTCCGGGGCCGCTCGTCTTTTGAAATCACGTCCGTAAGGTCTCCCTAATAAAACCTTCCGCATGAATTTAAGGAGTTTATTGTCGTGACAAGTGTCAGTATCAAACTAATAGCAATCGCGTTGGTGACACTCGTTCTCACCAGTAGCGCTTACGCACAAACCAGCAAGGGGTTTTTCGTCGGGAACATCGCCGATCAAAATGGCGCCGTTGTAGCCGGTGCGACCGTGAAGGTCACAAATGCCGCCACCGGCGTGATGCGTGAGACCACAACAAATAACGAAGGCAGCTTTCGTCTTGACGCCATCGATCCGGGAACCTATCGGATCGAAATCAGCCAGCCCGGGTTCAAAACGATTACGCGGGAAGGTCTGATCATTTCGGCAGCTCAAACTACTTCCGCTAATTTTCTTCTCGAAGTTGGTACGCAGACAGAAATGGTGGTCGTGACGACGGGCAGCGATGTGGGTCTGCAGTCACAGGATGGAGCCCGCGTTAACACACTCAGCAAACGCGAAATCACTGATTTGCCGACGCCGGCACTTAATCCGGCAAACATCGTGTTTACGCTGCCGGGTGTTGTTGATCCTGGTCCACTTGCCGGCGGCTTCGTTCAGGGAAACGAGTTTTCTGTTAACGGACTGCGTGCGCGGGCGAACAATCAGCTGATCGACGGGCTCGACAACAACGACAACGCCATAGCGGGACAGTCCTATATTCCTATCCTGCGTGATGGTTACAGCCAGGTCTCAGTGCTTCAATCAGACTATTCCGCAGAGTTTGGACGTGCGGGTGGTGCAGTTGTAAACATTGTGACGCGCGGTGGCACGAACGAGTTTCATGGATCGGCCTACGATGTAATCAACAACAGTGCCTTCAATTCTCTGACGGCCAGTCAAAGGGCCGACGGCACGAAAAAGCCGGTAGTGACGGAAAACACATTCGGCTTCTCGCTTGGTGGTCCAATCGTCAGGGACAAGCTTTTCTTCTTTGGCACTTACCAGCGCGATCTCGTTCGCTCCGGCACGGACGCAACAGTGCGCGTGCCGACCGAGTCCGGTTTTGCTGCACTTCGCTCGTTGTTTCCGGCCGGCACGAATCCCAATCTCGATCGCTTCTTGAACATAGTCGGAAATCTGCGCGGGCAACGTGAGATCTCAACTGTGTCGATCGGTGGCGGACGGCCCGACATCGACTTCGGGGAGGCTAACATCAGCAGTACGCAGCCGGTAACTGACGATCAGTTTCTTACTCGGGTCGATTGGACGCCGACACTGAAAGACAGTCTCTCGTTCCGTTACGTTTACGATCGACAGGCATTTAACAATCAGTTTCCCACGGTCGGGTCAGGTGGCTCTCCGTTTCCGGGCTTCGAAGTTGATGTGCCGAGTCTCGTTCAGAATTTCTATTTCAATTACACACGTAACATCTCCACCCGTCTGGTGAACGAAGCTCGCTTCGGTTACGGCAGATTCGACGTAACCTTCGGTGCGCGTGATCCTCAGATCGAGGCGTCGGGTCCCGTCTTCGCGTTCACTGGCGCCGGACTTGGTCAGGGAATCACGTCGGTTGGTCTGCCCTCCGTCTTTCCACAGGGTCGACTCTTCAACAATTACCAGATACAGGACACGCTTTCGTACACGACGGGTAACCACACATTTCGCTTTGGTGGAGACCTGAATATTCAACGCGCCTCGCAAGCGATACCTTTCAACTCGCGTGGCGTGCTGACGTTTGCTGGTGGCGGCGGATTCAACGCCTTTGGAAACTTCGTGGACCAGTTTTCAGGTCGCGGTACGGGTGGCGCGAATATTCAGTTCGGCAGTCCGGTAATCGTTCCCAATGCTTTCTACCAGAACTATTTCGCGGAAGATTCGTGGCGAGTCAAACCGAATTTCACGTTGACGTTGGGTCTGCGATACGAGAATTACGGCACACCCTTCAACACGATTGCGTTTCCCGCGTTTGCCGGGTTCGACCAGGCGGTTGACGCTGTCGCACGCCAGCAGCGCGATAACAACAACTTCGCGCCACGTTTCAGCTTTGCGTATTCACCGAACTTCTGGAAAGGGTTCCTCGGTGAAAACAAGACAGTGATTCGCGGAGGATTTGCTGTTAACTATGATTTCTTCTTCAACAACATTCTGGCAAACACTGCCGCTACCGTACCGAATTCGTTTGGTGTGACTAACTTCGGCGCTTCATTGCCTGCTAACACAAATCCGCGCGGCATCGGAAACTTCGGAACTGGTTCGTTGCCAACAACGGGCACGCCCGATCCGCTCGCGACCATCAACACGATTACGACGGATCTCGTTAACCCGCAGACCTATGTGTACAACTTCGGTATCCAGCGCGAGTTGCCGTTCAATTTCATCGGCGACGTGGCATACGTCGGCTCACGAGGAACGCGGCTCTTTATAAACGACCAGTTGAATCCGGGTATCGGCGGGTTTGATACGTTGACCAGGCTGTTTCCGAATCGTGGCTCTGTCCTCGCGCGCACGAATGGTGGCGATTCGAGTTATAACTCTCTACAGGCACGACTCGATCGAGGTTTCAGTAGCGGACTCTTGCTGCGATTTGCTTACACGTTCTCGAAAGCAATCGACGACGTGGGTAGTGAAGTCTTCGCCACCACCGGCGGCAGCGCTTTCGGTTCCGATCCGTTCAATCGGCGCACGGATCGCAGTCTATCGGCGTTCGATGTTCCACATCGTTTCGTAGCGACGTTTATTTATGATCTGCCGAGCCTGGGTAGATCAGGATTCATGCGTAACGTGCTTGGTGGCTATTCGATCGCCGGCACGTATCGCTTGCAATCCGGAAATGTCCAGTCACCGTTCGTCGGCGGTATCGATCTGAATGGCGATGGCAGTGCTGTCAACGATCGGCCGGTGATCAGCAATCCGAACGCGCCGGCAAACTCGGTGGGCTTCTCAAACTTTATTTCTGAAAATTTCATTTCGGGAGTGACGTCGAAGACGGGGTTCACGGATTTGAACGGCAATCCGGTAAATCCGGCGGACGTGCGTTTTCTGGTAAGCGAAGCCATTCGGACTGGTGTGGCTGGCCGGAATATACTTCGTGGTCCAAAACAGAACCGGCTGGATTTAAGTTTGACTAAGGCAATCGACTTAGGGTTTACGCGGCTGGAAAGTGATCGCTTCGAGATTCGGTTCGATTACTTCAATGCGTTGAATACGCCGCAGTTCGGTCCGGGGACGGGTGATGTGACTGACACTACCTTCAACGATTTCCGATTCAACACCGGAAACCTGCTTATTGGTAATGTCAACGGAGGACGTATCGGGCAGTTTCAGCTTCGCTACGTTTTTTAAGCCACAGATGAACGCGGATGAACCCGTGGCTAATTTATTCCAAGCGGTAATTAGGCGCTTCCTTCGTAATAATCACGTCGTGTACGTGAGACTCCTTCAGTCCGGCTGAGGTAATGCGGAGGAAGCGCGTCCGCTCTTGAAACTCAGATATGGTTCGACAGCCCGTGTATCCCATACCCGAACGCAAACCACCAACGAGTTGAGTAACCATTTCAGCGAGTGTGCCCTTGTACGGCACGCGGCCCTCGATGCCTTCCGGAACGAGTTTTGAGTCAGTTTCGATCGTGTCCTGCGCGTAACGATCGCGCGAGCCTTCGCGCATCGCGCCGAGTGAACCCATACCGCGATACGTTTTAAATGAACGGCCCTGGAAGAGAATAACTTCGCCCGGCGCTTCTTCCGTGCCGGCAAAGAGAGACCCGATCATCACCACGTCCGCGCCGGCCGCGATCGCTTTGGCAACGTCGCCTGAAAACTTCACACCGCCATCAGAGATTACCGGAACGTTTTTAGTCCGAGCCGCTTTAACACAACTGGAGATTGCGGTTATTTGTGGTACACCCGCGCCGGTAACGACTCGCGTAGTACAGATAGATCCTGGTCCAATACCAACCTTGATCGCATCGACACCCGCGTCTATCAACTCCTGCGCACCGGCAGTCGTGCCAACGTTTCCTGCGATCAGATCTGTTTCCGGATGCCGCTTCTTGATCTCTTTGACTGCCTCGATCACACGCGACGAGTGACCATGCGCGGTATCGACCACAAGACAATCTACGCGCGCCTTTACCAGCTCGTCTGAGCGCTCGCGGTAATCACCGGTCGCGCCGATTGCTGCCGCAACCCGCAAACGCCCCAGATTGTCTTTCGCTGCAGACGGATACTTGATCGCTTTCTGAATATCTTTAACGGTGATGAGTCCTTTTATATGTTTGTCGTCATCGACGACGAGGAGCTTCTCGATCCGGTGTTTTTGAAGAACCGCTTTGGCTTGTTCAAGTGTGGTGCCGACGGGAACAGTGACGAGCGGCTGTTTCGTCATCACTTCGGCGACAGGAATGTCGAATCTTGTTTCGAAACGAAGATCACGATTCGTGATAATCCCAACCAGATGACCAGACTCATCAACGACCGGAACACCGCTGATGTGAAACCGCTCCATCACCTGCAACGCTTCACGCACCGGGCGATCGGGTCGAATCGTAACTGGATCAACAATCATTCCGGATTCTGATCTTTTTACTTTGTCGACCTCTTCTGCCTGCCGTTCAATGCTCAGGTTCTTGTGAATGACGCCGATGCCGCCTTGCTGTGCGAGTGCAATCGCGAGGGCTGCCTCCGTGACCGTATCCATTGCCGCTGAACAGAGTGGGATTTGGAGACGAATATTTCGTGTGAACTGCGTTGAGGTGTCCGTCTGAGAAGGCAGAACGTCAGAGCGATCCGGAATTAAAAGTACGTCGTCGAAAGTCAGCCCTTCGAAAATATCAGGTGTAATCATGTGTGGGTCCTATATATAAAGTCAGTCACAAAAAGGCACACAAGGCACAAAACAGATCTTTCCATTTTG
The DNA here is from genome assembly GCA_036003745.1 of Pyrinomonadaceae bacterium. Classification (GTDB taxonomy): domain Bacteria; phylum Acidobacteriota; class Blastocatellia; order Pyrinomonadales; family Pyrinomonadaceae; genus PSRF01. The sequence continues at coordinate 11,914 of DASYSD010000108.1, forward strand.
TGCCTTGTGTGCCTCTTTGTGGCTAAAACAGTGCTTCGTGATCAGTTTCCCGTAACCTTAAATCTGGTGTGAGGGCATTATACATAGATGCCACTGATGTTGGCTCGTTGTCAGGCGTTATTTGCGCTCGTCTCTGGAACCAGTGCAGCGCTGCCAGTGCCGCCGCCGTCAGAATTGCCAGAATCAAAATCGCCAGGACCACAGTTAAAACAGGGGAGCGTGTGGCCGGTGTATCTGTATAAACTTTCGAATGAAGCGGCGTGGTGTTGATATCGTCTGCCGACTCGCCGTGTTCGCGCAAGTACCTTGTGTAGCCCTCGATCGCTTCGCGTTCGTCATAGCCAACACACTTCGCGTAGGCTTTAATAAAACTGCGATTGAAGACACCGCCGGGCAGACGTTTGTAATCGTTGGCTTCGATAGCTTCCAGATAATGGACGGAAATACGCGTTTGGTCGCAGATCTCGCGCAGGCCAATACCCCGCTCCTCGCGTGCGAGTCGCAATTGTTCGCCTATACTCGCTGCCATCTCCAATCGCTCGGTTCCTGAGTGCTGGTTGGTCGGATTTGTTAACCCAGGTCTATCAGCGCGCCGCTTGTATAAATGCGTACAACTCCCACTTTTTCTGCACTATAGCTTGCGCTGCTAAACGGTGTCAAACTTTTGTATCTCAAAAGATCAGCGTCTCTTGCTTCTTGCCGCTTGCGGTGGTACGTTGAGGCCAATAGTGACCCGATACAGTCGCTTTTAATCTTTACAATAAGACTAAAGTGAGGACAAAGAGATGCCCCTTGAAGCACTCGGAATGGTTGAGACCAAAGGATTCGTGGGTGCAGTTGAGGCCGCCGATGCGATGGTCAAAGCCGCAAATGTGCAACTGCTTGGCAAAGAGTATATCGGCGCCGGATATGTAACTATCTTTGTGCGCGGTGATGTTGGTGCAGTTAAGGCAGCGACTGACGCAGGCGCGGCTGCGGCGAGACGAGTTGGCGAATTGATCAGTGTTCATGTCATTCCGAGACCGCATGCTGAAGTCGAGCGTGTGCTTCCCGTTAATGGTCGCACTGGTTTGAGCCCGGATGAGACTGCCTTGCAGGGTGGCGCGCGTGGACAGTTGGGCCAGGGCGATCAGGGAAGATCGCTGGGTGCCGGAACGCGCGAGGCAAGTAAAGAGCGCACCAGGTAGGTACTTTGTTCTTTGAGCTTTGTACTTTGTTGGTTCGTAGTTGACCCGAGTACAAAGTACTAAGTACCAAGTACGAAGCTCAGGAGTTCATCATGTCCGTCGATAAGGATCTAGTTTCAGTGCAACAGGCGCGCGATCTGGTTGAGGCGGCTCATCGCGCGCAGGCTGAAGTAGCGGCATTCGATCAGGCGAAGATCGATCGAATCTGCGAAGCAATGGCCAGAGCTGCTCTGGCGGAAGCAGCACGAATCGGAGCAATGGCCGTTGAGGAAACCGGATACGGGATTCCAGCCGATAAGCAGGAGAAGAATCGTTTTGCCGCCGAAGATGTTTGGAACTATTTCCGCGGTCTCCGTACCAAAGGAGTCGTTTCCGAATCGAAAGACGTTGTTGAGATCGCGAGCCCGCGTGGTGTCGTCGCCGGTATCATTCCTTCCACTAATCCAACTTCAACCGCAATCTTCAAGATCCTGATCGCGATCAAATCGCGCAACACAGTGGTTCTTTCGCCGCATCCGTCGGCGGCAAAGTGCATCAACGAAACGGCCCGCGTAATGCGAGAGGCCGGTATCAGGGAAGGTCTGCCTGCGGATGCGATCGGCTGCATGACATCCGCGACGATCGAAGGCACGGAAACGTTGATGAAGCACAAGCAGACGGCGGTGATCCTTGCTACCGGCGGTATCGGGCTCGTGCGGGCTGCCTATTCATCTGGAAAACCTGCTTTCGGAGTCGGACCAGGCAATGTGCCTGTGTGCGTTGAGAGAACAGCGGATGTGCCGAAAGCGGTGCAGGATGTTTTGACCGGGAAGTGTTTTGATAACGGAACCATCTGCGCTTCGGAGCAGGCAGTGGTTTGTGATGCGCCCATCGAGCAGGCAGTTCGCGAACAGTTCAAACTGCAGGGCGCACACTTCCTCTCGGCTGCGGAAGCTGATCAGCTCGGAAAAGTGGTTGCGACTCCGCAGCGTTCGCTCAATCCCGCAATCGTCGGCAAATCGGTTGAAGTGATTGCGAAGATGGCGGGTCTTACTGTGCCACCGGGCACGCGTTGTTTGATCGCTGACGTTGCCGGTGTCGGGCGTGATTATCCATTGTCCATGGAGAAACTCTCTCCGATTCTGGCTTTTTACGTTGTTGACGGTTTGGAAAAGTGTGCGGAACGCAGCCAGGAAGTGCTGGCATACGGTGGCATGGGCCATACTGCCGGCATTCACACGCGTTCGAGGGAAGCGGCAGTGAAATTTGGCGCAGCGATGCCTGCATCCCGTATCACTGTGAACACGCCGACGACTCATGGAGCAATCGGATTTTCGACAGCATTGCCGCCATCGATGACGCTGGGCTGCGGTTCGTGGGGTGGTAACGTCACATCCGACAACGTCTCACCGCTTCATTTAATGGACATCAAGCGTGTTGCCTTTGAAACCAGACCGGTGAAGAGTGCGCGTCCGGCAGTAGCGGCGCAGGAAGTTACGCAGCCCGCGCCGGCAAGAGAACCTGCAGTAGCTGGTGGCAAGATCGATCGGCAGGAGATTGCTGCGATTGTCGATCGATTTCTGGCTGGTAAACGTCTTGAACCGTCCGCTTCGCCACTACCGCCACCAGTGATCGAGAGTGAAGCAGGAAGCATGTATGCCGCGCCGCCCGCACCCAGGGAGAAACCCGTTAGCAAGCCGGCTCCGCCATCAAGTAATGGCGCAAAAGCAGTTGAGTTTGTAAGTGAAGACGATGTGCGACGAGCAATCCAAAAGGGCGAGAAAATCTACATAAACGGAAAGACAATAATTACGCCCGCTGCACGTGATATTGGCGAACCGGCTGAGGTCTTCGCGAAAGTGTAGCCCAACCAAAGTCCAAGATGTTCTTAGCAAAAGTTGTAGGCACAGTCTGGTCGACGAAGAAGACGCCCGATCTCGAGGGCGTCAGGTTTTTGATTGTCCATCCATACGACCTCGACAAAGAGCCAACACGCAACATCGTTGTCGTAGCCGATCGACTCGGCGCCGGAACCGGCGAGATGGTGATGTGTGCCTTTGGCAAAGCGGCGCGCACGGCGATCGGAAATCAGGACATGTCGATCGAGGCCGCAGTGGTAGGTATCGTCGATCGCGTTGACATCAATGAAACTTTCTCAGACGAGATGCGCGAGGCGGCGCGCCGGCTCGTCAGCGAGAATGGCAGACCCTAGAACACACCTGATCACCCATCACTCTTCCAATGGCCAATGAAGATCTGATTTACCGAATCACCCGAGTGGTTTACGACCGTCTGGGCAATGCGGTTGACGATGCCACTGTCGAGCAGTTGGTCACTGACATCTACAAACAGGTAGCAGTTACTACTAACAATCGGAGTTCGGCACCGGCTGTCGATCGCGGCGCGGGACAGATGGGCTCTGCAGAAGGGTCGTCTGACAGGATGGTCATCTCAGTGTTTGGATTGGACCATCCTGGTATTGTTGCCGGCGTTTCGCAGATCCTTGCGGAGGCGAGTTGCAGTATCATCGATATCAATCAAACCGTAGTGCAGGGAAAGTTTGCGATGGTGATCATAGCCGACACGTCGCGCGCGCGTGAGAGTACTGCGGAGTTGAAGGAGCGGTTGCGACTTGCGGGTCAGAATCTCGGAGTTAATATCTACGCGCAACGAGAAGATCTCTTCAACGCGATGCACCGGATCTGAGTTGAGACAGGATTGTTTCAGGATTAACAGGATAATTTATGTCTGAGCCTGAGATTGCACGTCGGTGTACATTTTGTGGGGTAACGGTGCGCGAGCGTGCGATGTTCTGCCCGCAGTGTGGGAATCCGATCAATCAGCAGTCAACTCCGACCAGCATCTCTCTTTCCGATACGATTATCGATACTGCACCGACCGAAGCGTCGCGCGTTGATCTCGCGGCGACGCAGCCGCTGAACGCAGTAGTGCCGCCAGCGCCCGAGAAAACAGCCATGCCAGTCTTACCCAAAACAAGCGAGCATGGTGTCCGCGGTCGCGTCGAGCACATTCGGAAGGTTTCGAGCGTTGTGATCGATCAGGCTGCGTATGATCCAAGCCTGCGCTTTTTGCTGGTCGCGGCAGCGTTCTTCATCCTCTTCCTCGTTTTGTTGATCCTGAGCAAAGTAATCGGATAGATGGAATACACCCAGGCCGAGATTCTGCAGACTGTCGCGATGACCGAAATGGAGCATCTCGACGTGCGCACGGTAACGCTCGGTCTGAGCCTGCTCGACTGCACCAGCGACTCGATGGCCGGGGTGGCGCAGAAAGCCGGCGAGAAGATTCGCAGGGTCGCGACTCGGTTGGTGCCGACTGTCGATGAGATTGGTGAACAGTTTGGAATTAGGGTCGCGAACAAACGTATCTCGATAACACCGGTTTCACTCATCACCGAAGGACTGCAGGGCGATGTGGTCCAGGTAGCGCGTGCGATAGACGATGCAGCCGGAACTGTCGGTGTTGATTTTATCGGCGGATATTCGGCCCTGGTCCAGAAGGGCACGACGCCCTCAGAAACCAGGTTTCTCGACTCCATCCCGGAAGCGCTCTCGACGACCAAACGCCTGTGTTCTTCCATCAATGCGGCCACGACGCGCGCCGGTATCAACATGGATGTTGTTGGTCAGGTGGGACGGATCATCAAGGACGCCGCTGAGCGAACTCGCGATCAGGGGGGACTGGCTTGCGCAAAATTCGTCTGCTTTGCGAATGCCGTCGAAGACAATCCTTTCATGGCGGGCGCTTTTCACGGTGTGAGCGAAGCCGAAGCGGTTGTGAATGTCGGAGTCTCCGGTCCGGGCGTGGTCCATTATGCGGTGCGGCACGCGGACCAAAATCTTCCCTTGCAGGATCTCGCAGAGACGATTAAGAAGCTCTCCTTTAAGTTGGCGCGTGCGGGTGAGCTCGTGGGTCGCGAAGCGGCGCGTCGCCTTGGTATACCTTTCGGAATCATCGACTTGTCTCTGGCGCCCACGCCGGTACCGGGCGACTCAGTTGCAAACATTATCGAAGCAATGGGATTTGAGCGTGCCGGCACTCACGGAACAACGGCGGCCCTCGCGCTTTTGACTGACGCCGTGAAGAAAGGCGGCGCAATGGCGAGTGGTTCTGTTGGTGGGATGAGCGGGGCATTTATTCCAGTGTCGGAAGATGCAGGAATGATCGAAGCGACGCAGTTGGGAGCGTTGTCTTTAGCCAAACTTGAAGCATGGACCAGTGTTTGTTCGGTTGGGATCGACATGGTCGCCGTACCCGGATCCACGCCTGCGGAGACTATCGCGGCGATTATCGCTGACGAAATGGCGGTCGGAGTTATGAACAACAAGACCACGGCGGTGCGGATCATTCCGGTGCCTGGACGCGAAGTTGGCGAGATGGTTGAGTTTGGAGGGTTGCTGGGAAGCGCGCCGATCATGCCGGTGAGCGCTTTTTCGTCGGCCGGCTTTATTCGCAGAGGTGGCAGAATTCCAGCGCCGATCCACTCTTTGCGAAACTAAGATCAAATAGGTCCTATTGGACTTATAGGACCTATACTATACTTGGACCTCACTTGGAGGATCGCTGATGCCTGAAGCACTCGGAATGGTCGAATGTCGTGGCCTGGTGGCAATGATTGAAGCTGCCGATGCGATGGTGAAATCGGCCAATGTGCGCCTCGTGGGCTGGGAAAAGATCGACGCCGGTCTGGTAACGGCGATTGTGCGCGGCGACGTAGCTGCGGTTCGTAGTGCAGTTGATGCGGGCGCCGCTGCCGGAAAACGTGTCGGCGAGGTCGTGGCGACGCACGTGATCCCTCAACCTCATTCTGACGTCGATCTGGGTTTGCCGGTTTTGCACACTGGCGAAACAACTCGCAAAAAGATCAGTGGTTCCGTCAGACGCAGAGACTGACCCCCCGAAACGTCTGGCTTTATTACGGTTTCTTATTTGGAGTCGTTGTGGCCGGCAGCCTTACCGCTGGTGGTCTGATTGAAGATCCGGTTTCCTTACGCGCCAAACGTCCGGTTCTCGTTAAAGCAATTCGTTTCTCAGAGTTGGACGGCTGGTCCACCGACACCTTGATGGCTCGATAGCTGCCATCCTGAGTTTTGTTGGTGGGATTGTAGGAGATCACATATTGCGTGCGCATATCTCGCACGATCTCATTTGCGATCCCGGGCAGTTCCGAGATAGATTCGGGAAAGAAAGCACGCCCACCCGTTTCGCTTGCGAGTTTATTGATCAGGTTGATTGCTTTATCGCGCGGGCTTTTGCGAATCAATCCAGCCTCTTTGTCCAGCTCGTTTACGAAGCCAATCACGAAGATCTGAACGTCTTCCTCGCGTAATCGCGCGAAGAGTTGTTCCTGTTTGTAGAAGCTGCTTCTATCTTCGCCGTCAGTGATTACGATCAGTGCACGGCGTCGTCGATCACCTTCATCGCCCTTCTTATATTCGGAAACGTGCTCGGCGGAAAGATAGACCGCATCGATAACTGCTGTCTGGCCACCTTCCACATAAAGGTTTTCCAGGGCATCAATCAACGCCTCTTTGCTGTCACTGAAATCCTGGACTGTTTCGATTTTGTCGCTGCTGATAAACCGCACCAGAAAAGTCTCATCACCAGGCTTGTTGCTGTTGACGATTGTCTTACCGGCGTCGATCACGCTTTGAATCTGCGTACGGAGCGAAGCCGACGTGTCTACTGCAAGGCCATAACTGATCGGCACTTCCTCGCGCGTAAACGTCTCGATCGTTTGCTGCACGCCGTCTTCATAGATGTGAAAGTCGCCTTTGGGCACGTTGTTGATCGGCCGGTTGTCACGGTCGATCACGCGAACGTGCAATTGGACAAGCTCTGCGTTTATTCTGAGAATGTCACCTTCCTCGATCACCGGCGGTGGCGTCGGCGTCGGAGTTGGTTTCAACTTCGGCGGCGGTGGCGGATCACCGAGCGTGGGCGCGATACGATCGATCTGGGGTTTTTGTGTTTGCGGAGTTGGCGAAGGAGTCGGAGTCGATGCCGGTTGAGCTGGAGCGGTTGCGGGTGGTGTTGGGGTGGCTGCAGGCTTGGCAGGCTGGGTACTGCGCGGCCGATCCTGGCCACGACTCGCAACCACGCTGGAGCCAAAGATCAGTCCCGAAAGTACTAAACCGCAGACCGTGACAACCACGGCCCGCCTCAGATTCTGCTCACTAAACAATCTGAAAACTCCTCAAACGCGCAAGGCTGGGGCAAACAGCGTCGCCGATAAGGTTTAGTTGCCCCTATCGATAGCTGCCGCACACCTCCAAAAGATGCCGGGTAAGTAATCCCGCGTTGCCGAAGCCCTTCGTTTTTGAACCTAACGCGCGCCGACCGTGGCGTAGTAGCCTTCCTTGGAGCGCACAAACAACCGCGGCAGACCGCGTGGCGGCGTTACCTTGACCTTTACCCGATGCCATTTACCGTCGTTGGCAAAGGTTTCTGGTTTGTAACCGATAGAGTACTGGTGCCGCAACTCCAGAGCAATCTGTTCAAAAATGTCGTCCATTTCGGCTGCGGATCGGGGAAAGAAAGCTTTGCCTCCGGAAACGCCGGAAAGTTCGTCGAGAATGCCCTGACCTTCCATGCCCATGGCGCTGCCCGCATCGCTGCCGCTGAGAATACCGATGGCGTAGAGCGTCACGTCCGATTCTTTCAAGAGCTTCCGAAGCTCGTTGAACGTGTAACGGGAATCGTTGTCCTGCCCGTCGCTGATGAGAAGTAGCGCGCGTTTCGGATGGGCTCCACGTTGCACTTTTTCTACACCCAGATAGCAGGCGTCGTAGAGCGCCGTTTGGCTCTTGGTTTCGACGAAAGTTAGTTTGTTCAGGATCGAGTCGCCGTCGCGTGTTTTATCCAGCAGTAACTGCGCACGGGAATTAAACGCGATCAGGAAATACTCATCGGAATCGTGGCTTGTTTGAATAAATTTGCCCAGTGCATCGCGGGCCCGCTTTACTTTGTCGCCGCTCATCGAGCCGGAAACGTCAAAAATCACTCCGACTGAAACCGGTGAATCGTCGTCACTGAAAAAAGTGATTTCCTGCTGTTGCTTGTTATCAAAAACGGCAAAAGCGCCTTTGCTCAAGCCGGAAACATAGCGTCCGTAGGTATCAGTGACAGTGACTGTCAGGGTGATCAGGTCAGTGTTGGTAATTAACGAACGATCGTCGAGTTCGGTGCCCAGCTTCTTTGGTTCTTTTGGCGCCGGTGAAGGAGTTTGAGCAGCAGCAGCGGGTTTATCCTGCGCAGGTTCCTGGCTCTGCACTGCCATACAAAAGAAGATCGCGACAGTGAGTATGGAGATTGAAGCGGCCGTTATCTTGGTGGTGTAACGAGTCGGTAAATACATGTCACCCCCGGGCTACAGTCGGTGATTCTAATTTTTAGTACCGGTCAGGGCTCGAAAGGGAACTGTCAACACAGATGCTCGTCAGGGTACGAGTGATGCCCTACTTTTCAAAACCGGAGCATGAAATGTTCACGGGGAGACGGCCGCGCGCGTTTCAGTCTAATTGCTGTGTTGGCACGGCCATTCTAGGACAGGGTCGTCCTGGACGCAAGATCTTCGGGAAAGGAATAGGCCCTATTGGACTCATAGGACCCATTGGTTTTTCTCACACGGGCTGTGCTTCGACGATCGCGGTTGGCAGTTCAGTCGGAATTACGCGCAGCAATTTGAATCCGGCAACGCTGAGGAGTTGCTCAAACTCTCTCGCGGTCCGTTCCTTGCCGCCGGTCATCACCAACATGTTCAAATCAATGAACTTCGAAAAGTCGGGCTCGTCGGTTTCCGGGACCACACAATCAACCAGAATGAGCTTGCCATTCCTGGAAATCTGGTTACGACAGTGCCTGAGAATCGTGATGGCTTTTTCATCACTCCAATCATGAATAATCCATTTCATGATGTAGGCGTCGCCACCAGCAGGAACTGACTTGAAGAAGTCGCCTGCCACCGCTTCGCATCGATCAGCAACTCCAGCGGCTTCGAGTTTCGGGCGCGCGCCCCGGATCACTTCCTCAGCATCGAACAACACACCCCTAAGCTTGGGATTCGCTTTGAGAATTTCGGTGATCAGTCCGCCGTGACCGCCACCAACATCCACAATCGTGTCGAACGCGGCAAAATCGTAGCGAGAGGTGATCGCCTCGTTCGTGGCAGCGGTTACGCTACTCATTGAATTGTTGAATACAGCCGCATCTTCGGGATTCTGCTGGAAGTACTTCCAGACATCGACGCCGAAAAAGTTATCGAAGGCAATCTCACCCGTCTTGACGCTGTGCATCAGGTTTCCCCAGGCCGGATAATGCTCCTGACCGAGTTCTGAAACAGCAAACCAGCGCAACGAACCAGACGCGTCGGTGACGAGGGTTTCTGACAATGGGGTCTGGGCGAAGCGGCCGCCCTCGGCTGAATTCAAGATTCCCACACTAACCAGCGCCCGCAGCACTCGAAATAGCGAAGGCGCGTGCATTTTCGTAGCGGCGGCCAATTCCTCGGCGGTTTTCGGCCCTGATTTCAGCAGGTCGGGGATTCCCAGTTTGGCGATTGCGTAAACCGCTCGAGAAATCCAGAAACCGCTAATAATCTGGAGCATTTGCTCAGAAGCAGGCGGCTCGTTAACTTGTTCGTTTGCGGCTGCTGACACAGTAGATCTCCTCTAATACATAATTCCAAAATAGGGAAACGCGTAAACGCTACCCCAAAAGGGCCACAGCGTAACACAGATGAAACTTCTGCTTCCGTGACGCGTGAGATATACTCCCCCGGTCATTCTCAAGTCGGGTAAATCCAAACTATGGCTGAGTTTATTTGTCGATTGGGAACGCCGGCGGGCGAGGTTGTAACTCGCACGGTAGAGGCGTCTGGAGTGCACGAAGCACGGGCGCGCCTCGAGCGAGAGGGGTTTCGTGTCTTTAATGTTAGTCCGCCCCGCACGTCCGGTGTTTCTGCTCTGACTCGTCTCGGCCGGCCGGGCGCCCATCCCAAGGTAAAAGCCAACGACTTCCTGCTCTTCAATCAACAACTTGCGGCCCTCGTTCGGGCCGGAATTCCAATCCTCCAGGCGATCTCAATGCTCCGCAAACGGGCTGCTTCAGCACGATTGCGAAGCGTCCTGGGCGATGTCGAAGAGCAGATTCGTGGTGGCGCCGCTCTCTCGCAGGCATTCGCCTCTCAAGGCAGCATCTTTCCACGCATCTACACGGCTTCCATTCTCGCCGGTGAACGCTCGGGCGCGCTCGATGAAGTTTTGAATCGATACGTCACTTACATGCGTCGAAACGTTGCCTTGCGACGAAAGATTCGCGGCGCTCTGGCGTATCCGATGTTTTTGCTCTTTGCCTCGGCGTGTATGGTGACGTTCCTGACGATCTATGTTGTGCCGAGGATGTCGGAACTCTTCTCGGGTTTTGGCAGTGAACTGCCGACAGTTACTCAGATCGTAGTGGGCATCTCGCGTTGGCTCTCTTCCAACGTAATCTGGTTTGGTCCCCTGGTCATTGGCGGCTCTATCTTATTGTTCATTTGGTCGCGTACACCGGCCGGCAAACTTCACATCAGTAAGTTGATTCTAAAGGTCCCGCTGGCTGGAAGTCTCGCCGTTCAAATGTCAGTGGCTCAAGCGACGCGGTCGCTGGCAACATTACTCGCCGGTGGCATCACCCTTGTCGAGTCATGGGAAATCGCATCGGAGTCGATCACGAATCTGGAGCTGCGACGTCGTAGCTCTTCGATTCTGCCGATGATTCGCGAAGGCCGCTCGTTCACCGAGAGTCTCGAAATGGCGGGCTGGATGCCACCGTTGGCTATTGACATGATCGGCATCGGGGAACGATCGGGCAGTTTGCGCGAGATGCTGGACGAAGTCGCGGTCTTTTATGACGCGGAATCTGAAGTTCGACTGGAGCAGTTGACGACCACGCTCGAGCCTGCGATTCTTGTTGTCATGGGCGGCGTCGTAGTGACGATCCTGCTGGCGATTTACCTCCCGATCATCCAATCCATTTCGAGTGGTGCAGGCGTTACCGGATCGCATCGGTAGGGAAGTTTGGTAAGCACTTTATGAAGCAAGTTTCAGAAAACGAGGATTCGGTCATAACCGCTGTTCCGCCAGTTGGCGAAAACGGAACTAACGGCGACGAACACCTGCCGCCTGAGATGAAAGCGGCAAGGGAACTGGCACGTCGCTACCGGCTCCCGTTTGTTGATCTGTTGCCGCCGGATCGCGAGTCTCCGATCGACTACGAACTCTTTACTGAAGTTCCGGTCGACTTGATGGTCCGCCATCAATTTGTACCGCTCAAGCGCGATCAAAAGGGTCTGCACATTGCGATGGCGGATCCGACCGATCTCGAACGTCTCGACGAACTCTCGAGCACACTTCGCACTCGCGTCATTCCACACGTCGCAACTGCCGGCGCCGTCGAGGTTGTTCTGCGAAAAGGCGACACCACTCAGCGTGTATTGCAGGAAGCCGCCTCTGGTTTTCGTATTTCACTCGTCAAGGAAACAGAGCATGGTGAGGAAGTGCTCGACCTCGATCGTTTGGCGACTGATGCTGAGATGTCGCCGATTATCAAGTTGGTCGACACGATCATCTACAACGCGATGGAGTCGCGTGCCTCTGACATTCACATAGAGACTCGCGACACGGAAGTTCAGGTCAAATACCGAATTGATGGCGCGCTCTACGCGAAGGTCGATCCGATCGACCTTGCTTATCACCAGACGCTGATCTCGCGTATCAAGGTAATGTCGGAGCTCGACATCGCTGAGCGTCGCGTGCCCCAGGACGGCAGATTCCGAGTTCGCTATAAAGGGCGCAACGTCGACTTCCGTGTTTCAATCATGCCGACGATCCACGGCGAAGACGCGGTGATTCGTATCCTCGACAAAGAACAGATCAACGAAGAGTTCAAAAACCTGAACCTTAACGTGGTGGGTTTTGCGGAAGAGGATCTGAGGAAGTTTCGGCGCTACATTGCAGAGCCATACGGGATGGTGCTCGTCACTGGTCCAACCGGTTCCGGAAAGACGACCACGCTGTACGCAGCGCTGAACGAGATCAGAAACGAAGAAGACAAGATCGTCACGATTGAAGATCCGGTAGAATATCAGTTGCATGGCATCACGCAGATTCCCGTCAACGAGAAAAAGGGACTCACGTTTGATCGTGGTCTACGTTCAATCCTGCGTCACGACCCCGACAAAATCATGGTCGGTGAGATTCGCGACACGGAGACCGCGCAGATCGCAATTCAATCCGCATTGACAGGTCACCTCGTATTTACAACAGTTCACGCTAATAACGTTATCGACGTGATCGGTCGATTCTTAAACATGGGTGTCGAGCCGTATAACTTCGTTTCGTCCCTCAACTGCGTGTTGGCCCAGCGGTTGATTCGAATGCTTTGTGCATACTGCAAGCGGCAGTATCATCCAAGCGATGCGGAGTTGTTCGAATCGGGATTAAAGCCCGATGAGTATCGTCAGAGGGCTTTCTATATGAATGTTGGCTGCGATGCCTGTAATCACACCGGTTATCGCGGCCGTACCGCTATTCACGAATTGCTGGATTTGTCGGATAATATCCGCGAGATGATCGTCGAGCGGCGACCCGGTTCCGAGGTTCGACGAGCAGCAGAGGCCGAGGGGTTAAAAAGTTTGCGAGACTCGGCCCTGCAGAAGGTCTTCAGTGGCGTTTCGACCTTGCACGAAATTAACCGCGTAACATTTGTCGAAGAGCTCAGCGCAGGCGGTTAAACGCTTCAAATCCCCCGGCAGGAATAATCCTCGGCAGGAACAGGTCTAATAAGTCGTAAGGACCTATCAGACGTATAAAATCTCCCACGATGACGGAACCAAAAAAAAGGCTCTGCGTGTAAGGAAATTGGCAAGTCTGATCTTGCATCTTAGGCGTCACGGCGGCATTATTAGGCCGCTAAACTTTCCACCTCCCGAACCTGAAGTAACCGAGTAGAAGGTCATGAAGAACAACACACGAACTCGCACCCTAATCTCTTTAGTCCTTGCCATCAGTCTATTGTCCTTGCCAATCACTGCGTTCGGCAAGAAAGGCGACAAGAACTTCAAGCGCGGCATGGATTACGAGGCGCAGCAACAGTGGGATAAAGCTGCCCAGGAATTCACGCTGGCCGTGGCGGCCGACCCATCGAATATGGAGTATCAACTCCATTTTCGGCGCGCGAGTTTCAACGCCTCGCAAACATACATGCAGCAAGGACGGTCGCTGGCGGAACGGGGGGACTTTGTTGGCGCTTACAATGCCTTCCGACAAGCTTACGGTTACGATCCGGTCAACGAGCTCGCCGTTTCGGAAATGGAGCGTATGTTGCGCCTCCAGGCGGTGAAAGAAGGGCGCTCGGCTCCGAATGGATCCAAGCCCGGTGAGACGACGTCTGAAGGCGGTATGATCACGCCGGCCAGCAGCCAGGCACAGGACCTGGCGACGCCGCGCGAACAGCAACTTCGGATCGTCGACGTCAAAGGCGATCTTAAGCAACTGATTCGTAGTCTAGCCGAGCAGCTCAATCTCAACGTTATCTTCGACCGTCAATCCTTTGCACAATCGCGTCCCGTCGACATCAGCTTGAAGGATGTTACGACAGCACAGGCACTCGACTATCTGTTCCTTCAGGAAGGACTTTTCTTCCAGAAGCTCAGCCGCAGAACAATACTCGTTGCCGATCAGGCACGTCGTCCGCAGTATCAACAACTCGTTCTGCGCACATTCTTCCTTTCAAATATGAAACCGGCTGATGCACGCCAGCTCGTGCAACAGGCAATTCCGCCGTCAGTTGGCCGTCCACAGACGATTGTCGTTCCCGACGACGCGACCAACAGTTTGACTGTGCGTGACACGGCTGAAAACGTCCGTCTTATTGGCGACCTGCTTCAGAGCATCGACAAAGATCGCGCAGAAGTAGTGATGGACGTCAGCATCTATGAAGTCTCGAAAAATGATCTGCTGCAGTTTGGTAACCAGATCGGCACGCCTGGCAGCAACGGAACGTTCAGTATCGGTGGTTCACCGGGCTTCGCGCTGTTAACTGACAATGCCGTAGTGAATGGAGGTCGCGGAGTAAACCTCGGTCTAGCTACGCCAACAGCGCTCGCGGCTGCTCTCGTTATCCCGCAATCAATCCTGACCGCGTTTCAAAGTAAGAACAATACAAAACTGATCGCGTCAACGCAGGTACATGCTTTCAACGGTGAGGAATCAACTGCTCGCATTGGCCAACGTGTGCCGGTGCAAACAGCGCAGGCTTATCCGTTTGGCGTGCAAACCGGCACGCCGCAGCCTAATCAGGGCCTTTTCCCGAGTGGCGGTTTCCCGGTTATTAACTATGAACCAACTGGTCTAACGTTGAAGTTCACGCCGCAGGTGTTTCCGAATCTCGATGTGCAAGTGAAGATGAACATCGAGTCAAAGGACGTGCTGGGAGCCAGTACACTGACTCCAACGTTCACGGAGCGCACCATCACCGGAACTGCGCGCGTGCAAAACAATCGCACCATGATGCTGGCCAGCGTTTCTCAGGACGTCGAGACTCGCGGAAGACAGGGCTTGCCATTTTTAGGTGGGCTGCCGATCCTTGGACGTCTTTTCACTTCACCGACGCGTGACAACCGACAGATCGACATCGTGATCTCAGTCACACCGCGAGTTCTTCGGGCTCCGGCTGTTACACCGCGTGACGAAGAGATGCGACCGAGCGGCACGTTGCAGTCGCCGACTACCGGTTCACTCGCAGAGATGATTCGTGAAGCTGATCGCGAAGATCAGATTGCCGCGGCACGTTCGCTGCCAAGGAATGTGAGTATGCAGCTTCCGGATGCGCCACTCGTCAAGCCAGGCGAAACCGTTATGCAGAACACAACGCCGGCGAATCTGCCGCCTCCAGCTGGTACCTACGCGTTTGCTCCCGCACCCGGTGAGAAGAAACCGGTAACTGCAGCAAACACGAAACCTGCCGCGATGGAAGAGCTATCATCATTTGTTCCGGCGCCTAAATCCCTGATTAGCGATCAGGCGGCGGCGAATGTCGCGACAGTAAACACGGGCGGTGCAGGAAGTCAGAATGCTGTTCTCACTTCACTGCCGAAAGCAATTGACACGTCGCTCGATGCGAAAGCGGCCCCAGGACGAGTCGCGCAACTCAGTCTGTTGCCGGCAGGTGACGTTCTCAAAGTGGGCGAGAAACGGCGGTATGCAGTTCAGTTGAACTCCGAAGTGCCGTTGAGTCTTGCCTTGCTCGCTTTGCGATTCGATCCAAAGGTCGTGAAGGTACATGCACTTTCCGCTGGCAGCATTCTGCCGAATACTGGAGATACGTCGCCGCTGTTTACACCGGTGATCGACTCGACCGCGGGCACATGTTTGATATCGATCTCGAGTCTCAACGGCAAGGCATCGTTTAGAGGCTCCGGGCCACTGTTGTTTATTGATATCGAAGCCATCGGCGAAGGCAATGCTTCGCTGGTCTTTGTGAAGGAAACACTGCATCTTGTCGCGACTGACTCGCGTGATATCACGTCAGAGATTGTTCAAGGCACTGCGACAGTGAAGCAGCAGTAGATGTTTGCGGTTTAGCAGAAGCACAAAAAGCGCAGGTGTATCGGAACTCTCATTTGTGCTTTTTGTGCTTTTTTGCGGGCTCCGACGGGTGAAGCTATGAAGCAGAAAGGCTTCTCATTAATCGAACTGGTGATCACAATCACCGTGCTGACCATACTAACGCTCGGTGTGTTGCCCCTGGTGAAGGTCTCGGTTAAGCGCCAAAAGGAGCAGCAACTGCGAGAGACCTTGCGCCAGATTCGAATTGCGGTCGATGAGTTTCATCGCGACACCGTCGGCATGGTTTGTACGGGAACAGCGCTGACGCCGCAGCAGCAGGCGCAGCAACAGCAGAACTCTTTCATCGATCCGCGCAGCAAAGTGGTGATCAGCGATTGCACCATCTTTGGTGTCGATAATCCTGATCACTATCCGCCGGATCTGGAAACACTGGTGAATGGCGTCAATGTTTTGCCGCGAGGTTCGATGGGTGGTCGCGGACAGCAGGGCGTGAATGCAACCGAAGTTGGCCAGTTGTCCACTAAACAAAAGGTCTATTTGCGCGGGTTGCCGATCGACCCGATGACCGGAAAGGCCGACTGGGAGCTTCGCTCTTGTTACGACACGCCTGACGCCGGATCCTGGGGTGGTGAAAATGTTTTTGATGTGCGCTCGAAGTCGAGAGACACAGCATTGAATGGGGAGAAGTACAGTGATTGGTAAGAGACAGGCTGGTTTTACATTGCTTGAATTGATGATTGTGATTTCGATCATCATCATTCTTGCTTCCATCACCCTGCCGCAATATCAGAAGACGATCATGCACACGCGTGAGACGGTGTTGAGAGATGATCTGCGCAAGATGCGTTCATTGATCGATCAGTTTGCAGCGGACAAGGGTCGCTTGCCCCAATCACTCGATGACCTCGTCAGTGAAGGGTACATGCGCGATATCCCAATCGACCCTTTTACGGGACAGAAAGACTGGGCCATCACAACCGGGGAAGACCCCAATTCGTCCGAAGGCGAGCAAGGCATGACCGACGTCCACAGCGCCTCCGCCGAAACCTCGACAGAAGGCACACCTTATAGTGAATGGTAGTTCTTTGATCTTTGTTCTTTGTGCTTTGTTGAGAATCAAGAACCAATCAAAGTACTAAGTTCAGAGTTTTAAGTTCAGCTTAAATGCCAAACCTGTTATCACGACTCATCGACCCCTGGTATCCCGCCACCGCAATCGGTTTGGAAAAGGGAAGTGCTTCTGTTGTTCAGCTCGAACGCGTAAAAGGTTCGACTTGTAAACTGCGACGCGCCGCCACTTTCAATATCGGCGAGTCGCTCGTTCGACCTGGTTTTGACGAGCCGAACATCGAGAACACGGCACAACTTGCAATGGGATTGAATGAACTCGCTGCGAGTGCCGGACTGCTGCGACAGAAACGCTGGTCACTCTCATTACCTGAAGCAACCGCACGGACTCTCGTTTTGACGATTGAGAGCCAATCGCAATCAGCGTCAGAACTTCAGGACATCTTGAAGTGGAAGATTGAACGTGGGTTTGGTGCTCCGATCGAAGAGCTCTCCATTTCGAAAGACCGGCTGCAGAAAGACGCACAGGGACGCGATCGTTATCTAGTCATCGCCGTTAAGAAAACCATTCTTGCCGAGTACGAGGCTGTGCTCGAATCTTTGCGATGGCGGGCAGGTTTGATCCTGCCGCGGCACTTAGGTGAAGCACAGTGGTTGATGCGCAATGGCGGGGCCGGTGATTCGCTGTTGGTGAGTGGATCGACTCAGGGCTTCACCGGCATGATCTTTCGCGACAAGCACCTGTTGTTTGTCCGTACGGTTGAATGTGCCGAAGAGGAGTTCGAGGATGAGTTTTACCGGTTGCTGTTGTTCTACCGGGATCGCAGTGTGCCGGAATCAGGTGAGAGCCCGGGTTTGATGCGGCTAATGGTGATCGGCGACGGCATCACCAAACAGCGAGCCGGTGAGATAGTCAACGAGACGACCGGCGGAGACCTGCGTCCGCTGCAGGCTGAAGACCTTGGTTTGCAACTGCCCAGCCGCGAATTCAGTTTCGACTCGATAGCCGCCCCCGCAGGTTTAGCGACACTGTCATGGTAAGCCACAAAAAAGCACAAAATGCACAAAATGGCGGTCTAAATCTTCCGGTGCATTTTGTGCTTTTTGTGGCTTACTAAATTGAAACAATTTTTATGGCCGGACGTAACACCCCTGTATTATGAATCTTGCTGCGTCTTCGGTTTCCCGTGCCTTTTCGCGAGATTTAACAGCGGTCACCGACCGCGATCTCGTAGCCACTGCTATTAGCGGCGTCGAAGGAAGTTTTGAAGAGCTCGTGCGCCGGTACCAGCGGCCGATCTCAGCCTACGTCTACCGCATGGTCGGCAACTACGAATCAGCGCTCGACCTAACCCAGGAAATCTTCATCAAAGTTTACAGCTCCCTCAATCGCTACCGCTCTGAATTCAAATTCTCCACCTGGATCTACAAGATTGCGCATAACGCCGCGGTCGACCATTTGCGACGCACCGCCACGCGCGAACAGTCGCTCGTATTGGGACCCGAAGGCGATCAATTCGATCTGCCCGTTGAGAGCACCCGCCCCAGTCCGGAGCAGGAGAGTGAGCGCAAAGAGCGACGTGGCGAAATTGAGTCAGTGGTGAGAATGCTGCCTTCCAACTATCGTGAGCTGATCATCCTTCGTCACTCACAGGATCTCAGTTACGAAGAGATTGTTGAAGTAACTGGCTTGCCGCTCGGCACTGTCAAGAACCGGCTCTTTCGTGCGCGCGAGATGATGCGCCAGCAGTTTGTCGAAAAAGGAATTACCGGCATTTAATCATGGCAAAGGTTCAGGAAAAGATCTGCGAACGAAATCTGATTGCCGCCTACGTCGATGGCGAGTTAGATACAGATCTGACCCTGCTTTTTGAAGATCATGTGGAAGGCTGTGCGGCCTGTCGTGCTGAGTTGAGAGCTCATCGGCTGTTTGTTTGTGAGCTTGATGCGGCGATGGCGGAAAGCGCTGAGATGCCGGTGCCGGACGATTTCTCACGAATGGTTGCGGCGCGTGCGGCGAGCGATATGAGAGGCGTGCGCACGCATTCTGAACATCGCAAGGCTTTGACTATTTGTGCAGCGCTCGCGCTGGTAGGCTTTACTTTGCTTGGCGCCGCAGCTCGCCACACTGTGTTCGCGATTGCGGAGCGGTTTGTTGGTACGGTATTCAGCGTGATCGGTTTCGTGGCTACTGCAGTTTACGACACGGTGGCTGGATTCGCAGTAGTTTTCAGAGTGCTCAGCAAGAAGGTCATCATCGAATCTGGTTCACTTGGGCCACTCGTGGTTCTGCTTGCTCTAGCCATCCTGATCCTCTCGCGTTTGATCTCAAAATATCATCGCACGAGTGCAACCGAATAGGAGGTTGCCTCGGGCAATGGTCACTTACCTCTCATTAGCCAGATCTCAAACCTCGCTCAATAAACTTGATTTCAATCGCCTCTGTGCATTGCTTTTGTGGGTGCTGGTGCTCGTGGGTGCTGCCAGCGCACAAAACGCAAAAGAGACCCTTGTCATCTCGGGTGCGAATGAAGGTCCTGTCGTCGGATTGGGAAGGTCAGTCAGAATTACCGGCAAAGCTCAGGAAGCAGTGTCTCTCGGCGGCGATGTGATTGTCGAAGGTGTGGTCGATGGCGACGTTGCGGCAGTGGGCGGTTCGGTGATCCAAAAGGCTGGCGCAAGAATCGGCGGTGACGTGATTGTGATCGGAGGGAGTTATCGCGCCGAAGACGCTACTCCAAATCGCAATCCTGCTTCGATGACGATGATGTATGCGGGTTACGAACAGGAACTCCGCAACATTATGAATAATCCCACCGGAGTCTTCACACCTCGTTGGACCTCAACCTATCTCGGAACAAGACTGCTCGTTGTTCTCTTCTGGTTTCTCGTCTCACTCGGATTCACTGCGGCAATGCCAGGGACGATCAGTCGCGGTGTGGCACGGTTGCAGTTAACCAGTTTGCGTGTCGCAGTCATTGGTCTCATCGGGATTGTGGTGCTGTTTGGTGCGGTGCCGCTTTGCCTCTGGATCATGCCTCAACCGGTCCAGGTGATGGTCGGACTGCTGGCTTTACTGCTTTTGCTCGTTGCGGGAGTGTTTGGCAGGGTCATTCTGTACGCCGCCACGGGTCGCTGGTTACAACGAAAATACTTTGCGATTGGTAAGAATTCCGAGGCTGTGGCGTTATTACTTGGGACAAGTTTTTGGGTACTCTTAACCTCGCTCCCGTACGTTTGGCCCTTTATGGCAGCTTTTATGCTGATTATCAGCTTTGGGCTGGCGTTGACGGCCCGCTACCGCGTAGGTTGGAACACCAGCAACACCTAGTTAAACCGCTAGTGGCAACCAAATTTCTGCGTTCGACAGTCATAAATCTGCGCTTTGCGGTGTTCACTAAACAGGACAGAAAGGTACTAGTAATGAGGACGTTTTTTTTCGCGGCTGCGATAGCAATAATCGCGCTGCTGTCGACAGTTCCGGTTTCACTCGCGCAAGATCCAAATATTTCTGCCAAGCACGCGATTGGCGAGATTAAAACTATCGACCCAACGGCGAAACAGTTGACCATCAAGACTGACGCCGGATCGATCGTCACAGTTTCGCTGGGTGACAAAACGACCTATAAAAAACTTGCTCCCGGTGAACAATCCCTCGCCAACGCCACAGACCTGACCTTTGCCGACCTGGCTGAAGGCGACCGCGTGATGGCTAGAGGGACTGTCTCACCAGATCAGAAGTCAGTGCCTGCCGTCCAGATTATCGTGATGACTAAAAGCGACCTGGCCAAGAAGCAGGAAGCCGAACGCGCTGAATGGCGTCGACGCGGAATTCTTGGCGTAATCACGGCGCTGAAGCCCGACACCAAAGAGATCACCATCTCGAATCGGACGATGGCCGGAACCCAGTCTGTCGTAATTCCTATCAGCGATAAGACTGAAATGCGGCGTTACGCACCCGACTCGATCAAATTTGGCGATGCCAAACCGAGTAGTTTTAATGAGCTGAAAGTCGGCGATCAGTTGCGCGCGCTTGGTGATCGAACGGAAGACTCGCTTCGTTTCAATCCGCAAAAAGTCGTGACTGGAAGTTTCCGCACAGTTGGTGGCGTAGTGAAGGAGGTCAATCCCGCGACCGGCGAAATCAAAATTGCCGAGTTAGAGAAGAAAACCCCGCTCACGATCGTGATCAAGCAAGATGCGGTTTTGAGGCGTTTTCCTGCAGAAATGGGCATGATGGGCGGCTTTGGTCGCGGCCAGGGTGGGCCGGGTGGTCCCGGCGGGAACGCTCCAGCCGCTGGCAGCGGTGGAGGACAGCCCCAGCAAGCTGCCCAGCCGCGCCCGCAGGGCGCCGGCGCCGGTGGTCCCGGAGGGCCTGGTGGCCCAGGTGGTCGCAATATCAACGACATGCTTGAGAGATTGCCAATTATTTCGATCGCAGATGTTAAGGTTGGCGACACTATCATCGTTTCCAGTACGCAGGGTGTGGATCCGACCCGATTGACGGCGATTTCCCTCGTCGCGGGCGCCGATACCCTGCTCGCCATGCTTGCGCCGCGTCCACAGGCAGGACAAGCACCCAATCCCGCTGCCGGTTTAGGTGGCAGCGGTATTTCCTTCGGCATCGGCTTGCCATGACTGTTTATCCACAGATTACGCAGATTTCATTCTGTGCAATCTGCGTAATCTGTGGTTGAAATTTAGAAACTTAGAAAACGCTAAATGCGTTAGACCTTTGCACGAAGAACTCGTTCAGAGTTCGAGAAATCCTGCTCATGTTGCTCTCAGGGCCTCCCTGCAACGGCCCTGGATTGTAGTTGGCCATCGCCTCCGGCGTCATTACCCGGTCCTGTTTGAGGTCGAAAAATGAATTTCTTAAGAAATCTCCCCGGCAAGCTTTGCTGTGTCGGTCTGATCGTCATCCTGTCCGGCGCACTTGTCGCCGCACAACAAGCCCGTGGAACGCTGCGAGGCCTGATCACTGACGAACTAGGCGCTGCAATTGTTGGCGCGAACGTAACACTTACCGACGCCAGCGGAGTTCAAAAGAAGGCCACGACCAACGGTGAAGGAGTCTACAACTTTGCAGGTCTGACACCGGGTAAATACACGCTGACAGCAGTTGCGCCCGGCTTTGCGCCGACTGAGGGTAAGGAAGTTGAAGTCACTACGGCACGCCAGACTGTCGATCTGACACTGCGAGTGACGATCGAAGAGAAAGTCACTGTTGCTGAAACAGCCGTCAGCACTGAAGCGACGAACAATGCCAATCAAACAGTGATCGCCGGAAAAGATCTCGACGCATTGCCGGACGATCCCGATGAGCTAGCCGCAGCACTTCAGGCATTG
Organism: Pyrinomonadaceae bacterium; assembly: GCA_036003745.1. Classification (GTDB taxonomy): domain Bacteria; phylum Acidobacteriota; class Blastocatellia; order Pyrinomonadales; family Pyrinomonadaceae; genus PSRF01. The sequence goes on from DASYSD010000108.1 coordinate 34,127, forward strand.
GCTGGTCCATCTGTCGGACCAAACGGAGGGCAAATCTTTATTGATGGATTCACTGGCGGCAATCTTCCATCGAAGGATGCAATCCGCGAGATTCGTATCAATCAAAATCCGTTCGCTGCCGAGAACGATCAGCCGTCAGCGCGTATCGATATTCTGACTCGACCCGGCACCGACAAATTTCGTGGTGGTGCGTCGTGGAATTTCAACGACGAGAGCCTCAACTCGCGCAACCCGTTTGCGGTTAGTTCCAGCAAGCGCGCGCCATTCCAAATCCGGCAGTACGACATGAATCTGAGTGGTCCACTGGTGAAGAAGAAGGCCTCGTTCTTTTTCAATTTTGGACGTATTGAAACGGACGACAACGAACTAGTGCGTGCGACTGTGCTCGATGACAACCTCAATGTGAACGAGTTTGGACAAGCGTTCCTGGTGCCACGGCGCAACCTGTTCTTCAGCCCTCGTTTTGATTACGCCATAAACACGAATAACACTCTCATAGTCCGTTACAACTACAACCGCTTTCGTGCTGAAAATCAGGGACTCGGCGGCTTTATTTTGCCAGAACGTGCCTTCGACACGCTGTCGGTAAATCAGAACGTGCAGGTGACTGAAACTGCGATTCTGAATCCGACGATGATCAACGAGACTCGCTTTCAGTTTACGCACAATCGCAATGAGCAAACCGGCAGCAATTCAATCCCCGCGTTGGATGTTAGTGGTTCGTTCGGTTCAGGTGGCTCGCAGGTTGGTCAATCTGTGAACGAACGCGCGAGTTGGGAATTGAATAATTTCACAGCCAAGCAGCACGGTACGCATGCGATCAAGTTTGGCGGACGCATACGCCATATCAAGGTCGATGATACGAACGAAGGAAACTTTGGCGGTAGTTGGACCTTCACCGGTGGTTTTGGTCTGACGAGTATTGAGCGCTATCAAAAGACTGTTCAACTTCAGGAACAAGGTTTTACGCCCGCGCAGATTCGCGCTGCCGGCGGCGGGGCGACATCCTTCAGACTCAACGCTGGAAATCCCGTCGCCGATGTGAGTCAAACAGATTATGGCGTTTTCCTTCAGGATGATTGGCGCGTCAGGCCAAACCTGACACTCAGTTACGGTCTGCGATACGAGATCCAAACGAACGCGCACAGCAAGTTCGACTTTGCGCCGCGCATAGCGGTCGCGTGGTCGCCGGGAGCTGCTAACAGTGCGAAACCACCGAAGATGGTGATTCGCTTTGGCACCGGTTTCTTTTACAACCGCTTTGGTGAAGGGCAGACACTTCAGACGCGCCGGTTCAATGGCGTTAACGTGCTCCAAACAGCAGTCACCGAGCCCTTTGATCGAGACAGTCCGCCGTCAGTTGCAGAGCAGCAACTCCCGAACGTCGCGGCGATCTACAACATTCTTAATCAATGGAGTCCCACTGCTGTTCCCAACGTTTCGAGTGTACCCGCGACACAGCAGACGGTCTGGCAGGTTGATCCGAATCTGCAGATTCCGACTGTCTATGTGGTGGGCACACAAGTTGAGCGACAACTGCCGCGTAACATCACGATGTTCGTTGGTTTCTACAACATCCGGATTACTCATGTGATTCGCGCGCGCGACGTCAATGCGCCGCTACCATCCACGATCACAGAATTGACTCCGAATGGTATCAGGCCGGATCCGACGAGAGGTGAAATCAACCGGTACGAAGCGAGCGGACAGTTCAATCAACGACAATTCTTCGTCGGCTTTAACAGCAGACTCAGCCGGATGTTTCAGCTCAATGGCAACTACTCGCTGAGCAAGACAACGAACGACACGGACGGTCAGGGTGGCGCGCTGTTCCCGATGAATTCATACGACCTGACCGGCGAATTTGGTCGCAGCTCGTTTGATATTCGACACCGGTTCTCAATCTTCGGCACCGTCAACCTGCCGTGGTGGAGAATAGTGTTGAATCCGTTCGTGATTGCGAACAGTGGACCGGGATTCAATATCACGACCGGCCAGGATAGAAATCTAGATCGGCAATTCAACGAACGTCCGAGTTTCGCGGCTGCGAACGCTGATTGTTCGGCGGTGAACATTCGTTGCACGCGTTTTGGAAACTTTAATCTGACTCCTTTGCCTGGTGAGACTATCATTCCGCGCAACTACGGACAGGCGCCGGGGGCGTTCTTTGTCAATCTTCGGATTAGTCGTACGTTCGCTTTTATCAACAAGGGCAATGCGGCAGCAGCAAGACCTGCCGGACAAACTTCACCGTCTACCGGTGCAGGAGCCGCGGGTGACAAGGCACAGATTAAAGCTGACAAGGGAAAGGTTGGCGGGCCAGGTGGTCCAATGCTCGGGGCTGGCGGTGGCGGAGGCGGTGCGAAGGTGGCAGCGATTGGTCCACAGGGTGGTGGTGGCGCTTCTGCGAGCGAGAAGAGATTCAATCTCAATGTCTCAATCAACTTCCAAAATCTGTTCAATCGTGTGAATCTTGCCCCTCCAGTCGGGAACCTTTCCTCTCCGAATTTCGGTGAGTCGCTGAATCTGGCGCCGTTGTTCGGGTTCGGAGGGGGCGGCGGAAGTACCAGCGCTGCCAATCGTCGAATCTATGCTCAGGTGCGATTGAACTTCTGATCGAAAGGCTTTGAAATGACGCGTCTTCTTGCAGTAGGTATCTGTCTCGCAGCCTTTGGCTCAACTCTGTTCGCTCAGGAACACGCGCCCGCAAATAGTGCTCCGGCCGGGAACGGGGCTGCCCCGCCTGTTGTTGTGATCACGGCCGAGAGTACGCCGATGGATCTCGCGAAGGCGGCATTTATCGCCCAGGGTGGTGAGAAGTTTCGCAAGGTTGAGAACATGATGTTGCGAGGATCGGTTTCACTGTATCCGCCGAACAGCCCGCAGTCGATTCCCGGTGCGTTCTCAATAGTGACGGCAAACGACAAGTTGAGAATGGAGATTGATGCGCGCCCGATCATCGTTTTCAAACAGATCTATGATGGGCAGCAGTCGTATAGCTCGATGCCCGGAGTTGAGGTGCCGCCATTGTCGAAGTTCGGACTATCAGTGCTGAGTAAGTTTGATCAGGCGGGTTATAAAGTTTCGAACATTCCGAACAAGAAGAAGCTGCGGGGTTTTCGTATCGCCGATCCGGAAGGCTACGCGACTGATTTCTACATCGACGCTACGACGGGACGAGTGATGGAGTTTTTCCTGACTTTCAACGGGTTTACGTTTGGAACTGCGAACAGTAAGTTCAAAGAGGTTGATGGTGTGCTGATCCCGTTCAGCTTCTCGCAGCGTTTTGAAATGCCACAGGGTCCATTCTTCGCCGAGTACAGTGTGAAGGAAGTGAAGCTCAACCAGACTCTCCGCGACGATGCGTTCGCGATCCCCAGATAAATTAGCCACAGATAAACACGGATTGACAACGGATCAAACGCTCATGATCTCCTGCTCTTTGCTCTTCGACAGCTCATCAATCTTAGTGATGTAGCTGTTCGTCAGTTTCTGAATTTCATCGAGCGCATCACGTTCGGCGTCTTCGGAGATGAGCTTGTCCTTGAGCATCTTCTTTAGACGATCGTTTCCGTCGCGACGGACGTTGCGGACGGCGGTGCGATGATCTTCGGCGATGTCGTGGACCTGTTTCGCGAGCTGTTTACGACGTTCTTCCGTGAGTGGAGGAATCGGAATGCGAACCAGCTTGCCGTCGTTGGAAGGATTCAACCCAAGATCCGCGGCGCGAATCGCTTTTTCAACCGCGCTGATCTGAGTTTGATCCCACGGTTGCACGGTTAGCATTTGCGGTTCCGGGGCATGAACGGAAGCCATCTGGTTAAGCGGCGTCATCGTCCCGTAGTAATCAACCATCACTGTGTCCAGAAGACTTACTGCGGCACGACCCGTGCGAACAGTCGCAAGCTTGCGTCTGAAGTCTTCAATCGCGCCTTCCATCCGTGGGCGCGTGTCCTTGATTACGTCCTTTTCACTCATCTCGCTAACTCCGGTCTTGGTGATTAGTTAACCAACCTTGGTGCCGACGCCGCGCTCACCTGTAACCACGCGTGTGATGTTTCCCTGCTCGCGCATGTTGAAGACAATGATAGGCAGGTTATTGTCCATGCACAAAGAGATTGCGGAAGCATCCATTACTCTGAGCTGTCGCTCAAGCACCTGCCGGTAGCTGATCTCGTTGAAGAGCTCGGCGGTTGCATCGGTCATCGGATCTGCAGAATAGACACCATCAACTTTGGTGGCCTTTAGGATGATGTCTGCCTTGATCTCCAAAGCACGTAATGCCGCGGCCGAGTCAGTGGTGAAATACGGATTGCCTGTGCCGGCGGCGAAGATAACAATCCGGTCCTTCTCCAGATGTCTGATGGCGCGGCGACGAATGAACGGTTCAGCCAGTTGCGGTATGTCAATAGCCGACATAACACGCGTATGAACCTCGACCTTCTCCAGTGCGTCCTGCAACACGACGGCATTCATAACCGTCGCCAGCATTCCGATATAGTCGGCGGACGAACGGTCCATGTTGCCGGCGCTCTTTGAGACACCCCGAAAGATGTTTCCGCCACCCACGACTACAGCGACTTGAACGCCGAGTTGATGAACGGCTTTGAGCTCTTCGGCAACACTCCGCGCAACGTTGACGTCGATGCCGTAATTCTGCTCGCCCATCAGGGCTTCGCCGGAGATCTTCAAAAGAACGCGGCGATAGGAAAGGCTGAAAGGTTCGGTATTCATCGAATCTCAATAGGTCCTATAGGAGTTAGAAGGCTTATAAGACCTATTTCAACAACGAAGCTACTTCATTGCCGAAGTCGTCGCCGCGACGCTCGAGGCCTTCGCCCATCTTGTAGCGTGTGAATCTGCGGACTGCGATGCGCTCGCCGGTCATGGCAACTTTTTCAGTCACCAGCTCACCGACTGTTTTCTCCGGTGCTTTCACGAACGGCTGATCCACCAGCACTGTCTCTTCGTAGAACTTGTTAATCCGGCCTTCGATGATCTTTTCGATTACCTGGTCGGGCTTGTTTGCCATTTTCGGATCGTTCTTTGCTTGCGCACGCGCAATCTCGCGCTCTTTCTCGAGCACAATTGCTGGAATCTCTTCGCGCGTAACATAGCGCGGCTCAGCTGCTGCGACGTGCATCGCGATATCTTTCACTAGTTGCTGAAACTCGTCGCCACGAGCGACGAAGTCGGTTTCGCAGTTCAACTCAACCAGCACGCCAACCTTGCCGCCCATGTGAATGTAGGAGCCGACAATACCTTCAGCTGCGATGCGGCCCTCACGCTTCTTGGCAGACGCCAGACCCCGCTCACGCAGGATGTCTATGGCTTTCTCTTCATTGCCCTCTGCTTCAACAAGTGCGTTCTTGCACTCCATCATTCCCGCTCCGGTCTTCTCCCGAAGCTGCTTCACTGCCGCTGCTGTAATTTCAGCCATGATTACCAATTTCTCCGAGTACTTAGATTATTTATCCTCAATGAAAAACGCAGCCCTGCGGATCGTCCGCTTGAAGGCTGCGCTCACCGATGAGTAACGATTATCGCTTAGCTCGCCGCCACGACAGATTCGGTGCTTTCATCAGGCGCGCTTTCAGTTTCCGTTGCCTCTGCGCCCTGTGCTGTCATGGATGCGGATTGCGCCTCCCCCCCACTGACGCCGCCGTTATCGTCGTCATCAGATGCAAGCTCTGCGGCCAACGCATCACCTGCTGCGCCCGCTTCGCCTTCACCTGATTCTTCCGCCGGCTCCGAAGGAACAACGCCGCCCTCGGTTGCGATCTGATTGCCTTCGACGATCGCGTCAGCGATGCGCGAGGCAAACAGCCGGACAGCGCGCAGGGCGTCGTCGTTTCCGGGGATTACGTAATCGATTCCTTCAGGCGAACAATTTGTATCGACGACGGCGACGATGGGAATGCCGAGTCGATTTGCTTCAGCGACTGCGATCTCTTCTTTCTTGACGTCGATGATAAAGATGGCATCGGGAAGGCGAGACATACTCTTAATACCCGAGAGGTTCTTATTCAAACTCTCGCGCTCGCGATCGAGTTTGATGCGTTCCTTCTTGGTCAGTTTCTCGTAGCGACCATCGGTCTGCATACTCTCGAGATCCTTGAGCCGCTTAATTGACTTTTGGACCGTCTGAAAATTGGTGAGCAAACCTCCGAGCCATCTTTGATTGACGTAAAACTGTCCACACTTTTCTGACTCTTCACGAATCGCTTCCTGTGCCTGTCGCTTGGTGCCGACAAAGAGCACTGTCTTGCCTTTGTCTTCCGCGATGAGATTGGTAACAAACGCGATTGCCTCGCGAAACATTCGCTGAGTCTTTTGTAGATCGATGATGTAAATGCCATTGCGCTCGCCAAAGATGTATTCTTTCATCTTTGGATTCCAGCGCCTTACCTGGTGGCCGAAGTGAACACCGGCCTCCAGCAGCTCTTTCATGGTAACCGAAACCAAACTAAAGTCTCCTTCTCGTTAATTGGTTTAATGTACTCACCGCAGCCGACTTCTAAGCAACCAATCATGCCGCGGCAATGGATTGAAACGCGTTATCGTTTCGAAAACTGGAATCGTTTCCGAGCACCCTTTTGTCCGTACTTTTTGCGTTCCTTGATTCTCGGATCGCGGGTCACGAGACCGGCGTGTTTGAGAGCCGGACGAAGATCGGCGTTATATTCCAGCAACGCTCGAGTGATGCCATGTCTGATTGCACCAGCCTGGCCCGCAGGTCCACCACCTGTGACGTTGATAACCAGATCAAACTTGTTCGTGGTTTCAGTCAGTTGCAGGGGCTGACGAATGATCATGCGCAACGTTTCGTTGGGAAAGTATCGATCGAAAGGTTTGTGATTAACCTTAACTTCGCCGGCGCCGGGTCTCAGATAAACTCGGGCCGTCGCCGATTTGCGCCGCCCGGTTCCGTAATACTGAATATCAGCCACAGTAATCTTCCTTTATTTCCGCTAAATCTTATTATGAGTTGGTTTTGTGAGTCAGGTCGAAGGCTTGCGGGCGCTGGGCTGAGTGCGGGTGCTCGGCATCGGCGTAAACTTTGAGCTTCTTCGCCATCGCCTTGCCGAGTTTGGTCTTCGGCAGCATGCCCTTGATGGCGAGCTCAATAACTCGCTCCGGGCGCTTGGCAATCATCTCCTTTGCGGTGACGGTTCTTAGACCTCCCGGATAAAGGGTGTGATGACGATAAAGTTTCTGCTCGACCTTGTTTCCCTTCAGGACTGCTTTTCTCGCATTGATCACTACGACGTGATCACCGGTATCGAGAAATGGAGTCCACTGGGGATTACGCTTGCCTGTCAGAATTGATGCAACCTCAGAAGCCAGATGCCCAACGGTTTGACCGCTCGCATCCACCACGTACCATTTTCGTCTTCCAGCGAGTTCCTTACCGCTGGGGAAGTATGTCGACATAGTTAACTATCTCTGTTTTCAGCGAATAAAACGCGAA
>DASYSD010000109.1:0-19410 GCA_036003745.1 Pyrinomonadaceae bacterium
AGTTCGAGAGCATGATTCAGATCTGACAAGGCTCCGTTAACGTCCTTCAGATCGAGTCGTATGCTGCCGCGGTTATTGAACGCTTCAAAGAAGTCTTTCTTGATCGCAATCGCGCGATCCAGATCTTTCAACGCGGCTTCAAGATCGCCTTGGGCGCGAAATGCCGCGGCCCGATTCAGGAAGACTGTGGCGAGTCCGGGTCTAATCTCCAGTGCCTCGTTGTAGTCTTCAATCGCCCCCAGGTAGTCACCTTTCTTGAAGCGTGCCAGACCACGATTAGAGTAAGCATTGGCCGTGAATGGATCTATGACTGTAACGGCGTTGGAATCAGTGTATGAATTTCCAAGACGATCGGGTGTCTTACTTACATCGAAATGGGAACTCAGTCTGATAGCACGGGTGTAGTCTTCGATTGCGCCATCGAGATCGCCGTTGCCGGTTTTCTTTAAGGCGTTTTTGAAGTGATTGACGGCGGCTTCAGGAGTGCGTGTCTGAGAGAACACTGTTACCGGAAGCAACAGGGAGACAAGTGCGTACAAGATCGCATAACGGCGCATGGTGAACCCTCCCTTGGGTTGAAGCTCGTCCACCAGGTGCGCTAAGATGCGGGCGTCGATGATGCAGCTTGAGCGCCGCGAGGCAATCGAACTTGTATTGTCATCCAGAGCCTCGTTGCTATCGGAAGTAGCGACGAGGCTCTCATCGTTTGATGATAAAACGACTGAACTAGAAAAAAGTTACAAAGAATCTGGGGCCCTAAATCTGAAACACCGTGGACCGAGGAGTTGTGGCGGAAGAATCTTAGGACCTATAGGACCTATATTTGATCTTTTATTCCGGTGCTGTCTCGCTGGGTACCGCTGAGCCGGAATGAGGTTTGATCAATGGCGGAGCCAGTAATCGTTGCGCATATCCTTCGGGAAAAGAGCGAACCTTGCCGCGTGAGTCAGTGATAACATGGCCCGTTTCACCTTCAGCAACGACCTGTCCGTTGGATGCGCGTACGATTTCATACCCAAAACGAAGGGAACGTTTACGTAATTCCGTAATATGTGTACGAACTATCAGTTCATCGTCGTAATAGGCAGGAGCTTTGTAACGACAATAAGCTTCGGCGACAACTAAGAACGCGTCTTCGCTTTCCTCCATATCGCGATAAGAAAAACCACGTGCCCGACAATAATCAGTCCTGCCGATTTCGAACCAGACCAAATAGTTGGCATAATAAACGATGCCCATCTTGTCCGTTTCGGCGTAACGCACACGAAGCACTGTTTCATGCCAAACGCCGAATACATCTTCAGGGGCAGGGCTTGTCATCTGAGCAAAGCCTTCCGAACTCATAAGCGAGAGAAGGAATTAATCCCGATCCTTGTTTAGCTGTAAACGTTTAGCGGAATATAAGAGTGAAAGACCAATATGTCAAAGCAAATTAACGCCGGGCTGGTCCTGCTGACCCTGGTATTCTTCGGCACTGGCAGCTTTTTGCCTCAAAGTCATGCCCAGACCGCGGCTCGCGCCAACGCTCAGAATGCGGCAATTGTCTCGACAACAGCCGCCATGCTCAAAGAAACCAGCGAATTGCGGCAGCTGTCGATTCTCAAGGCGGTCAAGAGTGGCGCCCAGTCGCGTTCTGACATCGAGCAGATGATCGTCAAGAATCTCGATGCCGACACGACACCCGCCGAGATGCATGCCGCTGAGGTGCTGCTGCGGGCCTTTGGTCTGGCACCCAAAGATTTTGCTTATCGCGCGTTCCTGATAAAGCTGCTGACTGAGCAGGTTGCGGGGTATTACGATCCGAAAGCACAACAGTTTTATCTGGCCGACTGGATTGAGCTCGAAGGGCAAAAGCCGGTGATGGCCCATGAGTTGACGCACGCACTTCAGGATCAGCACTTCAATCTCAAGCGCTTTGAAAAATGGCCCAAGGGAGATTCTGACGCCGAACTGGCCGCACACGCGCTAATCGAAGGCGATGCCACCCTCGCCATGACACTCTACATGTCAAAGAACCCTTTGGTCGCGCTGGCATTCATTCGCAGCCTTGGCGCACAGGAAGCTGCGTCGGAACAGTTCCGGCAAGCCCCACGCGCTTTACGTGAGTCGTTGCTCTTTCCGTACGAAGAAGGTTCGGCATGGGCCACGCAGCTTTACAAGCGCGGCGGCTGGGAGATGGTATCGCAGGCCTTTACAAAACTGCCGCAGTCGAGCGAGCAGATCCTGCATGCAGACAAATACTTTGGTTACGAGGCTCCACAGAAACTGACGCTGCCGGAGTTCAAGACGATTCTTGGTCCAGCCTGGAAACGAATCGATTACGATGTCAACGGCGAGTGGGGTTGTTACTTGATCCTCGATGAGTTTTTGAACAACCAGTCGGAATCCAAGCAGGCTTCGGCGGGCTGGAGTGGCGATCGTTTTGCGCTTTATGAAACGGCGAAACCGGGCGAGTTCTTTATTGCGCAGCTAACAGCGTGGGATACGCCCGCCGATGCCCGAGAGTTTTTTGATGCTTACGCAAAGCGAACTTCGAAGCGTTACACTGATGCGAAGGAAGTAAAAGCATCTGCCGATCGTATGGAGTGGCAAACTGAAGACGGTGGAGTAGCGCTTGAACTGCGTGGTTCCCAGGTTGCGATTGTCGAGGGAGTTCCTTCTTCGACTGATTCCAGTATGTTGCTTCGCACCATCTGGCAAGGACGATAGATCTTCTCTGCACAGAGAAGAATTACAGCTTCAGACAAAATGAAAAAATCTTCGAACGGTCCGGCAATAAAACAGTCCACGCGACTGCGCGAACTCACCGATCAACTGTTCCAGCTCGAAGCCAAACTCCGTCGCGGTGGTGGTCCCGATAAGATCGATCGCCAACATCAGCAGGGCAAGTTAACGGCACGCGAGCGTATCGAGCTGCTGCTCGACAAAGATTCCTATTCACAGGAGATCGGACTGCTCGTTGCCTACGATCAATACGAGGGAGGTGCGCCGGCCGCGGGTGTCGTGACCGTTGTCGGACGAGTTGAGGGTAGAGAAGTCGTTGTCGTCGCAAACGACGCAACGGTAAAAGCGGGCTCATGGTGGCCCGAAACGATCAAAAAGATCCTGCGGGCGCAGGAGATTGCAATGCGCTCTCGGGTGCCTATTATTTATCTCGTCGATTCAGCCGGGGTTAATCTGCCCTATCAGGGTGGAGTGTTTCCAGGTCAATACGGCGCCTCCCGAATTTTTTACTACAACTCAATCATGCGCCGTTACTTGAAAGTGCCGCAGATCTCAGCAGTAATGGGACCATGCATCGCAGGCGGCGCTTACCTGCCGGCGCTGTCAGACATCATCATCATGGTTGAGGGAACGTCGTTCATGGGATTGGGCGGCGCCAATCTCGTCAAGGGCGCAACTGGACAGACGATCGACAATGAGACCCTCGGTGGTGCTCGCACTCACAACGAACTGTCGGGCGTAGCACACTATCGTGTGGCGGATGATCAAACCTGCATTGCGAAGATTCGGGAATTTGTTTCTGAACTGCCAAGGCCGGCGTGTGCGTTCTCAAACGAATCCGGCGGCGAACCCTTGCGCTCTGCAGATGAATTTTACGAAATTATTCCCGAAGATCATCGACAGCCATACGACGTACGCAGATTACTTGAGTGCCTCCTTGACGACGGTCATCTCGACGAGTTTCAGGCTGACTATGCTAAAGAGATGATCACGGGTCATGCACGCATTTGTGGTATTCAGGTCGGAGTGATTGGCAATCATCGCGGCATGGTGCGCATGACCGGCGGCAAGCCACCGCGCTTTGGCGGCATCATCTACACAGAATCGGCCGAGAAGGTGGCCTATTTCATCGAGACGTGCACGCGGCATCAAACACCACTCGTGTTTGTGCAGGATGTTTCCGGATTCATGGTTGGGCCTGACGCAGAGCACTCGGGGATAATTCGCGCCGGTGCGAAGTTTGTAGAAGCCATGGCGACTGCGACTGTTCCCAAGATCGTTCTGACCGTCAATCACGCCTCCGGTGCGGGATACTATGCGATGGCGGGTCAGGGGTTTGATCCTGACTTCATCTACAGTTGGCCCACCGGTCGAATGGGTGTGATGGAAGGTGATTCTGCGGTCCAGGCAGTGTTTGGCAGCCAACTTGAGAAGTTAAAGAAGAATGGAGAGTCTCCAGATCCATCATTGACGGCCGAGATGGATAAGGTGCGGGAGACTTATGATTTGGAATTGGATGCGAAGTACGCCGCGGCGCGTGGTTTTGTCGATGCAGTGATCACTCCTGAGTCTACCCGGCCCGCCCTCGAGCTCGCGTTGCGCACTGCTCAAAACTACTCTGGTCCACATCTCGGACAGTTTGTGTTGCCGAGTGTCAGTTAGGCCGCGGAAAAACACGGGGCCTCAGGTTATTCCTGATTGTTGAATCAGGGAGGTTCCTGTAATGATGCGTCCAAACCAGATGCATGGCTTTGTTTTGTTTAAGACTCAATCTCACTATTGCCCGACTGGAATCCGACTGAGAACACATAGGCAGACAGTCAGATGAACCCGATTCGTGTGCTAATCGCTGACGATCATGCGCTCGTACGCGCTGGTATTCGGGCCCTCGTCGAAAAAATCGAAGGGGTGGTCGTCGTGGGCGAAGCCGGTAAGGGGAGCGAAGCGCTGGAGCTGGTCCGGGAACTCAGACCCGATCTCATGCTGCTCGATATCACTATGCCTGAGGGAGGCGGCTTCGAAGTCCTGGAGCAGGTCACAAAGAAGTACCCGGAAATCAGAATCATCGTGTTGACGGTCCATGAAGCCGGTGAGTACGCCATCCGTGCTTTGCGTGAAGGGGCGGCCGGCTTCCTGCCGAAGAGTGCAGCCAGCACTGAACTGGAGCAGGCGATTCAGACGGTGGTGCGTGGCGAAATCTATATCTCGCCCGAGACCTCACGAAAGACTTTGCTCGAGTATGGCAAAGGAGCGACGAAACGAGATTTGCTGGCGACATTGAGCCCGCGGCAACGTGAGGTACTTCGCCTCATCGCTGAAGGTAGGACCACCAAACAGATCGCACAACTCTTAGAGATCAGTGTTAAGACTGTGGAGACTCACCGCGCTCAGTTAATGGAGCGTCTTGGTATTCACGACGTCGCGGGTCTCGTGCGTTACGCAATTATCGTCGGTCTTATCGAAGTTGAGTGAATGAAAATTCCTGCACTGGTCCAAAACGCCCACCTGAGAGAAGCTTTGAAAAATTTTAATCAGGAATTCACTGAGTTTGTTTCAGGAAACTCCCCATTGCGCACATTTTCGATACCGCTTAGCCTACACCCTGACGGTTTTGACATATAGCCCCAAGCTCGATTGAACATTTCTTAATTGCCAGTCAAAGGCAACCTCTCAATTCAAAAAGAGCCGGCTATGTTTGAGAGAGGAATCGATTGACGTGCGAGTCTGGCAGCACTAACGTCAGACAAATCTTTCCTGTCTATCAGCTTTACAAGTGAAATAGGGAATGGCGGAAAAACGCCATCCTTTTCGAAGAGGTCGCCAGAAATGAGCGAACGAGTCGAACTGTCCTCGACAGCTAACCATGCAGTGACCCCCTCAGGTTCGGGCCAGGATCTTATAAGTCTCCTTTCAAGAAAGGTAGTGGGCCAGTCGGCTGCCACTAACACTATTGTTCCTTATGTCTACATGTATCAGTCAGGGTTGGCTCCCGCCGGACGACCTGCAGGCGTCTTTCTGCTGCTAGGTCCCACCGGCACGGGAAAAACCAGAACCGTAGAAGCCATTGCCGACCTCTTGCACGGCAGTGAAAAACAGTTGGTAAAGATTGACTGTGGCGAGTTCCAACTCGATCACGAGACCGCGAAATTGATAGGGGCACCACCGGGGTATCTCGGTCATCGTGAAACAGTGCCTATGCTCACTCAGCAAGGCCTAAAGGAAGCCACGAGTGAAAGATCAGACCTTGCTCTGGTCCTGTTTGATGAGATCGAGAAGGCCTCGCCCTCGGTCACCAAACTGCTGCTCGGGATTCTCGATAAGGGCACATTGCGATTGGGCGACAACACCGAGGTGAACTTCGAAAAAAGCCTCATCTTCTTCACCAGCAATCTGGGCGCAAGGGAAATGATGAAGGAGATCAATCCGGAGATTGGTTTCCAAGCCGCATTTCCCAAACTTCGTCCGGATCTGACGGGCAAACTCGAGAACATCGCACTCGGCGCGGTAAGAAAGCGCTTCTCGCCGGAGTTCGTCAATCGTATCGATGCGATTGTCACTTACCAGCCGCTGGATCAGGAATCGCTCGAAGCAATTCTCGATCACGACATAAAGGCATTGCAGAGTCACGTGAATTCGAGACTTGGTGAACGATGTTTCGAGATTGAAGTGACACCCGAGAGCCGTCAGTTTCTGTTGCGCAAAGGCGTCAGTCAGGAATATGGCGCGCGCGAATTGAAACGCACGATGCATCGCGAGTTGACGCAACCGCTGGCGACCATGGTAGCCCGAGGCGATGTTGCACCCGGTGCTTTCGTGCGTGTGTCGCTCGCCGACACGGACGAGAAACTCGACATCTCTTCTGAGTCGGGTCGGGAGATGCATCTGGGCACAAGACCTTCGATCCTCATCGTCGACGACAATCATGATCTGCTTCTGTTTCTGGCAGTCGAACTGAAAGAAGCGGGTTGGGAAATGTTAACTGCCGAAAGTGCGTCACAGGCGCGCGAACTATTCGCGGCGCTGAGACCGAATGTTGTGTTGCTCGATTACATGCTGGGGAATGATGACGGCTTGCAACTGGCTCTGGAGTTCCAAAGACAACAGCCAATGACCCAGATCATCATGATGACCGGCGGTGGGTTGAACGAAGAAGGCTTGATGATCTGTGAAGCTGCGGATGTGCCGGTGTTGTACAAACCGTTTCTGGCAAACGAAGTTCTCAATTTGATTCGAGGACGAGTTTTTCACACTCGAGCGGCTGTGAATTGATTCTACGAGACGCGCGCGTTGTAAACAGGGTGAAATCCTCGCGCGTGGAAAGAGGGACGGCGGCCAGGGCGAGGTCGTCGTCCCTCTCCTACAAACGAGGGCTTTTTCGCGCTATGGGACCTATAGGAGATATAGGCCTATATGAAAATCAATCAGTCTCTGATTGCCGAAGGATTATTGGATAACGTACCGGACGCGATCATCGCTCTAGAGCCGGATGGCACAGTGATGCTTTGGAGCGAAGGCGCGTCAGAAATGTTTGGATATTCAAAAGAGGAAGCGCAGGGCCAGTCTCTCTACGACCTGGTAATTCCCGCCAATCTAATTTCAGAAGAAAAAGAGAATCTCAAAACGGTGCTGAGAACGGGGACGCTCATCTGCGAGTCGCTGCGTCGCACAAAGGCCGGCTCACTAATCAACGTCGACATCTCAACCAGAGTTGTTCGCGACGAAGATGGCAATGCCCTCTATCTCATCTCTACCAAGAAAGACGTCACGCACCTGAAGGTCACACGTGCCGTTCATCTGATCGAAGCCAAGTTTCGAGACCTGCTGGAGTCGACGCCGGATGCAACTCTGATCGTCAACGTCACTGGCAGATTGGTCCTGGTAAACAGCAACGCTGAAAGACTGTTTGGCTATTCGCGTGAGGAATTGATTGGTCAACCGGTCGAGGTGCTCATGCCGCCGCGTTTCCGCTCGACGCATCTGGGTCATCGCACCCATTTTTTCGCGACACCGCGTACACGAACCATGGGTGAGGGTCTTGAGCTTTATGGTCTACGCAAAGACGGTGTCGAGTTTCCGGTGGAGATCAGTCTCAGTCCGCTCGAAACCGAAGAAGGCACACTCGTTATGAGCGCGATTCGCGACATTACGGAGCGGCGGCGAGCTGAGAAAAAGTTTCGCGGGTTACTTGAATCCGCCCCCGATGCGGTCGTCATCGTCGATCGTCAGGGAAGAATCGTGCTGGTTAACTCGCAGGCTGAAAAATCTTTCGGTTACTCACGTGAGGAGCTGCTGGGCCAGAAAGTCGAAATGCTTATTCCGCAAAAGTACCGCAGCAATCACGGTGGACACCGCGAAGGCTATTTTCTCGATCCGAAGGTTCGTGGAATGGGCGCCGGCCTCGAACTCAATGGCCTGCGCAAAGATGGTACTGAGTTTCCGGTCGAGATCAGTCTCAGTCCTTTGGAAACCGAAGAAGGATTACTGGTCAGCAGTGCCATACGCGATATCACCGATCGCAAGCGCTTCGAACGGTCTCTACAGGAAAAGAATCTTCAGCTTGAGAACGCTAATAAAGAACTCGAAGCTTTCAGCTATTCCGTCTCTCACGACTTGCGCGCGCCACTGCGAGGCATCGACGGTTTCAGCCAGGTTTTGCTCGAAGATCACGCAGACCAACTCGACGATGAAGGCAAGAAAGCACTCGGCAGAGTCCGCCTAGCTGCACAGCGCATGGCTGAGTTGATCGACAACCTTTTGAGTCTTTCGCGAATGACGCGGAGCGAACTGTCGCATGAAACACTCAGTCTCACGAGTATCGCCAACTCAGTCGCCGATGAACTAAAGCAGTCAAATCCGGCTCGCAAAGTGCAATTCGTGATCGAAGACGAATTGATCGTCAACGGCGATCCGCGGTTGTTACGCATCGCGATTGAAAACCTCTTTGGCAACGCCTGGAAATTTACTTCCAAACACGAACATACGCGTATCGAACTCGGCAGCATGAAAGAAAACGGAGTACCTGTCTATTTTGTCCGTGACGACGGCTCCGGATTCGACATGGCCTATGCGAACAAACTCTTCGGCGCTTTTCAACGCTTGCACACGGCCACGGATTTTAAGGGAACCGGTATCGGGCTTGCGACGGTGCAGCGAATCATTCACCGGCACGGCGGTCGTGTGTGGGCTGAGAGCGCAGTTGAGCAGGGGGCGACGTTCTATTTCACCCTCGCGAGCAACCGGGAGAGGATTTGATGAGAAGCAGGACCATACTTTTGGTGGAAGACAACGCTGATGACGAAGCGCTGACACTGCGCGCGCTCAAGAAGAGCAACGTCCTTAATGAAGTGACTGTGGCACGCGATGGCGTGGAAGCACTCGATTACCTGTTCGCTACCGGCGACTTTGCCGGCCGGGATGTAAACGAAACTCCAGCGGTCGTCCTGCTCGATTTGAAACTGCCAAAGATAAGTGGATTGGAGGTCCTGAAAAGAATTCGGACCGAGCCGGTAACCAGACTCATGCCAGTCGTAGTCCTGACTTCGTCGAAGGAAGAGCAGGACTTGTTCGATAGCTACGGCTACGGTTGTAACAGCTACATTCGCAAGCCTGTCAACTTCGATAACTTCGTCACCGCAATTAGCCAACTGGGTATGTACTGGCTGGTATTGAACGAACCCCCACCGCCAGGGAGTTGATATGACTGAAGCGCTAAACGCATTGATTGTTGAGGATTCGGACGACGATGCCCAGCTCCTGCTTCGCGAGCTCAAGCGCGGCGGCTATCAGATTAGTTTCGAGCGTGTAGAAACTGCCGAGCAAATGAGCACGGCTCTCACGCAGCAGAAGTTTGACATCGTCTTTTCGGATTACTCGCTGCCGCAATTTGACGCACCAGGTGCGCTCGAAGTGTTGAAGCAATCGGGCAACGATATCCCATTCATCATCATTTCGGGAACGGTGTCTGAAGACATCGCGGTCATTGCAATGAAAGCAGGCGCCAACGACTACCTGGCGAAGGGCAATCTCAAAAGACTGCTTCCAGCAGTCGCGCGTGAATTACGAGAGGCACAGCAACGTGAGGCGCACCGGAAATCAGACGAAGCGCTGCGTGTCTCGGAGGAGCAGTACCGGATTCTTTTCGACAGCAATCCACAACCAATGTGGGTTTATGAAGTGAAAACACTCAGGTTTCTCGCAGTTAACGAGGCGGCAATTCGTCATTACGGCTATTCGCGGTCTGAGTTTATGTCGATGACGATTAAGACCATTCGCGCCCCGGAAACCATTCCCGTCTTGTTGAAACAGACAACCAGAGGCTATGCCGGTCTATGGAAACACCGGAAGAAGGATGGTTCGTTGCTGGATGTTGAGATTACTTCCAACGGAATCGTCTTCGATGGAAGGCAGGCGCAACTCGTGCTCGCGCTCGATGTCACCGAAAGACTAAAAGCGCGCCAGGCACTTCAGGAAAAAGCCGACGAGCTGGCCTCGATGACACAACAACTCTGGCACGCCTCGAAGCTCGCCACCATGGGAGAGCTTGCCGCCAGTGTGGCTCACGAGCTGAACAATCCTCTCGCGACTGTTTCTCTGCGCGTCGAGTCGTTAATGGAGCAACTCGCCCACGACGACCAAAAACAACGCTCGCTCCAGATCATCATCAGCGAAGTTGAAAGAATGGCGAATCTCGTCACGAATTTACTGCAGTTCACGCGTCGCAACCATCGCCAGATATCGACTATTGACGTGCGCGAAGAAATAACGAGATCGATCGATCTCATCGACTACTACTTGCGCAACCGCAGGATTGAAGTAGTGAGAGAGTTCGAAGAGTCGCTGACATCCATCCACGCTGACCGGCAACAACTGCGACAAGTATTTCTCAATCTCATGACGAATGCTGGGGATGCGATGCTGGAAGGAGGTGTCCTGACCGTTCGCGTTTGTGATCAGCATGAGAGGTCGGGAATTTTGATCGAGTTTGCCGATACGGGCCAGGGAATCCCAGCCGGAGATCTGGAAAGGATTTGGGAGCCCTTCTTCACTTCGAAACCGGAAGGCAAAGGCACCGGACTCGGGCTCTCAATCTGCTGCCGAATTGTCGAAGAACACGGAGGCACCATCTCACTCGAAAGCGAGCTCGGCAAAGGTACAACGGTGCGACTTGTTTTACCCACTGCAAACGCGGAGCTGGTAAGGAAAGCGCAAACGTCTCCCGCAAAAGACTCGGCTAATGATCCAAAGATCAATACTGCAACACCTGTTCGCTCAGCCAGCGCATCCATGATCAGCCTGGAACAGCGACACCCATAACTTTAAGGACGCGATTATGAACAACGATAACGCAAACCTGACTGCTGACGAACTGACAGAATCCGGACTGAATTTTCAGATTCTGGTTCAAAACCTGAAAGACTACGCCCTCTACATGCTCGATCCGGAGGGACATGTGATCTCCTGGAATGAAGGGGCGCAGAACCTTAAAGGTTTCACCGCCGAGGAGATCATTGGGAAGCACATCTCAGTTTTCTTTACGAAGGAAGATGTTGAGGACAAGAAGCCGCAACGTGAGCTGGAGATCGCTGCCACCACCGGCAGGTTCGAAGATGAGGCCTGGCGCGTTCGCAAAGATGGTTCCCGCTTCTGGGCCAATGTCGTAATCAATGCAATGCGCGACCAGAACAACAAGCTTTTGGGCTTTGCCAAGATCACGCGCGACATGACTGAGCGTCGCCGCACGGAAGAAACTCTTGCCCGTCAGGCGCGCGAAATTCTCGAAATCTCCACTCCAGTGGTCCAGGTCTGGGAGGGAATCTTGCTCGTCCCTTTGATCGGCACGCTTGACAGCCAGCGAACACAGCAAGTGATGGAAAAACTGCTGACTCACATCGCTGACAGCAACTCACCTATGGCCCTGATTGATATTACCGGCGTACCGACAATCGACACACAGACCGCGCGCCATCTCGTGGAAACCGTGAGCGCCGTGCGGTTGTTAGGCGCCGAAGTATTTCTCACTGGCGTTCGTCCGGCTATCGCACAAACACTGGTTCACCTGGGCATCGAGCTCTCTGGAGTGGTTACTCGCTCGTCATTGTCCAGCGGTTTGAAACAGGCACTCGAGGTCCTCTCACAGCAACACGGGGCGAAGAATGGTTTGGGCCGGCACACAGGCATGGCTCAACTCAGCGTCTAGACGAAAGGAAATTATGGTGGCGCAAAAAATAACCGTATTAAAGGTTCGCGACGTTCTAATGGTCGCTATGCCGCCGGATCCTGACGACGCCACAGTGTCGAATTTCCAGGACCAGGTAATGCAGGAGATCGATCGGCACCGCGCCAAAGGGTTGGTGCTTGATATATCCGCTGTTGACACTCTTGATTCCTTCTTCGCACGAACTATAGCCGAGACCGCACAGATGGTTTCTCTAATGGGAGGGGAAACTGTCATTGCCGGCATGCATCCGAGCGTAGCCATTACCACGACGCAACTGGGTCTAACGCTGGGCCGCACGCTGACGGCTCTAAATGTCGATCGCGCCATGGATCTTCTTCAGGACGATGACCACCAAACGAATGGGAGGGTTGGAGCATGATTCCTGACATCCGTGCGAAGGTCCATGAAGTTCTTGTGCCGGGCCCGTCTGAGGGAGAGGTCCCGATTCGCTCTGAAGTCGACATTGTCACCGCTCGTAAAGCCGTACGTGATGTGGCCGTTGGCCTTGGCTTTGGAGTCACCGATGTAACTCGCATTGTTACTGCAGCCTCGGAGCTCGCGCGCAACAGTTTTCTTTACGCCGGAGCGGGAGTGATGCGCTGGCGAACGTTGGATAAGGCAGGCAAGTCGGCAATTGAATTGGTATTTGAAGACTTCGGACCGGGTATTCCTGATGTTGAGCAGGCAATGCAGGAGGGTTACACCTCGAGTGGTGGCCTCGGCATGGGACTGCCAGGTACGAAGCGATTGATGGATGAGATGGAAATCTGCTCTGAACCCGGCAAGGGCACAACGGTGACAGTGAGAAAGTGGCGCATGAAATTATAACCGTTTCGGGTACGGGTGATGTTTATCCGGCCCAGGCTACAGCTCGGCAGATAGCTGCTCAGATCGGTTTTGACTCACGAGTCAGTGAAGAGATCGTGCTCGTGGTGACCGAATTGGTGACGAATCTTGTGCGACATGCTGGCGGTGGAAACTTAATCCTGACCTCGATCTTCGAACATGGCCGGTCAGGTATACAGATCGAATCACATGATAACGGACCAGGAATGACAGGTTTGGAAAGAATCTTCGCCGACGGATATTCGACCGCGTCTGGTCCTGGTTATGGGCTGGGCACGATCAATCGGCTGATGGACGAACTCGATATCACCACCTTCCCGGCACAACAGAATGGCGCGCACGTTGTTTGTCGTCGCTGGGTGAGGGAAGTAGCGGTGCGCAGGAATTCATTTGCCATCGGAGTCGCAAGTCGTCCCCATCCGCTGATGCCAGTTAATGGCGATTCTTTCGTCGTGAAACAGTGGGAACAAAGTGCACTGGTGGCAGTGATTGATGGACTCGGACATGGACAAGAAGCACATCGGGCTGCGGAAACTGCGCGCCAATACGTCGAGACTCATTTTGACATGGCGCTTTCATCGATATTTGTGGGCGTGTCGCGCGCTTGTGTTGGGACGCGCGGTGTGGTGATGGCGATCGCCCGTTTTGATCGGCCGCAACTCCAATTCACCTTTGCGAGTTTGGGAAATGTGGAGGCACGAATTTGCAACAGTTCAGAACCGGCAAAGTTACTGATTAGTCGAGGAATCTTAGGCCACACAAACAAAAGACCCTTTATTAACGAGCATAGCTGGAATCCGAATAGTGTTTTTGTTCTGCATTCCGACGGACTTTCGAGTCGTTGGCATTGTGACGACTTCGCGTTTGAGCAATCACCGGCTGCGATTGCGCGGGAGTTGTTGCACAAGCTTGCGAGAAAGGAGGACGACGCTACGGTCATAGTCGTTAAGCGCGCAACTGAATGATGAACTTGATCCCAAAGCCCAAGGGCGACATTGAGTTGGTACGAGCTCGTCATCTGATCGGCACCTTGCAGGAAGAACTCGCGGAAACCAACCGGGGATTGTTGGCACTCACGATGGAACTCGAGAATCGGGTCGACGAGCGCACGAGAGAATTGCGCCTCGCGCAGGAGGAGCTGCGCCGAACGAATTCCGACTTGCTTCAGTTGACGTTGGAATTGGAAGACCGGGTCAACGATCGCACGCGAGAGTTGGAGGCGAAGAGCGCCGAGGTACGCCTCATGTCGCAGCAACTCTGGCAGGCGGCGAAACTGGCAACCATGGGTGAACTGGCCGCAAGTATCGCTCATGAGCTGAACAACCCACTCGCGACGCTGGCATTGCGATCGGAGTGGCTCCTGGGTCAGTTGGATCCGGAAGATCCGAAGCGTCATTCAATCGAGGTAGTGTCGCAGGAAGTAGATCGAATGGCGAATTTGGTACGCAATCTCCTGCAATTCAGCCGTCGCAATCAACCAAAAACCACCGGCGTCGACGTCTGTAAGGAGATTAATAACTCACTGGAGTTGATTCAGTACCTCCTGCGCGGCCGCAATATCGACGTCGTGACTGATTTTCCGGAGGCCCTGCCGATTATTGAGGCCGATCGCCAGCAGTTGCAGCAACTCTTCCTGAATCTGTTGACCAACGCGAGCGATGCAATGCTGCAGGGCGGCAAGCTGACGGCACAAGTGACTTCTGGCTCGCTCTCGGACGACTTGGAGGCGGTGCTTATTAAATTTGTTGACACTGGAACCGGGATTCCAACCGAGCACATGGAGAGTGTTTGGGACGCATTCTTCACGACCAAGCCGGAGGGAAAAGGCACCGGTCTTGGCCTGGCTATTTGTCGTCGGGTTACGGAAGAACATCACGGAACGATAACGATCGAGAGCGAAGCGGGTGCTGGAACGACGGTAACAATTGCGCTGCCTGTAATGCAGGAGCACGCAAATTCATAAGAAACGGATGAACAAAACCCACATCGGAAAAATCCTGGTAGTTGATGATGAGGTAGAGCTCAAAAACATCCTCGTTGAATCGTTGATCTCTCAGGGATACGAAACACGCGGTTTCACCTCGGCCGACACGGCACTCGACGCTTTGCGCGCTGAAGCATTCGACGTTGTCCTGACTGACCTGATGATGCCTGGTATGGATGGCATTACGTTGGTGCAGGAAGGTTTAGAAATCGACCCGCACCTCATTTGTATCGTGATGACTGGTCAGGGGACGATTCAAACGGCTGTCGACGCGATGAAGGTTGGGGCTTTCGATTACATCCTCAAGCCGTTTCGTTTGCACACCTTGTTGCCACTCATCACGCGGGCAATGAATGTCCGTCACATGCGTCTTGAAAATCTGCAACTGCGTGAGACGCTTGCCATTTTCGAGTTGGCACAAACGATTGCCCTGACACTCGATCCGCAAACGGTCATAAGCAAACTCGTGGATGCAGTGCTGCAGCATACGAACGCTGACGAGGTGTCGGTGCTTTTGCCGGTGAGTGACGGTCACAATGAATTGTATGTGGCAGCAGTGCGTGGTGAGAACCGCGAAAGACTGCTGGGCCAGCGAGTGCCTTTGGATGAATCGATTTCGGGCTGGATCACTCGCGAACGGCAGCCTCTGATGCTCCAGGGTGAAGTCAACGACCAGCGGTTTCGATCCCTCTGGCCTCATCCCGAAATCACGTCGTCTATCTCGATCCCGATGCAAGTGGCAAACAAGGTTGTTGGCACGCTCAACATCAACGCCTTGAGGCGGCCGCGTCCTTTCAATCTCGTAGAGATGAAAGTGTTGACGATTCTGGCCGGCACCGCTGCGGCTGCTCTTGAGAGCGCGTCACTTTATACCCAGGTGCGTCGTGCCGAAGAAAACTATCGTTCGATTTTTGAGAATGCAGTCGAGGGTATTTTCCAATCGACTCCGGAGCGTCGCTTGATTACTGTCAATCCCTCCATGGCCCGGATTCTGGGCTACGACTCGCCGCAGCAGTTGATTGACAGCCTCGATGACATCGGCGCTGAGCTCTATGTAAATCCGGAGCAGGCTGAAGAAGTTACCCGGACGCTCGAGCAGGAAGGGATCGTTCAGGGGTTTGAGTTTGAGGCTTATCGCAAAGACCGTGAAAAGATCTGGTTGTCGTTGAACATTCGTCTGGTGCGCGATGAAGAAGGCAAGCCGCTGTTTCGTGAGGGCGCGATTGAAGACATAACGGAGCAGAAACGTGCTGAGCTTGAAAGAGGAAAGCTCGAGGAACAGTTGCGGCAGTCACAAAAAATGGAAGCAATCGGGCAACTGGCAGGCGGCGTGGCCCACGACTTTAACAACCTGCTTACTGCCATCAATGGCTATAGCAGTCTTGCCCTTCAGCGGACGAATCCCGACGCCAGAGTAAAAACTTATCTCGAAGAGATCCGCAAAGCTGGAGATCGAGCCACGAATCTCACGCGACAGCTACTCGCCTTTGGTCGCAAGCAAATGCTGAAGCCAGTGGCCATGAATCTTAACGATGTTGTCTCGGACATGAACAAGATGCTGCGCCGTTTGATTGGTGAAGACATCAAGCTGGTCGCGAAACTCTCTCCGGAGCTGAAAAAGATCAAAGCAGATGCAGGACAGATCGAGCAGGTGCTGGTCAATCTCGTTGTAAACAGCAGGGATGCGATGCCTCAGGGCGGAGTCCTCACTATCGAAACCACAAATTTCGAAGTGGACCCGAAATACAACAGCAAACATCTGGGACTACCGCCGGGGGGCTACGTCATGCTCGCAGTCAGCGATACGGGATGCGGCATGGACCAGGAAACCAGGGCCCGAATCTTTGAACCGTTCTTTACTACGAAGGATAAGGGCAAAGGTACGGGTCTTGGTCTTTCAACTGTCTACGGAATCGTAAAGCAGAGCGGTGGCAATATCTGGGTTTATAGCGAGCCGAGTCGTGGGACGACTTTAAAGGTTTACCTGCCGCAGCTCGAAGGCGAAGAACAACCGGTGGAGCGTGTACCGGCAGAGTCTGCAGCACCGGGCGGATGGGAGACGATTCTTCTCGTTGAAGACGAAGACATTGTTCGTGGACTGGCGCGACAGATTCTGGAACAGGCCGGTTATCAAGTGCATGATGCGAGTGGCGGCGAGGAAGCGTTACGGTTGTGTCGTGAACTCACTGAACCCATCCACCTGTTACTCACCGATGTTGTAATGCCGGAGACAAGTGGGAAGGAGATTGCGCAGCGTTTGGCGTCACTTCGTCCAGAGGCGCGTGTGTTGTTTATGTCCGGTTACACCGACGATGCGATTGTGCATCACGGCGTTTTGGATTCGAACGTTGAGTTTATTCAGAAACCATTTACTCCAGTCGCACTGGCACGAAAAGTCCGCGAAGTGCTGGATCTGAACTGTAGTGATCAATGTAAGAAGTTAAGCCGTGGAGGACTGCAAGATGATCGCGAATGAGGGAGCTCTGCAAGCACTGGTTATTGATGATGAACATCAAGTGCGTGAGTTTGTGTCAGACGTTCTGCGTGACGAAGGCTGGAACGTGACTCAATCACCTTCGGCCGAAGACGCCTTCGAGCGCATCCATCAGGCCCTCTGGTCCGTAGTTTTTTGTGACGTGATGCTCGGCGGCGCAAACGGCTTCAGCGTGCTTCGTCACTTCAAAGAAAAAATGCCGGAAGCAAAAGTAGTGCTGATGACGGGACACGGCACTGCTGCAGGCGCACTCGATGCCACCGCTTTTGGGGCTTACGACTATCTGTTGAAGCCGTTTGGGCCAGAGGAGTTGCAGTCGCTCTCGAGGGCTTTGCGGGAGCAGTTGTCAGAGCGTCCCCAGAGATCCTCACCCGCGCGACGCGCAGCCGCATACCATTCAGACATCGAGTTGGTTGGTCGCAGCCAGGCGTTCATCGAGGTGATGAAACAGGTGGGCCGTGTTGCGAATACCAACTTGCCGGTTTTGCTGACCGGGGAGTCTGGTACTGGAAAGGAACTCGTGGCCTCGGCGATTCATCATCGCAGTGGGCGCAGCGCTCAGCCGTTTGTGGCGGTGAATTGTGGTGCGATTCCTGCGGAGCTGATCGAAGCGGAGCTGTTTGGACACGTGAAGGGATCGTTTACGGGAGCTGATCGAGACCGGCGTGGTTTGTGGGAAGAAGCGGATGGTGGGACGGTCTTTCTCGACGAGATCACGGAGACGAATTCGTCATTTCAGGTGAAACTCCTGCGAGCCTTGCAAATGGGAGAGATCAGGCGCGTCGGTTCAAATCAAACACAGAAAGTAAACGTGCGTGTGCTTGCTGCGAGCAATCGAAACGTCGAGCAGGAAGTGGCAGCAGGACGGTTCCGCAACGATCTTTTCTATCGGCTGAATGCAGTCTCGATCGTTTTGCCGCCGCTGCGTGAGCGTCGTGAAGATATTCCGCCGTTGGCGCAAACGTTTGCCGATCGAGTGTATTCGTTGAGTCCGTCTGTGAAGTTTTCGAGTGAAGCACTTGCGCTGCTGGAGCGATACAACTGGCCCGGGAACATTCGCGAACTGGAGAACGCGGTGGTGCGAGCGGTGGCTATGTGCGATGGGACGATTCGCGTCAAGGATCTACCTCAACGTGTGCGTAATCACATGCTGCAGCCGGCCGACGCAGGTAACTCCGAGCATTCGCCCGCGGCTGAGCCAGTTAATGAAGATTGGGTGACGCTTTCAGAAATCGAGGGCCGCTACGTTACGCGCGTGTTGGAACACACAGGTGGAAACAAACAGGCCGCAGCTCGTGTTCTCGCAGTGGATCGCAAAACCCTTGACCGCATGATCAAGCGCCACCACATCAACTCCCACCACGCTCGCGGCCAGCGCGTGAAGGTTTCGGGCCGCGGGTGAGCAAACGGTTCGGCCAAAATTTTGTTTGACATTGGACCAAAGCGGGCGTAGAGTGCGGCGCATCTGAGTCGGTTTGTTGGCGGCGCGTACTCCCCACGAGTGAATTTCAACGAGCCCCGATCTCACGGATATTTGATTCGGCAATGTCCTCGCATCCCCCTCAGGCATAAACGAATCACTAAAATCATCAAGCGGTTAAACTGGTTCCAAGATGTTACTGGAGAAGTCCTCATGTACCAGATCGCCCAGAACTTCACACTGCGGATTATTCTGTCTTTTTCGATTTGTACCGCGTTGTTGTTGCTGCCCGGTGTTTCGCTGCTGAAGAGCGAAGCTGCCCAAGGGCAAAGTGCCGGGCGTGCAGCGCCGCCTCGGGCGGGCAAGCCTGAAGGCATCTGGCCCAACCTGGAAGAGGTTAAAAACGAGTCGAATGTGGAGCGTGAGGCGCCGCCACCGATTCCTTCCACCATGCGCTCTAAAAGAAATGAAGGTAAGCCCTGGGATGGCAGGCGTGTGGGCGATGAGACGCGACAGCAGGACCAGGTTGCAGTTATCGAGAAGCAAACGCGTCGTGCTCACGCACGGAGGCGCGTGAACATGCCGCCAACGCTGTACGAGGATCAGTTTATTCAGAATTTCTTCAGTCTGGCATTGTTGCGAAGTGCTACTTCCGAGGAAACAACCTACTGGAATGATCTATTGCGTACTGGCTATGGTCAGAATCAGACGTCGCTGAAGCTCGC
>DASYSD010000110.1:0-17358 GCA_036003745.1 Pyrinomonadaceae bacterium
AGACGCAAACAGTGAGGAAATGGACTCTCTCCGGTCAGGGTGAGTTAGTGATTGACATGTACGTCGACAATCCGAATGTTTCGTACGAAGCTAAACGAATCTTCAAAAAGAACTAGTCCACAGATTACGCAGATGACACAGAAAAAATCTGCGCAATCTGTGGATTATCTTCCAGAAAGGTCGTAAGCAGCCATCTCATTCGAGTTGCGCACCAGCAGACGTCCACCTGCGATAGCAGGATAATTCCAGGTCTGACCCTGAACCGCCGAGAAGCGCGCTACTTCCGTGTACTTATCAGGCGTGGCTTTTAGTAGAGCTACCTCGCCCTGATCGGACGTGACGATCAAGTGTCCATTCGTTAGTATGATCTGCCCATAGCCGAAACGTCCTTCTTTCCACTTGCGCTCGCCGGTGTTTACATCCAAGCAAACCATGATCCCCTCGTCGAGACCGTAGATATAGCCATTATGAAGAACTGAGCTATTAAACTTGTTCTTCATGTTCTTGTTTTCCCATATCGTCGACGCGGTGAAACTGTTTCCGCTCCCCTTTACTTCTACGAGGGCTGCGCCTTTGCCGTAACCCGACGAAATAAAGAAGCGATTGCGATCGACCACGATAGGCATTGAAACATTAATGCCCATGTCTGTATCCCAGGGATACTCCCAAAGCAGTTCGCCTTTTTCAGGCGTCAAACCTACCACACGCGATGCACTAACGACTACGATCTGACGTCTCCCCGCCAGATCGACGAGTAGCGGTGAAACATAAGCTTGCGTATCGTTAAGCACTCTCCACACGGGCGCACCACTCATCTTGTTGTAGGCAACGACAGATTTGCCTGAGGTGCCGCCGGGAAGCACGATAACTTTGTCGTCTACGATAAGTGGCGATGCAGCCATGGCCCACTGAAGGTTTTTGGCCTGATTGTCTGTGAGAATGTTCTTGCCCCAGATCACTGAACCACTGTGTGCATCGAGACAACGCAATTCACCGGTTGCACCAAGCGCATAGATCCGTCCATTTTCCCAGGTCGGTGTGGCGCGTGGCCCATCGCCGGTGGAGTCCGTGTACGCAGCGTTCCATTTTTGCGTCCAGAGCTCGCGCCCATTATTTATGTCGTAGGCAGCGACCACTTCCTGGCTTCGTCTCTGTTCAATGGTATAAGCCTTTCCGTCGGCCACCACGAAAGAGGCATGTCCAACACCGATTGGCTGTTTCCAAATCACCGGCAGTCCGCTGGACGGCCAGTTGGTTGAGACTGTTGTCTCATCATACTTGCCGTCACGCTTTGGACCACGGAAGTTTGTCCAGTAATTAGTTGAGGCGGAAGCGGCGGGACTTGCGCCAGGTGATGCTGCGACGCTCGCAGAAGGTGACGGACTCGGAGCAACGGCAGTGGATGCCGCGGGTTGTGCCGCCTGCGCCTGGCGATTCGCTTCAACTTCAGCGTAATGCGCATCGTTCGCGGTCTTGTTACACGCTCCTCCAAGCAGAGCACAACCCACCAGCGTTATAAGGATCGTTCGCTTCGTCATAAACAGGTCCTTTTCAATCCGAGTAATCTGTTGCTAGAACTTGCCACGGATTAGACGGATTTTCAAGGAATTATGTTCCAATGCAATAGAGATTTTTCTCACCACGAATGAAGATGCGGCCATCTGCAATGGCGGGCGAAGCATACACAGGCTCGCCCACTGAATTCGTTCCGAGAATCTCATGCTTCGGACCTGCTTTGACGATAAACGTATCACCGTCTTCACTGGTCATCAGAATCTTGCCTTCAAATGCAACCGGAGATGCGGTAAAGGTAGCCGGAATCGGGATTCGTCCACCTTCATACTTCACTTCACCGGTTTTGGCATCAATACAGGTAAGAATGCCGCGATCGGTCGTCAGATAAAGATAGTCGCCGTAAAGAATTGGCGATGGAACGTAAGCAGTGCCTTTTGCATAGGTCCATGGTACGTTCGGAGTTCCGTTGAGGTCCCCGTTCTGACCTAAACGAATTGCCATCGCGATCTTGGCTGGAAATCCTGCGACTAGAAACGTCATTTCGCTGTTCGCCACCGGTGAAGGAATAGCGTTGCTCTCTACGCCTTTGTGTCGCCACAACTCCTTGCCCGTGGCGGGGTCGTAAGCAATCACTGCCTCGGTCCCGCTGGTGATTAACTCAGCGCGCGTCGAGGTGCGGGCCAGCAGCGGAGTGGACCAGCTAACCTGCACTTTGCGCGCTGTTCGCCAGGCTTCTTTGCCCGTCTTTTTATCCAGAGCAACGATGAACGATGCTTCACCATTCTCTTCGTCACACTGCACGATAACCAGATTGTCAAAAAGGATCGGCGACGTGCCGGTGCCCATGCCGACAGTGCCGAGATTTCCCAGTTGCGCCTTCCACGCGAGATTGCCTTTGAAGTCGTATGCGTAAAGGCCTTCGGTGCCGAAGAACGCATAGACGAGTTTGCCATCGGTGGCGGGAGTTGAAGCAGCGTAGGAACTCTTGCGATGGCGATTGTCGTAGGGCGTCCCTTCCCATGCTGTCGACTGCCAAAGAATCTTGCCACTCTCGCGATCGAGACAGATCACCTTGAACATGTGTTTGCGATCGGCGCCGACGCTGTCGGGATGCAGGAACTCTTCGCCGCCTTCAATAGTGTGCTTCACGGCTTTCGCACCAGGCACCACGGCCCCTTCGACCGCAGTCGTCAGGAACACTCTGTTACCCCAGACGATCGGAGATGAATGCGCGCGACCGTCGATGGCAGTTTTCCACTTGATGTTTTTTGTTGGGCCCCATTCGGATGGCAGGTTCTTCTCATTGGAGATGCCCGAACCGTCCGGGCCCCGCCATTGCGGCCAATTCCCGGCTGCAACCGTTTCAGAGAAAACACTCACACCCGCGACAGCCAGAGAAATTCCGACGATAAGCGTCAAAGCGATTCGTTTCACTGTTGTAGTTCCTTTGCTATGAATCTATTTCTAATCCGTGTTATCCGTGGCTAATTTCCTGTCTTGCTGGTCGCCGCGGGCGCTTCGCCAAACGCAAACAGGTGCGAAACGGTACGGACGATCACGAGACCATCCGAAACCGCAGGCGTCGCCATCATCACTTCACCCACGGGATTCTTGGAGAGTAATTCGTACTTCGGTCCAGTCTTCACCACGAAAACATCTCCGTCCTCACTCGACAGATAAATTTTTCCGTCCGAAGCAACCGGCGATGCAGTGAACGCCCCGCCAGTACCTCCCAGGCGTTCCTGGTAAACGCGTTCGCCTGTCTTTGCGTTATAGGCCGTCAACACACCCTGATTCGAACAAGTGTAGAGCAAATCGCCGTAGACGATCGGTGTCGGCATGTATGGACCACCACGTTGCTTGCTCCAGGCGATGAAATCACTTGAGTCTTTACCGTCTTTCAGCGAAAGGTCACCGTTGCCGCCGGGTCGAATTGCGTAAATCGGTTGTATCGGTGCGTAACCACTGGTGACGAAGATCAGATCATGGGCCACAAACGGCGTCGGAGTTGTGATTTCTGACATTGGTCCCAGTCGCCACAACTCTTTGCCGGTGGCGGGATCGTAACCGCGGATGGCCTTCGGACCAACCGTAATCAATTCCGTGCGCTGTTTGCCTTCGTAAATTGTTGGAGAGCCCCATGACGGAATCTCTTCGCGCGATGTTTTCCAGACCCGTTTGCCGGTCTTTAAATCGTACGCGGCGATGAACGAATTCTTTTGAATGTCCGCCTGAACGAAAACGAGATTCTTGTAAATTATCGGTGAGCTGCCGTATTCCCATTGGTAATCGACATCGTAGAACCAGCCGGCATCCAGCACGCCCAGATCCTGTTTCCACTTGAGCTTCCCGTTGAGATCGTAGGCGTAGAGACCTTCGGAACCGAAATTGACGATCAAATATTTTCCGTCAGTCGCGGGGGTGGAAGCTGCGTGGGAAGATTTTGGATGGCGCTTAACTTTAGGCAACCCTTCGTAAGCAACACGCTCCCAGAGAATCTTGCCGGTTGTCTTGTCGACGGCATAGACCTTCCAGGAATGTTTCGGATCGTCTTTTACTGGTGCGACATCGCCGAACAGTCCGAAACGAGTTTCGTCTTTAGCAGTGCTGACGGCTGTTACCACAAACACTTTGTTGCCCCAGACCACTGGGCTCGCGTGCGAAAGACCGGGTATCGCAGTTTTCCAACGGACGTTCTGCGAAGTTGCAGCGTCAAACTTGACGGGCTTCGCGAGACCTTCAGTGACACCGGTCGCACCTGGACCACGGAACTGCGGCCAGTTCTGCGCGTGGGCGGCGCCAACCCCAACGATCAAAAGAGTGAAAGATAGTATCAGTCGTTTCATGAGTTCGCCTTCCATGATCTTCTCTGTGCAACCTCTGTGTTCTCTGTGTCTCTGTGGTTGAACGATTCTCATATAAACCTCACCACAGAGACACAGAGAACACAGAGGTTGCACAGAGAAATTACTGGTTACTCAGTTCGCTTCAGTTGTGTAGTGTTTTGTCCCCGTTTGAAAGCTATTCCGGTGACTTTGCCCGCTTCGACGTTGAAGGTGAGATTGATTCCACCGAAGGCCAACGGTCGAAAGGTTGTGTTATCCAAAGCCATCAACGGTTGTGGCTGTGGTGTGAAGCCGGCCACGAACAACTTGCCGTCTTTAACTGAGACCGTAACTTCTGGTCCAGGATCGCCTTTGTATTTGCCTGCGTACGACTGAAGGGTGGCTTCGTCAACCTGCTTCGGCGGGTTCGCTCCAGCCTTCGTTAACATTTCCGAGATCGCAGCATTCTTTTCTTCTGTAGCCAGAGCCAGGGCAACAGTCAGCGTTTCAGGTTTGGCACCGCCGCGGTCTAGCGCGACCTTAACCAACTCTGCATTGTCTTCGCGGGTCCCAGTCAACAACACATCGTCTACTTCTTCAGCGCTCTTGTCCAAAAGCAGTTTCACGACGCCGACGTGTTTGCCGTCGAGCGCCCAGGTCATCGCTGTCGCCTGATAGAACGTGTCTTTAACTTTAACGTCCGCGCCATGATCGAGCAGGATCTTCGCTACGTCTGTATTCCCACGCTCGGCAGCCTTGAATAACACTGTCGTCCCATAACGGAACTTCGCATTCACATCAGCACCTTTATCAAGCGCCGCCGTCACAGCTGCGACATCACCTTTGCGAACGGCCTCAAAGAGTTGATCGTTCAGTTCCTGTTTTGAGTTAGTCGGCGTTTGCGGAACCAGCAGCGCCAGCAGCGAAAAGAGCAAGATCTTTGGTAACAGCAGCATGATTTCTCCTGGCGCTGAAGAAAACTTGAATCAGCACAGATTAACGGATGAGACGGAACCTGATAGAATCACGAAAAAAGTGTAACGCAGCAACGTGAGCTTACGTATTGTACATCCTTAAGGTTGCGGGCGCGCAGATACTTCTTATCTATTGGACAGGTTTTTTCGACTCGGAAACGTTTTTATCCATAACCAGTGACAGGCCTCCAAAATGACTAGCCTAATCTCCATATATTTGAATCTTTGCCTTGCTTTGTCGCTTGCCGTCGCAAGTGACTGGGCCGAATGGCGTGGACCTAATCGCGATGGCGTCTCTACCGAAAAGAACCTTCCAGTGAAGTGGTCTCCGACGGGTGAGAACCTCCTCTGGAAAGCTCCGTATGGCGGTCGCTCGGCGCCAATCGTGATGGGCGATCGCGTCTACCTGCAAAACTCGGCTGGTAAAGGCGAGACACTGCAGGAACGGCTGATGTGCTTCAACGCCGATACCGGGAAACTTCTGTGGGAACATCGTTTCAATATCTATTTGAGCGACGTACCCCCACACCGAGTGGGTTGGGCATCGCCGGTCGGAGATCCGTCGACCGGCAACGTGTACGCCTTTGGTGTGGGTGGCAACCTGATCGGTCTGAATCGCGACGGCAAAGTCTTGTGGGAGCGATCGCTCGGTGAAGATTTCGGATTACTCACCACACACGGTGGACGAACAGTCTCACCAATTATCGATGGCGATCTCCTGATCGTTAGTGGCGTCACCTTCCAGTGGGGACAGCACGGTCGCGGTGCGCACCGCTTCATGGCTTTCGACAAGAAAACCGGGGAGACCGTTTATGTGAGTGCTCCTGGCGGCCGTCCCTACGACACGACCTACGCGCCTCCAGTCATTGTCAACGTTAACGGAACACGACTGTTGATTCAGGGAGCAAGCGACGGCGTCGTTTATGCGATTAAGGCTCAGACAGGCGAGCCGGTGTGGAAATACGAGATCAGCAAACGAGGTCTCAACACTGGCGTCGTTGTACACGGCAACACTGCCATACTTACACACAGTGAAGAGAATCTCGCGTCGAACGAGATGGGCATGATGGTCGCGGTCGATGCAGCCGCAAAAGGCGAAATCAAACCAGAACAGATTAAGTGGACTATCTATGGCTGGCAGGGCGGCTTCTCTTCGCCGGTGATCGACGGTGAACGTCTCTACCAGATCGACAACGGAGCAAACCTTGCCGCATTCGATGTGAACACCGGCAAACAACTGTGGCTGCAAAATCTCGGCACCATCCAGAAGGCCTCTCCGGTTCTCGCTGACGGGAAATTGTACGTTGGTACTGAGAACGGAAAGTTCTTCATTCTCAAACCATCTGCAACAGGTTGTGAGATCCTGGATTCGGACCAACTGGGAACCGAAGCGGTGCCGGAAGCGATCATTGGTTCAGTGGCTGTTTCGAATGGTCGCATCTATTTCGCCAGTGATTCAGGGCTTTACGCCATCGGTAAAAAAGGAACTCATACTTCTTTGCAAAGTAACGCAGGAGCAGCGGTAGGCACTCCAGTGAGTTCTCAGCCCGCCACATTTGTGCAGGTAATACCGACCGAACTGATACTCAAACCCGGAGACAAGGTGAATTTCCGGGTTCGACTTTTCGACGCGCAAGGCAGCTTCATCCGCGAAGAACCGGCTGCGAATTGGTCGCTCGATGGTCTCAAAGGAACAATCGAGAATGGTCAGTTCACTGCCGGAAACGAATCTGTTGCGCAGGCCGGTCTGGTGAAAGCAACTGTCGGCGGCGTGACTGGTAGTGCGAGCGTTCGCGTGTTTCCGCCACCGCCGTGGAGCGAAACGTTCGATTCTTACGCTGTCAATACGTTGCCACCAACCTGGGTTAACACAACGCTGAAGTTTGCTGTGCGCGAGCAGAACGGGAACAAGGTGCTCACCAAGCTGACTGAAGGCTCTTCGCTGCTGAGTCGCGCGCGCGCTTACATGGGACCATCCGACTGGTCCAACTACACTGTCGAAGCCGATGTCTCAGCAACCCAAAAGCGACGGCAGCAGGGTGACGCAGGAGTTATCGCACAGCGTTACGTGTTGACTCTTTACGGCAACAGCCAGATGCTGCATCTGGAGCCGTGGCAACCGGAAACTGCGCGCACTAAGAGTATTCCCTTCGCATGGAAGCCCGACACCTGGTACCGTCTTAAATTACAAGTGGAGAACTTACCTGACGGGAAGACGCGTGCTCGCGGCAAAGCATGGCCCGCAAACGAGCCTGAGCCTGCCGCATGGATGGTCGAACGCATCGATCCAATTCCCAATCGCCAGGGAGCCCCTGGAATATTCGGCAACGGTCTCGCCGAACTCTATTTCGACAACATAAAGGTATACGCAAACAAATGAGATTCAAAAGCATTAAATCGAACGCCATCATCAATCGCCCGGCTGTTGTACTCTCCACCATGCTGCTGCTGGTGGCTGCTGCTGCGTACCGCCTCGCGCCGTCTGCATCGGCGTCAGATCCCGGTTCGGGAGACTGGCCCATGTGGGGAGGCACAGCGGATCGCAACATGGTCTCAAACATGAAAGGACTGCCGACAAGTTGGGATGTCAAGTCTAAGAAAAATGTGAAGTGGGTGGCCCAACTCGGCTCTCAGACCTACGGCAACGTCGTTGTTGCGGGCGGCATGGTGTTCGTGGGCACGAACAACGAAGGAGTGCGTGATCCGAAGATCACGGGCGATAAAGGCGTATTGATGGCATTTCGCGAGTCGGACGGCCAATTCATGTGGCAGATGGTCCATGACAAACTGGCAGCGGGCCGCGTAAACGATTGGCCATATCAGGGTGTTGCATCGTCACCATTAGTCGATGGAGATCGCGTGTACTACGTCTCGAATCGTGCTGAGTTGATGTGTCTCGACACGCAGGGATTTCGCGACAAAGAGAATGATGGACCAGTCACGGACGAAAAGTTAACTGGTGAAACCAATGCTGATATCGTTTGGAAGTTTGACATGATCGAGGAAGTCGGATCCCTGCCGCACAACCTCGCAAACTCGTCGCCCGTGATGTACGGCGACCTGATCTACGTCAGCACCTCCAACGGTCAGGATGAGAGTCATGTCAACATTCCTTCACCAAAAGCACCGGCGATCATTGCGGTCAATAAAAAGACCGGCAAGCTCGTTTGGGAAGATAATTCGGTTGAAGATCGCATCCTGCACGGCCAGTGGTCGTCGCCGACGGTGGGAACGATCGGCGGCGTGGTCCAGGTAGTTCACGGGCAGGGCGACGGCTGGATTCGCGGCTATGATGCTTTAACTGGCAAGAAGCTCTGGGAGTTTGACACTAATCCGAAGGACTCCATTTGGCCCAAAACACGCAATGAATTGATCAGTACTCCAGTGGTCTATCAGGATCGGGTTTACATCTCCAACGGACAAGATCCCGAACACGGCGAAGGCGTTGGGCACATGTACTGCATCGATGCCACCAAGCGTGGCGACATCACGCAGACCGGTATGGTTTGGCACTACGACAAGATTCGGCGTTCGATTTCAACACCGGCGATCAGGGACGGTCTCGTGTATCAAGCTGACTTCAGCGGCTTCCTGCATTGTCTCGACGCGAAGACAGGACAGGCTTACTGGACCCACGATCTCTTCGCTGCAGTATGGGGCTCGCCGGTGCTAATTGACGGCAAGATTTATCTCGGCGATGAAGATGGCGACGTCGTGATCATGCAGGAAGGAAAGACGAAGAAGGTGCTCGGAGAAATCAACATGGGCAGTTCGGTTTACTCGAGCCCCGTGCCTGCAAACGGAGCACTTTATATTTCCAATCGCAATCAACTGTACGCGTTATCTGAAGCTGCTGCCGGCAAGCCGGCAACGGCGCGAAATTAGCTATAACAGGGCTTGGAAAAAGTTAAGTGAAACGAATGGGCGCCTCTTTGGAGTGCGCCAACTTGTTGCCGCTTTGGTATTTGTACCGAAGCGGTGCCAAGACACCGCACTCCAAGGAGGCGTCCAATCTCTTATGAAAGAGTTTGATTTTCAACCTCGTACGCGTGTGGTCTTTGGCGCCGGTGTCATTGAGCGGCTCGGTGAGTTGGCGCGCGAGTTGAACTTCAAACGCACGCTCTTGGTCGCAGATCACGGTATGGTTGCTTCGGGCCACGTCGATGAAGCAGTTGAACCTCTGCTAAAAGCTGGAGTCGAGACTGTTCGCTTCCACGATTTTGAAGTCAACCCCGACACTCAGATGGTCGAAAACGGCACTGCTTTCGTGTCGCCGTTAAATGTCGACTCGATTATCGGTCTTGGCGGTGGCAGTTCGATGGACTGCGCCAAAGGTATCAATTTCCTGCTCACTAATGGTGGGCGCATGGCTGATTATCGCGGTTATGGCAAAGCGACACGTCCGATGTTGCCGATGATCGCGATACCTACAACCGCCGGCACGGGAAGTGAAGCACAGAGCTACGCACTTATCTGCGACGTGGAGACTCATGCAAAGATGGCCTGCGGAGATCCGAAGGCATCGTTTCGTATTGCCGTTCTGGATCCCGCTCTTACAATTTCGCAGCCGCGAAGTATTACTGCCACTTCAGGTTTCGATGCGATTGCGCATGCAGTCGAAACCTATGTCACTACAAAGCGCAACGTGCTTTCCGAGCTGTTCTCACGTGAAGCATGGCGACTGCTTGAGCCGAACTACGAACGCGTGCTCAATCAACCAGACAACATTTCTGCACGGGGGGCAATGCAATTGGGCGCCTTCTACGCCGGTGTTGCGATTGAAAACTCGATGCTGGGCGCGACACACGCCTGCGCCAATCCGCTAACAGCTCGTTACGGAACCGCACACGGCGCAGCGATCGCGATGTTGTTACCAACAGTGGTTCGCTGGAATGAAAAGACCGGAACGGACTATTGCCCGCTGCTCAGTTTGTCCAGCCTTGCCGGGCGAAACAATCACATGACACCTGGCGAGGAACTGGCGCGAAGACTCGAAGAGCTGGCAGCGGCTGGTGGTTTGAGAACTAACTTGCGCAGCGTCGGAGTGACGGAGAGTGAACTGCCCGAGCTCGCCGCCGACGCGGCTGAGCAATGGACAGGAACGTTCAATCCCAGACCGCTTGATAAACAAGGAGCGATTGAGATTTACCAATGCGTGTATTGAAGATTTTGCTTCTGGTTCTTTGCCTCGCGGTTTCAGTTGTGGCCCAGGACGCTCCTGCTGACAACTGGTCACAATTCCGCGGTAATCAATCGCTGACCGGAGTCTCGCAGTCAAACGTTCCTACTTCCCTCAAACAACTCTGGACTTACGAAGCAGGCGAGTCGATCGAATCGTCGGCTGCAATTGTCGGCAGCACCGTTTTCGTTGGCTCGCAGAAAGGTGAACTCACAGCGCTGAGTCTCGAAAACGGATCGGTCTACTGGAAGTTCTCGACGGATAATCCAATTGGCGAATCGTCACCGGCCTATGGCAATGGCGTCGTCTACATCGGTGATTCAGGTGGTTGGCTGAATGCATTGAACGCATCTGACGGGAAAAAGTTGTGGGCCTTCAAAACCGGCGGTGAGATCAAATCGTCGCCAGTTGTTGTTGGCGATAGGGTTTTGATTGGATCATACGACGAACATCTCTACTGCCTCTCAGCACGCAATGGTTCGTTGTTGTGGAAGTTCAAAACAAATGGATACGTGCACGCGACTCCGGGAATTGCAGACGGAAATGCTTTTATCGCAGGATGTGACGCGACGTTTCGAGCCATCCGAATCTCTGATGGGAAAGAAGTATTTAACGTTTCGTCTGGTGGCTATACGGGTGCATCGCCTGCGATACGAGGAGGGTCGGCATTCTTTGGAACATTCGAAAACGAGGTGTTGGGAGTTAACCTGTCCGAGCGCAAGATCGCTTGGCGTTATGAGCACCCGCAACGAAAGTTTCCGTTCTACTCATCGGCAGCGGTTACAGGCGCGCGAGTGGTTATTGGAGGGCGCGACAAGCTCGTGCATGGTTTGACGTTGGATGGAAAGGCCGCGTGGACGTTTGCGACGCGCGCTCGCGTTGAGTCGTCGCCGGCAATTGCAGGTGGCCGCGTGTTTGTTGGATCGAATGATGGACGGTTTTATGTGCTGAGTCTCAACGATGGGACCAAGCTCTGGGAGTTCAATGCGGGAGCGCCGCTCTCCGCCTCGCCTGCGATTGCGAATGGGCGCATCGTGATCGGATCGCAGGATGGGCGTCTGTATTGCTTCGGATAATATAGGACCTATAGGACCAATATGACCTGTATGTCTTACTTCAGGACCGCAACAACCTCAATCTCAACCCGGGCGTCACGCGGCAATCGCGCCACCTGCACCGTCGAACGCGCCGGCGGATCACCTTTAAACTTCTTCCGGTATAGTTCATTCAACTTGTTGTAGTCGTTCATGTCCGCGAGAAATACGGTCGCCTTCACAACGTGATCGATACTGCTGCCTGAAGCCTCAAGCACCGCCGTCAAATTTTGAAAAGCCTGTTCGAGCTGCGCTTCGAACCCCTCGGCGAGCTGTCCTGTTTTTGAGTCAATCCCGATCTGGCCGGAAGTGAAAACCAGATCTCCAGTGATGATCGCCGGAGAGAAGATCCCGTTCGGAGTTCCTATCTTCACTGGGCGTCGCTTACCAGTTTGAGCAGCCGCATAAGACGCGAGCGTAGCGATAGCAACCAGAGCCAGAAGCACTTTCTTCATGATCATCGACCTCCAAAATACTTTGCCAACGTAGTCGACGCGGGTTTTCTTGTGGCGAGCGAGACAAAGATCATCAACAACGCCGACCCAATCACCATCGGCACGACCGGCATAAAACCAAATACGGCAGTGCCACCCGGCGTTCGCGATAGAACTTCGACGCCGCCAGGTGCCCACAAAACTGTCGCTGGTCCAGGTGCTGGTGCAGGAACTACTGACTGCAGTACGGCAACCGCAATCACCGTTATCGCGGTCCAAAGAGTAACGGCGAGCGCGCCCCACTTCGTACTTCCCTTCCAGAACAACGCAGCGATAAGGAGTGGAGACAACGCTGCATAGCCTGAGAACGCATACTGAATCGCAAGCTCAAAAATTGTTTCTGGTGCGCGCAAAGCAACTATATAAGCGAACAGCGTTATGAGAATAATGAAAATGCGTCCGGTTTGGACCTGCACGTGTTCGCCGAAACGCGTCTTGCCGCCGTAGAAGGCGAAGACGTCCTCCGTGAACATTGTCGATAGAGCGAGTATCTGCGAGTCACTTGCCATCACTGCGGCCATGATTCCTGCGCCTAATAATCCTGCAAGCCATAGTGGAGCGTAATGCTTCAGCAACACCATGATTACATCGTCGCCGGCCGATTTCTCACGCAGTTCATCACGTTGCTCGGGCGCCATGTTCTTGCCCTGAGTCGCCAGCACTCTTCTCGCTTCCTGCTTTTGTCGAATTTCAGGAATGTCAGTGACGCGATTCGCCATCACACCAAGGAAGACGCAAGGCAACCAGATCGCAAGTATGCAAAGCGGATAAAAGATGACCGTCTTCTTGAATTGGGCCATCTTGCGTGCAGTCAAACAAAAGATGAGGATGTGTGGAAACGCGATCGCGGACAGTGGAATAAACGTGTAACTGAAGAAGTAGTACGGCGAAATACGTTCGCGTGTGAGCAGCGACGCCATCGGCGAATTCTGTATCGCGTTCGCGGCGCTACGAAAACCTCCCATGCCGACGCCGATTACGATCAACGCGATCGCACCGAAGCACAAAAACAAAACCGTCTGAAAAGTATTGACCCACGCCGTGCCACGCATACCACCGAAGAAGACGTAACTCATCACCACCATCGCGACGATGGCGCCGCCAAACCAGAACGGAACGGCTCCGTCGCTGATTGTGTAGAGCGTTGTCCCGCCGCCCATGATGCCGATGATGATGTAAGGCACCAGCAACACTGCCTGGACCACAAAGATCGTCGTGCCGATGTGACTGCACTCCCAACGATCTCGAAACATCTGCACCGGCGTCATGAAGCCGTGTTTCTTGCCGAGTGCCCAGACGCGCGTGCCGATCAGGAAGATTGTTAATGGGATTACCAGACCTGACGACGACGCCATCAGGCCGAATGTCACGATGCCATTGCTGAATGCGTGTCCGGACGAGCCGAGAATCGCGAACGCGGTCATGTTCGTGCCAAACAACGAGAACAGAAACACGAATGGACCGAGCGAGCGACTGGCAAGAAAGTAGTCTTCAGCCTCTTCTTTTCCTTTGGCACGTCGAAAAGCAAATATTCCGATGTAGAGAACGATCGCGAGGTAAAGGAAAACGACTATTGCAGGAATCAAGCGCTGCGGTCCTCCCCGGTATTTGCTTCTTCAACTTCCTCTTCAAGGTGAGCTGGCCAGGCGTAGGTCACGAGCAGCCACATCAGCAACGCCGCAGCCACCGAAAAGCATCCTTGATAGAAGAGTCCGATCGGAATGAAACCAAAAACCAGGCGAGCACTCCGCCAGAACCAGATGTCCTGATGAAGCACGTAGAGTACGACCACAGCAAGCACAAGCAGGATGTTTTTCACAGGAGGCGAGAAAGTATCAGGGGGTTTGGTGAGTGTCAAGAGACTTGTGAGGCTTCAATTAGCACATACGAATGCCAGGAGCCGTTGCCGCAACAAGTTTCGCTCATACCAGATAACAGCTTCTGAATCGCATTTAGGAGGTTGGCTCTCCGATAAACACTCAGCCCTCGAGATCATCTTAGGGCTACTACTCACGCCGCCCTGATAACACCCTTTACCCGGGTAGAACCTAATAGCCATCAAGACTAAGAAAACCATGCAGTCCATTGCAATCCATCCAAACCACAAGGGTCGAACGATTCCACATTTGACAAAAACTCGACTGGCCATAGTGGCTAGCAATGTTAACGTTCCATCTTTTTGCCAACTGAAGAAAGGAGCTATTCGGGGCAAGCAAAACTCGAGGACCAGTCTGCTCGATTCTTGATTTGGCCGGCCTCATCAAAGTTGTCTAAGGATGCCTTGATAAACCGTCGAATACATTCGTCGGGTTCGGTGCTAAATGCCTCGTTAAGCGAGCGCATCGCGGAAGGGCCACCGATTGTAGCGATACAGAAAACAGCTGAAAGTCGCATTGACCGATCGGGATTACGCCTTAGTGCCTCATCCAATTGTGGCAATGCCGGCGCGCCGATCTTAATTACACCTCCAATTGCCGGTTGATGTTTCATAGTCATGCTGAAATCCCAGCCTTTCAGGTTGAGATGCGATATCAAAAGTTGCAATGCCTCGCTTGCCTGCAACTCACCTAAGATCTCAGCACCATTGCGCCATAGATAATAGCTCTCGATATCCTCGCGGAAGTCGAGATTCGGCTTATCCATGGCCTTCATGAGGATAGAAACAATTTCTGCTTTGCATTGCGCTGACGCTGCAGCAGTATTCAGCAATTCCTGTCTTGCGCTAGTAGCTTCGGCTGAAATGCTTTGCGACATGCTTTTCAGGTGTCGGTCAAACTCTTCTTTGGTGAGGCATTGCGTCTTTTGTTCGGGCCCGATGCTCGGCAATGCACTCGCGTTGCTAACTGGACCGGCCGTCTGGCAACTAATTGAAACGGCCGCCTGGAAAAGCAGTAAACTAAAAACCAGAATTTGAGATTTCATTTCTCCCTCGGCTTACTGACTAGTTTAATTGGCCCCAACTGTGTGACCAATTTCCATTACTAAACGTGCTCGAGATGCGGAACTTGACTTCACATTGTTGCGCGCCATTAATGACTTTGACCGCAATGTCGAATCTTCCTTCGTAGCTTTTAAGTGGGTTTCGTGAAGACTGCGGATCTTTGTCTTCTAAGCCTGGATGATCATACCAACGGAATTCGTTTCCGTTGATTTCATAGGGAACTGTACTGTTCAAATCGGCGTGTGCTGGTCCGCCTTTAAGGTAGACGCTGCCATTAATGTTTGTATAGCCAGATGTCCACTGTTCAATAGTCCAGGCTCCTCCGGGATTTTTCAAATTAGTGTCTTTCATAATGTGACCAATTCCCCCACTACTGACAGAACCGAA
Source organism: Pyrinomonadaceae bacterium (assembly GCA_036003745.1). Lineage (GTDB taxonomy): Bacteria > Acidobacteriota > Blastocatellia > Pyrinomonadales > Pyrinomonadaceae > PSRF01. The sequence continues at coordinate 15,410 of DASYSD010000110.1, forward strand.
AACGGTAAACCCAACTCCGTACGCTAGACCGGAACCGTACCGAATCTGGCCCCCGCCATTCGGTTTTCCTTCTTGATAGGAACCGCTGAATGCCACTGTTATGCTGCAATCAATATTCGGTGGTGAAGTAATTTCTAGTGGGTTGTTCAAGGAGTTCTGCGGAACTCATACCTTATTTACGGCATAGAAAGGCCGAATACCATTCTGCTCGGGTGCGGGATGTGATCTGGTTGGGAAAGTCTCTGTTCTTAAAAGCTCTAATTGAAGTATTTATGAACCTACTGTTACATCGATCGGTTTCCAGATGGCTTGCATCCTTCAACGCGCGTGCAGCTTGTTGTCCACCGATCTGTGCAATGCAGAAAAGTGCCTTACGTCTGAAGTAAGGGTCAGAACTTTGGCTCAAAGCATTGGCTAGCTTCGGTAGGGCGCTAGACCCTATCTGAATCAAGGCCCGTGCGGCAGGATAATGACTCATTGAAGGGGATAAGCCATCGCTCACATCCAAGTGCGCTACAAGGTGATCAATCGCCTCAACGGCCTTCAAGTCTCCCAAGATATCGGCCCCGTGTTGCCAGAGGAGAAAATCTGCTTGCTCGGTGGGCCGTGTTTTCATTCTGCTTAGAACCGCGCTTATAACTCGTTGTCGGCAAATACTAGATTGATTTGCTTCGCCGAGCAGCAATTTCTTCATTTCACCAAAGTCAGTTTGGCTCAGTCCTGACGACAGCTTTCGAATCTCGTCCAAGAGGTTGCTCTCCGATAAACACTCGGCCCTTGAAATCATTTTGGGCCTACTAATCACACTCGCCTGAATAACCCCCGTACCCGGGTTAGACGTAATCGCAGTCAAGATTAAAAAAAACATGCAGTCCATTTGTAAACTCCCTTCAAACCGCGAGAGTGTCATCGAACATTCAAAAGCAGATGCCCTTCGGTAATAGTCGACGTCGTTGCCTTTGGTTTTTCTTTCATCTAGCTATGGCCTTAGTGATGGCAAGAATCCACGTCCCCAATGTAACGAATATCCACTCCCACTTCGTACCTGAATTAGGTGGAAACGAGCCTCGCACCGCATATCACCGTTAGAAACGCTAACTACAAAATTTTCGCGCCTGAGATCTAGATCGTTTCCAGCGTTACCAGGATGGTCGTACCAGGAGAACGTATTTCCACGTGCCGAAAAAGGACTTTGACTATTCAGATCTGGACGAAGTGCCTTATCGTCCCAAGTTATCTTTCCGTTCTGAACAATATAGGCTTCAGTCTCCTGATTGATTATCCAAACACCCTTCGAGTTTTGAAAGTTCGGATCTGTACCAATTGTGCCAATGCCGCCACTCTTTACCCAGCCGTTAACGGTGAATCCCAATCCAAACTCGAGTCGGGCGTCGCGCTGAACCGTACTTACGCCATTCTTGAGGAATTTGAAGCCACCGTAGTAAGTGCCCCTTTTGAAGTTGATCGAGATACCGCAATTTTTCGTATCGCCAGTACCTCGAATTGTTGCTGGATCATTCTCCGTTGTCGAGATCTGCGGACCTCGTGGCGCCCCCAAGAGCTCCGACATAAATTCACGGCCAAGTGAAAACATGTTCTCGGCATTGAGTCGGCGTCCTTTTCGCTCTAGCCAATCGAAAAAGCTACGGGGGAGGTCAATTGGATCTATCGGGCCAAATGGTGTAGTCAGAGCATATTCGAACGGCCCGTCATGAGAATTAACTGTTGATGCGGTGATGTCACAGGATTGCGGCATACCATCGGCGACGCAACCGTTTGTATTAAACATGTTTCCCCAACGCGAATCGATTAATCCGCCCAAATATCCCTCGCCAAGTTCTCCGAGACTCTGTTGATGTTCAGGTGGTGCAGTGGCGTACAAGGTAACGTCGGCTCCGAATGGGTCAAGTTCAACTCGGGCATAACCACCAAAAGATACGCTATTGTAC
>DASYSD010000111.1:0-34273 GCA_036003745.1 Pyrinomonadaceae bacterium
GCGAGCTTCAGCGACGTCTGATTCTGACCATAGCCAGTACGCAATAGATCATTCCAGTAGGTTGTTTCCTCGGAAGTAGCACTTCGCAACAATGCCAGACTGAAGAAATTCTGAATAAACTGATCCTCGTACAGCGTTGGCAGCATTTTCACGCGCCTCCGTGCGTGAGCACGACGCGTTTGCTTCTCGATAACTGCAGCCTGGTCCTGCTGTCGCGTCTCATCGCCCACACGCCTGCCATCCCAGGGCTTACCTTCATTTCTTTTAGAGCGCATGGTGGAAGGAATCGGTGCCGGCGGCTCGCGCTGCACATTCGACTCGCTCTTAACGACATCCAGGTTGGGCCAAATGCCGTCAGGCTTGCCCGCTCGCGGCGGCGCTGCACGCCCGGCACTTTGCCCCTGCGCAGCTTCGCTCTTCAGCAGTGAAACACCCGGTAGCAACAACAACGAGGTACAAATTGTAAAGGACAGAATAATCCGGAGTGTGAAGTTCTGGGCGATCTGGTACATGAGGAGTTCTCCAGCAACATCTTGGAAGAAATCAGCCGCGTTAACTTAAATTGAATTCGTTTATGCCTGTGGGGGATGCGAGGACGTGAACGAATCAAGCGATCAGTGCGCCGCAGACTACGCCCGCTTTGGTCCACTGTCAATAGCTAAGTTGAGAATTTAATCGGTTAGAAGTTTCGACTGTCCACCTGCACTTTTGGACCAAGCGTGATCACGACACGCATCGTATCAGGGCGACGATCGAAGGAGGCAGGGACAAAGGCGGCGTTCTGACGCAAAGCGGACTCAAAATCATCAAGCATTCGTTTGTCTTTGGGAGGTTGGACCACGTCTGCCAGCGAAGCGGCGCCGTTACTAAAAACATCCGTAACGACAATCATGTCGTCAGAATCCACGTATTGACTGGCATGTGGACGTGAATAAGCACGAGTCAAAGCGGCCAACGCACCACCGGGATTCAAGCTCGGAGATTGTTCGCCGAAAGGAGCACGGCTGTCGGCGAAGTCTTGCTGACTTACAGGCTTGTAAAGATCGTATCCGGGTTGATATATCGGCAGCACTATCACTGCGCCATTGCTGCTCAGGGCCGCTTCACGCAGTGCGACAAAATGCGGACGCAACGCCGTAAACATCAGGAAGAACATGATGACCGACGCGAAGGAACCGACGGTGTAAGGCATCAGACGCGGTTCGAGGAAACGAGCAATGCGAACACCAAGCGAAGGTTTGATCGCCTGACGAGCTGCAGCCTCTATCGTCAACAGATCGGAAATCGTATCCGCGAGGTCTGCGGGTGGCTTTGGCCGCGTGAGCGAACTCAAACTACGAGTCAACGAACGCAACCCGGCCACTTCCGCTCGACAAACAGGACAGCGATCCAAATGCTCATCGATCGCTACACGAGCTGGAAGAGATACGCAGTCGTCAATGTATGACGACAGCGCAGCGGTGGTTTCTTCGCACGACATTAAAGACATTTCAATTGCCTCTGCCTCGGATGGCTGACCGACCCCGGCTGCTCCCTATTAAAGAAGCAACTTCGACAAGTTTAGGGCAACCCCTCAGGCTTGAAGTGAGCGATGCTTCAACGGGTGTTGCTGGCCGCGTTTCAAATACGCTCTCATCATGCCACTACGGAAGCCTTGAGCCCGCCGCTTTTCACTTCGACCCATTTGGCACCGAGTTTTGTGAGCCGGGGCGGATCAGCCATCCGATTACAAAGAGCCTTCCAGCTTGCGCCGGAGTTCCTGGCGTCCTCGCGCCAGTCTGGATTTCACTGTGCCGACGCTGATCTCGAGCGTCGCAGCGATCTCCTCATATGCAAAACCTTCAATATCTCTAAGAACAACAGCTTCGCGATACACGCGCCGCAAACCATTGAGCGCCTTCTTCAAAGCTCGTTCTCGTTCGCTCGCGAGTGCGTCCTGTTCCGGATCTCTGGCGGTCGGGGATCTTAGTGTCGCCACCAGGCCAAGTCGCCCACCGCCCACCTCAGGAGCGTCGATTGAAACTGTCGCTTCACGACGCCTGCGACGCCACCAGCGCCAACGGTTACGCGCCTGGTTAATCGCAATCCGATAAATCCACGTGCGTAGATCCGAGTCGCCTCTGAAATGAGCAATGCTCTGGAAGGCACGCAGGAACGTTTCCTGAGTCAGGTCGCGCGCTTCTTCGCCGTTTTCAGTTAAGCGATAGAGCAGCCCATAAATCTCGCCGGATCGTTCCTGCACCAGTTTTTCAAAGGCTGCGGCGTCGCCTCGCTTTAATCTTTCAATGAACTGAGCGTCAACTTGTGGCCGGGCTTCAACCACGGTTGCCGGAGCAACCTGCTCTAATTCCATTTGCCCCCGGAGGGCAATTGGTTCTCCGTAGCTCACTGATCACCCCCTGGGGCGGGAACCGGAGCAGTTAACAATATTTGCCCTTTCCCGGACAGGCTTCCCCTTAGACAACGGCCTCTCGCCTTTTGTTCCCGATGTTTCGAAAAAAATTTCATACCCTGTCTTAGATGCATTCACCTGAGCCACTGAGAGCCACAAAAGGGCTGCGATTCACGGAACAGGGTTCGGCTTTTGTCGTCGTTGTCTCTTCTTGACAAGCTTTTGTACAGGCCATTAGAGTGACTCTTTTTCCGCTAATCATACACCCAAGAGAACGCAGCCGACCACGTAGGCTTGCAAGAGGAAAACAAGTGGCAAAGTATAAGAAAAAACGTGCCCGTGAGCTGCAACATGACCGCTTTCGCGACACGACGATGAGCTTTCTCGACCGTCTGGGCAATCTTCTCGAAGGACGAGGACGCACGATTTTATACGGTCTGGGCGGCGTTCTGATCGCCGGCCTTCTGATTATTCTGTTTGTTAAGTGGAATAACCGTAAAAACGACGAGGCTCGCCAGGCCCTCGGTCGCGCGATAAATATCACAAGAGCGTCCGTTTCACCCAGCCCTTTGCCGGGCAGCACTGAAATGACGTTTGCGACGGAAAAGCAGCGCGCCGAAAGCGCCATTTACGAATTTGAAAAAGTGGCCGCAAAATACGGCGACCCTTACAAATCGGAATCAAAGTATTTCATCGCCTCAAACCGTCTGGTGCTCGATCGCCAAAAGGGCATCAGCGAGTTGACTGGTCTCTCAAATAGCAGCATTCCCGAAGTGGCAGCGCTGTCGAAATTCGCACTCGCACAGGCAAACGAGAGCGATGGCAAACTCGACGACGCGGCACGTCTTTACGCCGAGCTGGCGAGACTTAACAGCCCCGCCGTAACACCGGAGACCGCCAATCTTCGACTCGCTAAAGTCTATGAAAAGCAAGGCAAGAAGAAAGAAGCTGCTGACCTGCTCTTCAACATCGTAGACGCCGCCCGAAAGGCCAAGGACTCAGATAATAAATCGCTGCCGCAGTCTGCAGCGGCGCGCGAAGCGGCGGATGCACTCCAGAAGCTTGATCCGGATCGTTATGCCCAGCTTCCACCTGAGACCTCGCCGTTGGCCGGATAGAAGAGAAGCACAAAAAGCGCAAAACTCCAGCTAACCGATCGTCTTTTGTGGCGTAAAGATCCCAGATGGACAATCTTACCCATACACTCGTCGGCGTAACTGTAGCGAAGACGGGGTTGGAGAGATTGTCTCCCGGGGCAACGGCTCTATGCGTGCTGGCAGCCAACGCACCCGACGCGGACATCCTGGTGCTCGCCTTTGGAGATCGTTGGAGTTTCCTTCAGCACCATCGAGGTATTACTCACGCTATCGTCGGTGTCATCAGCCTGGCCATTCTGCTCCCACTTGCCTTCTATTTAGTTGACCGCATTTGGTCCCGTTTTCGAAATCAAGATCCAAAGACGAAGCTCAAGGGATTGCTGATCGTCTCATTCATTGCGAGTGCGACACACCCGTTGTTGGACTGGACGAATAACTACGGAATCCGTTTCTTTTTGCCATGGAGTCAGAAGTGGTCCTACGGAGATCTTGTCTTCATTGTCGATCCTTATCTCTGGCTCATTCTTGGTGGCGCAGCGTTTCTGCTAACCGCAAGGACCCGATTTCTAAAGATTGTCTGGGCCACAATTGCCGCACTACTTACATTTCTCATCATCGCGAGCCCGCGCAGTAACGCTTTGCCGAATCCAAGGTTGATTGCGCTTTTATGGATTGTGGCGCTGATTGCGTTGATTGTTCTCTCAGTTAAGCAAGCGAAAGAACGTTGGGGAGCGAGAATCGCATTCGCGGCGATCGCGCTGGTGCTTTGTTACTGGATGTTCCTGGGCTTCGTTCATTCTCAAGCGATTGCGCGGGGAAGTGAAGCGGCCGCGAAAATGGCAACGGCGAATGGTGAAACCGTGGCGAGACTTGCCGCTATGCCGAGACTTGCGAACCCGTTTCGCTGGGACTGTGTGTTCGAAACGGATCGAGCCGTGTACAGATTTGATGTGGGGTTGATGGGCAATGAGCGATCCGGCGAGCTGGTCCGTTACGTCAAACCAGCACTCGAATTAGTTGCAGCAGTTTCTGAACAACGTCCCGGACGCGTGTTTCTGAATTTCGCACGATTTCCCGTGATGGAACTTACGGATCCAGGTTGCACCACACGCACTCTCGTTCAAATAGCCGACTTGCGTTACACTGAACCGGGCCGATCGCGCGGCAGTTTTGCATTTGATCTGACGATCGATTGTCCCGGCGAGCGATAACGGAATGAACGAGACGAAAGAGTTTAACAGCCTGCCTGCCCTCACCGAGGTGCAGGAAGAACGAGAGCGCGCTCGCCCAAAATCAACAATCGCAAGCGTGCGAGTCTCGCCGGGTCCGTATCTCGCTTTCGCCGGTGTCATGTCTTTTGCAGCGGCGCTGATGTTGCGAGGCGACCACGATACGACTGCCCTCATCCTAATTGCAGCAGCATGGTTGATTGTACCGGTATTTGCATTCAGTGACCGGATCGTCTTTGACGGAACTTCACTCCGACGTCAGGGGCCTTTGGCGTCACTTCTTGATCTGGTTTTTGGCTACCGCAAGCAACTCGGCATTAATGACTTTGAGACAGTCGAGACGCAGGCAGTGCGCACTCTGCGTCGTGGCGGCCGGGTTCGTTATCGATATCGAACACAGATCACCGGTAAAGGCAGGGAGTTCGTCATCGTTTCCGGCGGACGTGATTACCGCAAGCTGGTGCAGGAACTCTTTCCGCTGATTCACGAAAGCAAGTTGGATAATCGCAGCCGTGACTTGCGCGACTATCTCAACGATCCGCGTTTCCTCAATCGCAAGACACAGCTATCACAACTCGCTTCGTCAGACCTGCTCGATGTCACTCGATCGGATTTCAAGCTCGGTCGCAAACTCAGACGAACACCTGCGATTGCGGAGCCTCCGGCGACTACTGAGGATCTAGAGAGAGCACGGCTGCTGCGACGACTTGGAAACGAGCTACGTGTATCCGGCCGTTTGCGTGAAGCTGGAGAAGCTTTTCGCCGTGCCTTCAATGTGAAACCACACGGTGCGTGGCTCATCTACGACTTTGCTCGCCTCTTGAGATCGCAGGCGAGTGCACAGGCTGATGCGCGTTTGTTGTCGCGTGCACGGGCTGCTCTGCGACTGGCGAGTCTGCGCGCGCAGGAAGACGTGGTTTTACTGCCGTTGATTGGTGAGAGTTTCCTTGAGTGTGGTGATGCGAATCACGCGCGCCGAGCACTGCAGAGAGTAGTTGAGCTCGATAGCGGAAACTTTAAAGCGAGGATCGGACTGGCCGACATCGCGTTGCGCGAAGGAAAGTTGGCCCACGTGATTCATCATTATCAGGAAGCTGCGCGCGTCAGTTCCGAATTAGCGCTGGCGCGATACGCTCGCAGTGAGGGCGAGTACTACATGCAATTAAATAATGATGATGATTATCTCGCAGCCGAACTGCGCCGGATCAACTGGTTGCAGAATGTTACTCGCATTCGTCGCACGGCGTTGCGCGTGACGAATGCGAGTGTGTTGCTTGCGCTGGTTGGTGGTTTGGTTGATCCGCTGGCCGGAAGTTTGGGTTGGTCACTTGCCTCGTCCGCTTTGATTATCTGGTTGCTGACATTGCTCGGCACCAAGATGCTCTTTACCCGTTCCAAACCCTCCACCTGAGCCACAGATCAGTGGCTATTGTTTCTTCCGTTTCGACGTAGTCTTCCTGGTTGTGGGTGTCACGGTTCGCGCCTGCTGTTCCGCCGCTGACGCCACCGCATAAGCCTGGACCGGTTCGGGATTCAGCAGGGTGTCCCATCGATAACGTGGTCGTTCACGACCTTCAGCCAGTCGCTTGAAGACGAGATCAATAACAGCACTGACGATCCAGTTGTGATAAAACTCCCCGACCGATGCTAATTCTGCATCCGGCGCGGGATTCATAAAGTCGATGGCATACGGCACGTTGTCTTTGATCGCAAATTCGACCGTGTTGAGATCGTAGCCCAGCGCCGTGCAAAGGGTTCTCACGTCGTTTGCCACGCGCTCCGCAAGTGCCGGCGCGAGATAGTTGGGATTGTGCACGTACTGTTCGCCTGACAGGTATGGCTTGCGCGGATCGTAGGCCATGATCATCACTTCCTGCTGGCCGACGCAGTAACATCTGACGAACTGATCGAAGTCGACGGACTCCTGAAGCGTCATGCAGAGTGTGCTTGTCTTGTCGTATTCAGCCCAGAGCTCCTCGAGCGAGTTGATCTTGGACACATTCTTCCAGCCACCGCCGTCAAATGGCTTCAAAAACGCCGGCAGTCCGACGTAGTCAATGATGCCTTGCCAGTCGAGCGGAAACTCCAGATTCCGCAAACTCTCACTGACAATGCCTTCGATGTAATCCTTCTGCGGCAGCAGCACGGTTTTGGGAATCGCAACACCGAGTTTTTTACCGAGTGAATAGTTGAAAAACTTGTCGTCGGCCGACCACCAGAAGGGATTATTGATGATGATCGTTCCCTCGAGCGCCATTCGTTTCAATGTGGCTCGATAGAACGGGACTTCATGCGAGATACGATCGATAACGAGGTCGTACTTCGGTGGGTCATCGTATTTAATGCCGCCGAGTTTGATGTATTCGGCTACGACGTCGCCGCGGCCGCGTTCGTTAATGCCGTTAATTATTGCTTCCGGGAACGTTTTTTCCCGGCCTACAAGAACTCCTACCCGCTTCATGTTTGTTGAGTGTCCTTTCGCGAAAACCAAGGAAAATACTCGCGGCGTCAGTGCTTGTCAAACAGGCATCCGCCATCTTGCATGGCCGCATCAATGCAAAATGCCATTGGTGTCGGAAGGGCGCTTTTTGCAGGGCCTGTGTTACAATCCGGCCTTAATGTTGGCTTTCCCCGGTTGGCGCCGTCAGCAACACGGCGATCTGGATTCAAGGAGAACGGTTACATTTTGCTTCGTTTAGTTCTGGCCCTCATAGCTCTAGCTGCGTTTTTAATCTCTTTCGGATCGCCGATTCAAAGCCAGGCGGCTCTACAAGATCCAAAGGCGGCACAGGATCCCAAGTCGACTCCGACTCCCCAGGACGCCAAAAAAGAGAATAAAAAACAAGAGACGAAAGCTAAATCAAACGCGAACCAGGAAACGAAGTTCACGGCTGAGCAGGTCGTCGAGTCGGTGATCCTCGTTTATGGTACTCGCCCGGCGCTTGAACACATTCGGCGGAACGGTGTGGAACGCGGCAAGATCACACGGACCGATACTGAGGGCAAATCCGAAGAAACAGAGTACGAGCGTCGCTTCATCAGAGGTGAGAACCTCGACAAAGACAAGATTCGTCTCGATCAAAAGCTGCCCACGATGGAGTATTCACTGATCTTTGACGATGGAAAACTCTGGGGAATGATCAACGGCGCAGCCTTTACTCCAAGACAGGACGCCACCACCAATTTTATCTCTCAGCATCACCATAGTATCGAGTCGTTGCTGCGTTATAAGGAATGTGGTTCCACCATCACGCTCGTGGGCAAGGACCAGCAAAAAGGGCTGGATCTTTTCATAGTTGATCTGGTGGATAAAGAAAAAAGAAAGACGCGCTACTACATCAGCGCCAAATCCCTGCGCGTGCTGTGGCTTGAATACGAAGAAGGGAATCCGGGCGGGGTCGCCGTGAAGTACACCCGGAAATTCCTGGATTATCGGGTAGTGCAACAGACGCTCGCCCCCTACCGGACGCTGCTGCTCGAAGATGGACGCCAGAGTCAGGAGACCCGGGTTTTGACGATCACTTACGGTGTGAAAGTCAGCGACTCGATCTTCAAAAGCCCAACAGGCTAGCCACAAAAAGGCACAAAAGGCACAAAAGACACAAAAGAAGTTCTTTTGCTCCCCGGAGCAAGGAGGAGGACTAGTGTCTTAAACAAAAGTCGGAGCTACGCCATAAAAGTCGGAACTGCGGCCAAATCTGTGCGTGTATGCCTCTCAGGTCGCAGCTTGGTAAAGGTATAATCTGGACCGTGTGAGAGCCTACCTGCCCTGATGAATACTTTGACTACCATCGATGAGCTGGGCTTTGCCCCGGCCTTGCAGCAAGACGTGCTGGAGGACACGACTTCCGACCATGCGTTATTGGAAGCGACCCGCAGCGGCGATCAGGACGCCTTTGCTGAACTGGTTAGTCGTTATCGCAATCAGATTACGAGCTATATCTACCGGATGACCAACGACTACGACGGCGCCGTCGATCTGGCTCAGGAGACTTTTGTGAGGGTTTACAGGGCAGCTGACAGATATCAGCGAAGCTATGCATTTTCAACCTACATCTATCGAATTGCTACCAACCTGGCCATCAGCGAACTTCGCAAGCGTAAGCGCCGCAAGCTTGTCTCGCTGACCGGGTTCTTTCAGCAAAACGATGGTGGCGAAGCAAAGGAGTTTAATCCACCCGACTTGCGACCGTTGCAGGACTCGGACCTCGTAGATACCGAGCGACGCAATGCGGTCCAACGTGCTATCGGCACGCTTCCGGAAAAGTATCGAGCGCCTCTGATTCTGCGGGACGTTGACGGACGCAGTTATGACGAGATCGCGAGAATTCTGGAAACCAGCGAGGGCACTGTGAAATCGAGAATCAGCCGGGCGCGGGGATTCCTGCGTGAGAAGATGCGTGCTTATTTGTAGGTGAAGAAGTTATGAAACAAAACATTTGCGAACTGATTCGTCGAGAATTAGACGAATTGATGTTGGACGAAACCTGCAGCACGACCGCGGTCGAGCATCTCCGTGAGTGTGCCGCCTGCCGTGAGTTTTACGAAAAGCAGACCAGGTTGCGGCAGATTGTCGGCAGTTTGGGCACAGTCGCTGCGCCCGCCGATTTTGATTTTCGTTTGCGAGCGCGCCTCGCAAACGAATCAGGCAGTGCCGCTTCGCACTTTAACTTTGTTGCCTGGCCAGTGCTGCGACGTGGTTTGACAGCTGCGGCGCTGTTGCTTGTTTTAGCTACCGGCGCGGTTCTGGTCCGAAACTTTTTGAATCGGCCGGCAAGGGTTGATGAAGTTGCGAAACAAGGTCCAGCGCCTCAGGTTCATGAGACGCCAAAGCCAGAGGCAAACGTAGCACCGACGACGCCACAAGCACCAACGCAGGACTCACTGCCTGTTGCTTCGGAGAAACCTTCACAAGGAAACAGGTTAGGGCGACCGGCGCAAGTAGCAATCAGAAGCACACGACCACTGTCGACAGTTGACTCCACCCTTCTTCGTGCTGATGTCATAAACGGAGCTGGACCAGTTAACTCGTCAGCGGCTTTTCCAATCGATGGGTCGTTTCAGTCTTTCAGAGTTTCACTTGATGATGGTCGCGGGAACGAAAAGACCATTTCCGTTCCAACTATCAGCTTTGGTTCACAACGATTGATGCAAAACGCAAATCAGTTTGCTCCGAAACGAGTTTGGTAAGCAGGCATCGGGAAGTAGTAGAAGATGACTGTAAGAAGAAAAATGCACGCGGCAATTTTCGTGAGCCTGGCTCTCGGCTACGGAGTCGTCTCTGCGCAGACTCCAGCGCCCTCGCCGAGGCAGCCTGCGCCACCTGCAAAGGCAGCGAGAACGGCCGCTGACAAACTGCCCGCTGCACCGCAGGTCGTAACAATCATTCATCGAATCAACGGCCTTAAGATGTTTCGCCTCCTGATTCGCACGCAGGAACAGATGCAGGCGGTTGCCAGTCTCGGTTCGGCTTTTGATCTGATGGACGACGTGCATACTAACGTCATCGCCGGCCTCGCCCTGGACGATGGCGAAACTATCGCAGCATGGTTGCCGGAAGCCGAAGTTGAGTTTGGGCCGATGCCGGCGCCCACGCCGTCGGCGGCTGAGCCACCGTCGCCACCGAAGGCTCCACGCGCTTCATTCCCACCAATGGCGAAGACTTTCTTTGACGATCCAGACATTACTGTCATTGGACCAGATGGAAAGACGCTAGCAGCGAAGTACATCGGATTCGATGCAGTTACCGGACTCTCGATATTGCGACTCGCGAAGAAGAACGTGGTTGCCGCAGCAGCATTCAAAGATGAACCCTTGAACACTGGCGAAACCGTGTTGCTGTTTCGTCCGGAACCGGTAGCGAACATACGCCCGCTGTTGCGTCCAAGACTCTACGCCCGAATGGGGGCGATCGAAGGTCGTATTCAAAATATCCAGGCTGCGCCGTCAGGAGGGGTGGCCCGACTTAGAGTCAGCGCACCAAAGCTTTCACAGGCAAACATTGGCGGTGTGGCGCTTAATCAGGCTGGTGAGACTATCGGTATCGTCGATGGTCTGGAAGGAAGTGAAGCCAGCATTCTGCCTGCGAAGTTGATTAAACGAGCAGCGCAGCGCGTTTTGGAACAGCAGGCAAGCGTTCCTCGTCCATGGCTTGGTGTAAAAGGTGAAGCAATCGCAGCAATAAAGTTTGATGAGATTTTGAATCACGGGTGGGAGTTGAATCGCGCCGCCGCACTCGCCAATAAGCATCGTGGAATCATGCTGACATCTATTATGCCCGGCAGTCCCGCTGCGCTAGCTGCACTGCGCGCTGGTGATGTAATTCTGAAAGTTGATGACAAAGATATCCAGTCTGCTGACGACTTTACCTGGTGGCTCGAACAGGCTGGTCCAAGCAGTTCCGTTGAGTTCACAGTCCTGCGTCCCGATCGTCCCGTCGAAGAGGAGCTGAATGTTAAGTTGAGCGAAATGCTTGATCCGTCATTCAGCTTTAACCTGCGCAATCGAATGGCGCCTCCGAAGGGATTCTCATTACTCGATCAAGGCATAGAAACAATCGCGTTGAGACCTCCGGTAGCTTCACAACTCGGAATCACTGCCGGTCTCCTGGTGGTCTACGTCGACAGGGTTACAGCAGCCTTCGACGCCGGTTTACAGCCAGGTGATGTGATTCAGTCGATCAACGGCAAGCCAGTCTCGTTATTCAAAACAGACCTGAAGCCAGCCTCATACACATTCGAGGTTGTCCGCAAAAAGGAAAAGCTGGTCGTCACGATCCCCGCGAAGAAACGATAATCATCTCCCCGAATTTGGGAGGTGCTTTTTGTGCCTTTTTGTGGCAAGTGATACCCTAGCGGCCCATGTTCCCAGAGGCCGTTGCTCGTTATCACGATCTGCTCGCGAATCAGGACTTAGCCGAAAGCTCGCGCGCTCTCCTGGATGAAGGTCTGGAAAAAGCCAAATTGATTTTTGGCGGCCGGCGCCTATCTCCTTATCTCCGCCCGCATTTTGTGACGGAAACAGACTTCGCACGCATCTGCCAGGTCTGCGAAACCGTCTGGTCCGCAATACAAAAGGTGAAAGACGCCGCGGTTACCGACGAAAACGTCGTCGACGACCTTGGTCTAACCGAGATCGAACGTGAGCTGATCGCAATCGATCCGGGTTATACGGCGGTCTCACCAACCTCAAGGCTCGATTCATTTCTGACTCAAACCGCTTACAGCTTCGTTGAGCTAAACGGTGAGAGCCCGGCGGGAATCGCGTATGCTGACGCCGCCTACGATATTTTCTCTTCTCTGCCGGTAATGAAAGAGTTTGCCGCCGATTACAACGTGCGCGCGATGTACGGCAAGGGCTTCTTGTTAGACGTGCTGCTTAGTTCGTATCAGGAGTATCTGGGTAGAACATCCGAACAACCACCGCGCATCGCCATAATTGATCTGCCCGGAGTGCCGACAGTTAAAGAGTTTGAGCTCTTCCGAGATTTCTTCGAACAGTCAGGCTACCCGTCGGTGATCTGCACGCCACAGGAATTGGAGTTTCGTAACAACCGTCTGAGCGTTGGCGACAAGGAGATCGACATCGTTTACAAGCGCTTGCTCGTTAACGAATACTTACCGATCATTCGCGAATACCCGGCACTGCTCGATGCATATCGTGCCGGCGCGATCTGCATGGTGAATAGTTTTCGCTCCAAGTTGATTCACAAGAAGGCGCTTTTTGCCGTACTGACGGATCCGAAACATGCCTCTCTTTTCACTGACAATGAGCTGGCGACAATACGGGCGCACGTGCCCTGGACGCGCGTAGTCAGAGACGAACATACCGATTACTTCGGTAATGAGGTGAACCTGCTCGATTTTATTCGAGCAGACGGCGAGCGACTGGTATTAAAGCCAAACGATGATTACGGAGGTCACGGTATTACGATCGGCTGGAACGTCGATCAACGTGGCTGGGATGACGCGATCAACAACGCACTCGCGGATGGCGACTATCTGGTCCAGGAGCGCGTGCCGACCGCTCGTGAGACGTTTCCCGCGCTGACTGATGATGGTCGAGTCGAGTTTGCAGAACAACTCGTGGATCTCGATCCGTTACTTTTTAATGGTAAAGTCGGTTCGGCGTTCACCCGCCTTTCATTCACCGAACTCGCGAATGTCAGCTCAGGCGGCGGGATGGTTCCCACTTACATCATCAGCAAAAAGTGAGGGGAAACAGGTAGAATCTGTGTAATCTGTGGATCAGAAACAGGAGCATCCAGTGGCTGACGACAACGAAGCAAGACTCGACTCACATGAGGAGCGGCGAGGCTCTGATCGCTCGCGTCTGATTGTTGACGTTTTCTTTGATGGCAAGGACGTTACTGGCGTCGCGAGCACGAAAGACATCAGCGTGGGCGGGCTCTACATGAACACAAAGGCGGAGATTCCGGAAGGTTCGTTGCTGTTGATTCGCATACCGTTTCGCAACGACGTACAGGTGGTTTGTAACGCTGTAGTGGTCTACAGTAATCCGGGCCGAGGTGTCGGTTTAAGGTTCCAGGGGTTATCGGACGAGATTCGAGCGATGCTG
Source organism: Pyrinomonadaceae bacterium (assembly GCA_036003745.1). GTDB lineage: Bacteria > Acidobacteriota > Blastocatellia > Pyrinomonadales > Pyrinomonadaceae > PSRF01. The sequence goes on from DASYSD010000111.1 coordinate 13,296, forward strand.
GAGCGTGAAGTTTCAAATGGCTGAAACCGAAAGCCCCACGAGTTCTTTGCTGTGGGCCGACCTTTCGCCAGAGACAAAAGAGATTCTCAAAGGGAAATTGGCCGGCTTGTGGGGCGCTGAAACCGATGCAGCGGCGTTTGATTCATGGGCTGTCGATAAGAAATATGCGCTGCTGCTTTTGCTGAAACGACTGTATGCCAAGGAACTCTGGTATCTCGTCAAGCGAGTGACTAATGTATACGGCGAAGGCGGAGTGGGATTACAGTTTGAAGCGTGGCCGATGATTGAATCGACTCTGTCGCGGCGGTCCGATTTCACGCGCAGGTTTGCGAACCATAGGGACACGAGCGGCGGTTTCTATGAAAAAGGAAGAAACGAAGTCGTGCTTCATTTCTTGTTTCAGGAAGGACAACCACGGACGTGGTACGTACACTTCGATCTTTACAGTCCGGTTGAATCAGCCGGAAGCGCCTGGAAGCATTTGCGACATGAGTTTTTAAGCAAAACCAAGCCTGACTGGCGCATGATCGCAAAAATCCTGAACGTGCAGGTTTAACGGGAAAGAGGACAAATGTTCGATCAATTCACCCTGGGCATCGAAGAAGAGTTTCAGATCGTAGATCCACAAACGCGCGAATTGCGTTCGCACGTGGCCGAGATTCTCGAAGAGGGCAAGATGCTGCTCGGCGAGCAGATCAAGCCTGAGATGATCCAGTCGATGGTGGAAGTCGGCACCGGAATCTGCGCCAACATTCAGGAAGCACGCACCGATATCACCCGTCTTCGCAGCATCATCGCGGGACTGGCAAGGAAGAATGGCCTCGTCATCGTGGCGGCCTCAACGCATCCGATCTCGCGCTGGCAGGATCAGAAAATCTTCGACGACGAACGGTATGAATTGCTGGTGCAGGAACTGCAGACAGTCGCTCGCTCGCTGTTGATTTTTGGACTTCACGTTCACGTCGGCATGGCCGATCGCGAACGCGCAATTCATATCATGAATGCGGCGCGCTATTTCCTGCCTCACGTACTTGCGCTTTCCACGTCGTCGCCTTTCTGGATGGGCCACAACACGGGTCTGAAGTCGTACCGCACGGAAATCTTCAAACAGTTTCCGCGCACCGACATTCCCGATCACTTCGATTCGTACAGCGGCTTCCAGCGCTACGTCGATCTATTAATTAAGACCGGCTGCATTAACGATGGCAAAAAGATCTGGTGGGACATTCGTCCGCATCCATACTTCCCGACGCTTGAATTTCGTGTGTGTGATATTCCGACGCGCGTCGACGACACTATCGCTATCGCGGCGTTGTTTCAGGCGATTGTCGCGAAGTTAAACAAGTTGATTGATAAGAATCTCGGGTTTCGTCTGTACCGGCGCATGTTGATCCAGGAGAACAAGTGGCGTGCAGTCCGTTACGGGTTGGATGGGAAGTTGATCGACTTCGGGAAACAGACGGAAGTCCCTGTGCACGACCTTGTGCTTGAGCTACTCGAGTTTGTCGATGATGTAGTTGATGAACTGGGATCAAGAAAAGAGATCGAGCATGTGCATACGATTCTCGCGCGCGGCACATCTGCGGATCGGCAATTACAAGTCTATCGAGAGACGAATGATCTGAAGGCTGTGGTCGATGATTTGATTGAGTTGACGATGGAGAACGTCCCCATGACTCCGGATCTAACAGTGCCACACCCGACTACGACAGCATCTACAATCGCAAAGTGAAGTCCCCGCAAAGGCGCAAAGACGCAAAGAAGAATCTAAGGTTTTTCTTTGCGTCTTTGCGCCTTTGCGGGAGAAACTCTTTTCCCAAGATAGTACTGCCATAACATCCGTGCAGCGACGGCGCGGTGCGGGCGCCACTGCTCCGCAAGTTTTTCCAATTCTTCTGGTCCAGGCCGGTGGGCCAGACCTTTTAATTCCTTCATCGCAACCGCCAACGCCAGATCACCGGCAGGCCAGATGTCTGCTCGACGCATCGCCATCAGAAGATAAACATCCGCGCTCCACGATCCGATTCCTTTGATTCGGGTCAGCACCACACGTGCTTCCTCGTCACTCATGCGTGCAAGTTTGGCAAAGCTCAACTCACCGCTAACAATCGAATTTGAAAGATGCAGCACGTAAGCCGACTTCTGACGCGTCACCCCGAGACTGCGCAAATACGCGTCGCCGAGCTCAATGAACCGCGGCGGCGTAAACGGCTGAATCGAACCTTCGAGCCTTACGAGCATCGCCCTGGCAGACTTCAGCGAGACTTGCTGTTCAAGAATAATGTGAACGAGTGTTGAGAATCCGGTGGCCCGTCGCCACAGTGGTGGATCGCCGTGGTTGGCGTGGATTGCTGCCAAGATCTCATCACGTGCGGCGAGCTCACGTGCTGCCAGCGCCAGACTCTTTTGCGTGAGTGGCTGAAGAGATCTCGCGGGCGACATCAATTACGTGTGGCAAGTGTCAGGAAGTTCTCAAAGAGAATCCGACCGTCACGCGAGTCGTTCGGGTGCTCCCAACGCGTGCGGTTCTTATTCCAGTCTTCAAAAGACTTCTCGAGGTGAAACTGGACCGTGTAGATCAGTTGTCCATCGGTGCGCTTCACCATCATCTGATTACGACAGAGATAAGACGTCGCAAGCAGTTTGAATCCTTCCGGCACGCGATCGAGTTGCAAACCATGGTTTTGCCAGACCCGTAGAATGCGCGCCGGATGTTCAGGATCCGCGTTGACATGCTCGAAGATCGGATCGGCAGGATCGGTGATCCGAATGAAACGATACTGGTATTCAAGGGGCCGAGCGAGGCGTTGTTCGTGTTGCTCGAGTTTGTCGAGCGTCAGAACTCGTGCACCAAAACTCAGACCAACCAACTGATGACCACCGCAGATCGCAAGCACGGGCGTTTGCGTCGTGCGAATAAACCCACCAAAGTCCTCGAGGATCGACTGCTTGTAGTAATCAAAATCCCGCAGCGTTCCGCTCAGCACGATCGCGTCCGGCGCAAAACGTTTAGCAGCGTTTGCGATTTCGGAGAGATGCGCCACTTCCGTAGTCGGCTTCTTTACGAGCCGAGAAACGTTGTTGAGTATGTTTTCGATCGCCATGCCGGCGATGAGACGCTCGCGACGCAGTTCTGCCGCAAGCAATTCGCCCCATTCCTCACGCGCTACTTCGGACAGGTCGCGCTCGTCGCGAAGCAGATTGTCGATCACGAGCACACGCGCTTCTTCAATGCTCTGTTCGATCGGTTCGTAGCGACAGAAAGTTTGTTGATTGAATGGGAAGGGCAGGGCACCGGAAACTTTTGTCCGGTCGTTAGCGGGGGTCAAGTCTTGAGTCATTTATCAGTAAAAATTTGTCGTCAAAGATTTATTTGGAACGCTGTTTTGTACTTTGCCTGAACTCCGGAACACGCGTGCCGGGACCGGCTTCCTCGATTTCCGTACGAATCTTAGCAAGTAACAGGCCTCGAAGTCTTCCCTTGAACCTGGCGCTCTCTGTCCTGGCTCCCTGCTCAACCAGCAACAACATTCTATACCACGACGACTCCAATTCGTCCGCTAAATGGGAGATTTTTGTTATGTCGTACGGGACTGCTACAGCCTTACACCCGAACCGCGCGAAAACTGAGAGATATCTGGCGGTGGCAAGATCCGGACACAGAAGCCGGCGACGTCCAACTTTTAGCTCGACTCCGAGCAGCGTGTGCTGAATTAAAATGCGTTCGGATGGCTTTGCATTTTCAAACTGATAGGAACGAGTGCGTAGCTTCAGGATGCGGTCGCGATAGATTCGCGGCAGCCATGTTTCCGCGAGTTGTTCCTGGATCTGCTGGGCGTAGCTTTCGACAGACAAAATTTCTCCCGCAACGGCGCGAAGGCGCAACGTAAAACTCAACTTCTTAAGGTTCGCGTTGCGCTGCTGCGCCGTTGCGGGAGACCTTCTCCGTGAATATTTGCGATTCGATCCGGGTTTGCAAAGCGTTGATAATTCGCCCCGGAAAAATGCCCAGGTAAAGCACGCCAAGAACCGTGATAACCAACGCCACAGCCACGCTTGCAGGAACAGCGGGCGCCTTCCATCCCATGGTTCTTTCGCCGAAGAACATGACAATAATCAGCCGCAAGTAGTAGTAAGCAGACAATGCGGTGTTGAGCACACCCACGACGACAAGCTTGTAGTAGTGCTGATCGATCGCTGAGCCAAACACCATGATCTTACCCATGAAGCCTGCCGTCAGAGGCATTCCCAGCAGACTCAGCATGAAAAGGCTCAACGAGAACGCCAGTACCGGCGATTCAAATCCAATACCGCGATAGTCGTCGATTGAAGTTCGTCGGTCGCCGCTGCGCGCGATCAGTTGAACAACTGCGAATGCTCCGATATTCATCACCGCATAAGTCAACAGGTAAAAAATGACGGCGGTGATGGCGTTGTTTCTTTGGGTTAGATCGGAAGCAGCTCCAGCCGCGACAAAACCCACGAGCGCGTATCCCGCGTGCGCGATCGAAGAATAAGCCAGCAGGCGTTTGACGTTGTTCTGGACGATTGCGACGACGTTGCCGAGCGTCATAGTGAGAATCGCCATGACAACGAGGACGTCGACCCAAAGCTGATGCAGGTTACCTGCCGTTGCATTCGAAGCGGAAACGACAAACGGTAAACCAAAAACAAAAACGCGAATGAACGAGGCAAATCCGGCAGCCTTCGGACCGGCAGCCATGAATGCAGTTACGGGAGTAGGTGCACCTTCATAGACGTCGGGGGTCCAGATGTGAAAAGGCGCGGTGGCGATCTTAAAGCCAAATCCGACGAGCATCATCGCAGCGCCCGCGTAAAGCAGCGCGGGATATTGTGCCTGGCTGACGCGAGTTGCGATCTCGGCGATGTTGGTTGTTCCAGCGACGATTCTGCTGAGTGAACCACCCGGTCCGGGTTCGGCGATCGACGTCGCACCGTAAATCAAGGCGATTCCGTAAAGCAGAAACGCGGACGAGAACGAACCGAGAATGAAGTATTTCAACGACGACTCGTTGGAACGGACGTCACTGCGCCGGAAACCAGCCATCACGTAAGTGGCGATGGAAAGGATTTCGAGCCCGAGGAAAATGATGACCAGATCGTTACCTGAGGCCATCAACATCATTCCCACTGTTGCAAACAACAGCAGTGAATGAAACTCACCGGCCGGCAATTGTTCGCCCTGCACCCAGACCGTGGAGATAAGCAATGTCAGGCCGGATACCAGCAGAAAGATGAGCGTGAAACCAAGACGCAGTTCATCGAGCACGATCATTCCGTTGAAGGCATCAGCCGAGGGTGTACCGGTGGACCAGAGCCAGATCACGCTAATCGCGCCGGCGACAATACCGAACAGGGAAATACCACCAGTGATCCATCGTTGTGTCGGACGAACAAAGGCGTCAACCAGCATTACGACAACAGCAGCCGCACACACGATCACTTCCGGCGCGATTAATGACCAGTTGATGATCGGCATCATTGATTGTGCAAGGAAGATTTCACGCAAAGGTGCAAAGAAGGCAAAGTAACCCATCATTTTGAGTTCTCCTTTGCTTCCTTGGCGTCTTTGCGTGAAACACTCTCGGAATGCTGATCGACCGACGTCGTATACGAACCACCGGCGGGACCAGTGGAAACGCGGGCGCGGATCGCTTCAACGCTCTGCTTCGAACGATCCAGAAACACACGCGGGTATACGCCCATGAAGAGCATCAGGAAGAGCAGCGGCAGCATCAGCCCGATCTCGCGACTGTTGAGATCGGACAACACTGCATTTTCAGGATTAGTGATCTTGCCGAAGACAACGCGCTGCAACACCCACAGCATGTAGACTGCGGCCCAGATTACTCCGGTGGCCGCGAGCATCGTGACAATCCACGAATAGGTAATGTCTCTGGAAGTCCACGTGCCAATCAGGATCAAAAACTCACCGACAAATCCGTTCAAGAACGGCAGACCAATCGACGACAGAGAGGCAATCACGAAGAAAGTCGAAAACCACGGCATCGGCTTTGCGAGGCCGCCAAACTCGCTAATCAATCGCGTGTGCCGTCGTTCGTAAATGAAGCCCACAAACAGGAAGAGCGCGCCGGTTGAAACGCCGTGATTGAGCATCTGGTAAAGCGCGCCCTGCATGCCGAGCTCGGTAAAGGAGAAGAGTCCCAGGACGACAAATCCCATGTGGCTAACTGAAGAGTAGGCCACAAGCCTTTTTACGTCCGGTTGGACCATCGCAACGAGGGCGCCGTAGATGATGCCGATAACGGCAAGAATGATAATCAGCCAGGCCCAGTCGCGCGCAGCGCCAGGGAAGAGCGCAAGGTTGAAGCGCATCAGACCGTAGGTTCCCATCTTCAGCAACACGCCCGCAAGTATTACGGAGCCGGCTGTCGGTGCTTCTGTGTGCGCGTCAGGCAACCATGTGTGTAACGGAAAAAGCGGTACCTTAATGCAGAACGCGAGTGCAAAAGCGAGAAACAGCCAGTACGCGGTCTGCGGAGCCAGCGGGCGAGCATTCATTGCCTGGAGAATCGTCGTGTAGTCAAACGAATGATAGACGAAGTACAGCGTGATGATCGCAGCGAGCATCAGCAGGCTGCCGACTGCCGTGTAGATGAAAAATTTTATCGCGGCATAGACGCGACGTTCACCACCCCAGATGCCGATGAGAAAGAACATCGGCACCAGCGATGCTTCGAAGAACAAGTAGAACAACAGCAGATCGAGTGACACGAAGACACCGATCATTGCTGAATGCAGGATGAGCAGAAAGACGTAATAAGCCAGTTGTCGTTTGTGAATTGCAGTCCAACTCGACAGTATTGCAATCGGCATCAGGAGCGTAGTCAATAACACCAGCCACAAACTGATGCCATCGACGGCAACGTGATACCGAGCGCCGATCGATCCGATCCAGCTTACGTTCTCCTCGAATCTGAATTCAGCTCCGCTTGCTCCAAGGCCACGCAGCAGTAGTAATGACAGTGCGAACGTTGCCACCGTGGTAATGAGTGCGATCCAGCGGTAGTGTTCCTCCTTCCGGCTCGACAAGAAGCTGTAGCCCACCAGCGCGAGAGCACCCGCAACCGGTAAGAGGATCAGAATGGTTAACAAATGAGACATAACGCTAGCTTAGTCCGAGACGCCCTACGGCTTCGGAAAGCCCATCAAGGCAAAAAGGCCGATCAAAATCAGAGCTCCAACGAGAATGATCGCGGCGTAACCGCGCACAAACCCGGCTTGCAGATGGCGAGCGAGTCGTCCAGCCTCAGTAACGGCATCGCCGATCCCATGAAGGACCCCATCGATCACGCCCATATCGATGATTTTCCATAAACCTTCGCGCGAACTCACTTCGATTGGATGGATCAATGCCGCGTTATAGATTTCGTCAACGTAGTACTTGTTCTCCAGTACCCGTGGCATCTCCAGCAACGGACGCTTTTGGAAAATGAGTATGCCCAGGCCTATTCCTGCCAGGCCAATCAGCACCGAGAGTCCGGCGAGCCAACGTTCTGCGCTAATCTCTTCACTCGAATGCTCCGCGTGTGCCGGTCCCGCAACAGGCACCGGTTCTTGACCTGCTTCTCCATGAGCAGCCTCAGCGCGCACTCCCGGTGGAAACGCAGCGACAGCTGGTTCAAGCGTGTGTTCGAGGACATTGACGTCTTTGTCCTTGAATACAGAACTTAGCGCGTAGGGCACGCCAATGAATCCACCTACAGTCGACAACACTGCCAGCACGATCAACGGCAGGGTCATCACCCACGGCGACTCGTGTGGCTCAACTGATCCATGATGATGGTTCGGCTCCTGGTGTTTCGATTCGTGAGTCTCGCGAAAACGTTCCCCACCCCAGAACGTCATCACCATCATTCGCGTCATGTAGACTGCTGTCAGAAGTGCTGTGAGTGCGGCAATGAACCAGAGAAGCTTGTTGAACCCTGAAGGCAGGCTAAATGCCGGCGCACTCCACGTTTTCCAAAGGATCTCATCCTTCGAAAAGAAACCGGCAAATAATGGAAACCCGCAGATCGCCAGCCAACCCGTGACCATCGTCGCGAACGTTATGGGCATGTACTTCTTAAGCCCACCCATCCATCGCATGTCCTGCTCGTGGTGCATCCCGTGAATAACAGATCCGGAACCGAGGAACAACAGCGCCTTGAAGAATGCGTGTGTGATGACGTGGAAGATCGCAGCGATAAACGCGCCGACACCGCACGCGAGGAACATGTATCCGAGCTGCGAAATGGTCGAGTAAGCGAGAACTTTCTTGATATCGTTCTGAGCGAGACCGATTGTGGCCGCAAAGAGCGCTGTTGCCGCTCCAATGACCGCGACGATGAACATCGCCGTGGGTGCATGCACAAAGATCTCGGAGCAACGCACGATCATGTAGACGCCGGCAGTGACCATCGTCGCCGCGTGAATCAACGCTGAAACCGGCGTTGGTCCAGCCATCGCATCGGGCAGCCAGACGTACAAGGGAATCTGAGCACTTTTACCGGCGGCGCCGATAAAGAGCAGCACAGCGATCGAAGTTGCACCTCCGGCGATAATCGCCCCGGCCGTGAACGGTTCAACCTGCGTGTTCTTAAAGAATGAAAGCGCTGTATGAGTCAATTCACCCGCGACCGGGTTCGCAAAAAAGCTGACCGAGCCCGTGACGAAGAACGTCAGCATTATTCCGAGTACAAACCCCCAGTCGCCGATGCGGTTTGTGATAAACGCCTTCTTCGCGGCATCGCCCGCTTCCTTCTTGTCGAAGTAGTAACCAATCAACAGGTACGAGCAGAGGCCCACGCCTTCCCAACCCACAAACATCAGCACGAAGTTGTCCGCGAGCACGAGCGTCAACATCGCGAACATGAAGAGGTTGAGAAATGCGAAGAAACGATAGAACCCTGCTTCGCCGTGCATATAGCCCACGGCAAAGAGGTGGATCAGAAAACCGACAAAGGTGACGAAGAGTGCGTAGGTTCCGCTCAGACGATCCATGGCGAGAGCGAAATCAGCGCGAAAAGTCCCGACCTGCAACCACGTCCAGACGTGGTCCAGCACCGGCGTCTCCGAACGCAGCGCACCACCTGACTTGAACGCGAGGTAGAACGCAACCAGCGCAGAGATCGCCACCGATCCACACGCGATGAACCCAATAAACCGTTCATTCCGCACCCGCCTTCCGACCAGCCAATTAATGGCCGCACCGGCAAGGGGAGCAAAAATTATTAAACTGAGGAGATTGTTCTCCATTCTTATCCGTGTAAATCTGTCTTTAAGATCCGCGCAGATCCGCGTTACAGCTTCAAAATGCTAGCGTCGTCCACATCCAACGACTCACGATTCCGAAAGATAGCGATAATGATTCCCAGACCGACGGCGGCTTCAGCGGCCGCGACGGTCATGACGATAAAGACAAACAACTGTCCGGTAACATCCTGAAAGAAGCTGGCAAACGCTACGAAGGTTAGGTTCACCGCATTCAACATCAGCTCAATGCACATGAACATCGCGATCACGTTGCGCTTGATGATGACCCCTGTGACGCCGATCGTGAAAAGAATCGCGGAGAGCGCCAGGTACCATGACAGTTGTGGTTCCATCTCTTAACTCCGTACACAGTTCACTCAGAGTCATCTCTGTGTGATCTGTGGTCAAATCCAAGCAATCTGGCTGCTTCGTCAGTCGTGTCCGTTTCGACAAGTGTTAGATCATCCGGCGCAGCGTCGGGGTCGATCATCGAACGCGTAAACTGTTGTGCTCCGGGAATCACACGCGCGCTCGGCGATAGCAACCCGCCGCGACGCGCCAACGTCATCGCGCCAACGATCGCCATTAACAGCAATATCGAAGTGATCTCGAACGGTAAGAGGTATCTCGTGAACAATTGCGAACCGATCGAGTGTGTGAGTCCAACGTCGGAGGTGGCGTTCGTTGGGGTAACTCTGAACTCCTGCACCGACACGAGAATGAAAGCGACCTCTGCAATTAGAATCGCGGCCAGTGCGACGGCCGTGGGCACGAGAAACTTGAGACGCTTGCGTCCACGTTCTTCCTGCTCGACGTTGAGCAGCATGATGACGAAAACGACGAGCACCATAATCGCGCCCGCATAAACAATCACCTGGACCGCCGCAATAAACGGCGCCGCCAGCATTACATAAAGACAAGCCAGCGAAATGAAAACGCCGATCAACGAAATCGCGCTGTAGAGCGGATTGCGTTGTCCAACCACCCCCAGCGCGCAGCCGATCGCGAGCCCTGCGAACAAAATGAAAAGAAGCGCCAGCATCTAAAAATAATTTGGGAGTAAGAAAATCAACGTGGCTGTGATGAAGATACTGAACAGCGCCAGCGGCAACAGAGTCTTCCAGCCGAAATCCATTAACTGATCAAAACGGAAGCGCGGTAGCGTTCCGCGCAGCCAGATGTAAATAAAAAGAAAGAAGATGACTTTCGCTAAGAAACCGATCGCGCTGACCAGCCCAAACAAGAGAGAACCGCGTTCGAGAAATAGATCCGCGAACGGTACATTCCAACCGCCCAGAAACAGGGTCGTGGCCAGCATCGAAACCGTAAACATGTTGATGTATTCAGCCAGGAAGAACAGCGCAAACTTCATCGCGCTGTATTCCGTGTGAAAACCGGCAACGAGTTCCGTTTCTGCCTCAGGAAGATCGAATGGAACGCGATTCGTTTCAGCAATTGCTGCAGTCAGGTAGACAATGAATCCGATCGGATTGAAGAGAATGAACCATCGTGTACCATGCCATGCCGATTGGCGCTCAACAATTTGGGCGAGATCCAGCGTGCCTGCCAGCAGTATGACACCGATCAAACTAAGACCCAGCGCGAGTTCATAAGAGATCATCTGCGCCGACGAGCGAAGACCGCCCATCAAACTGTATTTGTTGTTCGACGACCATCCCGCGAGCGCGATTCCGTAAACGCCAACTGAAGTGATACCAAGCACGTAAAGCAAGCCGACATCGAAGTGCGCAATCACAAGCGGTATCGTGATTGAAGTGAACGGAATACGGATCTCCGGTCCGAACGGATACACGATCATCGTCATCAACGCGGTCATCGTGACGATCACGGGTGCGAGGAAGTAGATGAATCGTGTCGATTTGTCGGGGACGATGTCTTCTTTAAGAATGAACTTCAGCAGATCCGCAAAGGGCTGAAGGATGCCGCCGTAGCCGACGCGGTTTGGACCAAGCCGCCCCTGGATAAAACCGAGTACGCGACGCTCCGCCAGCACGGTGTAGGCGACGATCAGCAGCACCACAACAAAAGCCACAGTGATGGCTGCGAACTTGAGAGCTATATCAATCGCAGTATCCATTAAACTGTTTCAGCCACGGATTTCACGGATGTAATCTGATACAACGGCGAAATCGCGGTCGTTTCGGGACGCGGATTGCCCGACGCCAGCAGGTGAAACTGTCCCACTTTGTCAGTCAGCGTGCCGATCTTGAATAACTCTGTTCCTACCTCAGGCGTAACCATCACCTTATCTCCGTTATTCGGAAGGCCCTCAACGCACTCTCGAACCGTAGCGAGTTCGGCCGACATGTTCGATGGACCAACGACCTCGTATTTCGCCTGGATTGGATTCGTTTCATCCTTCAGTAACGGATAACGCATTCCCGAGTAAGCCGGAACTTTTTCGCTGATTTCTCTAAAGACTGCGCTCGCCGACAGCTCATATCCGAAATCCATTCCGAGCTCTTTCGCCAGTTGCGAAATAATTACCCAGTCGGGTTTTGACTGATGCAGAGCCGGAATCGACTGCCGTACGCGTTGGACCAGGCCGTCGTTGTTCGTAAATGTGCCGTCCTGCTCGGCATATGAAGCAGCCGGAAGGAGAACATCCGCCGCCGCCGTCGTCTCAGTTTCAAAGAGTTCCTGGACCACCAGAAAATCGAGCTTCGAGAGCGCTCCTTCGTGGCCTTCCAAGTGTTCCGGCAGAAAGCTGCCGGCGACATAGAGCGCACGGATCGAGTCACCAGCGGCATTGAGAATTTCGCGAGCGGACGTCGGCGCATCCATCATTCCCATGTCGTGCGCACCGAAGCTGTTGTTGAAGAGCGGCAACGGATGGAAAAGGACGCGACGCTCTTGCACCGCAAACTTCTGCGGCAACTGAGCGACGATTGCCTGGGCTGCATCGGTGAGTTCGCGACCAAACATCACTACGACATCGCCGGTGCTGTCTGCAATCGCCTGGCGTGCGGCGGCTACCGCATTTTCTTCGACACCTGCTTTCTGTGCGGCGAGTGAATCAGCCGCAACGTCAAAAAGTGCGAGTGCAATTGCATCTTCTGACTTTGGCCTGATGTGAAGAAAGACCTTAGCTTGTTCGCGCAAACGAATCGGAACGGAGTTGACGAGCACTAACGTCGCGCCGCCGTTTCTCACGGCCTGTCGAATCTGTTTCCCAGTCAGGGGTTGCAACTCACTTGGGTCACCACCGATCAAAACGATCGTCTTCGCGTAGCGAATATCCCGATGAGTGGCCAGCGATCCACCGAGGTGCTGGAAGAAGGTCTTCAGGCTAAAGGCATCGGTTGTGGTGTAGTTCTCAGTGCCTACCAGCTCCGTCGTAAACTTGTGCAACACATGTAACGCTTCGTTGGTTAATCGCGGACTGCCGACGACGCCGACGCTGTTTCGTCCATGTTCTTCCGCCACCGCATCGAGCCGTTCTGCGACATGACGAATCGCTTCATCCCAGGTTGCGGGAATCAGCTTGCCGCCTTTTTTGTAGCGAATCATCGGCGTGCGAATACGCGCGTCGTGATTGATGAACGGATGTCCGAATCTGCCTTTAACGCAGAGGAATTCGCCGTTGATGCCGTTGACGTAACGATCTCGTGCAACAGAACGCCGCACTTCGCCGCCACGCGAGCCGAGTGACATCTGGCAGCCATCCGAACAAAAGTTGCAGGTCGTGATGGTTTGCGCGAGCTCCCACGGCCGCGTTTGATGACGATAAGTTGCGTCGAGCAAAGTTCCGGTGGGACAGACTTCGATACAGTTTCCGCACTGCGAACAATCGAGCCAACCGAGATATGTTCCGATTACCGTGTGTGCACCACGACCACCGGCTTCGATTGCTTCCTCGCCCATCCACTCGTCGCAAACTCGTGTGCATCGTTTGCACAGAATGCAACGCTGCGGATCATTGGCAACCATCGGTGAGAGATATCGCTCAGCGTAATAGTTTTTCTTCTCGGTGAAGCGTTCTTCGAGTCCGCCCCAGTCAAACGTCATCTCCTGGAGTTCGCATTCACCACCGCGATCGCATACCGGACAATCAAGCGGATGATTCGCCAGCAGAAATTCGGTCATACCACGCTGGGCTTTTTCGATCTCCTCGCTTTGTGTGGTGACGATCATGCCGTCAGTGCAGGTGATGGTGCAGGACGTTTGCAGCTTTGGCATCTTTTCGATGCGAACCAGACACATGCGACACGAAGCTTGCAGCGCAAGATCCGAGTAATAACAGAAGGATGGAATATCAAATCCTTTGTCGCGGCACACGTCGATCAGACGCGCGCCTTTCGGCACCTCGAAGTCTTTGCCGTTGATAGTGACTTTAATTAATTCCGTGGACATCTTAAATGGGAATCCGTTTAATCCGTGGCTAATAATCTCTTTTTAAAGTCTTCGGGAAATCTCTTGATCGCTGACTGAATCGGCCACGACGCAGCGTCGCCCAGCGGACAAAACGACTTGCCCTCGATGTTGTCGCAGAGGTCGAGCATCAGTTGCGCGTCCTCGATGCGCCCACCGCCGTTCTCGATCCGTTTGAAAACCTTCACCAGCCAGTCCGTGCCTTCACGACACGGCGTGCACCAGCCACACGATTCATGTTTATAGAACTCCGTTAGATTCTTCGTTGACTCGAAGATATCGACGGTCTCATCCATGACGATGAAGCCACCGGAGCCGACGCTGGAACCAGCGGCAACGAGACCTTCATAGTCCATCCGCACATCTTTGCCGATGATCTGATCGGCGCGCATGATGTAGACGGACGAGCCACCGGGAATTACGGCTTTCAATTTCTTGCCGTTCAGCATTCCGCCGCAGTCCACCATGATGAACTTTTCCATGTCGTCGTAGCCCATCGGTAGTTCATAGACGCCCGGACTATTGACGTGACCAGAGACGGACCAAAGCTTCGTGCCGCCACTCTTTTCAGTGCCGAGTTTCTGATAAGCCTCGCCGCCCATCTTGATAATGTCTGGCACGGCGGTCAGCGTCTCGACGTTATTGACCACGGTCGGAGCCGCGTAAAGACCAGAGACAGCAGGGAAGGGAGGCTTCATCCGCGGATGACCGCGCAAGCCTTCGAGTGAACTGAGCAGCGCAGTCTCTTCACCGCAGATGTATGCACCCGCGCCGGTATGCGTGTGAATCTCGCACGAGAAGTTGGTGCCAAGAATGTTGTTGCCGACGAGACCAGCGGCGCGCGCTTCCTCAAGCGCGACGTCCATGATGTCGATCAGGTATTTGTACTCGCCGCGTGTGTAGATGTAACCGGTTTTTGAATTGAGCGCGTAACCAGCGATCAGCATGCCCTCGATCAGCATGTGTGGATCGCGTTCCATCAAATATCGATCTTTGAACGTCCCGGGCTCGGATTCGTCAGCGTTACAAACGACGTACTTCGGTTTCGGCGAGTCTTTGGGAACGAAACTCCACTTCATCCCGGTTGGAAAACCCGCGCCACCACGCCCGCGCAGTGACGACTTCTTCACCTCGTTGATCACGTCGTCAGGTGACATGCCGTCGAGGACTTTCTTGATCGCCTCGTAGCCGCCGTTGCGACGATACACATCGAGTGTGCGCGAACGTTCGAGATGAACTCGTCGTAGCTGCAGTGGTTCACATCCGATGGCTTTGATATGCATTAAGGCAGTTTGTCCAGTATTTGATCGATCTTCTCGGGCGTCAGGTCTTCGTGGTAATCGAAGTTGAGCTGAAACATCGGCGCCGTGCCGCACGAGCCGAGACACTCAACCTCACTCAACGTAAACCGTCCGTCAGCAGTCGTTTCGCCCACCTTGATACCGAGTTTTTGGGAACAGTATTCAGTGATCTTACCCGCGCCGCGAATCTTGCACGACAACGTCTTGCAGATCTGTATGTGATACTTACCAACGGGCTGCGTTTGGATCATCGAGTAGAATGTTGCGACTTCCCAGATGTCAGTCACGCGCAACTTGAGACGGTTGGCAAGGTAGAGCACACCCGGCGGATCGAGATATCCACGTTCGCGTTGCACGATGAACATCAACGGCAGGATCGCCGAGCGTATCACCGGGTATTTCGCGAGATGTCGATCGATCTCCGCTTCGACCTGCGGCGAAAAAGTCGCCGGCTCAACCCCTAAATCGACAGGCTGCGACAGTGGTTGAATATTTACGATCTGCGTACTCATTTATTTAGTTTTAGCCACAGATTACCGGTCGATCTCTCCCAGCACGATATCCAGTGAACCAATAATCGCAACGATATCCGCCACCATCTCACCCTCCGACATCACCGGCAATGCGGAAAGATTTACAAAACTCGGAGCGCGGAAGTGAACGCGACTCGGTTTTGGTCCACCATCGGATCTTATATAAACACCAAGCTCACCTTTGGAGGCCTCGATCGGGTGATATACCTCGCCAGCCGGAACGTCGAAGCCTTCTGCGACGATCAGGAAGTGATGAATTAGCGCGTCCATGTGACTCTTCATCGCTTCACGATCCGGCAGCACGACTTTCGGCGCGTCGGCCTTAATCGGTCCCGGCCGCAAACGAGCAAGAGCCTGGGTCGTGATCTTGTGCGACTCCTTCATCTCACGCATGCGCACCATGTAACGTGACCAAACGTCGCCATCAGATTCAGTCGGAATTTCGAAATCGTATTTCTCGTAACCGCTATAGGGATTCGCGCGGCGAACGTCGAGTGCAATGCCGCTGCCTCGCAAACACGGACCTGCCAATCCCCAGTCGATTGCATCTTCTGCCGAGATGTATCCGATGCCTTGTGTGCGACGCTGGAAGATTTTGTTGCCGCTCAGCAGTTTGTGAAACTCGTCGAGAGCCTTTGGAAAGTAATCAAGAAACTGTTTGCAGCGATTCTCAAATCCGGCCGGCAGATCCATCATCAGGCCGCCGATGCGAAAGTACGAAGGCGTTAATCTTCCACCTGACGCTGCTTCGATCAGGTTCAGGATCTTTTCACGCTCTCGGAAGCAGTAGAAGAAGACAGTCATCGCGCCGATGTCGAGCGCGTGCGTCCCGAGCCAAACGAGATGTGAGCCTATACGTTGCAGTTCACAAAAAAGCACGCGAGTCGTTTGCGCGCGTTCGGGAATCTCCAGTCCGAGCAGCTTCTCGCCCGCCATCACGTAGGCGAGGTTGTTGCCGAGCGGATTGAGGTAATCCATGCGGTCTGTAATGACGATCCCCTGCTGGTACTTCTTGTACTCAAACAGCTTCTCCATCCCGGTGTGGAGATAGCCGATATCAGGTGTTGCCTTCACGACCATTTCACCGTCCAGTACGAGCTCGAGACGCAGCACGCCATGTGTCGAAGGGTGTTGCGGGCCCATCGAAATCGTCATCTGCGTATCAAGCGGACGATCGACGATCTCAAACTGTGGTGGAATGGTTGCGGAGCTCATACGTTATTTAGCCACGGATTACACGGATCAAAGCCACGGATTATTCATTTCAAACTGTATGGTTCGTAGCCGCGCAAAGGAAAATCTTTTCGCAACGCGTGTCCCTGCCAGTCATCAGGCAGCAGAATGCGACGCAGATCCGGATGGCCGTCAAAAATCACACCAAACAGATCGAAAGTTTCGCGTTCGTGCCAGTTCGCCGTACGCCAGACGCCGGTAACACTGCCTACGTGCGTGTCTTCCTCGCTCAACAACACCTTTAAGCGAATGCGATGGTATTTGGTTGTTGAGAAGAGATGGTAATTGACTTCGAAGCGAGGCTCTTCTTCGACTCCGCGATCAGCGCCGCAAATGTCGACCAGCAGATCGAAGCGTCCTTCAGGCCACGTTTTCAGAAAAGAACATGCGGCGACGATGTGCTCACGCGGAACGATAATCGTCGTTTCGCCGAAAGCAATGATGACTTCGCTGACCCACTCCGGATGCTCACGCTGTAACGCCGCCACTAACGGTGACAGCGCTCCTTCCGAACTGGCGGCTTGTGTTGCTGATTGTTCGAGGTTTTCCGGCCCTGATGACATCCGCGATGTTGCTCCGACTCTCTAATTAGAACGACGTCGCTCGTGTCTCGAAGCGATCGTGTAGGGCCGCGACTCCGGTAACGTGTTTTGCCGCGCGGTAGATCCGTCGGTGACAGGCAAAGTACCCGGCACGACAGCTTCTCTCGCTTCCTCTTCCGGAATGTCTCTGCGATCGCGGACGCTCTCTTTCATCACTTTGTCCTGAAGCATCATCACGGCGTGAATCAGCATCTCGGGCCGAGGCGGACAGCCCGGAATATAAACATCAACCGGAACGATCTTGTCGACACCCTGAACAATGGCGTAGTTATCGAAAACTCCGCCGGAAGTTGCACAGGCTCCCATTGAAATGACCCACTTCGGCTCCGGCATCTGATCGTAAATTCTACGGAGCACGGGCGCCATCTTTCGTGACACGCGTCCGGAGACAATCATCACGTCAGCCTGGCGCGGGCTCGCGCGAAACACCTCCGCGCCAAAACGCGCGAGATCGTTCCGAGACGTGGTCGCATTCATCATCTCGATCGCGCAACATGCCAGTCCGAAAGTCGCCGGCCAGAGTGATGACTTCCGCGCCCAGTTAATTAAGGAGTCGAGCCGGGCGGTCAATACATCTGGCAACGCTTCCGCAATTACATTTTCGAGACCCATCTAAAACTTCCTTATGCTGCGGTGCGCCGCTTCTCAATCTTGCGTGCTTCCAGATCAGCCAAAGCTCGTGCTTCGGCCTCTGCCTCTCGTCGTGCTTTCTCGCCCCAGTCAAATGCACCCTTTTTCACGATGTAGATATAGCCGACCAGAAGCAGACCAACGAACAGCATCATCTCCAGGTACACAAACGACCGCATTCCTGCTTCCTGGCCGGCGAGTGTCTTGAATACCGCTGCCCACGGCACCAGGAAAATCACTTCAATGTCGAACAGGATAAAGATCATCGCGATCAGGTAAAACTTCACCGAAAACCGTTCTCGTGCGGAGCCCACCGGGTCTTTACCGCACTCGTAGGGCATCAACTTGGTTTTTGTTCGTTTGCGTTGTCCGACAAATTGCGAGAGGAGGACGTTGCCCACCGCGAAGCCCGCGGCGACGATGAACATCAGGAGAATGGGTAAGTAATCGTACAGCCTAAAAGGCATCTAACGCACACCTTGACCGGCCGCAGTTGGTTTCAAACCAGAAACGATCCTTGCGGTCGGCTCTACTCCATCCACGAGATTGAGAATCATTGTACAAGCTGATGCTAGACGAAGTGATCAAGGGTGTCAAGCAACCCCTCTTGCAGAGATCAGGCCAGAAAAAATGCTGATTGACCGTGAAAAAATGCTTGTGTTAACGTTCAGCTAAACCTACCTTTGTGTGGGTTTTCAATGGCCTCCCGAATGAACCTTGTTCTTCAATTTGTGAGCTTGTGAGAGAGTAAGTCCTCGAAACAGTGATTACTGGATTCAATACCGATATCGAGCACGATGGCGTTATCTATCATGTGCAAACTGAGGATAAGGGACTCGACTCGCCAATCATCCTCTCACTTGTCTATGCAGGCGGCACCATTCTGGCCAGCAAACGCTCACCTTATGCTGATCTGATTGCCGAAGGTTTTAGTGATGAGGCACTGGCTGAGCGTTTGAAGCGACAGCATCGTTTGATCTGTGCCGCGATCCACTCCGGGCGTATCGATGATCTCAAGAAGATGAGCGGTCGCGCCAAAGTGGCGCCGATGCCGCAGGACGTTGAAGAGACGACCGCGCCGGAAGTTGAGACCGAGCCCGCTGAGCCCTCTGAAATCGATACCACACCATCGGGCCCGGTAGAAGAACCCTTCGAGATCGAGTACTGGCCAATGACGCAGGAATGGGCGCCGCCACCGCCGGCTCCGCCGCGTGAAGAAACTGTCGTCGCGGACGAGTCTGAAATGGAGCCGCGTTATGAGCCTGTTGATGCAGCAGCGACGAGTGGTGAACCTGAGGAAGAGCAGGAACTCGAGCCGCTATTTGAATCTGTTCTGCCTGATGGCTTGTATATAAACCTGCTTGACGATGAGGAGTTCTACTCCGCCAAGCGTTACACGTTGCGAGTGCTGATCACGAATTGCACCGCCGGTGACGAAAAACCGCTTTCGAACGTTGCGGTGTCGGTGAAGATTCTCGGCACCACGTTCAGGCCGCTGATTTATACCTTGAAGACCGAGAGTGACGGTGTCGCGAGTGTCGCGACGGAGATTCCACACTTTACGTCCGGTCGAGCGGCAGTGTTAGTGCGCGCCGTGGCGCGAGATCAAGCCGCCGAACTACGCCGCATTATTCATCCCGCCACATAGGATTAGCCACAAAAATCGCCACCAAAAGCACATAAGGCACAAAATGATTATTTGTGCTTTTTGTGCCTTTTGTGCTTTTTTGTGGCTTATGCATGTTTATGTAAATGGTGAGTTACGGGATGTAGGTGGCACGCCGTCCTTAGCAGAGTTGGTCACGTTGCTTGAGCTGCCTGTGGCGCGGATCGCGATCGAACTCAATCAAGAGGTGGTGCGTCGGAGTGAGTGGAGCAGTACTATATTAAAGGATGAAGACAGGGTCGAGATTGTGCACTTCGTCGGCGGAGGAGTAGAGTCTAAGGTATATGTCTAAAGCGATTGCAGCGAATGTTTCGGGTGAGAAACTGATCATTGGTGGCCGCGCGTTTACGTCGCGTTTGATTATCGGAACAGGGAAATACCGCAGCTACGAGGAGATGCGGAGCGCTCATGAAGCGTCCGGAGCCGAGTTGGTGACCGTCGCCGTCCGGCGCGTACCACTCGATCGCAGTAGCGAGTCGTTCCTCGATTATCTCAATCCCAGCCTTCAGATTCTTCCGAACACCGCCGGTTGCTACACCGCCGAAGACGCAGTCAGGACTGCGCGCCTCGCGCGCGAAGCCCTGCAAACGGATCTCGTTAAGCTGGAAGTCATCGGCGATCAAACAACTCTCTTTCCTGACAATGAGCAGACGCTCGAAGCCGCACGCATTCTCGTAAAGGAAGGCTTCGTGGTTCTGCCTTACTTCAACGACGATCTAATCATGGCGAAGAAACTCCTTGATGCCGGGTGCGCGGCTATCATGCCGCTGGCGGCGCCGATCGGATCCGGTTTGGGTATTCAGAATCCTGCGAACCTGCGCATCATGCGCGAGCAGTTGCCAGATGCAACATTGATTGTTGATGCTGGAGTTGGCACGGCGAGCGATGCGGCGATCGCGATGGAATTGGGTGCTGATGGTGTTTTGATGAACACCGCAATCGCCGAAGCTGCGGACGCGGCGCAGATGGCGACGGCTATGAAGCTCGCGATTGAGGCGGGACGATTAGCTTATCGCGCAGGTCGTATGCCGAAGAGATTGTACGCGAGCGCGTCGAGCCCGTTGGCGGGCGTGATCAAGTAGATAGTTCTTTGTGCTTTGTACTTTGTTCGTAATACTTGACGTAACAAGGAACTGGATACAAAGCACCAGGAACTAAGCACAAAGCACAACTTAAGTCAGGCCAAGGACGCTCGCATTTCGTGCGTTACCTTCATCATGGACCAGGACTTCACGTCGCCGCGGAATCTCCTCACGCTCAACAATAACTTCTCTCTCCACGGGTTCGTCGATTGTCCGCAGACCTCTAAGATTCAGCCCGTGTCTAACTGAAACCAACTCGGCGT
>DASYSD010000112.1:0-45632 GCA_036003745.1 Pyrinomonadaceae bacterium
AGGTTAGTCTCGATATCGCAATCCAAACAAGCACCAGGGAGAGTAATGATGAGCACTAACGCAATACTGCGCGGCGCGGTTTTGAGTTTTGCCCCACTCTGCTTGAGTCTCTGCATGGCTCCGGTCGCTCTCGGACAGGGCCCGGGCTCAGATATTGGCGGAGGCGCAGGAATCTTCCGGCCGAAGAATCCCGAAACGAAGAAGGGACCCAAGTCAAATACCGGAACTGGAACAAAGCCCACCGGCCGAACTACCGGCCCTGCTCGTCCGAGACCGTCGGCTGTTGCAGAACGCGTGGAAGAATTGTTGGACAAGGGCAACGGAGCGCGCGATGCGAAACAGTTCGCGGAAGCTGAAAACGCTTATAAAGAAGTCTTGAAACTCAAGGCACGTGACGCGCGCGCAGCCTATGGTCTGGGAAACGTCTACTCCGATCAGCAACGCTGGGACGATGCTGAAGCTGCTTATCGAAATTCGGTTGCGTGGGCTCCGAATGATGCGGACGCATATGTGGCGTTGAGTGTGGTGCTCGTACAGCCCAGTGCAGGCGCGGACAACGCGAAGAGGTTTGCGGATGCTGAGACGTTCGCGCGGCGTTCCGTTCAGCTCGATCCGAAGAACGCCGTTGGCTGGGATCGTCTTGGAGTTGCGCTTCAGGCGCGCGGACTGGCAAACAGCGAAACAGAGCATTCTTACCGTCGTGCAATCGAATTGGATCCGCAGTTTGCAGTAGCGTATGCGCATCTCGCTCGCATGCTTAATCGGGCGGGCCGTGGCGCCGAGGCTACGCCTTTGTATGAAAAGGCCACCGAACTCGCTAAGGACCCAGCTACGCTCAATCTTATTGCCGACTCACTCCAGGCCGAGCAGTTGTGGCAAATGTCGGAAACGGTGATCAAGCGTGCGCTCGACCTCGATGCCAGAAATCCAACTTCGTTGCTGTTGATGGGCCGGCTGCTCGTTGTTTACAAGAGATATCAGGAAGCTGAGCCCTATTTGAAGTCTGCTACCGAAGTCAGCTCGCGTGCGTTTCAACCATTCAACCTCCTGGGCCGTGCTTATCTGGGAATGGATCGCTACAGCGACGCTGAATCAACTTATGAGCGCGCTTCAGCGGTGGCAGCAACCGGCGAGAAGAAACAACTTGCCGGGATCTTTGGGTTTGAAGGAGTCGGCGACGGTTACCTTAAGTCCAACCAAAAAGATAAAGCCATTCGTGCGTATCAGCGAGCGCTCGAACTGGACCCAAACAACAATGGCGCTGCCCAGAAACTCGCCAGAGCGCGAGCTAATTAAGTGCCTGAGATCGAATCTGATTCCCGCTTAAGAGGTCCGTCTGTATGAAGAGTTGCCCTAAGTGTAATCGTACGTTTCCGGATGAAGGTCAGAAGTTCTGCACGTTTGACGGCGGTCTGTTAATCGCACCGCAGACGTTCGATCCGAATGCAACGATTCGCGCCACCTCAATAGACTTGAATGCTGCCTCGGAGAGACCGACAAGTCGCGACTTGCCCGATCCGAATGCCACGATCATCGAGAACTATCCGGCAACGGTGGCCCTCCCGCGCAACACTGGCCCAACAGGAACAACTCCCAACACTTCAGACATCCCTAGACCACCGGCGCCGCCACCACCGCCGCCACCAGTAGCAGCGACTCCGCCCCCTGCGCCACCACCACCAGCTGCTGTTGAGCCGTCGCGGGTGACGACGGGTGAAATAGCGGTACAGCAGCCGGCAGTTGCTCCTTCGGCGCCATTACCTCCGGTAGCGAAGAAGAAATCGAAGCTGCCATGGATCATCGCCGGTGTACTTCTGTTTCTTTTGCTCGGCGGTGGCGCTTTAGCAGGCGTGTTCTTCTTCGTCGTTAAGCCACGCCTCGATGAAATGGCGGCGGAACGAAATCCAAATCGGCCGCTCGAAAATACAAACGCGAGCAAACCTACCCCGGCCAGTACCGTGGAATCATCCACGCCTGCGCCAACACCAGAGGACAATTTCGTGCCTCCGCCGGGAGCAGTTCAGTTTGTAAACTCCAAAGACAATCTTGACGGAGTGCTGGCTGACCATTACTTCGATTTCAGTTTCTATTACCCGAAGACGTGGCAGAGTGATCCGAAAGCTGGTGTTCCCGGTGCGACCAACTTTGTGAAGGTCGAACGACGGATACCACCGGACTTTACTCAGGAGAATTTCGTGGTGCGCTGGTACGCAAGCTCCGGCACGCTTGCGGGAGACCTGCAGAGCCTGCCACAGAAGGTCGAAGAGTTCAGCTCGTCGTTGGCGAAATCATTTCCTGAGTACCGCAAGGTTTCGGAAGGTGCAACTAAGGTAAACTCGATGGACGCCTACGAGTTTCGCTGGGAAGGTTTGTCGAAAGGAACTGAAAAAGGCGATCTTCGTCTGTGGGGTCGAGTCATTTTCCTGCCGACCGGAAAAGAAGGCGACGCGACGGGCGCAATTTTGAGTATGTTTACGACTTCGCTTGCGCCTGAGTTATCGTCGGTGGAAGATGTTGGCGAGCACGGCGAGGCTCCATTGATCCTCGAGTCCTTCAGGTTTGGAAAAAAGTAGTAAAGGTAGTTGTCGAGTAAAAAGCAATGTCAGAAAGAAAAGAAGTTAAGGTGAAGTTTTGGACGCCGCTCCGTGTAGTGTGCCTGTTAGTCGCTCTCGGATTGCTGGTAGCCTTCGGCTCGTCGAGTTGCAATTCGAACGATCCGCCGTCCGGGGGTTCGGCGCCGGGCCGTCCGGCCGCCGGGCTGTTTTTGCCGCAACCGATTCTCGACGCCGAAAACAGGGCCGCGACTGGTCAGCCAATAAAGCTCGCCAATTATTCCGGGAAAGTTATGCTGGTGAATCTATGGGCCACCTGGTGTGGTCCATGTCGCATGGAAACTCCGGAGCTGGTCAAACTTCACAGTGAATTTCAAGATCGTGGTGTAGAAATGATTGGGCTCTCGACTGAAGATCCCGATGCGTCTGCGCAGAGCGTCGCTGCGTTTGTGAGGGAATACAACGTGAAGTATCACATCGGTTGGGCGACGCGGGAAGTTGCGCTCGCATTAATGCAGGGACGTACAAATATTCCGCAGAGCTTCATAATCGCTCGCGATGGTCGCATCGTAAAACGTTTCATTGGTTTCAGACCTGACACGACTCCGCAACAAATCAAGCAAGCCCTCGAAGAAGCGTTGAAGAGTTAGGCCGCATCCGTGGCCTCGCCCTGTTGTTTCAGACCCTCTGCTACTTCCTTCTTCGTCTCGTCTTCCAGTTTCTTCATTTCCGCTTCAACGCGTTGTTCTGCCTTATCGATCGGAGCTGGTTCATTCAGTTCGTCCTGAGTTTTAATTTTGTTTTTATTGATACTCATATCTATGTTTCTCCCGATGATTTAGGCTAACAACTGATCGGTTACGGAAGTGCTGGGTTTTCATGACGATTGTGATGCAGGACTCTAAATAAGACACATAGGGGGCATGTAGGTCCGATAGGTCTTCTTTCTCGACAAATCAGCTTTCGTGGGAGTAGACTTCAAAGCAGAAATGAGTTTGTTCTTCTCGAACAAGGCAGTGAGATTGCTTCTATCCGTCAGCGTTTCGATCTGGATGGCTGGCGGCTGTCTCTTCGGTTGCACTACTGGCGCAATGGGCGCCGAGCCTGCCGACGAAACTTTGGTCGAGGCCGGCGCAAGCTGTCACGCAAGGCAAGCGCATGACTGCTGTGATTCTGCGAAGCCAAAAAAGAAAGCCACGAGTAGTTTGAAGCTGCTGGAAGGCGTCGCGTCTTTTGTTCCGGCTCCACGCGGCATGATGAAAGATTGTCCGCTTGGTGTGAATGCAACCGCCGCAACTTCGAAGAGCAGCACTTACTTACCGGAACCTGCTCGTGAACCAGTAGCGGCTCTACCCGCGTTCGAGAAACAGCCACTTCAGAGAGAAAATCCGCACGCGGTTCAATTCCTTCGCAATCGTGGTTCTACCCACCTTCAGTGTTGTGTTTTTCTGATCTAGAGATCTGCCTGCCAGACGCCGGATAAACCTTTTAGTTTGTCCTCAAGCTTGGTGTGCCGGTGCGTTTTTGACCGGCATGGGACGCATTAATCTCTAGATACATGAGAACTACAATGAGACCCCGTAAGAACACTACCCTGATTCTATTCCTTAGCTTGCTGCTGGCTGCGTTTACCGCAGTTTCAGCCCAAAGCCCCTCGCAAGGTGACCAAAAGACAAAAGCCGAGAGCTGTTGCTCGATGGAATCGTGTTGCTGTTGTAGTGGCGATTCGTGCGACATGAAGATGAAGCATGATGCCACGATGAAGCACGACATGAAGAACCACAAGGGTGATTGTTGCAAAGCCAAGGCAAAGAAAGCAGCGTAAATTTTTAGCTACGGATTACACGGATGAACACGAGTTTAGATCTGTGTTCATCCGTGCAAATCCGTGGCTGATTAAGGGAGTAATAATGAGATCGATAAGGGACGCACTACTGTGCGCGGCATTGATTTTTGCCGCGCACAGTCAAACTGTCTTCGCACAACATGAAGGTCACACGATGCCGCCGCCCAAACCTGCGGCGACTCCGAAGGCGACTGCATCGCCAATGGCTACTCCAAGTCCGGAAATGCCAGCCGAGAAAATGGACATGTCCGGTCACATGGACCACGGCATCTTCGTCATGCACGACGATCAGATGTTTCTTCGCATCGGCGAGAGCGAATCGAATCTGATGCCGATGGGCCGCATGGGATCAGGCACATCATGGCAGCCTGACTCCAGCCCGATGCCGATGTTGCATAAACAATCGGGGGAGTGGTTATTGATGTTTCATTACAACTTCGTCGCCGGCGTAAACCGCCAGGGTGGACCGAGAGGAGTGACGAAGTTTGAATCAGCCAACTGGTTCATGCCTTCTGCAGCGCGACGTGTAGGACCAGGAACCCTGGAATTGCGCGGTATGTTCAGCGCTGAACCCTTTACCTTTCCTCCGGGTGGCTCGCCGCTGTTGTTTCAGACCGGCGAGACTTACAAGGGCCAACCGTTAATCGATCGGCAACATCCACATGATCTGTTCATGGAGCTGAGTGCTACTTACACAGTGCCGGTCGGCGAGCGTGCGAGTTGGTTCGTGTACGCGGGATATCCCGGAGAACCTGCTCTTGGTCCAAATGCGTTTATGCACCGGGCGTCTGCGTCAGAAAACACATCGGCGCCATTGTCGCACCACCTGCAGGACTCGACGCACATCAGTTTTGGGGTGGTGACAACCGGAATCCAGTATCGCTGGTTCAAGCTCGAAGGCTCTCTCTTTAACGGTCGCGAGCCGGGCGAGAACCGTTACAACTTCGAAGCAAACCCCTGGAACTCTCGTTCTGTGAGACTCTGGTTTGCGCCAAACAGCAACTGGTCCATGCAGGTAAGCCACGGTTTCTTGAAGAACCCGGAAGCGCTCGAGCCTGGAGACGTACGTCGCACCACTGCGTCGATCAGTTACAACCGGCGCTTCGAACGTGGTAACTGGGCCTCGAGTTTGATCTGGGGCCGAAATCACGAAAGTCACGATGGCGAAATTTTCAACTTGAACGGATATGTGGCAGAATCCACGGTAAAGTTTCTGGACCGGAACTATCTCTACACGCGCCTCGAATTGACGGACAAAAATCAGCTATTGCGCGCGGCTGATCGAATCAGTCTCGGTATTTCTGACGATCATCCGTCCTTTCGCATCGGAGCTTACACGTTTGGCGGCGCGCGCGATATTTGGAATACGGACAAGACGTCGTTAGCTATCGGCAGCGATTTGACGTTCTATTCCAAGCCGTCGCTTTTGGATCCGATTTACGGGTCAAATCCGGTATCGTGGAAACTCTTTTTCCGCATTCGCCCGGTGCAGATGAATATGCACGGAATGCATTAATAAAGAGCTTAGTGCTTTGAGCTTTGTACTTTGTGATGGAGCATCAAAGTACCAAGCACTAAGCACAATCTAGGAGTAAGCTTTAATGAAGAAGAACTGGTTATTAATTGGGAGTGTGGCGCTGCTGCTGATCGCTGTAGTCTTGATGGTGAATTCAGCAAGCAACAAACCGCAGCCGACGAAGCAGAGTTCAAACGCGCCGGCTCAGGGTTCAACGCAGCACGAGCATTCCGTGAACGCCAAGACGGTACCCGCACATTTTGAAGTGGCGCCAGGCAGATCGAGTCTTGGACCGACACTCGATCCGGCGTTGTTCAGCGGCATAACGCGCGATGCTTACCGGGCGGTGCGGGAGATTCCGGTCACCATCGCGCAATTACCTTGTTACTGTCACTGCGATCAGGGCTTTGGTCACAAGAGTCTCTACAGTTGCTTCGAAGACGATCACGCTTCACACTGTGATGTGTGCATTAGAGAAGCACTGCTGGCGTTGAAACTGGAGAAGGAACAAAAGCTGACGCCCGCGCAAATACGCGACACTATCGTGGCGCAGTACTCGCATTGATCGACACCTTGGGCTTGTATAGAATTCCCCCACCGTTAAAATTCAACTGATGTGCGGAGGATAAGAATGACTAAGTACGCTTTTCTTCTGGCGTTCGCGATTGTAGCCGTCCTGGCTTGTAACCGTGCCAGTGCAGTCAGTGAACTGCCGGCAGTCGGAGCAGCGGCGCCAACTTTTAATCTCACCACAAACGAAGGCAAGCAGGTAGGCCTTGGCGACTTCAAGGGGAAATGGGTGGTGCTCTACTTCTACCCGAAGGACTTTACGCAAGGCTGTACGATCGAGGCACGCAATTTTCAGCGCGATCTCGCAAAGTATGAAGCGGCAAACGCGGTGATTCTTGGCGTCAGTGTTGACAACGCTGAATCACACAAGGAGTTCTGTGCCAAGGAAGGGCTGAACTTCAAGTTGCTCGCCGACACGGACGCGAAGGTCTCAGAGCAGTATGGTTCGGTTATGGAGTACCAGGGCGCGAAGCTCTCGGCGCGCAATACTTTCATCATCGATCCCCAGGGCAAGGTTGTGAAAGTGTTTGAGAAAGTGAAAGTGGCCGCACACAGTGAGGAAGTGCTGGCGGCATTGGCGAGTTTGCAGAAGCAATAGCAACACGCGCGCAAATCTGATTAGGTCCTATAGGACATATAAGTCTTATAGGACCTATTGCTTTTTCTTTATCGCGGAGACTTTCATCTCACCTTTGGCGGTTTCAATCGTGAAGTCGATGCGATCATTGACCGCAATTCCATTCAGCAGACCTGGGTCGGTTACCGGAAACTCCATCTGCATTGCCGGCATCAGCCCCTCGATGTCCTTGTGATCGATCTCAATCGCTGGTGTTTTGGGATCGATGGCTTTGACTACGCCTTCACCTGAGTAATGGTTTGTTGCCACGGCGGCCGCTGGACCCGTGGGAGCGTTCGCTTGTTTATTAGGCGCCTGTTGATTGCACGCTGTCGCGACGATGAGCGCCGCACAGACAATAATTACTCGGCTCGTATGAGCCATATACTTCGCTTCTCCTTTTCCTTTCCAATGTAGGCGACAAAGAGTCTTTCGTTCACGTACGTGCCCGCCGGCAACTCTGCGTTCGCTGCAACACTGAGCGCCGAGCCGGTATTTCCGAGCGCACGCATTTTAGTCTCTATCGTCTCTGAAGTCTGCCAGAGAGCAATCGAATTGCCGTTGTGTGTTGTTAGCGCGGGTGTACCGCGAACTGTTTCCTGCGACAACAATTGCCGTGGAGAGAAAGTACGCCCTTTATCTTTCGACTCCGAGAAGTAAACTCCGGCGGCGCTGTTTTCACCGGCTGCATACCACAGTACTTTCAGATTTCCAGTAGCCCCATCCACCGCTAACGATGGACCAGATACCGGACAGCCCTGAAGCGCCCAATGATCGTCACTGACGATTACCGGAGTTGAAAAACTCCTCCCACCATCTCTCGAGCCGGCTACTGCGATGTGACGAAAACTACCGGGCAACACCTGACGCCAACCGACGTAGACTGTTCCATCCGCCGAAACCGTGAGCGACGTTTTACAACACGGACATGCTTCAGATGCGACCTTTTTGTTTGCGGAGAAACTGCGACCGCCATCGCTTGAGTAGGCGAGGTATAGATCGCGGTTGCTTTCCATGTGATGACCCTCGCCCTTCGTCGACGGTTTGGGAACGTGTACATTTCTCTCGTCCAGCCAGGCAGCGTAAATCCGTCCATCGGCAGCGACAGCAAGCGAGTGCATACCGTGAGCGCCAGTTGCTTTATCGTCATTAACCTTTACTTCAGTGGCAAAACTTTGGCCGCGATCCGTGGAGCTCGAGAGATAGACGTCAGTGCCGTGTTTTTCACCCGCATCGACACGTGCTGTCCACAACACATGCACCGCGCCGTCAGGCGACACGGCTAAACTTGGTTGATCTCCACGCCATGCAGTGGCGACACCGGTTTGCCGGTTAACCCGCACTGGTGAGCCCTGTAATTCGCCAGCGTCGTTGAAACGAGCCAGCATAACGTCAGCTTGTTTCGCATCGTGATTTACCCACGCAACGTAGAACGTGCCATCCGCAGCAGCCACGATCACAGGTTCCGCAGCATCAATACCTGCTGCAGAGATCTGCGTAGGCTGTGGTTTCTCCACAACCGCACCGCTAGTTGACGGATGCTTACAGCCCGTCAGTAAAAGTAACGCGAGGGAGAGTATTGCGATGATGACTTTTGAAATCTGTGACATACTGTTTTTTTGAAGAAGAATTTCTCCCGCAACGGCGCGACGGCGCAACGAAAGAAAGGATATCCGTTGCGCCGTTGCGCCGCTGCGTGAGAATCGTCTTTAACCTCTAGAAACTCACTTTCATCCCAAACTGAAACTGCCGGGGATCGAAGGCCGCGGTTGGTTGTCCAAACGTCGGCAAAGCGGTTGCGCCTGAGCCGAACGTATTATTTGGCACGCCAAAATTCGCGCGATTCAACACATTGAAACCTTCCGCCACGAGCTGCAAGCCAATTCGTTCCGTAAGCCGGAAGCGTCTTGTCAAACGCAAATCCAGGGAAGAGAAGTCGAAACCTCGGCCAGTATTGCGTCCAACGCCCAGCGGGCGATCGTTGTTGTTGGTATCGAAGTTACGATCGTTTCCCAACAACACGTTGAACGGCAACCGCGAAGCGTAAGTGAAAATGTAACCTAACTGAAAGCCGCACAGAAATCGCTGGAATCCTTTTGCTTTATCGTGTGGCGGCACTTCAAGTGAACCGCTCACAACCAGTCGATGCCGTTGATCGTTATCCGATAAAGCGCGATCGTCGCGAATGTTGAAGTTGTTCTGCACGCTCGAAAAGAAGAAGTTACCAGCGTCGTCAATCGTTTTCGAAAACGTGTATGAAACTCGCAGGCTGGCCCAGCGAACAGCACGCTGGTTGTAAGAAACAACCATGCCGTTGTAGTAGGAATCGCCTGAACTCTCAAAGCGCGAGATGTTGCCCCAGTTCGGATCGGGTCGACCGAGATTCGGTATGCCCGCCGAGGCTGGAACAGTCGGTACATTTACGTTCCGAGAAAGAATCAGATGGAGGCCACGCAAGTGCAGGTAACCAATCGATACAACTGCGTTGCCGGGCAATTCGCGTTCGATCTGGAGGTTGGCCTGTTGGCTGTAACTCGCCTCGATGTTCGGATCGATCCGCGTAATGTTGGGCTTCGTCGGTAGTGTTGCCGGTTGCAGCGCTAAGGTGTTCGGAAATACAGGAGCACCGGGTTGAGTCGGTGATAGTTGCACTACCAGATATTTTGATCCATCGCGCTGTAAAGCATTCGAAGTCGCGCGAAGCGGAATGCGATCATAGTAAAGCCCGTAGCTGGCGCGTAAGACTGTTTTGCGATCACCCGGTGCATAGACGATTCCCAATCGCGGCGCAAAGTTGTTGCTGTCAGTCTGGATCGGATCCGGTAAGAACTGAACGTCATAGCGCAGGCCGGCATTTAATGTTAGATCGCGCCGCATTCTCCACTCGTCCTGAACAAAGACGCCAAAGTTCGGATTCGCTTGAAGCTGGCTCGGGGCGCCGAACGCCTGCTGGTAATTGAGGTAAGTGCCGCTCAGAAAATTACTGAGTGAGGTAAACGAATAGACGCCTTGAAGCGCGCCCGGAAAGAGGATGTTGACGCGATTGTAAAGAAAGTCGGCGCCAAACTTGAGAGAGTGCTCTCCACGCTGAGTCGAGACGTTGTCGACGGCTTCGAAGAGATTGATTTCGCGTGCGAGCGGCGAGAACGTCGCGATACCAAAGCTAGCGACGCCTGAAATATTTACTGCCGGCCCAATCTCGTCGTTAACGGGTGCCTCGAGACGGCTGTTAGTAAATTGCACTCGAGCTTCGTTGAGCGTGCGGCTACTGATAGTAGTGACATTGCTGACCACCGCAGTCTGATCCGTGTCGTTCAACCCTGTGCCGCGACTGACCGCGTTTAATCCGCCAACCGTACGCGAGTTAACCGCGTTTATGTGATACAGGCTGTAGCGCCCGCTCAGTTCGTTTCGATCATTTATCCTGTGATCGATGCGGGTGAAGAAGTTTGTGGTGTCGAAACTCGTTGGAACCACGCCGGTGCTGATGAGCGGACCGGAATAATTGACAGCGCGCAAACGATTATTAATTGAAGCAACCGCCGCAGGTGCGATGGTCAGCACCGCCGAATAGTTCCCGCGCGTCTGTTCAAAGTTGGCAAAAAAGAAGGTCCGTTCACGCCGGATTGGGCCACCGATCGTGCCACCATATTGCGCCTGCGTTAGAAGATCCTTTGTCGGCGCGAGCGGATTGCGAGCATCGAAACGCTGGTTGCGGAAAAATCCGTAGAGACTGCCACGGAAATCGTTCGTTCCTGATCGGGTAAGGATATTAACCACGCCGCCCGAGGCCCGACCGAATTCAGCGATGCCGCCTGAGGTTACCACCTGAAACTGATCGATGACTTCTTCGCTGTAGTAAGTGCCCGTCAGATCGGCGGCGTCATCATTTGCCGAAACTCCGTCGACAATAAAACTGTTGTAGAGATTGCGCTGTCCGGCGATTGAGATTCCCTGACCAGGCACCGCTGAGGTTTCGGCGAAACGTTGATTGCTGCCAGTATTGGTGGGTGAAACTCCCGGAACGAGCAGCGCCAGGTCGAGATAATTGCGACCGTTCAATGGCACTTCGTTGATCTCTCTCGGCGTGATCGTCTCGGTGATCTGCGTCCGTACTGTTTCCACAATCGGAACGTCTGAACCAATGTTGACTTGTGCCGAAACGCCGGCGACCTCGAGCCGGATCGGCAGATCGAGGGCCTGGCCGACTGACACAGTCAGTTGTTTGGTAATAGTTGAGAAGCCTTGTGCGTTGACCTTCAGATCGTAAGCGCCAGTACGAAGGTATGGGAATCGGTAACGACCTTCGTGATCGCTGGTGGCTGACAGTTGTTGATTGGTCTCGACGTGAGTGGCAGTCACACTAGCGCCACTCACTACCGCTCCTTGCGCATCCTCGATTCGCCCGCCGAGCGTTGCGGACGTCACGTTCTGTTGGGCCGCGCAAACACCGGCACACAGAAACAATAAGAATGAACATAGATAGATGGGTATTTTCATCGAACTTTCTCCGCAAAATAGATATTGGCCCCCCGAAACTTATTTAAAGTTCCGGTGCGGATTGAGTGATTTCACGCGAGTGGGGTTAACGGAGCTTGGACGGAGGCCCTCTGGGAACGACGTGTTCCCAGTCGCCGTTCGATGAAAAAAGGAGCGGTTGATCCTCGTCAAACGACGGCGTCGTCACCGAAGCGTTTTGAAAAATGGTGGGCTGGAAAATGTTTCGTTCACGTTTTTGTTGTCGAGTCGAGACACCTGCACAGGAAGCGCAATCCATGTGACAGGGCTGGCTCAACGATGCAGATTCAGCAGCTGGTTGTGAAGATTTTGTTTCAGCAGTTCGGCTGTGTGAGTGTTGAGATTTAGCGGGGGAAGATTGAGCGACGGGTTGGGCGACGATGGTAATTCCATCTTCTTCCATCTCGGCGCCATGTAAGCCGCACATTGGTTCCGACTTCGGCGGCGGAATCCTTTTCGCGGTGATGCCGGAATCACAGTGGCCGGCCGCTTTGCCGACGCAGCAGGCCATCGTGTTCGATTTCGTCAGGGAAGCGCTGGCAACCGGAAGCAACGTCGCGATAAACGAAAAAGCAATCGTTAACGCGACGAAAGGACGTGTCACTTTTCGTCTTAGCGAGACGATTTGTTTATAGCGCGCTATAAACATGCGGATCCTTCGGAGCAAACGCTAGTCGGAACTGGAGCCGGGCTCCGTAACTACGGGTTTCTTAACCAGTTTCATTTTGCACTTCGGACAGAGGCCGCGTTTTTTCGAGGTCACGTCCTCGTGCATGGGGCATACATAGTGGAACTGAGAGGGCTTTTTTGCGTGAGCCGAGCGTTCCTTCTGTGCTGCTGTGACGACGGACACAGAGTATACCTGGGAACTGATCAGAAGCAATGCAACCGCGAAGAGCGGTATCAGAAATCTTACGAAGCGCATTTCTTTACCCCGTGATTCCAAGCGCTTTCCTGCTCATGTCGTTATCGAATGAGCAGGAAGAGCGCCCGACGTGGCAGGTGGGTTGTCTCCTTATGCAAAATCTGCCGTGACCGCAACGAAGTCTGCTTTGTCACCGTCAGTTGCTAAGGTGATTGGAAACCACGTTGCACTGCCTTTGCCGTTCCCTCCCGGGAACTTCGGGAAGGCCGTTCCTGCCGCAATATGCTCGATGTACACAACTTTGTTGTCGGTACATTTGTAAAGGTTTGTATCAGTGCAGATCGTGCCCGAGGTAAAGCCGCTGCCGCTGGTTTTGAATTCTTGTTGCTGCATACCTGTTCTCCTTCAAGGATGAAAGTTCATACCTTGCTTCCATTAGTCTGGGAAGCACTAGTGAATTTCGTTTCCGGCACGCCTGGTGGGGTTGAAGCAACTACAGTTAGAGCAACTCCCATCGCAGCGTCACCGATTCTTCAGGACGATACGCAATCACCATCAGCTTAACGAGCTGCTGGAAACTCGTGTCTTTCTTGTCCGCGATACGCACAAGGTAAATGTGGCCCAGCCTGATTGGCGCGGTGGCAGATGGTGCAACCTCCGTAAAGAGTTTGGGCCCCTCTTGCAGTGGTTGGTATTCTGGCTTGCTAAGATCTTGCTTCAGAATCATGATCTTGTCGCCGTTAAGATGTAGGGAAGCGAACCCGATGCCGCCGCCCTGCGCGTCCTCGAAGCCATAACGCTGACGAAGCTCGTCTGACGTGCCGAGATCGACGATCGCCGCCACTCGGCTGACCTCGATACCGCTAACAAGACTGCCATTACTCGCCAGAATGTAACTAAGATCACTGCAACGGTTACGCCAGTCACTATTAACAAACGCAAACCCTTCTTTCCCGTCACTAAAACACATCGTACGGGCAAGTGGATCGTGGACATACATGGTGAAGATTCCACCACGTTTTTTTGGTTGACTCGCGCGCTTCTCATCAGGCGCAGTCGGAGTTTGTGCGCGCAGCACCTGAAGGGAACCGAACCCGATGAACACCACCAACGAGCTGAACAGAATGCGTTTCATGATCTCAATTTTCTGACTGTGAATTTTCAAATTCATATCCTCCCCTTTTTCGTTTATTTGCGCCGTACCGGGGGAGACACTGTCTCAATTTGCTTTGCACCCACCCGCTACCGCGAGGTGGTACTGACCCTGTCCAAGCCGGGTTTGGACTTTAACGACTCGCCAGGTTTGGTAGATGGACGAGTTCCTGAAACTTTTTGTCGTCAATATGTCGCGCCTCATTCCGCTGCCTGAGTTCTTTGAAGTAATAGAACGGAACAAACGCGGAACTAACCTTGTTGGAGATCCAGTCGTCCTTAACAACGTAATTGAGTGGGTACAGATTGAAATCTGCCGAGCACTGGTTGAGCGTTTCTGTAACCGCCTTAACGACCAGAATGTTATTGAGCGATGTAGGATCATCTAAAGTCTCTGCAGCGGTGGTGTACAAAAGCGCGCCTTCGCGAGCCCGCCGTTCCCACTCCTTAATGATCTTCAACGCCCTGACATACTGCCGGGAGTTGATTTCCAGACGCAGTGTGGTTTCCGACTCGTTGCGTGCCTCTCGAAGATAGTTCCTGTATACGTCGGGAGGGACGGTACCAAAGTTCCTTCCGTCCTTCGCTAAATAGACACCGAAGGCGTCGATTGTGGGAACTCCTCCAGCCAATTTGATAACCATGGGAAACGCCGAGCCAGTCGCATCGTAGAACTCTCCCCGGCGTGCCGCGAGCACAATGAAATACCGGTCGGGGTCGACTCTGGTCCACCGAGTGGTTCCGATGCCTGGTATTAAGCAAGTGATCGAAGTGTCGTCATAGCTGACGAGACTCATCGTTTTTCTGACGGCTCCGAATATCCGGTTCTTGCCGGATGCAGTAAACGAAACCGATCCTGGTTTGCCGAGCTCATTGATCACCTCGTATTTAGCGGTAGCGATCTGCTGCGGTTCACCTTTGTCAGAAACTGAAAGAACAGTGACGGCACCCTTTGAATCAAGTCGATAAAGTATTGCTTCGGTGGGTGACAGCTGCGCTTTCCATGTTCCAACGAGATCGAATGAACAACTCTTTTCCTGGGCCAATGCGGTAGCGGTTGAACCCAGAAGCATGATAGCCAGCAGCGAGATTATGGCTGTAAGTTTCATGATGTATTCCTCGAAAAGTTTAGAGTTCAGCCTTTAGGCTTTGGTTTTGGACCAGGCAAGCTGAAGCTTGAACTCTAAACATCCTTGGTTTTGTTGGCCAGGAATAGAAGCCACGGGAGCAGTTTCTATTCCTGGCCTGGTTTTTGAGTCGTTCAAGGTCAGGCTTTACCCTCGCCGTGACGACCCGTGCCGCAAACTCAGACGTCTCGGCGGTAGCCGTATTTCTTGATGTCCTTATTGATCAGAGTTTGCAGATTCCGAGCGTACACATCCCATTCTGCGGCTGACTTATAAGGATCGGCCCAGGCGATGCGTTGCATAATATTTCGCTGACTGGCAAACGCCCCGGCATGGCCCCAGTAGTTGGTGGCATCGTTGATAATACGGAATGTGCCGGAGTGCATAGCGAAATCAAGGTCGATCCCTACATGGCCCATATTAAAGAGCCGGAAGCGGATCGTCTCGATATCGTAGGGATCTCCGGTCAGGAAATACCAGCCAGGCAGATCAGCATTGCGCGTCTCAGCATAATGCTTCAGCGCGGCAGGCGTGTCGTCCTGTGGTTTTACCGAGATTGAGTAAAAGAAGAGGTCCTTACCCATGCGATCTTTCAGGTCACGATAAGTTCGTTTCAGAACCGTAGTCACCAGAGGGCAAGCACCGTGACATTCGGCATACATCATATTGATCACGCATTGCTTGCCTTTGATCAGATCGTCATAGAACCTGACCTCTTGGTTGTCTTGTGTTCGAAGCACCGCATTTGTAAACTTCGCAGCGCCCTGCGAATAGCGATGCGGCTTGAACGCTCTGCTCAACATTGATCTTCTATCCATTACGACACCTCCTCACCGCGCAGTTTGGCTTCGAACTCCTTGTTAGCCTGGACAATCTGGGAGTCACACACTGCCTTGGCTGCCGCATCAGGAACAATGTGCCAGGCCACCATCATGAACGCGTCTTCGTGGCCCATGTTGTGACAGTGGATCAGGTATTTGCCGATATAGTCTCGGAAGTTCATCCTGATCAGTGCGGCCTCTCCCGGTTCCACCGCGGTGACGTCTTTCCTTCCCTGCGATAACGGAGTCACCGGAACTTCCTGGAATACGCCGTTGATGATCGCAAATCGCTTCAGAATACGAAATTCCTCGAAGTGAATGTGCACGGGGTGCTTCCAGTTGGTAGGTCCGTCTGCGTTAGGGGTGTTATTGTTGATCAGCCACTCTTCACAGGTGCCCTTGAGAACGCAATGCTGCGGTAAATTGGCATCGAAGACACGGTTGTTGATCCTGAAAAACCGCGGGTTCGACCCCGCCGGATCGCGAGTAAAGTTCCACTGGAACGTGGTGTCCGGCTCACATATCGGCGGAAATGTACAGAGGGTCTGTGGGATAGCCGGTGTATCTTGCGGGAACCAGGTCTCTCGGTTTACCACGTCGAACCGCATTATCACGTTGCCGATGTTGAGCCCTGGCGGTAACCCCGGAGGATTCGTGTTTCCGGAGCCGGTGTCGTTGACAACCTGGCTCCTCACATCTGTGAGATACAGAAAATCGCCCGCGTTGTAGTTCCCGAAGTCGATGATCACGTCGTAGCGCTCAGCGACGTTCACCCGAACTGCGCCCGGAGTGATAATCGTGGTTCCTACGATGGCGTTGCTGTTGCCTGCATTCGCGCCGGCATCCACCGGAACCGGATGCTCGAGGAAGTTGGCATCCGTGGCAACCACAGTCATCGTTTCAATAGCGCCCGTTGGACCGATGAGTCTAAGGTCCCACTGGGCCGTTGTCGGTCCGGTAGAGAGAATGCGGAACCGATACTTTCTGTTCCTGACTTTCAATTTCGGCTGAATCGCTCCGTTGACGATCCACTTGTCACCACCAGCCGCATTGACAAGCTCATTTCGGCCTTGTGCATCCAGGGCACAGAACCTCTTCTCGGTAAGGATCAAAGGAAAGTCAGTGACGCCGTAGTATCCCGGCAACTGTAGCGATCCTGCGCTGGGGTGCTCATGACCCGGATCCGTCGGGTCATAAACGATGAACATACCGTTCAGGCCCATAACGTTGTTGTTGAGGGTTTTCTCTGCGCGGTGATCGTGGTACCAGAAAGTGCCCATCTTTTCCCGTGGATCGCCGTTGCCGCCAAACGTGTCGAGTCCGGCGTAGCAATTCGGGTAAAGATTGTCTTTCCAGCGGCCGCTTGGGAAGAAGTCTCCCGCGAAACCGTCGCTTTCGGAACCATGGTGCCCGTTATGCAAGTGGATCGTAATCTCGGGGTGGCCAAACGTGTTATCGCCGTTGGGTGGCGTGCTGTTCCGGAAGCGAACGATGGTGGGTTTGCCATATCTATTCAGGACCGTTGGCCCTGGATAGACGCCGTTGAACCCCCAGACATATGAAGGACCGAAGTTGGAGTGGAATGTATGCAGGCCGGGCCTGGCTTCCAATTCGGTTGTCACGTGGGCCGGGGTGAATTGAGCCCAGCGCTGATGTGCCACTCGGGGCCATTCACCGGCGCCTGTGTTGGCTGTCTCAGTGGGCTGCGGGTTCAGGGGATGGTCTATCGCTGGAAACGGGACCGGTAGATCATCCACAAAAGGTGTATGTACCGGACTCCTGACTGCTGCGGTGCATTGAACCAGCGGCGGCGGCACCGGATCGGCAAAGGCCAGTGCCTTGCGAGTAGTTATGATGTTTGGGGCCAAAACAGTTGCGGCCCCGGCTGCTGCTCCTATCTTCAGCACATTTCTTCGACTGATTGTGCCTTCAGTTTTCTTTCCAACTCCCTGCCGGTTTTTTGCCTTCTTTTTAGGCATAGAAATCTCCTTTCAGCCGTTTGGGTTTGGCCTCAAATCTAAATCCCTAGATGGTGGTTATGACCTTTACTCGAAGAGTGTAGCTATCGAGCTCCCGAATCCTGATCTAACTTCCGACCAAGTGATCAGTTTGAAGGGCGAGGGCTGCTGCTGAAACAGTTGAGTAACGTCAGTTGACTTACACGAAATCCTTGTTGATGGTGAAACTTCATTCTGCGCTGTTGCTGAATCGAGCGCAGATTACGCCCTCAGTTTTCGACTAGCAAGCTTTCATGCTTGGCGGTTTTTGTTGTTCGTTAGCGGATTTTGCTTCATGTCTTTTTTGTGTTTGAGATCGCGCCTCAAAGCTGATCGCGCAAAGACATTCAGTGTGGTCCATACCGCTAGTTAAAGGGTTGAGTAGAGGCAAATAAACAGATGTAATGAAGGGAGAGCGGAGTGTTTTGCGATCTGTACGAGTTGTTGTCTAACGCTCGACTGATCATTGTTGCCGTTGGCTCCGTGGTGTTCATCAGCCGCTGATTTGTTTTTAAAGTGCGACCGATAAAGCGCGGGAGAGAATCCGTAGGTCGATTTGAAGTCACGCACGAAGTGACTCTCGTCATTTAGTCCAACCTGGAATGCGATCTCTTTGACGCTGAGGAAGCTCGATTCCAAAAGATTCTTGGCTCGCTCCATGCGCAGAAGACGCAGGTAACGAATCGGAGGCATGCCGACATCAGATTTAAAAATGTGACAAAGACGCCAAACCGAAAGGTTGACTGATTGTGCGAACTCGGCGAGAGACAGCTCACCACGAACGTCCTCGCGCATCATTTGGATGATTTTTTCAACTCTTTTATCCACGAAGCACCAGGGGAGATGTTTATCGCGATCCGATATTCATCGTTATTACTGGAGCAAAAATTTACTCAACAGCAAACTTCTTCTTGATTAAGCCTGTGAGGTGATATCGGGTTTCTGGGCGGATCTAACCATGTAGTAAAACCGAGTCCGGCAATAAATGATCGCATTTGCGAGGTGCGATGCCTTCGAAAAATACTTGGGAGGGCGTCTATCTTGAAGGTCGCGATCTAATACTACAGTTAAGAAAATACTGTCAATGAGGACACAGAATTGTGACTACTTTGATAGAGTCGTTTACATTCACTCTAATGCCTCAATCGATCTCGTTTAGATTTGTCTCGCACGGTTTTCACACGTTACTATCTGACAAACAGTTTTGCTTCTTTCACAGGAGGATCTTTTTCGCATGCCGTCAGTTCGTTTCTGTTGTGCAATAACTCTCATGGCGCTGGTAGCGCTGTCGTTTGTCGTAACACCCGCTCAGAACAAATCACGCACACAGGACGCTGCGCGTCACTCGAGTGATGCCGCCAAAACTTTTACTGAAATCATGAATGTGAAAGACAGGGCGATCCCGCAGGAACTACTCGACACGGCAGAAGCGATCGCCGTTTTCCCGGGAGTGATCAAGGCCGCGTTTGTTCTTGGTGGTCGTGGTGGTCAGGGTGTGATCAGTCGTCGCGTTAAGGGAGGTTGGAGCGCGCCTGCGTTTTTCAATCTCAGTGGCGGAAGTTTTGGACCACAAATCGGTGCGCAGCGAACGGACTACGTTTTACTGATCATGAATCCGAGTGGTTTGAATGGTTTGCTGAAAGACAAGTTTGAGCTCGGCGGCGAAGCGAGCGTCGCTGCTGGTCCAGTAGGCCGCGAAGCCGCCGCCTCGACTAATCCGCGATTGGATGCAGGTATCCTTTCTTACTCACGAAGTAAAGGCGCCTTCATCGGCGCTGCCTTAAAAGGCGCAATGATCACTCCTGATAACAATTTGAATGAGGCAGTGTACGGAAAGAAAGCCGTTGAAGTGCTCCAGGCTCCGCCGATGACGTTTGCTCAGATGCCGCCCGCAGTGCGCATTTTCCCTCGCACTCTGGTGCGCTATTCGATTCGGTAAAAATTGATCACACCAAACCCTTGACGCTTTTCTTTGGGCGACCTAGAATGCTTCGTCACCCTTAGCGGTCGACTGCGATCTCTCAAACAACCAAGCGGGAAACTATCGGGAACTCCTGAATCAAATGCTCCCACGAACGCAGCGACAAAAAGAGATTCTCGACTACATCACTCGTTTTCAGGAACGCCACGGTTACATTCCTTCGTACGCACAGATTGCGCGACAGTTTGGAGTTAAGTCACGAGCGACGATAGCGAAGCATATTGCCGCACTCGAGCGTCGCGGGTTGTTGGCGCGTGAACATGAAGACGGATCGTTTGCGCTCAATGTAAAAGTTGAGGACAAGAGTAGCGATTCGTTGTGTGAGGTTAAACTGCTTGGCCGGATCGCAGCAGGTGCGCCGCTTGAAGTCGTCGATTACGAAGAGCGTATTCCGGTGCCACGCTTTCTGCTCGGGCGTGTGAAACCGGATCGCGTTTACGCGTTGCGCGTGAAAGGCGATTCGATGATCGACGAGCACATCTGCGACGGCGACATCGCGCTCATTGAGAATCGCACTGACGCCCGCGACGGTGAGATCGTCGTTGCTTTGTTAATCGAAGAGAATCAGGCCACGCTTAAGAGACTTTATCGTCGGGGCATGAACATCGAATTGCAGCCGGCCAATTCACAGCTCCAGCCGCTTACGGTTCCCGCCAGTCAGGTGCGCGTTCAGGGCATCTTCCGGGGCTTGCTCAGACCCAGTAATTAGCCCACAAAAGGCACAAAAAACAAAAAGTTAGAAGCCCCGCAGGGGAATCTGTGGGGAGCGCTGTAGCCAGTTGTCAGCGGCGTATTTTGCGTCGGCGCTGATGAGATGAAGCGTATAGGCGTGACGCGAGCGCGACGATCTGTTTTCGAAACTTCGATGGGGGAGTAGTCCGTGCAAAAGGATCAAACTGCCTTTCGAAACCTCAAGTGGCACTAACTGATCTTCCGGCCACGGATCTTTATTGAAGATCTCAAACTTCATTCCTTCAGCCGAACGAACCCAGCGTGATTTGAGTCCGCTTCGGTGTCCGCCGGGAATGGCCCAGAGACAACCGTTCTCGATCGTTGCCTCCTCGAGCGCGAGCCATAGACCAACGATATCGATCGGTTCGGTGTAGAGAAATGTGCTGTCCTGATGACACGTGACTTCGCCACCGATGTTTGGCTGTTTGAAGATATACATCGACTGCAGCAACAATGGATTCTTCATCCCGATTGCTGCCGCGATATTTTTGATCTTCTCGCTGCGCGAAAAGCGTTCGAATAGTGGATCGAGATCGTGCAACGCGTGTCCGATCTTGTTGATCGACTTCTCCTTTTCGTACTTCAGTGTGCCGTCGTCGTTGAAAGCATTCTCTTCGAAGAAGAATCTGATCTTGTCTCCGGAGGTAAGGAAGTAATCATCCGCAGTTCGGTTCTGTTCATGCGTTGAAAAGATCGAAACAACTTCGGCCGGATCAAAATGATGGACCATCTCCACCGCCCGCGCTCGCAGTCGGTCACACGCGGGAGTGTCGGCAAAACCCTCTATCACGAGGAAACCGTCATCGATGTATTGTGCAAGTTGTGATTTTGAAAGCGACATCGAGATGGAATTGAATAAGCAAAAGCAGACTGCGGTCAAGCAATCGTTGGTTATCGTATTTCACTCGCAGGTTAAAAGCTTGGGTGATTGATTAACCTTCTATATATTTTCGGCCGTCCTTTAGACTTAAACGCTCATAAAACTTAGCCAGCTCTGCATTCCCGGCACCTGTCCTTGTGAGGGTCCGTGCTGGCTCTTCACCTTCCGTCTCTGCGGCAACAGAAGGTTCGTCGTTCCATAACCCATCAATCGAAAGGGAAGAAAGATGTTGCGAAGAATCCCACTGGGCATTAAAAAGGTGGTCCGTTACCCGACCACCCTTTTAGTACTCAGCAACTACCCTGTCGAGATCACGCCAGGTCGAAGCGGTCAAGGTTCATCATCTTGTCCCAAGCCGCGACGAAGTCGTTCACAAACTTCTCCTTAGAATCCGAACACGCGTAAACCTCGGCCAGGGCGCGAAGCTCTGAGTTCGAACCAAAACTGAGATCGACACGAGTTGCGGTCCACTTGGTTTCGCCGGTCTTACGATCGCGGCCTTCGAACACCTCTCCAGTCCCATTGGCCGTTTGCCACTTGGTGTTCATATCGAGCAGGTTAAGAAAGAAGTCGTTCGTCAGCGTGCCCGGCCGCTTCGTGAAGACGCCGTGCTGCGATCCGTCATGGTTCGTGTTAAGGACCCGCATACCGCCAATGAGAACGGTCATTTCTGGAGCGGTCAGCGTCAGCAAGTTAGCCTTGTCAACCAGCATTTCCTCGGACGGCGTCTTATGGTAGCTCCGCTTGTAATTGCGGAAACCGTCAGCCTGCGGTTCGAGATACCCAAACGAATCCACTTCGGTTTGTTCCTGCAAAGCGTCACCGCGTCCCGGCCTGAAAGGAACGGTCACGTCGTGCCCGGCATCTTGCGCCGCTTTCTCTACCGCGGCGCATCCGCCGAGAACGATTAGGTCGGCGAACGAAACGCGCTTGTTGCCGGACTGAGCACTGTTGAACTCGGTTTGGATGCCCTCGAACTTTTCGAGCACTGTCGAAAGCTGGGCCGGGTTGTTGACTTCCCAATTCTTCTGGGGCTCAAGGCGAATTCGTGCGCCGTTCGCGCCACCGCGGTTGTCAGAGCCGCGGAAGGTTGATGCCGAGGCCCATGCGGTTGAAACGAGTTGCGAGATGGACAAACCAGAATTAAGGATCCTGGACTTGAGTGCGGCGATGTCCGACGCGTCGATCAGCTCGTGGTCCACCGCCGGGATCGGATCCTGCCAGATCAAGTCTTCCGCAGGTACCAACGGGCCGAGATAACGCGCTTTGGGACCCATGTCGCGGTGCGTCAGCTTGAACCACGCACGGGCGAATGCGTCCGCGAACTCCTGCGGATTCTCCTTGAAGTGTCGCGAGATCTTCTCATAGGTCGGATCCGTCCGCATGGCCATATCAGCGGTCGTCATCATCGGCGCGTGGCGCTTGTTCGGGTCCTTCGCGTCGGGCACTGTGTCCGCGCCTGCGCCATTCTTTGGCCGCCACTGCTGTGCGCCGGCGGGACTCTTGGTCAGCTCCCATTCATAGCCGAGGAGGGTCTCGAAGTAGCTGTGGTCCCACTTGGTCGGCGTCGCGGTCCAGGCGCCTTCGATGCCGCTCGTCGTTGTATCCGTGCCCACGCCGCTGCCATGGGCATTGATCCAACCCAGACCCTGTGCTTCTATCGGCGCCCCTTCGGGCTCGGGCCCAACCAGCGACGGGTTACCGGCGCCATGAGTCTTGCCGAAGGTGTGGCCGCCGGCGGTAAGCGCCACGGTCTCGTAGTCGTTCATCGCCATGCGTCCAAAAGTCTCGCGAACGTCACGCGCCGAGGCGAGCGGATCGGGGTTGCCGTTAGGCCCTTCCGGGTTCACATAGATAAGGCCCATCTGAACCGCGGCGAGCGGGTTCTCGAGTTCTCGGTCGCCGGTGTAACGTTTGTCTCCCAGCCATTCACCCTCGGAGCCCCAATAAACATCCTCCTGAGCCTGCCATACGTCAGGCCGGCCGCCGCCAAAGCCGAAGGTCTTGAAGCCCATCGATTCAAGTGCCACGTTGCCGGTCAGGACAAACAGATCGGCCCAC
This sequence comes from Pyrinomonadaceae bacterium, assembly GCA_036003745.1. Lineage (GTDB taxonomy): Bacteria > Acidobacteriota > Blastocatellia > Pyrinomonadales > Pyrinomonadaceae > PSRF01. Next base: position 23,235 of record DASYSD010000112.1, read on the forward strand.
GAAAGCTTGCGGCCGTATTTCTGCTTGATTGGCCAGAGCAGACGACGCGCCTTGTCGAGATTGCCATTGTCGGGCCAGCTGTTGGTGGGGGCGAAACGCTGCTCACCATTCCCTGCGCCGCCGCGGCCATCGCCGATTCGGTATGTGCCCGCCGCGTGCCATGCCATGCGGATGAAGAATGGTCCATAGTGACCGTAGTCCGCAGGCCACCAGTCCTGTGAGTCTGTCATCAGGGCATGCAGGTCCTTGATCACTGCATCAAGGTCGAGCGTCTTGAACTCCGCGGCGTAATTGAAATCTTTGCCCATCGGATCAGACAGCGAAGAGTTTTGACGAAGGATCCTCAGATCCAAAGAATTAGGCCACCAGTCGCGGTTTGATTGGCGGGTACTGGTAGTGTATTTGATCGCCCCGCCGGTGAATGGACACCGGCTTGATGCGTTTATATCCAATACCGGGTCATCCGGTGACGGGACGCGCTCTGTGTTATCTCCCATTTTTTCACCTTCCTTCGATTTATATATTCATAGCGAAACTAATTAGGTGATTCGTTCCCGCTTAGTTCCAAGATGTCGGCAGTTAGCTAGCTTCTACACTCAGGACACAGACCACGCAGCGTGAGCTCGATCGATCCGGCTTCGAATTTTGAACGCTTGGCAGCTTCTTTAATTAGTCCGTCCGGGATCGAGAGTTCGATGTCAACGAGCTTTCCGCAGTCGTTGCAGATCGCATGGTCGTGCCGCTTCAGCTTGCGGTCGTAGCGGGTGCAGTCCGCTCCGAACCGGATCTCGCCTATCAGTCCCTCGTTTTTCAGGTAGCGCAGCGAATTGTAAACGGTCGCGAACGAGATGCCCGGCAATAGCCGGCGCGCATGCTCAAAGACCTCGATGGCCGTCAGATGCTCGTCCGATTCGCGGATTACCCGCAAGACAGCTCGGCGCTGTTTCGTAAGTCCTGAGAGCTCGAGTTCTTCCATTTTTCGATTAGAATAGTTCTAGATTCTAACAATATCAACCATCGCGTAATCACGGGAGGCTTACAGTTTATCTAATTTCGCGTCACACTACGTCACAGGGAATCAACCTTGGCCACCGATTACCGCGCTCCATCGCACACAAGATCCACCATTGCCTACTGGCGGATCAATTCGCGCGGAACAATTAGTTTCTGAAGAGGGAAGGTGTTGATCGTTGGGCGGTTCACTGTTGCATGATTCAGGGCCACCGAAGCTTGGTGGCCCTGAATCGCTTTCGCTCAAGGCGACGCTGGCAGGATGCTGAGCTCAGGCACGAGCCTGGTGAGAGAACGCTCAAGGTGAACAACTGCACCGGCCGGGAGTTTTTGCATTAGTTTCTGTGCTCCTTCTTGCCCGAGCGCCTGAATGAGCACGGGCCCCTTGTCGAGATCCGCAAAGCTGTCTCGCATCGTGAGCGTCACGTACTCGTTCGCGTCTCCGCCAAAGATCGTCTGAGATACCAAATAAGTGACGCCGGCCTGCTTCATCACGGGCGCGAAGTCGCTCTTCACGAAGTTCTCAAATTCATCGGTGCGATTCGGAGCGACATGGACGAACGTGATGACTGCCAGCTTCGGTGGTCCTGTGCGTTGAGCCGCAAAACTCAAATCCGGTCGCGTTCGGATGATGAATCGACGGACGCTGTTGACGAGGCTACCCGCTTTTGCCTGCCAGGCGGGAAAACCCTGTGGGCCGAGTCCTTTTTCAAGTGCACCTGGTCCATCGAACTCCGCGAACTTCCCGACGGGCGCGACAAGCACATACTCAAACGCGTCTCCTCCCGCACCGGTACTCTGCCAAACCTCGCGCCACTTGAGACCTCCCTTCTTGAGTGCAGGGTTAGTGGTGTTTTTCATAAAGTTCTGAAACTCAGTCATCATTTCAGGCTTGACGCTCACGACGGTGACCGAAAGAAACTCCGGCGTGGGCGCTGCCTGTGGTGACGGGGTGGGAGTTTGGGCAACGCTTTGCAGCGGGAGCGCAGCCATGAATACGAACGCGCAGCAGAACGCGCGCAACAGTCTCATTGGTGTTAAGTATTTCATGATCGTTTCCTTCTTTCTGGGGAAAAAGTTTTTCGCGAAGTGACATGATTCAACACTGGGAAGGGAAACTCGCCGTGAAACTCGCGATGCGACGCGAGTAGAGCGGCACCGTTGTTTTGACTAGATCTATACCGCGTGCCTTAGCACTGGGTTGGTCATGCTGACGTTTAAGACGACTGTGGGGCGGATGCTATACCAGCTGCGAACGACAATCAAGAACTTCGCGGTCGATCTTGTTGCGCCAAATTGTTGTAAGAGATTAGATTAACTGGAGCCGGCTGCCGGAATTGAACCGGCGACCTTCTAATTACGAATCAGACGCTCTACCAACTGAGCTAAGCCGGCTAAGGCGTGAAGCTGATGCGGTGACGCTGTTGCACTATACGAATGCCGAGTTTGCAGTGTCAAGCAGGATAGATCGAACCAACAGGAGGGATGGAAATGCCGAAAGATCCAACGAAAAATGTCGATAGATACAAAATTCGCGGCGGAGTTATTAACGAATACGAGTATCACCAGAATCAGGAAGCGCTGGCCCAAAACGAACCAAAAGGGGACGGAAAACTGATACCTGGAACGCCACCGGAAGAGAAAGGCGAGAGGTTGCAACCCAGGGTCGCATCAGCCGCTACGAAGAGCGAGCCACAAAAAGGCACAAAAGGCACAAAAGGCACAAAAGGCACAAAAGCGAAGAAGGCAGCGAAGGCTGCAAAGTCAACGAAGGCTGCCAGGAAAGCAGCGAAGAAGTCCTCCAAGAACGCACCTCGAGGCGCGAGTGCCAAGAAGCTAGCGGCGCGGAAAGCCGCAAAGAAGTAAAGTCAATTAGCTGTATGTTTGATTCCCCCAAATTGCAATCGCCGCGCCGGCGTCTACAGGTTCTGTTCTTACTCTTGTTCGTGGTTGCCGCGGCTCAGGCGTCCTTCGCTCAGAACACGACTGCGCTGCCGAAGAAACTTCCTTCCGCCGAAAAGATCGTCGACAACTATTTGAAAGCGATCGGTGGCAAAAAAGCTGCCGGCGCGCTGAAGGACGCAACTTACGAGTGGACCGTCCATCTCAACCAACAGCCAATCGGCACCTCACGCACGCAACGCAAAGCGCCCGCGTCTGAACGTGTCGAGCTCACGTTCGGCAACGGACAAATCATTTCCGCAAGCAACGCGCGCTCAGCCTGGGAGGTCGGACTCGACGGTCGACTTCGAACCCTGACTGGTCCGGAAAGCGCCGCCGCAAAACTTCGTGCTTCACTCGACTCATCACGTCTCATCAACTTTAAGAAGGCAAACATACTTGCACGCGTAGTTTCGCTCGGCGATCTAGCGTCTGAACCCGCGTACATCGTTGAGTTTTCGACACGGAGCGGCGCGCGTTTTCAGTATTACTTCAGCGTGAAGACGTGGTTGATAACAAAGATCACCGGCGACGTGAGAAACACCAAGGTTCTGTTCGAAGACTATCGACCGGAACACGGAATCCTCGAACCACATCGCGTCCGCATGAACGTCGAGGGTTCGGGTGAGCTGACTCTGCAATTGCACAGCGTCAAATACGACACCGGGATCGACGATCGTCTTTTTGATCCGCCAGCGGCGACCGAAAACTTAGACGTTGCCGCGTTGCTTCGTGAAGTCGGACAAAATCAGGATGAACTTGAGAATCGTGTCGCCGAATATGCGTTCAAGCAAACAGAGACTGACCGCGCGATCGACAGCAAGGGCCAGCTGAAGAAACAGACAGTAAAGGTTTATGAGGTCTATCCGCTGCCGAATCGCGAAGCGGTGGAAAAGCTGATCAGCGAGAACGGCGTACCTCTTTCGCCCGAACGTGCGGCTAAAGAAGATCGACGCGTGCAGGAGGAGTTTGCAAAAGCGGAGCGCGAAAAGGAGAAGGACGAGAAGAAGGTGGCCCAGCGTCGCGCCGAGCGTGAGAAGAGAAAGTCGGAGGGAGAAGAAGCGACTGAGGTCTCCGCATTTCTGAGAGCGTGTGAGTTTGTTTCACCACGACGCGAGGTACTTAGCGGACGCGAGGCGATCGTTTTTGATTTTCGTCCACGCACCAGCTTCAAGCCGAAGAATACGGAGGAGAGTTTGATTGCAAAGTTGGTCGGCGTCGCGTGGATCGATCCGGTCGACAAGCAGGTGATTCGGTTGGAAGCGCGTTTGGCTGAAGGTTTCAAGATGGCCGGTGGGTTGTTGGTTTCGTTAAAGCCCGGTGCGGCCTTGGTGATGGAGCAGACCAGAATGGTCCAGGGAGTTTGGCTGCCGAAGTTTGCACAGATGAATTTGTCGGTAAAGGTTTTGTTGTTTGGTGGTGGCGATTACAACAAGACGATCGAATGGAGCGACTACAAACATTTCGCGGGTGATGTTAAAGAGTACAAGCTGGATACCCCGGTGAATGTGAAACCGTGAGGGGTAAAGCATGTTTCACGCAAAGGCGTAAAGATGAAACGGAAGGCGCAGAGATTGCAGAGCCGTCTTCTATGCGTCTTCCTTTGCGCCTCTGCGTGACAAAAACAAAGAAGCAATGAACGAAGTTCGAATTATTGGCGGCGGGTTGGCGGGTGTTGAGGCAGCATGGCAGGCTTCTAAATTAGGCGTGCATGTGAATCTTTACGAAATGCGTCCGGCCAAGCCGACACCTGCGCACCGCACCGATAAGCTCGCCGAAATCGTCTGTTCCAACTCACTCAAATCTGACGAACCTGGCACGGCGTCCTATTTATTAAAGGAAGAACTGCGACAAGGTGAGTCTTTGGTTTTGTCTGCGGCGGCGGAGACGCGCGTTCCTGCCGGTGCGGCACTCGCTGTCGACCGGGAAAAGTTTGCCGCGTTAATCACCGAACGTATCGAGGCCGAACCTCACATTCGTCTGATTCGCGAAGAAATCACAAGCATTCCCGGCGACCAGATCACGATCATCGCTACCGGCCCGTTGTCGTCGGACGCTCTGACCGCCGAGATCATGAAGCTGACCGGCAGCGACCAAATGTACTTCTACGACGCCATCGCGCCGATTGTCGCCGCTGAGTCCATCGATACGTCAATGGCATTTCGCGCGGCGCGCTACGACAAAGGCGGCGACGATTATCTCAACTGTCCGTTCGACGAAGAGCAGTATGCGCGTTTCTACTCAGAATTACTGGAAGCAAAAAGCGTCCCTTTGCAGCGTTTTGAAGAAACTCGCTGGTTTGAGGCATGTCTGCCGATCGAGGAGCTGGCGCGTCGCGGCGTCGATACGCTTCGCTTTGGACCGATGAAGCCTGTCGGATTGCGCGATCCACAAACCGGGCGCGAGCCTTACGCCGCGGTGCAGTTGCGGCAGGAAAATTTAATGGCGGACGCATACAGCCTGGTGGGCTTCCAGAATCATCTACGCTACGGCGAACAAGCGCGAGTGTTGCGACTCATTCCCGGTCTGCAGAATGCGGAGTTTCTTCAGTTCGGACAGATTCACCGCAATACGTATATCTGTTCACCGCGCGTGCTCCATTCAACGATGCAGATGCGCGAGCGTCCTAACTTGTTCTTCGCCGGACAGATCACGGGAGTTGAAGGTTACGTTGAGTCAGTGGCAATGGGCTGGCTCGCGGGAGTGAATGCGGCGCGACTTGCGCTCGGGCTTGAATTGTTGGAAGCTCCGTCACGCAGCGCTACCGGAGCCCTGGCACACTACGTTTCGCATGCGGAGGCGACAAATTTCCAACCAGTAAACATCACTTTCGCGCTTTTGCCTCCTCTTCCTGAACCTGCAAAGCGCCAGGTACGTAAAAAGTGGGAGCGCAGGCAACTGCAGGTTGATTTAGCCTTGAAAGAATGGGCAGAGTGGCTCGAACGAAATCACACAAGACGCGAAATCGCGCAAGCTGGTTGACTTGGTCACTGGCGCTGATTGTCATGTGCTTCGCGGCAGCGCCCGCGTGGAGCCAATCGGGAAGACGGCAGGAGCCGGGGAAGGGCGGTAAACAACCGCCTGGACCAATCGCCGAGCCAAACCGACGCGGCAGTCCTTCTTCACCAAACCGCCCCGCAAAGAGTACCGGCGACGAAATCGATCCCGACGACGTGGTACGGATCAGTTCGAACCTCGTTCCAATTCCGGCATCGGTAGTTGATAAGCGTGGCAACGCGATCATCAATTTAAAGGTGGACGATTTCGAGCTTCGAGTTGATGGTGAGCTGCGTCCGCTCAGTGATCTGACGCGCTCTGAAACCAGCGTTCGGCTCGCGATGCTTTTTGACAATAGCGGCAGTCTTGATGCTGCGCGCGAATTTGAAAAACAGGCTGCGATTCGGTTTTTCAGAAAAGTGCTGCGGTCCAAAGACGAAGCTGCAATTTATTCAATTGAAACTGACAGTTACCTCGCGCAACCGTTAACCAACAATGTTCTTCGTCTCGAGCAGACGATCGCGATGTTTGGAAAACCCGAGGGCGGTACGTCGCTCTTCGACGCGGTCATCAGCGCTGCCGGTTATCTGCGACCGTATCAGGGCCGGCGAGTTATCGTCATTGTTTCTGATGGGATCGAAACAACAAGCCGGCACAGCGATTTTGATTTTATGATGCAGCACGTGCTGGCAGACGATTGCCAGATCTACGTGGTCCAGACTGGATTGTACGAAGGCGCAAATGTTCGCGCGCTTGCAGCCGAGCGACGCATGGAGCAGTTGTCAGGACAAACCGGTGGCGCTGTCTATCTTCCTAAAACAACCGATCAGCTCGACATCGCGTTTGACCAAATCGCTGCAGATCTGTCGCAGCAATATGTTTTGAGTTACTACCCCAGTGCCGATCAACGTGATGGTCAGTTACACAAATTAGAGTTGCGCGTCAAAACGCGAAATGATGTTCGCGTCCGTTCGCGGAAGGGGTATTATGCTCCGAAGCCGGCAGTCTCTGCGGGCTGGGAAGACTAATGGAGCAACTGATCGAGCAATTTCTCGAACACCTGCGATACGAACGCAACGTCAGCAGTCACACCTTAAGAAATTACTCCAGCGACCTCGAACAGTTTCTTGATTTTCTCGCGCCGGCCGATCCGACAACCGGAAAGAGAAGAACGCCGGAAGTTTCGACAATCGATCATCTGACGATCCGTGAATGGCTCGCTTCGCTTCACACGGCACAGAAAAAGAAAGCCTCGATCGCACGAAAGCTCGCCGCATTGCGCACCTTCTTTCAGTTTCTCGTGCGGGAAGGCATGTTGGAATTGAATCCGGCAAAACTCGTCGCCACGCCGAAGTTGGAAAAGAAACTACCGAAGCATCTATCGATTGAAGAGGCAATCAGGTTTATCGAATCTCCTGATCCGGAAACTGATCTGGGTAAACGTGATCGCGCGATGCTGGAGTTGATGTATGCGACCGGTGTGCGCGTCGCGGAGTTGACGACCTTGAATCTTGCGGACGTTGATTTTCGAAATCAGCTAGTGCGCGTGACTGGCAAACGACGGAAGCAGCGCATTGTGCCTTTTGGAGATCCGGCGGGCGCCGCGATTCGATCGTATCTTGAAGTGCGCGACAAGTTTCTAAAAAACGCGCCTGTGTCGAAACGCGATGAAGAAGCGCTCTTTTTGAATTATCAGGGAACGCGAATCACGACTCGATCAGTTGGTCGTATGGTTGAGAAGTACATACGCATCTGCGCGGGCATGCACAACATCAGTCCGCACGCGTTGCGTCATTCCTTTGCCACGCATTTACTCGACAGCGGCGCAGACCTGCGCGACATTCAGGAACTGCTGGGCCATGCGCGGCTTTCAACGACCCAGGTTTATACACACGTTTCGATGGAGAAGTTGATCGCGGTCTACGATAAGGCGCATCCCAAGGCGTAACACAGATTACGCTGATCTGTGTAAATCCGATTTAAACGGATCCGTGTAAATCCGTGTTACAGAGTCGGTAGATCGTCTTCGCCGTTGGCGCTCTCAATTGCGGCCTGGCAGGCGGCGTCGTAGCGTGCAGTGGGGAGGGCTTCAAGGCGACGTTCGTCAATTGGCTGACCGCAATGCGCGCAGATTCCGTAACTTCCTTCCTTGATCCGCAGCAGCGCCTGGTCGATGTCAGCGACCACTTTGGAACTGCGTTCGCCGAGCCTTAATGCGATCTCTTTGTTCAAATCCTGCACTGAGAGATCCACGCTGTCTTTAACGCCATCATCGTAGAGTTCGAGTGCAGCCGCCTGATCGGTGCGGATCTGTTCGGTGTTTTGGCGTAGTTGACTAAGAAGAAGATTACGGAAGTGGTTCAGTTTTTCAGCGTCCATCTAAGTTACATTTGCGTCGCAAATCAAACGCAAGTCCCGGCTCCCCGTGTTTATGATGCGCGCCAGTATAACATTAGACCTCGGCTTTAATCGCCCACCGCGTTTGGAATTGGATCGGTGATCGTTGGTTGCGGAGATTTGGAGCGTTTTGCGCGCCAGCCGAGCAGCCGGCGAATTGCGAGCGCTAAGCCGGTGATTACCAAAACGGCCCCACCAGCGGAAACGAGCGCTGCAATCGTTTGCCCAACAACACCAACAACCTCACCGGTGTGTGCGAAACGCAAGATAGATCGAAGCTGCCGTCCTCGTGTGTAGGACGAAAACGGTTCCCATGTGACCAGGTTGTTTGTGGCTCGATCCAAAACGAGTTGTGCTCGCTTTTGTGGTTGGCCACCATTGCCACGATCGATATTGAACGTCAACTGCGCAGAGGCGGCGGTTGGCAATTGCATCGAGATACTTTGCCAGTCGTTAACCCGTTGTTCCGCGCGTGCCCATGCTGAATTGAGGTTGTCCGTTTGCGGAGTGTTCTCTTTGTTTGATCCGGATGCCGGCGCCGGTTGATTTGCACGTGGCGCGGGCGGAGTTTCGCCAACGAGCCGATACACGAGATTTCCAGCCCACGTGTAAGAAATAACGACCGCTGAAAGCACGACGATGAATAGTGGCACGGCGGACCAGAAACCAATCACATTATGCCAGTTGAAATCGCGCGCTTTTGAAGGCAGTCCCCGGCGAAACCACGTTACATTTCGGAGTGCTTTTCGGTTCCAACTTCGCGGCCACCACAAATAGAAACCACTGGCTACGAGAAACAGAAACCCGAGATTACAAGCGCCTGTGATCGCGCGTGCGACATTGCGATTATCACCTTTGGCGCCGAGCCAACGGTGCCAGTCAGTTACAACGCGAAAGAAGTTCCGTGTCTTTTGTGATCCTTCACCGAGAATCGCGCCCGTGTAAGGATTTACGAAGATGGTGGTTTCACGACCAAAAGCGATCTCAGCCGGCGCTGCTGGATCCGACTTCAGTGTAACGGCTGTCGGTGTTGCTCCACGTGATTCGTGCGCTTTGTTTATCAATGTCTCAACCGGAAGATGCTGCGTCTCCACAGTCGGAGGCGCTGCACGATAGCCCCTTGTATCGGCCCACGAAGTGATCTGCTTCTCGTAGCTCAAGAGCACTCCGGTGACGCACATGATCAGGATCACCACTCCTGCGGCTGCGCCAACCGGTAGATGACACCAAAAGATTATCTTGCGTAGCTGCTTCATGCGCTCAGAATCTTGCGATCAAAGCAACACGAGCCCCACGCGGCGCACCCGGCGAGATATTGTTGTTCCCATCAGCGTTCAGGTAATACGTGTTGTCGAACAGATTTTGAAAATTCGCCTGGAGACGCCACTTTTCGGTTATAGAAAAGAACACGGCCGCGTCTGCGCGTGTATACCCTGGCAACACGACGGTATTGTCAACGCCAGCAAACATGTCCGAACGATGAATGATTCCGAGTCCAAGGCCGAGTCTGGAAAGCACTCTATAGTTATTCCACAATGAGAAGCTGTGATGTGGAACAAGTGCAACCTGTGCGCCTTTCACCGCAGAGACGGTGGCGCTGCTGATAAATGCATCCTGGTAAGCGTAGCCGCCCGTGATACTCCACTTCGCCGTCACGAAGCCATTCAACCCCAGTTCATAGCCATTCGTACGCTGACTTCCCGTTTGCAGAATCCGCGCCAGGTCGTTTGGATCCGTAGCCCTGGTGTTGGTGCGATCCTGTCGGTAGAGCGCGGTGGTCAGCGATAGATTGCGTCGCACATCCCACTTCGCACCGAATTCGTAATTGGTGAATTTTTCAGGTTTGACCTGCTGAGTAATCGCGGTCAGCGCGGAAAATTGATCGCCTGAGCTCGGCAAGTAGGCCACACCATAATTTCCGTAAACGGAAAGACTCGTGATCGGCTTCACGATGACGCCGGCGCGCGGCGAAACCAAACGATCGATGCGTCTCAGATCCTGATTGGTTCTGTTGTTGTGAAATTGAAGATCGAAATAGTCAAAACGCACACCGGTTACGACCTGTAGATATCGATTGATTTCGATCTGGTCCTGAATGTACGTCGCGCCGAGGTTTGTTTTGACGTGGTTGTTGGCGTCAGTCGCACTCTGTCGGAATGTAACCGGGGTATCGATTATCGGGTTCGACAGTGGAGCGAGGATCGATGTGGTCGTGTTGTTGAAGAAAGCGGTATTTCGGAAGTTGTGCGAGCGTTGTCTCCCCACCTCAGCTCCGGTAAGGAAAGTATGACGAACAGATCCGGTTGATGCCTGGAACGTCACATCAGTTTGGTTGAACAAGTTTCGTCTCTTGGTAGCGTTGTTGTAACCGGAGATCGATACTTTGCTTTTGTCTGCCGTCACGGCGCCGGGTACGTAGTTTTGATAGAAGCGATCGTAGTCGCCAAACATGGTGCGATTGCGAATGTTGAAACGTCCTGCCTGATGTTCGACAACCGACGAGAGGAGATTTACGCCGACCTCCGCCCAGGCATTAGCCGGATTGCCAAAGAACGTTTCGATAGGAACGTCTACCGGTCTTCCCTGAAATGATGGAATTCCGCGATCGGCGGTACGGTAATCGCTAAAGTATTCATACGAAAGTTTGACAGCAGTCTTTGGACCAACAATGAAAGTCGCGGTTGGATTAACGCCATAACGTTCCAGATCCACAAAGTCTCGGAAGCTGCCTGAGTTCTCATAAACACCATTCATTCGCAGAGCAACCTTGCTGCCAAGTGGCTGGTCAAAATCGGCCGAGAAGCGCTTATTTCCGAACGATCCTCCCTGTAGTGTGATCTCGCGCAAAGAGGAAAAGCCTGCCTCTTTACTTACGCGATTGATAACTCCACCGCCGCCGCCACGGCCAAAGAGCATGGAGTTTGGTCCTTTCAATACTTCGACACGTTCGAGGTTATAGAGGTCGCGATAGTACTGCACGTCGTCGCGCACTCCATTCAAAAAGAAATCCGCACTAGTGTTGTTACCACGGATGACGACCTGATCGCGATTGTTCTCACCCTGGTGTGATGTAACTCCGGGAACGTAAGCAACGACGTCCGAAACGCTCGACATCGACTGATCGCGAATCTGCTCTTTGGTGACTACGGAGATCGATTGCGGAATGTCGCGTAGAGGCGTCAGGGTCTTGGTAGCAGTATTAACTGAATTAACACCGTAAGCGTCAGTGATAGTGACGCTCGCGCTCGAGGGCGCCACCTCAAGTACGATCTCGATCGGCTGAGAACTAGTGAGAGTGGCCGGATTTACCGTTTCAGTGATTTCCGAGAAACCCTCCGCCGCCACGCGCACCTGATACTCACCTGGTTGGACCATGAGAGAGAACTCGCCATTTCGGTCCGTTGTTGCCGAGGCAGAAGGAAGGCCGTTGCCGGAGGTCCAGACATCAGCTCCGGGGATGGCGGCCCGATTCGGATCGACGACCTTGCCGCGTAAGAGAATCTTCCCGGTAATTCCCACCTGTGCGAAACCTGGGGTAACTAAGATTGCTGAACATAGGATAAGCAACAAGAGACGATGAGAAATGGAAAGCATGTCGGCCCCTTTCAACCTTGAAGGCAATGCCTACTTCGATTTTGGTAGAGCGTGGAAGAAATTGAAATTCGTTTTCAATTTCAGAGCGCTCAGAATAATCCAGACTGAAGAATTGGTCAAGTGGAGCCGCTGAGATTTTTGTTTTCGGAAGTAATGAGGGCAGCGAGGAGGGGAATAGTGAGTTCATGATGGCCGGTAATTGAATAACCTCGGCCGCCGCCGTTTTCGGTTGGACGGCGCACTACATTTGTTAATGGTCGGTAAGATTGAATGAAGTCGAAGTTCGCAGTGGTGATGTCTGTGAGACTGTATCCGAGGTTGCGCACGAGCGTCACACACTTCAGAAAAACCTCGGGCAGGACCACCGCCGATCCTATGTTCAAGTAAACGCCGCCCCCATCCATTCGCCTCACCAACTCAGCGAGGCAACGAAAGTCAGTATGTGTGGTAGCGCCGAGGGCGGCGCCATCGAAGCTCGGATGGAAGTGTGCAATGTCTCCACCGATGGTGACGTGTGCAGTGAAGGGAATGCGTGATTCGTAGGCCACGCATAATAGGGAATAATCGCGATGCTTCGGATTGCGCGCGATTAGCGCGCGTCCGACTGCTTCACCGAGACCGATCTGATCTCTTGCACCATCTTGCGCCGCACTGTTGAGTAGGTGTCCAGTCTCTTCAGCTCCACCGAAAGCACCTTCCGACAACGTTGCGTCAACGTCTTCAGAGGTTGAGCCAACGGCTGCGATCTCTGAGTCATGGACCAACACGGATCCATTTGCCGCGATTGCTGAAACGTAGCCACGCTTCATGAGATCAATCATCACTGGCGCAAGCCCAGTCTTGATCACGTGCCCGCCAATACCCCAGATGATCGGTTTCTTCACTTCGCGTGCACGACGAATACGTTCCGCGAGTTCACGAATAGCCTGGCCCGCCAACACATTCGGCAAACTCGCGAGGAATTCGTTCAAAGACGTATCACTGCTGATTGGCTTCGCAAAATCCTGCAGGTTAACTTTGCTCGTACGTGACGCGAGCGGATAGGTTTTGACTTTATCGAGATCGAGTGGTTTCAGATCGTCTTCGTAGATTGATGGCAAGATCGTGATCTCCGCATCAGTTTTAGGCCACAGATTTACGCGGATAATCGCGGATCAGATCCGTGTTCATCCGTGAAGATCTGTGGCTCATTTCCTATCAGCTTCTTCTGCGTCTGCAAACGACTTGAAGACTCTGATCACCTTTTCCATGGCGCTCGAATTATAACAGTTTGCTAAGACTGATGAATCCCATTTCCGTTGCGCGTGAGGCGGCCATTGAGCAGCGGTCGCAGGACCTGTCCGGTGTGTGAGCGGCGCGAGCGGGCGACTTCTTCGGGTGTGCCTGCGGCGACGACGCGGCCTCCGTGTTCGCCTCCCTCAGGACCGAGGTCGATGATGTAGTCGGCGGACTTGATCACGTCGAGGTTGTGTTCGATGACTAGCACTGTGTTACCGAGCGAGACCAGTCGCTGGAGAACGTCGAGCAGTTTGTGCACGTCCGCGAAGTGTAGTCCGGTGGTGGGCTCGTCGAGGATGTAGATGGTCCTGCCGGTCGCACGTTTGGAAAGCTCCTTTGCGAGCTTGATGCGTTGTGCTTCGCCACCGGAGAGCGTCGTTGCCGACTGGCCCAGCTTAATGTATCCGAGACCGACGTCGAGCAGAGTTTGCAGCTTCTGATTTATTTGCGGAATGTTTTCCAGCAGTGGCAGTGCTTCCTCGACTGTGGTATCGAGCAAATCGGCGATCGACTTGCCCTTGTATTTCACGGCCATTGTTTCGCGGTTGTAACGCGCACCACGACACACATCACAAAGCACGTAAACATCGGGAAGAAAATTCATCTCGATGCGTTTCATGCCGTCGCCTTCACACGCCTCACAACGCCCGCCTTTAACGTTGAAAGAAAAGCGGCCCGGTTTGTAACCACGCTCACGCGACTCCGGCAGCATCGCGTAGAGTTCGCGCAAAGGCGTGAATAAGCCGGTGTAAGTGGCAGGATTCGACCGCGGCGTTCGTCCGATTGGCGACTGATCTATCTCGATCACTTTATCGACGTGTTCGAGTCCTTCAATCGACTTGTACGGTCCAGGCTCAGTCGATGAGCCATAAAGATGCTGAGCGAGGGCGTAATAGAGAATGTCTTCGACCAGCGTGGATTTACCGGACCCGGAAACGCCGGTTACGACAGTTAACAATCCCAGCGGAAACGAGACGTCGATCTCCTTGAGATTGTTGGCGTAGGCGCCTGTGATAGTCAGGTATTTTCCATTCGGCGCTCTGCGCTCTGCCGGCACTTCGATTTTTCTCGCGCCACGAATGTAGAGTCCGGTAATCGATTCGGGATTCTCAGCCACGTCAGCGGCGGTACCGACCGCTACAACTTTCCCGCCATGCGCACCTGCGCCTGGACCGAGGTCAACTACGTAATCAGCACGTCTGATGGTTTCCTCATCGTGTTCGACCACGAGCACCGTGTTGCCGAGATCGCGAAGTGTGGACAGTGTTTCCAGAAGCTTCTGATTGTCTCGCGGGTGAAGTCCGATCGACGGTTCGTCCAGCACATAAAGAACGCCACGCAACTGTGAACCGATTTGAGTTGCAAGGCGGATGCGTTGGCCTTCACCACCAGAAAGTGTTGCTGACGACCGATCGAGTGTTAGATAACCGAGGCCCACAGTGTTCAAAAAGCGCAGCCTGCTCTTTATCTCTCTTAATATCGAACCAGCAATCTGTTCCTCACGGGTGTTGAGTTGGATTTGTTCAAACGCCGTGACCGCATCCTCGATGGGAAGCGACGTGTATTCAGCGATACCACGTCCGCCCACCTGGACCGACAAAGAATCAGAACGCAGACGTCGACCGTTACATTCACCACAGACTGTTGGTGAAACCATCTCCTCGAGTGCAATCCTGATCTTTTCCGAAGGCGCTTCGTTTAGGCGCTCACGCAGCCAGTTGAGTGCGCCTTTCCACGCGTTCTGGTAGTTGTAGAGTCCCTGATCGAAAGTTATCTTGCCGCTGACTCCGTTGAGAAAGCCTTCGCGTACTTCTTTTGGCAAATCAACAAAAAGTGTCTTGGGATCAGCATTAAAGTGTTTGCAAACCGCGAGCAGCGCGCTTCGAAGATATGCAGCGCCCTGTTTGTCGGCTGTACCCATGTAGCCGAGTGTCTCAGGAGTTTGCCGGGAGTCGGGAATCAGTTTTAGAGCATCGATCTCCATCACGGTCCCAAGTCCATGACAACGTTTGCAGGCACCGTACGCAGAGTTAAACGAGAAGGATCTGGGCTCGAGTGGTGGAACGTTGATACCACAGTTAACGCAGGCCATCCGCTCCGAATAAAGCTTCTCTTCGCCGTCGACAATCGAGATGAGAACTGCGCCACCAGTCAGCTTCAGGGCCGTCCGAATAGAATCAGTAAGTCGCTCGCGAATGCCTGTCTTAATCAACAAACGATCCACCACCGCCTCGATGGTGTGATTCCTTCTTTTATCCAGACGAATTTCTTCATCCAGGGACAACAGCTCTCCATCAACACGCGCTCGCAAGAAGCCTTCCTTCGCGAGTTTCTCCAACTCTTTTTTGAACTCGCCTTTGCGACCGCGAACGATTGGCGCCAGCACCATCACGCGTTCGCCTTCCGGCAACGAAAGCACATTCTGAACGATCTGATCGACACTCTGCCGTGTGATCGCTGCACCACAAATATGACAATGCGGGATTCCGATCGATGAGAACAGCAGACGCATGTAGTCGTAGATCTCTGTCACTGTCCCCACAGTCGACCGTGGGCTCCGCGAGACCGTCTTCTGTTCGATGGAGATAGCGGGTGATAGCCCGTCAACGGAGTCAACGTCCGGCTTTTCCAGTTGATCGAGAAACTGGCGTGCGTAGGCCGAAAGGGATTCGACATAGCGCCGCTGGCCTTCAGCGTAAATGGTGTCAAATGCGAGGGAAGATTTGCCCGACCCGGACAGACCCGTAATTACGGTAAAGCGGTCGCGGGGGATGTCGACATTGATGTTTTTGAGGTTGTGTTGGCGCGCGCCTCTAACACTGATGCGATCAATGGCCATAGCGAAAACCCGTCATTGTAGCGGACGGATTTTCGCGCCGCAAGGGCCGCTGATTTACACGGATTTTACAGGGAGATCTGCGCAGATCTGATTGAAGGATCCGTTTAATCTGTGGCTAAAAATTAAATCTCAACCCAAGCTCCATCCGGCGCGGAGACTGCGCTGAGGTGGCTTGGCCGAAGAAGGGGGAGGTTTGAACTCCAGAAAAGGCGCCCAGATTGGCATGATTCAGCAGATTGAAAGCCTGAGCGTAGAATTCGAGTCGATACTTCTTGGTGGCCCCCATCCCGATTGACGGAGGCGCGGCGCCATCGCCGCCACCGACCCTCACCATCCTCACTTGCGGACCACCGGTCTGTTGTTGCTCCGGTCCGAAGTCCTTACCCCAACTCAAACGGGAACCGATTTCCCAACGGGAAGCCCCACGAGCGCTGTTGCGCCCGACACCAGGTGGTCGATCGTTAATGACGGTATCGCCGTTATCGTCAAAGCCCGTGGTGATGTTGTAAGGCAGTGCGGAAGTCGCTTGAAATATTGTCGAAATCCCGAATCCCATCGGCAGTCGTTTACTGATGAAACCAGAGATCAGGTGGCGCATGTCATTTGCTGCCGGACCACGATCCGCGCGCAGACTAAAATTATTCGAAGGCAAACTAAACGCACTGTCAGCCTCGTTAGTGTTTTTCATCAGCAGGTAATTGATGCTCCAGAAGAGACCCTGGACCAACTTCGCCGGACCGATTCCAACCATCAGCCGGTGGCTGGATTGGTAGGCCGACGATTCGATGTTGGTGATGTTGCCTGCGCTCGGATCTGGCCGGCCAAGACCCGGAACTGGCGCGTTCAGGTTACGTCCGTGCAGCAGGTGAACACCACGCTGATACTGGTAGTTGGTCATCAAACGAAACAACTTGAACGGATTTGTTTCCACACCAATCGAGTTTTGAATGATGTATGGAATCTGCAGGTCGGGATCCGTCTGAATTCGACTCGGAGGCAGTGCTGTTTGCATACCGCCGCTGAAAGGATTCGGATAACCAGGGTTGGCGATCACGAGATCTCGCTGCCGTTGGCCATCAACGCGCAACGTTTGCTCGTAGGTTTGCGCAGCGAACCAATCGTAAAAAATGCCGGTGCCGCCTCGAATCGTGACCGCTCCACTCTTGAATGGTGACCACACAAAACCAAAACGGGGCGCGACGTTGAATTTACCGGGCACGTGATTCTGCACTTCATGGCGCGCGCCATAGCTGAGTGTCAGATTCTTCCGCACACGAAAATCGTCCTGAACGTACCACCCAAACTGATACTGGCGATAATTAACTGCCGGATCGCCGATGCGCTGTGTGTACTGCGTCGGCAGTCCAGCTTCATAAGCTACTAAATCCGCAAATTGAAATGTGCCAAACGCATTGGTCCTGTCATTACTGCGATAACCACCGGCCTCGAGTTGAGTACCGAAGCGAAGTCCATGCTTCTCGAGCGCGTAGTCAACGTTGTCTGCGAGTTCAAAATCGAGCGACCTGCGACCACCGCTTCTCTGGGCGCTGCCATCGTTGAACGAGCCGGGAACGAGAATCGTTTGTCCCAAACTCACCGAACGCGCTTCGGTCGTGATCCAACGAGCCTGCAAACGTGCTTCATTGAAAAATTTCTTACCGAAGACGCCAGAATCTGCAAGGCGCGCGATGTATTCCGTCTGCTCCTGTGAATAACCACGAGCAGGGAGATCGAAATCACCTACACCGAGATTGTTCTGCAGTCCCGCGTTGCGTTGGAACTGAAAACGCGAGGTGTGAGTTTTTGTTAGAGCGTGCTCAAGTCGCGCATCGAGATTTAACCGTCTGGAAGGCCGGTATGCCAGATCGGAAAATGTCCCACCAGGCAGCGTTGCAAAGATCGGTCGTGCATCGTAGAACAACGAACCTTCTGCATTCAGAAAGAGTGACGTGTGGTTTTTCCAGATTGGACCATCGAGTGAAAGACCAAACCGCCTTTGCTGCTCCGGCCCGCGAAAGGGCGCAAACACCTGGCGCCCGTTCATTGACTCGTCGCGAAAACCGAAATTGAACGAACCGTGCCAAGCATTCACGCCTGGCCTGGTGGTGATATCGACAAGGCCAAAACCAGCGTCGTGATTCTCAGCGGCGTAGGGATTCATGCGAAAACGAATCTCGCGAATCTGTGATTTGGGAGGGAGCTTGCCGCCGCGAAACCCATTCACACGAATTTGAGCGCCTGGGCCAGCGAGCTGGTTGATAGCGTTCTCAAACTCCTCCGGATCGTCGGGCAATTGTGCGATCTGTTCCGCTGTCAGAACATTTGAGAAGGCCGTGCCATTCGGATTTGTATTCTTTACCTGAGCTTCCTCGTCGACGTCGACATCGACTTTGATGACGTCGATCTCGAGCGTGATTTCCCTGCGATGAGGTCCCGTGCCGAGTTCAACATCGTCGACGTCTTGAGCCTTGAAACCCGGCGCTTCAATATGAAGCTGGTATCGCCCGGCAGGGATTTTATTGAACCGCGCCTCGCCTCTTTGATTCGTAGAGCTAAGCGACTGCGACTTTCCGTTTCGAATCAACTGCACCTGCGCCTTGTTTATCAAAGCGCCTGTCGGATCTTTGACGATCACTTCCAGATTTGTGCTCGCGATTTGTTGGGCCAGGCAAAGACCAGCTACGAGTATGATCGAAATGAGCGCACTTAGAGCTCGAGAATAAGGGGAGTTCATTCGCATCTTCTTCTGTGCCCTTTTTGTGGCTGGCTCCTCAATGCTTTTCGAAGTGATCGCCCTTGAATTGCGGATTCAACTGATATTTCGAAATCTCGAACTCTTCCGAAACTTCGTTCTCAGTTAAGAACGTCAGTTTGTGTGGCAACATCACGCCACCGACTTTTTTGTGGTCCGTCAAACGAATGTAGAAGTCGACTTCTTCCGGCGCCGCCGGAGCTTCGGCGTGCATCTTCTTGTCCGCTTCTTCGCGCGCTTTCTTGATGTCTTCTGGTTTTGCAGGGCTGCCGGCTTGCCGCGTCATCGTCACAACGCGGGGTTTTGGTCCGCGATAACTGAGCAGCAAAGGAAGATGACTCGACTTGTCGAAGAAAACACGGACCGCAAAGTTGTCTGGACCGCTGACGTCGATTACGTCCGCTTTCAAATCTTCCACTTCCGACTCGCCGGCGTATTTGTATTCAACTGCGACCGAAGGAGGAGGCGTTAAGATCATTGCGAGCAAATAACGTGAAAACTCAGCACTATAAATTCGTCTCAGCATTGCTTCCATTTGTTCGGGAGAAGCTTGCTGACCGCCTGGTCCAGCCATGCGGAAGATCATTCCGCCGCCGCCACCGCTGTTTCCACTCCATGCTTTATCGCCATTGAGACCGCGGAAATTGATCATTGCGGTGCTCAAGCCGCCGGCGTTCATCGCGTCTTCCACAAGATATTTATTCGGAAGAAGGATGCTGATCTCGCGATCGCCGCCCATCTGGCGTTCGCCGAAGACGCGCCGATATTGACCGTTGATCTGCAGTCCCTGAATGTTTTGTAACTGTTCGTCGCCGCCGATTGCCTGGCGAGCTTGTTTGAGAATTTCCTGAGCTTTCGAGTCATCTGCGAGCACAGACGAAGTAAAAAGAAGAACCAGCGCAAGTACTGATAAGAGTTTTCTCATGTCAGTATTCACTGGAGAGTTGAAGAAAGTTCCACAAAGAGTGGGGCTTGCCCCGCCGCATTGACAGTCTTTGAAATCTCAGTAGAGTAGCGATGTGAACCTTCCCAATTCGCTAACCCTCCTGCGGATTTTCATCGTGCCGCTGCTCGTGGTTGTTCTTTTGACGCCTTTTTCTGAAGACTGGCTGGGAGTTCCGAGACACTTGCTTGGCGTGGTGATGTTTTTGGGAGCGGCGTTGACTGATTACTTTGACGGTCACATTGCACGCAGTCGAGGGCAGGTCACAAGGCTGGGTCAACTACTCGATCCCATCGCCGACAAACTACTGATCTCTGCGGCGCTGATTTCTCTAGTCGAGAATCAACTCGCGCCCGCGTGGGCAGTGGTGATCATTATTGGCAGGGAGTTTGCCGTTACTGGTTTGCGTTCAATTGCGGCGGTCGAGGGAATCGTTATCTCAGCGTCGAAGATGGGAAAGTTTAAGATGCTGGCCCAGGTGATCACTGTGGCGTTGCTCATCGGATCGAGCGTGGCGGGGAAGCCACCGGTCGCGAATTTCGGTAGACCATTCCCCGCAATCGAGTTTTGGTCCGTACCTGAGCTGCGAATGGCGTTGCA
The DNA here is from genome assembly GCA_036003745.1 of Pyrinomonadaceae bacterium. Lineage (GTDB taxonomy): Bacteria > Acidobacteriota > Blastocatellia > Pyrinomonadales > Pyrinomonadaceae > PSRF01. The sequence continues at coordinate 43,587 of DASYSD010000112.1, forward strand.
ACACCTGGTTGGTGATGGTCCAACGACAGGAAACGACTGGCAGGTGCTGGTTTACACGGTTGGAAGAGCGATGCTTTGGCTGGTTGTGATCTCGGCGTGCACTTCGATGTACGGGTATTTCAGTTCTTTCTACCGCAGATTCACGCAGGTAAATGCTGATGGAAATAACGTGCGTGAATCTGCGGCTAAAACGACTTACTGAATTTCTACCCAGTCACCAGTGTGAACTTCACCCGCCACTCGCGTAATGATCGCGGTTGCAGTTCGCGTCTGAACATCAATCACTACCATTTCACCAACAATCTTGCGTGGCATAGGCGGGCGGTGGTCCTTAACTTCCTTGGAAGTTATCGGCCGATGACGATAGCGCCCTTCTGAGTTTACGAATGCGGTGGAGTCTTTAGCTCGAGAAGCCTGATTTGAAAAACCGCCGCCGCGGAAGCGATCACTCTGAAAACCGCTAGCGCGGTTGCGAGCCATTTCCTCGTTGTCGACTCGCGTGATGTTGCCCGTTCCAAGCGGACGATAAATCGTCAGGTAGTCGCCGGGTTTGATCTGGTCTTCTCCGCCGAGATCGATATACACGACGTCGTTTCGCGTAACCATCTCACGGCTGTTTCTTGCCATCATCAAACGGCCGGTTTGTTTGCCGGACGGATCCGTAAAACGATCCAGGTTTTCTTCTGTACGCTGGAGCGGCGATGCACGATCCGGGACTGGCGCGAGAAGATCGCCCAACAACGCAAAATCACAGCTGAAGGCGATCTTAGCCGCGGAGGTGTTCTCACGAACTTTGAAAATCTGAAGCTGGCCGATTTCCTGCACGTATATGCCCAAAAATCCCCTCTTCTCCTTGTGAACGCCCTTAACGGTCCCGCGCGGGCGAATAATTTGAAAGGTCTGGCCCTCTTTAATGCCCTGTTGGGAGCCTTGGTTTATATAAACAATATCGCCGTCCGCATACGTGCGCTGTTCCTGTTCTTGTTCAGCGCCCACGATTTCGGGCATGTGCGGCAGTTTTTGATAGCGGATGTAACCGGCGCAGTACATCGTTGATTCACCGGCGACACTTGTCGGCATCTTGGCGCGGTTAAAAACAAGTTCTGGGGTTGGGGTCGGCGACTGTGCGTTGATGGTAAACGCGAGCGCCAGCAGGCAGACGAGCGCAAAGAGCGACGTTTTCAAGTATCCAAACCGTGACATTTCTGATCTCCTTTGAATTCCTGTCTGAAGGGATAGGGGCAAAGTGACAAGCGTGAGGTGTAAACATCCTACTTTGCTGCATCAATTCGGGTCAATAATTTATTTCAGGCACACCTGAGATTGAGCCATTTCTGTGTAATCTGTGCAGTCTGTGGACTTGGCTTGCGTTTTTGAAACCCGCTTGGTAGTATCCGCATTTTGTCGGAATACGCTATTTACACTCTATAGCGGGCCGGCGTAGCTCAGTTGGTAGAGCATCTGATTTGTAATCAGAGGGTCGGGGGTTCAAGTCCCTTCGCCGGCTCCACGGCAAAACAAAGTGTTGCAGGGGTGGTCGAGTGGTTAATGGCACCGGGCTGTAAACCCGGCGGGCTCACGCCCTACGTAGGTTCGAATCCTACCCCCTGCACCGGGAAAAAATGATTTGGGCGGGTGTAGCTCAGTTGGTAGAGCATCAGCCTTCCAAGCTGAGGGTCGCGAGTTCGAATCTCGTCGCCCGCTCCAGTTTTTTGGCACGCTGCGGGATTCGTGCCCGCGTAGCTCAGGGGTAGAGCGCCTCCTTGGTAAGGAGGAGGTCATGAGTTCAAATCTCATCGCGGGCTCCAGTGTTGTCAGGGTTAATTCAGGACTAATTGGGATCCTTTATATATAGAAGAGGAAAAGATGTCGAAGGAAAAATTTGACCGTTCAAAGCCGCACGTAAACATCGGGACGATCGGGCACGTGGACCACGGGAAGACGACGTTGACGGCCGCGATCACGAAGGTGCTGGCGAAGAATAATCCGAAAGTGCAGTTTGTGGCCTTCGATCAGATCGACAAGGCGCCGGAAGAGAAGGCGCGC
>DASYSD010000113.1:0-212489 GCA_036003745.1 Pyrinomonadaceae bacterium
CATCTTTCGCTGTGCCGTTGCGCCGCCGCGCGAGAAGACAGAATTAACCCATGCGGAATTTAATCTACTTCGTGATCTTCGCGATCACACTCCTGTTGTTTCATACGTCAGCACAGGTCCAAAAGGGCGTCGGCGGGAGTACCTTTGCGAAAAACGACATCACTTACTCCACTGCAGTAGTCACTCCTCACGTGCCCTGGGCCGCAAAGCTGCCACAAGGTCCAATCAAAGGCTTCTTCATACCTTCCATCCAATATGGAAGAGACATGGTTGAGTTGATGCAACGCCTCTCTCTCGATCCCACCACAGACTCAATCGATCGCAGCTGGGACATCAGTTGTTGGGGCATCGGAGACTTCTACGGACATGAGTATCGCGGCGATCGCGACGATTTTCGGACCGTTTACGGCTACGTTGAGAAAGATCTGACAGGAAATACCCCGTACGAGGTGATGTTCATTCCGGGTCTAAACGGATGGTCACGCATGACGCGTGCGACGCGGGACGCAATCTTGCGCAGAGTGCAAGCGGGCGCCGGTCTGGTCTTGTTGCATCCTTTTGTCGGCGATGTGAAGGGCCATCAATTCAAGGGAGACGAAGCCATTGGTGACGAGCGCATCTGGGAGATTTCTCCGCTCGTCGGTGTTCCGGACGACACCGTAAATGAGCGCGGCTATCCCGAGATAAATCGCGATGCGGTCACAAAAGGTAAATGGGAATCGGGCGACACTCACTTCATCACTGAAGGACTCCCGCTTGAACTCCTGCCGGAAGGGACGATCGGCGGATCTTTTTATCTATACAAATCCGCGGGCCAGGTCCTGATCAAATCGGGAACGCACCCGGTTGTCAGCGTAGGCAATTACGGTAAGGGACGAGTCGTCGCGATGGCTTACGTCGAAGAAGGTTTTACTCCTCAAAGTATCAATCCGATCGAAAACAGGATTAATTGGAACTACTGGGAATATCAGTACTCATTGCTCGCTCGTGCTGTGCTGTGGGCAACGGGCAGAAATATTCCTGTCCACATTGAGTTGCTGACTGCCAACGAACACCAGATAAAACTGTCGCTAAACTCATCGAGTCAGCAAAAGGTGCGAATTGAAGTGAACGGCCGAAACGAGTTTGGCCAACCGCTCGGCTCAACCACGATAGAGAAGACTCTCAACCCCGGAGCAAATTCATTTGCGTTGGAGACAGCGAAATTACAGTCTGCCGTCGGCTGGCCAGGGGGTCGACAAATATTCGACGTCATTATTCGCGACACGAATGACAACTCAACACTCAATTGGGGCGCTGCCACATTCACCACTCCCAAACGCGGCATGATGACCAGCACCAAAACTGCAGTCGATGTCTATAAGCGCGGTGAGACCTTGAGTGGTGTGTTACGCGCGACCGGCAACCTGGACGGTTTGCAAATGAGAATGCAGGTTTCCGACGATCTGGGCCGCTTGCTCGGTACCATTTCGGCTCCCGCTCGTGGCGAGCGGACCTTCACGTTTCAGCTTAAAAACTTTCTCGGGAAGTTCGCCCTCGTTAAAGGTGAACTAGTGAATGAGCGTGGCGCCATCATCGATCAAATCAGAGCCAAACCCGCGATGGTGGTCCAGGATAAGCGTCGCGCCAAAGAATACACCGCACTCGTCTCGTTTGGCGGAACAAAACACTATCTGCAGGATGCCCAGATGCAAATGGTCCGCAATGCTGCCGCCGATACCGGATTCACGTGGTCAAACGACGTGGATAATTCTCTAAATATTCCACGCGGCACCTTTGGAGTGTACTGGTACGATCGTGGTCCAACTACACCGCATGATATGGAGCGTGCGATTGCAGACTATCAAAGGACAGGTGACTTCGAAGCGCTCGGTTACCTGACCAAAAAAGAACTCTACAAACGAACCGGCGACAAAAAATTTCTCCAGCGAACTCCGTCCTTCAACGATCCGGCTGTGTTGAAGAGTCTCGCTGATATCGTGCGTGCCTCGGCTCGTAACAAGGCCCGTTACAACATGGATTACTACTTTGTCGGCGACGAAGGCTCATTGACGTCGTACGGCGATGCGGTCGACTTTGACTGGAATTCACATGCGCTCGAGGGGTTTCGCAAATGGTTACAGCAGGAGTACGGAACTCTTAGCGTGCTGAACAAGGAGTGGCGCACAAATTTTACTGATTGGAGTTCCGTTGTCCCTTACACGACTGACGAAGCAAGAAAGACCAGGAACTTTGCGCCGTGGGCGGATCACCGAACCTTCATGGAGATCACATTTGCGAGAGCTTACCAAACTGCTCGTGACGCTGCGATCGAGGGAGACATGGATGCTCACATTGCAGTGTCAGGTACACAGGCCACAAATGCGTACAACGGTACCGACTGGTCGCGTCTCGATCGCGTAATCGACGACTTCCTTTCTTACGACGGCGGGAATCAATGGGACATGCATCGATCTTTTGCCAAACCAGACGCAATGATCGGCTTCTGGACCGGATATGGTTCACATGGACTCGCCGTGCAAAATGCAATCTGGACCGCGGCGATTCATAACGTGCTGCATCCGAACACCTTTTGGATGTATTCGTTTCTCAATCCCGACATGACTCACTCGGCATCAGCGCGGGACATGGGCAAGGCTTTCAATTCACTCAGATCCGAGGGCGTTGGCAAGTTGTTGATGGAATCAACGCGGCAACAAGATGGTATTGCACTCTACTACTCAATGCCTTCAATCCATGCTGCAAGCATTCTCGGCTATCACCAACGTAGTAGCGACGACGATGAGGTAGCAGATAAAGCTCAATTGAGTTTTACTGCGAACCGCGATGGTTGGGTAAAAACGATCAAGGATTTGGGATTGCAGTTTGATTTCGTGTCATCGGAAGATGTGGCGGCGAAAGGAATCGCCAACGACAAATACAAGATCGTCATCCTTCCACTTGCATTTGCTCTCTCAAATGAAGAGGTTCAGCGTCTTTCAGAGTTTGTTGAGCGTGGCGGCGTGGTCATTGCTGATGCAGCGCCAGGTTGGTTGAATCAGCACTGCGCATGGCAAACGAATGACAAGTTGAACAGACTGTTCGGGATTACCACTGCAGATCCAAATAAGCGCGAGTTAAAACTCACATCTGGTGAGGTTTACTACCCGACGCAAACAACTGGGTGGGTATTCGCGCTGCAACTCTTAGACCTCCGCATTGCGGAGCCTGATGTAAAAGCTTCCAGCGGGAAGCCTCTATTCAAAATAGCAAACCATGATGCTGCAATCGTGAATCACAGCGGCGCGGGTTGGACTGTTTACCTCAATACTGTCTGGGATCAATATCCGAAACAGCGTGCGGCAAACTTTGGCGGAGCAGCTTATCGCGAGCTCGCCAGTACGATCCTTGGCAGGGCAGGAATACGACCTGCTATCCGGGTGACATCGCCGGATGGACGACCGTTATCGCAGGCACAAATCGCGCGTTACAGATTTGGTAGTGCGGAGATTGTTGCGATTGTGAAGGACAGTGTTGCCGTCGCTGGCGTGGTCGGTCAGGACGGAGTCACCACGTACACAGACACAAACCTGGGGCAGGTCGCAAAACAAGAGTTAACCATCAAACTCTCGCGCAAATTCTACGTTACCGACGTCCGGTCAGGTAAAAAGTTCGGCTTCACCGACGTGGTCCACAGCTCAATTCTCATCGGCGATGCGCTCGTGCTTGGTTTAAGTGCGGAAGCAAACGAACTCAAGTTCGAGGGCCCGCTCTCAGCACATCCCGGCGATCACGTGTCATTCAATTTAAGTTCGACAACTCCAGGGACGTCTCTGGTCCGCTGTCACGTCTATGCACCGGATGGAACTCGTTTGCCGGTTTATTCCAGCAACATCTTGGTCCAGAACGGACGCGGCACATTTACGTTACCGTTTGCTTTAAATGATCCAGCAGGCAAGTACGTCATTCGCTCTACTGATGTCGTGACTGGCGCAGTGGTCGAGAAAACTATCGAACTCAGGTAGGTCATGAATTCAGAAACGCTTCGTGCGGTGGTTGACTGTTTGATTCCTCCCGACGATTTTCCTGGTGCTTACGATGCCGGAGTCTGCCATTACCTGAAACGACTATTTCGTACCGATCTCGCGTCTCAATCCGGATTCTTTCGTGCAGGTATTGAAGGAATCGAAGCTGAGGCACTAGCGAGATTCAACACTCTCTTTGCTGATCTCACACCCGAACAGAAGATCTCCATCCTCGCGGCGATCGAGTCCGGTGATGTGAAGACTTCGTGGTCCATTTCACCGTCGCGTTTTTTCGAAATGCTCGTTAACACAACTGCCGAGGGCTTTTACAGCGATCCGCAACAGGGCGGAAACCGGCATGCCGTTTCATGGGTAATGACCGGCTTTGAAAACGTTTCAGATTCATGAACGAATACGACGCAATCATCATCGGAACAGGTGCGGCAGGCGGGATTGTCGCTTGCGTGCTGGCCGAGGCCGGCAAACATGTACTGTTATTGGAACGAGGCCCGCAGTTGAGTTTTGCTGAAGTCGGCCGCGATCATCTGCGCAACCAGCGGCTGGCGATTTATGGACATAACGCGGGTCCTGAACTAATCGGTAATCCGCGCATCTTTGTAGATCCGCAGGGCAGATCGCGAATAGTTAAGCCTCACGAGCTTGACTATCACAATAATGCGGCCTGTGTCGGTGGCGGAACGCGTGTTTATGGCGCACAAGCGTGGCGTTTCCACAGGGACGATTTTCGGATGGCGAGCAAGTATGGCGTTCCGGCGGGAAGCTCACTCGCTGACTGGCCCATCTCGTACCAAACGCTCGAGCCTTTTTATGAACGCGCTGAATGGGAGCTAGGTGCGGCTGGTGATGGCAACTCGATTCAGCATCAGACTCCACGCAAGCGGAACTATCCCTTGCCACCGGTACCACCAGGCCCACAAACCGCAGCGCTACAGAACGCAGCGCGACAACTTGGCTGGGTAACTAGTCCTGTTCCTTTGTTGATTAACACCAAACCCTACGGAGGACGAGCTTCGTGTATCGGCTGCAAATACTGCGTCGGCTTCGCGTGTCCAACCGATGCGAAAAGCGGCTCTCAAAACACGGTTATCCCGCGTGCACTTGCGACCGGCAACTGTGAGCTCAAGACTTCAACAATCGTAGAGTCGATCGACACAGATGCACGCGGGAATGTGACAGGCGTGTCATATCTTGTCGATTCGTCAGGCGCTACTCGACGTGAAACGGCGCGCGCCAGGATTGTCATTGTTTCGGCTGGTGCGATTGAATCGGCGCGACTCTTGTTGAATTCTAGCTCTTCGCTTCATCCGGCTGGTCTCGGAAACAAATACGATCAAGTCGGACGTAATCTCCAGGGCCATCTCTATCCGCGCGCTTACGGAATATCTTCCGCCAGAGTTTTCAATGGCATTGGACCAGGCGTGACGATCGCAACCACGCAGTTTAATCACGACAATCCTGGAATCATTGGGGGTGGAATGCTCGCAGACGATTTCATCAAACCTCCGATTGATTTCTGGTACGACTCGTTGCCACCAGATCTTCCTCGTTGGGGGATCGAAAACAAGCGATTCATGCGTGAGAACTACACTCGCGTTATGCATGTTCGTGGACCAGTTCAGGATATTCCGAATCCCGAAGGACGTGTCACTGTTGATAATGCTGTGCGCGATAAGTGGAGAATTCCCGTTGCGTGTCTGAGCGGTACGACGCATACCGCGACGGTAGAAGCAGCTGAGTTCATGCGGGAGCGCGGCGAGCAATGGCTGCGTGCAACTGGTTGCGAAAGAATCTGGAGCACTCAGCCTGGTTTGATTCTGAGCGGACGACAGCACCAGGCAGGCACGTGCCGGATGGGCACGGATCCGGCAGCTTCAGTGACGGACGAATGGGGACGGGTTCACGGTCACGACAATCTGTTTGTCGTTGATGGATCGCTTCATGTAACAAATGGCGGCTTCAATCCAGTATTGACCATCATGGCACTGGCTTTTCGTTCTGCTGAATATATTGCGCAAGTGGTTTTGTAAACGAATGGATAAACTTAACATCGCAATGATTGGCTACGGTTTTATGGGACGGGCACATAGCAATGCCTGGCGACAAGTGCGCAGCTTCTTCGAGGTGCCTTACGAGCCGGTGCTGAAAGTAATCTGCGGTCGCAATGAAACCGAAGTGAAACGAGTGGCGGATCATTTTCAATGGCTGGAGTACGCGACCGATTGGGAAGAAGTGGTGAACCGGAGCGACATCGACGTTGTTGATATATGTTCACCTGGTTACACGCATGGTCCTATCGCGCTCGCCGCAGCTAAAGCCGGAAAAATACTCTTTTGCGAGAAGCCGCTTGCTAATTCCCTTTCAGAAGCCGAGCAAATGCTCAAAGCGGCAGAGGATCATGGATGTGTTCACATGATCTGTCACAACTACCGGCGCGCACCAGCCGTGACGCTTGCGCGGCAATTGATCGACGCCGGTGAAATAGGAAATATCTATCACTACCGCGCGACCTACTTACAGGATTGGCTGCGTAACCCGGACTTCCCGACGCGTTGGAGATTGAACAAGTCTGAAGCAGGATCGGGGGCGTTGGGAGATCTCTTTTCCCACTCTGTAGATCTGGCACGTTATCTCGTCGCTGAGATTTCTGAAGTGTCAGCAATGCTCAAGACCTTCGTCAGCAAGCGACCTGCCGGCGACAAAGAGATCATGGTTGACGTAGACGTGGATGACGCGGCATTAGCGCTCGTGAGATTTCAGAACGGCGCAGTCGGTACGATCGAGGCAACCCGCTACGCAACTGGTCGCAAGAATTTCAATCGATTCGAAATCAACGGCAGCAAAGGCAGCGTCGCTTTCAATCTGGAGCGAATGAATGAACTCGAGTTTTATTCAGACGCAGGAGCAAACAGCGGCTTCAGGACAATTCAAGCCACCGATCGGACCCACCCGTACCTGAGCGGTTGGTGGCCTCCCGGTCACATCATCGGGTATGAGCATACTTTTACTCACACGGTTTTGGAGTTGTTACAGGCTCTCGCCGAAAAGCGATCGCCAAATCCCAATTTCGAAGATGGTGTTAAGAACCAGCGCGTACTGGACGCCGTCGAGAGATCAGCGGCAACGGGCGCCTGGCAAACTCCTTAAATGAGAGGCGAGAGTTGCAAATAGAAGTTTTCGATACAAAAGCTGAGTTGGGCCGGGCCGCTGCTCGAGAGGCTGCGAAGATTATTCAGCAGGCGATCGTTGAGCATGGCGCTGCTTACGTCATTGCAGCTACAGGTGCGTCCCAGTTTGCGTTTCTCGATTCGCTCGTACTTGAAGAGATCGACTGGAGCAAGGTCGTGTTCTTTCATCTGGATGAGTATGTCGGACTACCTGAGTCACATCCCGCGAGTTTTCGACGATACCTTAAGGAAAGGATCGTCAGCCGCGTTCATCCGGGTGCTTTTCATCTCATCAACGGCGAGGCTGCTGATGTTTATGAAGAGGGTCGTCGTGTTGGGCGGCTCATCACGCAACAGACAATTGATGTCGCGTTTGTCGGTATCGGTGAAAATGGACACCTCGCATTCAATGACCCGCCTGCGGATTTCGTAACAGAGGAACCGTACATTGTGGTCGACTTGGATGAGGCTTGCCGCCAACAACAAGTTGGCGAAGGATGGTTCAAAGGCATCGGCGAAGTTCCAACTCAGGCAATTTCGATGTCGATCCAACAAATCCTCAGAAGTCGCAAAATCCTATGCATTGCTCCGGATCGCAGGAAGGCGGAAGCAGTAAGAGGCTCCGTCGCGTTGTCGGTTGATCCGATGCGTCCGGCATCAATTCTCCAACAGCATGAAAGCGTGACGCTGTATCTCGATCGCGAATCATCCGCGCTTTTGTAGGGGCGGCACTCCGTGGCCGTCCCTTGCCGAAAATCACAGGTTTCCGATGTTTGTCTCTACCGCGCGAGAGGTGAAGACTCTTTTCGATGTGGTTCAGTTCCATGAAGGGGCGGCCACGGAGTGCCGCCCCTACAAATATTTGGGTGGTTCCCGGAGAAAAGTCGAAGGGCTCAACCCGCGCACGTAGAGTAACAAGCGACCTGAGACAGCGATCATAATCATCGTACCGCCAATGTGTGCGACCTTGGTATGCGAACTAAGGAGCTGTATTGCGAAACCGGCAATTCCTATAAGAATTGAAGATATCTTGAGGACGCGTCGAAGTGGACTGCCCCTTTTCTTTATAACCACGCACTGCTTCTTGTTTCTTTCGAAATCTCCAAAACGTCTCAACGCTGCGGCCTTCGCTTCTGCGGCACACATCCCTTGTTGCGCATATTTACACTCGAGCATGTCGATGTGAAATTGAAACTCCTCCTCCACATCGAGTGCAGTATTGTAGCGGTTAGGGCGCTTGAGGAGGTTGGTTATGGCGATGTTCATCATTAGGTAGCCTGCAAGATCCTAGTAACGGCTTTATTGATGCGGTTCCAGTTAGCGCGTTGCGCCTCTAGCTGTTTTTCTCCGCTTTGGGTGAGTTGATAAAACTTTGCTCGGCGATTGTTTTCTGACACTCCCCACTCAGATTTTATCCAGCCACGCTCCTCCATGCGGTAGAGTGCCGGGTAAAGCGACCCGTCCTCGACTTTGAGTAAGTCTTCGGCGGCTTCGTGTATGCGTTGGACAATTCCGTAGCCGTGCATAGATTCACGCGCCAGAGTATTCAAGATCAACAACTCCAGCGTCCCCTGCATCAAATCTGTGCGCTCGTTTGCCATATTGGTGCTTCCCTAGATTGTCTGGGACAACACTAGTCGAGATTTCTTTGGACTGTCAACGTCCCGTCCACAATCCTCGTGCAACTAGCGGCACAAACGTATCAAGTCCGTCAGGTTTGAACTGGATTGTGCGTTCCTGCTCGGCGCTCATGTACGCGGTCATCAGCAGTTCTGTAATTTCGAGACCGTCGTAAAAACTCTCTTCGGGTTGCTTACCATCGAGAAAGCATTGCACAAAGTAGCGGTCCTGTGATTCGTAACCATACTCCGCAGCCTCGTTACCCAGCACCGGCATCAGGCCCTGTTCGGCATTCTGTTTTTCAACGAGGTCTTCACCGGCAGCGCCTTTAACCTCACGACTCAGGAACAACTTTAAACCGCTGTCGAGCGAGTTCATGCTCAACGAGTATTCCGGACCAAGCACTTCGAGAGACAAACGTAAGCCCGCACCGACATAACTCCATGAAGTCGTCACCTCAACGATGAGTGGTTCGTTATCTTTGTCGGCGTAGTTAATTGTCGCGCGTGCAAAATCTTCGGCCGGCTTGGTTCTGTAATCGACTTTCGGGCCCATGTTCTGCTTGAGAATCTCTGCATAATCGGGTCGGGACCATTTCAAACTCGCAATCTGAGCCGATACCTTTATCGGCCGAATACTTGAACGCAGTGCGCCGGGTTTGGTCAGCATAAAACGGCCGACTTCGATGCTGTGACACATCATGTCGTTAAGCACACCACCGCCCTGTAATTCGCCCTGCCAAAACCAGGGTGAATGTGGACCACTGTGCTCTTCGGCGGCGCGTGCAAGATATGGACGACCAGTTAGAGCGGCCGCCCGGCTCCACATGATCTCTCTGCCACGGGTGACACTCGGGGCGAATATCTGGTCTTCAAGGTAGCCATGCAACAATCCCGACTCTTCCACGAGCTGGACCATCTGTCGTGCTTCAGCGACATTGCGGGCCAGAGGCTTCTCACAGGCAACTCCGATGAGTTTTCCTTTTCCATTTTTAATTGCGTCGCAGATCGCCTGCATGTTCTGCACACGTAGATGATTTGGACCACAGAGCCAGAGGCAATCGATCTCAGGGGCAGCAACCATCTCTTCAATCGATTGGAAAGCACGCGCATTGCCGACGCGAAGCTCTCGAGCGCGGGCGGCAGTTGCCTCAGCGTGGGCTGTGTTTGGACTGTACACACCGAGCACATCCGCATCACGAACCCCACGCCAGGCTTCAAGATGAAACTTTGCTACGAACCCGCTGCCGATGAATCCGATTCCCAGTTTGCTGTTTGTCATGTGTAAGCGATCTCCATCTTGTTAATCCTGAACAATCCTGTAATCCTGTCCAACTCCTTTACGCAGAAAATCCGTAGACAGGATTTACAGGATTTTTGCATGATGCGCAGGAAAAGAATGCCATGAACAAACTGATTATATTTTTAATTGCCGGTGCGCTGATAGTTTTTCAGCAAAACTCGTTAGGAACGTTTCCCGATCAAAGCGACGTTGGCAACCCACTTCGCAGTGGACGCGTCACTTATGACGCAGACAACGACGAATACACAATTGAAGGCGCAGGCGCGAATATCTGGGCCGATCGCGATGAATTTCATTTTGCCTGGCGCAAGTTGAAGGGTAACTTCATCCTTACGACTACCACCGCGTTTCTCGGCAAGGGAGTTGATCCGCATAGAAAAATCGGATGGATGGTGCGCTCCAGCCTCGACGGCGATTCTCCACATGGCTCCGCCGTTCTGCACGGCGACGGATTGACCTCGTTGCAATTTCGGAGGTCAAAAGGCGCCGTCACCGAGGAAATAAGGTCGAAAGTTACCGCGGCTGATGTGCTACAAATCGAAAGGAACGGCAACACATACAGAATGTCTGCCGCTCGCTTCGGCGACGTGTTTACAAGTGATGAAGTGTCTCTTGATCTAGGCGACGAAGTGTATGTTGGACTGTTTGTGTGTTCCCATAACAAGGACGTCAGCGAAAAGGCCGTCTTCAGCAACGTTCGAATCACAGTGCCTGCGAAAGATAACTTTGTTCCCTACCGTGATTACATCGGCAGTAATCTCGAAGTGATGGACGTCGCGAGCGGCAGGCGAAAGATTCTCTACAGCGCGCCCGATTCTTTTCAGGCGCCCAACTGGACCAAGGATGGTAAAGCGTTGATCTATAACCGCAATGGCCGGTTATATCGTTTCGATCTTGCGAAGAAGACACCAGCAGTCATCGATACCGGATTCGCTGTCAATAACAACAACGATCACGTTCTCTCCTTCGACGGAAAGATGCTCGCCATCAGTCATCACAGCAAAGACGACCGCAACGCATCGATCGTCTACACACTACCAGTCAAAGGAGGCACGCCGCGCCGAATTACGTCCAAGGGACCTTCGTACCTGCACGGCTGGTCGCCTGATGGTAAATACCTGGTCTATACCGGTGGACGCGATGACGAATTTGATATCTTCAAGATTTCCATTCAGGGAGGTGAAGAATTAAATCTTACAAAGACTAAAGGATTAGACGATGGACCGGAGTTCACACCAGACGGTCGCTATATTTATTTCAACTCAACCCGCTCGGGCACAATGCAAATCTGGCGCATGAAGCCGGATGGTCGCGACCAGGAACAAATTACAAATGACGAATTCAACAACTGGTTCCCACACATCTCTCCGGATGGACGTTGGATCGTTTTTCTGTCGTTCTTAAAAGATGTGAATCCCAATGATCACCCGTTCTACAAGCACGTTTACATTCGCCTCATGCCGGTCGATACGATGAAACCTAAAGTGATTGCGTATGTGTATGGAGGCCAGGGGACAATCAACGTCCCTTCATGGTCGCCGGATGGTAAGCAAATAGCGTTTGTGAGTAACACGCAGTTTTAGCCACAGATGAACGCGGATAAAACTTAGAATTTCAGCTTCTCGAGATAGCGAAGACTCTGCGGAATTTGCTCGACGGACGTCGGCGATTCGTCCTCGATGAAGTACCACTTGACACCCGCTTTCTTCGCCGCACGGAACACGCTGGGCCAATCGATGATTCCCTGACCAAGCACCACGTTATTGGTCACGTCCGACTGTCCGGTAAAGCCCCCTGGTGTGCCGTGCTTCATATCTTTAACGTGCATCAGCTCAATGCGCTTTCCATATTTCGCCAGGAACTTCACTGGATCCTGTCCGGGATGAACAATCCAATAGACGTCCATCTCGATGCGCACATATTCAGGCTTCGTCTCCGACATTAATAAATCGAACAAGGTACGATCACGGTAAGGCAGAAACTCATAACCGTGAGTATGGTAGAAAAACTTGATGCCATGCTTCGCAAGAGCTTCACCGGCGCGATTGAAAACCGCAGCGGCTTCGCGGCAAGTCTTTTCGTCAAAAGGATCTTTGTGAGGAATCCATGCGCAACCGGCATATTCCACGCCTAACAACTTTGCGTCGCGCACGATGTCCTCAATGTGATCGCGGCACTGCTCATACGAAAAATGAGCGCTAACGGCTTTGAGCTGACGTGCGTCGAGTTCTTGTTTGAACTTCTCAGTCGCGACGCCGTAAGTGCCGGCCAGCTCAACATTAGTAATGCCAAACGCACGCACCTGGTCCAAAGTCGCAGCAACGTCTTTCTTGAACTGCTCGCGCAGGCTGTAAAGCTGAAGACCCAGCGGTCCTTTGAAGCTTGGTCCAATGCCGGCGGCAGTTCGTTGTGTGACAGTTTCAGCTTTGATCGCCAGGGTTAGTGCGACGCAGCCGAGTAGAAGAAATGCAAAGACGACATTACGTTTCATATTTGTCTGTTCAAGAATTCTGCAAACTCTCTCAGGAACGTGCGCATAAGTCTAACTCAAACCCGTTCTTTTTGTGGCTTTTTGTGGCCCATTTCGACATCGAATCGAGAAATCTGGCTGTTAAATCTGGCCTCATTGGGACTGGGACCAGCGCGACTATGCCGGAAAGCAAAGTCATTCCACCACAACGGCCGGGGCGACTCAAAACGCTTGGCGGCGGCGCGCTTGCCGGCACTGTAGCAGCACTGCTAATGACTTTGGTATTGCTGATTCTTCGCAGCGCATTCGGAGTGCCGACGCCATCGGAGTTGGTCGGTGATCGTTTTGCTCCAACCCTTTCGGTGGACACTTTTATCAAGCTGCTCACAATATTCGAAGGCTTTAATAATCTCAAAAAGATCGGATTTGGTTCGGTTATCGGCGGGCAGATCGTTGTCGGTTTCTTAGTTGGTCTGGCATACGCACAGATAATCAGCCGGCCTGGATATGCGGCCTCGCCACTCGCGCGTCGATTGAAAACCAACAACGCCGGGTTGCGATTTGTCATCATCGTGGTCGGTATCCTGTGGGTGCTATCTCTGATTCTACTGTGGCCGGTACTGGGGACTCACTACTACGGATTGCCGCTCGGAAGCGCGACAGTGGTCACTACAACCTCCCTGCTCGCAGCTTACGTTCTTTATGGTCTTTGTTTGATTACCGGTTACGGAATGATCTCACACGCAACTACCTCACGAGATAAAGCGACGCAACCGAGGGTCCAACATCGCGGCCGCCGGGCCCTACTCCTGGGAAGCATCGGCGCCGTCGTTGGCATTGTGGCCAACAAAATTTGGACACAACTCTACGAACGCGCGACATTCAGTTACGACGGCACGCAGTATCTGGGCCAGGACGTGCAGTTCATCACTCCGAACGAACGGTTCTACATTGTTACGAAGAACATCATCGATCCTCGCGTCAATCCTGAGCTTTGGCGCCTTGAGATAGCGGGACTGGTCGAGCGTCCCGGTGGTTATCGCTATCAGGAGTTGACGGCACTACCGGCAATAAACCAGGAAACGACCCTGATGTGCATCAGCAATCAAGTTGGTGGTGGCTTGATGAGCAACGCGGTTTGGAAGGGCGTTCCATTGGGCACGCTGATCCAAAATGCCGGTCTGAAAAATGGCGTCACTAAAGTTGTGCTGCGTGCGGTCGATGGCTACGACGACACAATTCCTCTGGCAAAAGCGTTGGAACCAACCACACTCGTCGCCTATGAAATGAATGGAGCCATGTTGCCATCCACGCACGGCTACCCAGTGCGTCTAATAGTTCCAGGCCTGTTCGGGGAAAAAAGCGTCAAGTGGATTACGCGTGTCGAGTTGGTTGCAGAGGACATCAAGGGATTTTACGAGAAGCAGGGATGGGGACCCGATTTTACGATACCGACGCACTCGCGTTTTGATGGACCAGATTTCAGTCAACCCATTAAACTTGGCTCAACTGTTCCTATCAAGGGGGTCGCCTTCGCAGGAAACCGCGGCATCTCCCGCGTTGAAGTCAGTTTCAACGACGGAACAAACTGGCAGGAAGTAAAATTGAATTCGCCGTCTACCCGATTGACATGGGCGTTGTGGAATTATGATTGGCAGCCAGCTCAAGCAGGCGAATACAAGCTCGCCGTACGGGCCGCTGACGGTGACGGCATTTTACAAACCAGGGAAGAACGCTGGACTGCGCCGCACGGCGCCACTGGTTATCACAAAGTTACCGCGCGTATTGTAAGTTAACATTTCAAAACTGAGCAGCGAATGCCGAAACTTAACAACGGGCACAACCGTCTCCGAAATCAATCAAGCAGGGTTGAAGCAACAACATGTGCACTGGCGGTAATGACCAAGGCGCCACAGGCTGGCAGCAGTAAGACGCGTCTGGTGCCGCCACTCGCAGCCGCGCAAGCCGCTAAACTTAGTGGCTGCTTCCTGCGCGACACCTGTGAAAACATTGCCTCGGTGTGTTCCGATGGAACTGCCGCAGGCGTAGCCGTGTATACGCCGCTCGGAGCTGAATCGTTCTTTAAGGGTTTAGTGCCGCCGTCGTTTCGCTTTCTTGGTCAACGCGGCACCTTGTTCGGCGACCGACTGTTAAACGCAAGCGAAGATCTATTCTCACTCGGATACGACTCACTTTGTCTGATTGATGCCGATAGTCCGACTTTGCCTTCAAAGTTTCTTCGCGCCGCCGTCCTGGCCCTTGCACAGCCGGGCGATCGGATGGTCTTGGGACCAGCCAGAGATGGTGGTTATTACCTTATCGGATTAAAAAAACTTCATCGACACTTGTTTGAGAATATCGACTGGAGCACATCGAGAGTTCTCACTCAAACCATCGCGCGGGCGAAGGAGCTTAAACTACCCGTGACACTTTTGCCGCCATGGTTTGACATCGACGACGCCACAACGCTACGTCAACTCTGTGACGAACTCGTTTTCAATCAAGATACGTTGCCGGGTCAGTCAACGACAGTTGCATATCGAGCTCCTCACACACGCGCTTACCTGGCGCGACTACTCGAAACTGACACCGGCCTTCAGATCTGGGAGAATGTTGCTGAAACCAGAGACGTCACCGCGGGAGAAAGTCGAAGATGCGACGCAACGGTGGACTAAAACCAGGCAGTGTCACTTTGCTATTGCTCTTCGGTCTCGCGTCGCTCGTACTATATCGCGTTGGTGTTAGCGCAAATAGTGTTGCCGATATCCAATGGTTCATAAAACTGGCATTCGCCCAATCAGCAATTTACCTGCTCGCAACGTGGACGGTCCTTCGCGCTCGCTCTTCTCGCGCCAGACTGTTAATTGTGTTGGGTTTCGCTTTACTGTTTAGGCTCAGCATAGTCTTTGCTACTCCTTATCTGTCAGACGACATCTATCGATATGTCTGGGATGGAAGGGTTCAAGCAGCTGGAATCAATCCATACCGCTATGTTCCGGCTGCTCCGGAGTTGGCCCATCTACGAGATGACAAGATCTACCCGGAAATAAACCGGCGCGAACATGCCCATACGATCTATCCGCCGCTGGTCGAGGGTATCTTTCTTATCACGACGAGAATTAGCGAATCCGTAGTCTGGATGAAATTGACAATCCTTGGATTTGAACTTGTTGCTATCTGGGCCATGGCACAGTTGCTCGCTTCGTTTGACCTACCACAACAACGGCTGCTGATTTATGCCTGGCATCCGCTGGTGATCTGGGAATTTGCCGGCAGCGGGCATGTTGACGCGATAGCGATTGCCTTGATTGCTCTTGCCTTGCTTGCCTGGCGTCGTTACGCAAATATCGGAGCGGGCATAGCACTTGCCGGAGCCACACTCATCAAACTCTTTCCCGTAATGCTTTTACCGGCGTTCTTGAAACGTGAACGGTGGCTGATGCCGCTGGTGTTCGTTATCACGATTGTTTTTGCGTATGTACCGTATCTGACTGTTGGTGCAAAGGGTCTCTTGGGTTATCTGCCGGGTTATGCAAGTGAACAGGGCGTGGTGAGTGGCCAACAGTTTTACCTGTTGCAAGTGATGAGGAAGCTGTTTGGACCAGATGTGCCATCGATTTCATACCTGATCGTAGTCGGGTTGATTATGAGCGCCGTTGCTTATTGGACCATCCTGCGGAATAAACAAGTGAATGGCAATAACCTGACATCGTCAATGGTCCTGGCCACTGCCACCACCGTCTTATTCGCGCCGCATTACTCGTGGTATTTCGCCTGGCTGGTTCCATTCTTATGCCTTGCGCCCTCGCCGGCAGTCATCTATCTGACGATTGCGTCGTTTGCACTTTACGGAACGTGGTTGGGCGACTCACCGGATCAGATGTTCTTCATCAACTCCGTAATTTATTTACCTTTCCTATTGTTGGGAGTCATTGAAATAATTTGGCGGCGAGCTTTGCACAAAAAGTGCCCTATGCCTTGGGAAGATTTCTCCCGCAACCTTTTTTCGCGCAGTGAAATAAAGCGCCACAGGCGCTCCGATTTTTAGGGGCAAAGATGAGAGCACTGGTAACAGGCGGGGCCGGCCTAATCGGCTCGCACATCACAGATCTTCTCATTCGTGAAGGCTGGACGGTACGCATCCTCGACAATCTCGAGCCCCAGACACATCGTCAGGGAAAACCGGCATGGGTTGCCGAAGCGGCTGAGTTTGTGAAAGCGGATATTCGCGACCGTTCGGCTGTAAGAGCAGCGCTTCAGGACATCGATTTTGTTTTTCATGAGGCGGCTTACGGCGGATACATGCCGGAGATCGCAAAGTTCGTGGCGGTCAACAGTTTTGGTACGGCACAGATGCTGGAAGTAATTCGAGATGAAAAACTGCCGATAAAAAAGGTGATTGTGGCGTCGTCGCAGGCCGTTTATCAGGAAGGTGCTGCAAAATGCAAACAACATGGAGTGGTATTTCCACCCGTCCGTTCGCTGGACCAACTTCGCAACGCCGACTTTGCAGTCCATTGTCCGACATGTGGATCAGAAACGATCTCAATACCGACTGTCGAAGAATGCCCAATCACTGGAGAAAGTGTATACGCTATCACGAAGGTAGATCAGGAACGGCTGGTTCTTACGTGGGGGAAACAAACCGGCATTCCAACAGTTGCGTTACGTTATTCGTGCACCTATGGACCACGCCAATCGATCTTCAATCCTTACACTGGCGTCATCGCGATCTTCTGCACCCGTCTTTTGAGTAACCAGCCACCGATAATTTACGAAGATGGTCAACAGACGCGTGACTTGTGTTTCGTCGAAGATATTGCGCAGGCGAATTTGCTGGTAGCCCTGAGCAGTAAGCTTGATGGCCAGGCTGTGAATGTCGGCAGCGGCAAAGCCACATCGATTCAAGACCTGGCGATCTTGATCTCCGAAGCACTCGAGGTCCGCATCGATCCGATCGTGCCTGGCACCTTTCGACCGGGTGAAATTCGGCACCTGATTTCAGATACAACGCGCATACGCTCAATTGGTTTCGCGCCCGCAGTTGAGCTTCAAAAAGGTATCGAACGTTATCTGATCTGGATTCGTGCTCAGGGCGACGTGCACGATTATTTCTCCGCGGCTGAACGAGGACTTCACTCGAAGGGGATGGTGCAGAAAGTTGGATCTTTGTAGGGGTGGCACTCCGTGGCCACCCCTCGCTCTAGCTTAAGGCCTTCTCGAAAGGGCCGTTGCCATACGAAGGGGTGGCCACGGAGTGCCACCCCTACAACGACCCAAGTATCGGATTAGATAATAAATGAAGGTCACTTCAATCATCCCGGCGCTGAACGAAGAAGAAACAATCGCGGATGTGGTGCGTGCAATCCCGCGTGAGGTCTGTGACGAAATAATCGTCGTTGACAATGGAAGCAGCGATGCTACTGCGGCAGACGCGGCAGCAGCCGGCGCGCGTGTGATCCAGGAACCTGTCCGCGGTTATGGCCGCGCGTGTGCGAAGGGTGTCAGAGCCGTGGCGCCCGATTGCGATATCGTTGTTTTTCTTGACGGAGACGGCAGCGATTGTCCCGAATTGATGGATTTGTTAACTGGTCCAATAGCTGAGGACAGATACGATTTCGTGATCGGATCTCGCACCCGCGGCGAACGCGAGCACGGCAGTTTAAACTTTCAGCAATTACTGGCGGGCCGCATGGCCGGAATACTGCTCAACCTGCTGTATGGCGTTCGCTATACCGACATGTGTCCATTTCGGGCTATTCGTCGCGAAAGGCTTGAACAACTCGGCATGCGTGAGATGACTTATGGCTGGAACCTGGAGATGCAGATGCGCGCTGCGCGTGCGAAGCTGCGCATTCTTGAAGTGCCGGTAAATCATCGGCGGCGTGCAGGCGGAACCTCTAAAGTTTCGGGAACGGTAGGCGGAACTTTTCTCGCAGCCGGGAGAATCGCATCGACACTTGTGCGAATTGCACTGGAGAGGCCGATCACTGACCACGCTCGACCGTGAGTCGCAGAAAAGCTTCTTCCAAAGTTTCCTGAGTTGGCGTTAATTCATAAACCTTAATTCCGTTGCTCACCAACAGAGCGTTTACATTACTAATGTGCTCCGGCTCAGCATCTACATGAAGATAGGCAGCGCCGTTCTGGCTGACAGTTATCGCTGGATCTTTTTGCAGTAGTTGAAACGCCGGCGCTACTTTATCAACCTTCAGCTTAAATCTGCTCGTAGCTGCGACGAGCGCAGTCGGTTCACCCTCATACAGCAACCGTCCTTCGTTAATAATTCCGACGCGATTACACAGTTGTTCAATTTCCACAAGCAAATGACTAGACAAGAAGATCGTCAAGCGGAGATCATCTCGCAGCCGTCGAATCAATTGTCGCGTTTGCTGTATTCCCTGTGGATCGAGACCGTTGGTCGGCTCATCAAGAATGATCAATTGCGGTGTGGGCAGCAGTGCCTGTGCGATTCCCAAGCGTTGGCGCATGCCATACGAGAATACCTTAACTGGTTCATGCGCCCGGTCCTTCAAACCAACGATGTCAAGCACTTCTTCCACACGTTTCGAAAGCACGCCGCCCGACAAAGATGCCAGCAGTTGCAAATTTCTGCGCGCGGAAAAGTTTTCGTAAAACGCCGGCGTTTCAATGATGGCTCCTATCTTCGAGCGCACTCGCAAGTAGTTCCAGCTTAAACCGTGAACCGGAAACTCAATGCGGCCTCGCGTCGGCCGTATCAAACCAAGAAGCATCCGCAGAGTGGTGGACTTCCCTGCTCCGTTCGGGCCGAGAAAACCGTAAATATCACCTCGCTCAACATGCAGACTCAGGTTATCAACGGCAGTGCGACTCCGAAAACGTTTAGTTAGACCATGGGTCTGCAGGATTACATCAGCCATTTTAAAGTCCAACTTCTACAAGCAAGGGCCAGTGGTCCATGCGACCCACCGCCGCGTCGCGCAAAACTTCGGCGCGCCTGGGACGCTGAACTCGTGCTGGACCAAAAATGTAGTCGATGCGTCGATCGTTAATCGCCGTATCGCCGGCGTCGCGGCCCAGATCGCTAAAATTGCGAAGGATGTAGCTGTACGACTCGCTATCGTGTTTCACATTGTCTGTGTAGATATTCGTTTCATTCGCCGCCTTAAGCTCAAAGTTAAAGTCACCGGCAATGAAGACCTGAGCAGATCGGAGATGAGGCTCAACCCAGTCCATCAGACCTTCGGTATAACCTCGCCGGCGAGCTGCATTGAAGGCGTCGGCGTGCGCGCTCAGGAAAATCACCTGAGCCGAATCGGCATAAGGCTTAAATGAAGTTGCCAACGCATAGCGCTTACCGATAGCCACTGGAGTAAATACGGCTTTACTGTCCTTGACCAGGATCGCTTCGAAGCGATCGCCCTGTCCTAATTGCGCGACTTCCCCGCGGTACCTGCCCTGCAACGGTTGCAGCAGATGTTCCAGCTGGTCCTTTCCCGTGAGTTCCTGCAAAGCCACCACATCCGGATCAGCCTTCAGAATTACTTCGGCTATTGCCAGAAAATCTTTTGTGTGCGCGCGAGTATCATCCTCGAGCTCCGCGTAACCGACATTCCATGTTAGGAGGCGCAGCGAATGCTTCGTTTGGGTTGCTGCCTGCGTCTCCTCAGACTGGTCAGGTTGTGCAAAGTGAAACGCACCTGCAACCATCAGACAAAAGATGAGTGCGAGAACTATCTTCACCCACATCTTACGAAAGAATGTCCTTTCGCTCGAAGATCAGAACAGTGAGAAGCAACAAACCGGCAGTATATGCGCCGCAGACAGAGGCATAATGCCAGAAACTCTGCCAGGGAATCTCTGGCTTAAAAACGTCGCGCCAGAAATCCATGTCAGTAGTGAAAAAGTATGGTCTTAGATGCTCGAAGAACTCTACACGACCAACAATGTAGAGAGTGAGATAGGCGGCGATCGTTGTGACGATGGCCTGTACCGGTGAGTCAAAAACTACTGAACACAGCAGTGCCAGTGCCGCAACAACGAGTAAAGCCCAGGTACCTGATCCGGCGGCGTAAACGAAGCGCATCAGTGCCTCGTCACGCATGATTTTTCCCGGCGCGTCTACGAGGTTCAAGGGGCCCGGATAAAGTTCAAGATTTCCCCAGCCGACAAAAATCAAACCCACTATGAGATTCAAGACAATAAAGAAACTCAGAAGCAGTCCGGCGTGCAATGCTGACACAAGAAATTTCGACATCACCAGAGAAGCGCGAGAGATTGGACGAGTACACATCATTCGCAAAGTGCCGGCCCGCGCTTCGCCGGCGATTTGCGATCCGGCGCTCATTGCTACAAAGATTGGAAGGAGTAGAGTGAAAGAGAAAAGAACTGAGTAAAGGGCAAACGTCAATCCATTGAAGTACTGTTTCGACTCGTACGTGTACTTGAACTGTTCGACAGCCTGCCCGCCCGATTTGCGCGCAGCGTAGGTATAGAAACCCCATAACATCAGGACAACAAAACCAATCAACACCGCGAACGACAGGTAGAAGCCTCGTGAGCGAAACAACTTTTCCAGTTCCAGTTTTAGCAAAGTGAACATCGGAGTCCGAATCAGATCTAATCCTGGTCAAGCGTAGCGACTACTCAAAGCCTGGACAACCGTATTAGCCACAGCTTTGACTTAAAAGTCAGACGCCTCCCGCTGGCGCAATTTATCAATCGATTGCTTCCAATCCGGCTCGATCTGAGCACCGGCAGCGATCAGGATATCAACGATACGAAGATGGTAGTTCAGAGTTCAAGCTTTAGCTGCTCTTTGCGAGTCAATGACGGTAGATGCAACCTAAAGGTTGAACTCTGAACGTGAGCTTGAACTCTCTATGCGGTTCATACCTGGGAAGTAAAACGTTTCATCTACGGCAACGACGGTCAATACATCATGTTGTTGGGCAAGGAATAAAGACTACTCGGAACTAAAATCTATATGGAGTCATCAGCAATTCCATCAGGTCGTCAGCGAACGAGAATCCATGCCGCACGTAAAACGGTTTGCTCCTCTCTGTCGGCCAGAGAATCACCATCTGCGCATTTTGACTCTTACTCCATTCTAAAACTGCTGCCAACAGCTCCGAGCCAATGCCTTCACCGCGATATTCCTCGCGAACGTAAAAATTGGTCAGGTACACATAACACTCTGGTTCCGCTATCGGGTTAGGAATCTTTTCGACAAGTTGCGCCCACACCGCTCCCAGACAAACACTATCCCGTTCAGCGATCCAGCACCGCCAGTGACTTCCATTCCGAAGCCGCCCGACCATCCACGATCCGCAGCGCGCCAGAAACGCTTCCCTGCTCTCAACCACCTCGTGCATTGCCGAACGCAACTCGAAGCGAAGTCTCGCCAGCGTGACGGCGTCGTTCTCCAATGCCAACCGAATCTCGACGTTCATTTCATCAATGGGCCCTGGCCACTTCCAGCGACGACATTCGCTTTGTACCCGGATACGGTTGACTGCCCTTGAGGAGAGTCCAAAGGATACGATTGAACGTATCTTCGTCAGCCGCGTCAACGCGATCCAGATCCAGTTCGAGCAACGCTTGTGCCGCGGTACTCTTCGGCGGGTTCAACTCGTCTAATGGTTGTTCGGATTTTAGCGCCACATACGGCCTCAAGTCTGGCGTATCGGTGAAGATCTCGCGCAACGGACGTCCATAATGGTCAAACTTCGAGAGCTTACCAAGACCGAGTAGCTCTTCTACAGTCGCAAGCACATCAGTTGTATTCACAAAGCGACGGATCACTCCGGTGCGGTTGTAAGCAGAGATCACCAACAGCACTGAACGGTGCGAATCGATATGATCCGGTCCGTCCTGCGCATCGTCTTCCAAAACAAAAAAGACGGTGTCCTTCCAGTAAGGAGAATGCGAAACTGCTTCCACGAGACGGCCCAACGCGAGATCGTTGTCGGCCATGTATGCCTTTGGCGTTGGTCGCCCGGCACGACCACCGGACGTATGGTCCGCCGGAAGATGCATAATCTGCAACGCCGGCAAATTACCCAGCCGGACAAACTCCTGGAACTCCTTCAACCACACGTCGGCACGAACCTGGTCACGAATAGTCAGATCATAGGCTGGATACTCACGACTCGTGTAGCGATCAAGCGCGGGCTTGATAGCTCGATATCGGCCCGGCTCCTGTTTGTTCTTGTTTGGTATCGCTTCGCCAACCTCGCCGTAGTTTCGTAGCGTTATGCGCTTTTTGATCGCCGCATCCCAAAGGTATCCGGCTGCGGGCTCATCGACGTCATCACGATCGATTGGAGCCCGCCGCTCCGAATATAGTGATGGAATTGTTTTTTCACCGTAATCGGTTACATATGCTGCGGTGCTCCAGACGTGTCCCTGCGAGCTGACCTCGGCGTTACAAAAGAACCGATCAAATAACCCAAATCGTTCAGCCAGGGCGTGATGGTTGGGTGAAATCGCACGCGGGAAAAAGACCAGCGACTCATCGCCGTCACCTTGAGGCAAGTCGCCAAAGACCTGATCGTAGGTACGATTCTCTTTAATGATGTAGATAACGTGCTTGAATGGAGGATAACCCTTGTTACTCGTCTGCGTGTTGTCCCAATTATTTGCGCGTGCGACGCGGCGGGTAAGTGGAGGTATTGCAGCTGGCTTCAGCTCCGCAGAAAGCCTGGTGATAGTTCCATTCAACTGCCCAAGCGTATAAGCGGTGCTGCCGTCGGCGAGATCTACATCCAGAGTGGGAAACTGCGGATTCGACCGAGTACCTCGGCCTTTGCCGTTTACAACAAACAAAGAATCCTCTTTCAGCAATAGCGCGGCTGGATACCAACCCACCGGAATTCTTCCGATCAACCGATCCGCCCCACGCGCTTTGACGACTCCCGCGCTCGCTCGCGAGAGTTGAAAAATCGCGACGGCGTTGTTGTCAGCCTCTGCGACGTACAGCTGAAGACCGTCGCGCGAAAGCGCCAGCGCGTTCGGCGTACTGCCCTGATTTGGACCTGCCGGCGGCTGATCGCGAAGCGTCTTCAAAGCACGCAATCTCTTTGTGTCGACAACTGCAACACTGCTGGTAGAGGCAGAAGCAACGAACAGTCTGGAACCACTCTGGTTCAGCAGCAGTGCAGATGGATGTCGCCCAACGGTTACCCTGCCGCGCTCTTTGAGTGCACCCTTTTTCGCCGGCGCGAACACCGATACAGTGTTACCTCCCCAGGCCGAAACAAAAACTTCGCCCACAGGTGAGACTACAACTGCATAAGGGTAATTTTCAGTCCGAAACCGTTGGACCAAACGCTTGCTTTCCAACTCAACGACCGCCAGCGAGTCGCCGAGGTTCTCTGCCACAAACAAGTATTTGTCGTTGCGAGAAACAGCAAGCCCTGCCGGAAATCGAGTGCCGTCTTTCTTTGACTCTTTGTGAGCGAGAACGATCTTGTCGACCAGTGTCGCTTGTTTTTCGCGCCAGCCATAACGGTAGACCACATCTTCATTACCACCAGAGGCGTAGAGTGTTCGTCCGTCATTTGAAAACGCGAGTCCGAAGAACGCGCCGGGCTGCGAAATCGTTTGCACGATCGCTCCAGTCTGCGCGTCGACCACCTGAATTCCCTGTTGTCGCCAGCCATTGAGTGAAAGTACCAGGCGATCGCCTTCCGGAGAAAGTACTGCCGCCAGCGGCATGTTGCCAACATCAAAAGATTGCCCTGCCGGATCGAGACAGATTCCAGTCGGTAAACAGGTCTGAGCGGTTGCAAGTGCGAATGTGAACAGAATCAGTGTGAAGCCCAGGAAACGATACATTTCGAGGTGACGTTAGCTTCTAAATGGTATGCACACAAGCACCATTTTCAGGCATATCGTCGGAACCAATTTTTGTTGTACATAGGGCGCCTCGGAACGTACTGTAGGGGCGGCCCTCCGTGTGGCCGCCCCTGTGTTTGCATTACGAGCGCCCAAACCGTGGACGCGCCCACTTTATTGAACGTTGTGAGTTCCACGCAGGGGCGGCCACGGAGGGCCGCCCCTACAGTACGTTCCGAGAAACTATGAGTAAAATTGCCACCTCCCTTCCGAACGCTGTAATTGCAGTAGATAGATCGAGATCTATTCCGCTTTATCGGCAACTCTACGATCAACTACGCAGCGCTATCTTGTCAGGACGCCTTGCTCCGGGAACACGGCTGCCGTCAACACGCGAACTTGCCGGCGAGCTCAACATCGCACGCAACACGGTTCTCAATACATTCGAACAACTCTACGCCGAGAGCTATCTTGAACGACGTGTCGGTGACGGTACCTATGTTTCGCCTCAACTACCTGACGACTTGCTGCGTGTGAGCAAAGCAAACTCCGCGCGATCACTCCAAAAGAGTGGCCGGTCCAGGTCAAACGCAGCCAGTTTCATGGCTGTCAGCGTTGCGAACTACAGTGGTCCACCACGGCCGTTCCGCACGGGCACACCAGCGTTCGACGCGTTTCCCTATAAACTCTGGGGAAGACTGCTGACCAAACGATGGTCCATCTGCGCCCCGGAGATTCTCCAGTACAGCGATTCCGCTGGTTATCTGCCGCTGAGGAAAGCGATTGCTTCGTACGTATCCACGACGCGCGGCGTTCGCTGTGTTCCTGAGCAACTGATCATCACCTCGGGATCGCAACATGCGCTCGAAATCGTCATTCGAACAGTTCTGAAACCGAGCGACAATGTCTGGATGGAGGATCCCGGCTTCCTTGGAGCGAGGGCGTCTTTCATAGCAGCGGGCGCTCACCTGGTTCCGGTACCGGTTGATGCCGAGGGTTTGAACATAGCGTCAGGTATGGAGCGCTGCTCCGATCCGCGATTGATTTACGTGACGCCATCGCACCAGTATCCGCTCGGTAGCACGTTGAGTCTAAGCCGCAGACTTGCACTGGTGAAGCTCGCCGCCCGGTGTAGTGCATGGGTGATCGAAGACGATTACGATAGCGAGTTTCGTTACGTCGGCCGGCCGCTGGCTGCGCTGCAGGGATTGGACACGGGTCAACGTGTAATTTACGTCGGTACCTTGAGCAAGGTGCTGTTTCCGTCGGTTCGCATTGGCTACATCATCGCGCCGCCGGATTTGTTTGAAGCTTTGCTTAGCGCGCGTTGTCTTGGCGGGCATCAATCGCCAACTCTGGAGCAGGCGGTGCTCGCTGATTTCATCACTGAAGGTCACTTCGCCAGGCACATCAGGAGAATGCGAGTGCTTTACGCGGAGCGGCAGCAGGCTTTAGTAAACGCAGCAAAGAGTGAATTAGAAGGACTGCTCGAGATCAGACCGAGTGATGCCGGCATGCATCTCCTCGGATGGCTTCCGGAACCGGTTGTCGATCGGAAGGCATTTCGCGCAGCTACTGCCGCAGGTGTGGAAGTCACACCACTATCAGCTTACTGCATCGAGCCACGAAAACGAGGAGCATTGAGACTCGGTTACACTGGATACAAACCCAGAGAAATCTGGCGCGCGACACGTCGCCTCGCTCAAGCACTCCGGAACGTCTGAGTACCACAAAAAAGGGGCTTATAACTACCAAAGCGGTGCTATCATCACGAGGTTTCAACTGAGGACGGCCCAGATTATGTCGAGCATTAAACTTTTCCTGCTAGCTGCAGCGACGTGTCTGTTTCTCTTTCCCGTCATCGCCTTAAGCCAGACAAAGCCTGAGCCGAGCGGCGAGCCACAGGACGTCATCAAGTTTGAGACGTCGTTGGTACAAACTGACGTGATGGTCTTCGACAAGAATGGTCGCTTCGTGGACGGTTTAAAACCCGAACAGTTTCAGTTGAAGGTCAACAACGCGCAGCGGGAAATATCGTTTTTCGAAGCAATCAGATCCGGCGGATTTTCCAGCAACCGTGAGGGGCTGAAGTCCGATCAGCCCAAACCTGTGGACGCAGTTAGAACCGATGCTCAGCGGCGATCCATCATATTTTACGTTGACGATCTACATCTGGCTCCAGACAGTCTGGAACGGACGCGAAAGAGTTTGCTTAACTTCATTGATCGCGGCATTGGCAGAGGGGATCTCGTCGCGATCACTTCACCCAGCGGACAAATCGGATTCCTGCAACAGTTCACTGACGATAAAGCAGCGCTGCGTTCTGCCGTCGCGCGTTTGAACTATCGCGCAGAAACAAAGACGGACATGGAGAAGCCGCCAATGTCTGAGTACATTGCGGCCAAGATTCGCGAGGGCGATGAGCAGGCACTTATTTACTACACCCAGGAAATTCAAAGACAGAATTGTATTCGAGTGCGTAGCCAGATCATCTGCTCAGTGACTCCTCAAGGTGCACGGCAGATGGCCAAGAACCGTGCAAATCAGATCGCAATCGAGTCTGCACCAGCCACGGACAACACACTACGACTCCTCGAAGGACTGATGCGCACTGCGGCTCAGTTGCCCGGACGCAAACTAGTGTTTGTGGTCTCCGATGGCTTTTACTTAAACGAC
This sequence comes from Pyrinomonadaceae bacterium, assembly GCA_036003745.1. Classification (GTDB taxonomy): domain Bacteria; phylum Acidobacteriota; class Blastocatellia; order Pyrinomonadales; family Pyrinomonadaceae; genus PSRF01. Next base: position 27,078 of record DASYSD010000113.1, read on the forward strand.
ACCAAGACTGGCTCGATCGATAGGATCAAGAGAATAACGGACGCAGCAGGACGCGCAGGCGTTGTGATCTATACGCTCGATGCACGCGGCCTGTTTGGCGACTCGATTGACGTCACCAATAACAAGCCAATCGATTCGAAAGGCATGTTGATCGGCGCCGGGATCGGAGAGATCTCCAATTCACAGAATGGTCTTAATGCGCTCGCTAAAGATACCGGCGGTCAGGCATTCCGCAACACAAATCGGCCCATGCATGAGTGGATCGAAAAGGTGATAGACGAAACGTCAAACTACTATTTGCTGGCGTGGAAACCCGATACCGAAGAGCAGAAGCGAGGGAAGTTCAAAAACATCGAAGTCAGTATTATCGGTCGCCCCGATCTCAAGGTTCGTGTGCGAACGGGCTATTTCAAATCGGCCGCATTGCCGTTGCTGTCAACGAAGAAGAAGACGGACAAAGATCCCGCCAAAGCACGCGCAGATGACATGCGTCTGGTGATCGATGCACCGGTTTCGCAAAGTGAAATACCAACGGAAGTAGATTTACGCTTCGTTCAAATGCCAGGTTTCGGCACTCGCGTCGTTGCCACTTTCTCGATCGATGATTCGGCACTGACTTTTGAGATGACCGATGGAAAGCTGTCGGCCGACGTGGATATCGGTGGCATCCTTTACGACGACAAAGGCAAACCTATTAATAGTATTGTGGGACGGCTGCGAATCTTTCCGCAGAGTTCGACGGCGGGCGCTGCGACTCGACAGAAGCGAGCAATATACAGGTTCAGCACGCTTGTACCCGGCGGTCTCTATCAGGTGAGAATCGGCATTCGTGACTTGAAGAGCAGTCGTATCGGCAGTGCGATGGATTGGGTGACAGTGCCGAAGCTCTAGACAATGCTGATTCGCGGTGCTGCGGCGTCGCAGTTCCGGGCATTTATCCAAACCACGGGCGGCCACGGAGGGCCGCCCCTACAGTACGTACCGAAATATTTTATTTTTCCCGGCCGCGCGTGTGACAAGGGAAACGAGTCCTGCGATACGTACTGTAGGGGCGGCCCTCCGTGGCCGTCCGTGGCTTTGACAAAACTCCGGAGACATAACCCCGTTGCTCCTTGAACCCGATGCTGAATGATCGCTTCACTCCGACCGCAGCGCGATCAGCGGATCGACTCGCGTTGCGCGACGCGCCGGGATGTAACACGCCACCAACGCCACGACGACCAGAGCAAAAGCTGCCAGCGGAAGAATCAATGGATCGCGTGTTGGCAATGATGGAATGACAGAGATCAAGAGTCTCGATACGCCGTACGCGCCCAAACCTCCCAACAGCGCTCCCGTCACGACCAGGACCGCTCCTTTGCCCAATACCAACCACAGAACATCGCGAGACTGCGCACCCAGCGCCATCCGAATTCCAAGCTCTCCAGTACGTTGGGCCACTGTGTAGGAGACAACGCCATAGATTCCAATCGCCGCGAGGATTACTCCAATCGTCGCAAATGCTCCCAACAAGCTGCCCAGCAACGAGATACTCCCCAGGCCCCGATCGACCTCCGCCCGCGCCATGCGAATCCGGTAAACCGGCAGTTCCGGATCCAATCCAGCAATCGCGTTGCGCACACCATTAGCCGTCGTTTCCGCATTCGAAGAAGTGCGGAAAGCAAGCGTTAGATATGCAGGAGCAGCCTGCGTCATGGGGACAAACGCTTCAAAACGTGTGTACGGTTCACCCAAATCACCGGGAAACGCAATGTCGTTAACTACACCAACGATCTCGAAATAATCGTTCTTTGGTCCAGTGCTACTAATCCGCTTTCCGATCGGACTCTCGTTGGGCCAAAAAGTTCGCGCGGTGGTTTCATTGATGATCACGACATTCGGGTGATCGGTCGTATCCGTCGTGTTGAAGGTACGCCCTTGTTGCAAACGAGCACCTATCGTTGCGAAGTAGTCACTACTGACCGGCTCGTAAAATATTTCCAGATACTTGTCTGGCGGAGGCTCGGGTCGACCTTCAACGAGAAACGAGCTACTGCTGTTGAAACCAAACACCGGATGTGAGCCGCCAATCGCGGCGTGCTCCACACCGGGCAAGGTGCGCAGACGACTCTCGAGTTCAGTCAGGAAAACAACACGTCGCTTGTCATCGTTATATTTCTCGCCGCGAAGACTCATTTGCGCCGTCACCAATCCATCAACCTGCCAGCCTGGATCTGAATTGATGAAGCGCTGTAAGCCACGCAGAAACAATCCCGCAGCTGCAAGCAATACCATTGCAAAGGCTACTTCGCCGACAATCAGCATGTGCCTTAATCGGTGCTGAGACCGTCCTGCGGTGGATCCACGTGAGTTCTCTCGCAACGCCAGATTCACGTCTGCGCGCGATGCTAACCATGCGGGAACTGTCCCGAATAACACTCCCGTCACCAGCGAACACAACACGGCAAAGCCAAACACTTTGTAATCGAGTTGCACACTTGCTCCCGGTAAACCGGTGAACATGCGAGCACTAATGAAACGAACGGCGCCAAGCGCAATGACAAGACTTATTGCTCCGCCGATTAGCGCAACGAGAATGCTCTCGGTAAACGAATGGCGCAGTAATCGCCACCGAGCGGCGCCGAGGGCGGCACGCACTGCAAATTCTCGCGCTCGGGCCGCCGTACGAACGAGCTGAAGGTTTGCCAAATTTGCGCATGCGATCAGCAACACAAAACCGGCGAGTCCAAATGTGAACCACATGACGGTTCTGCCGATACTGTCAGACATCGATCGCTGAAGCGGCTCGAGTCGCAAGCTCTCACCCTCATTCGAAGAGTTTTGCCTGCCGATGTTAGCCGCGAGAGCGACCATGCTTTGCTCGGCCTGTTGAATAGAGATACCGGGCTTCAGTCGTCCGAACGACGACAGATAGTTGGTGTCGCGATTGCCTTTCCGTTCCGGAGTAAACGCCAGCGGCTGCCAGATATCGACCGGGCCCCAGAGGATCGGATGTTCGAATCCGGCCGGCATCACGCCTACTATCTCTACGGTTTTGCCGTCGAGCTGAATCTTCCGTCCAATAACGTTTGGGTCACTTCCGAAACGACCCGTCCACAAGCGATCACTCAGAACGATGACGTTATCAGCGCCAGGCTCGAATTCTTCCGGCTTGAAGACACGACCCTGTGCCGCGGGCACGGCCAGAATCGGAAAGAAATCGGCGGTTGCTGCAAGGCTAAGCAGACGTTCCGCAGTGTGTCCCTGTTCGGTGAGATTACGGCTGATAAAGTTGTAAGCAGCCATCTTCTCAAAAACCGTATTCTGGTTAGACTGGTCGAAGAAATTCCCCGCCGAATGCGGCCAACTCTGCGAATGCGGCGACGTGCGAAATACTCGCACCAATCGTTCGGACTGCGGGTATGGCAGCGACCCGAATAAAAACGTATTCAACACACTGAACATGGCGGTATTGATGCCAATCCCCAGTGCGAGGGTCAGCGCTGAAACGATCGTAAAACCTTTGTGCTTCAGCAGCATGCGCAGGCTATAGCGCACATCCTGAGATACGCTCGTCATAAAGTTTCTCCAGTTGTCAGAGCAACCAGGCTTGGGGGTTACTTAAATATTTGCGGAAGTGCTCACTAATGAGAACACCCTGAAGATAACGATTGTGACAGCTAATTCCTGCTCCTCTGGAGCACTAAAAAAATTGATCCAAACCTCGGGTCGGCGGTGTTATTTCAACGGAACAAAAACTGACGACGATTAGTTAAGAAAAGTGGAACCTAAGCGTTAACAAGGTGGAATACCTGTAGCTGCTCTAAGCGCAGCGTATCAATTGACTACGAAAATGGGGGCATCATGTTGAAGGTACACGCCAAAAAATTGGACGCCGCTAAAGTTCTTTGCCTTGAAGGGCAGATTGTTAATGGTGAGACAGAGATTTTACGCAGCGCTGTGCAATTGGCACCCGACGACAGCGACATCATCCTCAACTTGTCAAACGTCACTGTCGTGGATGCACACGGACTTGGCGTGTTGTTACAACTCCGCGAAGAGACTCGCACAAGAGGAACTAACTTCGAACTGGTCAATGTGAACAGAAATCTATACCGAGTATTCGAAATCACACGTCTCAACACTGTTTTCACGATCAGATCCGAAACACCGTTCGTTCCCGAGATCCCCTGTTCCCAACGAATGCTGGTGGCTGCCTGAGCGATTAGGACCAGAGTCGTTCGTTGGTTTATGACCGCAATCTAGTCGTCCAAAATTTTCACTGACACAAATCAGCTCGAGCTGTCGCTATCTGAATAGAGCCGCAGAGCTCTATTCGTTGCACTTGTTGAAGACATACGAATCGAGTCTGGGATTAGAACGAGTTTTATGAACTTCGGGGAGCACGAGTCGTCGGAAGACCTGTGTCGCAGATTAAGTCGGACTCAACGCGCGTGTCTTGAGGGTGTTATGAAATTTTTGTGAAAAGACGTTTCTTCGAAAGAAGAGGCAGGATTATCAGCACAAACATCTCCGCCACACCAAACAGTTCCGACCGGCTGTGCCCTAAATCTGATCTCATTCACACCGGGCTTCAGCCCGGTGCTCAAGTACAGCCAAGATCTGCAAACCGTTTCAACGGTTTTCCGATTTATCCGCGAGACAAACCAAACCGTTGAAACGGTTGCCTAAACGATCGCCGTATTTCACCGGGCTGAAGCCCGGTGAGAATGAAATAAATCATTTGAGTAGCAAGGCTTTTCCAGCGCTTACTGCTTCTTCGTTGCCTGAGTATCTTTCAGCTTCGCGTGAACGCGTTCGTAGTTGGTCTTATAAATCGCGGTATTGGGATCCTTGTTCTGTTCACCAAGAACTCGCGCCTTATCATAGAGCGGTTCCGCCAGATCGATTTTCCCGCCTCGCTCATATGCTTCGGCAAGGCTGTCATAAACATTCGCAGAATTCGGGTAACGCTCTACGTTGGCCTTGAAAACTTCAATCGCGTCTTCCGGTTTACTGTCAAAGAGAAACTGATAACCCATCTGATTGATGAGGTTCTCAGGCACCGGAATCGAGTAGCCAAATCGCTCGCTGAGTTTTTTATAATGCGCGTCAGCTCCCTTCAAGCCGCCAATCAGCGCTCCACTCTTTGGATCTCTGAAACCCTGCCAACCATCGTAAACCTTTCGCAGTCCAAAATAGTGACTGCGAAGCACTACCGATCCATGGTCTTCATCCGCCATTAACTCAGCTTGCCACTCGAAATCCTTAATCTTTGTTTTCGACAGCAGTGCTCTGAAAGCCTCGAAGCTCTCTCCGATTGCGCCCGGCTCATTACCCAGTGACACAAACAGCGTCGCTTTCAATTCTTTCTGATTCGCAAAATACGCTTGTGCGCGTTTCAACGCCTCACCGTTTTCCCATTGCAGTGAAGGACTAACGGCAATATAAGAGTTGAAAACTCCAGGCTTGCTCATCATCGCATGGATTGCAAAGAGCCCGCCGAGCGAGTGTCCGGCGAGAATGCGATACGGCTGAACTCGATACTCCTTCTCAATCTCAGGAATGAGCTCTGTCTCAATGAACTTCAGAAAATTGTCTGCCCCACCGCTGGTTGGAGATTGGAGTTCGCCGGCGGCATTTTTGTTGGTGGACTTTACGGGCGTCAGATCGCGAGTGCGATCAGTGTTGGTGATGCCAACTACGATCAACTCGGGAATACGACCATTTTGCGTGAGGAATTCGATGGTGCTTGCTGTGTGACCCATGTGCGCGTCGCCGTCGGTCATGTACAACACCGGATAGTTTAGTTTGTTCGTTTCATATCCCACTGGAGTCCGAATCAAGATGACTCTCTCTTCACCCAAAACTGCCGACTTGATTGCGAATCTCTTGACTGTGCCAGAGGGTGGCTGGGCCATTGCCATCGACGCAATCATCAAGACAATGACGCAGGGAAACAGCAAATGGACCAAATTGTTTGATTGGGAGCGACTATTTAGCAGATGTGTCCTGGACCATGCGAAATGAGTAGTCATCGCTTAAACTCCAAAAAATTGAATCAATTTTCATCAATTCGGTGGTAACGACGCCTGGGGAGCGGCTGATATTACTAGATTTGTTCGCCTAGTCCAATGCTTTCGTGCTGAGCCGTACTGGTGAGGTTTTGAGAAACGCCGAAGACGTTGGCTAATCTCAGCACTACCGTGGCTAACTAAACCTGCGAAGGCTATTGACTACCAACGCCCATTAAGATTACAGAATCTGCATGGAGAAAAATCGCGACATCAACGCTCTGCTTTTCGATTGGGACGGAACCCTCGTCGATTCAGCGCATCTGGGACTGGTCGCTTTCGAAAAGACATTTGGTGAATTGGGAGTCACGTTTGCACACGAGATCTATGAAGAGAAGTATTCACCAAACTGGTACTACACTTACGAAGCCCTTGGGGTGCCAAAGGAGCTTTGGCAGACTGCTGATGAATTGTGGATTCGACATTACGGCGAACAGTCAGCGCCCTTGATTGACGGAGTTGGTGAGACGCTGCTTGGCCTGCGCAACAAAGGTTATCAACTCGGCATCGTCAGTAGTGGCAGCAGAAGTCGAGTCTGTCGCGAAGTTGAACAGTCAGTGCTGGCTGATCAGTTTGCAGTAATCATCTGCAACGAAGACATCGTGAATAAGAAACCTCATCCGGAAGGACTGGAACTCGCGATGCGCGGTATAAATGTCGACTCGTCACAATGCGCTTATGTTGGCGACGCGCCTGAAGACATCGAGATGGGCCGTAGCGGAAATGTGATGACAATCGGCGTGCGAAGTGCCTATCCAAGTAGCGCACGAGTCCTGAATGCGAAGCCGGATCTGTATCTGGAACGTATCGCGGAACTGGTGAACCACTTTTGATCTACGGCCTCATGAATTTTGCTATTCCGTTGATGGCGGTAGGATTATTGAGCACTGGTTCGTATGAGCCAGTGTCGAACTTTGCAAGTTTGCATGAGATCTATGCTATAAGCCTGTCGCACGAGATTTGAAATCAACGCTAGTGCTTTTCGGCGCCAGGTCAATTTGCGCAAGCCGCATCGTATCAAACGGTTTCTCAAAGCTCTCGGCCCAGGACTGATCACTGGCGCAGCGGACGACGACCCCTCTGGCATTGCGACTTATTCGATAGCCGGCGCTTCACTCGGATTCACAACACTCTGGACCGCTCTCGTGACACTGCCGTTAATGTCAGTGGTCCAATTCCTCTGCGCCAAGATCGGCATGGTCAGCGGTATGGGCCTGGCAGCCGTGTTGCGACAATACTACTCACGCTGGCTACTCTATCCGACGGTTCTTGGTCTCCTCATTGCGAATACCATCAACGCCGGCACGGATATCGGTGCGATTGCAGCGGGTCTCAACCTGTTTCTCCCGATACCCAGCGGGTACCTGATTGTGCCGGTATCGCTCCTCATTGTTGCGGTGCAATTCTGGGGCTCGTATCGTTTCATCGTTCGGATTTTCAAATGGCTGACGTTGACACTGTTTGCCTACGTTGGCGCGGCAATTCTGGCCCGGCCAGCGTGGGGCCAGGTGTTGTGGTCCACGTTTGTTCCCCGTTTAAGTCTTGACCAAAACTATCTGACAACGGTGGTCGCTATCTTTGGCACGACGATCTCGCCTTATCTCTTCTTCTGGCAGGCAAGCCAGGAAGTAGAGGAAGAAATCAGTATGGGCCGCAAGAGTCTTGCGCAACGACAGGGCGCCACTTATCGCGAACTGAGAGAGGCCCTCCTCGACACAGACGTCGGAATGTTCTTTTGTAACGTCGTATTCTACTTCGTGATAATTTCCGCAGCTGCGACCCTGAACAGGGCCGGCGTAACGAATATTCAATCCGCCGCAGATGCAGCCAGTGCTCTCGAGCCACTGGCCGGTGGTGCGGCCAAGTATCTTTTTGCCGTCGGTCTGATTGGTGTTGGTTTTCTGGCGGTGCCGGTGCTGACTGGCTCAGCCGCATACGCTGTCGCTGAAGCATTCGATTGGGAGTGCAAGCTCGATGACAAACCACATGAGGCAAAACGCTTTTATGCCGTAATCGCTGTTTCGACACTCGTCGGTGTTTTAATAAACTTCGCGGGCATAAACGCGATGTCGGCGTTGTACTGGACCGCAGTGATCAATGGACTCATATCGCCACCTCTCCTGGTAATCATCATGCTGGTTTCAAACAATAAAGCAGTGATGGGCGGAAATGTGAATGGCACTGCTGCAAACATAGTCGGGTGGCTCGCGGCGATAGTAATGTTTGCAGCCGCGATAGCTATGCTCGTGACTTGGAACCAATGATTGTTATGCTGCCCTGGCAACTCAAACAGGCTTGCTTTGCTTTCGTCGTCGCCTGCCTTGCATCGATTTCCACTCACGCTCAGCTCCCGTTTTATACCGATGATGCAGACACAACAGCGAAAGGAAAATTTCATCTCGAATTCTCTAACGAACACGACTGGCTACAGAAATCCTCCTTTCCTGGAAAACGACAGAACACTTCTGTTTTAAGTCTGAACTACGGTCTGACAAATCACCTCGAGCTGGGAATTAATGCTCCGTTCATCAAGATCTTCAACGACCGATCTGCCATGACTGGAAGTCCCTCCGGAATCGGTGATACACAGTTCGGTATCAAGTTTAGACTGCTTGATGAAAGAGAAGGCTCAAAGCTTCCGGCAGCCGCGCTGGTGTTTTATGTAGAGGTGCCGACAGGAAGCACGAGGAAGCAGATTGGATCAGGCCTGGTTGATTACTGGTTGTATGGGGTGCTGCAAAAGTCTCTCACGAAGCAGACCACCTTGCGCTTCAACGGAGGAATTCTCTTTTCCGGTAACAGTTCGACAGGTCTTATTGGAATCGAGTCAGCACGCGGGCAAGTCTTTACCGGGAACGGATCGCTCGTGCGCAATTTCACACCACGACTGCGTCTGGGCGCCGAAATGTTTGGGGCCGTGACTAACAATTTCGCCTTAAGCCGGGGTCAGTTAGAGGGACAAATCGGAGGCGGCTTCGCTCTTTCCCAAAATTTCGAGCTGACCTTTGGAGTGCTCGCTGGTCGCTTCGCCGCCAGTCCACGCGTGGGAGCACAAGTGGGGTTTGCATACGACTTCAAGTGAACTGACAACGCCTTAGCCAATCGCTGCGTTCACACCTTGCCGAAAGAGTCTGAAATCCCACGAACGGCATTTGGTGGATACTTCAGGTCCTCACTAAAGGTCGGACGTGAACAATCCACCAACTGCCGTTGGTGGGATTCAGAACTGGGTAATGAGATTCTCGGAATAGAAAGGACTTGAACAATCCACCGACTTCCGTCGGTGGGATTTTTTCTGACCCTTAGTGCCAGCCAGTTCTTGTGAAATCACGCACCAAACAGTGGGTACAACTACATTTGTCATTGACAAACGGAGTTTAGCCTCACTATTATGCCCAAGCGGCCGCTGATGTAGGGTAAAGTGGGCGCCTTGAATCTGCTTGGATCCTTCCGAAACGAGCTCACCCCTATAAACACTCTACCTCAGTCTCCTAACTTAAGCTGACTTGAGCCTACTATCCCCAATCCTAGAGGAGTAACGACATGTCTAAATTTACCAAGGGCATCCTGTCGGCCCTGGCAATATCAACCTTGCTCATCCTGAGTGCTGCGGCCACTTATGCTCAGACGACGGGCTCGGTGACCATGAACGCGACAGTCTCGAATTTTGTTGAACTGACCTCTGGTGGAGCCGTCACGCTTACTGGTAATTCCGGCGGTAGCATCATCACGGACGGTACCGCGAACACCCCGCTGACAGTGGTTGTTAACCTCGGCGAACTCGGTCCGAGCAACACCAATAGTTTTGTGAAACTGAGCGTGCCAGTAAGACTTCGCAGCAACGTTGCCTATCAACTCAATATGGTTAGCAGTGTTGCGGGTGCTGGCGCAACGAGCTTTAGTCTCAAAGATACCGACGTTGGTTTTGGTTTGACTCCGGCGGCACGACCGGCAAATCTCGCCGCGGGCGCGGATACCAACAGCACTCCCGGTGATCCGACCGTTGGTGGCAGCACTGATGCTAACGGCCGCTGGGTATTTGCCGGAGCAAACTCCACGCTCGGTGCATATGCTGTATCCGGTCAGGTTTTGACTGGACCACGCATCAACCAGGCAGTTTCGGCCAACAGCAATACATCCCTGACCTTCCCGGCGATCTTCGCTATCAAGCCCCAGTTCTTTGATCCTGCTCCGGCGATCACGATCACTGCGCAGTTTACCGTCGTAGCACTCTAAGCTTTACTTCTTCCCTGCTTTAAATGGCGCCGGTCGTCAGCGTGTTTGCTGACGGCCGGACAACCATGTCTCTCACTCCTCCTCAAGGACCACTTGTATGCCCCAAACAACCAGACTCTCTATCAAACTGATTTTGCTCATGACGACGTTGGTCGTCGCGGCAGCTTCCTGTTTTGGACAATCCACGACTGGAACTGTCAGCATGAGCGCAACGGTTTCGAAATTCGTCGAAATCAATTCCGGAGGCGCCGTCACTCTTTCCGGTAACTCGGGCGGAGGCGTTACCACGGATGGAGTTGCCAACTCTCCCCTTGCCGTTGCAATCAATCTTGGTGAGCTTGGTCCAAGCAACACCAATAACTTCGTAACGGCGTCAGTTCCACTCAAACTCCGAAGCAATGCGGCTTATGTCCTGTCGATGAGTGCAACTGTGACCAGCTCAGGAACCTCCAGCAGCAGAATCGGTGCTGCTGATATTGGTTTCGGACTGGGCACGATCTCGCGAACAGGTCTTGGCGTTAATTCGGGTGCGGACACAAACGCCACTTCCGGCGACCCAACCCTGCCCGCAAACGGATCTGTAAACGGAACAACGGGCCGCTACGAATTCACGGCGGTGAGATCAAACCTCAGCGCTTTTTCCTCCGCCACCACTGCACTCAGTGGTCCTATCATCATGAACGCGGTGCCACGCAGCAATGCCAATGGACTCACCGTGCCTGCCCTGTTTGCAGTGAAGCCCCAGTTCTTCGAGAACGGAACCACAACGATCTCCGTCACTTTCACCGTGACAGCTCCATAATGCGATCACGCTACTTCACATATTCACTTCTTTTAGTCGTGATATGCCTCGGCGTAGCTCGGACGGCTTCCGCACAAGCGCTGGATATCAGCAGCGGCGGTCAACCGACGATCACCGGCGCGGTAAGTGGCTCGGTAACCGGGAGTTCGGATGTAAAAAGCGATTTGGTCGTGACTATAAATTTTGGCGAAGTCTCCCCACTTAATACCAATTCGATCGTCAAGGTTGTTGTGCCCGTCGCCCTGCGTAGCAATCAACCGTATCAGGTCGCGGTTTCCATGTCGGGGTTAAACAACGCAAATACTCAGGCAGTGCAAGCCTCGGACGTGGGCTTCGGCCTTCAGAATATTCGCGTACTTGGCGGCGCCGGAAAGATCTGCACGCAAAGTACTCACATCATCAGTTCCCCCTTTAATAATGATCCTGCGACCTCTGCGACAGTTGGAAGTAATGGCCGCATGTCGTACACATCATCGCTCGCCAATTTGTCAGGCCCGACCGTCATTCTAAGTGGTCCACAACTCTCAAAGAACAACAGCTCCATTCGCCAGCAGAGCGATGGCTACGTTTTTGACGCCATCTTCACTCTGACTCCGCAGTTTTTTGCCGCCGGAATTTCTTCCGCGACTCTCGTCTTCACCATTTCGCCTGGTCCTAGCGCACCCTGTTGAAAGGTTTCCGAATCGATGTCGCCTACAATCAACATTTCTAGATTTACAGCAGTTCTGATTCTGCTTTTCATGACGGCGGTTTGCGTGAGCGCGCAAAGCCCGAATCCGGAAGCTACGCCGAAACCGGTGGGCAACGGTATCTCGCTGGCCCCAGCCCGACTGGAGTTGGAGATGCAACCAGGTTCCGAAACGACAGTGGTCGTCAATCTCGACTATCACGCCACGGGTGAAAACCCACAACCGGTTCGCATCGTTGCGAGCTTGAACGATTGGACCATCGATCGAAATGGACAGGTGCAGTTTGAGCGAGCCAACACGTTACCCAACTCAGCCAGCTCGTGGCTGATTTACAGTCCGGCTGAAACAACGGTAACACCTGGAAATCTACACTCGATCAGAGTCACAGTTTCAGTTCCGAAAGACGCCACTCCCGGAGATCATCTAACGGCGCTTATCGTCGAACAACGACCAGACAACATCAAGGTCAGTGAGAATCGCCGGCAGGTGGTGATTCGCTATCGAATGGGAGCGGTGTTCTATATCAAGGTCCCGCAACTGCGTCGACAGGGTTCTCTGGAAAGTCTTCGCGCTGAGGCCACTGCCGATCAGGTTGTTGTCACTCCCTTGCTCAAGAACGCCGGCAACAGCATGATTCGTCCTCTTACTTCATTAAAGGTCACGGACAGTTCCGGCGTTGCAGTCGCCGAGTTACCACAAAAGGAGTCGTTGCCGTTGCTTGGTGGTGCTGAGTTAATTCAGCCGCTCGTGCTCGAAACACGTTTGGCGCCGGGCACTTACAACGTGAAATATCGCGTTGATTTTCAGGACGGCAGCAGGCCGACCGAGGGGATCACTGAACTGGTCATTCCGGCGTCGCAACGAACGTTAAATGGATCGACGACGCGTGGGCAGGCTGCGGCTTCAAACCAATGAGCAGAGTTATTTGCAATGCATTGTTTGGGGAGGCGAGAGTTCCACCGAGCGATACGCGTGGTCCACTCACTACGAGCAAGGGTCGAATATCATCAAGAAGGTTCGGCGCTGAGGAAGCGCTTTCGTTCAATCCCTGCAAATCAAACTGCCGCGGCACGTTGAGTTCAGTAATGACCTGGGGCGAGACCAACGATCCCGTGGCGCGCACGTCTGTTACCAACAGTTGACTCAGCGCGGTTGTTTTGGATTCGACGGCAGCCGTGATTTTGAAACCGCTATTTGAACGCACCAGCAAAGGCACCCGAATAACCGGAGCTTCTGTCATGTCGCCGGACAATGTTACACGCACGGTGTTGCCGTTGCTCGTCACATTCGTTTCAACGTTTGCGTTAGTTGAATTCGGGAGGACGGAAAGAGAAACGGTTTCGCTGACAGTGGCTCTCAGTGCTACCCGGCCTGTTTGCGCCTTCACGCCGGCAGATAGAACAAACAACACTGTGATTAGCGTGAATACATGACAACACGCCAGCCTTGACCGTTTCGCAGGCATCAAGTGAGAACTCCTGAGTTTAGATTGGTGAGTTTATAACACAATTTATTGCCGGGCGCTTATAGGAAAAGTCCCCATCTCCACTCCACACCAACCCACCATGCACACTGTGTTCCGAATCATCTTGCTCTTGGCTGTTTCTGCAGCGCTGGTGCACTCCGCGCTGGGGTACGGTTTCGAGGGCGAGACAGTTAAATCTACACCTACAAAAGCCGGAGCACAGGAAACCTCGGTAATCATCGTTAACGAACGAACCCTTGTTGGACCAAATAGCACTGTACAAATACGCGGCGGACGATTATTTCTTCCGATCGCAACGATCGCGCTTTCACTTGGCGACACATTCAGTTCCGATTCAACAACGCGCACCGTCACAATTCGGCGCCAAAATGGGACAGTCGCGGTGTTTAATGCCCCACTGAATGAAGTGCGCGAGAATGGCGCTCTGGTTCTCACCGTTTCCGGCACCGCGGACCTGGTCTTTCCGCCAACGGCCAACGAGCTGATGCTTCCGGCTGAGATCGTGGCGGCACTCCTCGACGTCACCGTTCGGCGCGACGAAAGAAATGCGATAGTCATCAGTCGCAAAGGAATTCAAGCTGAGACGATTCGCACCGGAGCGAAGCACGCACCGTGGGAAATTTTCCAAATCGAATACGACTACAACTACACTCGCTACACCTCGGTAGGCGATCATAGTTTGGTGCTGCGTGGTACCGGGCGTGTGGGCGACGCAAGGTTGAGTTTTATTGCGAACACATCGATGGGCGTCAGCCACGGTTCGTCTCGTCCCACTTTGCAGAACGGAACTGTCAGGTTGGATCGTCCCAATGGTCAGAGTTTCGTCGGTGGCGAGTTTGGGACTGGCACAGATGTAGAATTCCTGAGTGCTGCGGTACGCGGTGGGTTGGTTCAACTACCTCTCCACCGTGTGCGACTTGATTTTTTTGGCGGACAAACGACTTCAGGAATTCCAGAGGCACGTTCCACTTCAGACACCGAGAACGCCCGGCTGAAGCCGTACTCAATACTCGGTCTCAATTACGACACCAGGATCTTTGGAGCAATCGTAACCAACGCCACTCAGGCTCCGCGTCAATCAGACTTCACACTCTCTGGCGGGGCGATGCATTTCGGACGTTCGAATCGCAGCGGAAACATCGTCGCCGGTGGTCTGAAGTACATCTCGGGGCTTAATCGCTTCCAGGCTGATGTTGCGGCGGGCCAGTTTTCAGGAGTCAATAGAGCGGGAACGCAAACAAACGGCACAGACATCGCGATCAATCTCACTGGCTCCTATCAATTGACTGACCAGATCGTCATGCAGGGCCGTTATGCTTACGTGGGCAAAGACTTTCTGAGTCCGCAAAGTGGAATGCACGAACCGACTAGCCTGGTTGCGGCGGGAATGAGCTGGCAACCAAGGCGCTGGTTTACGGCCGCGTTGAGTGCCAGCACGGCAACTACGCCTGGAAGAGAAGGCCAATTCAATCGCTACGTGACTGCGAGTGTGAGTCTCGCGCCGGATAATTCATTGCCGGCGCTCTTTATCTCCCACACACAGAGCGGCACTGCACAACTGAGAAGCTCCGCCTTCACTCTCATCACTGCGACTAAGAAGTTCCATCGCTGGAATTTGTTTCTGAACGGCTCGCGTATTAAGACATTTGGGAGCACTGCTTTCAATGCGCAAGTTGGCGGAAATATCCGCATCAATGAGTGGAATACTCTCGAGGTAAGCCAGTCGCTAGGAAGTCATGGCCTTTTTAGTGGTATGGCAACCTGGCAGGTTTCGAATCTATTTCATAACCGTTTAGGTATCAGTGGCGGGCTGGGCTATGCAAGAAGCAATTCCGCTTCGTTGCACACAACGGAATATTTATCCACGTCGGTGAAGTTGCCGCGGAACAGCTCGTTACAATTCAGTTACTTAAAGAATCAGACCGGTACGACTGCATTGCTGAGTCTGCACGGTCTGTTTTTCTCTTCGAAACGTGCCGAGCGTGCGATCAATGGTCCACTCGCCGAGTTGAATTCTTATGCGTCGGTGTATGGCCGGGTCTACCAGGACGTAAATCTCAACGGCCGCTTTGACCCCGGCGTCGATCAGCCACAGGCGAATGCGCAGGTGCGTGTGGATGGAAGTCGTTACGTGGTGTCGGATGCGAGTGGCAATTTTCGCATCGAGAGCGTTACGCGTGGTGAGCACTCAGTGTATCTCGATCTGTTGTCGGTGCGCGCTGACCTGACGTTGTTGGACAACACGCAGCAACTGATCACGATCGATTCAAATCGTGATGCGATCGTTGACTTTCGCGTCGTACGCACGGGCCGCATCAGTGGTGTCGTATGGCTCGACCTCAATGAGAATGGACGGCTCGATGATTCGGAACAGGTCCTGCCTGACGTGCGCGTTGTGACCGGCAGCGGTCGCGACACGCTAACGGATGACAAAGGTTACTTCATCATCGGTGACCTGCCCCCCGGCGAACATATAGTTCTGCTCGACGAGAAAACGATCCCCGACCAAACTCGCTCCATCAGCGGCTCACAAACGATCAAAGTCACGGCAGGCAACGAAACCACCACCCTCTTCCCCGTCGGACCACTACCAGATCAGATAAAGAAATTCCCACGAGAATAGAAATCCCATCAACTGCCGTTGGTGGGATTTCAGTTTTTGTGCAACGCCCTACGCATCCCATCCCGTCGTCCTGTATTGATTGACACCTAAAGTAGTAAAATCCTCCCGGTCCATTTGGCGGCAGACTTTAACCTCAACCTCATCGACCACGGGAGAGATATGAAGAGAACTCCCTCGATTCCGGCACAGCCGATACTGACTAACGAGCAGGCCCTGCTGCGGTTGTTTATCAAACACACCCCTGCTGCGATCGCGATGTTCGACACTGACATGCGTTACCTTCAGGTCAGTGATCGCTTTCTCACAGACTACGATCTCGAGGGACAAGATCTTATTGGCAAATCGCACTATGAAGTCTTCCCGGATCTTCCCGTTCGTTGGCGGGAAGCTCATCAGCGGATCCTTGCCGGCGCGGTCGAACGATGCGAAGAAGATTCCTACATAGCTGCTGACGGCAGCACCGGATGGTTGCAATGGGAAAGCCTTCCCTGGCGCAAAGTCGACGGTGAAATCGGCGGACTTATTCTGTTCACACAAGTCATAACGGCACGAAAACGAGCTGAAGAAGCCTTGCGCGCTTCTGAAGAACGGTTTGCGAAAATCTTTCATCTCAGCCCATTTCGCATGGGCATCCTGCGGATCAAAGATGGAATAATTCTGGAAGTTAACGATGCCTGGATCAGAGAGACGGGGTTCTCACGCGCTGAGGTTATCAACCAATCCATTTTCAAGTTTTCATCGTCGATGAGCGATGATCTGGCCGAACAAGTTCGCCAGGCACTAAAGTCTCCAAAACCGATTCTGAATCTGGACGTACGCTTCAAGGCAAAAGACGGTCGCGAAGCGATCGCCAACACTTCTGCAGTGATGTTCGAGCTTGATGGCGAACCCTGCTATCTCTGGGTGGCGAACGACATCACCGAACGCAAGCACGCTGAGGAAGCGCTGCGAGCTCTTTCTGCGCGACTGCGCTCGGCACGCGAAGAAGAAGGAACACGCATCGCGCGTGAGATACATGACGAACTCGGCGGCATGCTGACTGGCCTGAAGTGGGACCTTGAGAAAATAAACAACACTCTAAATAGTTCCGCCGATCAGCAACACGTTGTTGAAATTCGCAAACGGATCAGCAACATGACCACGCTGATTGAAACAACCATCAACACCGTGCGACGAATCGCTTCAGAGCTGCGGCCCGGCGTGTTGGACGATTTAGGAGTGATTGCCGCGATTGAATGGCAGATCGATCAGTTCCAGGCGCGATCGGGTCTCAAGTGTCATTGGACCAACAAAGTAAGCGACATTGAACTGAGTCGTGAAAGGGCGACCGCAGTATTTCGCATTTTACAGGAAATACTGACAAACGTGTTGCGCCATGCGCGTGCCGCTAATCTCTACGTCAAGCTGGGCCGCGGCAAACACTACTTCGAATTGGAAGTTAAGGACGATGGCCTGGGGATTACAGAAACTCAGATAATGAACTCTCAATCACTCGGTTTGTTGGGAATGAAAGAACGAGCACTGCTGGTTGGAGGTGAAGTCCGCATCACTGGAAAACAAGGTACCGGCACGACGGTCGTCGTGCGAGTTCCATTCGGTTTGTAATCGAAAGAGCGATGCTGAAGATCCTGACAATCGACGATCACGAAGTGGTTCGCCGCGGCATCAAAGAGATGTTCACTGAAGATAGTGCGACGTTTGGTGAAGCTCGTTCCGGTGCAGAAGCTTTGGCACTCGTTCGCAAGCAGCATTGGGACATTGCCATTCTCGACATTTCCCTTGGTGGTCGCAGTGGGCTGGACGTTCTTGTTGAACTAAAACAACTTCGTCCGCGAATGCCGGTTTTGATCCTCAGCATGCACGCGGAAGAGCAATATGCAGTACGCGCCTTCAGGGCTGGAGCCTCGGGTTACATCAGCAAAGCCAGTTCCGCGGAAGAGTTACGCGGGGCCATTTTGAAAATCATCAAGGGTGGTCAATACGTTGGTCCGTCGTTGGCAGAAAAGATTGTTCTTCATCTTGCTCAGCCGGCTAAAGTACCTCATGAGAGTCTCTCGAATCGTGAATTCGAAGTATTGTGCTCGATCGCTTCGGGCAAGACTGTAACAGAGATCGCAGACAAGTTATCCCTCAGTAACAAGACCATCAGCACCTATCGCCGTCGCATCCTCGACAAAATGGACCTGAGGACCAACGCTGAATTAACCCACTACGCGATTCGCAACGGATTGGTCGAATAAAGCCACATAAGGCACAAGAAGCACATAAAGCACAAAACAGAATTCAGCTGGTTCTTCAAATCTTTTGGCTATCACGCGCTTGAGCTTTTTTTGTGCTTTATGTGCCTTTTGTGCCTTATGTGGCCCTTGTAGGACAAATACCTACAAGTTATTCAGCCCCCCTCCGATACCCCACAAAACAAACTCCCGCTATATTGCCCTATTCTGATCGCTGATCGGATTTCGCGTGTGGGCGCCGATCAGCGGAGGCGCACGTGGGAGGCAGACCCAGTCGTTGGGCTGCGTGCGCGCTGAGGGCGTGGACGTCCATTTTTGATAAACGGTGGACGCCGCGCTCTCTTGCTGTTCAATGAAAGATTCGGAATGAACCCGTCACTTCTAAACATTGGAATCGCAAAATCGCCGGATCATCCAGCGCAGCCTGTAAGCCTAAACCAGAGTGAAGAACGATATCGCGACTATTTCGAAAACGCGAAGGATGCAATCTACGTCCACGATCTTAACGGTCGCTACATCATGGTTAACAAGGCTGGCGAAGAGCTGATCGGTTATTCGCGCGACGAGATAATGAAGATGAGAATCTCCGATGTCGTTCCACGCACTTATCTCGATCAAATTCACGCGAGGTTAAAGGAGAAACTCACTGACCATTCCCTCACGATCTATGAAGTCGAAGCTATCAGAAAAGATGGCAGCCGCGTTCCGATCGAAGTCAGCAGTCGACTGATTTATGAGAATGGTGTTCCGGCGGCTGTGCAAGGCAGCGCCAGAGACATCACGGAACGCAAACGTGCCGAAGAAGCGCTCCGCGCCAGCCAATTACAGCTTCAGCAGTCGCAGAAACTCGAAGCCATCGGACAACTTGCCGGCGGTGTAGCCCACGATTTTAACAATCTGCTGACAGCCATTCTCGGCTACACCGATTTGTCACTGCGGCGAATTGGACTGGAGAGCCCTATTCGCCGGAACCTCGAAGAGACCAAGAAGGCCGCCGAGCGGGCTGCCTCCCTGGTTCGTCAACTGCTCGCCTTCAGTCGCAAGCAAATCCTCGAGCCGAAGGTGCTTGATTTAAATCACGTCGTCGAAGACATGCATAAGATGTTGACGCGCCTGATTGGTGAAAACATCAGACTTGCTACGCGACTGGAAACCGAACTGGGAAGTGTCAAAGCCGATCCCTGTCAGGTCGAACAGATAATCTTGAACCTGGTCGTCAATGCGCGAGACGCGATGCCTCGCGGCGGGAAAGTTACGATTGAAACGGCAAACGTCTCTATTGATAAACAAACTGCGTTGAAGCACGTTTCGGTTAAGCCAGGTGATTACGTCATGCTGACAGTGAGCGATACTGGAAGCGGCATGGACCAGGAGACGCAGGCGAGAATCTTCGAACCCTTTTTCACCACTAAAGAGGTGGGTAAAGGAACCGGCCTCGGATTATCTACCGTCTACGGAATCGTGAAGCAAAGCGGCGGCAATATATGGGTCTACAGCGAGGCCGGAATGGGCACAGTTTTCAAGGTCTATTTGCCTCGAATCGACGCCGTCTCAGGCACAATCGAGAAGCTCGCGCCGGAGACCACTACCCTGCGCGGTTCAGGCACCGTGCTGCTGGTTGAAGATGAAGATATCGTGCGTGGATTGACACGGAAAATTTTAATGCAAGCTGGTTACAACGTACTCGATGCCAAAGGCGGCGAAGAAGCGATCCGTTTGTGTCGCACCCATGTTGGTCCAATCGATCTGCTGCTCACGGATGTCGTGATGCCGGAGATCAGTGGGAAAGAAGTCGCGGACAGGTTGAAGGAATTACGGCCGCAGATCCGCGTGCTGTTTATGTCGGGCTACACTGACGAGGCGATCGTGGAGCACGGCGTACTGGATGCGAATGTCGAGTTTATTCAAAAGCCGTTCACCTGGGTGAGACTCACGAAAAAAGTCAGAGATGTGCTGAATGGCTAAGCACCTGACGTTTGACCATAATGCCAATAGAGCATCAAGCCTTTCGGTACGTACTGTAGGGGCGGCCCTCCGTGGCCGCCCGTGGCTTGGGGAAAAGTGTTCGAGATGCGGTGCGCTCGCGGTTTGGGCGCTTTTATCAAAACCACGGGCGCCCACGGAGGGCCGCCCCTACAGTACGTTCTCTGGTGCTTCATTCTGCAAACGACCATTTTACTCTCGCTCAGGCAGAGACTTTAGATACTCAACAACATCCGTCTTCTCCTGCATGGTCAAACCCAAACTGAAGCGAGTGTTGTAGTGATTCACGACTTCCAGCAACGTCGTGAACCGTCCATCGTGATAGTACCGGCCTTTATTTGCAGGGTTCATGAATAGACCATTCTCGCGCACGAAGATGCCCGCAAGATTCATCGTCTTGTAGACGCCATCAGGTGCTCGATCAGCCTGAAAACTATCGATTCCGATCTCGGCCGGTGTGTGGAGGTTCCACCCAGGCTCGGTCCATAACGGCTCAACATGGCAGTCGTTACATTTTGCCTTACCGCTAAAGAGATCATCACCGCGTTCTGCTGCTGCCGCGTCGAAGTCGACTCCTGGTTCTGGTGCAGGAGCAGGAATAGCAAGTTGATAAAAATGGAGCATGGGCAATTTCTTCGTAATGCGATCCTGCTCGGGATCGATGTGCGGCAGATCTGCGAAACCATTGGCAGCAGCGATCGGAAACTTAGCCGCATTGTTTAATCGCGGATCGAAGAATCTGCCCACCCCGTGCATTTCAAGTGCGGCAACGAACGCATTCCAGTAACTCACCGTTCCCCACGCTCCCGTCCACGTGTGCTGATTGAAACCCGCAAGTCCAAAAGCATTAGGAATCAAAGTAGCGCCAGGAACATTAGTCCCTGTCACAACACCATCAGTCACCTGCTGAGGATTGAAGGCCTTGCCGTCGAGGATCAACTCAGCGTCAAACTTCCCTGGCCCCCAACTATTCAGGACAGCTCGAACCGTATCGGCACTAACTCCCAATAAATTTGTAAACGGACTCAGGTTAGGAGCAGCAGCGACGATTTTTCCCACGTCGAGATCACGATTGGCCCAGCCATCCAGCCTGTGACCGATACCAAACGCGAGTGAATTGTCCACCGTCGAGTGACAAATCGCGCATGTGATACCGACGGAATTTAAATTGTCACCGTCAAAGAATCCCTGAAGACCGACCACTGCGTTGAGCTTTATCAATGCAACTGTGGTCGCAGGATCATCAAGGTTCACTTTGCCCTGCTGCAGTTGATTTATTAGCGGTTGCGGTAAGGCATCAACATCCACTTTCAGACCCAGGGTGAATGCAGTGGTTGGACTAATTCCTGAACCAACACCTCCCAGCGCTGAGCCCTTGATCGCCTGATGAAGTTGCAGGACGCCGCCCCAGAATGCTTCGTCGCCGAATGTGTCAAAACGAAATGTGCTTCTGCCTTCATCGATGAACGCGTTGGCGTTAGCTACAATCTGCGCATCGAAGTTTCTCAACTTTTCTCTGCTTGCATGACTTTGAGCCGGCGGGCCCGCGGCATGACTTAGTGGAGCCTTTGCTTCTCCTCGATTAACGAGAACCAGACCAATAACCGCAGCACTAAGCAATACAATTACTGCGTAGAGAATTCTTACCGGCATGATGGTTAACCTCCAGAACGATTTGGTGACGCAATCGCAGGGGCCTAGTTGAGCGAACACAGTCAGGTAGCGCGGGGAAATCGTCTGGCTTCACCGAGGGATCGGTTACGAACAACAAGCAGGAATGAATTTTCAGGGGATTGCGGTTAGGATACGACCTCAATAAAAATCTGTAAAGGAAACCAGGCATGACAACGATTAATCTCGCTCCCGTCAAACCGATCATCTCATTCGCGGTGTTGGAGAAGGTTGATATACGCGTCGGTACCATTGAGTTGGTCCAGGACGTCGAACGCTCGGACAAGCTGGTTAAGTTGACTGTTGATTTCGGCGATCACAAAAGAACCATTCTGGTCGGTATGAAGAAGGAGCGAGAGGAACCAAAAGAGATCGAAGGGAAGCAGGCATTATTTGTTATAAACCTGGAGCCCAAAAAGATCATGGGTGAAGTATCGGAAGGAATGCTGCTGGATATCGGCTACGCAGATGGAATTAAGCCCGTTCTGGCCCTGCCGGAAGAAGAAGTGCCAAACGGCGTTCGCGCCGGTTAAGCACCTGTGATAAATGCGGTTATTATCCGTGTCATCCGTGGCTCAATACACCGATCGACAACTGATTCGAGCTTGTATCAGCACCGCGTTTCCCCACTCGGAAATTACCGAGATCCAGGTACTCGCGGGCGGTTTAATCAATATAAATATCAAGGTCGAGTTCACTTCGAACCAACCTCCCGTCGTCCTGCGATTCTATCGAGGGGATGCAGCAGTCTGCTTAAAAGAGACTGCGGTTCTTCGCTTGATACGTTCACGAGTGAGAGTACCGGAAGTTATTCACGTGGAGCCCAATGGCGTCCGCGGTTCAAGACCATTCTGTATTTTGGAATTCGTAACAGGTGTCACTTTCCAACAACTGAAACGGACCAAAGACCGCGAAGCTATTCATCAGGCGTCGGCGTCAGTCGGCGAGACCCTCGCACGAATGTGTAGCTATCAGTTCTCAAAACCAGGAAGACTGCAGTTCGATGAAGAAAACGCTTTGACAGTCGGAAGCCAATATATCGAAGGGCCTGACTTAATCCCACGTTTACTAGATTCGTTCTTAGAATCAAAACACCTGCAAATGCGACTGGCCGTTTCGGTCCAGCAAGAGCTGCACGATTTCATCTGGTCGTGGGCAAATCAGCTGCAGATATTCGACAACGATAGTTATCTCGTCCATTGTGATTTTGGAAATAGAAACATTCTGGTCGATTGCGTAAATGGACGTTGGCAAGTTGCAGCCGTGCTCGATTGGGAGTTTTCATTGTCCGGATCACCACTACTCGATGTCGGCCACTTCCTGCGGTACGAAACAGAGGAGAATCCACTACGCGAGCCATACTTCTCCCGCGCGTTTGTCGAGGCCGGAGGTTTACTTCCTGATAATTGGCGCCGGATCTCTCAGGTGCTGGACCTCACCGGACTGGCGGAGTGTCTAACACATGATCCTCTTCCCGATGATGTCGCTGGCGAGATTCTGCAGTTGATCGGTCGAACGCTGCAAAACTGCAGGTTATGACTAGAACCGCTGCGGCGCGCCAGTGACGACGCGTACCGTGTCGCGAGCGATCAACAATTCTTCGTTTGTTGGTATGACAAAAACCGAGATGCGAGACGTTTCCGTACTGATCTGTCCACCTTTTCTTGCACCGTGATTTGCATTCAGATCGGCGTCGAGTTCCACGCCGATCCAGATAAGTTCGGCGCAAATCTTCGAGCGAATCTCTGCAGAGTTCTCGCCGATGCCTCCGGTAAACACAATCGCCTCCGCGCCGTTCATTGCGGCCAGATAACTGCCGATATATTTGCGTGCGCGGTAGCAGAAGATCTCGATCGCGAGGCGCGCGCGCCGATCGTCGTGCTCATGCGCTTCCGCGAGTAACTCCCGCATATCGTCAGTCAGTCCGGAGATGCCTAGCAATCCTGATTGTTTGTTTAGCAGGGTTTCGACTTCGCGCGAAGACAACCCCTCCTTCGCGGCGATCAGGTCCACGATGGAAGCATCGAGATCGCCTGAACGCGTGCCCATCACCAGGCCTTCCAGAGGCGTAAATCCCATCGATGTGTCGATACTGTTTCCGCCTTTGATGGCGGCAATAGAGCAACCATTACCAAGGTGCAACGTGATGATGTTAGTTGCGTCTCGCGCGATTCCGCGAAGCGTGCGATAGCGATATGCGACGTAACGATGCGAAGTGCCATGGAAGCCATAGCGACGAATGCGATGACGACGATAGAGTTGATAAGGCAAGGCGTAAAGAAACGCGTGCTCCGGCAGTGTCTGATGAAACGCCGTATCAAACACGGCGACTTGCGGTATGGTTCCCAAAGCTGCGCGCGCTGCCATAATGCCCTGAATGTTTGCCGGGTTGTGTAGCGGCGCAAGCTCTATGCAGTCTTCAATGCCACGCAAAACCGTGTCGCTTATCAACGCCGAAGAAGTGAACTGTTCGCCGCCGTGGACCACACGATGGCCCACGGCATGAATGTCGCCAATACTGCTGATTCCAGGAAGACTCGACTCTTCCGCCACCGCCCAACGCAGAATCATCTCAACGGCCGCGCGTGTATCTCTGATTGGCTCGGCAAAACGTTTTGGCGTCTGGCCTTCGGCAGTGAAAGTGACAATGCCCGCGCCGCCAATGCGCTCAATCAGTCCATGAGCCAGACGTTTGTCGGCGTCTTGCTGAATTCGCTCCAGATCGGTCGCTATGAGTTGAAACTTGACTGATGAGCTGCCGCAGTTAAGGACCAGAACATTCATGAGTTAACTAGCTCTTTCACTGATCAAAAGCGATTCTAAAGTCTCTCGGATCATTTGTAGATTGTCACGTCAGCGACCGCTGTCCGCACGCGCGAGGGCTTCCCGAATTCGGTCCAGGCAAAATGAACCTCGTCACCAAGCCGCACCATTCGCGGAAAACCGCTCGATCTTGAAATATCTGTCTGCGCGATCACAGTCGGCGGCCCAACCGAACCATCTGCTCGAACTCGTCTGACTTTAATCGCGCCTCGATCAACATTCCCGGACAACCAACAGACGAGAGCTGATCCATCCGCCAACAATAGAGTATCGACTCGCCCAACCGTCTCGCCATCATCCACCTGAACCGGCTGACTGAACGTCGCACCGCCATCCTGTGAAAACGCGACTTTGACATGCGGCGTATTTGCGACGCCAGTGAACCATGCCACAACAACGCGGGTGCCATCTGCGGCAATTGCTGGTCCATTTACGGGACACCCGTTGATTTGCCAGTTGTCCGCAAAAACTGGTTGAGGCTTGGTCCAACTGCCATTAAGGTGTCGGACGATGTAGATGTCCCGGACTTCAGTTTGTGAACGATCACGATAGACTGCAATTGGACCGGCGCTCGTTATCGTGGCTGCAGTTTGGCAACACTCACAAACGCGCTCGTCCAGTTCAGCCTCATCTGACAGGTTTCCTGCGGCATCAATGGTCGCATAACGCAGAGTCATGCTTTCGGGCGCCGGCGCATGTTCGTCACTCTCTTTCAGGTTTTTCATCATGCGACCGTCGAGCCAAACAGCGCCGAGCCGTCCGTCAGATAATGGAATCAGCGACACAAAGCCGTGCTCCGTCAGCGTGTTGTCGCGATGCGGCACAATCGGTTTGGTCCAGCTTTTACCGGCATCCTTAGATTGCGCGATGTTCACGTTGTAAGCGTACGTCGCGGCGCCGCTCTTCACCAGCCAGTGTGCTGCAAGCGTGCCATCTTTGAGGGCAATGACTGAGGGGAAGTCGGCCCAATTGACAAACCAGTCGTCGCCTTGTGCAACGGTCCGTGGTTCGTTCCATTTATTCCGATCAAAAGTCGCTGCGCTCAGCGCATAGCGTTTGTCACCGACTTTTTCCACCCAACTCAGAATTATTCGGCCATCGTGAGTGACGGTGAGCTCAGGCTCACGGCTGTCGCCGTCGGTTGGCGCCTGTGTTGTGCGGATCGTAAGCGACTGCTCGGCAGGAGTTTTGGCTTCGTTTGGTCGTGGTACCGGATCAACTTTGCCACAGTTGATACTGACGATGACGAATAGAAACAATACGTAGATGCGAGCGGCTTTGAGTCTCATCGTCTTTGTAGGGCGGCACTCCGTGGCCGCCCCCTTGCCTTGAATTGAAGATTTCTGATGGCAGTCTGTGCCGCCCTGAGAGATAGCGACTCATTCTACGGTGGTCTGTTTCCACGAAGGGGCGGCCACGGAGTGCCTCCCCTACAAAGAATTCATGGCCGTACTACCTCAACTGACCAGTGTGCACGTGCGGAAATCGCGGAAGAAACGCCCACTTCGCTGCCCTTGGGCCAATTGCGACTGCAAACCGCCTCAACTGCTGCATTCGAGTCAGCCGATTGATCTACACCGATCAGGATTCGAACCGGACCGCTTTCACTCTCTGGATGTGCATGAGCAATCCGCACCGAACAGTGTGCCTCGTAAAGAACTCTTTGCGAAATGCTGCCAAGAATTAACCTGCCGCCAAAAACTGAGTGACCGCGTGCTCCCATCACAATGATATCGGGCTTCCACTGATCGGCAGTTCTGAGAAGTGCCCACGCCGACGAATCAGCAAGCGCTTCACGACGTACTCGCCAGCCGCGAAACATCGACTCTATTTGATCACTCGCTCGTTTTGCCAGGTCCCTTGCCTCAGCAAGTTGTTGCTGTGCGTGTTCGCGAGCTCGCTGAACAACATCAGGGACAGGCGGTGGTTCGCTGTTGTCGTCTGCTGCGATGATTGGCAGGAAAACGTCCGCCATTGACATCACCAGCACCTCTGCTTCAGCCGGCAAACCCGGCGCTTCAGATCTTCGAGCGCGATGCTGCCACATTCTGACCCATCGTAAGCGATAAGAATCTTCATCTTCTCTCCTGATCCTTAACAACTTCATTTCCAGGCCGGCAGCGAACTACTTCAACTGAACACTTCGCATGAGAAACCACTGCCTGCGAAACTGAACCGAGTAGAAATCGTTCCCATGCGCGATAGCCGTGCGACCCAACCACAATCGCCACCGAACGTGGTTCGCTGTATCCTGAGGATTCGAGAAACAAACGGATCAGTCTTCTAAAACCAGCAGCGCCGTTTGTCCTCCGCCTGAAGTGACATTCAATAACGCCGACGTCGACAAACGCACCAAGGCGCCTTCCACTTTGTTCTGAAATAGAAACGGATTGAAGTCGACATACATTTCTTCGAGTGAAACCTGCTCCGAATAGGTCGGCATCCTGATCTTTTCACCCTCGACTCGCTCCTGGACCACATACGGATGATCGAGTGCCTTTTGGATTGCCAATTCCCATTCCTCATCACTCGTTTCCCACCCAAGAAGCACTCCGTGGCCACCGTAGTCGTCATTCGGCTTTAACACAAACTCCTGTTTATGTTCACGAATCAAGGAAAACAGATCCCGTTCTGAGCCGGCAAAATTCGTTCTCGACGGCTTCAGCAAACGCGTCCACGGGATGTGGCGATTGATGACTTCGCGTTCGCGCGGCTCGAACAGATGCTCAAAAACCGGATCGCTAAGAACGGCAAAGCTTGCCTTCTTATGGACGAGCTTCGACCGGAATGAATTAACCATGCAGACTCGTCGATCCTTGTAAGCGCTGTTCAACGGATGGTCCTTCGCGAATCTATCAAGAAACTCATGAATCACAACACGTTTATATAGAATGTCGATTCGGAATCCATCGGCTGACAAACGATCGCCGTCGTAGTCAAGCTCGGATGGATCGGCAATTACCGCGGGGTAGCCGCTATCAATGAAATAGTCTTGCAGAACTCGGAACTCACTACCGGTCGGAACCCCACGCCAATCCACAATCGCGATGTGAGGCCTTTCGATTTCCCCACCCCAATCCACGTAGGTTTGCAACAATGAGTTAAGCAGGGCCCGGTGGGGCTCGGGCAGCCAGTGCTTGTGAGTATCCAGAAAAGATTGTAGCGGCGACAACGTGAAAAGCACTTTCTCGAGTTGCATCTGGTCACCGACGCCTGCCGGGTTCTCGGCGTTGTACTCGAGAAAGTGGAATCCGTTCTCGGTAATGTAAGAGTCGAGACGACTGGTCACGCAAAGACGATCATAGCCAGGATCAATGCGTGCCATTTCCTCCTCAAGCGGAGTCGGACCCAGCAATTCCATCAATTGCTTGTTTGCGAGCGCCTCCTTCGCAACTTTTTCAAAAGCGCCGGCAAGCGTTTCGGCAGCGTGCTTCAGTTCGTCATATTTGCGACGACTCAAAATGTGTGGGCGGAGGAAAGGACAGGTGGGACGATCTCCCTGTAACAAACCCAATTGTTTTTGCGCGGCCCGTAATCGATCAAAGACCTCCGGCCCAAGTGTGGTGTCGTCAAGGAACGATTGGTCCAGCTTGTTTATCCTCTCATCCACAGCCGCGGACCTCGAGAACGCACGTAACTAACTCTTCAGTTTTTCTGTGCAACCAGAACCAGTTGACGGATGGCGCCGAGATGGTAAGCGGTATGCGCGATGATCGACATCGCCAAACTGATTTCGTTCTCACCCCATCTATCAAGATTCCGTAAGTGATCCATCACCGTGCCATAGCCTATCTGTAATCGCTCTTTGAGATCGTCCCACTCAGCGGCGTCGACAGTCTTGATTCGCCAACTCTCAGTCCAATCAACGTGTTCCGCCACGCTAAGCATCAACTTGTGATGCACTGCAAGATAAAAACGGATGTGCTCCGTGTGCGCGGCAACTGTCGAACCTTCAGCTCTTGCTGGTGTCGATGCTAATTCTGCCGAGACGCCTTCAAGTGTTTGAAACAGGCCCGTGCCTTTCTCAATAAACGCACTTGGTCCAATTGGAGCCGGCCCCTCAAATGTTTCTTTCAGGAGTTGAAAGATAACTTCGCTTACATCTGATTGTGCAACTGTGTTCATCTGAGTCTTCCATGTCAATTGAGGACATCTACAACCACAGAACGTGGTAATCCCGCTTTTGGATCGGCGGTCCTTTGTCAACTACCGTGCATCAAAGGGAGCAGTTTAACAGGAAATCAGTTTATCATTCGAAATCGCATCAGCATGAAAAGGTTCGGCAAAGCATTATTACTAACGCTCTCACCAGTCTTCAGAGAACGAATCAATCATGGCAGGGCCTGAAGAGCCAAATGGAACTGTTGGCTCATGAAACGTATTACTACATTGGCTATCTGTTGAGACGGCCGTTTCTGAATTGAAAACGTCAAGGCCATCTCTGTGCAACCTCTGTGTCCTCTGTGTCCTCTGTGGTTGTTTTTCCCACAGTACCAGTTAACCACAGAGACACAGAGCCCACTGAGGTTGCACAGAGAAGAAGTTCAAACTACGACACAATTGTTCGTCAGCTTGACAGTAGCGCAATGACGACATAGAGTTTGCAGCGCTCACGTCACGAGATTGTTCTTTGCATTAGTAGTAATCGCTATTTCAACTCATTGTCGTTTCGACAGCGAGTTGGACCGTCGCAGGTGCCCCGTAGAGGGCGACAAGGGAAGTTGGGTGAAAAGCCCAGACGGTTCCCGCCACTGTGTACCGGCGATTGCGTAGCTTCCAGATGATGGTCACTGGTCTTGTGCAGACTGGGAAGGCCGTGAAGCAACGCGTTCGAGCCGGAAGTCAGGAAACCTTGCCTGCTGCCGACGGAAGCGACCACAAATGCTCCGGGAAAGAGCTGGTGGCGTCACCGTAAGCATAATTCTATCGAGTTTAGGACGCCCTCGATCTTCCAAAGGAGATCGAGGGCTTTTTTGTTATCCGTGGGCTGGGACCATGGCGCAGGAGAAATCATGAAAAACTTAATTCGCGGAGCGTTCATTGCGATCCTGATTGGATTCGCGTGTGTTCCGGCCGCTCAAACACAAACGGTCGATACCGAAATTAGCGGACAGGTGAAAGATCCTCAGGGCGCAAATCTGCCCGGTGCAACCGTAAGATTGTTCGGTCGCGATCGGAAGTTTAGTCTTATCACTACGACTGATTCGAGTGGCGCTTACAGTTTCAAACATCTCGCAGCCGGCGAGTATCTAATCGAAGCTGAAGCAAGCGGCTTTACATTAGCGCCGGCGCAGTTAATAACGGCCGCGCGCGGTAAAATGACCAACCTCAATATCGCCCTGCAGTTATCAGGCTTGCGCAGCTCCGTCGTGATCACCGCTTCTGATACTCCGCAGACCGTCGATGAAGTATCCAAGGCGCTGACGGTCGTCGACAACCAGGAGATTGAAGAACGAGATGAGATGGCGATTCCCGAATCACTACGGGTGGTTCCCGGTTTGCGTGTGCAGCAACTCGGCGGTCCGGGCTCGTTCACGTCTATCAAAACACGTGGTCTCCCGAGTGAAGATACGGCTGTGTTAATTGACGGCATCCGTTTCCGCGACGCCGCCGCTCCCCAGGGCGACGCGTCCGGCTTTCTGGAGGACCTGTACGCCACGGATGTCAGCAGGCTTGAAGTATTGCGCGGCTCCGGGTCGTCGCTGTATGGCTCGAATGCGGTGGGTGGCGTCGTGAATATTGTGACCCATGAAGGCGGTGGTCCGATTCATGGCAACGTGCTCGGCGAAGGCGGCGGTCTGGGTTTATTTCGCACGAGGGCTCATCTTGCAGGTGGCGTAAATCACAATCGCGTGGTCTACAGTGCCGGGTTCTCATTCTTCAATGTCACACGCGGTATCGACGATCACGACGAAGCTCGTAACACAAGTGGCCAGGGACGCATTTTGTTTCGTCTCACTCCAACAGCAACAATTTCCGGCCGGGTATACGCAGCCAACTCACGCCTGCAAGCTAACAACAATCCGGGAGCGATCGGCACGTTACCTCCCACTGGTATCATCGAAGCCATTCCCCTTTCGCGCGCTGAACAGCTTCGCTTTGAAGCCGGTGTGCCACCTTCACAGCTAAACATCGGCGCCGCCACGTTCGTACCTGACGCAAACGATCCTGACAACATACGCGAAGCCGATTTCTTTAATGGCGCCGTCATCTTCACACAACGCCCGACAGAGACTTTCGGATACACGATCAGTTATCAGGGGCTCGTGACAAATCGCAGCAGTATCAATGGCCCACTCGGCACCGGGTTTCAGCCATTCGGCGGCATAACGAGATCTGATTTCGACGCACAAATCCATGCGCTTAACGCACGTGTTGACGTGCAGGCAGGACGCTACAATTTCATTACGGGTGGTTACGAGTTTGAAAGTGAGAACTTCAAGAACCCGTCGTTTCAGGTCAACCCTGCCGACAATTCAAATGTTGATGTGACGCAAACGAGCCATGCACTCTTTGCGCAGGACCAATTGCGATTGCTCGACGATCGTTTACAGATCTCGGGTGCGTTTCGCGCGCAGTTCTTCAGATTGCAGCGACCACTCTTCACGCCTGCGGCGTCCGCACCATACACAGGTATCAATTTTCAATCGCCACCAACAGCTTACACAGGCGATGGTTCAGTCGCTTATACGTTTCGTTCTTCAGGGACCAAGCTGCGCGGGCACGCCGGTAACGGCTATCGAGCACCGTCACTGTTTGAACGCTTCGGAAGCGCATTTGATAGTTTCTTTGGTTATTCAGTCTTTGGAGATCCACGTCTGGAGCCGGAGCGTTCCATAGCTTTCGACGCCGGTATCGATCAGACATTTCATAAGAATCGAGTGCGACTCTCGGCAACCTATTTTTACACGCAGCTGCGAAAGATCATCATCTTCGACTTCTCTGGCCTGATCGACTTCACAACCGATCCGTTCGGTCGTTTTGGTGGCTATCTGAATACGAATGGAGGCATCGCCCGCGGAGCTGAAATCGAGTTACGAGCAACACCGACCAGAACATTGAATGTGACGGCAGCCTACACGTTTACGAAAGCACAACAACGCACGCCTCAAGTGCCAGGCACGATCCGTTCGCTCGTGATTCCCGATCATCAGTTTTCGGTCGTTGCTACACAACGTCTTGGCTCCAGGATTCTGGTCAACTTCGATTTCTCGGCGTCGAGTGATTATCTGGGGGCGATCTTTGACTCTGGCACCTTCACGAGTCGTGGATTTCGATTTAGAGGACTCGCAAAGGCGGATCTGGGCGCCAGCTATTCCCTTCCCCTCGGTGATGACAAGCGACAGCTGCGTTTCTTCGGATATGTGGATAATCTGTTTGATCGAGAGTACTTTGAAAGTGGTTTCCGGACTCCTGGAAGAACCGGCAGAGCAGGCGCGAGTTTTGTTTTCTAGAACGTGACCGAGACAAGCGACGAACAGGTACCGCTCATCGAGAATGAGGACTATTATTTCGAGAATGGATTGATGGTCCTCACCTCGCGGTATCTTCTGCGTCGCGGTTACTGTTGTGAGCAGGGATGCCGGCATTGTCCGTACGGATATTCAACGGCGATCGAGGGGGAAGACAATTATTAGCCACGGATTACACGGATAGATTCAATGACCGAAAGTGTCCGATCATTTCCGCGTCGCATTATTTGTCTCACTGAAGAGACGACCGAGACGCTCTATCTGCTCGGCGAACAAGATCGGATCGTAGGAGTTTCAGGTTATACCGTGCGACCACCTGAAGCACGACAAAAGCCCAGAGTCTCCGCATTCATCAATGCAAAATTCGATAAGATCCTGGCGCTGGAACCCGATCTGGTTTTCGCCTTTTCCGATCTCCAGGCTGATATTGCAGCCGAGTTGATTCGCCGTGGAGTTACTGTCTTCACCTTCAACCAGCGCAGCGTGGCCGAGATCATGCAAATGATCCTGACGATTGGACGCATCGTTGGCGCGGCCGAAAAAGCGGAGCGACTGATAATCACTCTACGACGTGAGATGGATGCAATTGCCGAATCAGCATCACGCTTTTCTTTTAGACCACGCGTGTTGTTCGAAGAGTGGTACGACCCGCTCATCTCAGGTATCCGCTGGGTTGACGAGTTGATCGAAGTCGCCGGCGGTGATTCCGTCTTTCCGGAGTTACGCGCGCAACAAGGTGCGAAAGATCGAATCGTGAATCCTGCTGACGTGATCGTCCGGGATCCGCAGGTGATCATCGGCTCATGGTGCGGGCGACAAGTTAAAAAGAATCTGATTCGCGCTCGCGATGGCTGGACGACTATCAGCGCCATTCGTGACGATCAACTTTACGAGATCAAATCGACCTACATTCTTCAGCCCGGTCCAGCAGCTCTCACCGAGGGACTGCGACAGCTTCACGCAATCCTGGCCCGCGTAGTTGGCCAGCAGATTGACCTATCTTTGTTGCCCAGAGAACGTGCTGACGCGCGTCTGGGCCTTGCCGCTTAAGTCCACCAAATCAGGTAATTTGAGACGGAAATCGTACATCCAAAATCATGCAACTGCTGGCCTATTTCCTGAATCTCATAACTGCTTCCATTTAATTTTTAAGGAGTTTCAGATGAGTTCTATTAAGAAGTTTCCCCAAGCACTTGTCGCAATCCTGGCCGTGATATTTGCCTTTTCTGCTTTATCATACGGAAAGAGCAACAATGTTAAATTCCCCAACGTTAAGATCAAAAATTTTGGTCAGATGGATGAGCGGTTCTTCCGCGGGGCACGTCCCAAAGACGAGGATTATGCTGCTCTTGCAACTCTCGGCGTGACGACGATCATCGACCTGACCGACAATTCGAAAGAATATGAACAGCCTGCCGTCGAACGCGCCGGACTCCGCTACGTAAACATTCCGATGGTTGATAAGAGCTATCCGAGCATGGATCAAATCAATCAGTTTTTAAAGGTGATTGACGACCCGGCCACGGGCAAGTTTTATGTGCACTGCGCTGGCGGACGTCACCGAACGGGCGTGATGGGTGCGGTTTACCGTTTCACCAAGAATAGCTGGAATCTCGACCAGGTCTTAGCCGAGATGGATCAGTATGAGTTCGGTTCCGGTATGGGTCACGGAAAACAGAAAGACTTCGTTAAGGATTACTGGCAACGGTTTCAGACCAACGCGGCTGCAGCGACCAGCAACCGTTAATAACCAACCATTTTAGGCCACGGATGAACACGGATCGATTTACCGATCCGCGTTCATCTGTGGCTCAAACCCTTTCTGATTAGAATCACCAACAGCAAAAGCGGTGCAAAGAGCACTAACTCGACGAGACTTATTCTGATCAAATCGAAGGCATGTGCGATAGGAAGAGGCACTCCAGGACAGACTACCTTTAAATAAGTAATAAATCAGTTTAGATTATTGCGCAGGCGCAATTTGCCCAAGTCTAACTTTGAACAAATTCTCTTTGATCTGCGTAAGGTCAGACTAATATGTCAACAATAGAAACTGCGCTTGCACCCCCGCGCAAATCAATTCGCGTATGGCCGGGCCTCATCGCGGTCGTTTTGCAGTGGCTGGGTTGGTTCGTGCTCCCTGTGATTGCGCCCCGTGCGGTCTTCATCGCGCTGCTCAGTGGAGTCGTGGGCGGTTTAATCATTCTTCTCTGGTGGCTGTTCTTCAGTCGCGCCCCATGGCTCGAGCGAATTGGAGCCGTCGTGCTGATCGTGCTCGCGCTGATCGGAACAAAGCGTCTCGTACACGAATCGATTGCCGGCGGCGCGATGGGCAATTTGCTCTACGTCCTCGCGATTCCTGTGTTTTCTATGGGTTTGGTTTTGTGGGCCGCGGTCACTCGTCATTTCTCGACTGCAAAACGACGTCTCGCATTCATTCCCATGATTGTGATCGGCTGCGGCGTGTTTATGGTGCTTCGAACCGGCGGTCTAACCGCCGAATTCGATAACGACTTACACTGGCGCTGGTCCAAAACTCCGGAGCAAGCGCTTCTCGCACAATTGACCGAAGAGAGGGCGACTCCTGCAACTGCTAACGCTACAACCCCCGCCAGCACGGAAAGTGGCTGGTCCGGTTTTCGTGGACCTCAGCACGACAGCACAGTTCGCGGAGTAAAGATCAAGACTGACTGGTCTGCGTCTCCACCAGTCGAGCTCTGGCGACGACCAATCGGACCGGCATGGTCTTCCTTTGCAGTACAAAATGGGCGCTTCTATACGCAGGAACAGCGTGGCGAAGAAGAGATCGTCTCCTGTCATGACGTAAAGACCGGCAAACCAGTCTGGCGACACAGCGACAAAGCTCGATTCTATGAGTCAAATGCCGGTGCTGGTCCACGGGCGACACCGGCACTCAGCAATGGTCGCGTCTACACACAAGGCGCAACCGGAATAGTCAACGTACTCGATGCTGCAACCGGTGATGTTATCTGGACCCGTAATGCGGTCACCGACACTGGTGCGAAGGTTCCCGGCTGGGGCATTGCCGGTTCACCGCTGGTCGTAAACGATCTCGTTGTGGTCGCGGCGGCAGGTAATCTTGTGGCGTATGAGCTGGCGAGCGGTAAGCCGCGTTGGTTTGGACCTGCGGGCGGTACTGGCTACAGCTCACCACAGTTGTTAACCATCAACGGAATTCAACAGATCGTACTGCTGAGATCAACCGGCGTAACGAGCGTGTCGCTTACAGACGGCAAACTACTTTGGGAACACGCGTGGGAAGGTGTGCCGATCGTGCAGCCAGGCTTGGCTCCGAATGGCGATCTACTGATCAGCGTCAGTCAAAGCAGTGGCCTGCGCCGGCTGGGCGTGTCGCAGGGCTCAGGCGGATGGACCATTCAGGAACGTTGGACCACAGAGGACATAAATCCGTGGTTCAACGATTTCGTCGTTCACAACGGTCACGCCTATGGTTTCGACGGCAGTTCACTGGTTTGCGTCAACCTCGATGACGGCAAACTCAAGTGGCGCGGCAAACGGTACGGCTACGGACAACTCGTCTTGTTGCCCGAACAGGACCTGTTGCTGGTC
This sequence comes from Pyrinomonadaceae bacterium, assembly GCA_036003745.1. GTDB lineage: Bacteria > Acidobacteriota > Blastocatellia > Pyrinomonadales > Pyrinomonadaceae > PSRF01. The sequence continues at coordinate 62,744 of DASYSD010000113.1, forward strand.
TTGTCTGAGCAGGGCGAACTGGCGCTCGCAAAAACTGCAACCGATCAGTTCACAGAACTGGCCCACTTTCCTGCACTCCAAGGCAAGACGTGGAATCACCCGGTATTAGTTGGCGACGTTTTACTGGTTCGCAACGATCACGAGATGGCGGCGTTTAAGCTTTCGACGGAAGGTGGTTAGCTCAGGGTTTTGCACAAAAAATCAGAAAATCCCACCGACTCCCGTCGGTGAGATTTGACTTATTGTGCAAAGCGTTAGCACATAAATATTATTTTGTGACTTATGTGCTTTTTTGTGTCAAAGCATCTTCTGATTGACACGTCTGCACCCAGTATGAGATAACGTCGCCCACGTTATCTTTGACATAGTCTTCGTGGCGATTTAAGGCAAACTTGCTCCACGTTAAAAACTGCTAAAGAGCCGTGGAGATTTCCCAGCTTTTATTGGAACCCCGCGCACTCTTGGGCGCGGGGTTTTTCATTTTTTCCCGCACGCCTGGTCCAGTCAGCCTTCGCTTCGTCACGACAACATTCGTTCCGAAGGAGGGCTCTATGGGAACCGTTGTCGCACATTTAACCGAGGTCCAACACCTCTCAAATGTCGAAGCTCAAGGCTTTGACACACTCGCTTTGCACGCTGGAGCAGTAGCTGATCCAACTACCGGCGCTCTGCTGACTCCGATCTATCAAACTACGACTTATCGCCAACAAGCCGTCGGTAAAGACAAGGGCTTTACTTACAGCAGATCGGCGAATCCAACTGTCTCGGCGCTGGAGCGACGTCTAGCGGCGCTCGAAGGCGTCGAATATTGTACGTGTTATGCAACCGGGCTGGCCGCGACCACCGCATTGTGTCTTGCGTTATTGCGAGCCGGTGATCACGTGGTTGTCTCTCAAGCGGTCTATGGCGGCACTGTCAGGCTGTTCAATCAGGTACTTGAACCTTTTGGAGTTACCGCAGAATTTGTTGACACGGCAGATGAAACGGCTCTACGCAACGCAGTGACTGCAAAAACAACGCGCTTCGTCTTCATCGAAACACCCGCGAATCCAACCTTAAAACTTACAGATATCGAACTTGCAGCGAACATCGCGCACGAGGCAGGAGCATTGCTCGTTGTGGATAACACGCTGCTTACACCCGCACTGCAACGCCCATTTGAACTGCACGCGGACGTTGTTCTTCACTCAACGACGAAGTTTATTGAGGGTCACAACGCAACCGTGGGCGGCGCGCTGATCACCAATGACGCTGATTTGCACGAGCGCTTTTTATTCATTCGCAACGCCATCGGCGCAATCCAGTCGCCCTTTCCTGCATGGTTAACACTTCAGGGCGTAAAAACAGTCGGTTTGCGTATGGCCCAGCATTCTGAAAACGCTCTACAGATCGCGCGCTTTTTGGAAACTCATCCGCGCGTCTCAAAACTGCTCTATCCGGGTCTCGAGTCGTTTCCGCAGTTTGAGCTGGCCCGCAAGCAGCAAACATCCGGCGGTGCACTCATTGCTTTTGAGGTTGAAGGTGGCGTTGAGGCAGGCATTCGTCTCATGAACAGCGTAAGACTTTGCGCACTCGCAGAGAACCTTGGTTCTGCAGAAACTCTGATCACACATCCTGCTTCGATGACGCACGCGGATGTTCCCCTTCGTCAACGTGAAGCCGCAGGCATTACCGATGGGCTCGTAAGACTGTCCGTTGGCCTGGAAGATCCCGTCGATGTCATTCGCGACCTGTCGCAGGCACTTGCGCAAACCGTACAAGCGAAGGGAGCAGCGTAAATGAAAAGCGAAAACAGCATTATCGTTTTGAAGTTTGGAAGCTCGGTTTTACGCAATGAAGGCGATTTGCCGACGGCGGTTCATGAGATTTATCGCTGGTGGCGAGATGGATATCAGGTTGTCGCCGTTGTTTCGGCATTCGGTAACACAACTGACGAGCTCACACGGCGTGCGCAATCGGTTTGCCAGCAACCGGATGACGAACTTCTCGCTGCCTTGTTGGCGACAGGAGAAGCTACTTCGTCCGTCTTGCTGGGTCTCGCGCTAAACCGAGCAGGCATTCCCTCCACTGTGCTGGACGCAGAGAACGCCGGACTCAGCACTGATGGACCAATTCTGGATGCAAACCTCACCTCCGTCAATGCAGGCAACATTCTCAAAACACTGAAAAATTGTGTTGTAGTGTTACCTGGCTTTGTCGGGAAGAATCGATCTGGCAAAACGACGCTGTTGGGACGTGGTGGCTCGGACTTAACCGCTTTGTTTCTCGCTCAACGTTTGGGCGGGACATGTCGACTCATCAAAGACGTCGATGGTCTTTACACGAGTGATCCCAACTCCGAAGCCGGACCATCAGCAGCACGTTTTCTGCGAGTGAGTTACACAACAGCCGCGCGGGTCGGCGGCGCCGTAGTGCAACGCAAAGCGATTGAATTTGCGGAACGGCACCGCCTGAGATTGAGCGTTTCCAGCATTGCATCAAATCGTGCGACAGAAGTTGGACCGCACACCGATACAGTCGCACTTTCCGAGCAACAAACCAGACCTTTGCGCGTTGCGTTACTCGGTTGCGGAACAGTTGGCGGCGGAGTTTATCAACGGCTGGCGGCTCTACCTGACTTGTTCAATGTAATCGCTGTCGGGACACGTAATGTTGAGCAGGCTGCCAACGCCGGTGTGCCGGTGAAAGTCTTAACACCTCATCTCGAGGCGTTAAATGCAGAGCCTGTTGATGTCGTGATCGAATTACTGGGCGGTACTGAGCCGGCTCGAACGCTGATCTCAGCAGCACTCCGCAGCGGACGACACGTCGTTACGGCAAACAAAGCTCTGCTCGCCGAAGATCTCGCAAATCTGCAAAAACTGGCTTCCAATCATGCGGCGACGCTTAGATACAGCGCTGCGGTCGGAGGTGTCGTGCCTGCGCTTGAAACCATCAGCCGTGCCCGGCGTCTTTCGTCGTTGTCTTCAATTTCCGGAGTGCTCAACGGCACGACCAACTTCATTCTCGATCAGATAGCGAACGGAAGTGATTTGCCTGAAGCAGTGTTTGCAGCGCAGAAGAATGGTTATGCCGAACGCGACCCAAAGCTCGATTTGAACGGAACAGACGCGGCGCAAAAGTTGATCCTGTTGGCTCGGGCCGCTTTCGACATCAATCTCACGTTGAGATCGATTGATAGAGAAGGCATTGAGCGTCTGAACGCAAACAAGCTCAGACAAGCTAAGAACGATGGTCGAATAACACGGCTTGTTGCCGAGTGCCGGCGCGAGCCTCGAGGTTTTATCGCAACCGTCTCACCCATCGAGTTGCCGCTCAATCATCCGCTTGCATCTGTTAGTGGCGTCGAAAATCGTTTGTTGATTCGGTCGCAAACTGGGAAGTCGTGGGAGATTGGTGGACGTGGTGCGGGACGCTGGCCCACGACAGAAGCCGTTGTGAGTGACTTGTTTGATCTTCACCGCGATTTAATCAACGCGGCAGAAGAAGAACAGGAGTGTGTAGCATGAAGACATCTACTCGTTGCGTTCAACTTGGTCGAGGTAATGACGCATACGGCGCAATCGTCCCGCCGATCTATCAAACTGCCACTTTTGAACAACCCACCGCCACGGAGTTTGGCGAATACGACTACACTCGCAGCGGCAATCCAACACGCACACTGCTGGAACAGCAACTTGCGGATCTCGAAGACGCCGCTTACGCGTGCGCATTTGCCAGCGGAATGGCTGCGTTGACTTCGTTGACGCGAATCGTTCGGCCGGGCGAAGAGATCATCGCTGGTGACGATTTATATGGAGGAACTGTCAGACTGCTGGACCGGATCGCATCGCAGCTGAATATTTCCGTTTGCTACGTCGATACAACAAACGGCACTGAAGTCCGCAAAGCGGTTACCGATCGAACGCGTTTGATTTTGATCGAAACGCCGACCAATCCGTTGTTTCGCATCTCCGACATACGCGAGCTTAGTTCAATAGCTCACGAAGCAGGCGCTTACTTAGCCGTGGATAATTCGATGCTCTCTCCGGTGTTCCAGCGACCTCTAAATCTCGGCGCCGACATCGTGATTCATTCAGCAACGAAGTTTCTGTGCGGTCACAGCGACGTCACCGCAGGTGCGTTAATCACCAACGATCTGGAACTTCACAGACAGTTCTCTTCTCAACAGAACGCGGAAGGCGCAGGACTGAGCCCGTTTGAATCCTGGCTGTTGTTGCGCGGATTGAAGACGCTGGCGCTGCGAGTTGAACGACAAAACGCGTCTGCTGAAAAGATCGCGCGTTTCTTGCAGACGCGCTCGGAAGTTAAACGAGTCTTTTACCCCGGAGTGGCAGATCATCCGGGACGCAAGATTCACCAGCAGCAAGCGCACGGCAATGGCGCCGTGGTGAGTTTCACGACCGGCTACCAGCAAATCTCGTCCGAAATAGTTGAGTCGACAAAGCTATTCAAGGTTGCTGTCAGCTTTGGATCGGTAAGCTCTACTATCAGTCTGCCGTGTCGAATGTCACACGCCAGCATTCCGAGCGCCTTAAGAGATCGATTGGCCCCGCCGACAGATCTCGTGCGGATCTCCGTTGGAATCGAGGACGTCGACGACTTAATCGACGATCTTAAGTACGCTTTTGAAATTGCTGCTCGACAAAACATTTTTGTAGGGGCGGCACTCCGTGGCCGCCCCTTCGTGGAAACGGACCACCCAGAATGAGTCGTTATCTCCCAGGGCGGTACAGACACACATCGAAAATCTTTGAATTCCACAAAGGGGTGGCCACGGAGTGCCGCCCCTACAAAGGCAATACGACGACCAGTGAACTATAATGCGCTGCATGACTCATCCATCAGAACGTGCAGCCAATTTCCATTACGCGATACGCAACGTTGTTAATGCCTCGGAAGCTCTGGAGCGACGGGGCCGCCGGGTTGTCCACTTAAATATCGGAGACCCGCAGGCATTCGGATTCAGACCGCCGGCAGAAATTGTCGAGGCCGTCGAACGCGCGACACGTGAGAAGTTTACCGGTTACTCTCACTCGGCCGGATTGCGTGCGGCGCGGGAGGTGGTTGCAGAGTATGCCACCAATCTCGGGACAGAAACCTCTCCTGAGGATGTGCTGATCACATCCGGCGCTTCTGAAGCCGCCGATCTCCTGCTCACAGGGTTGCTGGACCCGGGTGATGAAATCTTAATGCCCGCTCCTGGTTATCCCATCTATGCGGCCATCGTAAACCGGCTCGACGCGCGTATTCGTTATTATTACCTCCATCAGGAGACTAACTGGCAGCCGTCTCTGGAAGAGATCAAGTCGCTTATCAACGAGCGAACGCGAGCGATCATTCTCATCAATCCCAGTAACCCAACCGGCGCCATCACGCCTGACGAAACAACAAAGGCGATTATCGAACTAGCCGCAGAACACAGCCTGCTGGTGATCAGCGATGAGGTTTATCGCGATCTCTGCTTCAAAACAGCACCGACGTCTGCTTCTGTGCTTGCCGCGGGCTCAGGCGCCACCGTGGCAGTGCTCGAGAGTTTGTCGAAAACACACATGCTTTCCGGTTGGCGCGTTGGCTGGATGCGTCTTACGCCTGCGGCACGGACGCGTGAATTGTTCAATGCAGTCGTTCGGCTCGCCGGCGGACGTCTCTGTTCGCCGACGCCGGCACAATATGCGATTCAACCGGCGCTTCAAGGCAATCGACAGTCAATTGCCGAGTTTAAGGAAGAGATCCTGAAGCGCCGTGATTTAGCAGCGAGGAGAGTCGCTGGAATTGAAGGATTTAGTTGTTCGCTTCCCGAAGCAGCTTTCTACTTAATGATCAAGGTCGCTGATCTGGGTGATCGGGATGACGAGCGGTTTGTTCTCGACCTGCTCGAAGCGTCGAATGTGCTCGTGGTCCACGGTTCGGGTTTCGGGAGTGATCCACGAGCAGGATACTTTCGCCTAGTCTATCTCGCTGACGAAGACTTGCTTGGATCAGCGTTTGACGCCATCGAGCGTTCAGTGCCCGCGCTGACGCCAAGCAGCTAAGAGCCACTCTTCAAAATGCGAGCCATCACGGTGAGGACGCCGAGATGGTATGCGTTATGGTCGGCAATCAGGAGTGCTTCACGCAGGATCGTTTGTCCATCACCGTGCGGAATCTTTGCATACAAGTCAGTTGATGGATCTTCAACTAGTGTTTCCATCTGTTGCAGATCGTTGCGAAACTCATCGATGGTCTTTTGCCACAACGCTGGTGTTCCCGGTTCCTCCGGGTTGGGCCAGTAGCCTTTCGGAAACTCCGGCGAAACATGATCCCCATCACGACTGAACTCGAGTATGTCCCACTGCGCGAGGCGCATGTGTTCGAGAACTTGCCAGGGAGTGTAAGGAAGACCATCAATCTTTCGATTGCATAGATCAGCAGGAAAGCTGCCCACGAAATCTTCAAATGATAGATGTGCGCCGCCCTCTCGCAACAAATACAACACGTGTTTTCGTAATGAATCGTCTTTCTGAACCTGCGCCATGCTCATGTTCCTCCCGTCTGTTCTTCAACTCACGACATTGTAAACGCGGATGAACGCAGATTAGAAATCACAGTCCAAACTCGTTCTTTGTGTTGATGACGATCGCTTTGGCGCCTCGTCTCTCTACTTTCTGCACGAGATCGCTGGTACCGCCTGGACCATCACCCGTCGGCTCACAATCCCAGAGTGCGATCAGAGTAACGCAGTCGTCTCCACCTGCTGTGAGCGCGTTATGTAACATCCAGAGATTGTTACGCTGCCAGATGTTGTAATCCTTTTTCGACCTCAGCCACGACGGCAGATACTCCTTCTGATCCTTCGGCTCTTCTTCCATCACACTCAGGGTTCGCACCAGCCCTTCGTTCGACAGCCTGGTGTGCAGATCACGAAAACGCTGAACCCAGTTTGGTCCGGCTTTGCGAACCGACGCGTTGACGTAAAGGCCCGTGGGCATAGCAAGGTAGAGATGTGTGGGTATACCGAGCTCGAAGCAAACCTCGTGAAAGATTATGTCGCCACCGCTCGCACCACCGGCTATACCAAATGAGACGCCTCCGCCGTGTTTCATCTCCTCAGCAATTGCTTCTTTAATCTTCTGACGCGCAACGTCCTCCTTGTCAGCGGGAAAGCGCGGTTTCGCACGATCCGGCGCGTCAATCATATGACCCGTGAAGATGAGCACACGCTTGCGCTGTTTCTCATCAACTGCCGGTTCAGGAAGACCTGTGTATTTGATTACCTCATCAAGGTTGGCCTTAAAGATGCCGAGCTCGTTATACATCGCCAACTGATGACGCACTGACTCCAGCGCCTGATCGGTTGCGCCATCAAGCGCGTCGCGGTAGCCATTAGCAACCCACTCAGGATTGTCTGTGGTGAGCAGGCGAATATCGGCGAGTCCAATCTCTACCCAGCTGTCTTTCCTGTTCTGACGTTCCAACTCGTGCATCTTGGCGTTGTGTGCAACCTCAACTGCCGCTGCGAGCTGCGCCGCACGCTCAACATATTCGGCCAACTGGTCTTCAGCTCTTTTTCGGGTCCTGAAGCGACCGGACCAGACTCCGGGTTGAGCGTTCGCGAGTTCGATCATTACTCTCATAGTAGCCAACGCATTCAACCCCGAGTAAGCGTGATTAAGATCCTCCTCAAACGCTCGCTCGTAACTCTCAAACGAATCTAGTAGCAGGCCTGACTTCAGCGCAGCCGCTTGCTTGGCTGCGGTATCAGACATGCCCTCCCATTCACAACGCCAGAGAGTCTTATAGTTCCGGCCCTGAAGCGCATATGTTTCTGCTCTTTTGTCTCTCGAGATCTCTTTGTTGGCGAGGGCGCGCTCCAGCGACTGTGTCGATTCGGTTATCTTGTCCAGCCGCTCGTAGATCGTGCCCAGCAAAAGATTAGCTTCGAGATCGAATTCTCTGTTGTTTCGTCGCAAGGACTCCCAGGTATTCTTCGCGCCCTTGTAGTCTTTCGCGACGTACTGAGCGTTGCCCACCTTCCGCAGCCCTTCTGTCTCCCAATAAAAGCCCTTAGCTTCTGACGCCAATAAACCCAGATCGCCAAGCTGTTTTTCAGCGGAAGCACGCTCTACTTCTTCAGCAAAACCGAGCGGAACAGCCATAAACCGCGATGGATCCTGCTCCTTCATGTTGGGGAGAGAGGCAAAAACCGGGCTGTTAGTTTTGCCTTCGTCGATGGTGGCTCGCAGCGCCGCAACCAATGGTTCGACACTTTCAGCCAGTGCGTCCTTGTTGTACGTGAAATAGCGATCTGTTTGCAGGTCGAATGGATACCTGTCGACGTTACAGCGAAGAAGAAACGTGTGACGATCGCGCAGAGAGTGGCGAACGCCGAGTTCGTAAAAGACATTCGCGTTATGGATGGAAAGGTCCGCAACCACAAGATCAGCGGTCAGCAGTTGCTGAAACATGTCTGTACGAATATTTCCCTGCCCGATGATCTCGCCGGTGGTGCGTCCAGTGACACCGAGCGCGTCGAGCGCAGGTCCGATCAGTTTTTCCTCAACTCCATCGAAATCGATTTCGCTCTTTATTCCGAAAGGGCGAATGATGAAAGCCCGCATTTCTACTCCTTGTCCTCAAACGATTTAATAAAACTGTCCAAAGCGATCCAGGCAGAAATGTTCTATCTTAACTTCGTTTGCCAGTGCCTGGCCCACCCTGATCAAGTCCGGGATATGAGCGACCGAATCGAGTTGCGAAACTTTTGCAGGATCGATGTCTCCCAGACCACGCTTTGCGAGCCACTTCGTCGACAATTCTGCGTTGTAACGTGCGTAGGTAAATTGACGACCAAGATCATCGCGAACCGGATCGCTGCGATCCACAAGATCACCAACTTCAGAATCGATTTCGGTCTCGCAGCGTCCCAGCTCCCTATCAAACTCTCCGCCATGTATACAGCGACCAACGACCCGACAGTTGATGTCCTGATCGACTGCCGAACCGTACATCAGCGCCCCGGGGAAACTAACGAGATTCGAGAAAGCGTTTTTGCCGCCGCTATTAACATCGTCGTCGACTGTCGCTGCAGAGCCTGTGCCAACCGACATGACCAACAGATTCTTTTCGCCGGTGGACCAGTTGAGATTGTACGCAGGATAGGTGGCCATGCGTGCCAGCAGGAACGCCGGATTGTTGTAAGGCGTTAGACCACCATCCTCAAAAAGAAAGGCTTTTGACGGATCGTCTGGATCCCATTGCACTACTTCGGGCGGAAAGAACACAGGCGCCGCGGTGCTGGCGCGCACCAGTTGCCAGAGCGGAATCTGCGAATTGCGATCGGGTCTATCAGGAGCATTGTACTTCGCGTGAGGATTGCTGCTGATGGGCCAGGGAGAATCGGTCGTGACGTTGCGCGTCACCACGAGCAGGAGACACTTGAGCTTGTCGGAAGTGAGCGTTGTATCCTCGCCATAAACGTCTTTGAGTTTTTCTGTCAGAGGCTCGCTTTTGTAGAGATGTTTCAGCCGTTGCAGGATGAATGCCTTCTCGAACATTGCTGGTCCAACTTCTTGATAGAAGTCCGAGAGGAATTGCGCGGATTTACCGATGGCAAGTCCAGCAGCGATGATTGCGCCGGTGCTTGTGCCCCCGATGTAATCGAAGTAGTTGCAGAGACGAAAGTCTTTTCCCTGCCCGCTTTTCTCGGCCAGCAATTCTTCCATTCTGATCAGGACTTGAAGTGTTAGCACGCCACGAATTCCGCCACCATCGAGGGCAAGAAGCTTCCGTGGCCGTTGCGCGTTGTATCTGTTTTCGAGATGGCCCCAAAGAGACATAGATCCTCCGTAAAAGTTCGAGTCCGTGTCCACAGATTACACCGATTGATTTAGTGAATCGGTGGATAGTGGCCTAATTTCAATTCTTCTCTGTGCAACCTCTGTGATCTCTGTGTCTCTGTGGTTGTTTTTCCCGAACAACTCATTAACCACAGAGACACAGAGATCACAGAGATTGCACAGAGAAATCCGAATTAGGGCACTACCAATCGGTGTAATCTGTGGATTAAGCTCATGGATTTTAGCTATTCTTCTGTTTCAACTTCTCTACCGTACTCAGGTGCAAAAAGCGCTTGTCGAAAAGGTAAATGTGGATGAACGCGGCCACAAAACCGATAGTGCTGATAATTGCTGCCTTAGCAATCTGACGCAAAGTGTCTTTCCAGCGGACCAGTCGTATTGCGTTCTCGGACACAAATGTACCAAACAGCGTCGTGAGCACTTTCGCCAAGATCATAAAGGCGACTGCTGAACTGACAATCGAGATGCCGTAGTTTGCGACCCTCTGGAACGTAAGTTCTCTAAAAGATGTCGCTAACCTCTGGAGAAGGTTTGCGACTCGCTGCGCGATCGATTCAGGCAGCGGAGCTGTCCACCAGTTGTAAACAGCCGCAACGATCGCAATTGCTATTAAAACCAGCACGAAGCGGCCAACGTTCTTTAGCAGCGGATCGATACGCCACACCTTGAAGGCGAGACTGTTTCCCGCCGCAAGCAGAGTCTTTAAGTACTGATTCCCTTTACCTGAACCACGCATGAACTCCTCGATCTCTAGAAACTTCCACGGTTCATTTTGTTCCGGCTCAAAGAATTGCTCGACGCACTTCCCTTCCTTGAACTGGTATTCGGTCATGCGATATCCACTTGTCATTAACGCGTAAGCCTCCGCCTCAGAAAAAGAATCCAAGTCGGTGCGAAGCGCAGACAAAAGCTTTTGTACGTCTTTGGCGATGCCGTACCGCGTGTAACGATCGCTACGCCAAAGCGGCCGCATATCCTCACACGGATCGTATGGATCGAGACAGTCGATCCAGTCGACCGGATCGACATCAAGATCGCCTTTCAAGTGAACAAACATGAACCCGCGCAGAAGATTTGAACGACGTCGACCTTGCAAATCATGGTATTCGGCCTGTCGAATACGGGCCTGAAAGATGTCGTTTGTGCGCAACAACACACCAAAGATTTGCCGGCTCGATGCAGCCTGCGATTCCATTTGACCGCTCGCGTCGCTGACCAGAACTACCTTGCAATCCTGCTCGAGCAGCGTGGCGACACCCTGATTGTCGCAGACGCCGCCATCGGCGAGGCGCACAATCCGTTCAGGAAAGAGATTGTCCAACGTCAACGGTTCGAAGACTCCGGGAACAGCAGCTGACGCACCGACCGCGTGACCAAGTCTGATGCGTGTATGTCCTTCCGGAGCTTCGTTGTAGTACATGCGACGCAGCCGATCGTTACCATCGATGTCACTATCAATTCCTGCCGGCGCTTCACCCATCCACGATGCTGTGAATTGCCACGTGTGACCGGTGTTGAGCGTTGCCGCATTGAGTACGAGAATCGGCACCTTCGCATTCCGTCTCCAGTTTTGATACTTCGGCGAAAAGGAAGTGTCATTGCGTTCCCCGTCGACGGTTGTGATTCGCGGTGCAACTGTTAAGTCATTTAAGTATCGTTCCTGCGATTGATTCCCGTCTTTAACCAGTGCGTATAAATAGTGTTCATACAATTCTGCAGCCCTCACTGTTCGTGAATAGTTCGGACTCCAGAACATGCGGAAGTTTTTCAGAGGATTGACCGCGACACGAGTGCGAATATTCTTTTGCACGCCGGAAACAAACTCATCGATCATTTCGCTGACTATGCAGATGTAATCTTCGCGCGAGATGTTTTCATCCGTCTTTGTTTGCAGCAGATTGCGAACCTTCAGATAGTAGTAGGCGCCGACGATCGAACCACCTGAAACACAGGATAAGACCTCGACATTACGTAGCACATCCAATTCAGCGAGTTGCGCAAGGACGCCGAGATGATAAAGCGAGGCACGAAAACCCCCGCCCGATAATGCCAATCCAACTTTGCCGGCGAAGGCAGTGCGTGTTACTGCTTCAGCTTTAAATGCTTTCAGCAGCGCGTCGCGTGCAGGCTGGAGATTATCCGCAGATTGAAGACGCGCCAGCGACGCGAGTTGACGCGCACAGGTTTCGAGTTCCCATTCATACACTCGCGTCGACGCGGCCTGGCCCTTCTCGATCCAGTTAACTGCTTCATCGTAGTGCTGGAGTCCGAAATGAGCTTCGGCGACCGTCGCGTAGTACCACCATTCAATGGTGATCGATTCATACGAGGGATTGTTAACTAGTGCTCCGACTTCTTCGACAACCTTTTCTCTGATCTGACGCGCCTGTTGACGGCGAGCTGCGGCGACTGCGGAAACACGCCCGGCTTTTTCGGCTTCGCCTTCTTCGATACTGGCGAGACGATCCAACACGAACGCTGCATTGATTCCGTTGTATCCCTGATCGCCGGTGCATCCCTGTTCATAACCTCGCAGGTAATAATGCAGCGCCCGCTCAAGGTGCTGGCGTTGATCGTCTACCTCCCACTTGCGTTTATACACCGAGGCGATCAACCCGAGCGTTTCCTGGTCTGTCGTGGTTGGAAAATCTGCGATCTCATGAAGTATTTCGAGAGCGCGATCGAGTCGTTCGTCAGCAGGTAAGTCCTCATCTCTGTAAGTGCAGAAGGCAAGCTGCTGATATATCTTCAAACGGAGATCTTTATCGACCGCAGCATCCTTGTGCTTACTGGCACGCAGTAACAGGCGACGCGCATAGGTAAACCTCAACTCCCCTTTGAGCTCCTGAGCAAGCGCGAACATCGTTGTCGGATCTGCCTGTCCGCCGCGGAGGATCACCTTCGCCTTTTCTATATTTAGACTCTTTCGTGTTGGTATTACGGTTTGGTAAGCAGTGGGTTTGTTACCATTGCCGTAAGGTGTTTTTGACGACCCGTTTTCCGGGGCCTCGCCAGGCGAGGAGCTTAGCTTTATGGCGACCGTGGTTTCTTTCTCAGACATGGGGGCTCCTTTGCGGGTCAAGTCTCGCTTCACGCGAAACAGAAAGCATCAGCGGGCGGCCGGAACGGATGAGCTAATGAGCAAACAACCGCGAACTTAAATGGATTTCGCGCGAGTAGTCAAGCAAAATGGCGTCAAAGCACAAAAAGTCACAATAGCGCTCTTCTCTGTGCAGCCTCTGTGTTCTCTGTGTCTCTGTGGTGTATTTTTGCTCGGAATTCATCAACCACGGAGACACAGAGAACACAGAGGTTGCACAGAGAAATCTCAGAACCAGGACTTTTTGTGCAAAGCGGATTAGTTATTTACAGAATTACCGATCCAGCCGTTTGCTTTCCGGCGCTTCTATGGTTAGATTGCCGTCGTGCGACTCACCTTGCGCGTTATTTTCATCTTGCGGTTTGATACACGAAAGGCCTCATGATCAACGTCAAATGTAGCCGGTGTGGGGTTGTCAACGTTCTCTCCAATGAGATCTGCAAAGCATGCGGTCTCGAATTGAGTTCAGCTTCATCAACACCAACCCGCATCTATGAAACTTCGCGCGGGCAGTACGCTAACGTTCACAGAGGGCCATCCATTGCATCAATCAAACCTGGTGTAGACATTGGCGCGGTTCTGAATTCATCAATTTCGCTATTCTTCAGGAACATCTGGTTGATCACCAAGCTCGTCCTCGTCATCGTTACGCCTTTTGAAATCTTCAAGGCGCTGAGCATCGTTGAGATTGCTGGTAATTGGCAATTGGCTGTCGGGACCTTTGCACTGCAGATCTTCTGCAACATACTGATTGCGCCCGCTCTAATCTACGCACTCATGACAGTGATGCAAACGGGCGTGGCTCCCGGGATAAACGAATCCTACCGCTGGGGTCTGGCAAGGCTGGGCAAATTCAGTCTTTGCGCCGCAATGGCATTGGCTCTCGAAATGCTCGGAACGGCACTGTGTATTATTCCGGGAATCTTTCTTTTCCTGGCGTTTGAACTGGTGTACCCAATCGCCGTCCTTGAGAATCACTCGCCAATCGACATTCTGAAGCGTAGTTACCACTTAACTGCCGGGTATCGATGGAATATCCTCGGTGCCACCTTTTTGATGAGTCTAATGATGGGCATCGCGAGCGCTCCCGCCTCAATAGGAGTCAGCTTGCTCGTATTTAATGGCGTGGACTTCTGGCCTCTACAGGCTCTAGCCGCAGTCATCTCGGATATACTTAGCGAGGGATTAACAGTGCTTTCGCTCGTTATCTATCTCAGTATCGTCCGCACTTTGGAGTCGACGCAGTCAGTAATAGAATAGGCGCAATGTATTCGGCCCAGATCACCCGCGCAAACCCCACCTGCATCATTCTTCTGATCGATCAATCAGGTTCAATGGGCGACCCGTTCAGCGGCGACTCGGCTCGCAAAAAGGCAGATTTTGTAGCCGAAGTCGTTAACCACACGCTGCACGACCTCGTCATCCGCTGCACGAAGACAGAAGAAGTCAGGAATTACTATCACGTTTCCGTAATCGGTTATGGACGCAGTGTTGGAAGCTGCTTCTCGGGTGAACTCGGTGGACGGCCCATTGTTCCCATCTCGCAGGTGGCCGACTACCCGTTGCAAGTGAAAAGCAGCTACAAGAGAGTTTCGGATGGCGCCGGCGGCTGGGTAGAGATTCCCGTTCGTTACCCGGTTTGGATCCATCCGTCCGCTGATGGAAAGACGCCGATGTGCGACGCACTGAGCCGCGTTCAGGACATCCTGAGAGGATGGTTGATAGAACACCCGCGCGGCTTTCCGCCCACTGTCCTTCATCTCACGGACGGCGAATCGAGTGACGGCGATCCAAATGAGATTGGCCGACAAATCATGTCACTCGGAACGGACGACGGCGCGGTCCTTTTATTTAACTGCCATATTTCCACGCGTCGGTCTGCAAAGATCGAGTACCCAACTGAAGAGACCTCTCTCCCCGACGGATTTGCACGCACACTGTTTGAAATCTCGAGCCGGCTGCCGACCAACTTTCTTGCGGCCGCGGCCCAACTCGGAGTCAATGCAGTGGAAGGCTCCAGAGGGTTTGTGTTCAATGGAGATCCATCATCCATCGTTCAATTTTACGAAATTGGTACCAGCCTGACCGGCATGACTCCTTACAGATGGATGGATGATAGAACGGAGCTGGCTTGAGTTCTGCCAAACAGAGCACTACCTGGGATCTGCAACTGCGGCAGTTGTTGCTGCCGAAGTTGGGTCAGCAAGCCTCTGAGTGTGAAGACGCGATCGCCATTGACGCCCAAAGTTCGCGTTTCGCCGTCGTCGATGGAGCCACCGAAGCATTCGACGCACGCAATTGGGCCGAGAGACTGGCCCAACACTGGATACAGCGCAAATCAACACTAACAGTTGACGAATTTCGCGAATGGGTCGCCGCCGAAGGGCGGGAACTTCACGATTCGTGGAATGGTCTAACTCTCTCGTGGTACTCAGAAGAGAAGGCCCGTACCGGATCGTTTGCGGCCTTTATCGGAGTGGATCTGGACCTTAAAAGCGAAGAACCTTCATGGCGGGCGATAGCGCTCGGCGACTCGTGTTTACTGCACTGTCGAAATGCGACACTCTTGAAGAGCCTGCCACTCTCACGCTCCGAAAGTTTTAACTCGACGCCTGTGCTGGTGGCGTCGGATTCATCTTTGCACGACAGCAGTATGCAGTCAGTGGTTACGGATTCGGGCAGTTGCCAGAACGATGACGTGCTGTTGTTGATGTCCGACGCTACGGCGGCGTGGTGTTTACAGCAATTCGAGACTGGTGATCTCGATGTCGATCAGTTTTTGAGCACAAAAACGGATGAAGAGCTGCAGGAGTTCTTTGACGCGGAACGAAGCGCTGGCAGAATAAGGAACGACGATCTTGCCATCGTCAGAGTCGAAATCAAACGGAGTATCAGTTAGTGGCAGTTTCTCCCTCACAAACCGGGACAATTTCAAAGTACTGGCCCTCCGCCAGGTACTTCACCGAAGCTATACAGTGTCCCTCGATCTGTTTCTCGCATCCGCTGTTGCGAAAGACCCTGCCCGCTGTCGATCGTATCGGGATGCCGTTGGTGACCTCGGGACAGTTCGCTTACGTCTACAAACTCAAATCGACAAACGGCACGGGCGATTTCGCTGTGCGCTGCTTCCGTGGGTATCTCGGCGATCGCGACCAGCGATACCGGGCGATTCAGGAACATCTGCAGAACTCTCCGGTGTCATACCTGTCTGAGTTCACTTACGCGCCGGAAGGAATACTCGTCGGTGGTCAGAGATTTCCGATTCTCTTTATGCAGTGGATTGAGGGGCCGACGCTGGATCTTTATATCGGCGAGATGGTCAATCGTCCTGATGTGCTGCTGCATCTTTCGGAAGAATGGCTGCGGCTACTGGACTCGATGCGGACGTCCGGAATGGCGCACGGCGATCTGCAACACGGTAACATCATTGTCGAACACGGACAGTTGCGGCTCGTGGACCACGATGGAATTTTCGTCACGAAGATGGCCGGTTGGAGTGCGAGCGAGGTCGGCCACCAGCACTATCAGCACCCGCGCAGAAACGCGAATCACTTCGATCAGAAGCTCGATAACTTCTCTTCTCTCGTCATCTACCTGTCGTTAGTTTCGCTGGCTGAGCGCCCGAGTCTCTGGCATGACCACCATGACGAGAACCTGCTCTTTACCAAAACAGATTTCGCCAATCCCGCTTCGTCGCAGCTCTTTAAGACAATTCGGGAGCTTGGACCAGAGCACTCGCGGCTCGCCGATGTGCTGGCTGAGGCGGCGACGGGATCGCCCGACAAAGCACCGTCTGTTCTTGATCTGGTAAAGAGTAAGACTTCATTGCCGACGTGGATGACAGCTCCGGCTGACATCGATACCACACCCAAGACGCGTGAAGTTGTTTCGGCGCAGCCGCCGCCTGAAAGCAGAACGATTCGGTGGATCCCATGGCAGGAACGGACTCGAGGACGTTCAGTGCCTTCAACTCCGACTTCCGCGACCGTGCAGACACTGTTCAGCAGCACGCCTCCGGCACCAATATCATTGACGGACCCGGACGCCATTGCACAAAACACGATTACATTCTCGATGGAATTTGTCCGTAAGTATTTTCTGTTCTGGTACTGGGGCGCTTACATCCTGCTCAAGTTTCTTGGATTCGGCTTTTTCTTGTCTGTATTTGCAGCGCTGGTTTGCCTGGCACTGGGCTGTTTGACATTTGGTTTTGTGCGGGCATTGGATGAATCACTCAAAGCTAAGAGAGCGAGTCTGAACCCGGGTCTGACTCCGCCTCCAATACTGGCGACGGCGCCTCCTGATCCGCAGGCGCATTTTCCGAGATCCTGGAAACCGCAAGTGAACCTGCCATCACCACCAATTGCCGTGACTCCCGCGGCCACGGATCCATTTGTCGGAAACCTAGTACTCGGAATTTATCATCTCGAAAACTGCCACTGGGTAAACCGAATCTCAAGCAAAAACCGGGTCGGTTTTGCGACAGCTTCCGAAGCAATCCAACACGGCTTCAAGCCCTGCCGTATCTGTTCACCGTAGGCCACAAAAGGCACCAGCACTGTAGCCACAAAAGGCACAAAATGCACAAAAAGTAATTGCCTGAGTTTTAGTTTTTCTCTGCGCTGCCTTTTCCTGGAATGATTCACTGAGATTTCTATTTGTGCTTTTTGTGCCTTTTTGTGGCTGATTCGTGTATCATTTGTGGCGACACTCCTTCGGTTCGCTTCATCTCCACGCGTTTCCTGAGAACAGCGCATGCCTTCTAAATACGACATATTTATCAGTTACGGACACCTCGACGATGAGGACCCGGCAGGCGACGTCAAAGGCTGGGTCGATCTCCTCGTCGAACGATTGCCACGACTCGTTAGCGGCAGTCTGGGTTACCTACCAAAAGTCTGGCGCGACCAGCGGAGCCTGACGGGAGATGCACTTTTGCGCGCCGCGATCGAAGAAGGGATTTCGCACTCGTTATTGTTTGTTCCGATAGTTTCGCCACGCTACGTCCAGTCAGACTGGTGTCTTCGTGAACTCGAGGCATTCTCCAAAAATCCGCCGCTCCCGAACGCTCCTGCACACCGTTCACGAATATTTAAAGTGATCAAGTCGCCGCTCTTGTTTCACCTCGCTAAAAAGGAACCGCCACAACTGCAGGAACTGATCGGTCACGCGTTTTATGAAATGGAAGGCGACATGCCCGTAGAGTTCAGTCCCGACGTCGTTCCCAGCAAGGATCCAAGATACTGGACCGTCTTACGACGACTCGCATGGGACATCTCAACCTTGCTAGCAGCCGTGAAAGATCCGGACCATCGTAATACGACAAAAGAACTACCCTCGGAAGGCCCACGGAAGTCTATCTATCTTGCCGAAACGAGTTCCGACCTGACTCAGGAGCGAGAGGTTGTGCGCGATGAGCTGCGACAACGTGGCTACGGTGTACTGCCCGAAGAGAAATTGCCCACTACGGAGCTGAAGGAAACTGAAGCCGCGATTCTGAAGGCGCTTGGGCGTTCAGTTCTTTCGGTGCATCTGATCGGCAGACGTTACGGCACTGCGCCAGAAGACGATCCACGTTCTATTGTTTCAATTCAGGAAGACGTCGCTTCCCAACGTTGTGCCAAAGATCCGACCTTCGCGCGTCTTTTGTGGATGCCACAGGGACTCATGACGCCAGCACTCGAAGTCACCGATGAGCGTCAAAAGACCTTCATCACCGCAGTCCAAAACCGCATCGGCGCCGGTGCAGAACTGCTGCAAACCAGCATCGAGGATTTGAAGACGCGTATTATCGAAAAACTGAATCCGCCCGCGGCGATAGCTCCAAAAGAGAACGGACGCTCCAAACTAAAACAGGTTTACCTGATCTGCGAAAACCGCGATCGCGGTCTCGTGCGACCGATTAAGGAGTACCTTTTCAAACAAAATCTCGAAGTGATCACCTGGCTCGACGGTGACAGTGCAGCGACCCTCATGGATTATCACCACAAGAACCTGCGCGAGTGCGATGCGGCGCTCGTCTATTTCGGCAATGGCGACGAGCCGTGGGTCCGCAAGAACCTTGAAGACCTCGAAAAAGCTTACGGTTATGGTCGTGAGGACGATTGGAGTGCGAGCGCGGTTTATGTAGGCGCACCACAAAACGATCAGAAGGAAGACTTCCTCACGCACCTCGTACCCTATGTCATTCGTAATTATACGTCGTTTGATCCGAACGATTTGCAGGACTTTGTTAAGGCCGTCCACTCCGCTGAAGGAGGCCAGCAATGATTTCATCGAAGCAGATTAAGAACCCCTTCCCCGGCCTGCGCCCTTTTGAGACAGACGAATACCGGCTGTTCTTCGGTCGCGAAGGACAGGCAGACGAGTTAATCGCGCGTCTACAACGAGCGCGTTTCCTGGCAGTTGTTGGTACCTCGGGTAGCGGCAAGTCTTCACTAATTCGCGCCGGACTGATGCCTGCTCTGCGTGGCGGAATGATGAAAGGCGCCGGATCAGGCTGGCGTATCGCGGTGATGCGACCGGGCGGCGATCCGATCGGCAATCTCGCCGCGGAGCTTGTGAAGAAAGACGTTCTTTCCGAAGCAGGCGCCGGTTTGCCTGAGTCTGAAGCCGAAGCAGTGATCGAGGCAACTCTGCGAAGTGGTTCGCTGGGTATTGTGAATGTGGCGCGACAGGCGCGACTCAATGAACATGAAAAACTTTTGCTGGTGGTGGACCAGTTTGAAGAACTGTTTCGTTTTCGGGCTGCACACGAAGGCAGCCGCGCCGATGAGGCGTCTGCTTTCGTAAAACTTCTGCTCGAAGCAGCACAACAACACGAGTTGTCAATCTACATCGTGCTTACCATGCGTTCCGATTTTCTCGGCGACTGTGCTCAGTTTCAGGGATTGCCGGAAGCGATAAACGAGGGGCAGTACCTGATACCGCGAATGACGCGCGATGAGCGACGATTCGCCGTGACTGGACCGATCGGCGTCACGCGCGGAAAGATATCCGAGCCACTGATCAATCGTTTGCTGAACGACGTCGGCGACAACCCGGATCAACTGCCGATTCTTCAACACGCATTGATGCGTACTTGGGAACACTGGCAAACACATCGACGCGATGGCGAACCAATCGGGTTAGAGCATTATGAAGCCATCGGCACGATGTCAGACGCCCTTTCGCGTCACGCTGACGAGGCGTTCAATGAATTGCCCGATGATAAGAGTCGCAAGATTGCGGAGCGACTCTTCAAAGCACTGAGTGAGCGCGGTGCTGACAATCGTGAAATACGTCGCCCGACTCGACTCGACACAATCTGCAAGATTACTGGTGCGAGTTTAGCCGAGGTGATTGCGGTCATCGACGTATTTCGTCGCGGTGGTCGCTCATTTCTCATGCCGCCGGCCGGCACTGAACTACAGGCTGATTCCGTCGCCGACATTTCGCACGAGAGTTTGATTCGCAACTGGCAGCGTTTGAAAGAGTGGGTCAACGAAGAGGCGCAGTCAGTGAGAATCTACCGGCGTGTTGCTGAAACGGCGGTACTGCATCGTGAAGGCAGCGAAGCACTGATGCAGGATCCCGCGCTTTCATTTGCACTCGATTGGCGCGAAAAGTCACACCCGAATGCGGCGTGGGGCGAACGCTACCACCCCGAGTTCGAAACAGCAATGCGTTATCTGGATCAAAGCCGTAACGCCCGTGAAGAAAAACTTGCAGCCGAAGAAAAACGCCGTAATGAGGAGATAGAGCGCGATAGACGCGAACTGGAAAAAACAAAACGGTTCGTCGCAATGCAAGCACGTGCAGCGCGCCGCATGCGTTGGCTTGTCGCTGCGCTTTGCGTGATCTTGTTGCTGTCAATTGCAACTGCAGGATTCGCTTTGACTCAACGTGCGTCAGCTATTTCAAGCCGGCAGGCAGCCGATCAGGACAGGAAAAATGCTCTGGAGCTGGCGGCAGTGGCCGAAAGGTTGAGACTCGACGCGCGGGCTGAGGCCGTTAAGGCTCAGGTAAATCAGTTCTCAGCAGAGAAGGCGCAAAAAGCAACTGAGCTGGAAAGAGAAAAAGCGGCTAAGTCTGCCGACGTCGCCAACGAGCAGAAAGCAATCGCGCTGAACAATCTTCGGGCCGCGCAGATCGCTACTCAAAGAGCAAATGACGCCACTACTGCCGCACAGCGGAGCGAGAAAAGTCTGGTAGGCGCGCTGGAACGTGGCGAGTTGATCCGCAGCGGTCTCGAGTCTTACCGGCGGGAAGACTTCGCAAAGGCGCAGTTCGCATTTGAAAAACTTGAAGAAAAATTAAAAGCCCTTCAGTCTGAAGCAACCGACCAGAATTTTACGGCCGAACAGTCGCGGCAATTTGCGCGGGACTACGGCTGGGCGTTGTCGCGCCTCGGCGACACATATCACAAACAGCGTGAGTTCGAGAAAGCGATCGACCACTACGAGAGCGGGCGCGTGATTCTCGAACGAGTGTTGAAAGACGAGCCGGCCGCGATCCTGTTTGAGACCTACCACGGACTGGCGCACGCCTATCATGACAATGCTAAATTTCGCGCTGTCGCGGTGTATGGTGGCCCAACGACGATAAATCTGACGCCCGAACAACAGTTGTCCAGGGCCGAAGAGTATTACAAGAAGGCCGCCAGCTATCAGGAAACGCTAACAACTAATAGCCCGTTGGCTGCAGTTGCGAGTCAAAAGAACCTGGTTCAGCTCTATATGGACGTCGGCAGGTACGACGATGCGGAGCTACGTTTGAAGGGGGTGATCGAGACTTACAAAAAGCTCGAACAGGAACCAGGCGACGGAACAATCGGCGCTCTCAAAGAACTTGCTGAGTTCTATCGCGGGCGGGGCCGGTACGAAGATGCGCTACGTACTTACAACGAGCTCATCGATATCCAGGAGAAAATAACTGATACGGAGAGTGATCCGGAACAAATACGAGCGCTATCCGACAACTACAACGAAACAAGTCAGCTCTATAACGCCCTGAAAGACGAGACTCGTAGCGCAGCTGCGTTCCACCTGGCGGAACGGATACAGCAAATCGTGCTCAAACTGCGTAACCAGCGTGACCTGATAGCAAACCTCAAGAAACTAGCCGTCATTACTCTGGATGAAGACCTCGACGTGATGGGCGACAGTTACGTCACGTTGGACCGGTTTACTGAAGCTGCGCACGCGTATGAGGCGTCGCTCGCGATCAGAGAACAGATTAAGTCCGAGAACAGCTCCATCGGGGTCAGTTATATAAAGCTGGGAAGGCTGTACCGAGACAACCTTAAGGACTATGGGCAAGCTGAGTCGTACTACAAGCAACTCATTCAGAATCGCAAGCGGCTTAAAGGCAGTCTCCATGGCGAGGATGATCCGATGTCGCAGTACATCTATGGCCTACAGCAACTTGCTTTCCTTTACACAGACCACTTGAACAAGTTCGCGGACGCTGAAGCGCTCTTGAGTGAAGCACTCGACGCGCTAGCGCCGATGAACGGACGGCAGGCGTGGGATGAGGAGATACAAGTCTATGACCAGTTGCTGAGCTTGCACGCGAAACAGAAAAAGGACGTCCAACCGGTTCATCTTCGTAAACTGGAAGCAATGACTCGACGGCGTAACGACTTCGCGGCGGCTTATCGTGCACCCGAGTACCAGTTTTTTATGGCTGCATACGTCAGAACTGCCGGCGACGTCGCCGAACTGCACTTGCGTCAAAACAACAAAGCTGCAGCCGAACTCGCTTACGGTCAGGTATTCGGTTCCATGCGCCTGCAGCTAAATTTCCTCGATGCAAAAACACTCAACAACTATTTGACCAATCTGGAGAAATACCAAGCCCTGCTGCGAGAGGCTCATAAAGCAGAAATGGCTGCGAAGTTCGATGAGTTTGTCAGGCGCGGCCGCGCACTGCAGAAAGATCTGGAGAGCATCCAAACGGAAAAACAGCCGAGTAATCCGTAAATTAATCCGTGTAAATCTGTGGCCTAATTTCCCAGGAACATGTAACCCGCCCACTGACCCGGGCGTCGCTGGGTTTTGAGTTTCAGAATCGCCTGCCTGAACTGCTCCGGACTCGGATCTGCTTTCAGTCGCTGATGCAGTTCGGAAACAAAATCCGTAGCGTCGTTCATCTCCCAACGATTCAGCACGACTAGAGGAGTTCCGGCCACAAACCACGCCCAGCCCAATGCGATCAGCGCATTACCTGATTGCCCATACTGTTTTGCACTCGACGAATACGGCAAGATAACGATTCGTGCTTTGGAATCGAGATAGGTTACTTCCGAGAGTCTCAACAACCCGTCGTCGCGAAGCGTCGCATCAGGTGATAAAACGAGGAAAGAGTACATCGGAACAGAGTGGTCCAGGATCGCCGGAGTTGCGAAGTGCAAAACGCCGGCAGTGTTAACGTTGAGTCGTAATCGATCCTCGGTCGGGTTCTGATCTGTGTATGAACGAACCCGTGTTGAACCATAGATCGAGCGCAACTTTTCGATTTGACTCGTCTCGGTGGACAAATCAGGCAGGCGCAGTCCATCGTAAGTGGTCTGCAAGCGGTCGACCGTTTCCTTCGCCAACTTTGGATTGGAAAAAACCAGCAACTCCAGAGCCTGTCCGCGACTGGGAACTCTAAGCGGCTGGCGCCGTCGCATCTCTCTTAAGGCTGAAAACGATGGCGCATAAGAAATAGACGCTCGGTCGATTACATACTTCTCTGGCGCTATCTGTAACGCTTCAAACGGAACATCCCACAACTGTCCATCCGGAACGATTATAAGTTTCGTTTTCTCTCCGATCTGTGTTTCCGCAGGACGCAATAAAATGTCGTACAGTTCACGAGCGGCAGCAGAGTCATCAATTGACTGACGAAAGGCCGCGATCTTCTCTGCAATTTCCCGCCGCGAAGTGTTGAGCGGGTAAACCTTCACCTGTGATTCTCGACCATTGGCAGTCACCACAAACAGAAACATGTGGCTTTCAGTGACTGCATACTCGACCAGCGCACTATTGTTATTAATCAAAGTACGCAATTCGTTCGGGTTGAGCGTGGAGAACTCACCTCTGTTGACCGCCAATTGCGGCCGGGCCGTATAGAGTTTCTTACGAAATGCTTCATAGGCCGCGCGTGCGGAACTTAGCCTATTTCTCAACGCACTGTTTGCGGCGACCCGTTTAGCACTTGCATCCTCTTGAGCTCCATACCATTGGACCTTGAGCGAAATCAGTTCACCTAACAGCTTCAACTCCTCCTGTCGTTGCGCAACTGTCATCCCTTTCGTGACAGTGAAGTTCCCGAGTTGAATCACTTCACGCAGGAACTGTGACTTCGCCTCTTCCGCACGAACTAACGCTTCTCTCGGTTTATCGAGCTCGATGAGTGTTTCCATCGCGCCGAGGTAAGGAAGCACTCCGCTTCGTTCGGTCTCCAGTCCATCTGGACCAGTTTCCGGACGAATGGACCGCTGCACCCCGATGGCCTCGACAAAAGAACTTAAAGCCTCGTTCCCGCGATCAAGAGCACGTTGCGCTCTGCCGGTCTCGGTCAGCGCGTACGCGGCAATGGAAAAGACCTCAGCCTCTTTGGCCGTTCGTGCCGCATTCTGAGCGAATTCAAGCGCTCGCGCGTTGTCGCCCTGTTCACGATATGTCGCAGCAAGGTGGGTCAACGCGTCAGCCATATCGGCCTTTCGCCCTAAGGACGCATAAAGGGCCAGAGCGTCGTGGAAGTTCCGTAATGCCAAAGGGTATTTTTGTTGCGCGAGGTAGACGGAACCGATACCGAGCAACACGTGTGCGCGATTGAGATGATCGGATCGTTTCTGGTGCAACTCAAGGCTCTTCGCATATACCTCCAGCGCCAGATCGTACTGGCCCTGCACGTAGCGCGCGTTTCCGAGGTAACTCAACATCCGCGACATACCAACCTCGTCGCCGGAAGTTTGAAAAGCGCTCAAGCTCCTGTTGAAGTAGTCGACCGCTTGAGCGTTGTCTCCCTGCATGGCTCTGACCAGGCCAATGCCGGCCAACGTCGTCGCTGCAGTCGGTTTCCCTGGCTGTTGTTCGGCAATGGAAAGACTTTTGAAATAAGCCTCAAGGGCAGACCCGTAATCGCCTCGGGATCGATGAACATTGCCGATGTTCTGCAAGCGAGTGGCGATGCCGATCTGATCATTGAGCTTTTGTTCGAGTGCCAGACTGCGGTAGTAAAATTCCAGAGCCCGATCGTAGTTACGCTGGTAGTAGTAACAGTTAGCAGCGCCGCTGAGCGCACTGATTGTTCCCGCGAGGCTCTTTTGGCTGGTGAAGAGCTCAAGCGCGCGGTCGTAGTGGACTAATGCCTGCCCGTAATCGTGTTGCATGTAGAACGCTTCTGCGACACGCGAAAAAATCTCACCATTCTCACCGAAACCTGCGACCGCGAGAAATGTCTTGCCGGCAGCTTCATAATTTCCTTGCTCGTATTGTAAGCCGCCGATGCTTGCCAGCGTGTTCAAAATCTCCGTTTTATCGCCTGTCGCCTGGAATTCTTTCAGTGCTTCTTCGAACGCTTTCAAAGCGTCCGCCGGTTTTCGTTGCGCCTGATAAGTGAGTGCGAGTCCGTAGTGACAGCGGGCGGCCTCGAAACGATTGTTGAGACTCAGAAAAAGTGTTTCAGCACTGCGGTAGTGTTCGATCGCGCGTTCGTAGTTGCCCTGAAAGAAATAAACGCTCCCGATATTCAATCGCGCCGTTGCGATGCCCTCCTTGTCGCCGATCTGCTCCGAGATTTTTTCGACGAGTTGATAGATTTCAAGCGCCTTCGTGTACTCCGTACCGGCGAAGCGCAGGTTTCCGTGTTGAATCAATTCTTTGCGTAACTGAACGGTGAGACGTTCCGGCTGGGCAGCGAGCAACTCTGCGCGTCTATCGGCAGTTGCGTTGGTTAATTCAAAGGCAAATCTTTCCGCATCGCTGCTGTTTGGTCCAATTGATTGCTGACCAACCCCGGTGCAACAGCCGAGGGCGATTAGAAGAAGAGCGATAGGCAACCGCATGGACCGCATTCTGCCTTAGATGGTGAGAAACTTCTAGTAAAACCGTGCCACGGATAATGCGGATTGTTTTGCGGATAAGAGCTAGGCAGGTTAGGCTCGCGCGGATAGAATGGGCCGGATGCCCTTCTCCCCTGGAACGAAAGTCGGTCGCTATGAAATCCGCTCAAAGATCGGCGAAGGTGGCATGGGTGAGGTCTACCGCGCCCGCGATGAAAAACTGAATCGCGACGTCGCGATCAAAGTTTTACCCGTGAGCTTCGCCGACAATCACGATCGACTGCAACGGTTCGAACAGGAAGCACAAGCCGCAGGCACGCTCAGTCATCCAAACATTCTCGCCATTTTCGATTTAGGCATGCATGAGGGCGCGCCTTACGTTGTTTCCGAACTACTCGAAGGTGAGAGCTTTCGCGATCTGCTGTCACATCGTCGCCCTTCAACACGTAAAGCCATCGACTATGCCACACAGATCGCGCACGGTCTGGCCGCGGCCCACGAAAAAGGCATCGTTCATCGCGATATAAAACCCGACAATCTGTTTCTCACCAGCGATGAGCGCGTAAAGATTCTCGATTTTGGTTTAGCTAAACTGACCCAGCAACCCAGCGACGCGACTGCACAAACGGATATCGCTACGCGTAGAGTTCACACAAATCCCGGAGCCGTAATGGGAACGGCCGGTTACATGTCGCCCGAACAAGTCAGAGCGGCTCCAGTCGATCATCGTTCTGACATTTTTTCGTTTGGCGCCGTGCTCTACGAAATGCTTTCCGGCCGTCGCGCATTTCAAGGTGACTCGGCGATTGAAACACTCAATGCTATTCTGAAAGAAGAGCCGCCTGAACTTAGCAGCACGAATTCAAATATCGCGCCCGGGCTCGAACGCGTCGTCTGGCACTGTCTGGAAAAGAGTCCGGAACGTCGTTTTCAATCTGCCACTGACGTAGCATTTGCGTTGGAATCGCTCACGGGCGTGACGAGTCATCCAAGCCAGCAAACGCTGGTTGGTGTAAACGCTCTCCCGGTTCCGCGAAACTGGACGCGTGAGAGACTCATCTGGCTCGGTGTTACTTCAATACTCTTCATTGTTGCGCTCGCATTCGCTGTCGCCTACTTTTCACGGCAACCGGCTAGACGTCCTTCAGTTCGTCTTGCACTCTCAACACCCGACAACACCACACTGCCCACGAATGTAACTGTTTCTCCCGACGGACAGCGTGTCGCGTTCATTGCCACCAGTACTGAAGGCAAGCATTTGCTCTGGGTACGCCCTCTCGATTCACTCACGGCGCAACCACTTGCCGGAACGGACGGAGCAAACACGCCGTTCTGGTCACCCGACAGTCGCCTGATTGGTTATTTTGCCAATCGCAAGCTCTTCAAGATTGATGCGTCAGGTGGTCGACCACAGGTGTTATGCGAGGTAAGTGAATATAGTGGTGGCGCGTGGAATCGTGACGGCGTAATCCTCTTCGGTGCGCCGGAAGGACTTCACCGAGTTTCGTCACAGGGCGGCACACCTGAACTGGCCACCAAAGTTTCTCCGAAGGAAGAGGCCCATCGCTGGCCCTCCTTTCTTCCGGATAGTCGGCACTTTGTATTTCTCGCCGATGCTGATACCACCGAGAATCATCACATTCGCGTCGGCTCACTCGACTCACAGGATAGCCAGATATTGTTTGGCGCAATCTCTCGTGTGGCTTTTGCACAGCCCGGATATTTGCTTTATGTCAATCAAGGCACGTTGGTGGCAGTTCCCTTCGATGCGTCAACGCTAAAAGTCACTGGGGATCCTGTAACGGTTGCTGAACGCATAGCAGACGTGGGCGACAATCATGAGTTTGATTTCTCAGTCTCTGAAGAGGGAACACTCGCCTATCAGACTGGTAGTGTCGCCTCACAGTTCACGTGGTTTGATCGAACTGGAAAAAAACTGGGAATCGTTGGCGAGCCGGCGGGTTCGGATTATGTTGCCCTATCACCGGATGGCAATACTGCAGCGGCCGGTCTGCTTGATGCTGATGGTCGCCAAAGCGACATTTGGCTTTACGATCTCACTCGAGGAGCAACTTCGCGACTAACGTTTGATCCGCAGGGAGACGGAACTCCGCTCTGGTCACCGGATGGCACTCGTATCGTTTTTGGTTCGAACCGCGCTGGCACAGGCGTGATCGATCTGTACGAAAAAGCCGCGAGTGGCGCGGGCGACGAGCAAGTGCTGTTCAAATCACTATCGGCAAAATTTGCAACGAGCTGGTCCCGGGATGGACAGTTCATACTCTTTGAGAACTGGCTGTTACAGGCGAAGGGCGCTATCTGGATTCTGAGTGCGTCAGGCAATCACGAAGCGAAACCGTTGTTGCAATCGACCGCATTCAATCAGGGTCAGGCTAAGTTTTCACCTGACGCACATTTCATCGCTTACGTTTCCGATGAATCGGGGCGAATGGAAGTTTACGTGCAGCGTTTCCCACTGTCGTCTGACAAATGGCAAATTTCAACGGGCGGCGGCTTGCAGCCATTGTGGCGCGGGGATGGAAAAGAGCTGTTCTTTATCACGGAAGACAAGAAGCTGATGGCGGCGGACGTCAAGACCGAAGGAAAGTTTGAAAGTGGCATCCCGCGAGAACTTTTCCAGGGCAACATGAAGACAGGATTTGCGTATAGCTATGCGGCAACTGCCGATGGTCAACGCTTCCTGATGAGCGCACCCATTGATGCTCCGACCGCGGCGCCGATGACGATCGTCTTGAACTGGACCACCGGACTTAAGCGGCCATAGTTGTTAGCGGTTATTTCCGATGCTTTGTAGCTCACGGAGAGGTTGGAGAAGAGTGGACAGATTTCCAGACTAACTGAGCGGTGCATCAAATTTAGATAAGACAGCTCTTACACCGCTGACGGAGCACACCGCACGGAAGATTCTGTTTTGTTGTCAAAGAAGTTGTTGAGGCAAGGCCGAATTCCAACGCACCTCGGACATTTCTGCACTTTCGACATTTTCAAAGTATTTCGCGAATCCGACATCGGCAATCCGACGAATATCCTCATCAACTTTGATTCAGGACTCGCGGAATATCGCCCCGAGATCACGGACATCACATACCATTTGCGCACGTACGACTCGATTTTCCCGGAGTACTCCTTCTTCTCACGTAGCGTTAGATAAACGATGTAAGCGAAGTTAAGCGCGTTTTGAGACCGAGTAAGTGATGAGTCGATGAAACCGGCTGAACGCAGAATCATCAGGAAGCGTTTGAAGTTGGTCTCATTAATGAAGTTGAGCGTTCCCTTCTCCAGTCTCTTGAATGACGACTCGGCAGTCGCCTCCTCATAATCTCGCGTCTCGAAGTTTCTGCCTGATAACAACGCAACCAGGTCTTGTAACTTGCCACGCTTAAACTCGGACGTAAAAGCGACACGAAGCATATCTGTATAAGAAGGGTCGTAGAGATCATCATTCTCTTTTCGCATCCATGCCATGCTCTGCAAGTAGCCATTACTCGCAAATTCCTTATCGACCTCGACTATGTGATCAAAGAACTCGGGGGCGACTGCGAGATGACAGAAATAGTCAATGACCTTTCGCAATGTGTTGCCACCATACTGTTCGTTGGCGGCAATCTTCGACATTGCGAAATCAGCCTGACTGAGTGTAGTTCCCTGCGAGTTGATGCGAATAAAGATCTCGGTGACCGTAGCGATATCGAGATCGGAATTGAGTTCTATCAAACCGATAGGATTGTTGACGATACCGCGAAGCGTTTCGACACTGCGGTAAGTCTCATTCTTGTTTGCTTCCGAATTGAGTTCACAATACCTGTCAACCAGATCGGGCACCTCGGTTTCGGATGATAGTACTTCCGAAATGTCAGGCAGCCAGGCTTTGTCTTTTCGGATGGCTGGATTCGTAACTTCGAAGCGACGCTCCACTGGATGAAAAGCGATTTTGATTTTAGCGCGCTCGTAGTCTTTGTTTACTATCGGCCAGCCCAACAATGCCGCTGTCAAGGCATAGACTCGCTGCTGCCCGTCGATGAGGATTCTCTTTCCTGAGGAGGTCGTGCCGTCCTTCAGCTTTACTGTTGGGTTCCGCCAAGCTATCAAGTAACCAACGGGAAAGCCGTTGAGTAGAGAATCCAATAGATCGCGTACCTTCGTTGCATCCCAAACGAAGGGGCGCTGGATTTCAGGTATTGCGATTTCTTTGGACTCGATCCATGTAAGAAGGGTTTGTATTGGGTGCTGATTAACAGAGTATTTTGAGCAGGCATTGGAGGCTCCTGATCAGAGATAATGGGTCGTCCACGAGGACATCCGCGTCACCAACTATTCTCCGCGAATTTTCTTCATAGCTTTCACTCTTGGGCCGCCGGTACTGGCACCTGCACGTTCGCATTCCCATGCACCGAAACATCAAATCGTCGACCGGCCGGCACCTTCGCGTCTTTGCCTTTCTTAAATCCCCAGAAAGGAGCGGCGGGCCAGAAGAGAACGCCGGTAACAATAATGCCAGTGGCTACCGTGCCACCTTTGCTGTCACCGCGTGTGCTCTTGCTAAATTCCAACGGAACTTTTGAACCATCGACAGCAGTTACGTCTTGCATCATCCAGGCAAGCGTCCCTGCACGTCCCCAGCTGCCACCCTTCTTCGCTTTTGTCACTCGCGCAGTGGCGCGTGCGCCGCGCGCGATGACCGTGGCTCCGTTGATGATGACGGGATGGACGACAGTGAAACTGACCGCACTTCCCTCTTCCACTTCGGCTGATGAGACCGTATAGGTGGCTTCAACTTCCAGAGGAGTGCCGTCGGGAATGGTAATCGGAGTAAGTACGGTTGGAACCTCAACGGTCGCACCACCTGAGGTTCGATTCTTTGCCAGATCCATTGGCCGGCGGCCCCCATGTGGCGCCTGGACCATTGCCATCAAGATCTCATCCGGTACACCTTTGTATTTCAACTCGGCCAGGACGGACGGGAATGTGTCGAAGCTGCAATTAGACGTATTGATCTTCTCGATTATTAGCGCTGGCGGGAGTTTCGCGCGCACCATTGTCATGATGTCTGCGTTTTTCAACGTCAACACACCGTCTTGAGCAAAGGCGAATGAAATGCAGGAAAGAGGCAGAATCACTGCAAGGAGGATGGACAAAAGGGACTTGGACATGGGAGATCCTTTCAAACTGAGTTTAGTTATCGGCGCATAGCTTGTTTTGAAGGTTTAGAGGTCCTGCCCGCTCCACCGTCGGAGAATGTGGAGACAACACGGGCTAAGCATGGCTATGCACACGCAATGTCTCGCAATGAACGTGCCGGATGGGATTTCTGAGGTTTTCGAATAGCTAACGCTGAGAATGCTGCTCGCTGGCGAGCAGATGAAGCAAAAGTGAGCAGGTCGTTACAAAATCGATCTCGGCCGTCCGGTTTTTTGTGATTGAGCAATTGAGTTAACCGCGACGAAGATGATGAGCATCATGCTCAGCGTCAATAACTTCATTAGTTACCCTGGTATTACTTTCAATATTTCTTAAAACTTCCTGATCTTCCCCTGTATGACGGTAATCTTCCGGTTGGCATCATCCATCCTAATTCGATCTCTGATCACGATCACTGGATGGCGCACTTCCTTCCTTCCCAGCTAACCATCACAATCTCTGTCTGCTTGGAAACCCATTCAACAAAGTCATCGCTACTCGCGTTAGATTCCGTTGAGGGGGCCTCATTCTCACGCTTGGGAAAGACATATTCCCCTCTCTTCAGGATAACACCCTCGTAACTTCTCGTTGGAAAGAAGGAGATGAAAGTAAAGGAAACGTTCTCATAATCGTAAGTAGTCCAGGCAGCGCCTCCACCAGTAGCGGTTGCTCCAAACGACTTCTTTTTAGGACCACGTGTTTCGACGCGAACCAACGCATTCAACACATCGCGCAATTCATTAAATGGGAGCGAGTTTGCACCGTAGTTCGTGTTAGCACTAATGCGTTTAGGATAGAGCCGCATCCGACAGACTTGTCCGTCTGAGGCGTATTCAGGTGTCATCCAGACATGTTCACTGACCGAGTACACGTCAACGGATTTCCCATACTTGGTTTGAATCTCCACAGCCGTTTGCGCGTAAGCGCAATCAGCCGCCAAAAGAATAAGGATTAATGCCAGATTGTTTTTCACCTCAATTCCAAATCCTTTCGCAATATCGAAACTACTTGCCTTTAGAACGAGTTACCTTCAGTTGAATTGGATCCATCTTGAACGTGTAACCAGGAGTACCGAGTGCCGGATCTACTGGCTGCAAACGTCCTTCAGGGGTTTGATTTGTTAAGCTCCTGGTATGAGTTATCTCGACGACCGTGCCGGCAGGGGTCTTTATTTTGAAAACTGCTTTCTGTTCAGTAATGAACGGATCCATAACACGTTTTACCAAATCTCGTGCTTCCTGCTGGTTTGTCGGCGTTGGGGCTGAGTTAGTAACGAAGTCAGATGCACGACCTTGAGCATCCAGCGTGACTTGAGTCTTATTCTGTTGAACCGGATCGCCCTTTAGCGCTTCAACGTCCTCTGTTCCAGTCGCGCCGCTGGCGGGCTTTCCGTTTTCCTCGACTTTAATGACTAATTGCACTCCAACGCCGGTTCTATTCTTGCCAGCAATGGGTTTGTTGTCGAACGCGACCGGCTCAGTCAATTGGGTAACAGTCACTTTTACTCCGTCTTTAGTGGTCTCATCAACCTTAGCTGGCTGTTGGGAAGAATCCTTTCTTTGAGCCTGGTCTGGATTGGTGTTATCCTGAGCTTCGTACCCGGTTGGATCTACCAAGCGAACCGGATTGTTGAGCACATAAGAATAGCGGTTCCAGCTTTGCGGATTCGGGGGTCTTCCACTGGCAAGTAATGGATCCGCACTCGTGAATCTTCCCAGAAAACCGTGATAATAGCGCGCCTTCATATAATCTAGCCCTGTCTCGATATCCCGCTCATGCGAAGTGAACTTCTGCCGGAGGCCGTCCGCTGTATTGAACCCCATACCAGTTGTCCGACCTCCCACGCCCGACCCAAGTTCCTCCCCAAATGGCATGTAGTCATGACGACTGACTACTGCGGCAGCGGAATTAGTTACGACTCGTGGGGAGCCCAGATGGTCTGAAACCGTGTACCGCGTGCCGTTGGAGTTTACCGCTGTCGGCTCAATGGTGATCAGGCTGCCGCCTTGAATGTACTCCTTGCGCAAATTTCCACTTGAGCCGTCAAATTCCGCGATCAATTCTCCGCCGATGCCGTAAACGAAACGCGTGTTCTCGCCTACCAGCTTGCGCACGCGCTGCCCCTCGCCGTCGTAAACATAAGCCGAAACTGTATCAACTTTGACGATCTTGTTCTCGGCGTCAAAACTATAGGTGTGGACCGTGTCGTTCGTCAGATTTCCCGCAGAGTCGTAACTATAACCACTCGTGGTAATGCGATTGGTGGAACTACTGAAGCTGAGGTTATAAGTTCCGCCACCATAATCTATCTGGCGATTGCCGTAGCGGTCGTAAGCATTTGTTTGTGACCAGCTTGAACCACTCTCGCTTGAAGTAGTCAGTCGGTTAACCGCGTCGTACCCAAAACTCTGCGTGTAACTCAGTCCGCCACCTGAGTAGCTATGGCTCAGGACGTTGCCATTATTATTCGTCGTACCGTAGCTGTAGCTGAGCGCAATCACCGAAGTAGGATTGCCGCTCGTGCCTAATTTGATGTCGGTAGCTTGCAGCCGATTGTTGTAGCTAATCGCGTGAATCAAATTATTGCCATAGGTCTCAGTTTGCAGCGAATTGTGGGCGGAGTAGCCGATACTCGACACACTGGCCGCAGGCGCGTAACTGGTGGCACTGCTGGAAAGCGCACTAACGCGGGCGGCACTGTCGTACATAAAACTTACTGTGCGCCGATCACTCGCTCCTGGAACCGACGGATAGGTTACACTCGTGATCCCGTTAGCCAGGTTATAGGCTGACTCGATCAGATAATTTACCGAATCAGTTTGTTGATACTTCCTCACTACTTGGCCCGCCGCGTCGAAGCCGTAATAGCTGCCGGCGGTCGTGCCGCCATAAGTGACCGCGACCAGGCGTCCGGTCGAATAGCCTCGTGAATAAGTTGGCGCTCCCGAAGGAACACTTTGACTGTCGTAGTAATAATTAACCGTTGGTGTTTGTGGACTATCGTTATAACTCTTTGAGGTAACGCGATTCAGCGCGTCGTAAGCGATCGTTGTGGTAATCGAGCGCGCATCGGTCTTGCTCGAAAGATTGCCGTTAGCATCGTAACCGTAGCTCACCGTGCCGCTTTCAGGATTGGTGACGCTTGTCAGACGTTTGAGCGAATCGTAGACGAAAGTGCGTGTCTGAGCTCCCTGCGTAACTCCCGTCAGATTATCCAGCACATCATAGCTATAGCTGGTTTCGTAGTTCAGGACTGCCGGATTCTCATACACCGCCGTCAAACGACCCAAGGCATCGCTCACGCTTTTACGCGCTTTTCCTGCCTGATCTGTTACCGTGACCGTGTTGCTGGTATAGCTGGTTGTCATCATTGCGCTGTCAGGCGTACTGACAGAAGTGACGCGACCGAGCGCATCAAAGACGCTGGTGGTCCAAACCGCGCTCTCACTTTGCGGCCGAAATGGATTTGAAACCCGGTAAGCTCGTCCCATTGCATCGTACTGCGTTTGCACTGCAATATAGTTGCTGCCGCCTTCGTATTGTCGTGTTTCACTTGTTCGTCCGAGTGCATCATAAATCGTCTTATTTACCAGCGCTCCATCAGTGTTGCTGCTCAAGTCGCTTGCCGTTGTTACCGTACGATTAGCGTCGTCATAGCTGAATGTCGTTTGGTTCTGCAAACCACTGACGCCATTGGCGCGGATCACTTTTGTCACACGATCCAGCGCATCGTTGTAAAAGCCGCTAAACGCTACTCCATTGGCATCCTCGGCATCGATCGGCTTGCCAAGGTAATAATCAAACTGCAAATAACTGGACTGACTCAAAGCGTTTGTCACCCTGGTCGCAAATGCGTAGCTGGCCTTGCCGGGCGTGCTCAGTTCGGTTGGGGCGGTATTGCTCTCCGCATCACCATCGGGTGACCCGAAACGATCGGTAAACTCAAACACCGTTGCGTAACCACGCGCATCAATCGACTTCACCACGTTCCCGGCGATGTCGTACTGCGCATAAGTCGATAAGCATGACGAAGGCGAACTGCCACAGTTCGGCAGCGAACCACCACTGATCAAGTAACGTGTCGTCCCGGTGACGTTGCCACGCTTCGTGTATGAAGTGGTGAAACCAGCATCAAGCCCGCTGATACTGCTGCGGTCGACGAGCGGCGCATGGTTCGTGTCGGTGGCGTAATTATCGTACTCAAAGGTGGTACTGCCTTTGAGTGTTCCACCCGAGTCGTAAGTGGATACTTGCGACGGTAGATTGCGCAAATGAATCATATTACTTGGATTGGCGCTGGAACTACACGTCGAACTCGGATCGCAAGCGTAGTCATAACTGTTGTTCGCAGTCACAAAACTGCTGGAGGTACGACGCACCAAAGAGCCCGCCGAGCCGGAACCGAATCCGTAGTCATAAGTGTCGGTGTTGTTGTTGTACTGGTCGTAGGAAAAGGTCTGCTTCGAAACGAGGTTCGCACTGCTCGGTTCCAACGTGGTGACTGTCTGCGTGACGCGGTAATTGATATTGACGCTCGAGTTTGAAGCGATAGGTGTTCCCGCAGACCATGTGTTGACACTGCGACGCAGGACAGTTGTGCCATTTGTGTCAAACAGATCAGTCTGATATTCGCGGCCATCACTTTGCGACGCCAGCAGGTTTGGCGCCTGCGATAAACTTGGGGCTGCTCCCGGACCCTGGAAATAGTGCCTGGACATGGCCAGCAGATTACTGCTCGCATCAAACTGCTGCACCGTCACATAGCCAACCGTCGAGATTCCTCCGCCGCTCTGCGTTTCAGGAAGGCTGTAGGTAGACCGGCTCGTCAGGTTTGAGCCATCGGCATACACGCGTCGCTCCTTTATGCGACGGTAGATCTGATAATTGGGATAGCCGCCGATCACACCAGCCCCGCTGGCAGTGTCAGTGGTACCGCCGCCATAGTCGTATTCATACGCGCCTCCTGTGGGCAACACGACACGCGCCAATTCTCCATGACTGTTGTATTGAAACTGGTAGCGCCGAGTTACGCCGTCAGCATCCGGTAGCCAAACCGAGGAAACGACTGTCGGGTTGTAGTTGTTGATACCGTCGCCGGACAAACCAGGAAACAAATTGTAAGGCGTGGTCAGTGAATAGCCCGAACGCAATGCATTACCGAGCGACGTCTTGGAAATGCGGAGAACACGAGTCGTACCATAAGTTCCGTTGAAGCCTTTGAATGTGATCTTGTCACAAACGCCGTAAGAGCCACCCTCGTTGACGTCGTAGGCAATCGTGATTTGGCGGTTCAATGAGTCTGTAATTGAGGTGACGCGCTGGTAAGCATCGTACTGAAAACTGATCTTGTTGCCATTACGGTCACGAATCCAACTCACGTTACCGTCAAAACGGTAGACCGTGCCGTCACGCAGGTACATATAACCGATTACGCCATACCCTTCAGGCGTGCTGCCGACCATCACAGAATCGTGAACGTCTCCATCAGCGATGAAAGTGGTTCCTGACCCGTCGACACTGACAAAAACCTTGCCGCGGTTGTAACCGGGATTGCCTTCGCAATAGTTGGCGGTCATTTGTGCCTGACCGCCGGTCGCTACGTCGCGAAATTCTGTTTCAGTGCCATCTGGGCCAACAAAGCTCAGGCGCATAAGGCCCGAGTAGTGACGATAATTGTCCCAGGGATCTTCCGGGTTCCACTCGGGTGGCGTCGGACAAGGCGTGGCGGCCAACGAACCGCCGAAGCGCCAGGCCATCATTCCCGGTCCATAGCCGGGCTTGATTTGCTCAGGTCTTTCATCAATCGGAATCGTCCAGGTGTATTCTCCACTGACGGTTTTCTCCACCATCCACTTCCGCTCGATCGGCAGCATGATCGTGTGGCTCGCACCGCCGCGTCCGCCAATGCCCAATAGTGGCAGGGCAAAGCTGAGGCTGCCGTTATAGAGGTTCACGTTATCAAAGCCACTCAAGCTGTAAGACCCAGCTGGCGAGCCAGCCTGTAAACCAAGCGGCGTGGCTCCGTCAGTCGGTTTTGTTGTTTGCGCCACGGCATTTTGAGGTGACGCAATCGCCGCAAACGCTACGCACAATAATGGACGCGTGATTCGGAATAGGTTTTGACGAAGAACGTTGGCGGGGAGAATTTGATTGAGCAACCCGAGCGTGAGATTTTTCATTGGAAACCCTTCATTTATGAGAACTGCCGGAAGCAGGAGAATGAAGTCGTACCGTTCGGTAGCGTTTGGGCCAATTGATTAGGGCGCGATAATCAGTTCACAACGCCACGATGGATGCCCCACGACACGCAGCACATACCTTCCCGCGGTCGGTTCAATAACTTTTCGCCAAATCTTTTCTTTGACCATCCGCTTTTCGCCCACCGGTCTGCCGCTTTCGTCAATCAGTTGGAATCGCAAATCATCGAGTCCCGTCCGATTATTCACTCCAAAAAGAAATTTTCCGGCGGGATGCGTGACTTCAGACGGTTCAAACCCGGTTGGCAGTAGCGAAACGAGCAGAACGTCGGAAGGAGCCTGATTCGAACCGACTCCTTTTGCTTCGGTGGCGAGGTCGCTGTGCATACTTGTTGCCGAGATTTCGCGTGAGTGGCTGCTGATGTTAGCAAGGGCACTAACACATAAGATACACAATGACGTAAGGACCGAGACATTTCGTGCTTTTGAAAACATGGATCTCATCCTTGGTTTTGGTGGGTTTTCGAGTTTTACCGATGGTTGCGAGGTACAGTTGAACGTTTGGGGGAACGAGGTGCAGTCTAATCTTGACTTGGACCACTGTCAAGATGCCAATAACACGATGTGGTACCTGAATAAAAGAGCGCTCCGCTGGAGGTGAGGTCTCCAGACTTTGCGCTAGAACTCTGCCGGCCTATTGAACCAGCTTCTTCACCTGGCCCGGTGGGAAGAGTGGGTCGGGAAGGATTTGTTGCTGGAAGTTGATCAGAGCCGGCTCGATGGCGAAGGCATAGATTTGCGTCGCCAGGCTCGGATTCAGATCGTTGTCGCTGATCACGTACAACACGTGTCTGCCGTCAGGAAGATCGGGTCCCCACGAAAGTCCTTCAATCTTCTCAGCTATTGTTGCTGCCAGATTCAGATCAACGTCGAGAAGGTTAATGAACAATGTTTTGCTCACTGGAGTCACACTGACGGGCAATGCACCAGCCGGAAGACTGTCGATTCCCGAAACATCAGTGGCGCCGGTGAGATTGATCTTGTAGATCGTCTTGCGTGTTGGCGCCTGCGGTGGTGTTTGCAGGTTGGAACGATTGTCACGCTCAACGACCAGAAATTCATGGTCGTTAATTGCAAGAATCTCGCAGACTCCCTGACCGCGGTTGATTGCGTCCAGAACATACACATACTCGTGAGTCTCACCAGTCGCGAGATCAACTTTTAGAATACGGTTGTTCAATCCCAGACGATCCGTCAATGGGGGCGGATTGAGTCCATGATCCTGCAGCAAGGCATTCTGCATGATTCCGAATAGCGTTGTGCCGTCGGGACTGATCGCCAATCCCTCCATGCCACGATTAGCCTGCCGGCCTTCATCGTTGCCGAGCAACTCTTCGTTCGGATTTGCGCTCGGATTTTCAATCGCAAACTTCGCTGGCACTTCAATCCGTCGCAACAGATGTCCCTGACGATTGAACTGGAAAATGTATGGACCATACTCGTCGGAAACGTAGAACGTGCCGTCCGGAGCAACACGAATGCCTTCCGGATCGAGTCGACTATCGAATGAGCCCGCCGCACCGACAAAATTCTCCCCACCATGATTCTTGAGGAAACGTGTATCGAGCAGAACAGTGCGGATGTTTGGAAACGGCGCGTCGATATCCGTCGTGATGTGGAGGAGATAGAAGCGATCG
The DNA here is from genome assembly GCA_036003745.1 of Pyrinomonadaceae bacterium. Lineage (GTDB taxonomy): Bacteria > Acidobacteriota > Blastocatellia > Pyrinomonadales > Pyrinomonadaceae > PSRF01. The sequence continues at coordinate 101,809 of DASYSD010000113.1, forward strand.
AGGTACGGAACATCGGTCAAACCATCGAATGGACCACGATCAGGCGCGGCGATGAAAACATTGTCATGACCGGTATAAGTCAGGTCCGATCCGAAGCCTCCGAAGATTGCTTGGGGAACGCAGTTGGCCGGTGCACCTGACTGGCAGATGTTCCCGGCGAGACCGGACGTGTCCAGTGCAGATCCGCTCACTACACCTTTACCGATGAGTGTGATTCCCGGTGTTAGAGCGGGTGGAATTGGCGCGGAGAAACAGAGCGTCGCAGTAGTTAGAACGATAACGGCGAGTGCCGTCGCTAGCACACGTAGCATGAATAGCTCCTTTCAGGGATTTGGACCGAGAAAGTAGTGGTTGATGGTTAACGGCGCGTGATCCACTTATGAACAGTTTGTGAACAGGGCCGTAAAGAGAAGAAAAGACCGATAGCCACAAAAAGGCACATAAAGCACAAAAGAGACGTTGGATAACTAACGCCAGCCAGTCGCGCTGCCTCGATCGGTTTTAGTAATTCGGTCATACGGGGTTGATAGAGTGAACAGATATTTACAACTGGTGCAGAGTTGACCGGTGAGATCAAAGATGTGACCGGCGCACTGTTGCGCAGTCGCGAATCAACATCACTCAAGTCGCAACCGGTCAACGTGCGAGCATCGCAGTCGCCGATGGCTCTTACTCAATCGGCTACCTGCGGCCCGGCATTTACAACTTCACTGTTGAGGCTCCCGGGTTCAAACAATTGCTGCGCGAAGGCGTGCGACTCGCGACCGGAGAACGAATCCGCCTCGACTTCGTGCTCGAGGCTGGCTCAGTGAGCGAGAGCGTGCTGATCAAATCAGATGCACCGTCAGCGGGCGATCCGCGAGTTATTCAGTTAGGGGCCAAAATCAATTTTTAGCGGGGATTGACGCGGATAAAATGCGGATTCACGAATGCGCGGTGGGGCGAGAATGTTTGATGTGACGCCAGATCCACCAGGCCACGAAAAGCACGCCTGCGATGCCGATGAGAAAATCGAAGCGATGAAACCAGGTTTTTAACGTGTCGTCTTTATCCCACTGTTCGCCCAGCTTCTGTCCCGCATACGCCAAGCCCAGACACCACGGCAATGATCCGGCAAACGTGTAGATCACGAAGCGGGTGAGATTCATGCGCGCCACACCTGCCGGAAACGCAATGAACGTTCTGATCGCCGGCAACAGACGACTGACAAAGACAATCACCTCACCATGCTTCGCAAACCAGCGATCCGCGATGTCTAAATCATGACGCGAAAGCAGAATGTAGCGGCCGTACTTCTCAATGAAAGGCCGTCCGCCATACATTCCAACCCAGTAAGCCACCAACGATCCCAACACACATCCGATCGCGCCGGCGACGGCAACCCACCAGAGATTCATCTCGCCGCGAGACACGAGATAACCTGAAAAAGGCATGATGATCTCGGACGGCAACGGTATGCAGGCTGATTCGATGGCCATCAAAAGAACAATGCCCATGTAGCCCATTTTGGAAATCGTGGCGACTATAAAACCGGAAAGTATGGTGATAATTTTTGCGATCATATCGAGCAGATTTACCGATCCGACCAGCCGTGTTGGCCGATCAACGGTACGAAAGCACATCCTCCATGATCTTCTTCCTTTCGCCCCTGATCGGTTTTGATTACTCGAATCAGCCGCTGACTTTCACGCGAATCACCGACCGGCACGACCAGCCGGCCACCGACCTTGAGTTGCGTAATTAGCGGTTCGGGAATTGTTGGACCACCGGCCGCTACCAGAATTCCATCGTAGGGTGCGTTCGCTGCCCAACCAAGTGTGCCGTCAAAGCATTTGACCGTCGCATTATAGATCTCCAGTTGGCGAATTCTTGATTGTGCTTCGCGTGCGAGATCACCGATGCGCTCAATCGAGTAAACCTGCGCTGCGATCTGCGCCAACACTGCGGTTTGGTAGCCGGAGCCTGCGCCGATCTCGAGCACTCGACTGTTCACGCCGAGCTCAAGCAACTCCGTCATCTTCGCGACGATGAATGGTTGTGAGATGGTTTGATTCGCACTGATCGGCAACGCATGATCGCCATACGCACGACTCTGCAGTGCTTCCGGCACGAAGAAGTGACGCGGCACATTCCTCATTGCCTCGAGCACTTTTGGATCGCGAATGCCGTAATGTTCGCGCAGCCGCGCAACCATGCGCTCTCTTGGGATGGAATATTCCTGGAGTGGAGCTGGCCGATGTTTGTTTGCTGGCTGCACCGGTAACAAATTCTACTGGTTACGTCTTGTGGAGTAGTTCCGAGTCTTTAATGTAATTCCAGCTTTCAATAGCCGTCAGCGCCTGATGATCGGTCATATCACTGCGAAGTGGCGTCACCGAAACATATCCCTGGGAAACAGCGTGATAGTCAGTGCCTTCAACCGAATTTCCATTGAAGTACTCTTCACCAATCCAGAAGTACGGTTTGCCGCGAGGGTCAATATGTTCAGTGATTACGGGTCGAGCGTTTTTAATTCCCTGTCTCGTTACCTTAACGCCTTTGATCTCTCCGGGAGGGATATTGACGTTTAGCAGCGTGCCTTCGGGTAAGCCTTCGTCCAGCACTTTTCGCACTGCGAGCACCGCAAAAGCCGCTGCTTCTTGAAACTGAAAATTGTCGCGTGCAACCAGACTTAGAGCAATGCCAGGAACGCCCAGGATTGTAGCTTCAAGTGCGCCAGCGACCGTGCCTGAATAAGTAGCATCGTCACCGAGGTTGCCGCCGTGATTGATGCCGGAGACGCAGATGTGTGGTCGTTCGTCGTCGGGAAGAATCTTGTTGAGTGCAAGCGTGACGCAATCGGTGGGAGTGCCGTCGATAGACCAGTGGCGCGCATCCAGCTGTCTGATTCGCAGCGGTCGCGCCAGCGTTAAACTGTGCGAGGCGCCACTCATTTCCGACGAGGGCGCCACCACGTAGACGTCGCCCATTGACCTGAGGGCTTCCTCCAGCTTGATAAGCCCATCGGAATGAATACCGTCGTCGTTGGTAAGCAAGATGCGGATCATATTGATAACGAGACAACCGGAGTCTTGCACACTTCAGTCTCGGCGGCTCGCTCACTCAGGAGCGTCCGACTCGTAAACGTTGGTTAAAGACGACTGGTGAGATAAGACGACGGCCTGAAGTTGTGCGGGAGATAATTAGTCGCGGGGAACGCGCATCCGGCCCTTCTTTTTGTTCCGCTTCCGAGCCAGCGCCGACTTCAATTTCGCCTTTTGACCGGGCGGAATAAAAAACGCGTGTTTCTTCGCGTCTTTGATGATCTCTTCGGTCATCACCTTGCGCTTGAAGCGACGCAACGCGCTTTCAATTGATTCACCCTGATTAACAGTAACTATTGCCATTCTTTCTCTGCTTTCCTTTTCTTTAGACGCTTTCGCAGGCTAGCTATTTAAGCATAAAAACCGGTAAAGACAAAAGTATAGGTCCTATAGTTCTATAGGACCTATACGTTCCTCCTGTGTTTTGCAGAACAGTCCTAAACCAAGACGGCTTCGGCCGGTTCTTCCTTCTTCCGGCCCAGGCCCTTGATCTGTACAGGCTTATCAGCTTCCTTGGTGTTCAACTGCTTATTCAACACCATTTCCTGATAAAGCTTGCGCATCATCACAGCCTCTTCGTGCGCAGTCTTCGGTCCCTCCATTTGCGGTTTGTTAGGCCGCATCAAATCGACTTCATTCAGAATCAGGCCGTGGCTCTTTTCGGAAAGCTCAACATTTTTGCCACCGGCGAAAATCTCGTGACGTCCATGCTCCTGATACCACTTCGCGACGGTCGCGTTCTGGTGCATGTTCTCGATGATGTTTCTCCAGCCGATGCCTGTGTTATAGGCGCAGAACGAAATCTCACCTTCCTGAGTGCCGTAAGGAATGATGCACATTTCGGTGCGGCGGAAGTCGTAGTTGAAAAGATCCTGGAACCACATTCCCGCGATAAAGAGAAAGTTCCAGCGATCCGAACGGCGCTTGTCGATGTCCTGGCTGCTGCGATCGCCGCTTACCTTGCCGTAGTCCTTACCAGTCAGGCCAAATGACTTGTCAAACTTCTTGAAGAGTTCGTAAAGGGTAAACTGCGATGGCGACTTATATGGATTGTAGTGCTTCAAGAGAGCCAAACCCATCATCAGGTTCGACATCCACTTGCCGCGTGCCGCGTCCGTGATCTTCTGCATGTCCTTAACGAGACCCGGAATGTTCAGAAACTCCGGCACCGGACGCATCTCTTTAAGTTCCTTGTCGATCATCACCGCGGTTCCGACACCGCAATTCGGGTGACAACCGCAAGAGACCTGTCCCCACTCAGCTTGTGGACCATGAACGAGATCCGCGAAATCGGCAAATGCCCCCATCAACGAAAGCGGGAACCAGTCGCGCGTCGGCTCAGTGATACCGACCTGGTCTTTCACGTCGTGAGCAAGGTGCGAAAGCGTGTAACGCTGTTGCAGGCGACGTTGCTCGGTGATCTCTTCGTCGCGACCGGTGAACGAAACGGGCTGGAACGAAAGGAACGCAATCTTCTTCGGATTGTCGAGCGCAAAGCGAATGATCGAACCGACCTGATCGTTGTTGATGCCGTTCACGAGTGTCGTTACCAGAACGATCTCGACGCCGGCTTCGTGAAGATTATTGATAGCTCTCATCTTCACATCGAACAGATTGCCGACCTGGCGGTGACTGTTGGCATCGTTGCCGATACCGTCGAACTGCAGGTAGACATAACGCAGTCCTGCTTCGGCAGCCTGGCGGCAGAACTCTTTGCTCTTGGCAAACTCGATTCCGTTCGTGGCCGCCTGCACGCTGTTGTAACCAACTTTACGTGAGTACTTGATCGATTCGATGAAATGTGGAGAAATCGACGGCTCTCCACCTGAGAACTGCACTGACATCTGGCGACGCGGTTTGATCGTGATCGCGTTGTCGAGAATCTCCTTGATCTCTTCCATGCTCAATTCATGAACGAAGCCAACCTGGTTGGCGTCCATGAAGCATGGGTCACACATCATGTTGCAACGATTCGTAAGGTCGACAGTCAAAACTGCGCCGCGACCGTACTTGACCGTGCTCGAACCGTGGTTGTGTAGTTTCTCGTCGTTGTGTGCGTCGATATCGCGGCCCGGGAACATCTTCTCGATGTGCGTGAGAAACTTGGAGTCGATGGCCATCATGTCTTCGAAGTGGCCGTGGGTCGGACAATCCTTGATCATCCAGATTTCGCCGTCGCGTTCGATGATCTGTGCTTTGATTTCGCCGACCTTCTCATTAATGAGAACGCTGACGTCTTTCTTGCCGCTGATGATCTCTTCGCGTGCTTCAATAACGCAGTTTGGACAGAGGGAATCGGTTGTGCGTGGCCAGCCAAGTGTTGGCTTACTTTTCTGCCAGGATTTCAAAAGGGGTTTGTCTGACCATTTTGGAGTAAAGGAAGGATTGGGCTTGTACTTATTTACTGACTGAATTGCGTTGAAAAGGCCTCCTGCGATGAAGGTCAATCCTCTCTCCGCATGCTTGATAGGTCGCATCGTCTCTCCGTCCGTTTCAAAGTTTTATGGCGTGCCCTGGTGAATAAAGACAGTCCGAGGCTCCGAACCTTAGAGCAACGAGCGTACCGTCAACGTGCTATTTCGTTAACTCCAAACATTGCTTTATTTAGCGAGAGTTTTAAGAAGCTTGGCTGCTTCTGAGCGCGTGTCGCAATGTTACACGTCCAGTTAAAACCAGAGCTGTGTGACATTTTGACCGGGGTTTCTCACGTAACGGCGCAAAGGCGCAACGGAAGAAAAGGTCTACCGTTGCGCCTTTGCGCCGTTGCGTGAGAAATCCTCTTACTTATCACCCATCGCGGCTCTCATCGCGGCGATGATTGCATCGGTGACTCGTCGTTTGAAGAGCTCATCAAGCTTTGCGGGCGAAAGATCGAATTCAACCGGCGACTCTTCGATTCGTTTGATGATGGTTCCTTCTGAAAATCCCGCTTCGACCAAACGAATCACACCTTCGTTAGTCAGCGTTGGAGTTTTCTCAAGCTTCGGGGCTCCATTTTGTCCGCCCTCTGTTGGCGGCTTAATGATCCGAACTGTCGCCGAGCCACTGAGATTGCTGTCGTCCTGGTTTCCACCAAGCCCGCCACGCGATCGACTCGAAGATTGCGAACTCGATCCTGACCCGAAAATACCTTCAGCACCTTGCGACTGAGAATTGCCGCCATTCTGTTTCCTGGAATCTTTAAAGAACGGATCGCCTGACCACTCATCGTCACTTAGAAACACGGTTCCCATTTGCGCCGACAGCATCGCGAGAATGATGCTTTCATTAACACCGTTGCGCTTCAACTCGATGAGATCCTCAGTATCGAGTTTATAATTGGCGGGACGACTGTTGATGATCGTGATGATTGTCTTTTCTTTAAATCCGGCCTTGACCAGCTTCACAACCGAAACATTCGTCAGTGGTCCATCCTGCTGCTGACCGGCAGCACCAGTCACCAGCAGCAATAGACAGAAAGAAGTTAATAGTATTCCCTTCATAAGTGATTATCGTTCGCCTGAATCTTTGGCGGCAGTTCCGGGCGCGGGCTTCTTAGTGCGCGCGATCGTGCGCTTGTAGCGATAACTGATCTTCTTGACGTAGTTGCGAGTCTCTTTGTACGGCGGCACTCTGTTGCCAAACTTCGCCACCGCACCTTCTCCTGCGTTGTAACTCGCGAGAACGAGATCGACTCGATTGTTGAAGCGATTCAACAACTCTCGCAGGTATCTCGTGCCACCTGAAATATTTTGTGCAGGGTCGTGCGCTCGTCGCACGCCAAAACGTGCTGCCGTTCCCGGCATCAGTTGCAGCAGCCCACGTGCGCCCTTCGGTGAAACGGCATGCGTGTTGAAATGCGACTCCTGCTCCATCACAAGGAATATCAGGTAGGGATCAACTCCATACTTGTTCCCGTTTTGACGAATCAGACTGTCGAGTCCAGGCCTGCCCGTACTCCAGCCGCTCGCTTTCTTTCCAGTCTGCGCGACGACGGCAGGGTCTTCAACTTCGATCCGATCAACGCGAGAGGCATCGATAAAGATCGACATTGAGCCACGCTTGTACCAAACACCGGCAGCTGATTGGCTGGCGCTGTCGGCTTCGACACGCGCTCCGCCTTTCAGATAGATCCAGGCCGGCTGGTCATAGACGCCATTGGTCGAAGGCGTTCGCGCAACTACCTCCGATACTTCGAAGTGATCGTCATCATTACTGTTCTGTGCCGTTGCAGCAGCAGGCGCAGGTGCAGGTGTGGAGCGCTCGATCTTCTTGACCTTTTCTTTAGCGAGCAGGTGACTCAGTCCGCCCAGGCGGTACCAAACTCCCTGCGGCGATTCCCAGGCCTCATCGACGGTGATGTACGAACCGTCGGCAAGCTTCAGCTTGACCTGGGTTGTCTGCGCCACAACAGAACTGGCAAGCACAAGCAGCAAGCAGATTAGTGGCCACGGATAAAACGGATTTTTTACGGATCTGTTCATTACAGCTCTAATGGATCAGCAAGCGTTCGCTCGATCATGGTTTCATGAGTCTGCACGGGCGCGAACGTGTGCGACGTTCCGAAGTAGTTGCGCCATGCAATGTCGACGATTTGCGGCGTCAGATGCGTGTTCTTGCCTTCAAACCGGCAAATGTCTGTAGCGCGATCGAGAATATCGCGTGGCTCGCAACCTTTCATCTGACGATGTTCCACACGATACTTCATCAAAATGTGGTCCAACACGGGCTGCTCGATAGCGATTCCCCGCCGGCTGGCTTGCTGTTTGAAGATTGCAGTGTACGCTGCCGGTGTGGGTGGCTCGACGCGCGCACGGTAACCCATGCGTCGCAGAAACGCCTGGTCGGCGAGATCCTTTTCGTCCAGGTTCGTCGAAAACACAACGAGCTGTTCAAACGGAACTTCGATCTTCTTTCCGGTGTGCAGTGCCAGATAATCAACACGCCTTTCAAGCGGCACGATCCAGCGGTTCAAAAGATCCTGCGGCGCCACTCGCTGACGTCCAAAGTCGTCAATAACCAGCGTGCCGCCATTTGATTTCATCTGGAATGGCGCCTCGTAGAATTTCGCAGCTTCGCTCCATGTCAGGTCGGCGTTCTCCAGCGTCAGCTCACCGCCAACAACGACGAGCGGACGGCGAATGAACACCCAGCGATGATCGTAGTCAATTGGAGTGTCTTCCTTCGGCATCGGTTCATGACAATGCGAGTCGAAGACGCGAATGATCTGGCCGTCGATCTCTACCGCATATGGAATCCAAATGCCCCCCGCCAACGCTCCATTAATGCGCTCCGCCACGGCTGTCTTACCGGTGCCAGGTAATCCTGTCAGGAACAGTGAGCGACGCGAATTGATGACACAACCCAATGTCTGCAGCAGCGACTCCGGTAGCACAAGGTCATGAAACGCCTGGCGCACTGTGTCCATGTCCGCGGTATTTGAAGGAATCGACTGAAGTTTCATCATGTGCGAGTAGTCACGCAGTGATACCGGCGCTGGGCCGACGTATCCACTAATCGACAACAACCGCGTCAAACGATCCCAACCATGGTCCAACATCGCGTAACGAGTGGAACCGATCGCCGATTGCATCTTCACTTCGATCAGCTTCTCGCGATACAGCTTCTGGAGCAGATCCTCAGTTAGTGTCCGCGGCAAATTGATGCGTTCGCCGACCGCCATGGTCGTCGGCTCAGGCAGCATGGCGACATGCTTCAATGCGAGGTCGCACAGGAACTGCTCGGAGATGCCGGTGTCGGCGATTTCTTCGGGCAGCGGTGGCCCCATACTCTCGATTTCCGCGCGCGTCAGAATTGCGGTGTGCGACATGTGAGTTTCTCTTTTCTCTTGAATAGGTCCTATTTGGACCTATAGGACCTATTTTCCGGTTGTGCTGGCGCCGTTGTTCGAAGCCATTGCCAGTGCTGCGCGAGCAGCATCTGATTCCGAAGCTCGGCCGACGCGCTGGTAAAGATCAGCCAGGCGACGGAGAGCGATGGTGTTGTTGGGATCGATGGTCCGCGCTGCTTCGTAGTAACGAATCGCGTCGTCTTCACGACCGAATCGCTCCAGCATCTTCGCGGTGTTGAGATTACCCGTTAATGGACCAGTGGCACGCGCGAAGGCCTTATAGGCTTCATCGATTTTGCCGAGACGACAATAGGCGAGACCCAGATTGTTCAGAATCCGCTCGTCGGTTGGCGCGAGTTTCGCCGCGCGCTTCAAGCGATCGACTGCAGCGCGATAGTTACCATTCTGATAGAGTGAGAAGCCGAGATTGTTAAGTGTGTCGGCGTCTTCTTCCATCTTCACCGCGCGTTCAAAGGATTCCTTCGCACGATCGGCAAAACCCTTCTTGTCGTACGCCACACCCAGCAAATTGTGAGCTTCGGTTAACTTTGGGTCGATCGATGCGGCCATCGAGAGTTCGCTGATGGCTTCGTTGTATCGTCCTTCCACCAGGTACTCACGACCGGCCTCGAGATGCTCTTTTGCCGAAGCAGATGAAGTGTCTCTCTTGATACCCTGATGGCGCGCATCTTCGATCTTCGTGACACCGACAGTTTCAAACCGTTCAGCATCTTTTTCGGTCATGCGATAGACCTTGTTCTGATCGTCGCCGCCGCCGAATAATTTTCCAAATGCCTTGAACGGAGCGGTAAGAACTCTAACAACCTTGTTGCCCTTCTTCTTCGGTTGATCGACTCCCGCTTCAGAACCTGAGTCTTCCAGAACAATTGCGTCAGGATCACCCTCACGCTGAATTGTGGAAGCACTCCACATCGCTGTCACAGCGATGGTCAAAACAAAAGCGATGAGAACAGCAATTATTCTACGTTTGTTCATTGATCCACTCCTCTACATCTTTGCGAGAACGTCAATGAGGTTAAGGACTGCTGGGCCAAGTATTGCGATGAAAAGCGTCGGGAACAGGAAGCATGCGAGCGGGAGCAGCAGTTTGACTGCAGCTTTCTGAGCTTCCTGCTCGGCTCGCTGGCGCCGTTTCGTGCGCAGCGAATCTGAAAATACGCGCAGCCCTTTTGCGATTGAAGTACCAAACTTGTCTGTCTGAATCAGCATCGCTACCAGGCTGTGCAGATCGTCAACGCCGGTGCGCTCGGCGAGATTGCGTAACGCTTCGTCACGTTCGCGTCCGACTCTGATTTCAAGGTTGGCGAGTTCGAATTCATCAGCCACCGGAGGATGGACGTCCCTCAACTCCGACGAGACTTTCAACATTGCGGCATTGAGACCCAATCCCGCTTCGACGGAAACAACCATCAAATCAAGGGCGTCGGCAAGGCCCCAGCGGATAAGCCGCTGGCGCTTCTTGATCATCTTTCCCAGGGAGAAACGTGGCAGGAAGAAACCTGCAACAAAAGCACCGATGATGAAGATCAACGCACTGTTCAGCGGACGCGCAGTCAAGGCACACAGGCCGGCAACCAGCAGCGGTAACCCCGCCATAGAAGTAACGTGGATGGCACGAAAGATAATCGGTGCTTCAGCCGAACGATAGCCTGCATGCATCAATTGCTTTTGCAGCTTCTTTGCTTCAGTCGCAGATGGAGGCAGCAGCTTATTCAAAGGCTGGGCCAATCGCTGCGCGATTTCCGTAGCCGGTCGGTCATCAGACATGACCACCGATTGAGTACTGGGAGCGCCGCCGTCCTTCGTCACACCAAGACGGCGCAATCTTTCAGTGGCCGCGCTCTGGGGCTTGTAGAGCAACCAGTAAACACCCAGCATTGCGAGTGAGATACAGACAAAAGTTGAGATGGCAATTATGGCTATCATTGTTTTGCGCCTGGTGTTTCGAACTTTGTTCTTTGTGCTTTGTTTTTGGCGAAGTACTAAGTACTAAGATCCAAGTACGAGGCACCCGAATCAAATCTTGATTCTCAGGATCTTTCTCACAATCAACATACCGGTGATCTGCATAAACAGCGCCAGTGCGATCAGATAGTGGCCGCGTGGATCCTTCCATAGAACGCTCATGTAGTCGGGATTCAGAAAAGTGACCGCTATCGCGATGAAGATCGGCAGACCACAAAGCAGCCACGCGGACATTCGCGAGCTGGTGGTCAGTGTTTTCAGGTCGCCCAAAATACGGAATCGCTCACGAATCGTGTACGCAACTTTCTCGAGGATCTCGGCGAGATTACCGCCGGTCTCGCGCTGAATCAGAATCGCAGTCACGCACAATTTCAGATCGAGCAGCGGCATTCGCTGCGTAAGATTCTCGAGTGCGAGCTTCACTGACAGACCAAGGTTCTGTTCCTCGTAAGTCTTGCGAAACTCAGTAGCGATCGGTTCCGGCATTTCAATCGAAATCATGTGCAGTGCTTCGGCAAACGCATGACCCGCGCTGAGTGCACGGCTAACAAGATCGAGTGCCTCAGGAAGCTGTTCCAGGAATTTATCGAAGCGTTTCTTGCGCTTGTACCAAACGTGTATCAGTGGTATCGACGCACAGGCCAACCCGACCAGGATCATGAGCGGAATGAAGACCGTTAGAACTGACGCGGCCAGTCCGCCGAGCATTCCTGCCATGAACGAAAACATCAGGAGTCGCGACGGCGTGATGTGGAGATCGGCCTGGTCCAACATCCGCTTCAAGTGGAATGTCGCCTGGATGTTGATCAACACCTGATTCATCCAGGGGATCTCGCTCATCAGCTCGTTGCGAGCAAGCACAACTTCGACGTCCTCTGTATGAGCCGAGTGCATCAGAGCTTCCGACAGCCGCTTTTGCAGACGCGCACGTTTCTTGTCGGTGCCGTGAGTAGCCAGCAGGTAGGCGCCCAGTACCAGGAACAACGCGAAGACGAATACGAGAAACGATATAACCATGTGCTTACATCTCCTCGAAGAAGACGCGTGGCAGTTGCAGCCCACAAGCCTTCAATCGTTCGGCGAATCTCGGGCGAATACCAGTTGGACGGAAGCGACCAAGTACCGTGCCTTCTCTGTCGACTCCGGTTCTCTCGTACTGGAAGATCTCCTGCATGGTGATGGTCTCGCCTTCCATGCCGGTAACTTCCGAAATCGACGTCACGCGACGTGAACCATCAGACATGCGCGCCACCTGCACGACGAGATTCAACGCTGAAGCGATCTGTTGGCGCATCGCGCGATCGGAGAGACGCATACCGGTCATCTGAATCATCGTCTCGAGACGGGCCAGCGCGTCGCGCGGAGTGTTGGCGTGAACTGTCGTCAAACTGCCGTCGTGACCGGTGTTCATGGCCTGAAGCATGTCGATCGCTTCACCGCCACGGACCTCACCGATAACGATGCGATCGGGACGCATACGCAGTGCGTTCTTGACGAGATCTCTCTGGGTAACTTCACCGCGACCTTCGATGTTGGGCGGTCTGGTTTCGAGCCGGACCACGTGCGGCTGCTGTAGCTGGAGTTCCGCTGAGTCTTCGATGGTGACGATGCGCTCGTTCTCAGGAATGTATGCGGAGAGCGCATTGAGCAGTGTGGTTTTTCCGGCGCCGGTACCACCCGAAATCAGGATGTTCAGGCGCGCGGTCACAACCATCTGCAGCATGTCCGCAATGTCTTTGGTGAGTGCTTTGTAGTCGATTAACATCGACATCTTCAGTGGATCGGAACCAAAGCGGCGAATCGATACCACTGGTCCATCGATCGAGAGTGGCGGAATAATCGCGTTCACACGCGAACCATCCTGCAAACGCGCGTCGACCATCGGCGACGATTCATCGATGCGACGTCCAACGGAAGAAACGATTCGTTCAATCACGCGCATCAGGTGCTCGTCGTCTTTGAACTGAACGTTGGTTCGCTCGATCTTGCCGCGACGCTCGATGTAGATGGTCTTATGTGAGTTGACCAGGATGTCGGAGATTGTCGGATCCTTGAGCAGCGGCTCGAGTGGTCCCAGACCGAAGAGCTCGTGCTGAACGTCATTGACGAGGCGATCTCGTTCCGACACTGACAGCGGCATGGCTTCCTGGGCCAGCACCGCCTCGGCCAGACGCGAAACCTCCGCATGGACCTGATCCGGAGTAAGTGTTTGCAGCTTGGTCAAGTCCATCCGGTTGATTAACGTCCGGTGTAGACGCGACTTCATCTCCTGGAACGAGTGCTGACCGGTTCCGTCCGCAACTGGTCCCGGAGCGTTATTGTTGTTGCCGATTAATCTTTCTCTTAGTGCCATTGTTTTTGCTCATCTGCGGGCTGCCGCTTAGACCTTCTCCATCGAGGCTTGAAGTTTGAAATTCGGTTGGGCCGACTGCTTCTTCAACAGCGAAGCCCAGAAAGGACGGCGTTGCTTCGACACGTCGATCGGCGCAATGCCGAGCGCCATCTGCTCTGCTACGCGTCGAATCTCCATTGCAATTTTTGAGGTTGGCTCGGCATGCACGAGCGGTGTGCCGAGATTGATCGAACCCACTGCTGTTTGATAGTCACTGGGCACAAAACCAACCACCGGTTCACCCAGGAACTTTTCCACTTGCCTGAGATCGATATCGATCTGCTTGCTCCAGCGATTGACGACGATGCGAAGTTTCTTTCGCGGGTAACCGAGACGATCGAAGATCTCGAGCGCTCGTTGCGTGCTGCGAATCGCGGGGATGTCGAGTGTTAAGACGAGTACGATCTCATCTGACTGATCGAGTGCAGCGAGAGTGATCGAGTCGAAGGTGTGTTGCGGATCGAGGACCACATAATCGTAATGATCACGTAGTTTCTCGAGAACTTCGAAGATGTGCTGGGGCTCGATCTCATCTGCCGAGTCGGCTTCGCGTGGTGCGGCCAGCAGAGACAAGTGAGTCGAGTGCGGAGTTACCAGGCTGTTGATGAGCGCTTCGTCGAGACGCTGGCGCTTTTCGCACATGTCAGCGATCGAATACTTTGCGTCAAGTCCTAAAAACAGAGGCAGATCGCCGGCTTGAAGATTAAGGTCAACGAGAACCGTTTTTGAGGCGGTCGCTGCGGCGAGGTTAGTGGCTATAAACGAAGTGCCGCATCCACCTTTGCTGGAAAACACCGCGACCATGCGACCCTTTTTCTTTGGCGATTCAACCTGTTTGCTGGAAAAGTCTGAAACTCGATCGAGAACCGTACGCAATTCCTCCGAGCTAATCGGAATACGCAAAAACTCGCGCGCACCTGCACGCAAGCTTCGCAGGATCAGATCCGGTGACGCGTCCTGAGCAGCCGAGATAAGAGCCGTGTTGGGACATTCGGCATTCAGCCTTTCGATAAACTTGACGGCGTATTCCGCATTTGCGCCGAGCGCGATGATCGCGGCTGCCGGTTTCAAGCGAACTATCTCTTCGTAGAGCTGATCGGTATCGTTACCGCCGGCGAGCAGCTTCACGCGTTGTTCGGCCGACAACGCCTTGCGAATGTCTTTGAAGTTTTCGAGTCCGGTGCTGAGGACTACTACTGAAATTGGTTCGGTCATCGGTTCCTCTTGAGTCGTTAATTCGAATCCCACTGCCGGCGGCTGTCGTGAATTGAAACTATTTGACAGAGTGCCTGGGGGTTACGGTAGGTCCATCGCAATTCTGCAAGGCCGGCCGAGGTCGGTTAACCCCGGAGCGATGTTCAATCGGGCTGGCGTTACAAAGGTACCCACCGGCAGCGGATTCGAAAGTCGAGACAGGTGTTTTTGGCAAGTGCCACATGAATGTCTAACCTCTGTCATTTGCTTGGTCAGCACGCTACTTATTCGCTGGGATCACCCCAACGCTTTCACCGGTCAGCGTAGTGCTGTAGGCCGGCATTGTGATGGTCGTGCCAATCAACGGAATGACAAACTGGAATTGATAATTCGTAATCCCTACTGAGACCGTCCCTTTGTTCACTGCAATGTCCGAATAGTTAACGGTCACATTCTCGGCCGTTAAATTCGGAACAAGGGGCTGTGAGCCGCCAGCCTCATCGCCGTAGACGACTACATTCTTGACATTTGCGATTTCAGCAGGCGTATGAAGCGTCGCGTAGCGAGCTCCACGGCGCGCAGCGTCCGTTAATGCGTTATGTACCCACAGCGCTCGGCCGAATTCGATCACTCCGAACATCGATGTCAGAAAAACTGTCACCGCGATCGCGAATTCCACCATCGTCGCGCCACGTTCTCTTGAATTAAACCGTTTGACTTGCTTCATGTTCATTTACCCCTCTTTTAGATTGGGGGCGGTTGAGTGTTCAGATAACGCATCGTCACGCTGGGCTTCACGTCAACGTTCAAATTCAGCCCGACAGACTTGGTCAAAGCGGCCAAATTGAAAATAGGCTCATGCGTGTAGCCAACGATTTCAACGGTTACTGTTTCAGGTATTGCGGCACTGCCTCCCTGGTAAGTGATTTTGACCTGCGATGTTGACAGGCCAGTCAGGATTGGCGTTCCGGTGCCGCCGGAATTTCCGTACACCACAATGTTGGCGGCAGCACCTTCTCCGGTCCCTATCACAGCCGAACTTAAATACCGAGCGCCACCACGAGTCGCTTTGGCCAGAGTGGTGTACTCATAGAAGTAACGGCCGAATTCGGCAGTCGCTGCAAACAACATTAAGAAAATGGGTATAACTATGGTGACCTCCACCAACGAAACACCACTCTCATCCCGGGTGAAACGATGCAGCCGAAACAAGCGTGCCAATCGGCGTCGGTTACGAATTCTTCGAATTCTTGTGTGCATGATGTTCACCTACTTGTAGAGCACTGGAACGGCGGTGTTTTCGATCCCGGGACCAGCGCCTGGGTCGTAATAACTACTGCCCGCGAATGCAGTGTCGGTGATGTATTCGGCCTGCAGTTCACCGCCATTGCCTCCGCCGACAGAAGTTTTTAGGAAGAAGACGCCGAACCTGCTGACTGTCACTTCGTCGCGACCTTCTTCGGGCGGTGCAGCGGCGATCGGAATAAAAACGACGCGACGCCCAGCGGTGCCTGGATGACTCGGTGCCTTGAATTTAGTGTTGTCCGCGTATTCGTCGTAGGTGATGTCTTCGGCGATATTCTTATCGGGCGGTGACATAGCCGGATCCAAACCACCCGAGTAGTTGTCAAAGCGCGTGTTGATTCCCTGACGAATCGCACCGGCGGTCACACCTGGCTTTGTCTTAACCTTGGTACCGACAGAGATACACCAGTTGACTCCGTTCGCCATGCCTTCTCGATCGCCGCTACCACCCGAAGCTACTGGCGCGAGCAGTTGATAGTTTCCTGGTGAAATTGCGTCTCCGGGCGCCAGACGAAACGTGTAGGTACTACCTGCCGCTATCGGGTTGGCAGGATCATCGAGCACGAAAGCCGGCAGCCACGGGCAGATCACGTTGACAGTAACCGAAAACCCGGCCGTCGCTGTGGCGGACAGATTCCTCGTGTTGCCCAAAACCAGCGCGGCGAAAGACATGCCAACCGGCTCCTCCGGCGTCGTCACTTTTACGAAACGAATGTTTACCGGCGCCAGCGCTGCCTCTCCCTGGCTCATGTAGGGACCATTGAGATTGACAGCAAACAGAACGTTGGCAGGGTCAATCGCCACGCCCGTCTTGTTGAATTCGTACTTATTGAAGGTATTTGTCGCGCGAAAGACTGCGTCATTAATTCCTTGCGTGTGTCCGTTCAATCCAGAAACGCCGGCCAAAGCTGCTGCATCGGCCGCGTTCTGGAGTTCTGTTTTGGTCAGATAAAGTCTGCTGATGTCGACACCGAGGCCGACTGCGAGCAGTACTGACAACATCCCGATTGCGGATGTTGCCAGTACTGAACCTCGTTCTCGTTTTCTTTTTTCCGCTTGATCTACTGGTCGCTTCTTCATGATTCCCCCTCATACCTTTCGAACGAAGATCGGCTCGAGAAAGAGAGTTGCCATCGTTACCACGGCCTGACGGAAACTGGATTGGAATCCATCACTACGGCTTTGGCGACTGGCAGGGCAGTTTGATTTTTGCGCACGCTACCGACAGCGCCGGAGCTGCTTGATTTAGTTGTGCCGTCGGCGTTGCTTTTGACTTTGGGTTCTTCAACCTTGGCTGGCGCGGCAGCTGGAGTTTGCTCGCTCTGTCCGGAGACTTTGTAACCACTCTGTCCCTGGATGCCTTCGCCCTTCGGCTCGAGCCCCAAAGGTGAGTTGCCTTTCAAACCATCGATACCACGCATGTTTGGCAGATCGTCGCCGTTGACCGGCTTCACCATGTGCGCCGTCACGAAGAACATCAGTTCAGTCTCTTTCTTTTCGAATGACTTCGATTTGAAGAGATTGCCGAGTACCGGAATGTCACTGATGATCGGAATTCTCGACAGCGTCTTGCTTTCGGAGTTGTCGAGCAGACCGGCGAGTGCGAACGACTGACCGTCACGTAGCTCGATACCAGTTTTGGCGCGACGAGTGCGCAGCGCCGGTATTACGAAGCCGTTAAAGCGAATGCCATTATTGAAATCGATGGTGGAAACTTCAGGTTCGAGTTCCAGGCGGATGTGGTCTTCATCGATGACGGTTGGTTTGAAGTTCAGTCGCACGCCATACTCTTTCCAAACGATGGTGATGGCGTTGCCCTGCGCATTCTGAAGAACCGGTACCGGGAATTCACCGCCCGCGAGGAAGCTCGCCTGCTGGCCATTCATAGCGATCAGGTTTGGCTCAGCAAGTTGGCGGAAAGCGCCTTCCTGTCGGAGCATCCTGAGGAATGCGCCGGTGTTTATCTGTCGATTGAAGAGAAACAGATTAAGCGCCGATTGTTGAATAATAGGAAACAGAGTGGCGCCCAGCGGACTGGTCTCTACACGATCGAGAACGGTCGGTCCACCACCACTGTTGAGGTAACCGCCTGTTCCACCCTGCGGCAGTGCGGAGTATGCCGTGCTGTAGTCACGCAGTTTGTTGCGGTTTACTTCGGCAACGCGTACCTCAAGCTGAATCTGGGTCGCGTTCGTAGCCGGCGACGTCAGCATGTTCACGGTCTTGAAGTTCGCCGCTTCAACGACGTTTTGGACCTGCACGGCCGTCGCTGCATCTTTAACGCTGCCCGAGATCACAACTGAACCATTAGCCTGGCTCAGCCGAATATCTTCTTTTGGAAACAACGCGCGGATTTGCGAGTCGATCAATGAAAGGTTGGCGCGGACGTAAACGTCGAATACTAAAAACTGACCGCCGGTCTGCTCCCATGCGATGAAGTTGACCTGACCGAAAGCTTTTCCATTGACGAGCACCTGGTCCGGTGTGACAAGCACTGCTTCCGCGATCTCTGGGTTCGAGACTGAAAAACGTCCGACCGGGCGATCGAAGTTGATCACGCGCGACTGTCCCACCAGAACGTTGACGGCAATCGCCTCTTTGTTCTGATTGAACGACGCCTTGTAGGAGTTTTCCTGCGCGTGCGCGATGGAGTTAGCAAAAATAGTAATCAGGGACGCCAGTAATAAACTCATTCGGCGTGAAATTGGGGAACGGCTCTGCATGATCTTATGCTCCTTTGTTTCAAGCGATCGTCAATGCGATCAACTTCAAGTGGTTCAAATTAGGGTTGAGTGATCTATGGAAACTCGACGCTGCGCTTCTTTGCGCCTTCGATCATTTCCACTGACGCACGCGGAGTGGGCTGAGGAGCTGGGGCTGTTGCTGCTGGTTTTGGTGCTACTGAGACTCTGCGAACCGGCTTCGACTCCGTTTTCGGCTGTTCACTCTTCAGTGAACCGGGCTCGGGAGCCGGTGTGGCTTTATCGCCCGACAACAATTGACGCTTGTTGACGCCGTTAGTCTGCTCGTCGCCCTGATCGATCTGACTGCGCATGACGAGTTGCAGTTTGCCTTCGCTGGAAGCGAGTGCGAGCTTTTCTGCCTGCTCTGGCGTAACCTGAAGCGTTACAGCTTTGACGCTGTTGGCTTCGCGCTCATCCTTGGGCTTGTCGATGTTCTGTCCGTTGGCCAGGACCTTGATGTTCTGCAGGACGATCTTCGAAATCGGATCCTGCATACCGGAACCTTCGCGCGGATCGATAACCACAACCACGTCGACGAGAGTGCCCGGCTGAATGAAACCAGAAATGCCGGCGGCATCGTCGACCTTCACCGTCATGGCGCGATAGCCCTCAGGAATGATCGCCGAAAGACCAGCGGCTGTTCCTTCCGGTGCTAAGCGCGATTCAGTGATGGGCTCGCGAGCTGCTATGTTCATGACAGCCACTCGACCCGCCAGTTTCTCAGGAGACTCGAAAGCTCCGTCTGGAGTAGATTCCTTTGGAAACTGGACCACCATTATTTGCTCGGGAATGATCTTGCTCCCGATTGGAATGGCAACCTTGGCCACCGCAATCTTGTTCAGGTTTTTCGAATAGGCCTGGGCGCTCGATAGATACTTACTGACTGAAACGGCAGCGAGCACTCCGAAAATGAGTGCTCCTACCAGAACTATGAAGAAACGTTTGTTTCGCATGGGAATCAACTCTCCGTTCTGCCAGGTCAAGCCTGGGTGTTGACCGCTTTAAGGGTGAAATATCGCGGTTGCGATAATGGCGCCGATAGTGATCGCCACACCGTAAGGAATTGTTAGACGATAATCAGCAGGAACGCTGAATTTGGGCATTGGCCAGCCCGGCAGTAAGCCGACGAGAATTTGCAGTACGCGATGCATCGTCGTTTTGAATGCTCCCGATCGCAAAACCGAGACGACAGCCAGCACACCGCCGGTCAGCACCACCACCACAAATGTCGGCAATACAAGTTGAGCACCGATCACAGAGCCGATCGCGGCGAACAGCTTTACGTCGCCCGCGCCCATTGCTCCGAAGACGTGCAGGATGAACATCAGGATAAAGGCAAAAACACATCCGCTCAGGCTGTTTACGGCACCGCTTAATCCACCCAGCGAAAGATTTAATATGAATCCGGTTATCAGTGTGGCCAGCACAAAAGGATTGGGAATACGGCGATAGCGCACGTCGTGATAAATAATGATCACGGCGAGCGGCACTAAAAAAATCTCAAAAGCTATGGCGGTTGGACTAAGCATTTTCTAAAGCGGTCCCGGGGGATCTAGCAGAAAAGTGGCGGCGCACCCGTGAGTGAAACTTCACAAGGGCGCGCCACCGACAACGGCAGTTCACTACCTGCAGGTCACTTGATGTAACCCGCGAGAGTATTGATTCTCACCCCGATCTGAGTTCCAAGTGTTTGGAACGCCACGATCGCTCCGAGCGCTACTAAAGCAGCAGCGACGGCATACTCAGATAGCTCAAGCCCGGCTTCGTCTTTCAAAAATTTCTTGAACATGATCCGTTCCTCTCTTCGAAGGATTGAAGGCTTGAGCCTTCCCTCTCAGCCGGCAGCAAAATTGCCACTGCCGGATTCAACTTGAACTTCAGATCATTACTGAATCTTGCCGGCCAGGTCGGTGATCTTCGTGCTGATGTTGGTGCCCAACGTCTGGAAAGCGACTACCGCTGCGAGCGCCACGAGCGCTGCGGCTACGGCGTACTCTGAAAGTTCAAGACCGGTTTCATCTTTCAAAAATCTCTTCAACATTGTTCTTCCTCCCAAATGTTTGGAAGGCTTGCGCCTTCCCCTTCCCGCCGGCAGCAACCCGCTAGACGTGGCGCTGCCGGTTCAAGTGATCCAAAGAACTACTTAATCTTGCCGGCCAGGTCGGTGATCTTGGTGCTGATGTTGGTTCCCAAAGTCTGGAAAGCAACGACGGCTGCCAACGCGACGAGCGCTGCGGCAACTGCGTATTCAGAAAGTTCAAGACCGGTTTCATCACGGAAAAATCTCTTAATCATTTGTTTGCTCCTTAAGATTCGATTAGGCGTTGTTGCTCGAACGAGCGGACAGACGAAAGCGGGAGTCACTAGTTGTCTTCGCTGTCGCAAGTGGAACAGCTTTGAGCGTGCGACGCCCGAAACCATTGATCCCACTGAGAACAGCACTCAACAACGTGAGCATCAGTAGCAAGACCTCGTTATCCCTGATCCCTGCTGTCTTGATGCTGACGAGAATCGCCAGTGCAAGAAACGGAGAAAGGATGACGAGCATTACGACTGATGTCAGGTTTGTAGTGGTGTTAGCTTTCATTTGGGTTTGTCTGCTCGACCAATGATGCGATGCGATTGCTTCGCGACGACCATCACGTTTACAACCGGTGTGCCAGTGCGGCAGTTGAGGTTTTTCTGTGGTTTGCGAAGCTGTTTGTCGCCCGCAGTTGACAAGTTTCAGATGGTCCAGGTGATGGAGAAGTGGGTTGATTGGACCAGAAGTTAATGACTTTATTGGAGATACTCGTTGTCGCCCGCAGGCTACAGGTTTCATTCCCCTGCGCACTCGGAGTTCACAAAAGAATTTCTCCCGCAAAGGCGCAAAGGCGCAGAGTAAGACCTCCGGTAACCGAAGGGCTTTCTTTGCGCCTTTGCGCCTTTGCGGGAGAAATCTTTCTTAGGCCCGGTACTGCATCCCGGGCTCAGTGTCTTCCTGCAAAAAGTCTCCGATATCGATCGCCAATCGCTTTAGCTTCTTATATAAGGTCTGCCTCGAGCCGAGCCCGAGTGCCTCGCTCGCTTTTGCAACGTTGCAGTCATGACGCTTCAAAGTTTCCGTTATTACTCGGCGCTCATAACTCTCCAGTAAATCATCGAGACGTTCGCCAGTCGCTTCTGATTGAGCATTCTGCGGACGTATTCGCGCACTGACATTCTCCGGACGAATGTAACCATCGTCCTCAGCATAGAGCACGAGCCGCTCAATCTCTGCCCCAAGCTCACGAATGTTTCCGGGCCAGGAATATGTCTCGAGAATCTGGATCGCGTCGGCAGTGATTCCAGAAATCGGTCGCTCGTTTCTTCGTGCGTAATGAGTTACGAAGTGAGAGATCAGAGTGGAGATATCTTCGCGACGCTCTCTCAGTGGTGGAACCTTCACTGTTAAGGTTGCAATGCGATAGTAGAGATCTTCGCGAAACAGTTTTTCCCGGACGAGTGTTTCGAGATCTTTGTGTGTGGCGGCGATCACACGCACATTCACTTTGCGCGGCGCACGCTCACCGAGAGTGTGAATCTCCCCTTCCTGCAGAAACCTGAGCAGCTTCGGCTGCAATGCGAGTGGCAGGTCCCCGATCTCGTCGAGAAACAGCGTTCCATTCTCTGCTGAGCGAATTAATCCAGCCTGGTCTGACATCGCGCCGGTAAACGTTCCGCGACGATGACCAAACAACATGCTTTCGATGAGTTCGGAAGGAACGGCCGAACAGTTGAAAGGAATAAACTCACTTTCAGAACGGCGGCTGAGACGATGAATAGCGCGAGCGATGAGTTCTTTTCCAGTTCCGGACTCACCTGTCACGAGGATTGTGGAATTGGAATCTTTGATGCGCTCGACGTTCCGCGCCACTTCCGCCATTGCTCGACTGCTGAAAACCATTCCTGGCAACGAGCTGACCGAAGAAATCGCCGCGGGCTTCGTTACGCCAGGGACGACACTGGTGGATTGGTGTGAATGGGCCAGATGCGCGACGTCACTGAGCGCATTGAGCTCCTTTGCCTGTTGAGCTGTTAGTGGTCGAACACAACGTCCATAAAGCGCCGCGCCTTCTCGTGCGGCTGACGGCAGCGCCAGCAACAGACAGATCGCCTGATCTCCTTCCGTCGCGTTCTGCGGTCGGCCCTTGCTGCCAAAGACCTCAGAGACTGCGGTCTCGCCGACGGCGATTTCCGTTTCCTCGAGCCCTTCGGCCCAACGCAGCGTTGGTTTGCCCGATTCAGAAGTGGCCCAGATGGATAAGCCGTAGGTGGGCGCGGTCGCCTCGACCATCAGGCTCATTTTGATCATCACTTCATAAAGCAGATCGGGACCACCATTGGCGGCTTCGCAGACGGCCCGCACTATGGAACTGATGGGCAGTTTAAGGGAATCCGAGTCGGAGGCAGGGGCATCCGCGCTTAGGACCGAAGAGTCAGACATCAACACCGTTCCTTAAATGTGCTCGAAAAATCGTGGGGATCTTACTTCGCGAGGACCGCAGGGCAAGCAGCAGAATCAATCGTGGCGCCAAGGGCTGATTCGCCCACAGGGTTATGAGTCTAGTTACCCGGAGCCCTACTGTCAACAGGTTTTAACGTGGTGAAGCCTTTAAGCATAGGGGTTTTAGGGGCGGGAGGCAGACGGCAGTCCCAGGATGTGCGTTTGTGCCCCTGAATGCTGCTTCTGTCTACTGAAATTCTCCGGAAATGGCCCCGGATTTCCGTTCGCCGCATGTTCGCCAAATTCGGCGCTTAAGCGCTCTTAGTTCAAGTAAATGTTCAACTTACGGGCTTAAATCATTGAAGAGAAATGTCTTTACACCCCTTAAGCGCGATGCTACAGTCCGCCGATATCGCCGCTAAGTTGTTGAGCGGCAACAGATTGACAAGCCGTAAAGTACATTTAGTTGGGGCTGCTGGTCACGAGGTGCCAGCTATATTGTGGCCAAACCCACAGTTTTCGATTAAGCAGCCTCTTAACTTTTGAGCACATGACCATCTACTCGGGATAGGGACGGCAGGCACCCGACGCGCAGGCCTTCACCTTTGCCACATTGGCATGAAGCTGGAGAGTACGACCTAAGCAAAATCTGAACGGCAAAGGAACTTCGGAGGTGTGAGGTGAGCAAGGTAGCAAACAATTATTGGGTCGATGAACGGATTAGGGCGCAGCGTGTGACCCCCCGCACGAGTTCTCTTGCCTCGGTACAGCAGATCTCGGTTGAAATCCTCGGCACGCGCACCGAAGTGCGGCGCCGCGGCGGAATAATACCTTCCTGGGTAGTTTTTGGAATGATTCTGTTGGCAACTTTTGCGGTGTGCGTGACGGTGAATATGCGCACTCGGGCGAAGGTTCAGGTGGCGGCGCAGCAGCTTACGTCTATGCAAACGGACGTCGAGGTGTTGCGCAACGTAAACCAATCATTGAAATCGGAGTTGGAAAGATTGCGAACGGATCCGCGCACTATCGAGCTCACGGCTCGCGCCCGTTTGAACATGGTTCGCAGCAATGAGTTTGTCGTGCCCGTGGAATGATCATGATTCATTACGGAGAAATTGATTTCTATGCCTGCCCAAACCTGCCCGTAGTTTTCCCCTGCTCGACATCCACGCTACCGGGTTAACCTTCCGAGTCGGCGCGGCTGTGACTGCCATCGCAGCCGCGCTCCCCTCTCAAGCGAAGCCACAAGAAGCACAAAAGGCACATAGGAAAGTTTGGTCGCTTAGTTGTCCTTAATAACCTAACCACAATTTGTGCCTTTTGTGCTTATGTGCTTTTTTGTGGCTAAATTTGCATCTGGTGCTTTCTTGCGGCTAATATCCGGATAATGTCTGAAACAAAGGAAAGCTCACCGGCTGAGATAGAGCGCGAGCGTTGGGAGGAAGCGACTCTCAAGCCGGCGCTGAACAAACATCCCGAACGAAAAAAGAGTTTTCAGAGCGTTTCACTCGACGAGGTCGATCGTCTCTACACTCCTGCCGACACCAACAATCTCGATTTTGCGAGCGACATTTCTTTTCCGGGTGAGTTTCCGTATACACGTGGAATCCATCCGACCGGCTACCGCGGCAAGCTCTGGACCATGCGACAGTTCGCTGGTTTCAGCACTCCGGAAGAAACAAATGCGAGATTCAAGTATTTGCTCGAGCAGGGCCAGACAGGACTCTCAGTAGCTTACGACCTTCCAACCTTGATGGGTTACGACGCCGATTCACCACTCTCAGAAGGTGAAGTTGGCAAATGCGGCGTGGCGGTGTCGTCGCTCGCCGATATGGAAGTCTTGTTCGACGGGATTCCGCTGGAACAAGTCACCGTTTCTCAGACTATCAATGCACCCGCATCGGTTCTGCTTGCGATGTACCTGGTAGTGGCGGAGAAACAGGGAGCGCGTTGGGACAAGATTTCAGGCACACTGCAAAACGACATTCTGAAGGAATATATCGCGCAGAAAGAATGGATCTATCCGATCAAACCGGCGATGAAGCTGGTGATCGACACTTTCGGATTCTGCACTGAGCACGTGCCTCGCTATAACCCGATTTCAGTGAGCGGTTATCACATTCGTGAGGCTGGTGCGACCGCTGTTCAGGAACTTGCATTTACATTGCGAGACGGCATCGAGTATGTCGCGTGGGGCGTGGAGTCGGGACAGGATGTGGACCGCTTTGTCCCGCGCATGTCTTTCTTCTTTAATGCACACAACGATTTCTTCGAAGAGATTGCGAAGTACCGCGCGGCTCGTCGCATCTGGGCCCGCGAGATGAAACGTCGCTTTGGCAGTGGTTATGAGCGCACACTACAACTGCGTTTCCACACCCAAACTGCCGGCGTATCTTTGACGGTGCAACAACCACTCAACAACATCGTGCGCGTGGCGATTCAGGCACTCGCCGGCGTACTTGGCGGCACCAATAGTTTGCATACTGACGCTTACGATGAAGCACTCGCGCTACCGACTGATCGCGCTGCCCTCATCGCACTTCGCACTCAACAGATAATTGCTGAAGAAACCGGCGTCGCAAACACGGTCGATCCACTTGGTGGTTCTTACTTTCTCGAGTCACTTACTGAAAAGATGGAGCAGGAAGCGCTGGACTATTTCCGCAAGATCGACGCCATGGGCGGAATGGTTTCAGCAATTGAAAAAGGATTTCCGCAACGTGAGATACAGGATTCCGCCTACCAATATCAAAAGGCTGTGGAACGAGGTGAGCAAGTAATCGTCGGTGTGAATAAGTACGCCATGACTGACGAACCAGCCGAAGTTCCGATTCTGGTTATCGACGAATCAGTTCGCACGCATCAGGTAGAGCGGCTCGAGCAAACTCGCACAAACCGCGATGCAGGCGCAGTAGCAAACGCCCTCGACAAACTCAGACTCGCGGCGCAGAAGAATGAAAACACGATGCCCGCGACGATCGAGTCAGTGAGAGTTTACGCAACGCTTGGCGAGATTTGCGCAGCACTTAGAGACGTCTACGGAGTTTACGAAGAACCCGCGTTCTAGCCCGCGTTTATGTCCACTCGAAAGATTAGAGTTCTTGTCGCCAAACCCGGACTCGACGGTCATGACCGGGGCGCCAAGGTGATCGCTCGCGCGCTGCGTGATGCAGGAATGGAAGTGATCTATACCGGTCTGCGACAAACGCCGGAAATGATCGCTGCTGCTGCTCTTCAGGAAGATGTCGACGCCGTCGGTGTTTCGATCTTGAGTGGCGCACACAACACGCTCTGCCCACGCATCGTTCAACTGCTTCGCGACAAAGGAATGGATAATGTGCTGGTCCTCGTCGGCGGTATCGTTCCGCAAGAGGATCTGCCGAAGCTTAAGCAGCAGGGCATCGCCGAAGTATTCCTCCCCGGCACCTCCACCGAAGACATCGTCAAGTTTCTTCACGCCAACGTAAAGCCCCGCGATTAAAGAACTAAAGGGAAAAGGGACCACCCGCTTTGGAGGTTTCCTTCTTTCCTTTCGCACCCCAAACTACGAATTTGTGGAGCATCTTCCGTTTTTTGGATTCTTCTTAAGCGCTTTGATTCTAGAAACATCGAAATGCGGCGGATTTTGCTATCTCTGCTAGTCTAAGGCGAGAGGCATGTTGGTTGCGACAGCAATTTCTCGTTAGAGACTTACGCAGATTACTGTCGGCCAATGGCTCCCCCCGACGACACTCACCTTTTATCAGGAGACTATAACTATGAAGACTAGCTATTCAGATCGATGGCTCTTCTCAGCCTTGCTGACGATGTTGCTGATGTTGTCCTCAGCGATGTCGTTTAGCGTATCTGGACAAACGTCCAACACAGGTACGATCACTGGTGTAGTTAAAGATGAGAAGGGGGGCCTGGTTCCGGGCGCCTCAGTGAAGTTGATAAATCTTGGCACGAACGCAGAACGCTCCACAGTTACAACTGCTGATGGTGTCTATGAAATAACCCAACTCGTTCCCGGTAACTACAAACTCGAAGTTGAGGCAAAGGGTTTCTCGAAATATGTTCAGGAGCCTGTGGTCATAAATGTCTTACAACGCACTACCGTGAACCCGGATTTGAAGGTTGGCGGTATTGGAGAGACGGTGACAGTCACGGGCGAGAGCACGGCACTGGTTGAAACCACTAAAACCGACGTAAGTGGAGTCATCGACCAGCGTCGTCTGGAAAACCTTCCAGTGAACGGCCGCTCGTTCGCATCGCTGGCGATCCTGATTCCTGGCGCCACTTTGCAACCATCATTCGATCCGACCAAAGCGCGTGTCGGAACCTTTTCGGTGGGTGGCTCTACCGGCCGAAACCTCAATGTCACAATTGACGGCGGCGACAATAAGGATAACGCGGTCGGCGGCATACTTCAGAACTTTTCGATGGAAGGAATTCAGGAGTTTGCTCTTTCAACTCAGCGCTTTTCAGCAGCAAATGGCCGCTCTGGTGGTGCGTTGCTCTCGGTAGTATCTAAGAGCGGTAGCAACGATTTTCATGGCTCAGTTTTCGGCTTCTTCCGGGATGACGCTCTGAATGCGAACGCACCGGCACTGCTCGCTGAAGCTCGCGGAGAATCCACCGCCGGCGTAGAAAAACCTCCCTTCAACCGCCAGCAGTTTGGTGGTTCCTTCGGTGGTCCAATAAAGAAGGACAGAGCCTTTTTCTTCGGCGCAATTGAACGCACGCGAGAGCGCGGTAATTCCTTCGTATCTGCAGACGACCAAGCCAAGATCGCTTTTCTGGAATCTTTTGGGTACGACGCTGTGCCTTTGTTGCCGCAACCATTTAATGACTGGCAATACACGGTCAAGGGTGATTTTGTACTTTCACCCAAGCACACTCTCGTAACCCGTTTCGCAGGCCAGAACAACGACGCTCTGAACGATCAAGCAGGCTTTCTGATCGTCCGTACTGATCTATCAGGTGGGAACGAATCGCTGAATACTCTTTACAATTTCTTGGCGTCGCTGAATTCGACGTTGAATGCGAATACTGTAAATCAGTTCACGTACCAGTATCAGACCTTCGACAATCGCATCAATGCCACTACCGACCTGAACCTGCTTGCTTTTCCCGATGGTCTCCTAATCGGTCGCAATGGCAACGTGCCACAGCAAACGCTCCAGAAGAAGCACCAGTTTCACGACGACCTGTCATGGAACTGGGGCAACCATGGACTAAAATTTGGCGGCGATTTTACCCACGTGCCGAAACTGGGCGGTCTCTTCGCCTTCAACTCTGCTCCGGAATACGACTTCAACTTTAACGCCGATGAGATTGCATTGAATCCCGGACAATTTCCGCAGGGATTTCGAACCACTCAGGTTCAACCGGGCCCGATTACCTGTGGGGCTTTTGCTCCTACGCTCAATTGCACGCTGGCTGACCTTGACGGCGTTGGAGTCGTCGGTCTGATCGCGCTCTCAGGCGGAGACCCCAGCTTCAATTTGCGCGAGGGCGCGAAGCAGTTTGCTCTCTATATGCAGGACGACTGGAAGATGACTCCACGCTTCACGATTAATGTCGGTCTTCGCTACGATGTCGACTTCGGATTCGTCGATCATGAGCACGCAGCCGAGAACCGAACATTCCAGGCGCTGAGGATCATCGGCAGCCCGTTCGCGCGCAAGGTCGTTAAAGACGATACGAATAACGTTAGTCCGCGCGTCGGGTTTGCCTGGGATGTTCGTGGCAATGGTCGTTCGGTGATCAGAGGTGGATATGGAATTTACTTTGACCAATCGTTCTTGAACGTGCCGCTTTTCGCGGTGCAGTTGGCAAACCCGGAGATTTACGCGACGTTCTTTAACGATAACCCCAATCTGAACATCGATTCACCCGCGCCTACAGTCCCGCGTCCGCTTACCAACCCGCTGGCAAACACGCGCGGTAGAATCCTTGATCCTGACTTTGAGTCGCCGTATACGCAACAGTGGAACGCCGGTTTCGCTCAAGAGATCGGGAGAGACATGGCCGTGGAATTCGACTATGTCCATATTCTTGGTTTACACGAATTTACAGGCTTGGATATCAATCCGCGCCCTGGGCCGTTGCGTAATTTGCAACGTGGCGATGCAACACCCCCAAACTCGCAGCGGGTTCTGGCACCGCTGTTCGCGGCTCACGCCGCTGAACTCATCGCGGCGTTTGGGACGGCCACGCCTTTTGCCCGGATCACGGCGGCTCAATCGGACGGCCGTTCTCGATACGATGCGTTCACCGTGGCATTCAAGAAACGCTACGCCAATAAATATCAATTGAATGCGCACTACACATTGGCGAAGTCTCAAGCCTGGTTCGGCGCAACGGCGGACTTCGGTCTACAACCGCAGAATTTGTTCGAAAAATTTGATCCGATTAATTTCGGACCTACCGGCGAAGACGAACGCCATCGTTTCGTGTTGTCGGGCATTTTCGATCTTCCCTGGGCCTTCCAGGTTGCGCCAATTTTCCAGTTAGCCTCGGCTCGTCCGTACAGCATATTTCCATCGTGCGTGTGCGACATCAATAGAGACGGCGTGACAAACGACCGCGAGTCGGTTAATCCGACTAAAGATGATCAGCACAAGCTGCCGCTAAACAGTGAACGAGGAGACAGCTTCTCGCAGTTGAACATTCGCGTCTCGAAGTTCTTCAACTTTGGCGAGAGCAAGAAACTCGGACTCTTTTTCGAAGCCTTTAACGTCTTCAACACCGGCAATTTTGGAAATCAATTCCAGAACGTGACGGGGACGCCAGACTTCGGCAAACCAGTTAACTTTTTCGGCGCTACTGGTTTTTCTGAGCCGTTAGGAATTCCGTTCCAGGCGCAGTTAGGCGTCCGCTTCAGCTTCTAAAAGTTGGAGTTAGAGCCTTGGGGGCATTTCACGAAACGATGTATAGTCGTTTCCGCGAAGTGCCCCCTTTCAAGTTTCAGCAATGTCCAACACGGCGGCTCCCAAATGCATCTTTGCGCTAGCGCTGGTTCTCGTTTGCTCGTGCCTCGCTTCTGGGCAGAATGCCATTAACGAACTACAGGGAAGGGTGATCACTCCGTCTGGAACTCAACCAACGAATCCAGTTCGAGTAAAGCTGACTTTCAACGGTCGTCACATCCACGAGACATTTACGGATCTCAGCGGGCACTTTTCTTTTCCCGGGCTATCTCGCGGCACTTACCAACTCACCGCCGAGGGCGATGGTCTGACTTTTGAGACCACTGTTGTCTATGCTGAGATCTCTGCATTCGGCTCAGCAGGGCAAAGTTTCACTCAGGACATTCAACTGCGACCTATCGCTCACAAGCCAACCGCGCAGCCTGGCGTCGTGAATGCGTTTACGCAACAGGTCCCGCCCACTGCAAGACAAGCGCACGATACCGGATTGAAACTCGCCGCAGAAGGAAAGACCGTAGACGCTGTCGAGAACATGCGCAAGGCGATTCAGATCTTTCCTGAGTATTTCGACGCGCATCTACAGCTTGGCAATATGTTTCTAAAACAGGACCAATTTAACGAGGCGATTACCGAACTCGATCTCGCGCGGCAGATAAATCCCAATGACGAACGCGCGTATCAATCATTTGGACTATTGTTACTGAAGCAGAGGAATTACCCGGTCGCTGTCGCCATCTTTGCTGAGGCTGCGAGATTGAATCCGTCCAATCCGATGAATGCGGTCATGCGGGCAACGGCTCTCATCCATCAAGCCGCCAACACTGACGAGTCAGCGCCATCCACAGAAGATCGAACGTATTTGCTGAGTCGAGCCGAAATAGCGATGGCCGACGCCGCGCGTCTGAGTGAAAACAAACTGAAACCCGACACGATGACGATTGCACTCTTCTACGAACTCAAGGGCGACCCGGAACGCGCCGCTGCCGGGCTCGAATCATATCTACGCAAGAACCCTCAACTAAAGAATTCCGCTGCTGTACAAGCCGAGATTAAGAGACTGCGAGATAAAGCAAAAGCGCCTTGATTGGGCAAGCATAGTTGGACAGGATTTACAAGATGTTTCAGGACTTACAGGATTTATCTTGTTAATCCTGAGACATCCTGTAAATCCTGTCTAAGCAGCGTTCAAAGACTCACGATCGCTCAAGGAATTTGGCGATTTTCTCCTGGCAATCATCCGTTAGTCGCGCGATGACGTTGACGTCCGCGCCCGTCTCGAGTGCTTCAGGAAACGCGAGTCCATCCATCTGGTAAAGTAGAGTCTTGGTGAGGGCAATTGCCGATGCACTCATCTTCGCGAACTCATCCATGTAAGACTTCACATCAGTTTCAAAACTCTCGTCAGCAAACACTTGATTGACGAGCCCGAATTCTTTCGCTTGCTCGGCGCTTATCACTGCTCCGCGTGTGATCAACTCGAACGCGCGTTTCTCGGAAACGTTGCGACGCAAGATCGCCATGACCATGGCCGGGACGAATCCGATCTTCACTTCCGGATAGCCAAATCGTGCTGAAGCAGACGCCAGAACAAGATCGCACGCAGTCGCCAATCCACAACCACCGGCCAGTGCTCTTCCTGTCACCGCCGCTACGACCGGAACAGGAACCTGCCTAATCAACAGAAACAACTCCAACAACGAGCGCGCATCTTCGGTGTTGTCGGAAACCGAAGCTCCGGCGATCTTCTGCAGGGCTGAAAGATCCGCACCCGAGCAAAAGTCCTTCCCTGCTCCCGAGATCACAACGGCTCTCACGCTTTTATCCGCTCTTGCATTCTCCAGTGCCTGCTTGAGTCCGGCAATCAGCGCGTCGTTCAGTGCATTCCTTTTTTCCGGCCGGTTGAGCGTGATACGGGCAACTGAGTCTTCAACGGAATAAAGGACCACGCTTTCAATATGCGTATTCATCCGTTTAGATCCGCGGCCTCCTGTTCCGTGACCTCAATCTCCATTCGCAGCAAAGCTGTTGAAAAGGTCTTTCCCTGCGCATCAGTCATCAGCGACAAAGTGCCACCGCCACCAAGACTTTCATGCAACAGAAAATTGAGCGCGCCGAGGTTTGGCAATTCAAACCGTTCGACTTCGCCATGACAGATGCCTCTGAAGTGTTCTTTTACTCGCTCAGCCGTAACCTCGCGAACGAGCACCGGATAAAACTGGTCGCGCAATGCAATCAATCCGATATTCGCCGTATCGCCTTTATCACCCGAACGCGCATGGGCCAGTTTTGTAAGTTGTACTTTCACGTTTCCAACACCTCGACCACGGGCCTGATCTCTTCCTTTGAAATTAGCGCGGGCCAGTAAGCAACGATCTCTTCGACCTTGGGCCGGCCACCGGCGAAGCCGGTTACTGCGGGTGGGCCCGTAAGAATCAGAGGAGCAATCTCTTTGGTGAAACGCTCGATCGAACTCCGGTCCTGGCCACGCACGCCAACTCGTAATTGTACTTCGGGAATGTCCGTGCCTGGTCTGCCGGCGAGTGGACCATGCGTCGCACTCACGCCCACAAACTCCGTCAACACCTGCTCAAACTTAAGCCCCAGTCGATCGAGCCGAGTGCGCAGAATGCGATCCGCAGCCTGTGCCTTGTCGTAAGCATCAGGCCAGGCATAGACCAGCGTTCCCACTGCTTTAAAGCCGGCGGAATAACTTATTGAAACTTTGAGAAACTCGGTCGCAGGCCGGCCCTCTACGCCAAACACACGAACTCGATCACGACCCTCATATTCAAGCTGGATCGTGGTGAAATCAGCGATACAGTCGGGAGTGATGTACTCGTACGGATCACCCATCTCGTAAACGAGTTGCTCCTTGATACCGGGAATAATGATCCAACCGCCTGTTCGTTCATGTTTCGTGACCACAAACGTTCCGTCAGGCGAAGCCTCAACGATTGGGAATCCGACGTCAGCAAGATTCGGAATGCTGCGCCACTCGTACTGGCAGTTTCCACCCGACGCTTGCGCACCGCATTCGATGATGTGTCCCGCAATCGTTCCCGCCGCAAGACGATTCCAGTCATCGCTGGTCCATCCGAACTCGTGGATGAGTGGCGCCAGCGTTAGACCAGTATCCGTAGCGCGACCTGTGATCACGATCTGCGCGCCCTGATTTAACGCGTCAACGATAGGCGCGGCGCCAAGATATGCATTGGCACTTTGAATTCTGTCGCGGACTTTCGACAGCGGCTCATCAGTGTCCATGTTACGCAACTCGATACCGCGCGAGAGCAGTTCATCGATGCGCGACATGATGTCGTCGCCCGTCACGATTCCGATGCGAAGCTTTCCCGCGAAACCCAACTCACGCGCAACCTCGATCACTGCGCCGGCACAGCCACGGACGTTAACACCCCCAGCATTCGCAGTAACCTTTATTCCTCGCTCCACGCAAACCGGCAGAATCCTGCGCATCAAAGGCACAAAATCTTTCGCATACCCCGCGTTTGGATCGCGAGCTTTCTGCTTCTGCATGATGGACATTGTCACTTCGGCGAGGTAGTCGAGCATCAGGTAGTCGATTGGTCCACCTTCAACCTGACGCACTGGTGCATCAGGGAGATCTCCCCAAAAGCCTTGTCCGGCAGCAATTCGTATCTTTTGTTTCATCCGGATGGAAGATGCCACAAAAAGGCGCAAAAGTCACAAAAGGTTGAACCTTGTGGTCAACCGTCTTGTGACTTTGTGTCTTTTGCGAACGGCTGTTAGACCATTCGCGGGCTCGGGCTCGGGCTTGGACTCGGACTCGGAGTGGGACTCGGAGCCGGTTCACTGGGCGTTGGGCTTGGTGATGGAGCCGGTCGCGGTGTCGGTCTCGGGCTTCCACTCGGACTCGGAGCCGGAGTCGGACTCGGAGTCGGACTCGCTTCAGGACTCGGCGAAGGAGTTTGAGCCGGCATTGCCGCTGGATTCGCTACTTCGGTGCCTTTAGCTGCCGGCGTCTGTTTGGTTTTTGCGACGGCTTTTGCCGGCGCAAAGCTGCACTCCTTTGTCGCGCCTGCGATCGGCATCAGTGTCAACTTTTGTCCGCTCTTTTTTGCGCGCAATGAGATAATCGCTGACGGAGCCGAAGGATCCGCTCCGTTGACTTGAAGAGCGACAGATGTGTACGCCTTGGTCTTCGACGCAGTGATCCGACCTGTCTTACCGTCAGCCGTCGTGAACTCATTTCCGGTTATCGTCAAGGTAGTGTCGCCGACAAGACCGGCTGGCTCACACTTGAAGGTACCCGCATACGTGCCGGACAGATCAATCTGTTCGGTCGTGGTAGCCGGAGTCTGGGGCTGAGCTTTTGTTGGTTCGGGTTTTGGCGTTGCAGGGTCCTGGGCTTTCGTCGGTTCGGGTTTTGGTTTTGCGGGATCCTGGGCTTTAAGTACCCAAAAGCTGCCGATTGCTAATGAAAAGCTTAGCATTATCAACAACAACATCTTTTTAACCATAATTTTTCCTCCCATGCTCGAGCGTGCACACCAGTCAACTGGTTGTACTTCCGCACTTATATTTTCGGGGATTTAGCCTGCCTACATGGAGGGAACACTGATGTTGTACCACTCAGAGCGCTAAATCTCAACCATTCAGTGTCGTTGGCGCCACAAAAAGAGCAGGTACAAGGGTTTAATAGTGCTTTGTGTCTTGAGACCTTTGTGGTAAACATCTTTTGCGAACAACCCAAACTAAGTATCGAGGAACCCAATGCGACCTGAAAAATCCATTCGACCGATCTCCGCCTTTGTTTGCGCGCTGTTATTCACGGTGCTGTTTGTAAGCTGTCAGCCTTCGCCTTCAGGCACGAATACCGGTGGCGCCGGCTCGAAGCACAAACTCGCTTTCGTGACCAATAACGCGTCTGAGTTCTGGACCATCGCACGTAAAGGAACTGAAAAAGCCGCATCCGAGATTCCAAGCATTCAAGTCGATTTTAGAATTCCCGCCGATGGTACAGCTGCAGAGCAGCAACGCATCATCGATGACCTGCTCGCAAACGGGGTCCAGGGTATTGCCATCAGCCCGGTCGATCCGAAGAACCAAACCGGCATGCTTAACAATGCTGCGACCCGAACTCTGGTTGTGACGCAGGACAGTGACGCCCCAGACAGCAGTCGCACGTGCTACATCGGTACGGATAACGTGGCGGCAGGCCGGCAGGCTGGTCAGCTCGTCAAAGAAGCCTTGCCTAATGGCGGGAAGATCATGGTCTTCGTAGGTGTACTTGATGCTGCCAACGCCCAGCAACGCTTTCAGGGTTTGAAGGAAGCACTCAACGGATCAAATGTGACCATTATCGACGTCCGTACGGACAACACAGATCGCGTACGTGCAAAATCAAACGCAGCCGATACACTCGTGAACAATCCTGACATCGCGGGCATGGTTGGGTTGTGGTCCTACAACGGACCGGCGATCCTGGCCGCAGTAAGAGAAGCAAACAAAGTCGATAAAGTGAAGATTGTCGCCTTCGACGAAGAAGACGAAACCCTGAACGGCGTCAAGGATGGGGCGATCTACGCTACCGTGGTCCAGCAACCATTCGAGTTTGGTTACCGCTCCATGGAATTGATGTCAAAAGTCTTGAATGGCGACAAATCAGGGATTCCGGCGAGCAAACAAATCTTCGTCCCAACGCTCGCAATCAAAAAGGCAGACGTCGACGAGTTTACTAAAAAGATCAACGCACTTCGCGGCCGCAGCTAGAAATTCGCGTCGCAGAACACCGAAGAACTAGTGACCGCTAACACACCAATACTCGAGATGGAGGGAATCAGTAAACGATTCCCAGGGGTTGTTGCGCTCGACAACGTCAGCCTGGCGGTCGGCACGGGCGAGATCGTTGCGTTAATTGGTGAAAACGGCGCTGGGAAATCGACTCTAATGAAGATTCTCGGCGGCGCGATTTCACGTGATACGGGCACGGTCAAAATCAACGGCGAACCGGCCGAAATACGATCGCCGCGTGAAGCCAGCGCCCTCGGCATCGAGTTTATCCATCAGGAACTCAGCGTTCTCGACAATCTCGATATAGGCGCCAACATTTTTCTGCGACGCGAACCAACCTTCGGCGGCTTTCTAAAGCTCATCGATCGTAAACGGATCTACCGAGAGTCTGACGAGATTTTGCGCCGGCTTGGGGTGGACGTTTCGAGTCGCACGCCACTGGGCCAACTTTCATTGGCCCAGCAGCAACTCGTCGAGATTGCCAGAGCACTCAGCGCCGGCGCACGAATCATCATCATGGATGAGCCGACGTCGAGTCTCACCCTTACCGAAACACGACGACTGCTCGAAATCGTGAAAGATCTAAAGGCTCACAACGTCAGTATCATCTACATCTCGCATCGCATGCATGAAGTGGAAGAGACTGCAGATCGTGCGGTCGTACTGCGTGATGGGAAGAATGCGGGCGAGATTCAAGGTGCTGAGATTACTCACGAGCGAATGGTCCGAATGATGGTCGGCCGCGACCTTAAGGAGTTTTTCAAAGGCGCCGTGGGAAATGGATCGGCCGAGCGCAACGGC
The DNA here is from genome assembly GCA_036003745.1 of Pyrinomonadaceae bacterium. GTDB lineage: Bacteria > Acidobacteriota > Blastocatellia > Pyrinomonadales > Pyrinomonadaceae > PSRF01. Next base: position 138,295 of record DASYSD010000113.1, read on the forward strand.
GGGTTTGAAGTGCGCCGGTTGCGAACAGTCAGGTATCCGAACCACAACATCTCTTTCAAAGTTGGGAAAGGTGAAGTGCTCGGATTTGCGGGACTGGTAGGCGCCGGGCGCTCAGAAGTTGCACGAGCAATATTCGGAGTTGAAGACTCAATCGAAACTGAGGTCGTGCTCAACGGGCAACGCTTAAAGATCGAACGGCCACAAGACGCCATCATGCACGGAATCTACCTTGTGCCTGAAGACCGCCGGCTGACGGGACTGATTGTCGATTTCAACGTGCGTGAGAATATCTCTCTACCAAATCTGGAGAGCTATTCGTCAGCAAAGATTATCAATTTCCACAAAGAAGCGAATGCCGCACGCGAGGCGTGCAAGGCGATCAATATCAAAACACCCACGCCGGAGATGCGAGCGGCAAATCTCAGTGGCGGCAACCAACAAAAGGTTGTGCTGGCGAAGTGGCTGACGTTCAATCCGCGCGTTCTTATTTTTGATGAGCCGACGCGCGGAATCGACGTGGGCGCGAAGTCTGAGATTTATGAACTCATCCGCAAGCTTGCGGCGAAGGGCGTCTCAGTAATCGTGATCAGCAGTGAAATGGAAGAAGTACTTGGAATCAGCGACCGCATCGCAGTAATGCACGAAGGACGGCTGACCGGAATTCTTGATCGGGCACAGTTCAGCGAGGAAGCCGTCATGCGCCTCGCCACCGGCACCGAAGGATAGAGCCTTATGAAAAAAGAACTCGGCATCTTTGTACTGCTACTTGTTCTCTGCATCATCGTCTCGATCATTAATCCAAACTTTCTGCTTGCAATCAATCTGCAGAATCTGGCGCGGCAGATCGGGGCGTTTGGCATCTTCAGCATTGGACTGGGACTGGTGATCATCACGGGCGGCATTGAATTGTCAGTGGGCTCGATGATGGCGCTGCTCGGTGTCCTCATGTCGATGATGCTGACTGAATGGCACTTTGGCGTTGCTTTAGCTGTGCTGGCGTGTATCGGGATTGCAATGGTGCTCACGCTGGGCCACGGATTACTTATCACGCGCCTGAACATGCAGCCGTTTATTGTCACGTTGTGCGGTCTGCTTTTTTATCGTGGACTAGCCCGCTTTATCACCAACGATGAAACAAAGGGATTCGGAACCGTTGCCGGACTCGATTTCCTCCGCTTTCTCGCCAACGGAAATCCATTTGGCGTGCCAATGCCGTTTGTGTTGCTTTTAATCATTGCCGCGATTACCTGGGTTGTGTTGCATCGCTCCGTATACGGTCGCTATCTGTTCGCAACTGGTCGCAACGCTGAGGCCGCACGTTATGCTGGTATCAACACCAAATGGATCGTTACCCTTACCTACATGATCGCGGGCGCGCTAACAGCGATCTCGGGTGTGATCTTCGCCTTCTACACAAACTCGGTCTCGCCCGCGAATCACGGCAATGCGTATGAGCTCTATGGAATCGCGGCGGCGGTGCTGGGCGGATGTTCGTTGCGCGGCGGTGAGGGGTCGGTGGTCGGCATACTGATCGGTACCGCCCTGCTCCAGGTGCTGCGCAATCTCGTCAATCTGCTCGGCATCCCGAGCTCACTGGATTTCGCGGTCATGGGAGCCGTGATTTTAATAGGTGTGATGGCGGATCAGATCTTCACAGAGCGTCGCAATCGACGACAAGTCACGCTGATGCGCGAGAGCGAGGCAAGTTAGCCGGTTTGCAAGAGAAAACTTGGAGAAGCCAATGAGACTACACGGAAGATTTCTGCGCCTCTTTCTAACAGTACTGTTGCTTTCATTTGCGGCGGCGATTGCGCAGGCTCAAGCCACCGTCACCAAACAAAGCTTTGGTAAGAATGAGGCCGGCGAGAACATCGATCTCTACACGCTTCGCAACGCCCACGGTGTGGAAGCCAAGATCACCAATTACGGCGGCATCGTAGTTTCATTAAAAGTCCCCGATCGCAACGGAAAGTCTGACGACCTCGTGCTCGGGTTTAACGATCTCGACAGTTATCTAAAACCACATCCCTACTTCGGCGCACTCATCGGCCGCTATGGCAATCGCATCGCGAAGGGACGATTCACACTCAATGGCGTCGAGTACAAATTGGCGGTGAACAACGGCGAGAACCACCTGCACGGTGGTATCAAAGGCTTCGACAAAGTTATCTGGACCGGCAAGGAAATGAAAACAAAAGCCGGCCCGGCGGTTGTCCTGACTTATCTCAGCAAAGACGGCGAAGAGGGTTATCCAGGTAATCTGACGACCAGAGTGGTCTACACACTCACAAACAACAACGAACTCAAGATCGAATACTCAGCGACTACTGACAAGGACACCGTCACAAACCTGACACATCACTCCTATTTCAATCTCGCCGGTGAGGGCAGCGGCGACATTCTAAACCACCGCGTTACGATCAACGCGAGCCGGTTTGTGCCGACTGATGCCGGTTCGATCCCGCTTGGCGAATTGAGAAGAGTGAAGGGAACGCCGTTCGACTTTCTCACGGCGCACGCGATCGGTGAGCGAATTAATAAGGACGAGGAGCAACTCAAGTTCGGCAGTGGATACGATCACACGTGGGTGATCAACGGTCGTCAGGGTGTGCTTCGACTCGCGGCAACGGCTTATGAACCGACGAGTGGCCGGGTTATGCAGGTATGGACCACTGAACCGGGAATGCAGTTTTATACCGGAAACTTTCTTGACGGGACGTTGACCGGTAAGGCGGGAAAACTCTATCCGAGGCGTTCCGGCTTCTGTTTCGAGACGCAACACTATCCCGATTCACCGAACCAGCCCTCGTTTCCAACGACGACGTTGAAGAAGGGCGCTACTTACAAGTCCACAACGATCTACAGATTCAGCAGCAGACGGTGACAAGATAGAAATCCTGTAAATCCTGAGCAAATCCTGTTAATCCTGTCTAATAAAACCTCTTATAAAGGCAATCTCAATCGCGCCTCACACCCGTGAAGCTGTTGCCTGTTCTCCAACGTCAACGTCCCCCCATGCGCCTCGGCAATCTGCCGCGACAACACCAAACCAATCCCCGATCCCTGGGCCTTCGTCGTAAAAAACGGCACGAATAGATTCGCGGTGCTCGCCAGTCCTGGTCCTTCATCACGGACCCAGACTTCCACCTGCCCGTTCCTCTGCTGCCAGCCGACATCCACTCCGCCACGCGTCTCCATCGACGCATCCACCGCATTGCGCACGAGATTAATCAGCAGTTGCTCGAGCTGCACGTCGTCTCCGCGAACTACGAGATCCGGACCGGCAACAACATTCACATGCAACCGCGTCTCTAAACTCGCGACCCGAGAAACGAGTGTGCCAATTTTCAGCGGTTCGAGTCGTGGCGGTGGCAGGCGAGCCAGCTTCGAATACGACTCGACGAACCGCGCCAGTGAATCGGCGCGTGAAGAGATCACGGCGAGACCGCGTTGCATGTCGTCGCGCCAATCCGCCGGCTCCGGTTCCCTTCCCATCAGGTCCGCGAGGCTGCCCGCGACTGATTTGATCGGCGCCAGCGAATTGTTGAGTTCGTGACCCAATACGCGCAACAGGCGCTGCCAGGCAGTCCGTTCTTCTTCACGAAGCGTCTGACTCAAGTCAGTGAGCACCAGCAACTGATGTTGTTGTCCACCTTCACGAAAAGTGCTGCGACGAATATCCCAACGTCCCACGCCACCGGGAAAGACCATCTGCATCGTTTGCGGCGCCGCACCCGCCGATGAGTTAAGACAAGCCAACAGCCCGAGCTCGGCAGCAGTGCGACCTAACAAACGCGCCGGAGGCTGCGCCAACAGCCTTTCACCCGCGCGATTTACCAACTGCAATCGCTGTTCACCATCGAAGGCAAAAACGGCGACATCAATCTCCGCCATCACTGTCCGTAACAGCGCCGTAGCTTCCATTGCTCCGAGGCGTTGCTCGCGGAGGGTCTGGCCCAGATCGTTTACTTCCAACATCACTTCACCAAGCGCATCGCCCGACAGTGCACGGCGTCCGCGAATCGAATAGTCGCCTTCGCGAATGGCAGCAAGAATGTTTGAGAGCGTTTGCAGTGGACGAACGATGCGGGTTTTAAGATTGAAAGCGATGCCGAGCCAGAGCAGGACCAGCAACAGGTCGACGGTCCATTGCACCTGCGCGGAGTAACCGTCGTACCAGAGCAACAACGCGGACAGAGCGACAGCGGGAAAGCCGGCGAGCAGCGCAAGGATGGTGATGCGCCCTTCGAATTTCAGACGACCGCGTTTTAATTCCGGATCGAGCGGAGAAAACGATGGCGGCTTAACAGGCGTACTCACAACCGCAATCATACCAGCCACAAAGAAGCACAAAAAGTACAATAAAAAGGTCTATTCTCTTTGTGCTTTTTGTGCCTTTTTATGGCTAAGATCCCAATCCATACTTCTGCAACCGGCGATACAACGCGCTACGACTCAGGCCGAGTGCTTCGGCGGCGCGATTCGCGTTCCCTTCAAAGCGCGCGAGGGCTTTCTTAATCAACAGGCGCTCGGCGTCTTCGAGGCTCATCTCTTCGAGTCGCGCCGACAAGCGCGCGTCGGGAGTCGCTTCAAGTGCGAGATCGAAGGCTGTCACGATATTTCCCGGGCTCATTAACACCGCCCGTTCGACAACGTGGTCCAACTCACGCACATTGCCGGGCCACAAATGATGGCGCAGGGCGTCGAGAGCTTCGGGCGTGAAGCCCATGATAGGACGGCGATAACGTTCGCGATGCAGTTTCAGAAAGTGCTCAGCCAGCACCGGAATATCTTCAAGCCGATCTCGCAGTGGTGGTAAACGAATCTCGACTGTGTTCAAACGGAAAAGCAGATCCTGGCGAAAACGTCCCTGCGCGACTTCAGCATGAAGGTCGGCATTCGTGGCTGAGAGCAAACGCACATTAACTTTCTGCGTCTTCGACGATCCAACACGCTCAAACTCGCCCGTCTCCAGCACGCGCAGTAACTTTGCCTGGAGATTCAGCGGCACGTTTCCAATTTCATCGAGAAAAAGCGTGCCGCCGTCTGCGAGTTCGAAACGGCCGACGCGATCGCTCTTGGCATCGGTAAAGGCGCCGCGGACGTGTCCAAACAGTTCACTCTCAAAAACGCCTTCGGCGAGTGCGCCAGCGTTCAAAGAAATCAGAGGCTTCGAACGTCGTGACGAGATCGAGTGAAGCAAACGTGTAATGACCTCTTTGCCCGTGCCGTTTTCGCCCGTGATCAGCACGTTCGCATCAGCCGGACCGATGCGTTCGACGAGGTTTAGAACAGACTTCATGGACGGCGACTCGGCAACGATCTGCGGCATCTCGCTCGACGACTCAGCCACACTGTCGCGCAATGCCATGTTCTCGGCTTCCAGACGTCGCCCGCGGCGCAGTGCCTCACCCAGCTCGACTTGCGTACGCAAGACAGCCAGGAGACGCGCGTTGTCCCAGGGTTTTTGAATAAAGTCACGTGCGCCGCGCCGCATCGCTTCAACAGCAAGATCGACGCTACCCCATGCCGTCATCACCACGACGGGCAGCGTCGGATCAGCAGCCCGAATCCGCGAGAGTAAGTCCAAACCTTCACTGCCGGAGGTCGTATCACGAGCGTAGTTCAGATCGATCAAGACCACGTCGAACTCATGCGTATCGATGGTTCTGAGCACGCCCTCGGGCGAGGATGTGCTTTCGATCTGAAAACGCTCACCCTTCAAGAGAAGACTCAACGCCGCAAGGACGTCGGCCTGATCATCAGCGATTAGAATGCGAGGCATAGATTTGACGGATTTTACTAAAGACGATTTTCACGGATCAATCCGTTATTAAAATCAGCGTTTATCTGTGGCTTCATTCGTACCTTAGTGCCACGAGCGGATCGACACGTGTGGCTCGCCGTGCCGGTAGCGCGCAAGCCAGGACCGCGGCGCCACATGAAACGAGCAAAACTATCACATAAGTCGTGGGATCAGAGGCCGTGACACCGAATAACATACTCGACATCCAACGCGTCAGCGCAAACGCTCCCGCCAGACCGATAGCCGTTCCCATCAGCGTGAGCAACATTCCTTTTCGCATTACTATCAGCAAAATCGCTGGCCTGCCGGCGCCGAGCGCCATACGAATGCCAATCTCCTGCGTTCGTAAAGTAATCGAATAAGAAATCACGCTGTAGATTCCGAGTGTCGCCAGCAACAGTGCAATCGCAGCAAACACTCCAAGCAAAACGGCATTGAAACGACGCGGCGCCGTCGTGGTACCGATAACTTCCTGCATCGTCTTCACACTTGTGAGCGGCTGATTCGGATCGATGGTCGCCATCTCCTTGCGAATCGCTGCCGTCAACGCCGAAGCGGGAAGCGCGCTCCGCACAAACAGAAAGCGGTGTAAACGCGGCTGAACTACTCTCGATGCATACCAATCGGGCTCAGCTTTTGAATCAATCCCACGATGCGGAACGTTTTGCGCAACGCCGATAATCGTGATCCACGGATTATCCGGACGCGGCAGTCCGACTGTGATGCGTCGTCCAATCGGATCCTCATTTGGGAAGTAGCGAGATGCGAGTCGTTCATTGACGACAGCGACGGGCGATGCACCAGGCTGCATGTCCTGAAGAGTGAAATCTCGACCTTTGATTATCTTGATGCCGAGAGTCTTAAGGTAGTTTGGACCGACGACCTGCCATCCGGCCGCAGTTAGATTCGAAGCATCGAGTTTTCTTCCTTCGACGGCAAATGGATCGCTGTTGCCCGAGCCACTCAACGGCTGTGCAGTGCCAAACGTCGCCGACTGCACTCCAGGCAACGACTCAACCTGGACGACCAGTTCACGGTAAAAACCGGACGCACGCTCCGCTTCCGAATAAGTTGCAGGAGAAAGATCGATTTCCACACTCGTTAACTGATTAGCCACGATGCCGGGATTCGTCTGTTGCAGTTTCAAGAGACTCTTTACCAGCAACCCTGAACCAACGAGCAACAAAACCGCCAGCGAAACTTCAGCAATAATCAGAATGCTACTCCATCGTTGTTGCTGAGCTCCGCCAGTCTGACGAATGTTCCGCAACGATTCCTGTAAATCGAGTTTCGAAACCGGCCATGCCGCCACTAAACCAAAACCGACACTGATCGCTGCCACTGACAATGCCATGAAGGCAAACACACGAGCATCAAGTCTGACTTCCTGGGCCCGCGGTACAATCGCTGGTCCAATCGCGACAAGAAGCTCAATGCCCCATTTAACTAAGACGAGTCCCAGAGCTGCCGCGAGTAGTGCGAGCAATGATCCTTCAATCACCAACTGTCTCGCGATCTGCCAGCGGCTGCCGCCGAGCGCCGCGCGAATGGCCAGTTCCCGCTGACGCTTCGCCGAACGCATCAACAAGAGATTGGCAACGTTCGCGCACGCAATCAGCAGTAACAACCCAACTGCAAACAACAACACCAGTAACGCACGCCGGCTGCTGCCTACAATCTCCTCCTGCAAAGGTGTGACCGTGATATGCCAGCCACCATCTTCGCCGTTAGGACCACGATAACCGGGCTGCTCACGCTCAAGTCGTTGCGCGAGCGCGTTCATGTGTGTACGCGCCTGTTCGAGTGTGACGCCAGGCGCAAGACGTGCAAGCACGTTTAGACGATATGGACCAAGTCGTCCCGAGTAAAACACGTCTTTGGGACTCAACGGTAACCAAACGTCTGCGGGTTCAGTCCAGTAAAAACTAGCCTGTGGGAATTGAAAACCGGCAGGCATCACGCCAATCACGGTGTAGTTTTCACCATCGAGCACAATGCTCTGATTGAGGATGCTGCGGTCGCCGCCGAAACGTCGTTGCCAGAATGCGTTGCTCAAGACCACCGCGCGGCCTTCGAGGGCTTCATCGTACGAATACAACCGTCCGAGTGCCGGTTGCATTTCCAGCATCGGGAACAGATTGGTCGAGACCGTCGTGCCACGAATGCGTTCCGGCTCCCCACCGACGGAGAGATTAAAGTTTTGATTGGTGTATGCAGCGACGGAGTCGAACACCTGTGTCTGTTCGGAATAATCGAGATATTCCGCATCTTTAGCCGGCAGGCGTTCGATATTCAGGGCACGAAAATTCCCCCAGATGACGTGCAAGCGATCGGAGTTTCGGAATGGCAGAGGTCGCAGCAGAACAGAGTTAACGACACTGAAGATCGCAGTACTGGCGCCGATGCCCAGAGCAAGCGTGATCACAACCACGGCCGCAAAGCCCGGTTGTTTTAATAGGGTTCTGAGAGCGTAACGCAGATCGGCCACGGGTTTCTTTATTCGTATCTCAACGAGATCGTCGGCTCCACCTTCGTAGCTCGCCGTCCGGGCAGATAACAAGCGAGCAGAGCCACGCCGATGAGCATGATCGAAATAGCGCCATATGTCGTCGCATCTGTCGGCTGAACTCCGAAAAGCATCGTCGCCATCAGCCGAGTCAGCAGAAACGCGCCTACCAGTCCAACTCCAACACCGATCAGCGCGAGCTTCATGCCGTGGCCCAGGATCATCTTGAAGACATCCAGAGGACGTGCGCCGATGGCCATGCGTATTCCGATCTCGTGAGTGCGTTGAGTAACCGAGTAGGACATCACACCGTAGATTCCGACGATGGCGAGCACGAGCGCGATGCCGGCAAACAGACTGAGTAGCGTCAAATTTAAACGTTCCGGCGCCACCGAATCAGCACGGATCTCGTCCATCGTTCGCGGGCTGTAGATTGGCTGATCGGGATCGATTTCTCTCACCGCACTGCGAACGGAAGAGATCAGCTGATTCGGATCCGAAGCTCCTTTAATCACCACCGTCATACCGCCCTGCGGAACCTGATTAAACGCAAAGTAGCCCTGTACTCGATCGCTGTTCTGATTAAGACTCTCCATCTTGACACGACCGACTACACCGAGCACTTCGAGCACCGGCGCATCGGGAGCAGTGCCAAGTCTGATTCGCTTCCCTACGGCGTCTTCGTTGGGCCAGTAACGCCTGGCAAACTCTTCATCGATGACAATAGAATTTGATCCCGCAATCGATCGCTGATTTTCATTGAGCTTACTGAGATCGCGTCCCGCTAAATGCGATCGATCATCGCGATCATTGAACACACGCCCGCGCAGGACGGGAATATCCATCGCTCGGAAGTAATCAGGCGTAACCAAACAGGCTTCCATCAGCGGTGTTTGTTCTCGCGGTGGAACCGGTCGTCCATCGATCACAAACGACGTCTGCCAACCGTTATTGCCAAGCGGTAATCCCGAAGCCGCCGCGGTTGACTCAACCCCCGGAAGAGCACGAATGTTCTCCAGCAAACGATTATAAAAAGAGCCGCGCGTTTCTTCGGTCGCATACTTCTTCTGCGGCAAGGAAATACTGAAGCTCGTCAGATGCTCGTGAGAAAAACCGGGATTCACTTTCTGTAACAGATAAAAACTGCGAATCATCAATCCGGCGCCGATGAGCAGCACCAGGGTCGTGGCAACTTCCACGACGACGAGTGAGCTGCGCAACCACTGCCGTCCACTCGTCCCGCGGCCGCTCTCTTTCAACGTTTCATGCACGTCCACCTCGCCTGCCTGAATGGCAGGTATCAAACCAAAGAGAATGCCGGTTAAAAATGAAATACCGATCGTAAAGACCAGCACAGTCCAATCGAGACCAATCTCGCGCGATCTCGGAATTGCATTCGGGCTGACGTACAAAATGAGATCGACACCCCAGCGAGCCAACACCAAACCAATGATGCCTCCAATCAGCGATAGCAAAATACTTTCAGTAAGCAACTGTCGCGCGATGCGCCAGCGACTCGCACCGACAGCCGTACGAATTGCCATCTCTTTCTTTCGCGCCGTTGCCCGCGCCAGTAAAAGGTTGGCGATATTCGCGCAGGCAATCAGAAGCACAAACCCGACCGCGCCGAAGATCACCCACAACGCGCGACGTACATCGACAATGAAGATTTCGAGCAAGGGTCGCAGCCTGACGCTCGTGCCAATGTTCGTATCGGGATACTGTTTTCCGAGATTCGCGGCGACGTTGTTCATGTCTGCTTCCGCCTGCGCGAACGTGGCTCCCGGCTTCAGACGCGCCACGCCATACAAGCCGGGATGATTGCCACGATTCTGCCAGCTAACCTGATCCGAAAGTTGGCCCACTGGCACCCACATCTCAACGCGGCTCGGATAGGCAAACGTTTCAGGCATGATGCCGATGACAGTGTAGCTCTTGCCATTCAAGGTGATTGCCTGATTGAGGATGTTGGTTTCGCCGCCAAAGCGTCGTTGCCACAACGGATAGCTCAAAACGACAACCGGTGTGCCGCCCGGTTCGTCTTCTTCATTTGTGAACACGCGGCCGTGAGCAGCATTCACACGCAGCACAGAAAAAAGATCGGCAGAAACCTGACCGGTGATGATTCGTTCGGCTTCGCCTGTGCCGGTGAGGTTGTAACTCGCGCGATTGTAGACACCCATTTTTTCAAAAGTCTGATTCTGCCCGCGCCAGTCGGTGAAGTTTGGATAGGAGATCGACATCTCATCAAGCACTGGACTCTTCTCGTTGAGAAATACCAGGCGATCGGATTCCGGGTAGGGCAACGGCCGTAGGAGTACGGCATTCACGACGCTGAAGATCGCGGTGTTCGCGCCGATGCCGAGCGCGAGGGCAATGATCACGATGATCGTGACACCCGGATTCTTCAGCAACATTCTCGCGCCATAACGGATGTCCTGCCAGAGTTGATTCATTGCGACGTCCTCAAGATGTAGTGTGTTCTATAAGTCTTATAGGTCCTATAGGTCCTATTCACTCGTATCTCAGTGCCTCAATCGGGTCGACCTTCGTTGCCCTTTGCGCAGGAACAACACAAGCTATCAGTGCCACGAGAGCCATCAATACCGTGACGCTTGCGAACGTCAAAGGGTCAGTTGCGCTGACCGGCAGCGGCAGCTCGAGTTCTAACAACGAGCTCGTCATCAATCTCGTAAACGCGAATGACAGCAACAGTCCAACTCCCAAACCAATGATTACCAACGTCATTCCCTGCCCAATCACCATGCGCAGGATGTCTCCTCGCAACGCGCCGAGCGCCATGCGAATGCCCAGCTCGCGCGTCCGCTGCGCTACCGAGTAGGAAATGATTCCGTAGATCCCGAGTGTTGCGAGCAACAACGCCATTACGCCGCAACCTCCCATCACTGCTGCCAGCATTCGAAACGGATAAAGCCCGACGCTGAAGTAATCGTTTAACGTCTGCACGTCAGCCAGCGGAATCTTCGGATCGAGCTCGCGGATCGTTTTACGAACTGCGCCTATCAAACTCGCCGGATCGCCACTGGAACTGCTGACAACAACGGTAAATTGCTTTCGTTCAGTCTGCTGCAACGCGAGCGCGTAGAACGGATGTACTTGCTTCTCCAACGATTGCCATGCGTTGTCGTGTATCACACCAACGATCTCGCACGGCACTCTCGGTGCATTCGGGGCGCCACCGTATTTTAAGAGGTGCTTACCGAGCGAATTTGATCCGCGAAAGTATCTTTCCCCGAAAGCTTCATTCACGACGGCTACGCAGGGTGCGCCTTCACGATCGCGTTCTTCGAAGTCACGGCCCTGCACGAACGGAACTTTCATGTTTGTGAAATAACGCGGGCCAGCCAGGATGGCATTGATCTGCATGTCCTCATTCGCACCCGGCTGGTACCCCTCAATATCAATGCTGCTCCGAGTCCCACCCATGAAGGTTACCGGCATCGCGTCGACCAAACTCGCCGATTGGACCCCTGGCAAAGAGACCAGGCGTTCCGACAGTTGGCGATAAAACTCCTGTGTCTTAACGCGATCGTATTTCGCTTCGTCAAGCCTTACGTGCCCGACGACCATGCTCTCCGTGCTGAAGCCCAGACGTGTTGGTCTAATCTTTTCGAGACTGCGTAAGACGAGACCAGCGCCAATCAAAAGCAGTAACGAAAATGCGACCTGGACCACAACGAGTGCCATGCGCGCTCGCGACTTTTGATATAAACTAGTGAAGAGGCTCGAATCGTCTTTTAAGACCGTCGACAGGTCGGCTTTCGAGCTATAAAGTGCGGGTGCGAGTCCAAACAGAATTCCCGTGACTGTTGAAAATACGATGGTGTAAATCACGACGCGCCAGTCGAGCTGAAGATCGAGCGCGATCCGTATGCCCTCAGGTAGCGGCGGCATGAAGGCGACAATCAAGTTGAGCAACCACATCGCCAGGAGTATGCCGGCGGCGCCGGCGATAAACGACAGCAGCACACTCTCTGTCAGTAACTGTCGTATGATCCGGAAGCGACTCGCGCCGATCGCGAGTCGCACCGCCATCTCTCTCCGTCTTGTTACAGCTCGCGCCAGCAACATGCTCGCGAGATTGATGCATGCTATTAGCAACACGAGGTTGACGACCATGAAAACAAGGGCAAGCGCAGCGTACGCGGCCGTTTCCGTGCCCGGAGGTATTCGTGTTTCACTCTCCGGCAGGACGGTGATTGCCGACACGCGCTGACGTCCCGACTCGCTCTTCGACAACCACTCCTCCGGATGTGCCGCCTGCATGTCGCGCGTCAGAAAATCGAAACGAACTCGAGCCTGCGCAAGAGTGGTCTCCGGCTTGAGGCGTCCAACGAGAATCATCCAACGGTTACCGCGACTCGTTAACGCACGATCGCCGAGACGTTGGTCCACCGCCGGCATCATTGCCATCGGGATCCAGATCTCTGACGCGAGGCCGCGAAACATCCCGGTGTATTGCGGCGGCGCGATCCCGATCACAGTGAGCGGTTGATCGTTTAGTGTGATCGTCTTGCCGACAAGATCAGAATCAGAATTCAAGCGGCGTTGCCAAAGACTGTGACTTATTACAGCGACGGGATTCCGGCGCGGCACGACATCTTCATCGGGCGAAAAAGTGCGGCCCTTTTGTGCGGCGACACCCAGAACATCGAAGTAGTTTCCCGAAACTGCCTCGCCCCAAATCTGCTCGACCTCATTCGCATCGCCAAACTTGAATTGCTGTATACCGTAAGCAGCGAGTCCGCTAAGAACGTCGTTGTGATCCCGCAGGTCGAGATAGCTCGGATATGAAGTGCTCTGGTAAGGCTGTTCGCCTTCACCCACATACAACTGGACTACGTGTTCCGGATGTGAGATCGCGCGCGGACGCAGCAGAATCGAGTTGACGAGACTGAAAATGGCGGAGTTGGCGCCAATACCGACAGCGAGCGAGATCACCGCCACAAGCGTGATTCCCTTGCTTTTCCACAGCATCTTCGCACCGTAGCGAAGATCTTGTGAGAGTGTGTTCATAGTTTTAATAGGTCCTAAGACCTATTCATACCGCAACGCAACGAGTGGATCGACTTTCGTCGCACGCCGTGCAGGAACAAAACAAGCTAATAACGCGACAACCGCCAACACACCTGCGACTACCACAAACGTCGTGGCATCGTTCGGCGTCACACCAAACAACAAGCCGCGCATCAATCGTGTCAAAGCAAACGCCCCCACCAATCCAATTACCTCGCCCGCGATGGCGAGCATCATGCCCTGCCGCAGCACGAGCTTCAGCACGTCGCCGACTTGAGCGCCAAGCGCCATCCGAATTCCCAACTCTTGTGTTCGCTGAGTTACTGCATACGACAGCAATCCATAAATCCCAACCGCGGAGAGCAACATCGCCAACCCACCAAACAATCCCATCAGCAACATGTTGAGTCGACGCTGCGCGATACTGTCGTCAACAACTTTGTCCAGAGTGCTGACATTCGAGATCGGTTGATTCGGATCGATCGAGAGCACTGCTCCACGCACTGCGCCAACAATCGAAAGCGGATCTGTCGTAGTGCGCACGAGGATCATCATATCTTCGAGCGGGGCTTGTGATGCCGGGAGGTAATACGCAGGTTCTGACGGCGCTTCAAGACCGGCGAGCTTAACGTCACGCACAATCCCGACAATCTCAAACGTGGTCAGCTTCTGACCTTTCCAGATCCTTCCGGGCGGTCCAGGCTTCATCCGTTGACCGAGAGCCTTTTCAATCGGAAAGTAATGCTTGACAAACGACTCATTGACTATCGCGACGCCGGGATGATCCTGATCGTCCTGCGGCGTGAATTTTCTTCCACTCACCAATCGCACGCCGACGGTGTCGAAGTAATCGGGTCCGACCGGAATGAAATTAGCGGACTGTGATTGGCTCTCCGGCGACACGACTCGACCCTCAATCTCGAACGAATCGAGCCAGTTCGAAACCAACGGATGATCGTAGGCGATAGTCGCACTCTTCACTCCAGGCACTGCGGCGATTCGTTCCAGCAACTGTTTATGGAAATTGTTGATTTGGTCTCTGGAATACTTTGCGCCAGGCAGAGTGAGCTCCGCCGACAACACTCCTTCCGATCGGAAACCCGGATCAACGCGTTGCAGTAACCAAAAACTCTTAATCAACAGTCCGGCGCCAATGACGAGCATCACAGCAATGCTCACTTGAAACACAACCAGCGCCTGTCGGAATCGGAGTTTGTTTACTCCCGGAGCTGAGGTCCGCCCACTTTGTTCCAGCGCAATGTGCAAGTCGGTTTTAGAAGCTTGCCACGCTGGAGCCAAACCAAAAAGCAAACAGGTGATCAGGGCAACGAAGATCGTGAAGCCAAGCACTTGCCAGTTCAGACTCACCTGTGCAAGTCGCGGGACTCCCGCAGGAACAAACTGCAACAGCGCCTTCGTGCCCAACGCTGCCAGCGCCACACCAGTTACTGTGCCAAAACACGACAGCAACAGACCTTCAATAAAAAACTGTCGCACAAGTCGCGGCCGGCCTGCTCCTAAAGCAGCGCGGATCGCAATCTCTTTACTGCGTCCGGCATGTTGGGCCAACAACAGTCCGGCGACATTAGCGCATGCAATCAACAATACGAGCCCAACTGCGCCTAACAACGTCAACAGAGCCGGCCTGACGTTTCCCACCACCTCGCTCATAAACTGGCTGACGATAATTCCCTCGCCTCGATTCGCCGTGTATTGCTGTTCGAGTCGCGCGCCGATCGTGTTCATTTCAGCGGTGGCTTGTTCGATAGAGATACCCGGTTTGAGTCGCGCCACAACGCCCAATACATGTGCCGAGCGCACCGCAGCCCATTGGGCCGTAAACGACATCGGTATCCAGAAGTTCTGTTGCCGCTCATCAAAGATCAGGCGACCGGATGTGGTTGGGGAAACCGGGTAGATGCCGGGAGGCATCACGCCCACCACCGTGTAGCTGGTACCGTCGAGCGTGACGCTCCGATTAATGATCGACGTGTCTGCAGCGAAGCGCCGCCGCCAGAACGCATTCCCAAGGATGACGACGTTACCTTTCCCGGGTTCGTACTCTTCAGTCACAAACGTTCGACCCAGCAGGGGTTCGATCCCAACGACCGCAAAATATCCGGAGCTTACTCGAGTTCCGATAAGCTGCTCAGGTTCACCTTCGCCTGTAAAAGTCACTGAACCCTGTCCAAACGCTGCCACGTCTTCAAAAACTGTGTTCTGTTTTTTCCAGTCAAAAAAGTTTGCGGGCGACGCGCGCCAGCGACCGTGACCCGGGACGTTTTCCCAGAGAGCGACGAGCCGCTCGGGTTGCTTGTAAGGCAGCGGATTCAACAACACCGCATTCACAACACTGAAGATCGCGGTGTTTGCGCCGATTCCCAGCGCGAGGGTCAGCACTGCAATCGCCGTGACGCTCTTATGCTTCGCCAGCATCCGCAGGCCGTATTGAAGATCCTGGAAGAGTGTGTTCATAGTCGAGTAGGGCGTCTCCTTGGAGTTCACTCATACCTTAATGCCACGAGCGGATCGACCTTCGTCGCGCGGCGCGCGGGAATGTAGCAAGCCAGCAACGCCACGAGCGCAAGCAACAGCGGCACTGTCACAAACGTCAACGGATCTGAAGCCTTAACGCCAAACAACAACGAGCTCATCAAACGCGTTAGCGCAAACGCACTCGCAAGCCCGATCGCCACACCGATAAGCGTCAATCCCATTCCCTTCTTCAGCACCATAAACAAAATGTTACGCGGAGTTGCACCCAGTGCCTGACGAACTCCAATCTCGTTTGTGTGTTGCGTGACGAAGTAAGCGAGGACACCGTAAATACCGAGCGAGGCCAGCAATAGCGCGAGCAAAGCGAATCCGGCCAGCAGAATCATCCCCATTCGTCGCTGCGCGGCTTCAGTACCGAGCACTTCTGCCATCGTCGCCACGTTTGAAATGGGCTGATCGGGATCAACTTCACCAATGATCTGCCGGACTGAACCCACGAGACTCGATGTGTCTCCATTTGTTCGAATCGCAAGATCGCGGGGTATGAACCACGGATTGTGATTGATCTGCTGATACGGCAGATACATTTCTGCCTTCACCGGCTCGTCGAGTCCCATCTGCCGCACATCTGCGACGATGCCAACAATCTCGGTCCACGGCAGCGTGGAGTCGCCCGGATCGCCAACCTTGAGCCGACGACCCAACGCGTTCTCACCCGGCCAATACTGGCGCGCCATCGTTTCGTTAATGATTGCAACCGACATTGACTGCGAATTGTCGCGATTGTCGAAGTATCGTCCCTGACGCAACGGAATATTCATCGCTCTCAGATAGCCGGCACTGACCTGACGATGATTAGCGTCGTATGCCATTCCCGGAATTGGCGACTTAAGTCCTTCAGGATAAAAGCCACTCGTACCGCCCTTCCAGGAAAGCGGAACCGAAGTGCTGTAACCGGCAGACACGACACCCGGCAGATGTTCGACTCGCTGCAGCACCTGTTGATAGAAGTTGTCGCGTTGTTGTGGTTCTCTGTATTTCTCAAGCGGCAGTATCGTGCGCATAGTGAGAACTTTCTCTGGTTCAAGCACCGAATACTGACGGAAGAGTTGAAAGAGAGTTTGGATCAACAGCCCCGCGCCAACCAGCAGCACAATGGAAAGTGCAATTTCAAAAACGATCAGAGTGCCGCGTAAACGACCACTGGCGGTTGCGCGCGTGCTGCCCTGCTTTAATGCATCGTTCAAATCAAACTTCGCGGCTTGCAGCGCTGGTACAAGACCGAAGATGATTCCAGTGACTATCGAAATCGCAAGTGTGAAGATCAGTATGCGTGTATCGAGTTTCAGGCTCGCGCCCAGAGCCATCTGTTCCGGAATAAGTCCCTGAAGGAAAGTAAAACTTCCGTAGGCCAAAACAGATCCAAGCACACCAGCAACTGTCGCCAGCAGTAAACTCTCAGTGAGGAGCTGCCGGACCATGCGAACCCGACCTGCGCCTAACGCCATACGCAGAGCGATCTCGCGACGACGAGCAACCGCCCGCGCCAGCAGCAATCCAGCAACATTCGCACAAGCGATGAGCAATACAAAAGCGACTGCAACCAGCAACACAATCAGCGAACCGCGCGCGGCGCCGACTACCTGATCCCGCAGTGGCATCACGATTGCGCCGAGTTTGCCGCCAAACGTTTCACCGGGATGGTCTACTGCAATGCGTCGCATCACCGCGTTCATGTCTGCCTGCGCTTGCGAGAACGGCACGGCCGGCTTCAGGCGCGCGACAACCTGTAAATAGTGTCCACGTCGATTGGCCAGTTCTTCCTGATCCAATGCCAGCGGCACCCACAAACGCGCGTCCTTCTCGAGAAACTGAAAACCTCGCGGCATTACACCAACCACCGTGTGTTTTTCTCCATTAAGAAGGACCTCGCGATTGATAAGGCTGCGGTCGCCACCGTAGCGGCCCTGCCACAGATCGTAGCTAAGCACCACGACCTTGTTCGCGCCGGGCTTGTCCTCCTCAGTAAGAAATCCGCGTCCGAGTAACGGCGGGACGCCGAAGAGCGGAAAAAAGTTCGCGCTTACGGAATTAGCTTGAACGCGCTCCGGCTCGCCGTCGCCAGTGAGATTGAAACTGTTCGAAGCCGCGGCAGCGACATCGGAAAACGACTGGTTCTGAGTTTTCCAATCCAGGTAATTGGCCGGGGCAGGCGTGTTTCTGGGAAAGCCGGCAAATGTGGCGTCTTCCCAAACGACCACAAGCTGTTCTGGATCGCGAAACTGGAGCGGTCGCAACAGCACCGCATTTACGACGCTAAAGATCGCCGTGTTGGCGCCAATGCCGAGCGCCAGAGTCACGAGAGCAATAACTGTAAACCCGGGCCTTTTTAAGAGACCACGCACACCATAGCGAATATCTTTAAATAATGTTTCCATGATCTAGAAACACCGCGAGCGGCCAAAATCTATCCACAGCTTTAGTACCGGGCGCCTCCTTGGAGTGCCTGAAGCCGGCTTTATCGCAGCGCCTCAAGCGGATCGATCTTCGCGGCTCTTCGCGCAGGCACGAGACACGCAACCAGAACCACCAGCGCCAGCACGACCGCAACTACGACAAACGTCACAACGTCGATCGGCTTCACACCAAACAGCAACGTCGTCATATAACGCGTTACTCCAACAGCACCGACAGTTCCGATAACGATGCCAACAATCGCCAACAACATCGCACGTTTCAAAACCAGCTTGAGCACGTCAACAATTTGGGCGCCGAGTGCCATGCGCACGCCGATCTCGTGGGTTCTTTGCGTCACGTAGTACGCCGTCACCCCGTAGATCCCAAGCATCGCGAGCAACATCGCCACGCCTGCAAATACGCTCAACAACAACATCGGAACTCGTCGTGGCCTCGCCGAAATATTGACAATGTCATTCATCGTCTTGAGGTTGTAACTCGGTATGTCTTTATCGACTGAGCGAATCGCTTCGCGGACTTGTCCTGCCATCGCAGCCGGATCACCGTTCGTGCGTACAACTAACGACAAATCACTCCACATTCCACCATCTTGCGCATAAGGCACATACATTTCTTGCCACGGCTGTTTGTCAAGCGATTGTCTGGTATCGCCCACTACACCGACGACTTCACGCAGAAAATTTTCATTACGCCAGATTATAAAGCGCTTGCCAATTGCGCTCTCGCCCGGCCACAACTTCCGCGCCAGTGTTTCATTTATGATCGCGACTTTGGGGCTTTCCAGGTTGTCGTGATCTGTAAAAACACGACCGGCTTTCAGTGGAATCTGAAGAGTCTGGAAGTAATCAGAGGCGATCGAAAGATGCCGTGCATTCGTTGCGTTGGCAGGCGTCTGCGGGAGACCTTCACGAATCGCAAAGCGCCCCAGATCAAACGTGTCGCCTCCCAACGGTAGACTGAGTACCGCTCCGGCAGATTGCACACCCGGGGTTGCCTTCACTTGATCGATTAGCTGCTTGTAGCGCTGTGCGTTGTCTTGAGGCTTCCCAGTCATCAAAGAGAGACGCATTACGAGAACGTTATCAGGATTGAAGCCGGGGCTAGTTTCTCTCAAGTGGATGAAACTCTTGATCAATAGACCCGCTCCAGCGAGCAGTATGAACGAGAGCGCGATTTCGGAAACAATCAAAAATCCACCGATACGATTGCGTCCACCGGTTTCCGACCCGCGTTGACCACTATCTTTAAGCGTCGCATTGAGATCGGGCTGGGACGTTTGTAATGCCGGAACGAGACCAAACAAAAGACCGGCCGCGACGGTCACTGCGAGCGTGAAACCAAACACCCGCCAGTCGATTCCGATCTCATCAAGTCGTGGTGTATTCGGTGGCGTGATCGCAAGGAGCAGTTTGATCAACCAAATACTCAGCGCGAGTCCTGCGACGCCACTCACGACCGAAAGCATCAAACTTTCAGTCAATAGCTGCCTTACGACACGGACACGACTCGCACCAAGTGCTGTGCGCAGGGCAATCTCCTTCTGACGAGATGCGGCCCGAGCTAAGAGAAGATTTGCAACGTTCGCACAGGCAATTAGCAAAACAAACGCGACCGCACCAAGCAGGACGACCAGTGACGTTCTTAAATTTCTCACCAGACTCTCACGCAACTCTGTGAGGCGAACGCCCCAGTAAGCGTTTGTATCAACATAGGTCTGGGCCAGGCGCTGGTTGATTGTGTCCAACTCGGTTTGCGCTTGCGACAGCGAAACTCCCGGCTTCAACCGAGCCACGGCTGAAATATAACGATTTTCACGAGCCTCCCTGGCCGGGTCGAACTGTCGCCCCCACCAAATTTCCCTTTCGTTCGGATAAGTGAACCCGGCAGGCATGATTCCAATGATTGTCCCCCACCAGCCATTTATCTTGATCTTGCGGCCTACGACATCTGACGCTCCGCCAAAACTTCGTTGCCACAACGCATAACTGATCACGACACCATCGGCGTCGTCCTTCGTGTCATCTGCTTGAATTGTGCGGCCACTGATGGCGTTAATCCCAAATATCGTAAAGAAATCGGCCTGCACTGCCGCAGTACTCACAAGTTCAGTTTCGTCGTTCAGGCGGAGGAACGACTGGTTGTTGGAAACTCCCGCGATGTGTTCGAACGACTGGCTCTGCGTCTCCCAGTCCACGAGGTCAGGCACGGACATGGGTCCTTCGGTGAACCCGTGCCGCAAATTGATCGCATCGAAGCGCACGATTCGCTCCGGCTCGGGAAACTGCAACGGTCGCAACAACACTGAATTCACCACCGTGAACATCGCCGTCGTCGCACCAATGCCGAGTGCGAGTGTTGAGATAGCGATGAACAAGAACCCAGGACGTTTGAGAAAACTGCGAACGCCGTAACGCAGATCTCTAATCAGTGTTTCCATCTGTGTTTATCCGTGTTCACTCATTTCTGAGTGCTGTTAACGGCTCGACCTTTGTCGCGCGTCGGGCCGGTACATAACATGCGACCAAAGCCACGCCAATCAACAACAACGACACAAAGCCAAACGTGACGGGATCCGTCGCACTCACGCCGTAAAGCACACTCGTGATCGCGCGCGTCGCCAGAAAAGCGCCAAACAATCCCAGTGCCGCACCGATAATCGTCAACTTCAATCCGTGACCAAGCACGAGGCGCAACACGTCACTCAACTGGGCGCCGAGAGCGAGTCGCACACCGATTTCGTGCGTTCGTTGAGCGACCGCATACGACGTGATTCCATAAACCCCAATCGCCGCCAACACAAGCGCCACAAGTCCAAACACGCCCAGCACAGTTGCGGCGACTTTCGCCGGAAACAACGCAAACCTCATGTGCTCCGTCAGTGTCTTGACATCGAAGAGCGGCAGATTTGGATCGAGCGACTGCACCTGACCGCGCACCGGTCCAAACAATCCTTCCGGATTACCTTTCGCGCGCACCACGAGAATGCCGCTCGATTCGTAGTCCTGAGCCATCGCCGTCCAGACAAACGGGCGCGGATCTTCAGCAATGTTGAAGTACTTGCCGGCTTGCGCCACTCCGACGATGCGAATGAATGGCCCAGCAGCGTCCCGGAAGCTGAAGCGTTTGCCGACCGCTTCAGCCGTGTTTTGCAATTCGGGCATCAGGCGTCGTACAAAGAACTCATTGACGACTGCAACCTGTTCTGTTTTCTCCTGGTCATGGTCAGTGAACTCGCGACCCTGAAGAATGGGTGTGCCCATTGTCTTGAAGTAACCTGGTCCAACACTTCCCGTCATCGCCTCAGGCACGTTCTCTCCGCGCTCAGCGGGCTTCCCTTCGACAAATACATTGCCACTGTTGTAGTTGAGACTGAGAGGGATGTAGCTCGCCACCGCAGCCGAGTCGACGCCCGGCAGCGATTGCACGCGTTCGGTCAGTTGGCGATAGAACTGCTGTCCGCGAGCTTCGTCATAGCCTTGCAGCCCCAGGTCGAACGACATCGTGAGTCCATTTTGCGTTTCGAAACCGGGGTTCATCGTCTGCAACTGCTGCAACGTACGCACGACGAGGCCGGCCGCGATCAAAACCACTAACGAGATCGAGATCTGTGCGACCACGAGCACACTGCGCAGACGTGTTTTCACAGCACCACCCTGCGCGGCGGTATCCTTCAATGCCCTTAACAGACTGGGTCGTGTTGCTTGTAATGCCGGAGCCAGGCCGAAGATCGCACCTGCCGCAACCGACACGGTGAGTGAAAACATAAGCACGCGCCAGTCAACACCCACGTCAAGAGCGAGTGGAAAATCGATCGGCGGTTTGAGCGCCAGCAGCACTTTGATGATCCAGAGTGCAAGTAACAAGCCCGCTATGCCGCCTGTGAACGAAAGCAAAATACTTTCGGTGAGTAGTTGGCGAATGAGGCGCAGACGGTTAGCGCCCATGGCGAGACGGATTGCGATCTCTTTTCGTCTATCAGTCGCTCGCGCGAGCATGAGGCCGGCGAGATTTGTGCAGGTAACGAGTAGCACGAGACCCACGGCCGCCATCATCACCCAGGTAAAACTGACCACTGCGCCACGCAAATCAGGCAGAATAAATCCCGGTGGTCCAACCTTGATCGACTGTCCCTCATTCTCGGCGGGAAATTCTTTTGCGAGTTGCTGGCTCAGCAGATTGAGTGAAGCTTCTGCCTGACGCGCATCGATACCACCCTTGAGACGTCCAATACCGAAGAAGTTTTTTGCCCGGCGATTATCAATCCACGTTGCTCCTGGCTCGGCCCATTCAATCATCGACGCCGGTACCCAGATCTCCGGCGAGTAGACAAACTCTGTGCCCTTAAACCCTGCGGGCGCTATGCCGATCACTTTGAACTGGTGATTGTTGATGAGTACGTCTCTGCCGACGAGACCAGCATCGCCACCGAAGCGCCGCTGCCAGCAGTCGTAACTGACAACGACCACCGGGTGCGAGTTTTTCGTCTTGTCTTCTTCGGGGAGAAAAGTGCGACCCTCAATTGCCTTCACGTTGAGGACGTCGAAGTAGTTTCCTGAAACCTCATAACCCCAGATCCGTTCGTTGACGCCGCCACGACTCAAACTCAACGGCACAAACCGGTAGATGAGCAGACCTGAAAGTACCTCGTTGCGATCGCGAAAATCCTTGTAATTGGGATACGAGAAGGCTGACATCGAATCATCCTTCGAGCGCACCGCAACCGACACGATCTCTCCCGGTCGATCGACCGGCAACGAACGGAGCAGCACTGTATTCACGAGGCTGAAAATTGCCGTGTTGGCACCAATCCCAAGCGCCAACGTGATCACAGCGATCGCCACAAACCCGGGCCGCTTGATCAACCCTCGAACTGCATAGCGAATGTCTTTGATTAGTGAATCCATGATCTGATATAGGTCCTATAGGTCCTATTGGACCTATTCATAGCGAAGCGCTACCAGTGGATCGACCTTCGTCGCACGGCGTGCAGGCAGATAACACGCCACCAGCGCTACTACTGCCAGCAGCGCAGGAACAAGCACAAACGTAGTCACGTCGTAACCGCTGATACCGATTAACAGAGACGACAAAACCTGCGCGACTGCGAGCGCAAGCAACAACCCGATTCCCACGCCAACCGCGGCGAGGCGCATTCCCTGCCGCGTAATCATCTTCATCACGTCGGCGCGATTTGCCCCGAGCGCCATGCGAATACCAACCTCACGCGTCCGCTGTGAAACAACGTATGCCATCACGCTGTAAAGACCGACCGCGCTCAACAGGATTGCCAACACACCAAACGCGAGCGAAAAACTGGCCGCCATATTCGGCGCCCAGAGTGCATAAGTCTTGTGTTGGTCCATAGTCTTGACCGCAAAGACCGGAACACGACGATCGATGGCCTGCAGCTCACTACGAATCGCACCGACGAGCGAAACCGGGTCGACAGTGGGACGAATCACCAGAGCCATCGTGGTCGGACGTCGCTGGTCCATCGACGAGTAGTAAAACGGTTTTGGATCTTCAGCCAGCGCTCGATATTTGCCGGTTTTGACTACTCCAACCACTTCCAAACCGTCGCGACTATCACTGCCGATAAAGATCCGTTTGCCGACGGCACTCTCGCCGGGCCAAAGCATCTCCGCCATTCGTTGATTGATGACGATCACTCGCTTCGTTTTCGTGGTATCTCGTTCATCGAAATCGCGTCCCTCGATCAGCGGGATCTGCATCGCATTGAAGTAACCGCGACTAACCACCGTGTTCATGATGTTGCGACCGGCACTGCCGCGCGGCAGAGTCTCGCCTTCTTTCAGGATTGGCCCATTGGAGTTGGAACTGTCACCGAGCGGAAGAGTTCGTATGAATGAGGCTGCTTCAACTCCAGGCACGTGCGACACGCGCTCGAGTACCTGTTTGTAGAAACTCCTGCTCTGCTCTTCTTCGTACCCAACCAGCGTCGGACTCAACGAAAGAAACAGCCCTTTGCTGTTGTCGAAACCCGGATCCATCGTCTGTGCTTTGCGGAAACTCTTGATGAAGAGGCCGCCGCAAATCAGCACCACCAACGATAAGGCGACCTGGGCGACAACCAACACGTTTCGCAAACTGAACGCTCTTCTCCTCCCGCGAGGCGCAACTTCCGGATCGCCTTTCAGCACGGGCACGACATTGGGATTTGAGGAATGCCAGGCAGGCGCGAGTCCAAACACGAGTCCTGTCGCCAGGGAAATAATGAGAGTGAATACGAGAGCACGCGAATCAATCGCAAAGAAGTTTTTGACGATGTTGTATTCGAGGATAGGAACGAATGCCTGCATCAAGTCTGTAACCCAGAAAGCGAGTAACAGTCCGAGCCCGCCGCCGACTATCGAAAGTAAAATGCTCTCGGTGAGAAGTTGTCGCACAAGGCGCGCACGATTCGCGCCGAGTGCGAGACGAATTCCAATCTCTTTGCGACGCGCTGCGGCTCGAGCCAACATCAGGTTCGCTACGTTTGCGCATGCAATCAGCAGCACGAGTCCGACAATCGCCATCGCGATTGCGCCGCCACTCTTAAAGACGTTACCCATTTCGGCCCAGCGGCCATCGATCTCATAGAGCACCTGTGCCTGTGTGCTCGCGGCGCGATTGTCGGAATAAGTCTGATTCAAACGAGTTGCGATCGCCGACATCTCCGCGGAGGCTTGTGACAGCGAAACACCGGGTTTGAGACGCCCGATTACATTCATCCAATGTGCGCCGCGTTCCTTGAGTAGGCCCGGGTTCCGGCGCAGGTCTTCAGCCATCGACATCGGAGTCCAGAAGTCGAGTGCGAGCGCAAACTTCGTCCCGACAAAATAGTCGGGTGTAACACCAATAACTTGATAACCGCGGTTGTTGAGTTGGACCGTTTTGCCGACGACGTTTGGATCGGAGCCGAGACGACGCTGCCAGAAGCTGTGGCTTAACACGACAACAGCATTCGCGCCGGGGTTCTTGTCTTCCTCCGGCAAAAACGTTCGACCGAGAATCGGTTTGACCTCGATCAAATCAAAGTAATTGGCGGAAACGACCTGTCCCCAAATCACATCGTTCTGGTTCTCAGCATCAATCGCCGCCTGAAGCATGTCTTCGGCAGCGAGGCCGCTGAATGAAGTACTCTGATCGCGATAGTCGAGAAAGTCGGGATAAGAAAACTCATCAGTCACACCGCGATCTTCAGCAATCTCCATCGGACGCACGAGATCGTTCGGATTTGGAACCGAAAGCGGCCGCATGAGAAACGCACTCACGCCACTGAAGATCGCCGTATTCGCTCCAATCCCGAGCGCCAACGTAATCACGGCAACCAGACTCACGCCCGGATTCTTCATCAGCATCCGAATGCCATAGCGAATGTCTTTAATCAGATTTTCCATAGTTTTTTTTCGCCACGGATAAACACGGATTTCACTGATTTATCCGTGTAATCCGTGTTCATCTGTGGCTCTATCCAATTTGTTTGTTCCTGGCACTGGCGACGAAATGAGCAAGGCCAAACATGAGGCGAGCAGCCAGTAGACGCGCGCTTTGAGAGAGTGGTTGAGCAAGTTCATTTTTATCTCCTCATCTGTGAACTGTCGCAGGCCTGCACGTTGATCATGACCTGCAAGCGACGACCTATCAGTCCCGGTCCGTAGTTGATGCCGAAGGCGCGACGGTCGAGTTCTGTTGTGGCGCTGTAATAGACAAACTCTTCGCCGTTCGGCGAACGGCTGCGGTCCATCTCGTTGACAACCAGCGCCACGGGCACTGTCTTGTCTTTGATCCTCAACTCACCTTCGAGCTCCAACGAATCGCGATCTCTGCCACGCCGGACGCTGGTGCTCTTGAACTCAATCTCGGGAAACTTCTCGACGTCGAAAAAATCCGCCAGCAGCAAATGCGCGTCACGACGTTTGTTTCGAGTGTCGATGCTTCCTGCTTTAATCGTTGCGTCAACTGACGAACGGCTGATGTCGTTCTCATCCAAAACGATCTTGCCTTCGAGATCCCGGAAGCGTCCCCTGACTTTGAACCACAGATTCCTAATCACGAATTCGACAGTCGTGTACCCTGGATCAAAATGCCAAATACGTTGACTCTGGCGTTCAGGCATTGCCATCCTGTAAATCCTGACTCGTTAACGAATTACTCGTACCGAAGCGCCTTCAACGGATCGACCTTCGTCGCTCGTCGCGCCGGCACATAGCACGCAATCAACGTCACTAAAAACAATCCCACCGAAACAATCGCGAAGGTTGCGGTGTCCGTCGTTGTCACATCAAAGAGCAGCGTCGCAATCAGTCGCGTTAGCGCAAACGAGGCGATCAACCCCGCAACGACGCCCACCACTCCCAGCAAGATCCCCTTTCGCACAACGAGCTTCAGCACATCAAAACGTTGCGCGCCGAGCGCCATCCGCACACCAATCTCATGCGTACGCTGCAACACCGAGTACGACATCACACCGTAAATCCCGACCGCAGCCATTACGAGCGCCAGAAATGAAAAGACCGTCAGCAGTGACGCACTAAATCGCGCGCGGGCCACTGACGTCGATAACAGTGTCTCCATCGTGCTGACTTCGCCGATCGGCTGCTGAGGATCGAGGCTGTGAATTACGTTGCGCGCCGCCCCCGCCACCGCACCGGCATCGCCTCTAGTCCGCAACATCAATGTCATTCCCGGATAAACGAGCTCCGGATGAGGCCAGTAAGCAACCGGTTCGACGGGAACATCGAGCCCGAGGTGTTTGTGATCGGCAACAACGCCGATGATCTCCGAAGGCAGGTTCTCGTCTTTCATGTAGATCGTGAGTCGCCGTCCGAGTGGATTCTGCCCGCCGAGGTTCTTCCTCACGAACGTCTCATTAACGACCACTACGTGCCGCATCTCAGAGGCTTCCTGCTCGTTGTAAAGGCGCCCCAGCTTTAGCGGGATTCCCATCGTTTGAAAATAGTTGGCGTCAGTGACGCAGATACCGGTTCCCAGATGCTGACCCGGAGGTAACCTCTGGCCGTCGACTTCGACATTCGTGCCACTGTATAGACCAGTGAACGGAGGCGTGTTGATAGCGCCCGCAGCCTCCACGCCCGGAAGCGTTTTCATCTGTTCGATCGCCCGCTTGAAGAAATCGATCCGTTTTTGGTCGGTGTCGTACTTCCCCGGGAGCAGATTGAGGCGAACAGCTAAGAGATTATTGGGATTGAATCCAGTGTAGACTGACTGCAAACGATTGAAACTTTTCAGCAGCAGACCAGCACCCACTAGTAAAACCAGCGCCAGCGCAACCTGAGTCACCACAAACAGATTTCGTACGCGCTGGCCACCAGCGCTGCCGCCGATGTTCTTACCGCCCTCTTTGAGCGAGTCGTGAAGATCAAAGCGAGTGGCTTCCAAAGCGGGAACAAGTCCAAACACAATTCCTGTGAGCAACGATAAACCGAGTGTGAAAGCGAGTACCGGCAAACTTACGGTAACGTTTTTGAGATCGATGAGCGCCGGCGGACTCAGCGCCACCAGCGCCTTTGTACCCCACCACGCTACCAGCACGCCTAGCGTTCCACCGGTCAGCGACAGTATCACGCTCTCCGTCAACAACTGACGTGCAATGCGACGCCGGGTTGCACCCAGTCCCGCGCGCACAGCGATCTCTTTTCTCCTTGAACTTGCACGCGCCAACAAAAGATTTGCGACGTTCGCACAGGCAATCAAAAGCACGAACCCAACTGCGCCCAGCAGAATGAATAAAGGACGTCTGATTGCGCCCGTGACTTGTGTGCGCAATGGAACCGCATTCACTCCCCAGTTGGTATTGAATTCAGGATACTGCTGCGACAGTCGCGCGCCGATCGTCGTCATTTCCTGTTGTGCCTGGTCGATTGAAACGCCAGGCTTCAAACGAGCAACGGCTGAGGCGAATCTACCTCGTCGTTGTCGCAGTTGCTCTGGGATTTGAAAAGGGATCCAAATGTCCGCCGGTTTGCTCGCCTGGGTCCCCTTCTGAATGTGCCAACCAAAGGTTGTCGGCATAACGCCGACGATCGTGGAGGGTCGTTCGTTGACGCTGATCTGGCGTCCCACAATATTTTTATCGCCGCCGAATCGTCGCTGCCAAAGACCGTAGCTGATCACGATCACTCGCGGCTGGCCGTCGCGCCCGTCATCATCAATAAAAGTGCGACCCAGAACAGGGTTAGTTCCCAGGACAGAGAAAAGATTTGTGGTGCCAAGCTGTCCTGTAACTTCTTCCGGTTCGCCGTCGCTGGTGAGATTGAAGCTGCGGTCAAAGAAGACCGCCATATCTGTGAAAACCTGATTCTGCTCTTTCCAATCAAAGAAATTGCCGAGGTTGATTACGTTCTGATCGTTTCGGGGACTTTTTTCCCAAACCAGTACGAGGCGTTCAGCCTCGTGATAGGGAAAGGTACGAAGCAACACCCCATTCACCACACTAAAAATCGCTGTGTTGGCGCCAATGCCAAGCGTGAGTGCAAGCAGCGCCACAAACGTCACCATCGGACTCTTCAACAACATCCGCACGCCAAACCGAATATCAGCTAATAATGTGCTCATCTTTCCTTACCCCGATCCGTAACCCAATTCGTGTAGATCTGTGTTACTCACAACGCAGAGCGTCCATTGGATCAACTTTCGTAGCGCGCAACGCCGGTACATAGCACG
The DNA here is from genome assembly GCA_036003745.1 of Pyrinomonadaceae bacterium. Lineage (GTDB taxonomy): Bacteria > Acidobacteriota > Blastocatellia > Pyrinomonadales > Pyrinomonadaceae > PSRF01. The sequence continues at coordinate 167,304 of DASYSD010000113.1, forward strand.
CCAGTAGTGCGACAAACGCTAACAGCACCGAGACAACAACGAACGTGAACGGGTCCTTCGCCGTAACGCCAAACAACAGACTCGAGATCAAACGTGTGAGCGCAAACGCTCCTGTCAAACCGATCGCGAGTCCTATCAGAATCAATATCGATCCTTGCCTGACTATCATCAACAACACATCGTGTGACTGCGCGCCAAGCGCCATTCGGATACCGATCTCATTCGTGCGTTGCGCGACCGAATAACTCATCACGCCATACAACCCGACGATGGTCAGTACCAGCGCTACACCGGCAAAGATCGAAAGCAGCGTGGTGCTGAAACGCGGCGCCGCCACCGATGCTGAGAGGTATTCCTCCATCGACTTCACGCTAAACAATGGAACGTCCTGATCCATTGCAGCCACTTCTTTAGTCGCCGCTGAAATCAGACTGCGCGGTTCGCCCACTGTCTTGACGACAGTGACCATCTGAGTGAACGGCACCTGCGTCTGCGGCACGTAGTACGCCGGCTTCGATTCCGTACTTAGACTGCGGTTTCTGATGTCGCCGACGACACCGACGATCTCGCGCATTGTTGACTTTTCGTCCTCAAAAGTAGAGATGCCAGGTTTGATACGTTTTCCGATGGGGTCTTCGTTCGGAAAATGCTGTCGCGCAAAGGTCTCGGTGACAATGATCACTGGAGTTGATCCGTGGCGGTCGCGATCGTCGAAGTCGCGACCTTTGATCAACGGGATACCCATTGTTTTGAAGTAGCCCACGCCGGTCGTGAAAAAGTCGGCCGAAGGCTGATCCTTCGGCGCCACCGGGCGGCCTTCAATCTCAAACGAGATACCAAAGCGATCGCCACTCAATGGCAGCGGTAATATCGAGCTGGCTGATTGAACACCCGGCGTTGCTTCAAGGCGTTTCTTCAAGTCGATGAAAAACTGGCTTTGCCTTTCCGACTTGTACTTGACGTCAGGCAGGGTCACATTGAAAGTAAGGATGTTCTCAGGTCGCAGACCGCTGTTGACTGTTTGCAGACGCCAGAGACTTTGAATCAGAAGTGCCGCGCCTGTTAACAACAGCACCGCAAATCCGAGTTCGATCACGACGAGCGCCTTGCGAATCACATTCGCGAAGCTGCCCGCACTCGTGCCGCGCGCGCCTTCCTTCAACGATTCAACCAGCTCAGTCTTCGAAGAGTGAAACGCAGGCGCGAGACCAAAAATCAGACCGGTTAATAGAGACACGCCAAGCGTAAATCCCAGGACGCGCCAGTCCATCCCAACGTGGATCGCACGCGGGATATCTTCCTTTCCAAGTGCGACCATAAGATCGGACCACCAAACCGCGAGCAGCATTCCAACGCCGCCACCAACCAGCGACAGCAACACGCTCTCAGTCAACAACTGTCGAACCACGCGCGTACGACTGGCGCCCAACGCCACGCGAATGGCCATCTCTTTGTGACGACTCGTCGCTCTCGCCAGCAACAGGTTTGCGACATTCGCACAGGCGATCAACAACACACACGCAACCGCGCCCAGCAGTATTAGCAACGCCGGACGAATGTCGCCGACGAGCGCAGTCAAAGCCGATTCAATTCGCAAACTCTTGTGAGTGTTTGTGTCTGGATACTGCTGCTCGAGGCGAGCTGCGATTGCCGTTAGCTCAGCCTGAGCCTGCTCTTGAGTAACTCCGGGTTTGAGACGTCCAATCACGTTTAAGAAGTGCGCTCCACGTTGAACGGTGATTGGCTCGTCTCCGGACGCATCTCCTGCAATCGTGGTCCATAGTTCCACCGGATCGTTCTGAATCGGAAACTCGAACGATGGAGGCATTACGCCAACAACCGTGAAACTAATCCCCTCGAGCGTGATCGACTGATTCAGAATGGATGGATCGCCACCAAAGCGTTGTTGAAACAGTGCATGACTGAGGATGACGACGCGACCTGTTTCTGTAGGTTTATCTTCATCGGGAAGAAAAGTGCGGCCGAGCATCGGTTGCACGCCGAGCAATGGAAACAGATCTGTGGTAACAACGGCGCCCTGCAGTCGAGCGGGCTCGCCACGGCCGGTCATAATGTAATCGCTGCCGTGATATGTAGAGACGTGTTCGAAGACCGTATTCTGCGCGCGCACGTCCATGAAGTTTGGATACGAGTGTGATCCGCGTTGCTGACCCCGCTGCGTGTCGGTCTCAAATAGCGCAACCAGTGAATCCGGATCCGGAAACGGCAAAGGACGCAGCAGCACCGCATTTACGACGCTGAAGATCGCAGTATTGGCGCCTATTCCGAGCGCGAGTGCGATAGTGGCGACGATGCTGATGCTCGGCGACTTGAGCAGCATGCGCAGACCAAAGCGAATGTCTTGAAGTAAAGTGTTCATGATCTTTTATCCGTTAGAAAATCCGTGTTAATCCGTGGCTCATTCTTCCCTTAGCGCAGTCATCGGATCGACGCGCGCCGCACGCCGAGCCGGCAAATAACCCGCAAGACCCGCAACTGCGGAGAGCAACAACATCGCCAGCGCGATCGTCAGTGGATCGTTGGGCTTCAACTCGTACAACAGCGACGCTGCTGTCTTCGTAAGTGCCAACGACGCGAACACACCAACCACTAGTCCAATCGCAACCAACAACAATGCTTCACGCAACACCAGCCAGAGCACACTGAAACCACGCGCTCCCAACGCCATCCGAATACCAATCTCATTCGTACGCCGGGCCACACCGTAAGACATCACTCCGTACAACCCGACGCACGCCAGCAACAACGCCAGCAGCCCAAAGAATGACGCGAGCCGTGCAACGAGGGCCTGTTGGACGAGAGAGCGATTAATGTGATCTGAAAGAGTCCTGACGTCGTCGACCGGCAGATTGCGATTGATCTGCTTGATCGTCTGCCTGATCTGCGGCACCACAGAACTCGCAGGCCCTGAAAAACGCACCACCAGGTTGCTAATCGCATCCGGACGCTGTTGATGCAGGTAGAACGCCATCGGCGCGAACTGCTCTTGCAGATTTCCAAATTTTGCGTCTTTAACCACTCCGATAACTTCAATCGCTTCGGTGGATTCAGGACCATCGATTCCGAACCGTTTACCTACTGGAGAACCAGTGGGGAAAAACTTTCGGACCATCGCCTCATTTACCAGCGCGACTTTCGGCGAGTCCCTGGTGTCCTGGGGTCCGAAGATCCTTCCCTGCAACACGGAGATTCCCATCGCGGCAAAGAAGTCTTTGCCGACGATGTTGTTGCGAAGGCTGCGACTCTGTCCTTCCGCAATGCCGTCTTCACGAGTAAAGGCACCACTGGTCCAAAAGCCCTGATGGAAAGTGAAGAATGCAAAAGAGGCGGCCTGCACATTGGGAATCGCCCTGACCTTGTCTTCGACTTCGCTCAACAAAGCAGGCAATTTCGGATCTTCAGCCTTAAAACCGGTGGCTGAAGTATCCACCGAAAACAGCATCGCGTTTTCCTGATTGAAGCCACTCGGAATACTTTGCAGATTAATCAAGGTGCGGACGAAGAGTCCGGCAGTGACAAGCAGCAAAAGTGAAAGCGCCACCTGTGCGATCACGAAGGCTTTGCCGAGAGGATTCTTAAGTGGACTGAGGGTGGAACTCTTACCGCCTTTCAGTGAAGTGTTTGGCTCAATGCGTGAGGCGCGTAGCGCCGGAGCAATGCCGAAGACAAACGCACAGAGGGCTGACACGGCGATCGTGAATGCGAGGATGCGCCAACTTGGCGCAACATGTAACGGCAAGGCCTCTGGTCCATCCGAGGCCATCACTAACAGTAGCCGAGTTCCCCACCAGGCAAAAGCGAGTCCGGCAATTGCGCCCAGGAACACCAGCAATGCGCTTTCAGTGAGTAGCTGCCGCACGAGACGTAAACGGCCCGCGCCCACGGCCATGCGCAGTGCGAATTCTTTCGTGCGTGCTGCTCCATGGGCCAACAGGAGGTTCGCCACGTTCGCACTCGCGATCAACAACACCAGCGCGACCACACCCATCAGAACTTTCAACGAAAGTGAGAACTGCTCGCGCAGCGACGACAAACCGCGACTCACAGGCGTCAGTTCAATGCTCGCGTTCTCCATGTCCTTCAATCGTTGGGCATTAGGTTGTGAACCCGCGCGCGCCTGTAGCGATTGTTTGAACATAAGATTGATGGCCGCATTGGCTTGCGCCGCACTCACTTCATTCTGCAAACGACCGATGATGAAGAGCGACTGAAAGTCTTCCGATTCCCTCGCGTTCCAATGCGCCGGCGGCATCTGCTTCTCCATCGCGAGCGGCACCCAAAGGTCAGGAGCCGTACCAACCGTCGTGCCGAAGAATTCTTTAGGCGCAACGCCGACGATCGCGTAAGCCGTATCGTCGATGGTGATCGTTTTGCCGACCGCTGACGGATCGCCGTTGAATCGTTTTTGCCACCACGCGTAGCTGACAACTGCAACCGGGTGCCCACCTGCGTTCTGATCGTCAGTCTCATTCAGGAGACGACCGAGACCAGCATTAACTCCCAACACGGGAAAGTAACTACCGGAAACGAGTTGCACCTGCATCGACTCGATGTCGCTGCTCGTGCCCTTTGTGTTGACGAAACCATGCACGTCCCAGGGAATGCTCAAAAGACTTCCCACACTCGAAAACAGATCCGTGCGTTGCTGGACCTTTCGATAAAACGGATACGAGAAAAGATCCCAGCTCTCATCTGGAAAGCCGTCGGTGGCGCCCTGGTTCTTGCCGTTTCCGAAAAGGACCAGCTGGTCCGGTTCCTTCACCGGCAGCGTCTTGAGCATCACTGCATCGAGCAGGCTGAAGATCGCCGTGTTCGCACCGATTCCAAGCGCGAGCGAAAGCACCGCGACCAGCGTGAAGCCGGGTTTTTTAAGAAGGATGCGTAGTCCGTAACGGATGTCTTGAAGCATGGTATCTGTCCTGTAAGTCCAACAGGTCCTATTCGTACCTAAGCGCTGTTAACGGATCGACTCTCGTGGCACGGCGGGCCGGCAGATAGCAGGCGAACAAGCCGACCATGATTAGTACTGCTCCCACTACGACAAACGTCACCGCATCCGTCGTCGAAACCCCAAACAACAAACTAGATATCAAGCGCGCGAGCGCAAACGCGCCGCCCAACCCCAGCGCCAGGCCCGCCAACACCAGCTTCATTCCCTGGCCCATAAACAACCGCAGCACATGGCTTCTTCCCGCGCCGAGTGCCATGCGAATGCCGACTTCGTGTGTGCGTTGTGAAACCGAATAGGAGAGCACTCCGTAAACACCTGTCGCCGCAAGCACCAGAGCCAACGCCGCGAAGATTGAGAAAAGCATTGCGCTAAACTGCCGTGTGGCAGCCTCCCGCGACAGAATGTCTTCAAGCGTCGCGACTTCGGAGAACGGCAAATCCTTGTCGATCTCGTGCACGGCCTGAGTGACAACGCCAGTCAGGACTGCCGGATCGGTATTCTTTGATCGAATCAACAAAGTTGGATTGCGCTGTGGGGAGCGACCCATTGGCGTATACATCTTGATGAGCGGCTTCGCTTCCGAACCGTAGGCCCGGACTTCCGGAACGATACCGATGATTTCATGCCAGGCGGGGCTGTCGTACTTTAGATGTTTGCCGAGTGCGTCTTCATTGGGCCAGAAACGGCGGGCAAGATTTTCATCGATCAGCACGACGGGCTTACCTTGTTCTTCCTCGTCTCTGGTAAATGTGCGACCCCTCAGGATCGGGATCTTCATCGTCTGAAAGTAATCAGCGCTTACGATGGACCAATCGACATTGATCAGCTCGCCCGGGTTCAGCGGCACGTGTCCTTCGGGATAGATGTCGTTTTGCCAGCCATCGATCAGCCCCGGAACCGCTGACGACATTGCCGCTTTTTCGACACCCGGTTGCGACTGCACCGACTGTAAGACACGCTGTAGCAGTCGGTTTAGCTCGTCTCGCTCACGATAACGGTTTTGCGATACCTTCAACTCCATGGTAAGGATGCCATTCGGATCAAGGCCGATATCTGATTTCAACAACAGCGCCAAACTCTTAACCAGCAGACCCGCGCCAACCAACAACGCAACCGACACAGCGACTTCAGCGACTACCAAAGTGCCGCGCAATCTCTTACCCTGCGCGTCCGTCGTGGTGGCACTGCTGTCTTTCAGTGTCTCCTGTAAATCTGGTTTGGAAGAGCGCAATGCCGGCATTACTCCGAAGAGAAGTCCAGTAAGCAGCGAGACGGCGAGATTGAAACCAAGCACTCTAGTGTCAAGGTCCATACGACCCATACGTGGCACAGTTTCGTGAGCCACGTGCGAAAGCAGTGAAATGGTCCATGATGCGAGGATTAAGCCAAGCGTGCCGCCGCTGATTGCGAGGACCAGACTCTCAACCAACATCTGCCTCGCAATTCTGAATCGTGAAGCGCCCAAAGCAGCCCGGACCGCAAACTCTTTTCGTCGCGTAGCTGCGCGCGACAGCAAAAGGTTTGCGACGTTGGCGCAGGCAATCAACAACACCAAAGCGACTGCGCCGAAGAGTATTTTTAAGACGGTGCCGGTGTTTCTCAGAATATTGTCCTGCAGAGACACCACCGTAACCGTGTTCGCACCGGCATTCGCCACCGGATGCTCCTGGGCCAACTGCTGCGAGATCCGGTTCATCTCGGCACGAGCTTGATCGATTGTCACTCCCGGTTTGAGACGCGCGATCACAAACCCGCCAATCCGCACGTCGCGTCCCTTCCAGTCTTGTGGGCCAACCAGAAGCCATAGAGGCGGTGGGCCATGATGCGTGAAGCTCTCTGGCATGACGCCAATTACCGTATAGGCTTTGTCGTCAAGCGAAATAGTTTTGCCGACTATGCCCGGATCGCCGCCAAAGCGCTGCTGCCAGAAAGGAAAGCTTAAGATGGTTACGGGCGGTGCTCCCGCTTTGTCGTCTGCGGCGGTGAAATCGCGACCCAGCAATGGAGTGGTGCGCATCACCTTGAAATAATCGGCGCTCACCATGCGCGAATTGAGACTTTCAGGCTCGCCGGAGCCGGTGATGTTTACGCCCCAACCGCGGAATGTCGACATTGCCTCAAAAACCTTGTTCCGTTGTGTCCAGTCGACAAAGTTTGGGTAAGAAACCCAGCGATTTGACACTTCCGGACCGGCCTCCGCCATCCAGACAATCCGGTCGGGTTCGGGAAAAGGCAGCGGCTGCAACAACACCGCATTGATGACGCTGAACATCGCTGTGTTCACACCAATCCCAACGGCAAGCATCAACACCGCAAGCAGCGTGAAGCCCGGATTCTTGCGCAACCAGCGAAAAGCGTAAATCAGGTCCTGAATCATTGTTATAGGTCCTATTGGTCCTATCGGTCCTATTATTCGTACCGCAGCGCCACCAGCGGATCGACCTTCGTCGCACGACGTGCCGGGATATAGCACGCAATCAGCGCCACCACTGTCAGCAGTACGGCAATCAGGCCATACGTCAACGGATCAGAAACCTTCACACCAAACAACATCTTCGAAAGACTGATCCAGCTCTCCAGATACTTTGTGAGCACGTAAGCACCGGCCAGTCCAAGGATCACACCCAGGATGGCGAGCGTCATTCCCTGCCGCACGATCATCCTCAGCACGCTGGCACGATTCGCTCCGAGCGCCATGCGAATACCGATCTCGTGTGTGCGCTGCGAAACTGTGTACGCCAGAACGCCAAATAGTCCGATCGCTGCGAGTTGCTGGGCCAACAGAGCAAACAGCGTTAACAGCTTCGCGAATAATCGTTCCATGCGAAGTGTTTCATTAGCTTGTTCAACTTGTGTCAGGACGTTTATTACCGGCAGGTTTGCGTCGACGTCGCGCACAACACTACGCACACTCGCTATTGTCGCTGACGGATCGCCGGCAGTGCGTACTTCAAACACCGCAGCACTCATCGGACGTTCCTGACGGTAAGAACCATAGATGGTTGGCGGAATGTCATCACGCTGGCGCGCGTATTTCGCGTCGCGGCAGATGCCGATGATCTCGAGTTCATCCGGCTTGGACGGGTCAAGGGTGAAGCGTCTGCCAACGGCGTTTTGATTCGGGAAGAACTTATTCGCGAAGGTTTGATTGACTACCACGACTCTCGGCGCAGTCGCGTTATCCTGTGAACGAAAAGTGCGACCATAAAGCAGCGGTATGCCCATCGCTTCCAAAAAGTTTTCGCGAACTACGTGGCGGTAGCTTTCACCGCTCGGCGGAATTCGTCCTTCGGAATCAGGCGTGGCAGACAAGGCTTCGCGCAGAAAGACGCTGCTCGAACTGGAGCTCTGCGCCAGCAATGGCTCACGCGAAAACGTAACCGCCTGCACTCCCGGAATCGCTTCGAGGCGTTCGCTTATCTGCTGATAAACCTGACGCAGCTTCTCGTCTTTGTAACCTACCAGGCCAGGTGGCACTTCAAACAGCAAAAGGTTTTGAGTGTTGAAGCCCGGATCGACTCGTTGCAGATTCAACAAAGTACGCACGAACAATCCGGCCCCGACCAACAGCAACAACGACAATGCTACCTGGGCCACAACCAGGCCGCGGCTCAGAAGCGAGCGATGTACCGCACTCGATCCGCGTCCGCTATCTTTAAGCGATGGAGTTAGATCGACGCGAGTAGTTCGCCATGCCGGCGCAACTCCAAAAACGATTCCCGTTAGGAACGAGAGTGCGAGAGTAAAACCAAGCACCCGCCAATCGAGCCGGGGTTCGAACGAAGTCATACCGCGGCCACCCCAAAGACTCACGGCCAGCAAACCATCTTTAATCCAGATCGCAAAGATGATCCCGAGCAGTCCGCCCAAAACAGACAGCAGGACACTCTCGGTCAGCAGTTGTCTGATCAATCGCCAACGACTCGCTCCGAGCGCGAGCCGAAGTCCGATCTCTTTCTGCCGTCCTGCTGCGCGCGACAACAGCAAGTTGGCAACATTTGCACACGCAATCAGCAACACCAGACCAACAACGCCGAGCAACAGATAGAGTGAAGGCGCGAAGGACTTTCGGCGATTCATCTCACCCTGCCCGCCGGGATCTGCAAACAGTCGTGGATACTGTTTCGGGTCGAGGTCGCTAATCGCATTGCCACCCCTTGCCTTCGCCGCAGCTTGCCGCGCCGCACGATGCTCAATAACGGATTGGTGGAAAGCGTTTTCCAACTGCGCCTGCGCCTGTTCAGCCGTGACGCCCGGTTTCAAACGGCCCATGACGCGCAGCCACCACACATTCCCACTCAGGTAAGACCGTTTGGGGTCGGCATAAAGTTGCGACTCGAGCGCGAGAGGAATGGTCACGTCCAGAGTTGTGCCGACGCCCATCGTACCGTCGAAACCCTGGGCCGAAACACCAACAATAGTGAAAGCAAGGTTGTTGAGATTTATCTGCTTGCCAACGATGGCGGGATCGCCGCCAAAACGTTTCTGCCAGTAACGATGACCCAAAACAGCAGCCGGAGGCGCGCCCGCTTGGTCGTCTTGATCAGTCAACAGACGACCAGCTGCAGGTTGTACTCCGAGTGCGGAAAAGTAATTTCCGGAAACAGCCTGCCCTCTGGCAACATCTGCCTGTCCATCGGCGCAGACCGTTAACCCCACGTTACCAAACGCAAAGACGTCAGACATCGGTCCTTGTTGCTCGCGCATATGTTGATAACTCTGGTACGCGAATGAGGTCATGATGCGTTGGCCCGTTGCGGGATCGTCGTTTGAATTCCCGTTGTAGCTGCCGACACTGAATTCCTTCGGCGCCATTGACCTGAAGAGGACCAGCCGTTCCGGCTCTTTCACGGGCAGCATTTTCAACAGCATCGCATCCACGATGCTGAACAACGCAGTATTTGCTCCGATGCCCAACGCAAGCGAAAGCAGAGCCACAGCCGTAACGCCCTTTTGCTTGAGCATCATTCGAAAGCCATAGCGCAGATCTTGTAGAAGAGTATTCATGGTTGCTCTTTCAAAAACAGGTCCTATCGGACCAATTACTCGTAGCGCAGTGTCACGAGTGGATCGACTCTGGTTGCTCGCCGTGCAGGAATATAAGCAGCCGCAACTGCGACAGCGCCCAACACAAGTGGCACACCCACAAACGTCAGAGGATCGATTGCCTCGATCCCATACAGGAACCCGGATACCACACGTGTCGCCACCGCAGCCAGCGACAGCCCAGCTGCGAGCCCCGTGGCCACCACGATTAAACCGTCGCGGAGCACCAATCCCAGTACGTCGATCTCTTTTGCGCCGAGCGCCATCCTCACCCCAATTTCCCGCGTGCGTTGAGCAACGGCATAGGAAACAACACCGTAGATTCCGATTCCGGCAAGCACTAGTGCCAACACACCAAAGCCACCCAGAGTCCCGGCTGCAATGCGTGAAGGAAACAGCGACAGATCCAACTGGTCACGTAATGTCTTTACGTTGACGACAGGAAGATTTGCATCAAGCGCTCGGATCTGTTCACGCACTACCGACGTGACGCCCTGCGGTTCGCCCGTCGTGCGCACAACAAGCGTCATCTTGGGATCGTAAGACTGGAGAAGAGCCTGGTAGACATAAGGGCGCGCCGCCTCGCCGACCGAACGATATTTACTGTCGCGCACTACGCCAACCACCTCCAGAAATGGCCCTTCTGGTTCAGTTATGCTAATGCGCTTGCCGAGCGGGTCTTCGCCGGGCCAAAGTTTTAGTGCAAGTGTCTCGTTAATTATTGCTGTCTGCGGTGCACCTTTGCGATCGGCTTCGGTAAATTCACGCCCGCGAAGCACGGGTGTTTCCATGGTTTTAAAAAAGTTCGTCCCTATAACATTAAAACCGACGCTTGTACCCTCAGTTGTTTGTCCACCGCCTTCTGTGAAAACCTGAAGCTGTGCGAAGGAGAAACCCAGTTGCGGGAACCTCACCAGTGTTGCACCTTCGACTCCGGGCTGCGTTCGCACTCTCTGCAACAGGTCAGTATAAAAAGCCTCGCCTTGAGTTTCTTTATAGCGGAGCAATGCCAGGTTGATTGGCACAGTCAATGCTCGTTCGACGTTGAACCCTGGATCGATAAGGCTCGCGCGGTGCAAGGCTCGAATGAAGAGTCCCGCACCTACAAGCAAAACCACGGAGAGCGTTACCTGGACTGTCACGAATAGATTTCGCAGATGTGAGCGATGACCGCCCGTAACTTGCAAAGGGTCCTGGCTCTTGAGGGCCGCAACAATGTCTAGTCTCGAGGCCTGAAGCGCCGGTGCAAGGCCAAAGACAATGCCAGTGACGACGGAAACGATCAGAGTGAATACCAGGACACGGTAGTCCAACCCAAAATCGAGAGTCGCGAGCGGCGTCGACTGCAGGTAAGTGTTCAAGAGTTGATTGGCCCACAATGCGAGCACTACACCCAGAGCGCCGCCGGCAACACCCAACAGCACACTTTCGGTCAGCCACTGACGAATGAGTCGAGAGCGGCCTGCTCCGAGGGCTTGTCTGATAGCTGTTTCTCGTCGTCGTATTGCGGCTCGCGCCAGAAGCAGACTGGCAAGATTGGCGCATGCGATCAGCAGCACCAGGGCGACTATGGCGATCGCAATTGCCACAAGTGGCAATGCCTCTTCCCGATCGCGCGGATCCATGCCGCCCCTCATCCTCAGCAGTTGCACGCTCCGCAACGTTTCGTGACTCGCCTCACCGCTGTAGTTCTCGGCCACACGCCGAGCGACTTCAGTTAACTCAGCGCCGGCCTGCTCACGTGAGACGCCATTTTTCAGTCGTGCAAATACTGCGAGCCAATGGCTATCCCGGTTACGGAATTTATTCGGTCCCGGATCTGCTGCTCGTGCAGCTTCAGGTGGGTTTAGTAACGGCTGCATTGCAAGCGGCACCCACAACTCCCGATCAAGCCCGACTTCTGTCCCAATGAAATTTTTCGGCATAACGCCAATCACCGTGACGCCGAATCCATTAAGAGTGATCTGCCGACCGATGATTGTTGGATCGGAGGCCAAACGAGTTCGCCAAAGCTTCTCGCTAAGGACAACAACCGGGGTTGTTGTTTGCGCGTCGGTCGCTACAAAAATCCTTCCCATGAAGGCGCCGACGCCGAGCAAGTCAAAGTAGTTCTCAGTGACGTACTCGCCCTTAACGAGCTCCGGTTCTCCCGCACGTGCGAGACTAAATTCGTCCGTGCCGCTGATTGCCGCCATTCCGTCAAAGCTTTGTGCCTGACTTCGATAGTCTAAATAGTCAGGGTACGAGATCGGCGCGCGCAGCCACAGCAGACGATCCTGCTGTGTGACAAGTGGTACAGGACGAATGAGAATCGCGTTAACGACACTAAAGAGCGCCGTGTTTAGACCGATCCCAAACGCGAGTGAAATTACAGCGATGAGTGTGAAGCCGCGTGATTTCAACAACACTCGCAGCCCGTACCGTATGTCCTGATAAAGTGTCTTCATCATTTGTTCAAATAAAGATTGCCGTGTTCGCACCAATACCGAGCGCAAGCGTAACCACTGCAATCAAAGTAAAGATCGGATTGCGAACCATCATCCGCAACCCAAAGCGGAGATCGTGTAGAAGAGAGTTCATGTTTTTAATAGGTCTATTGGTCCTATTCGTATCGCAGCGCCTCAAGTGGCTCGACACGGCTCGCTCGCCACGCCGGAAACAAGCACGCCAGCAACGCCGCCAGTAACAACAAAAACGAAACCGCACCAAACGCGCCCACATTCAGCGCATCGACACCGAACAGCGTTGACTGCATCGCACGACCCACGAGATACGCTCCCCCCAATCCGATGGCAGCGCCACAGATCGCGAGAATCACTCCTTCTTTCAGCACCATATTGATGACCCGCGAACGCTGTGCGCCGAGTGCTATCCGAACACCAAACTCATGCGTGCGCTGCGCCACCGCGAACGCCATCACGCCGTAGATACCTACCGCCGCGAGCAACAATCCGAGAGCGCCAAAGCTCGCAAACAACACAACGCTGAAACGATCGATCGCCAGGGCCTCGCTCACGATGTCATCAATCGTCTGCACACCTGCCAGCGGCAAATCGGGATCAACTGAACTGACCGCTGCACTGATGCCTTTGATCGCAGCTCTTGGATCACCCGCAGTTTTCACGACGATCGAACTCTGCGGCCACGGACTCTGTGCGAAAGGCACAGTGATCTGCGGACTGTCTTCCCGAAATCCTGCGCCGCGCACGTTGTGGTACACGCCCACAATCTGCCATTCGATCGGTTTTCCTCTCGGCGCGCCAGGAACGAATTCGTCCACCGAGATCCGCTGAGTGAGCGGATCAACTCCCGGAAAATAACGCTGCACGAAGTACTCATTGACCATCGCTACGCGCATCGACGTCTGCGTGTCCTGCTCATTGAGACTACGACCGTTGGTGACGCGAATTCCGAGCGCGTCGAAATAACCCGGCGTCACCATTAGAAAACTGGAGTTGCGACGTTCTGTTGGATTTGGTGGCGGCTGGCCCACAACCGTGAAACGTGTTCCTAATGTGTTAAAACGACCGGGCACACCAGTCATCGCAGCAGCGTCCGTGACACCGGGCACAGCGTGGATCTTTTCGAGCATCTGGCCGTAGTAAGATCTGATTTGATCCGGACCATTGAGGCGTTTGTCCGGAACCGGCAACCGAAATGTGAGCGCATTGTCAGTGTTGATACCGAGATCGATGCGGGTCAGATTCCAGAATCCCCGCAACGCCAGACCACCACTCGCAAGCAGCGTCAACGCGAGTGAGAACTCAGCTACCACAAGCACCCGTAGAGCCTGGCGTCGCACGCCGCCGGAACTGGATCGGCCGCCAAGTTTCAACACTTCATTGAGATCGAGTCGTGCAGCCTGCCACGCCGGAGCCGCGCCGAATAGAAGTCCTGCGAGACTACTCACCGCAATCGTGAAGAGCAAAACGGGAACACTGATCCTGATCTCTGCCTCGGATGGAAGCATCGTACCGACGGGCGGCATCACTGCCGTGATCGCGTCGATGATCACTACCGCGAGGAAAATCCCCAGCGCTCCTCCAAGGATCGCAAGGACCAGACTTTCAGTTAAAAACTGTGAGAAGAGGCGCGTTCTCGAGGCTCCGAGCGCAGCCCTCAGGGCAATTTCACGCTGGCGCGATGTGCCACGCGCAAAGAGCAGATTCGCGATGTTCACACACCCAATCAGTAGCAGGAAGCCAACAGCACCGAGCAACAGCCAGAGATTCCGGCGCGTCGACTCAGTCACGAAGTTGAGGTGCAACGGTTGCACGCTCACACCGCGATTTGCATTTGTTCGGGGAAACTCGCTCTGCAGTTGCGCAGCTATTCCCTCCATCTCTGCCTGCGCTTGTCCGAGCGAAACGCCGTCCTTCAGACGCGCCATTACCAACACGCTATTTGACTCGTGAGAGATCTGATCGGGCCGGAATGAAAGCGGCACCCACAATTGCGAGTTGAAACGATCGTAAATTCCCGGAGGAAGCACGCCGACGACCGTATACGGTTCGCTGTTCATGCGGATCGCTTTGCCTACAAGCGCACGATTTGAGTTGAAGCGATTGCTCCACAAGCGATAACTGAGAATCACAACATGATCTCTGCCCGGTTCGGCTTCTTCAGGCAGGAAGTCGCGCCCTAACATGAGTGGCAGTCCCTCAAACGTGAAGAACCCGGGCGTGCGACGTGAAGCAGCTACTTGTTCGGGTCGATCGTCGGTGGCGACGTTGAAGTTCGCGCCTGACCATGCGCCGATTCCCTGGAACGAAGTGCTGCGTCGTTGCCACTCTATAAAATCGCCGGACGGTACGGAGTTGCGCGAACCGCGTGACCAGGACCACACCATCATAAGTTGATCCGGTTCGGGATAAGGCATCGGCTCAAACACTGCGTACACGACGCTGAAGATCGCCGTTGTCGCTCCAATACCGAGTGCGAGCGTTAACACCGCCGTGATCGTGAAGCCCTTGTGCTTTAATAACGTGCGAATCGCAAATGCGATGTTTTGTTTAAGAGCACCAAACATAATTAAGACCCCGTTAGACCTAATTTCTCCAAGGAGGCGCTCACTCGTCTCTAAGTGCAACCAGTGGATCGACTCTCGTCGCCCTTCGTGCCGGCGTGTAAGACGCAAACAACGAAACTATTACTAGCAACGCCGGAATTGCGGTAAAGACCAGCGGATCGGTCGCACTCACTTCAAACAAAAGACTCTTGATCGTCCGCGTTAACGCGAACGAACCTGCGACTCCGATCAGCACACCAGCAGCCGTCAGCAGCAATCCCTGACGGATCACTGCTCGTCGTAACGCGCCTGGTTGCGCGCCCAAAGCGAGTTTGATCCCAAACTCTTTCGTACGACTGCCAACATACACGGACATCGTGCTGTAAATACCGACGGCCGCGAGTGCTAAGGCAATGATCGCGAACGCCGTCAGCAGGATATTGGTCAATCGTTGGGTGCTGAGTGTTTCCGCGATGATCTCGGTCATCGCTCGGACGCGGTATAACGGCATGTCAGGATCGACCTGCCTGATTGCCGAACGAAAAGCACCGACAGCTGCGGTAGATGGGCCATCAGTTCGAACCACAATTGAGGCGCGCTGGTCTGGATACTGGGTTAATGCGAAGTAAATGTGTGGCCTTTTTTCTTCGCTGAGATTGACGTGCTTGACACCGCCAACCACACCCACGATCGTCAACCACTCGCGATCGCCAGTCGTCTGAATGCGTTTTCCAATCGCATCATTCGCGGGCCAGTACCGACGTGACAAAGTCTCATCGATGATTGCGACGCGAAGGGATTTGCTGTGATCTGACGATTGAAAGTCGCGACCCTGCAAAATCGGAATTCTCAAGGTCTGGAACGTTCCCGGTGTCACACTTTGCAGTTCGGCCTGTTCGGTTTGAGTAATGTTGGCACCCTGAGCTGGTTCCTGTCCTTCGACAATGAAGCCATCAACCTGACCGCCATCTGCAAAAGGCAGGTTCGACGTTAACCCAACCTCGCGAATGCCGGGCGAGTTACGTAGTACCTCGAGCGCCCCCTCGTAGAAGTGCAACGCCTTCTCTTCGCTGTCGTACTTTGTGCGTGGCAATGTGGCGACCATCGTGAGGGTGTTTTCCGCATTGAAGCCGAGATCCACCGACTCCAATCGCTGAAAACTCTTCAGCAATAAACCGGCGCCGATGAGCAGGACGAGTGAAAGTGAAAACTGTATCGCCACCAGTGCACTGTTCAGCCTTCGGTGTCCGACGGTGCCACGCGCGCCTTCGCGAATTCCGGATGCGATTCCCATTGCATAGGCGCGCAGCGCCGGCATGAATCCGAACAACAAACCAGTTAGGACAGTCAGCGCTGCTGTAAAGGCCAGCACGGTCCAACTCAAGCTCACTTCTTCCATTCGCACAATGCCGCTGATCGGCAACTTGTCGAGCATGCGAATGCCAAACGCCGCCAGACCGACGCCGAACACAGCGCCGATGAAAGAGAGCAAAACGCTTTCTGTTAATAGTTGGCGCGCCACGCGTCTCGGCGAAGCACCCAGTGAAATGCGCACCGCAATCTCACGAGTTCTTGAAGTCGCGCGTGCGAGCAAAAGATTGGCAACGTTCGCGCATGCAATGAGCAGAACGAGAGCAACTGCCGCGAGCAAAACCAAAAGCGGCTTTTCAGTCTTGCCAAGCAGAACTTCCTTGATCGGCGTCACAATGGTCCTTGGACCACTGCCTTCCTTCAGCCCGACCGATTCGGCGACATTCGGATTTCGCCATCCAAAGTTCTGCAGTATTCCCGTCGTGTCTGCCTGCACCTGTCCAAGCTGTACACCCGGCTTCAAGCGACCGACGACCTGGAAGAAATAAGGCGCGGTACGTTTGGTGTCGAGTGGAAGCGGAATCCAGAGATCGACATCGAGACGTGGAAACTTGAAGTCGGCAGGCATGACACCGACGACCTGTGTCGGGATGTTGTTCAAGTTGAGCATTCGGCCGACGATGTTTTGATCGCCGCCGAAGCGACGTTGCCAGAAGCGGTGACTGATAACACAGACAAGGTTCTTGCCTTGCGCGTCTTCACCTTCGACAAACGTGCGACCGAGCAGCGGATTCACACCGAGAACTTTGAAAAAGTCGGCCGTAACACTTGTCATCGGCAACCGTTCCGGTTCGCCTTCACCGGTGAGGTTGATCGCGGTGCTGTTAAAGAGCGCCATTGACTCAAACGACCGATTCTCATCGCGATAAGCCGCAAAGTCCGCCTGCGAAACTCCCCACGTCGCGAGCCCGAGCTTCGGACTCGCCTGGATCAATCGCACCACACGATCCGGTTCACGAAACGGAAGTGGTCGCAGCAGGATGCTGTTCACCAGACTGAAGATCGCAGTGTTGGCGCCAATGCCAAGCGCAAGCGTGACAATTGCAACCACAGTGAATCCCGGCTGTTTCAACAAGATTCGTGCGCCGTAGCGGAGATCCTGAAAAAGTGTGCTCATAGTTTTATAGGTCCTATTGGTCCTATTCATAACGAAGCGCCGTCAGCGGATCGATTCGAGTGGCGCGGCTTGCCGGGATGTAGCAAGCCAGCAGGGCAACCGCCAGCAACAACATTGGCGCGCCCACAAACGTCAGCGGATCCCGCGCGCTAACGCCATAAAGCATGTCTGATAAAACTCTTGTCACCACACTTCCAACTGCAACTCCGATGATCAAACCGATAATCGTTAGTCCCATTCCCTGACGAATGACAAGACTGAGCACGTCAACAGGTTTCGCTCCCAACGCCATCCGCACTCCAATCTCATGCGTCCGTTGGACCACAGCGTAGGAGATCACTCCATAAAGCCCCACACAGGCGAGCAGCAACGCCAATGCGGCAAACAAGCCGAGCAACAACGATTGAAAGCGTTCTTTCGAGATCGCGGCAGCCACGACCTGGTCCATGGTTCGTACATTCGAGATCGGCTGGTCCTTGTCGACGGCCCAAACTGCCTGCCGCACGGCTCCGACTACTGAGGCAACGTCTCCCTTTGTGCTCACTACGAGATCACGAGGCGCCATGAAAACGCGTCGCTCCTGCGCGTAAGGCACGTAGATCTCGTGCTTTTGTTCGTAGAGTCCTGTCTGCCGCACGTTATTGACGATGCCAACGACGGTAAGCCATTGATTGGGCGAATCGACTGGTCCAATCTTGAGTCGCTTTCCCATTGGATCTTCGTTGGGCCAATACTGTTCCGCGAGACGCTGGTTAATCAGGATTACAGGCTGTGAGTCGGGAGAATCGTGTGTATCCAGTAGTCTGCCACGCTGAAGGGCAATGCCCATCGCGCGGAAGTATCCCGGACTTACGACCCGGTAAAGCGCGAAAGGTAGCTGTATATCGCTGGGCGACGAACGTCCTTCAACCGAAAAGCTGAAGTTCATTCCATTGAACGATAGCGGCAGCACAGTGATCATGCCCGCAGCTTCGACACCGGGTAGTGCCTCCACTCGCTGCAACATTTGATCGTAAAACGCGCGCCGCGCTTCAGATTTGACGTATTTCGGCATCGGCAGGACCATTTTCATAGTCAGCCGGTTCTCTGTTGTGAATCCGATGTCAACCTGCCGCAGGCGTTGGAAGCTTCGGATCAACAATCCAGCACCGACGAGCAGAACCACCGCGAGGGCAACTTCAGAAACAACCAGCAGGCGACGAACGAGACGACCTGACGTTCCTCCGGACACATCTCTCGCTACGTCATTCAACGTCGCGCCCGGTTTGGTCCGCGAGGCAAGCAAGGCGGGTACACCGCCAAAGATAATCGCGGTGACTGCGCTCACGCCGAGCGTAAACACGAACACTCGCGCATCGACCGTGACGGCCTGCAGTTTTGAAAGACTCTCGGGCAGAAACTTCGCGAGGGCCGCAACGCCCCAGAACGCGACGAGCACTCCCAGCAGGCCACCGGCGCCGGCTAGTAATAAACTCTCGACCAGCAGTTGTCGCACGATGGTCCAACGTCGCGCTCCGAGAGCAATGCGAATCGCGATCTCCCTGCGTCTGGTTGTTGCCTGGGCCAACAGCAGATTCGCAACGTTCGCACATGCAATCAGCAGCACGAGTCCAACGGCCGCAAACAAAATCAGAATCGGCAAACGAAGCTCCCCGACGTAATCCTGGTGTAATGGATTTGACCTGAAGCCAAGTCCCTCGTTGGTTCTGGGATACTCGACTTCCAAACGTCCGGCAATGGATTCGAGATCGTGATTTGCGCGTTCGACAGTGGCGCCGGGTCGCAAACGTGCGATTAAACGTAAATAGTGATCGCCACGTCCGCTGGCCTCTTCAGGCTCCATGGCCCACGGTACCCACAATTCGTTTTCACGCTCAGGAAAAAAGAAACCCCGCGGCATCACCCCGACGACTGTAAACGCTTCTCCATTGAGCGTGATGTTTCGATTCAACAGCGAGGGATCGCCGTTAAAGCGTCGTTGCCAAAGCGCGTGGCTCAGCACGACAACGCGGTGTTGACCCGTTTGATCTTCATCCTGCAGAAAGGTCCTGCCCAATGCGGGTTCGACACCCAGAATCGAAAAGACATTCGCACTAACGAGTTGACCGCTCAAGCGCTCAGGATCGCCATCACCTGTTAGATTGATATCCAGTGGTCCGTACGCTCCGATTCCCTCAAATGTCTGGTTCTGATTGCGGAGGTCAAAAAAGTTAGCGGGCGCCACCTCATTTCGGTGTATGCCCAATCGCAATGTTTGCTCCCAGACAGAAACAAGTCGATCGGGATCTTTGAAAGGCAGAGGTCGCAACAGGATGGAATCGACGGCACTAAAGATCGCGGTATTGACACCAATGCCGAGCGCCAGCGTGACCAGGGCCACCATGGTTGATGCGGGCCGCTTCAACAAGCTTCTGATTCCGTAGCGGAGATTCTGAATTAGTGTGCTCATGATCGATAGGTCCAATAAGTCCTATAGGACCTATTCGTAACGCAGCGCGCTTAATGGATCGACCTTCGTCGCCCGGCGCGCTGGAATTAAACACGCAAGCAGCGCCACGGTCCCGAGCAGCGCTGCGATAAATGCAAACGTCGCGGGATCGCGCGCCTCAACACCAAACAACATGCTCGTTAAGCTCTCCAGATATTTCGTCAACAGGTAAGCAGCCGCGAGTCCGATTCCGATCCCAATTGCAGTCAGGATCATTCCCTGTCGCACGATCATTAGCAGCACGTTGCGACGATCGGCGCCGAGCGCCATCCGAATTCCAATCTCGTGGGTGCGCTGTGAAACCGCATAAGCCATTACTCCATACAAACCGATCGCTGCGAGTTGCTGCGCAATCAACCCAAACAGTGTCAGGAGCTTGGCGAACGTGCGCTCCATCGCCAGAGTCTCGTCAGCCTGTTGAACCTGCGTGCGAATATTGCTGAGTGGCAGATTGCTATCTACTTCTCTCATGGCCTGCCGTATGCCATCGATGTACGCAGCAGGATCGCTGCCAGTGCGCACTTCAAACGTCGCCGCACGCATCCACCGCAACGACTGCCGCCACGACTGATAAACCGTCGGTTCGATCTCATCACGCTGGCTCGTGTATTTGGCGTCGCGCGCGAGACCGACTATCTCGATTTCTGCGGGCTTGTCTTGTTCGAAGCTGAAACGCTTTCCGATCGGGCTTTCGTTTGGAAAGTGCGCTTTGGCAAACGACTGATTGACTACGGCTACGAGAGGGGCGCGGGCGTCGTCGTGCTCATTCAAACTTCGACCCAACAGCAATGGTATCTCCATTGTGTGGAGGAAGTTTTCACGGACCACGTGAATCTTTGCGCCACTCTCAAGCGGCCGTCCGTCCGTACCTATCTCGTCAGGGAGAAAGACCGAACTCGTTGAAGCGCCAAATGCGAGTAACGCGTGTCGTGAAAAAGTCACTGACTGCACACCCGGTACGGCTTCAAGACGATTAAACGATTGTTGATAGAGCGTGGCGAGCTTCTCGTCTTTGTAACCGATCAGGCTGGGATCGACGTCGAAAAGAAGAAGATTGTTAACATTGAAACCAACTTCGACGTGTTGGAGGTTTCTCAGGGTGCGGACAAGCAGCGCGGCGCCGATCATCAACAGCACCGATAACGAGACCTGCACCACAATGAGCGACTTGGCCAACCAGGAACGTCCAATCGCGCTCGAGCTACGACCGGCGTCTTTCAGTGTTGGAGTCAAATCAAGATCCGTGGCGCGCAATGCCGGCAGGATTCCGAAGATTATGCCCGTGAGAAACGAAAGACCGAGCGTGAAACCGAGTACCCGCAGATCGAGCCGCGGATTCAGCGCACTCATTTCACGGCCGCCCCACTCGGTGACGAATAACAATCCATCTTTGATCCATAGCGCGAAGAGAACGCCAAGAGCACCGCCCACTACAGCCAGCAGTACACTTTCAGTCATTAGTTGTCGTATTAAACGCCAGCGACTCGCACCAAGCGCCAGGCGCACCGCGATCTCCCTCTTTCGCGAAGAGCCTCGCACCAGCAACAGGTTCGCGACGTTGGCGCAGGCAATCAGCAAAACAAGACCTACAACTCCTGCCAGCAGCTGCAAGGGCTTCACAAAACTGCGGCGCGAGTGCATTTGTCCCTGACTTCCGGACTCCACTCCCAAACGCGGCAGGTCCTTTGGATCGATGGTACGCAGCGCCGTTTGCGATCGTGCCTGTCGCATGGCGCGATGTTCCAGCACCGATTGCTGGAATGCGCCAGCGAGAGTTGCTTCTGCCTGTTCGCGAGTGGCGCCGGCCTTCAAGCGTCCCATTAACCGCAACCACCAGATACCAGCGCCCCTCAAATTGCTGCGCTCTCCGGCAATCTGAGGCTCCCACGCCAGCGGAATTGAGACGTCCAGCGAAGTACCAACCTGCGACGTTCCGGAAAACTCCGGCGGAGTAACACCAGCAATCGTAAAAGCAACGTTATTAATATTGACTTGTCGTCCGACCACTGACGTGTTGGCGCCAAACCGGTTGGTCCAGAAGCGGTGGCTGAGGACTGCGACGGGCGCAGCGGCGGCATTGTCGTCGGCTTCAGTAATCGTGCGACCGATCAGTGCCGGTACACCGAGAGCGTTGTAATAGTTGCCCGAAACTGCCTGCCCATCGACAACTTCGGCCTGTCCATCGGCGTTGAGGTTGATATTGACTGGTGCGAAGGCAAAAACATCTGAGAGCGGTCCCTGCTCCTGTCGTAGCCGCACCAGCGTTTGCATCGCAAACGAAGTGCCCACCGTCAGTCCGGTAGCCGGATCGCGCCGATTGGCACCGTCGAAACCGCCTGGTCCAAATTTCTCGCGGTCCCAGGTCGCGGTGAAAAGGACAAGATGATCCGGATCCTTCACCGGCAACTTCTTCAACAAGACGGCATCGACGACGCTAAACAGCGCAGTGTTTGCACCGACTCCGAGGGCCAGCGTCAAAACTGCCACCGCCGTGAACCCCGGATACTTCAGCAGCATCTGCGCTCCGTAACGCAAGTCCTGCCAGAAAGAAGTCATGGTCTTGATCCTTTCTAAGTCCATCCACAGATTTCACCGGTTATCCCTCTGTGTAATCTGTGGATGGCTCCTTCATTCGGCTCTCAACGTTTCCAGTGGATCAACTCTGGTCGCGCGGCGCGCCGGCACATAACAAGCGAGCATGACAACTACAACCAACCCGCCCGCTACCAGAGCGAACGTGGTAAAGTCATTCGTGCCAACCTGAAAAAGCAAACTCTTGATTAACCGTGTTAACGCCAATCCCGCCCCAACGCCGATTACTACCCCGATCGATGCGAGAGTGACTCCCTGCTTCAAGATCAATCGCAACAAGTCACTCCAACGTGCCCCAAGTGCCACTCGGATACCTAACTCATGCGTGCGTTGCGTCACCGAGTAAGACACGACGCCATAAACGCCGATAGCCGCCAACAACAGCGCGATTGCGGCAAAACCGCTAAACAACCCCATCGTCAAACGCCGCTGTTCCAGAGAAGTTGAAACGATCTGGTCCATCGAACGGACATTGGCAACAGGCAGATCCCTATCCAGAGTCTGGATCTCTCTTTGCGCGACTGCTGCCACGCTCAACGGTTCCGTTTCTGTTCGAATCGTAAAGGTAAGGAAAGGCGCTATCGTGGGTTTCTGTGCATAAGGAAGATAAAGCTGTGGTTTTGTTTCCAGGTCCAGTCCACGTGGCCTGGTGTCGCCAACAACTCCCACGACCACACGTTTCTGGCCGGCGTTGATAATCTGTCCAATTGGATTCTCGTTTGCAAAGTGTTTGCGCACAAACGCTTCGTTGATGATTATGACCGGTGCTCCCTTGGTCGTATCGTGATCGGAAAAATCTCGGCCCTGCCGCAGGGCAATGCCCATGGTTCCGAAGTAATTAGGCGTAACATTGGCGTTGTCTGCGATCTGAAAGGGCTGGTTTGCATGGCCGGGAACGCTGTAACCCATTCCCCAGGTTCCGACGAGCGGCAAGTTGACCGTGGCGGCTACCGATTTAACTCCCGGCAACGCCTCGATTCGTTGAATGGCCTGCTGAACGAACGCGTTTTGATCTGATGTTTGCGGGTACTTGAGCCGCGGCAGTGTGACTTCCATCGTCAAAACATTTCGCGCATCGAAGCCCACATTGACACTCTGCAGCCGGAGAAAGCTCTTCACCAACAAACCTGCTCCCACCAGTAGCACGAGGGAGAGAGCAATTTCTGAGACAACCAGAAAATCTCGAACGCTGCGTCTTGAACCGGACGCCGATCGACGTCCGCCTTCTTTGAGTGTTTCGTTGAGGTTTGGATTTGATCCCGCCAACGCAGGCGCGAGGCCAAAAACAAAAGCAGTAAGAATCGAAACAGCAAGCGTGAATAAAAGAACGCGACCATCTACGCCGACCTCTTCACCACGCGGTAAAGTCTCGACTAACGTTGTGGAGAAAAGCCTGGTGAGCCAAACGGCAAGGAATATCCCTGCGCCACCGCCGATCAGCGCCAGCAGTAGACTCTCAAACAGTAACTGACGGATTACCCGAGACCTTCCTGCACCGAGCGCCACCCTGATAGCCAGCTCTTTGCGACGATCAGCCGTGCGCGTCAGCATCAAGTTAGCAACATTCACACAAGCAATGAGCAGCACCAGTCCCACTGCACCGAGCAAGATCCAAAGAGTAGTTCCTACTTTTCCAACTTCTTGCTCGTGCATCGGAATAAGAGTGACTCCCCACTTCTTTCGTTCCGCTGAAAACGAAGGCGAGAGCCGCTGCATGATCGTTTCCAGATCGGCTTTCGCCTGATCCAGTGTTACGCCGGGCTTTAACCGGCCGACAGCATGGACGTAGTAGTGCTGCCGATCGTTTTGCCAGTCAGCGGCAGTAAAGGAGAAAGGCAGCCACACATCGACTTTTTCCGGAAACTTGAAACTCTCTGGCAGCACACCGACAACTGTAAAAGTCTCGCCATCGAGTTGAACCGTTTTGCCTGCGAAGTTTGGATCGGCCCCAAAGCGTCGTTTCCACAGTCCTTCGCTGAAAAGTGCCACCCTGTTCTGTTGTACTTCGACCTCATCCGGTAAAAACGTTCTTCCGATCACAGGCTTGAC
Organism: Pyrinomonadaceae bacterium; assembly: GCA_036003745.1. Taxonomy (GTDB): domain Bacteria; phylum Acidobacteriota; class Blastocatellia; order Pyrinomonadales; family Pyrinomonadaceae; genus PSRF01. The sequence continues at coordinate 191,947 of DASYSD010000113.1, forward strand.
ACGCAACAGATCGAACAGTCCAGGTGAAGCTTCAGAGGCATTCACGCGTTCCGGTTGCGTTCCACCAGTGAGGTTTGCAGAAAGGCCGAAGTCGAATAAGCCAACATCTTCGAACGTTGTGAGTTGATCGCGAAATTCTGTGATCTCAGCCGGTGAAAACTCGTTTTGTTCGGTTCGCTGGCCCAGTCTGTCTGACCACAGGCGGACCAGTTGACCGGGATTGTCGTACGGCAACGGTCGCAGCATCACAGCATTGACAACGCTGAAGATCGCAGTGTTGACACCGATCCCTACAGCCAGCGTCAGCAGGGCTATTGCGGTAAACGACGGCCGCTTCAGCAGCCAGCGAAGTCCATAGCGAATGTCTGCAAAGATTGCTTCCATATTCGTGCCATCCTTGGCCAGATTTTCATTCAGAGCGCAACGCCTCAAGCGGATCGACCTTCGTCGCTCTTATCGCGGTGAACGCGGGCTTCTTAGTCAGCCCCCGCAGCACAAACCGGATATCTCTGATTACGATCACCATGCTTCTGTATAGGTCCTATTGGTCCTATGGGACCTATTCATATCTCAGCGCGACTAGTGGATCGACCTTCGTTGCGCGTCGTGCCGGCAGATAACAAGCCAGCAACGCAACGGCAAACAGTGCTCCCGTAACGGTCGTAAATACCGCGACGTCGTTCGTACTTACCTGGTAAAGCAACGTGCTCAAGAGACGCATTAGACCGAGCGCAGCCAGCACGCCAATTCCGACACCCAACAGCGCCAGGAACAATCCATGCTTCAGCACCATCCGCAGAATGTCAGACGGTCGCGCACCGAGCGCCATGCGCACACCGATATAGTGCGTCTGCTGACTGACGGAATAAGACACGACTCCGTAGATCCCAATTGACGCCAGCAACAACGCAACGCCGGCAAAGATAGTGATCAGCAACGCCGGAAAACGTCGCATGAACGAGGCGGGCGTCTGCGCAATCATGTCGTCCATCGTGCGGACGTTAAGAATTGCTGCATCAGGTTCAAGATTGCGGATTTCGTTGCGAATAGCGCCGGCAAGCGCATTAGGATCGCTATCCGTTCGCGCGACAAGATTGGCAAAAATCGAGGCGCTCTGGCGAAACGGAAAGTAGAGAACTGGTTTGACTGCTTCATCGAGTCCGGTGATCTTTACGTCTCCGACTACACCCACAATCAGATCGCCGTTACCCTGAAAAGACGAATATCGCAGACGTCTGCCGACTGGATCACGCCCGGCAAACATACGATCAGCTACAGTCTTGCCGATGATGACCACAGACTGCCCGTTTTGAGTATCGCGGGCGTCAAATGTACGACCTGCAAGCAGCGGGACTCCGAGCGCTTTGAAGTAATCATCACTAACGGTGCGGATGTTGGCTTCAACCTCCTGGCCCGGCGCCGGAACCGGATCGCCGTCGACATAAAAGCGCGTCGTGTTACCCGAGTTGACCGGCAGGATGTCGACTGTTCCGGCGCCACCAACGCCCGGCAACGATTGCACTCGTTCGCGCAGTTGATCGTTAAAATTGATCTGTTGCTCGGGTTGCGTGTATTTCGAGGGAGGCAGAATCACAGTCATCGTCAACACGTTTTCCGTCTTGAAGCCGACGTTTGTCTGCAACAACCGCAGCAGACTCTTCATCATCAGTCCAGCACCGACGAGCAACACGACTGCGAGCGCAATCTCAGTCACTACCATCGCACTGCGCAGGCGATGGCCAGCGCCGATTGAAGTCTGGCGCCCACCTTCTTTGAGTGCTTCAATGAGATCGAGTCGAGAAGATTGCAGCGCCGGGGCGAGACCAAAGATCAAACCGGTCAGTAATGAGAGCGCCAGGGAAAAAGTCAGTATGCCGCCATTGAGACTCAATGCTTTGAGAAACGGCATCGCATTCAATTGGCTTTGCGGCAACACCGCCACCAACGCCGGCACTCCCCAGTAAGCAATCAACAAACCTGCGGCGCCGCCCACGAGCGATAACAATATCGATTCGGTCAGCAACTGACGGATAACACGCCAACGACTGGCGCCGAGTGCGGAACGAATAGCAACCTCTTTCTGCCGCGAGAGCGATCGGGTCAGCAACAAGCTCGCGACGTTCGCACACGCGATCAGAAGCACAAATCCGACGGCCGCAAGCAATACCAAAAGAATCGGACGAACGTTTCCTACGACTTCTTCCTGAAGTGGAACAACTCTGGCCGTGGTTCCCGCATGTGAATCATTGTGCTGCTGTTCGATTCGACTCGCGATCAAACTCAACTCGGACTGTGCGTCGTTAACAGTCTTATCGGATTTAAGTCGTCCGATGAGATTCGTCCCGTGCAGGAAGCGACGTGTCAACTGGTTCTGGGTGGGCTGATAAGGCATCCACAGATCCGCGGACCTGAGGGCAAACTGAAAAGTCGCCGGCAAGACTCCGATCACGCTGTAACTTTCTCCGTTCAGTGTGATGGCTTTACCGATGATTTTCGGATCGCCTCCGAATCGACGCTGCCATAAACCGTAAGTCAGAATCGTCACCTTTGGACCGCCCTGACTGTCTTCACCGGCCTGAAACGTTCGTCCGAGTACGGGATCGACACCGAGCACAGAGAAGAAATTCGCACTGGCTTGAGGCGCGTTGAGACTTTCCGGATCGCCGTAGCCGCTGAGGATCACACGACCGCCGGTGTAAGCGGCCAGACCTTCAAAGACATTGTTCTGCTGGTAGTCCTGGTAGTCGGGATAAGAGAACTCGCGCTTGGGAAATTCTTTTTTGGGCGTATTTTCCCAGACATGATAGAGACGATCGGGCGACTTGTATGGCAGTCCACGCAACAGGGCCGCATCAACAACCGTGAAGATCGATGTACTCCCACCAATCCCCAGCGCCAGGGTAACGACTGCAATGGCGGTAAACCCCGGATGCTTCCCCAACCCACGCAATGCAAAACGAATGTCTTTAATGATTGAATTCATCATCACAAATACGTCCTATTGGTCCTATAGGACCTAACTCCTCATTCATATCTCAACGCGATCAGTGGATCCACACGCGTCGCCCTCAACGCCGGAATCAACGACGCCACCATCGCAATCACAAAAAACACCGCCGACACTGCCACGAACGTCAACGCATCCGTCGGCGTCACGCCAAACAACAACGTCGCCAAAAATCTCGTCAGCATCAGCGCGCCTCCGACACCGATCACAACGCCGGTCAACACCAGCACGAACCCATTCTTCATGATCAAACTCAGCACGTTGCCGGCTCTTGCACCGAGCGCCATGCGAATACCGATCTCGTGTGTTCGCTGTGTAACCGAATAGGAAACAATTCCGTAAATGCCAACCGAACCGAGGATCAAAGCGAGCAAAGCAAACGCACTAAACAAAACCATCAACGAGCGCGAAACAGCCACTGCCTCGTCAACACGTTGCGCGAGTGTTCTGACGTCATGGAGGGGTTGATTCTTGTCGATCGCCAACACTTCGCTGCGCAGGGATCGCGCAATACTGAGAGGATCAGACGTGGTCCGAACCATCAGAGTCATTCCGTTCATGGGATATTGCGGGAACGGCAAGTAAATCTCCGGCGTGGCCGTATCAGTAATACTTTCCTGGCGTATGTTTCCGACGACTCCTACGATCGTCCGGCAGAGTCCTTCCGACTCTTCACATCCGAAAGAAACTCGCTTGCCAAGTGCATCGCCATTCGGGAAGTAACGGTTCGTAAACGCCTGGTTGACGATCGCGACTTTCTGCCCGTCTGCACGATCTCGCCCGTCGTAATGACGACCGCTCAAGAGCGGTATCTTCATCGTTTCAAAGTACTCAGCCGACACCGCAGCGATACCGATTGGTGGATCTGTCTTGCGGTCCGGCTCTGCATGACCTTCAATGCCCATAAACGCAATGAGCCCAAAGCCGGCCAGCGGCGTGTGAGTGATCATCCCAGCCGATTGCACTCCCGGTGTTGACTGCAAACGCTGCAACAAATTGTCGTAGAACGCTTGCGTCTGACCAGGCTCCTTGTAGCTTGAGCGTGGCAAACTGATGCGGGCGGTGAGTACGTTTTCGCGATCGAAGCCGAGATCGATCGCGAGGAGTTTGTTGAAGCTTCGCACCAGCAAACCCGCCGCCAGCAGCAACACAACTGCGAGGGCGAGTTCGGCAACCACCAGCCAACCACGAAAGCTGCGCAGTCCGAAACTCATCAATCCCTGCGAACGGCTGTTGCGCAGCGCCTGGATCAGATCAGGTTTTGAGGCAGTGAGCGCGGGTGCTAATCCAAACACGATTCCGGTTAGAATCGAGAGACCAAAAGTGAAAGCAAACACACGCCAATCGAGACGGATGTTATTCAGATCGTAAACGGAGGTCGTAAAGCCCCTCGGCACGAGGCTCGCGATGGCTCGTGTCCCCCAGACGGCCATCAATAGCCCGAGACCGCCGCCTACAAGACCAATCACAATGCTCTCGGTCAGTAGTTGCCGGATCAATTGCCAGCGACGTGCACCGACGGCCGCGCGCACCGCTATCTCGCGTTGCCGTGCGAAGGTGCGCGACACCATCAAGCTCGCGACGTTCACGCAAGCCAGCAGCATCACCAGTCCAACCGCGCCCCACAAGACAAGCACTGTCGTGCGAACGCCGGCGATGAGTTGTTTGTGCAACGGCGCCACTTCAACCGGTGCCAGCGGCAAAGGCTCTTTGCCCTGCTCTTTGCCCTGGTGCGATGCCTGCTTCGCGATCAAACCCAATTCCGCTTGTGCGCCGGCAAGAGTTGCATTCGTTTTAAGCCGGCCTACGACCTCAACCAGAGCAAAAAAGTCGCCGTGCGTCTCGCGATACGGATCGAGTGCCATTGGCACCCAGAGGTCAAACTCGCCCGGAAAGCGAAAGCCGTTTGGCATCACTCCCACGATTGAGTACGGCTTGTTGTCGAGAGTCAGCGCCTGCTGCAGGATCTTTTCATCGCGGCCATAACGGCGCTGCCAAAAACCTTCGCTGATCACGACAACGTTATTTGCGCCCGGCTTATCTTCTTCAGGAACAAAGAACCGGCCGCGCACTGGTTGAACGCCCAGTGTTGTGAAGAGACTCGCGGTCACCTCAGCGCAGGGGATGCGCTCGGGTTCACCAATGCCCGTGAGGGTGATGTTATCGTCACTAAAGGCAGCGAGATCTTCGAAGGTCGTGCTCTTCTCTTTCCATGCGAGATACTGGTAGGCGGCGATACCAGGCAAGTCATTCGGAGACGAGGTTTGGTGAACCGAAACAAGTTGCTGCGGATCACGAAAAGGCAGCGCTTTCAACAACACCGCGTTGACAACACTGAAAATCGTGGTGTTCACACCGATCGCCAACATCAACGTGATCACCGCGACAGCCGTAAAGCCCGGATGCCGCAACAGGCTTCGAATGCTGTGAAGAAGGTCCTTGGTCATGGTTGTTTATCAAATAAGTCCTATAGGACCTATCGGTGCTATTCGTACCTCAGCGCCACCAACGGATCGACTTTCGTCGCTCTGCGGGCCGGTATAAAGCAAGCCAGCAGCGCCACGCCGATCAAAACCGCTGAAACAATGCCGATCGTCAAACCATCAGTCGGCGTCACTCCAAACAAAAGAGTCGTCAGCAAACGTGTCAACGCAAAAGCTCCCGCTAACCCGATTGCCACACCGATGATCACGAGCGTGAGTCCGTTGCGAATGATCAGCTTCAGAACATCGATAGTTCTCGCACCCAACGCGAGGCGGATTCCGATCTCCTGGGTTCTTTGCGTTACCGCATTCGACATCACGCCGTAAATTCCAATCGCCGCCAGCACCAATGCGAGTCCGGCAAACAAAGACAGCAGCGACATGTTGAACCGCCTTGCAGCAAATGAGCTCGCCGCAACCTCGCTCATCGTCTCGACCCTGGTTACCGGTAATTGCGGATCGACTTTCCAGATCTCCTGTTTGAGTGCCTGGGCAGTGGCCGCCGGATCGCCCTGCGTTCGCACGGCAATTGACATCCATCTTTTCCAGGGATTGATTTGCGTATAGGGACTGTAGAGAGCCGGCTCCTCAGGTAAATCAAGACCGAAATGCTTCACGTCGCCGACAACGCCGACAATCGTGATCCACTGCACTTGAGGGTTACGGGCCCAACGGATTCGTTGACCCAGCGGATCCTCACCATGAAAATACTGGCGTACGAGGGCGTCGTTCCCGATACCGACTAGTGGCGCTTTTTCGTCAAAATCCTGGGGGCCAAAGTCGCGTCCTCGTCGCAGAGGAATCTGCATCACCTTGAAGTAGTCACCGAGAATGCTACGCGTTTCCAAACTCGGCTCGTCGCCAGGCGCGATAGGCGGCCGGCCGTCAATGAGGAAATCGTGATCGAGCGAGTCGCCACTAAGCGGTAGTTCACTGATCATTGCGGCCTGCACACCAGTCAGTGAATTCATGCCGTCCAGCACTTGCTTTCGAAAACGTGTCTGTGGTGCAACGGCTTCATAGCGAGTCTCAGGTAACTCGACTCGCATCGTGATCAGATGATCCGGATTGAAGCCCGGCTCGACGGAACGCAGTTTCCAGAAAGTCTTTATGAGTAGACCGGCGCCGACAAGAAGCACGAGCGCCACCGCAAGTTCAACCACCACAAATGTACTTCGCAGCCGTTGTCGTGCACTTCCTGCCGTCGCGCTTCGGCCACCTTCCTTCAATGCGTCACCGACGCGGCCGCGCGAAGCAGCCCACGCCGGTACGAGACCAAAGATGAGTCCGGTCAATACTGAAACACCGAAAGTGAAACCGAGAACTCGCGCATCAACTCCGATTTCAGACAGTCGCGGTAAATTGTCCGGCTTGAACGACACCAAAAGACTTGTGCCCCAGTACGCCAGCAAAATGGCCGCAGCACCGCCGGCAAGTGATAACAGCAAACTCTCCGTCAGCAACTGGCGCATCAAGCGCCAACGACCCGCGCCGAGCGCTCCCCGAATCACAAACTCGCGCTGACGTTCGGCGGCACGTGCCAGGAGAAGATTGGCGAAGTTCGCGCATGCGATCAGCAGTACAAAACTCACTGCGGCAAACAAGATGTAAAGCGACCAACGTGTTTCACCAACAATCCGTTCATGCAATGGATACAGCACTGTGCTGCGGTTTTTGTTGTCTGCCGGATATTGCGCAGCGAGGTTTCCATCGACGACCTTCATCTCGGCGCGGGCCTGGGCGATGTTTACGCCGGGCGCGAGTCTTCCGTACGTGCGAAGGAAATGAACGCCGCGAAAATTCGCAGCCACGGGATTCGACACGTGCACGGGTGTCCACGCTTCCGTGTTTTCACGAGGTGTGACAAACGTGGCGGGCATGACGCCGATGATGGTGTACATGTTACCGCTGAGCGGAATCGTCTTTCCGAGGATCTGCTCGTCGCTGTTGAACTGTTTCACCCATAAGTCGTGACTCAGTAACACCACGAACTGAGCTCCGGTTTGGTCGTCTTCGCTGGTGATAAAACGTCCGCGCTCAGGTTTGACTCCGAGCGTCTCAAAGAATCCGCCGGTCACTTGTCCGATCTGAAACTGAATTGGTTCACTGCCGGCCGTATAAGCCAGCGGTTGGGCAACCATGCCGCCAAACCTGCTGAATGTCTTACTCTGTGCTTCAACATCTGCAAGATCAGGTGCCGACTGGTTCGATCGGAAACTAATCAATCGAGACGGGTCGTCGTAAGGCAGTGGTCGCAGCAGTACTGCGTTGATGACACTGAAGATCGCGGTGTTCACCCCGATACCGAGACCAATCGTGATCACTGCGATAGCCGTGAAAGCAGGTCGCTTCAATAGCGATCGCAAGCCGTAACGAATGTCTTTTAGTATGGAGTCCATCACGCCACCTCGAATTTTGCGTCTCCTTGGAGTGCGCCAACTTGTTGGCGCTTTGGTACTGTTTACCAAAGCGGTGCCAAGGCACCGCACTCCAAGGAGTCGCCCATTTCATTCGTATCTAAGTGCCACCAACGGATCCACGCGCGTCGCGCGGCGCGCCGGGAGATAGCACGCCAGAAAAGCCACAACCGTAACAATCAACGACACGATTACAAACGTTGGTCCATCCGTCGGGCTTACCCCGTACAGCAAGCCCGTTATCAAACGCGTCAACGCCAACGCTCCGGCCGTGCCGAGTGCTACACCAACCAACGCGAGAATCAGTCCCTGGCCCACAACCAGCCTGAATACATCGCGTCGCTGCGCGCCGAGCGCGATTCGTATTCCGATCTCATGCGTGCGTTGCGACACTGAATAGTTGATGACGCCAAACACACCAATCATCGCCAGCAGAAGCGCGACCGCCGCAAAAACGCCAAGCAACAACGTGTTGAATCGTTCTCCCGCCAGTGAATCAGAAAAGATCTGGTCCATCGTGGTAACTGTCACGGGCAGATCTTTATCAATCGCTTTGACCTGCTCGCGCGCGGCCTCGGCCAGCTGAAGCGGATCGCCGTTCGTTCGAGCCATCACTGCCATCGATGATGCCGGTTCCTGACTCTCCGCCAGGTAGATCTCCGGACTTGGCGGATTGTTCAAACCGGTGTGGTGTACGTCACCAACAACTCCAACCACCGTCATCCATGGACTGAGGATCACTCTGAGACGGCGTCCCAGCGGATCTTCGTTGGGGAAATAGAGTCGCGCCATCGTCTCGTTGATGATCACGGCGGGCGTGGCTTGCGGATCATTGAAGTGTTCCGGAAACGGTTGTTGTTCGAACCAGCGAATGAGCGGCAGCGCGACGCGTCCGTCGCCATTGTTGAAGAACCTTCCTTTGCGCAACGGGATCTGCATCGTGCGGAAGTAGTTGCTGCTGACGGCTCTGGTTGCGGCTTGCTGTTGTTGTCCCTGCGGCGGATCGGGTCGACCTTCGATCGCAAATCCCGACCAGTTATCAGCGTGGCCGAGTGGCGTCAAAGTCGTAGCGCCGGCTGATTCAACACCAGGCAATCCCTCGAGGCGTGTCATCAGCTCGTTATAGAAAGCGGTTTGTTGTCGCGGTTCGCGGTATTTGACGTCCGGCAAGGAGAGATCGAGGCGCAACACCTGATGCGGTTGAAAACCCGGATCGACACGCAGCAGTTGGACAAAACTCTTCAGCATCAAGCCGCCGCCAACGAGTAGCACTATAGCCAGCGCGACTTCTGCGATTACGAGGAGACTGCTCGCGCGACGGCGCGCAGGGCTAAAGGATCCGCGCGTGCCGTCTTTGACCCATTCGTATAAACGCGGTTCGGAATTTCTCCACGCCGGCGCAATGCCCGTCAGCAGTCCGGTTAGGATCGAAAAACCAAACGTCGCCAGCAGGACTCGATTGTCAATGCTGATCTTGTCGAGCCGGGGAATGTTGACGGCCGTTATCTTGCTGAGAAAAGTAACCAGCCAAACTGCCGACAACAGTCCCAATCCACCACCGAGCAGGCCCAGCAACAAACTTTCTGTCAGGGTTTGTCGAACAAGACGTAAACGGCTCGCACCGAGCGCGGTTCGAATTGCCATCTCTTTCTGTCGCACGGCGGCACGACTCAAAAGCAAATTTGCTACGTTCGCGCACGCAATCAGCAACACGAATCCGACTGCGCCAAAAAGCGTGAGCAAAGGAAGTTGTGCTTTGCCTGTTACCTCTTCATGAAGTCCGACAACCTGAACACCGTGACCGCGATTGGAATCGGCAAACTCGTTCTCCATCTGCCCAGCGACGTGGGCCAACTCCGCCTGGGCCTGCTCAACGGTGATGCCCTGCTTGAGCCGTCCAATCACCTGATGACTGTGCTTACCGACCTTGCGCAATTCACCACGTAGATCGATTGGCACCAGAACGTCCGGCATTAACTCGAGCGCCGGCATCACGCCGATCACTGTGTACCTCTGATCGTTTAAGGAAACGGTTTGATTGATGACGTTCGGATCGGAGCCAAAACGCTGCGACCAGAGCTTCTGGTTGAGAACTACGACTTTCGCACCGCCGGACCCGTCTTCACCGGGTGCAAACGTGCGGCCCAACAATGGCGGTACCCCGACGACGTTGAAGTACTCAGTCGAAACTTCACCAGTGTCGACCATCACCGGATCGCCTCGACCGGTGAGATTCAGGCTGTTTGGTTGTATGAGTGTCAGAGCTTCGAAGGAGCTCGTGCGCTCTTTAAAGGCGGCGTATTCATGTCCGGAGAGCGGCAGGTTTGCGCGACCCGAATTCGCGCGGCGCTCCCACACCACCATTAGTCGATCAGGGTCTTTGAAAGGCAGCGGCCGCAACAGCACTGCATTTACAACGCTGAAGATCGCGGAATTAGCGCCAATGCCGAGTGCGAGAGTGATCACCGCGATGGCAGTAAACGCCGGTCGCTTCCACAGCGATCGAAGGCCGAAGCGGATGTCTTTGATAATCGAATCCATGATCTTGACAGCCGTTAATAGGTCCTATAGGACCTATTGGTCCTATTCGTAGCGAAGCGCCTCTAGCGGATCCACCTTCGTTGCGCGGCGCGCGGGGATGTAGCAAGCCAGCAACGCCACCAGCAGCAACACCAAAGTGATCGCCACAAACGTCAACGGATCCTTCTCACCAACACCAAACAAGAAACTTCTCAACAAACGCACCAAGCCAAACGCCGCGGCGAGACCAATAACCAGCCCGACTCCAATCACAGCCATTCCCTGCCCCAGAACCATCTTCAGCACATCGCTAACCTGCGCGCCCAACGCAATGCGAATCCCGAGTTCGTGCGTGCGCTGCGTGACTGTGTACGCGGTGATGCCGTATATACCGGCCGCTGACAAAAGCATCGCGACTGTGCTGAATAATCCCAACAGGAAGAGATTGAAACGCGGCTGAGTGATCGACTCGCTCACAACGTGGTCCATCGTCCTGACATTCGAAACCGGTACGGATTTATCCACTTCGTTGACGATTTGTCGCAACGAACCACTCAAACTTGACAGCTCAACGCTCGAGCGGACCACGAGCGACATGCCAACCCAGAATTCCTGCTGGCTCGAAAAGTAAAGTTCCGGCATCGGCTCCTCACGGAGCTCCAGACTGCGAACATTCGCGACGACTCCGACTATCTCAAACCAGTTCGGCTCGGTTCCTGACGGGCTTCCGAATGTGATCCTCTTTCCAATTGGGTTTTCGTTCGGAAAAATTTGGCGCACCAGTTCCTGGTTGGCCATCATCACGAGTGGAGCATCTCCATTGTCGCGCTCGGTGTAAGTGCGACCCTGGACCAGAGGTATTCCCATCGCTCGAAAATAGCTTGGAGTAACAACTCTATAGTTCACCTGGGGCCACTTGTCGGGAGTGGTAACCGGACGTCCTTCGACTCGGAATGCTGTCGTCGGTCCCTTGTCCAAGGGCAACGTATTGATGAGACCCGCGTCCTGCACACCTGGTGTGGCGTAAAGCTTCTCGAGCACCTGGCTATAAAACCTATTGAATTGCGCCTGTTCGGAATAGTTCGGCCCTGCAGGCGTCAGGTTGGCCGTCAATACCTGCTGCGACTTAAATCCGGTTTCGACTGCTTGAAGCCGCATGAAACTTCTAAACAGCAAACCTGCGCCAACGAGCAACACAACCGACAACGCCACTTCAAAAACGATCAGGGCCTGGCGGAAACGACTCTGACGCCGGCTTCCAACCGCTCCCCTTCCCGTTTCCCTGATCGCTTCCTGCACGTCAGGACGTGAGATTTGGAGGGCAGGAACGAGACCAAAAAGAATTCCAGTGAGCACTGAAGCGATGAACGTAAAACCAAGGATGCGCAGATCGATGTGGATCTCATTTAAGCGCGGGAAATCAGCGGGCAGGAGTTTTGTGATTCCAGCGACACCCCAGTAAGCAATCAGTAGCCCGACAGCACCACCCGTAAGTGCAAGAATCGTGCTTTCGGTAAACAACTGGCGCATGACTCGTCCGCGCGAAGCGCCGAGCGCGGCGCGAATCGCCATCTCTTTTTGTCGGGAAGCACCACTTGCCAGCAGCAGGTTTGCGACATTTGCACACCCGATGAGCAACACGAACGTGACGGCGCCGAGCAACAACCAGAGAAGTTTGTTTGTGTCACCGATGAGGTGTTCGTGAAGTGAAACTACGCGATTGAAACGACGATTGTTGGTATCTGGATATTGCTGTCGAAGTCGCGCGGTGATTGTCTCCATTTCACCTGCGGCCTGCTGAAGCGATACGCCCGGTTTCAGTGTAGCGACCGCGGCGAGGTAGCCCATGCGGCGGTTTTCGGTGACGTTTTGACCAGGATAAAGTTCCGGCACGAGTTGCAAAGGAGGAATCCAGACTTCTGTCTTGTCCGGATACTGAAAACCCGCGGGAGCAATGCCAACGACAGTGTAGTTGTTGCCGTCGAGTGTAATCGGTTTTCCAACCAGAGATGGATCCGAGCCAAAGCGTCGCTGCCAGAGCGCGTTGCTCAGAACCACTACTTGTTCGTGTCCCGCCTGTTCGTCCTGAGGAATGAACAGACGACCATACTGCGGCTTGACCCCGAAGATGTCGAAGAAGTTTGCGTTGGTCTGCGCGAGATCGATGCGCTCAGCTTGATCTGAGAGCGTGAGATTCGACCTGGTTTGCTTGATTGCAGCGAGGTGTTCGAAGACTGAGTTTTGCGCGCGCCAGTCGAGAAAGTTTGCGGACGTGACCTGAATTCGCTTGCCGGCCGGATTAATTTCCTGAATGGCGACGATGCGATCCGCTGTCGCGTAAGGCAGACGACGAAGGAGCACGCTATCAACGACGCTGAAGATCGCAGTGCTTGCGCCTATACCTAGCGCAAGCGTGATCACAATCAAGCCCGTGAAACCCGGATGCTTCAACAACCCTCTGACGCCATAGCGAATGTCTTTGATGATTGAATCCATAAATAGGTCCTCCAGGTCTACTGGTCCTATTCATACCTAAGCGCGCTCAACGGATTTACACGCGATGCACGCCGCGCGGGCAGATAGCCCGCAAGCAGGGCAACGATCGTGAGCACCACGCCGGCACCAATGAACGTCAACGGATCTGCCGGTTTCAATCCGTACAGTTGGGCCGAAATCAACTTCGCGCCAAGCAACGCTGCCGGAACACCAATAAGCAGTCCTGCTAAAACGAGATATAGCGTCTCGCGCAGGATCATCCACGCGATGTTTCCGCCACGCGCACCGAGAGCCATGCGAATGCCAATTTCATTCGTGCGCCGCGCGACGCCATGGGCCATCACGCCGTACAGACCAATGCACGCCAGAATCAATGCGAGAGCACCAAAGAAACTGACCAGTCGTGCGATCAAACGATCTGTGTCCAAACTGCTGTACAGTTGTTCGTAGAGTGTGGTGACGCCGAACATTGGCAGCTTGTCGTCTGTCTGATTGATCATCTGACGCACTTGCCCTGTAAGCGGTGTTGGATCTGAAAGTGTGCGAATGAGAAGCGTTGCTGTGTAAGCAGACTGATCCTGTAATTGTAGAATCGGCCGATACACGGTTGGTTCCGCCGGCTCACGGGCATCGTCGCTTTTGATATCACCGATGACGCCAACTATTTCAGTTGGCGCCCCGTTTTCGTCATCATCATCAAACGTGAACTGACGGCCGACTGGATTTTGGTCTTTGAAGAATCGTTCCACAAAGGTTGCGTTTACCACCGCCACTCTTGATGACGATGCTGTGTCGCGAATCTCAATTTCACGGCCCCGCAATAGTGGTACGCCGAGAGTCTCTGCGTATTTCAGACCCACAAGCATGTCCTGCACAACCATATCTTCACCGGGCTGAGGTGTGTACCCGGGCAACTGGACGCTGCTGCTTCTCCTCGAGCCGCTCATCGGGGCGTATGTTGCCATCGAGACGGAGCGGACTTGAGGGACTGAGCCCAACCGTTCGGTCAATTGTAGATAGAGTGGCGCAAGCTCGGCGGGTTTGTATCCGGCCAAACGTGGATCTATACCGACCAGCAAAACATTATTTCGATCGAAGCCAACTTGCTCCTCCTGCAGCTTGACGAGACTGCGGCCGAACAATCCCGCGCCAGTGAGCAGGACCATTGACAGTCCGACCTGCAGCACGACCATAAGCGACGACAGGTTGAGTCGCAGGAAGCCGCTTCTCATGCGGTTCTTTTCTTTCATTGAAGAGGAGAGATCTGTTCTGCTGGCCTGCACTGCCGGCACAAGTCCAAACAAAATACCGGCAACAATCGAAACACCCACGGTAAATGCCAGCACACGAACGTCCGGCTGTGTATCCAGCGGCGCGTCTTTCGCGACCAGATTAACCAGCACGGTCACGCCCCATTGGGCCAGCAGCACGCCACACACACCACCAATAACCGCGAGCAGCATGCTTTCCGTGAGCAGTTGGCGAATAATTCGCCAGCGTGTTGCACCCAGGGCTTGACGTAAAGAGATCTCCGACTTACGTGCCGCGCCACGTGACAGCATCAGACTGCCAACGTTTCCACACGCGATTAATAGGACCATGCCGACGATCGCCATCAACATCCGCAAGGGCGTCGAGTAATCCCTACGGAGTCCGGAAATGCCGCCCCGACCCTCAGCTAATTTGGCGTAAGTGTTCGCAATACCCTTTTTTCGCTCTTCGGTCAGTTGGCTGCCGGCTTCCTCGGTGAGGAATTGTCTCAACGACATGTTTATATTGGCCTGCGCCTGGTCGAGTTTCACCTCGGGTTTAAGGCGGCCAACGATCGTCAGCCAGTAGACCTGGCGCTCGGTTAGATATGATTCGCGTAACTCGACTTGCGGGTGAAACGAGAGTGGCAACCAGAAATCGGGCGGACGCCGTACACGCACCCCGAAAAATTCCCGCGGCGTGACGCCAACGACGGTGAAGGTGGTACCGTTGATACTGAAAGTTTTCCCAACTACACCCGGATCGCTATTCAGTTTCTTTTCCCAGTACGCATAACTGATGACAGCGGCCGGCTGAGCGGCAGGTTTATCGTCCTCAGGCGTTAGCACTCGTCCGCGCATCGCGCGCACGCCGAGCAGTGAAAAATAGTTACCGGTAACCAGGTGACCTTGTGCGCGCACCGCCGCGTTAGCTTGCGTATTACTCTCGCGGACACTAATCCGGCTTTCACCACTGCGAAACGCGGCCATTTCCTGAAAGGATTGGTTGTGGTCGCGCAAGTATTCGTAAGACGCATACGAGAAGCGTCGCCACTCACCTGACGGCGATGAATCCTGCGTCGAGGTTCCCTCGCCGGTAGTGTCGGTGAAGATGACCAACTGTTCCGGCCTTTCAACCGGAAGTGATTTCAACATCACCGCGTTGACCAGCGTAAAGATAGCGGTATTCGCGCCGATTCCAAGCGCGAGGGTCAAAACTGCGATCGCGGCAAAAGCCTTGCGCTTCAGCAGCCCTCGCACCCCGTAGCGAATGTCCTTGAATAGTGTTTCCATGATCTTGATATAGGTCGTACTGGTCCTACAGGTTCTATTACTCGTGTCGCAGCGCTCGCATTGGCTCTATTCGGCTGGCACGCCACGCCGGCAACAAACTCGCGAACAATGCCGCGATTAACAAAACGAAGACGACCACAGCAAAAGCAACAGCGTCAAAAGCCGGGACGCCGTACAACGTGGATTGCATTAGCTTGCCGACGGCATAGGCGCCAAACAGTCCGATTAGTGAGCCGATGACAGCCAGGATGACGGCCTCACTGAGGACCAGTCGAAGCACTCTTACTCGTTGCGCACCTAAAGCTATCCGAATACCAAACTCCCGTGTTCGTTGGGCCACACCAAAAGCCATTACACCGTAGACACCGACGGCGGCGAGTCCGAGCGCTGCCAGTGCGAAGCTACCGAAGAGAGCCAGACCAAAACGATCCGACGCAAATTGCTCGTCAACAATCTCATCCATAGTTCGAACGGATGCTAACGGCATATCCGGATCTACAGAGGTCACCGCAGCAGCAATGCTTTTAGTTGCAGCTCTTGGATCGCCGTCAGTACGGACAACCGCCGCGACACCAGGCCAGGGCATTTGCCAGAACGGCACGTCAATCTCAGGGTAATCTTCTCTTAGACCATCATTGCGAACAGTGTGAAAGACGCCAACAATTTCCCATTCAACTACAGGTCCGAGCTTGCCGGGCGGGATGACCTCGTTCACGCCTACTCTTTGCCCAATTGGATCAACTCCGGCGAAATATCTTTGGGCCAACTTTTCATTGATCATTGCTACTCGCACGCCGTTGGCCTTATCGTTTTCATTGAAGCCGCGTCCTTTAATAATGCGGACTCCCATCGTGTCGTGATAACCAGATGTGACCAACTGGAAACCCGCATTCGGAAGCGCAGAAGGATCGACTGGCGGAGCACCAACGATTCTGAATCCCATTCCGAAACCTGCGCCTTGTGTGGGGAGACCGGATGTTAGCGCTGCGTTTTTGACCCCGGGAACAGCTTTAATACTGTCGAGCAACTGACGGTAGTACGGCCCTATCTTCTCGACCTCCGTAAACCGATCTTTCGACGCCGGCAGGGCGAATGTAAGAACATGATCCGTATTCACTCCTAAATCGACACGGGTCAGATTCCAAAAGCTCTTTAACGTCAAGCCGCCGGCAGCGAGGGTTGTCAAAGCCAATGCAAACTCCGCTACCACAAGCACTTTTCTGAGACCGCGCTTTCCTGATCCACCTGTACGTCCACCTTCTTTGAGCACCTCATTGAGATCGAGACGGGTCGCCTGCCACGCAGGAACAGACCCAAAGATCAGCCCCGCCAGAACCGTGGCTAGAGTTGTGAAGACTAGTACCGGAATACTTATTCTTATGTCCGCCTCAATCGGAAGATAGTTCACCGGCAAAATCGCGATGATCGCCTTGATCAGGAACGAGGCGAACAAAATCCCGAGGACGCCTCCCACGAGCGATAACGTCATGCTTTCGGTCAATAGTTGTCCAAAGATTCGAAGTCTCGTGGCGCCCAATGCAGCCCGCAACGCAACCTCGCGTCGTCGAGTAGTGCTTCGGGCCAACAAGAGGTTGGCAACGTTGACACACGCAATCAGCGACAGAAACCCAACTGCTCCCTGAAGGAGCCACAAACGTCTACGCGTCGTGTTGGGCAAAAAATTGAGGTGCAAAGGCTCGACACTGACACCCCAATTTGTATTGGACTTCGGAAACTCTTGCGCAAGCTGCGCCGCAATGCCATGCATCTCTGTTTGTGCCTGTGAGATCGACACTCCATCCTTGAGCCGGCCCATCACCAGGATCCAGTGATTGTCGTGATTGATTTGATCCGGTTTGAAAACAAGAGGGATAGTTACCAGAGCATTACCACGATCTGCTAGACCCGGAGCCAAAACGCCCACGACGGTGTAGGGCTGGCCATTCATGCGAATCTGTTGGCCAATGATGTTGGGGTCTGAACCGAAACGAGTACTCCAAAGTTTGTGGGCAAGAATTACGACCCGATCATTTCCCGGCTGACCTTCTTCAGGTACGAAGTCACGACCGAGAAACATCGCCGCACCAACCATGTCGTTAAAACCGGGTGTCCAGGCAGTCGCTTCAATCTGCTCCGGTCGATCATTGGTAGCCAGGTTGAATGAGCCACCACCTGTCCACGCGTGCATGTCCTGGAACGTAGTATTGCGACGCTTCCAGTCGAGAAAGTCACCGACTGAGACTACGTTGCGTTCGCCACCTGGGTGTGACCACAGGACCATCAGCTGTTCCGACTTCGGATAGGGCAATGGCTCAAACAAGGTCGCGTAAAGGACGCTAAAAATGGCAGTGCTCGCCGCGATCCCCAGGGCAATCGTTAAAACGACTGCCGCGCTGAAGCCAGGACTCTTTAGCAGCGACCGCACGCCGTAAGTGATGTTCTGTTTTAGACTGCTGAGCATGAAACTTTCCTCAATCGTTACTCACTCGTAGCGCAGCGCTACCAGTGGATCGACTTTCGTCGCGCGACGCGCCGGGATGTAACAGGCGATAAACGCTGCCAACAGTAAGCACAAAGAAACCAGGCTGAACGTGAGCAGGTCAGTCGGTTGCACACCCACCAACAACTTCTCCATGAAGCGCGTGAGTGCCCACGACCCGGCCAAACCGATCACGATCCCGATCACTGCCAGTTTCATCCCGTTTTTCACTACGAGTTTTAGAACATCCGCGGTCCGCGCGCCGAGCGCCATGCGAATGCCAATCTCCTGTGTGCGTTGCGTAACTGCGAAAGCCATCACACCGTAAATCCCAACGGCCGCAAGCACGAGCGCTACGCTCGCGAAGATTCCAAGCATCACCGAGGAAAACGAGTACAGCGCCACTGAACCTGAGCGCACTTCCTGCATCGTTTTCACATCGAACACAGGCTGGTCCTTATCAATTGCCCAAACCTGCTGCCGTAAAGCTGCCGCGACCGATCCAGGGTCGACGCTCGTTCGCGCCACCAGCACCATCGCGTTCCATGAATCCTGTGCATGCGGCAGGTAGTATTCCGGAGTGACAGGCAGATCTAGTTCGTGTTTGACGTCTTCGATAACGCCAACAATTTCCATCCACGGCGCCCTATCCAGTGGCCCATAAAAACGGATGCGTTTGCCAATTGGATTTTCGTTGGGCCAGTGCTTGCGTACGAATGCTTCATTAATAATCACTACGGGCAAAGCACCGGCTTTGTCCTGATCTGTAAAGGCGCGGCCACGAACAATTGAGATGCCCATCGTCTGAAAGTAATCGGGTGTCGCTACACGGTAACGACCGTCATTCTCCTGTCCGGGCTGCGGTTCGGGAACTCCCTCAACGAGGAAAGAGTCTGATGAATTTGATCCTCCGAGCGGGAGATAGTTGACCATTGCCGCCGACTCGACGCCCGGTTGTCCTTTCACGCGTTGGACCAAATCCGTGTAGAACGCGGCGCGCGATGGATCGTCCTTGTATTTCGCCACCGGCAGCACAAGATTCATCGTCAGCAGGTGGTCTGGATTGAAACCGGGATCGGTTCTCAATAGTGATAGGAAACTTCGAGTCAGAAGACCGGCGCCGACAAGCAACACGAGTGACAGAGCGACTTCAAAAACGACGAGAGAGCTTCGGAGACGATGAGAACGCCCCGCAGTCTGACGGCTTCCCTCTTTCAACGAATCGTTAAGATTTGGTTTCGACATCTGCCACGCCGGAGCGAGACCAAACACGATGCCACTGAACACGGAAAGACCAAGAGTGAAGAGCAGCACGGGAGCGTTGATACCAAGCTGGTACCAACCTGACACAAACTTCGCTGCGTCCCCTGGATTGGCTGCGCGCAGTGCGTTGATGCCCCAAAAACCGACAAGCACTCCGAGCGCACCACCAATCAACGCAACGATCACGCTTTCAGTTAGCAACTGCCGAACGATGCGCCAACGACTCGCGCCCAGCGCAGTTCGCACAGCGATCTCTTTCTGTCGACCGGTCGCGCGCGCAAGCATCAAGTTTGCGACGTTCGCACACGCAATTAACAGCACGAATCCGACCGCGCCCATCATTATCCAGAGCGCCGTGTCGTACTGGCGCACAGTGTCGGCGACGATCGGGAAGACGGTTGCACCCCAACCTTTGTTTGTTTCAGGAAACTGCTGCTCGAGCCGTGCGGCAATGTTGTCGATCTCTGCCTGCGAACCTTCGATCGATGCGCCCGGCTTCAGTTTTCCGATGACGTAATAACCGTGACTGCCACGGTTCTTCATCAACTCAGGCGTCATCGCCAACGGCGCATAAACCTCAGAGCCTTTCGGGAAATTAAAACGCTCCGGCATCACGCCGATTACTGTGCGGACGACACTATTGATAGTGATTGTTTTGTTGAGGATGTTGGGATCGCCACCGAAACGTCGTTGCCAGAGACTGTGAGTGATGATCGCAACCGCATCTTTACCCGGCTGATTTTCTTCCGCAGAAAAATTGCGGCCCATGATCGGCTTCACGCCGGCAGCATCGAAAAAATTAGCCGTGACGAGAAATCCCTGAATGCGTTCCGGAGGATCGATGCCGGTGAGATTCGCGCTCCACCAGCGATAAAGCGCGAGTTGCTCGAACGACTGAGTTTGAGCCTGCCAGTCGAGATAATTCGCGACCGTCACTTCATTGTGCATGACGCCGCGGCTGGGCAGCTTGTCCCAGATCGCGACCACGCGATCGAGTTCAGGAAAAGGCAGCGGCTTCAATAGAAGTGCATTAATCGCGCTGAAGATTGTGGTGTTGGCGCCGATGCCGAGGGCGAGAGTGACGACGGCAATCAGAGTAAAAGCGGGCCGTCTTAAGAGATTTCTTATTGCGTATCGGGTATCGCTCAGAAGATTCTCCATAACTGGCTCCTTCCAAAACCGTCTGGGCTTTGCCTCAAGAGTCCTTCTCATTCACACCGGGCTTCAGCCCGATGGAAAAAACTCACCTTGTTGAGAAACCGTTTTAACGGTTTCCATCGGGAAAGCAGCGGAAAAACCGTTGAAACGGTTTTCTGTTGATGTCTCCCCTCTAAC
>DASYSD010000114.1:0-39690 GCA_036003745.1 Pyrinomonadaceae bacterium
ACAAAGAAGCACAAAATGATCGCCCGATCTTTTGTGCTTTTTGTGCCTTTTTGTGGCTTAATGATAGACAAACATGAAGAACGGTACCGTTCACTATCGTGCCTGCAATCTCTGCGAGGCGATCTGTGGTATCGAGATCAAAGTCGAGGCCGACCAGCGACTCACCATTCGTGGCGATAAAGATGATCCGTTAAGCCGCGGTTATATCTGCCCGAAGGCCGTCGCTTTACAAGATATTCATAACGACAGCGATCGTCTGAGATATCCCGTTCGACGCACTCCGAATGGCTGGCAACGTATCGGCTGGGACGAAGCCCTCGACGAAGTAGCGCAAAACCTCAAACGTGTTAACGCAAAGTACGGCCGCAATTCAATCGGCACTTACCTCGGCAATCCTACTGTTCACAACTATGGCGCGATCCTGTTTGCGCCGGGCTTCATCCGAAGCCTGCGAACACGCAACAGGTTTTCTGCAACATCAGTGGATCAGCTCGCGCATCACGTCGCATCGTTTCTGATGTTTGGTCATCAACTCCTGCTTCCGATTCCCGATCTCGATCGCACAAAACTTTTCCTGATCCTCGGCGCAAACCCGGCGGTCTCAAATGGCAGCATGATGACCGCGCCCGGGATGAACCGCCGTCTACAGGAACTGCGCCAACGTGGCGGCAAAGTAATACTCATCGATCCTCGTAAAAACGAAACTGCACGTCTCGTTGACCAGCATCTATTTATCCGTCCCGGCACTGATGTGCTGTTGCTGCTCGCATTGTTGCATGTTGTTTTTGAGGAAGGATTGACTCGGCCTGGTCCATTGGAATCGTTCACGAACGGTCTCGAGACTGTGCGCGCACTCGTGAAAGAGTTTCCGCCGGAGAGTGTGGGTCCAATAACCGGCATTGAGTCTGATCAGATACGCCAGCTCGCAATGGAATTTGCCGCTGCGGAGTCAGCCGTGTGTTACGGAAGAATCGGCGTCAGCACGCAGGAGTTCGGTGGTGTCTGCCAGTGGTTGATTAACGTCCTGAATATCGTGACGGGGAATCTCGATCGGCCCGGCGGCGCGATGTTTACTTTGCCCGCTTTCGACCCCTTGTCTGCGCCTGAATCGGTGGCGCCGCGCGGAAATTTTGGGCGGTGGCACAGTCGCGTGCGAAAGTTACCGGAGTTTGCCGGAGAATTGCCGGTGGCAGCGATGGCCGAAGAGATTCTGACCGAAGGGCCGGGTCAGATGAAAGCGCTCGTCACACTCGCCGGCAACCCGGTGCTTTCAACACCCAATGGCCGCGAGTTGGAACAGGCACTTGCAAGTCTCGAGTTCATGGTCTCCATCGACTTCTACATCAATGAGACAACGCGGCACGCTCATATCATCCTGCCTCCGACTTCTCCGTTAGAGCGTGGGCATTACGACCTGGCATTTCATCTGCTCGCTGTGCGTAACACGGCAAGATTTTCAGCTCCTCTCTTTCAACCAGGCGACGACACGCGATCCGATTGGCAGATCCTGGCCGAACTGCAAACGCGCATGGAAAATAACGGGCGGCGGAGCAGTATCTTGCGCGGCGTGCAGCGAAAGATCAGCAAAAGATTCTTTGGTCCTGAAAGAATTCTCGATTTAGGTTTGCGTTTCGGTCCACACGGCGCGCGTTTCAACCCTTTTTCCAAAGGTCTCACGCTGGCCAAACTGAAAAAAGCCGTTCACGGAATCGACCTTGGTCCAATGACTTCCTGCTTACCGAAACGTTTATGTACTCCTGACAAACGCATCGAGTTGGCGCCGGAGGTTCTTGTCAAAGACGTTGAACGAGTGAAGACAAAGTTCTTCGACACTGCACCGCAGTACCGGAACGGAAATCTTTTACTGATCGGACGCCGTCATCTGCACAGTAACAACTCCTGGATGCACAATACCCGGAGACTGTTGCGGGACGATGAGACAAAACCTCGTTGCACAATTCTCATGCACCCGCTGGATGCTGCTAATCGGAACTTGAATGCGGGACAAAACGTGAGAGTCGAGTCGAGAGTTGGATCGATCGTGATTCCAATCGAGGTGTCGGATGAGATGATGCCCGGTGTTGTGAGTATCCCACACGGATGGGGTCACGATCGGCCCGGAAATAAACTGGCAGTAGCCCGGCAACATGCCGGTCAGAGTATCAACGATCTGACGGACAGTCAGGCCATCGATACCCTCTGTGGCACCGCGGCGTTTAATGGAACAGTTGTAAGTGTCTCAGCGATATGATTCACAGGATTAACAAGATTTTCCCGTTAATCCTGTAAAAGCCTACGCGCGCTGCGCAAATATTCCTGAGAAGGCCTGGCGGTGCGCATAGAACACGATTAGCCAGAGTGCGATCACAAGGACCGCCATCCCCATCCCGACAGGATTCAGGAACAAGTGGTATAGAAAGATGTTCACAATCACTGGTCCAAGCAACACCAGACCAAGCGGCACGTAGCGATTCACCAGCAAGAGTGCACCTCCAGCAATCTGTAGCGCCGCTACTACCCAGAAGTAATGCGACTGGGCCAGTGCGCCGATGAACTGCCCGGCCAGACCTGCCGGCAATGGTCCCATCGGGATGAAATTGAGGAATCCATTCAGCCCGAACACTACGAAGATCAGCCCGAGCAAAAGACGCGCGATTAACGCTGCTATTCTCATTCTACTTTTCCTCCCACGGAATTCTCTTCAATTGTGGGTTATCTCACCCATCTTCCCGTTTTGATAATCCTGGATCGCCTGAAAAATCTCTTCCTTTGTGTTCATCACAAATGGTCCATAGCGTGAAACCGGTTCGTTGAGCGGCACACCGCCAATCAGCAGAACGTCGAGCGTTTTAGTCGCATCAGCCGGATTCTCAATTCTTACTTCGTCTCCATCCGGTGCAAACAGGACCATCTGCCCGTCTTCTCCACGCTCACGTTCTGCACCGAACAAACCCTGCCCATCAATAACATAAGCGAAGGTGCTGAAGTTACTCGGGACCGGTTGTGTCACCACACCTCCCGGCTTGATGCTGTAGTGCAGGTACATGATCGGCGTGCGTGTTTCAATAACTGCTTTGTGGCCCATGGCCTCACCCGCGATTACATTCACCGACGCCAGACCGTCTGCCGAAGTTACCTTCGGAATTTGTCCGCCTGGAATCTCCTGGTAGCGCGGTTTGGTCATTTTGTCGCGCTTCGGCAGGTTTACCCAGAGCTGAAACCCGTGCATTCGTCCGCCATTGCGTGCAAATTCAGCGCTCGGCATTTCGGAATGAACCACACCCGCTCCGGCAGTCATCCACTGGACATCGCCAGGCGTCAAACGTCCAGCATGTCCACGTGAGTCTTTGTGTTCCATCTCGCCTGACAACATATAAGTCACCGTCTCAAATCCACGATGTGGATGATCCGGCGCACCTTTGGCTTCGCCTGGTCCAACTTCCATTGGACCCATTTCATCAAGCAAGAGAAATGGATCAAATTCGGAAAACTGTGGCTTGGGGAAAGGTCGTCGCACGAGGAATCCCCCGCCTTCCCACGTTTCTATACTGTTCACCACACCCGCAACGCTGCGTCCCGGGCGAGTCTTCGTCAATACTTCGCTAACCATCGAAATAAAATCTCCTTACTCCGTGCTCTGTTTATCCACCTGGTCGAGGCGAGCTGCCGCCTCATAACCGATCTTTTTCAACAGGCCAATGAGTGTCTCGCGTTCTGCGCGATTCAGCGAGGCTGCGGCTAATTGCTCCATATCTGAAGCATGATCGGCGTAAATGCGCGTGATCAGTTCCTTGCCCTGCTTTGTCAGGTGCACAATGCGCGCTCGCCGGTCAGTGCCGGACGCACGTCGTTCGACCAAGCCCTTCGCCTCAAGGCGATCGACGGCGACTGTGATGGAGCCACTGGTGAGTAGCACTTTCTTGCCGATTTCATTAATTGGAAGCGGCCCCTTATGCAGCAGGGCTTCAAGAACGGCGAAGTCGCTGCCACACATCTGCAATTCCGAGACGCTGTTTACCGCGTAAGCCTCGACGGCGTTCGCCGCCTTCCACAGCACCAGAAAGACGTGAACGCCACTGCCACCCTTCAACGACTGCTCTTTGCGTATTCCCATTTGCCTTAATCCTTGATATCTTGATATCAAGATACTTTAGAAAGAGGCATTCGTCAAGAGGGATCAGGGTTCCCGGGGTCTACGGCTCAACCATAGTAGTGCACCTCCCAGGAGTCCGCACGAACCCGGATCGCTCGCGGCCCACCATGAAGGCATGCCCGAGGCTATATCGATCAGAAAGAATACTGGAGCAGCTACCAGAAAAGCGATGCCGTTGAAAACGACGAAGGGGCGAAAACGCTCAACATCAGAAGCGATTAGCCATAGTGATAGTCCGTGCACGCCGTAGGTGTAGGAAGCCTGCCGGATCATGAACATGAGGAGTGGGCCACTGGGCATTTCGCCGAGTCCGAGCCACGCATTTGAGATCTCCATCCACGAACGCGGCATCACCACCGCCATAAACGCGAGTATCTCTATCGTACCGGCAAGCCGCAACAACCACACTTGGAGACGCTGACGGTCCATGCGCTGAATTAAGCCACAGATTTACACGAATCTAAAACTTGATATCGCAAACGAGTGAAATGTTTTTCTTCCCTTTCAGATCCTGCGTGTTGAATAGCTCGCTTTCACTGTTTAGCGCCTTCACCAGCGTTTTGCGTGGCACCTCGGTGCTGCTTGTCGCCTTTCCATGTTTTCCCGACATGGTGGACATCAACGCCTTCAGTCGCTTCTTGTCCGTCTTCTTGGTGGAGCGATTCTTGAAGCCAGCCCACAACGTCTTCGGAGTCGCGTTGCGGCTCCCGTGATGTCCGACTTTATAAACGTTGACCCGCGACAGCAGACGCCTGATCGCAGGCTTGCTCAACGCATACGACCAGTTTTCGATCTGTGCATCACCGGGAAAGAGCAACTTCTTACCATTCACTTCAAACAACAGAATCAAACTCGTGTTGTTCATCACTTTATCGAGCGCCCGGACGATACCCAACAACTGTTCTCCTCTGATCGAACGCATGCGCTTGAGAAACCAGCGCGTAAATGGCGGAGCGCCCTGCGCGGAGTAGGTTTTCGCACGACGAAAAACACGCGCCTCCGGCTTGAGCACAAACTGGTTTGCCAGCGCCTGAAACATCCAGAACTCATCCTCGTCTCTGCTGCGCTGGATCTTGATCTCACTCGACTGTTTTAACGTCGGTGGTCCAAGCACCGTGGTTTTTACTCCGGGCAATACTCTTTCCAAACCGGATTTCGAACCGAAGTTCAGATAGTAATTTTTCTTGCCCATGCGCATCAGGTTCTCCACTGCTGATGCATTGCTCAAATTGTCGTCACCGAGGAATGTGAGCTCTCGAAAGAGAGTCGCTCCCAGCATCGACTTACGCCGTTGGGCTTCCAACAACACCGCCCCTGAAATCGCGTGCATGTTGCCGAGCGCCGCCACAAAAGCCTTGTTGGACGTCATTGCGCCGGGCGCTTGCGTCGCATCAACCCGCGCTTTGGGATGTTCGGTCCACGGTTGCAGCACCACATCGGGTTTACACGACGCAATCACGTCGCCTGAGGCTGTACCTTTCTTGTTGGTAGCGAATCCGCTGATGTGATCCTTATGCCGGTGCGTGGCAACAACCGCGTGCAGCTTTCCGTTGCACTGTTGCTTGATATCCTGGGCCACTCTCAGCATCAGGTTCTCGCCTGCTCCTCTCGGCTGTCCCGTACTGCCAAAATCGACCAGTACGTGTCGATCTTTGTTTTGACCGGTGTAATGAAAAGTGAGCAGGAAGCAATCGCCAAAACCGACCTGGTAGCTGCGAATAGTTAGACTCTTTGGTTTAGAGGTTGCCATCGTGTTTACCAATCCTCCCTGGAAAATGAGGTCAGTGAAGTGGCGCGTTGCCGGTGGAGGCTGGCAAAGTTTCGAAACGACGCCGGGTTCCTGTAATAGCCATAGCCCCAGAGATATTCGAGACGCTGCGACTGGCGCTCGCCGTCGTCCAGTCGATTTTCAATGTGAAATTTCAGTTTCCCATACTCATCGAAGATTAGTGCGCCACCTCCGGTAAGGCGTATCTCCTGATCGTCCGGCATTTCCTCCGGCACAGCGATCCGCAGTTTCTTGTCCTTCCTCAGTTCGCCTGCCTGCAATTCGAGAATTTGCATGTACTCAGCAACAGTCTCGCGAAGCGCAAAACCGTCTGGCCCGATACGAAGACATGGTCTAACCGAAAGCACCCGGCTGTATGCATTCTCATAAAACTTCAGTGGTCCACGATTGTCCCAGATGAAACGAAACACTTCGTCAGGATCTCGCTGCAACGATTCGAAGTGTATACGTTCATTACTGAGCTGGCCTTCCGGACCCAACCAGATTCCGGGATCGCCAGGCGTGCCTTCCGACCGCGGTCTAATACCGTAGCTAGCAAAACTCTGTCTGAGCGTTTCTCTAAATTTGTATTTCGAATCGTTCGGATTGATCTCCCGATCCGACGTCAAAATCGCACTGAGAAAATCGCAGAACTCGAGATTAACCGGCGGCGCATAGTCCAAAGCACGAATCACCATCGTCAGCAGGTAGTCGGCAACAGCGGCTCCTTCTTCAATCACGCGGCCGCGGTCGAGAGCTCCTGGCGCAATTTGACCAAGCGCCTTCAATCGTTTCACCCACACACTCAAAAACGCATTCATCACTGCGGCAACGAGAATCTCGCCGCGACGGTGCGGCTCTTCAAACTCTCTTTGCTTGATGTAGTCGCGAGCCGGAACCAACTCGACCGAACGTCGCAACACGTTGCCGCGAATGGCTGGCAGTTCCTGTCCCATCTCCTTTGCGAGGCCAAGCAACATCGACCGCCGCAACTCTTCAATCGTGAGCAGCTTCCTGGCAATCTGGCTTGCGTTACGACGTGGGGCGTTCAGGTCGATCAGTGTCTCCACAATTCCAGTGAGAGAAAAAACTGACAGCAACGCAACGATGTCAGCGAATCCTTCATGGAATGCAGCCTGTTCGGGTGACGATGGATCTGTATACCGTTCGCGCAAACCGTCGAGCAGAGCGTGCGTCGTTTCGTGAGCGACTATATCGTGCGACAGTGAGCAATAGACCATTCCCTTGCGACCAGGAAAATAACCAAACATGAGTGCCTGATCGCGATCAGAGTAAAATGCATTTGCGTCTGCAAAGGCGTGAGGCGCAACTTTGATTTGATGACTGTCGAAGCGCCAGCTGACCCGCCGGCCGAGAGCAAACTCAAACCGGGCCAGAATGCGCATCACGATCGCATAGGTGTTCTGAGCGTGGAAATTGGGATCGGATAATAGTTTGGCATCACTTGCGCCCTTGAATGGATCTCCATCAACCCCGTCTTTTAGTGAGGGATATTTGAGCGGTTGATAAAGTGTGCTGGTGGAGGAATCGTAATCTACTGTGTGGACCCGATAACCCCATGGTCCAGGTTGAAGCTCTTCAGCTGGAATCTCAACCTGGGTTCGAAGTATCTTGCCCTTAATCTTAACGCTTGGATCCTGGGCAATGATGGTAAGTTTGCGTGTTCGAAGTGGGGGAACCGTCATTTCGGAACTCCTTAATTACTGTCAATGAGTTTTTGCTGAAGCCTAAACGTGGGACGCGCAACCAGATGAATAGACTAAATCTAGTTTCTAAAAGACTGCATAATCATAAGCTGTCTTTGGCAAAACTTAATAACCCCGTTGACGTGGTGCGTTGGATGGGAGCGGTGCAGGCACAGGATTTTAATGCCGCGAAGTGGGCGCTCGCACTGAGAATGCGCGCGGCGACGAATCTTGCGATCGAAGAGGCATTTAATAAAGGAGAGATACTTCGCACACACGTTATGCGTCCGACGTGGCACTTCGTCGCTCCTGACGATATTCGTTGGTTACTGCAGTTAACCTCAGCGCGTGTGAATCTGAGATCTGGTCCAAACTATCGGAAGCTTGAACTCGATACGTCAGTCTTCAAACGATCAAACAAAGTCCTCACGAACGCGCTGCAGGGCGGAAAGTATCTGACTCGATCGGCTCTGAAGGCGGCTCTGAACCGCGCGGGAATCGACGCAAAGGATCCGGTGCGGTTGGCACACATCCTCCTGCGTGCGGAGTTGGATGCCGTTGTGTGCAGTGGCCCACGCGCGGGCAAACAGTTTACTTATGCACTTTTAGAGGAACGAGTAGCGCCAGCTAAAACATTTAATCGCGAGGAGGCGCTGACGGAGATCACGCGCCGCTATTTCAAGAGTCATGGACCAGCTATGCTGCAGGATTTCGTTTGGTGGTCAGGTCTAACAGTTGAAGATGCAAAGCGTGGTATAGCCCAGGTTGAGCGAGAATTTGAGAAAGAAACCTGGGACGGAAGGATTTATTGGGGACCACACCTTTCCCAGACCAAGCTGCACTACGCGACTCACCTCCTGCCTGCTTACGACGAGTACTTTGTCGCCTACAAGGACCGGCAAACGGTTGTCCATATGAAGAACGGTAAGCCGGCACTCACCTCATGGGATGTACTGGGCCCAACGTTCATCATTGATGGAATCGCAGCCGGCACGTGGAAGCGTACAGGCTCGGGGCCCATCGAATTCAATAGTTCGAGAGAGTTAGTGAAGTCAGAAAAACTAGCCCTGTCAGATGCTGCGGATCGGTACTCGGCCTTTCTCGGCTAAGCCAACAACCTATCGCGGCGATATGTCTCGACGGAGATAGAAAATCAGATCAGTAGCCGGCGGCTCGATACCGAGCTGCCGAATCATGCCCACAATCTGCCCGCGATGCATAGTGGCGTGATTGACGACATGCTGCATCTGGCTGATCAGTGGCATTGAACTCGGATTACCGTTAAGAAGTTTGAACGGCAAGTCAGCCGCAAGTCGCGCGACGTCCAACTCTGAAACAAGCCGCGCGCGATCGTTGATGAGACCGGCCCAACGATCCTTCAACGTCGCAAGATCCGCGCATGAATCGGTGGACCAAAGCGACCAGGCCTCGTCTTTTGCCGGCGAACGTCCATTCCAGCGCTCGAGCCAGATCCATTCAGCGCCTGCCATGTGGACGAGGGTTCCGAAGATCGACCGGTGGCTAATCCCAACATCTCGCCGCAAACTCTCGTCCGGTAGTTTGTTGGCTGCATCGATAGCCAGGTCGTTGGCCCATTCCGTGTAATCGAAAAGGTTTTTAATGTCTGCTAGGTCCATAGGTTTCGAATTGTGGGACAGGATTTACAGGATGTCCATCAATAACCTCAAAACAAGAGCGTTTGAATGGAATGTGGCTGGCTGTTCACTTCAGCCGCATTGCCACGGACCCACAGCCAGTACGAAGCCGGCTTGTCGGTCGGATTCATAACGACCACCGCAGCCTTACCATCGGGATTAAGAAACGCCGTGGAAAGAAGCTGGCTGCGACTGGCCGAGCTCGCAATTCTTCTCGCCCCTGGCTTGATGAATTTCGAGAAGTGACCGATGTAGTAATATGAACTCAAGTAAGTCAGCTCGCCGGTCTTTGTGTCTGCATGAACGGGAGCAAAACAGAAGTTCTCGACGTGGTTTGGACCACCTCTTTCATCAAGCAGAATATTCCAGTCAGTCCAACCAACTGTGCCGTTGTTGAAGTCGTGAATCATCGAACGTCCATACTGTTCACCAAACTTCCATTCATTCAGTCGCTTCGGATCAAATGAGTCGACACAACCCTCGGTAAAGATCAGATGCTTGTCTGGAAAGATCTCATTGACCAGCCGGACGTTATCAAACATCGGATCGCCACCACTCCACGGCTCATACCAGTGATAACCAATACCCCAGACGTATTTCGCCGCCTGCGGATCAGCAAGTAGCGTGCTGACTCTTTGAAAGATCAGATCGCGGTTATGATCCCAGGCGATAATCTTCTTTTCGCCTAAGCCCGCACGTTTCAATGTTGGTCCAAGATAGTTCTTGAGAAAATCTCTTTCTTCCTCGGCCGAGTAAATGCACGACTCCCATTTCTGTGTCGCCATCGGCTCGTTCTGGATCGAAAGCCCCCAGATCGGTACTCCTTCTGCCTGGTAAGCCCTGATGAACTTCGCGTAATAGTTGGCCCACGACTGGTAAAACTCAGGCTTGAGTTTGCCGCCGTGCAGAATGTCGTTGTTGTCTTTCATGAACGCCGGCGGACTCCAGGGACTGGCGAAGATGTTGAGTTGTCCGTGTGTGGCCGCCAGTATTTCCTTGATAAACGGAATGCGATATTTCTTGTCGTGCTCGACAGTGAATGACCTGAGTTCTTTGTCACCTTCGTCAACGTAGGTGTAACTACCGCTCGAGAAATCGCAACTGTGGATATTCGTGCGCGCGAGTTTGTAGCCGATGCCTCGCTGCTCGTCGAAATGAGCTTCGATGAATTCGCGCTGCCTGTTCTTTGGTAGTTTTGCGAACGTTTCCGCAGAAGCATCAGTTAACGCTCCGCCTATGCCGAGAAACGTTTGAAACTGCCTTCCGGGATCAACAAACACACAGATCTGAGTTTCTTTTGGCTGACCGACACGTTTGAAAGTCACGGTGTCAGTCTGCCTCAACCGGAGATCTGATTTTTCGGCCGTGGTATAAACCGTCACCTTTTTGGCGACCTGGGGATTCGACTCGAATGCAATTAGTCCGGGATGATCGGATGGCGGCTTACCGAAGATAGATGGAAGATACTGATGGCCCAGAAGTGCAGCAGAAGACGCGAACAGGAATTTGCGGCGATCGATTTTCATGGGTGGAATTTATCATATTGGCCGTGTCATTGGATGGGCGTTTGGGTGAAAAATCAGTTAGACAGGATTTACAGGATTTTTCAGGATTAACATGTAAATCCTGTTCCAATCTTGTTAATCCTGTGAAGCTAACTTTCGCTGTAAAACTTCAGTGTTGCTCGCGTCATCGCTATCACCCTTTCACGGAGACTGTCTGGATCAATCACCTCCAGGTTTGGACCAAATGATACTGCATACTCGCACGCCATCTCCTCAACATCGAAACCAACGTGAACTTTCCTCCAGCCACGAGCATCAGTTTCTTCGGTTTCGTTGACGCGCGCGAAGCGTCCGGCAAAACGTAGTCGCAATAAGACCGAAGACGAAACCCAGAATGTTGCGAGGTAATTGGGCACGTTTGATTTAAATGTCGCTGCGGATTGCTCCCAGTACTCTCCGAGGTTGAAGTCGGAAGGGATGGGAGCCGGCTCGTCCAGAATGTCAGCCTGTGAAATGCGCGAGACACGATAACTCCGCACACTTTCTTCGACGGTGGCGACGAGATACCACACGCTTCCTTTGGCGACCAATCCAAGTGGGCTCAGCAAACGCTCGACTGGTTCACAATTCTCTCCACGTTCGTATTTGATTCTCAGTCTGCGCTCGAGCCAAAGCGCTTCCTGCAAAACAGGAAGCCACGGCACAGCTTCTTCGCGACGAGACCAGCCGCTTACGTCAACGTAGATACGCTGTCGCGCTCGCTCCGCGCCTTGTCTAAACGTGGACGGCAACGAAGCGAGTAATTTCAGCAGAGCGCCATCGGCAGCTTTTTCAAGGTGTAAGTCTGCGAGTAACTTCGGCGGTTTGCTGACGAATAGCGATTGAATTTCCGCCTCCGTCAGTCCGGTGAGAGTTGTGCGGTACTCGCCGAGTAGCGACCAGCCACCGCCTGATCCGCGCGCAGCAATGACGGGGATGCCGGCGCCGCTCAACGCCTCCATGTCGCGATGAATCGTTCTCTCAGACACCTCGAGACGCGAGGCAAGATCGCGCGAGGTCATCTGGTGATGTGCCTGCAGCAGCAGAACGATGGTAAGTAAACGGTCAGCCCGCACACCGCAATTTTATCCTACAAATATGACAAAGGGCGTCATGAAACGCGCGTAGAGTGATTTCAGGAGGAGAAAAATTCAATGCGCAAAGTGACGTTTGGAGGCGCTAACAGTCTCGACAACTTCTTCGCTCGCAAAGACGATTCAGTCGACTGGCTGCTTTGGTGTAAGGAAGTGCAGCAGATAATGAAAGACTACTGGAAGAATATCGACACCGTGGTGATGGGCCGGCGCACATATGAGGTTGCAACTAAAAACGGTGGGGGCGTCGGGAGTGGTCCAGGTGTTAAGACTTACGTCTTCTCGCGAACGATCAAAAAACCGAGCAGCAAAAAACTAACTTTCGTCGCCGAGGATGCAGCCGATTACGTACGTCGGTTGAAAGAGGAGAAAGGCAAGGACATTTGCGTGATGGGCGGCGGCGTGCTGGCGAAGTCTCTGTTCGAAGCGGATCTGATCGACGAGATTGGCTTGAACATTCATCCGGTGTTGCTCGGCTCCGGCATTCCTATCTTCTATGAGATGTCACGCCAGATAGATCTGGAGTTAAAGAAGTGTCAGGAATTATCGAATGGCTGCGTGGTCCTGACTTACAACGTGAAGCATATGTAATTACACACAGCAAATTCTTGGAAGACTGCTTCACAAAAATGCGTGTTGATCTGTCGCGATTACATGTAGTATGTGCGGCGGTCACATGGGGCAGGACCAGGTGCAAAGTTATTGCCAAGCGAAAATCCTCGCGATAACCTCGGCCCTTACGAAGATGAGCTAGCCTCGCCCAAGCTGATGCCGGCGATACTCATATACGTGTGACAGTTTGTGGGAAGTACCTAAGGTGAGAGCGGCAGCACGATTCTGAAGCCGAACTACCGCTCTCGGCGGAACGCACAGGCAACACCCACAATTTGCCTCCGGGCATGCGCTCCGAAATCTATCTCAAAATGAAAAGGAGCAAGTGTTGATTAAGGCGCGAGGTCGAACCCGCTAGTGAGTAGCGCCCGACTAGTTCGGGCGATTCGGGTATCCTCTTGGTCGGCGCGCAGTGTAAGTGAAAATACACATAAATTCAAGAGCGCATCTTCGTCAGGAGTCGAGGCCTGATGGGACGCTCTCGCCGAAACAAACCGGTGATGTTGAGCCACAAATTATTGGCGATCAGAAGGCGTCTGGGAAAAAGTCAGACGGAGATGGCGAGGGCACTTGAGTTAAAGGTGCATTACTCCGCAGTTTCAAATTTTGAGCTCGGAACACGTGAACCGGATCTCATTGTTGTGCTGCGTTACGCAAGACTGGCAGGCGTGCCGATGGAGAATATAGTGGACGATGAATTGAGTTTACCTGAGTAATTTAGCCACAGATAAACCCGGATCTATTTCCGATGTGGGGCGCGGATGGGACGGCCGGGAGAAATGCCCGATTGCAGTTGGCCGTCCTTAACAATTTGAACGCCGTTGACTAAGACAAACTTAATTCCTTCGGAGTATTTGGCGGGTTCTTCAAAAGTTGCGCGGTCGATTATCGTTTGTGGGTCGAAGATAGTGAGATCGGCGTCGGCGCCAACTTTAATGCGGCCCTTTTTTTTCATCGACGGCACTCGTCTTTCTAGACGCTGAGCCGGCATCAATGTCATCTTGGTCAGCGCGTCCATCAAGCTGAGCTTTCGCTGTTCGCGTACATAGTTTCCAAGTACTCGCGAAAAGGTACCGGCCGTGCGTGGATGCCCCTTCCCGTTTTCAAGAATTCCGTCACTTGCGATCATCGTCAACGGACTCGCGATGGCAGTGCTTACGACTTCTTCCGTCATTGAAAACACAGCCACCATGCCGCCGGTCTTCCGGTATCGTTCAAAACTCTCCTTCGTAAGACGCTCTCCGGTCGCAGCCCATTGCAGATCCTTGTAGTCGATATTGAAAACTTCCTGCCATCCTTCATCAAAGATCGCTGACTTGATCTCAGTCATACCGGCGTTGTACGGATAACACTCGGTGGTTACGTCGATCCCGCGCGCCCGCGCGTCGGCGATCTCTGCCAACAATCTTGGTGTCGCTGGTCCACCAGTGCTTTGAATGTGAACGACGTGCAGAGGCGCGCCCGTGAGCGAACTGGCAATGATCACCTCCTGCAACGCCTCAAAACTGTTGTTTGGCTCTTTGACACCAGCGTACCGCATGTGAACGTGACACGACGCACCATACCGCGCGGCCACACGAAACATCTCGAGGATCTCCCGACGTGTAGCATTCCGCGTGTACTGAATTCCGAATCCGACCGCCAGCGCGCCACGTTTTAATCCTCGTTCGATGCGCCGCTTCATTTCCTCGATCTCAGCTTCCGTTGCCAGTTCACGTGCTGCCTTACCTATTGGAAGAAATGTGATTGGCTCGTGCATCGCGGCCATTCGCGCTGCCAGATGACCGGCACTCACGCCATAGTTGATAAGAGCTTTCTTTTCGCGCTGCGCGTACCACGCATCGATGTCACCCGTGCCCACTTCGAGTTCGAGCGCTGTGGTCACGCCATCCATCGCCTTGCAGCGATAGTTCTCATCATCCTGGCCGTGTTGGTGAAGATCGATAAAGCCCGGTGAGACCACCAGCCCACGAGCATCGATGACACTGCGACCGGCGATCTTGTTTTTGGTGATTACTTTGATCGTGCCGCTTGAGATGCCGAGATTGCTAACCGCATCGGATCGCGATTCCGGATCGATCACGCGGCCGTTGAGGATCACGAGATCGTAAGCGGCCTGGGAATTCGAAACCGGCGCAATGAAGAGCGCAATGAGAATCAGCAAAATAGGTCCTAATAGTCCTATTGTTTTCATCGCACTTTGCCTCGCGCGGCCACGCGCCAAACTTCCTCAACCTGCTCGCCTCTCACACCGTAGATTTCGTCGTGCATATTGACGGTGGTGCAAACGTGATTCGGAATGATGCTGAGGCGTTCCCCAACGCGGTAGCGCCGCTCTGAATGAGCAATATTCAAATGCCCGTGCTCCTCGGAAAATCGCTCAACCTCCGCCGCCGAATCTTCCTTGACGATGCCAAACCCACTCCCGTCTCCACCTTGAAAACGGTCGTAAGAGAACGTCTTCGATCCACCATCGATGATCGCGTGTCCTGAAACCGCCGTGCTCACGACGGTTACAGCAACCGACAGCGCACAATCACTCAACGAACACGCGGAAATCGCCACCGTATTTCGATCATTGAAGATGTACATTCCCGGACGCACCTCGTTCACGCCACGAAAGAGGCCACTCTCATAAGCCGTTGGCGTCGATCCACCACTCACCACTGAAAGTGGCACTCCCGCACGTTCAAACGCCGCAATAGACGCTTCGAGAAACTCATTAACCTGCGCACGCAACGTGGCTCGCTGTTCTGGTCCAACACCAAAGTGACCCGGGAAAAACATTAACCCCTTAAACTCGAGCGCCGGAAGTTCAGTAATTTTTTGAGCGAGGGTCACGAGATCGTTTTCATTGCTCAGCCCGCAGCGTCTGAAACCAACATCCATCTCCACAAGAATTCCTATCGTCGTTCCCTGCCTCGCCGCAGCTGCAGAGATCTCGCGCGCTGCTTCTTCCGAATCGAGCGAGACGCTGACCTGCGCTCGCTCCGCAATTCGTGCCAGACGCGCAGTCTTATCCGCACCGACGATCGGATAAGCGATCAGCATGTCATCGATTCCCGCGGCGAGCATCACTTCAGCTTCCCCAACTTTCGCAACCGTGATTCCTGTCGCACCACTCGCGATCTGTCGTTTGGCTAGCTCCGGAACCTTGTGCGACTTCGTATGTGGTCGCAGCAGCAGTTGATGCGTACGACAGTAATCCGCCATACGAGATAGATTTCGTTCCATGACATCGAGGTCAACGATGACCGCCGGCGTTTCGAGTTCAGATATATGCATTGGACCAGATCTTCTCAGCAATTATTAGACAGGATTAGCAAGATGAAAACAGGATTTACAAGATTTCTAAGGCACAATCTCGAACGACGCTTCCTGCTTCGTCGACTGTCGCGTCACCATGTCCCTGGTTTCAATCATCGCCTGATAACGACCCGGCTGAAGACTCGCCAGTCGCAAGTATTCTGCGAACGTCAGGTGAGGCACTGGCTGGTTCTGAATATCAGTCAACACGAAATCAAAAAACTTCGTCGCCGGTTGGCCATCTTTCACCAATCGCACACTGACGCGCACGAGCGGCTTTCCCGTTTCGGTGCTGTTCGCGGCGTTGTAAACAGCGAGAAACATGATCAAGTTGTCGGTGTTCTTGAACTGAAGCGCTGCGGAAGGACGGATCAACTGCTTTCCATAAACAAATACGTCGGGAAACTCTGCCGGATCCGGCGGCAACTGGCGGGCGGGCTCGACGTAACGGCTAAGAACGACTGGCGTGGTCGCAAACTCTGAATCAGTTTCAGGCAGGACCACGTGTTCACGTCGTGCGGTAACTTTCCCCGACTGCCTATCTCTAACGATCAGATCGATGGTGTAATCGCCCGGCGTCAGTTGCAGATCCTGCCGGTAAAAAATGTTGTTGTTGAGAATCTGGTTGTAATCACTCGCCGATAAATTGACGTCAAAGTTGCCACCCAATCTCGAAAGCATTCGATCAGGAGTCGCTTTCAAAACTCCAAGCACCTCCAACTGCATCGACTGCTTGTCGCCTTTGCGATCGAATTTCACTGACGATGGTGGAAGTTCAATCGCGAGTGGAACCGTGTAAAGCCCACTGCGAGTTCTGAACGCACTGAACGAGATGAACAGCGGCAACCCCGGATTCGCCTGTGCCTCGTTAAAATTGGCCAGCAGTTTCTTATCGGCAGGCGACAACAAAACGATCTCTTCCGGGGGAATCGCGTAGTAACCGGAACGTGAAATGATCTGTAAATCCGGCTGGCGCACTTCAATTTTTACTTTGCGAAAGGTGCCGTCGAAGTTTTGATTGGTGCTGCGATAAGCAAGTGTGTAACGCGCCTGGATCTCCTGGTTGATGCGCTCGAGTCCCTCGCCGATATCGTTGTTGCCTTTGAGAAACTTGCCGCCGGTGTCGCCGGAAAGACGATAAAGAATGTCGTACTCTCGGGTCTGACCTTCCTGTCTTGCGGTGTCGAAAACAGTTTCGCCGCCAACGGCCCTGATTCGTTGTTCCTGATTCGTGACGGCTGAAACACCGGCAAGTGGTGACGCAGGTACAAACGAGCCCGAAGTTGGCGCGCCGGCTCTGAGACCAGCGGAGTCGATGATGTAAATCGCAACGTTCGCGCGGTTGGCGATGTCGATCGTGCTTTGCACCTGCCAATCGAGAATGGCCGGCGTGACGAAACCCTGCGAAAACAACACGAGTGTCTTTTTCCCCGGAATTGGTCTAAGTCCCTCGGCCAACGCGGCGAGTGCCGCAAGCACGGGTCGAGCCTGCTGCAGACTCAGTGCCGTGCGGAACCTGATGAACTGCTGCAACACAGTTTGTGCAAGCATGACCTGAGCTGCCGCTGAGCCGCCTGCGGTAGTGTTGATGCCTGCGGTCCCTGTAGAAGATGTGCTGTTTAAAAAGTCTCGGAGACTGGCGATGTTCTCGGAGATGTCTTTGTTTTCGAAGCTCTTAGAATCAGCGCTAGTACCGAGATTCTCCAGAGCAGCGATCAGTTTCGTCTTGTCCTGTGTGAACGACTGAATCATCTTCAGACCGTTCGTCACAGAGAGTATTGCCACAGCGTCCGCATCTGTTACTTGTTCGCGAACATATCTGATCGCACCCTCGCGCAACGGCTTCAGGTTTGTCAGGTCAGTGGTTTGCGAGTCGAGCACGAGCGAGACGTAGTTCCGCGCCGCAGTTGTGTGCGTCGCGGTGGTCGCGCCGGCAATTGCGGTCTCAGCGGGCTTGCTGGTTTCAGTTTTGGAAAGCGGAGCCTCGAAGAATTCGATCTTTTGCGTCAGGCCGTTTTCAGTGATGACGAAGTCTTCGGCTTTGAGATCGGAGATGTATTTGCCTTTTTTGTCTTTGACTATGACGTCGATATTGACGAGGTTTGATTTGACCCTGACGACATCTTCATCCTGAGCAGGTACTGAGCCACAGATGAACACGGATAGACACAGATAAGAAAAAATCCGTGTAAATTTGTGTAAATCCGTGGCCAAACTAACCTCTCCCTACACCCAGTGCATCAGCGACTCGATTTATATAGTTGAACCACGAAGCAATCAAGGTGATTTGCAGAATTCCCTTGTCATCGAACCCAGCAGATCGAAGCCGTTCGTGATCAGCCGGTGAGATGCGTGTCGCGTCGCGCGTTATCTGCACCACATAGTCGAGCATCACCTTCTCCTGCTCGGAGATCGGCGCCTTGCGGTAGTCGTCTTCGAGCGCCGCTACCAATTCTTTGTCCAGTGTAACCCGACGCAGAAACTCTGCGTGAGACTCGATTCAATAATGACACCGGTTAGTGACAGACACCACCGTCGTGATCATCTCGTGCTGTCTGCGGTCGAGTGGCAGGTCAGGCGACATCAACGACCCAAACGTCGCAAAGGCGTGATAGAGCGCCTTCGGTATCAAACTGTGTGAGGCAACAATGCCGGCCGTCTCACCGTCCGGTGTCGGATGCACCGGCGTCGCATACTCAAGCGGATACAACTCACGCTGCGACTCAACCGCCTTACGCACCTCTTCACTCTCATCAACAGCAATCGTTTTGATCCATGTCATTCCGTGGTCCTTCTTTCCACTAAACGATTATTGCGAAACAGAAACAAATAAACCGGCAGACCCAGTGCGACGACACCGACGCCGAGAAACGCCTGCTTTGGATTGCCCCCGGCAAGTAAGACGAGCAAGCCGAGCAGCATCACCAGAAACACAATCGGTGTCACCGGATAGAGCGGAGTCAAATAACTAACATCACTCGAATCTGTACGACGAAACTTAAACAGCGCGAGAACACTGAGTCCAATAAATACGACAACTACGAATATAAAGTATGAAACGATCTCATTGAAGTTGCCCGCGACCACCAGCACAGACGCCAGCACTGCCTGCAATGCAATGGCACGCGCAGGAGTTGCATAGCGCTCGTGCAGCACAGCAACCGCGGGAACAAACAGTCCGTCGCGAGCCATCGCAAAATAGACACGCGGCGCCGCCATCAC
Source organism: Pyrinomonadaceae bacterium (assembly GCA_036003745.1). Classification (GTDB taxonomy): domain Bacteria; phylum Acidobacteriota; class Blastocatellia; order Pyrinomonadales; family Pyrinomonadaceae; genus PSRF01. The sequence continues at coordinate 19,061 of DASYSD010000114.1, forward strand.
AACTGCGGTAACGCTGCCGAGCACGGACACGACAACAATCAGCGAAAATATTAGCCCACCAGCGCGCCCGAACAACACCTCACCTGCTTGAGCCGCAAAAGTTTCGCCGGAAGTAACCTGATCCAGCGGGACAAGGTAAACAAAGGCAAAGCTCGTCAGGATGTAAACGAGCATGACGGCGAGCACACCGAACGTCAGTGCTTTCGGTAGGTTTCGTCCAGGATTCTTAACTTCACCAGCAAGCTTTCCCAGATCCCACCAGCCGGCGAAAGAAAAGAACGCGCCGACCATCCCGCCGGCAAGCGCACCGATGAGCGGAGCAGAGCCTGCACGCCGCTCGATGAATGGCGTGAAGTTTGACCACTCGCCGAGTTGAAGACCGACGCCCCAGATAAAGATAAAAGCGAGTAAACCGAGTTTGAGAATCGCCATCGTGCGAATAAAACCCGCTCCCAGTTTCACACCACGAATGTTGATGAAAGCCACGAGAATGATGGTCGCGACGGCTAGAATTTTGATCTGTGGTGGTGAGAGCTTGAAAATGTAGCCGGCGTAGGTGGCGAGCCCGGTCGCAAGCGCCGCAGTCAAACCGGGATCCATCACAAGCAAAGCCATCCAGCCGTACAAAAATGCGACGGCTGGTCCATAAGCTTCACGCAGAAAAACGTAACCACCGCCGGCTTCGGGATATCTCGCCGACAATTCGCCGTAGCAGAACGCGCCGCAGAGAGCCATCGCGCCCATCGTGAGCCAGACGACCAGTAACCACATCGGCGAGCCGAGCGCTTTTGCCATACCCGCCGGGGTCAGAAAAATTCCGACCGCTATCACTTCGCCGACGACAAGCGTAGTCGCGGTCCAAAGCCCGATCTGTCGCTTCAGGTCAGTCAAAATCCGTGTAATCTGTGGCTAACAGATCCTAGAACGTGACGCGCGCCGCAAACTGAAACGCGCGTGGTCCACCTGATCCGAAAACACCTCCCGCCGTCGTCACCGGCTGCCCAAAACTCGACGACCGCAGAAATCCGGCACTACTCGGATCATTACTATCGCGAACCAGCACATTACTAAATCCCGAATAATTGACGTTCGACACGCCAAGCACATTCGTCACATTGAAGAGATTGAACACCTCGGCAATCGGCTCCACAGTCCAACGCTCACCAATCCTGAATACCTTTGACACCCTCAAGTCCAACGATGAGAAGTTATCTCCGAATTTCAGGTCGTCGCTGACCAGTGGCACAAGCACACGTGGTTTGAACCCCGTACTTGGATCAGCGTTTGGACACAACGAACCACCAGCAGCGTTGATTTGAGTCAACGCTGCATTCAACTCCGCCCCGTTGTGAAACTGTCGCGCACCCGCGTTTCGCTGCAGTTCACAAACACGAGAACTACCGTCAGGAAGGAGGATATCGACCGGCACAGACGAAGCTAAAGTAAGAATTGGCGACAGTCGTATATCAGCCGGCAGGTTGAACACTCCCGAGAAAGTAAATCGATGACGCTGATCGTTCGGCGTCGGTCCGTATTCACGTCGAAGGTCGTTCGAGTCAATTGGTCCATTCGAGAATGGAATCTGATCGTCGTTGGCATAGTTTGACGAGCGGGAGAGAGTGTATGAGGCGCGGAACTGATACGAGCGCGCAAAGCGTCTCTCCAAACTCAGCAATGTTCCGTCGTATTTCGTTCTGACACTCGACTCCAGGTTCTTCACGATGTCAGGTCCGCCAACGACAGGGTTGAGAGGCACGGTGCCGATAACACGCCCGATAATGAAGTGTGTGCCGATGTTTCGCACATAGTCCGCGCGCAGCGCGAGGTTTTTACCAAGTTCACGCTGAACACCAACGTTCATCTGGTGCACCATCGGATTCTGCAGATCGTTGTCGATGATGTTGATGCCACCCGCGCCCGCTCCGGGCAAAACAAATCCTGTAAACGGATTTGCGAGCGTCGGAGCCGGCGGCGGAAACACGCCATTGACTGGATCGAAAAGGAGGGGCGGCGGGATAAAGAAAACGTTACCTGCGCGTACCTCCACCGGCAGCGCACGACCATCGAGCCCGCGCTCGAGAGTCTGAATTTCCAAAGTTACGCGGTCGTAGTAAATGCCGTAGCCGGCATGAACACTTGTCGAACCGTCTCTCGTCGAGTAGTTGAAACCGACGCGCGGCGCAAAATTGTTTTTGTCTCGGCTTCTCGTCCCTTTTAGGAAAGGAAGAATGAGCGGATTAAGCTCGTCAACGCGGCTGACGTTCTTAACGTCAGTGTCGACTTCGTAACGCAGGCCCAAATTCAGAGTCAATTGGCGGTGCACTCGCCAGTCGTCCTGAATAAAACCGGCGATGTACGTGCTGTCTGTGTCGGGAAGAAGCAGAGAACGATCCGGAAAACCACTGCGAAGCGTCACTGCAAACAGTAGATCGTTATCATCCACACGACCATCGCCGTTTCGATCGAAATCCGGGAAGTCTTCAATCAGCTCGATGCGGCCCTGCTGAAACACTTTCAGGTCCAGATCCGACTCCACGCGCTGAATCTCACCACCGATGTAGAACGTGTGGTTGCCGCGAATCATCGAGTAGGTGTCACTGAACTGAAATCGCCGCTGCTTCGTCTGTTGTGGCACACGAAACGAGGCGCCGTCCTGGATGCTTGGAAAAGTAAGCTGTGGTCCTGGCGCCACCGGCAAAGTGTCGTTGCGGAACGCGCTGAAACTGAAGTTGAAACTATTTACGTCGGTCTGAGAGATAAGATGCGTGTAGTTTGCGAGCAGAACGTTCGATTTATTCTCGCTTGACTGGCGCTGCGACACGGAGCCGATGGAACGGACCAGTGTACTGGCGGCTATTCCCTCCTCTCTTTGGAACGAGTAACGAAACGTCAGTCGATCTTTATCGCCTGGGCTCCAATCGATCCGGTTGGAGGTCATGAAGTCGTCTAACGGCGAATCGGCAAAACTGCGTGTGATCGAACGTGACGCCAGGTTTCTTGTTCCGACCAGAACCACACCGTCCTGGTTTCGATCTTCAAACGAACCGAAGAACCACGCCCGATCCTTCTTGATTGGACCACCAAGAGCGAATGCATACTGCTGTCGATCAAATGGCGGCGACTGATTCAGATTGCGATCAAACGTCGCGGGCAAACCCTGCAAGCCGCTGTCGCGAAAGTAAAACGAACCGGAACCGTGAAACTCGTTTGTTCCCGCCTTGGTAATAACATTGATAACCGACGAACCAGAGCGTCCCAGTTGTGCAGAAAAATGATTGGTGGCTATCTGAAACTCCAGAATCGCTTCCTGTGAAATATTCTGGATTGAACCACCGACGACGTCGTCGTTGGTGTCGGCCCCGTCGATCGTCACGTTACCACCGCGGCCGAGTTGACCGGCAGAAGAGATAACGATGGTGTTTGTTTTTGTCGGATCGAAATTTGGCGCTGGACTGTTGCCAGGTACAAGCAAAGCAAGCTCGAGAAAGTTACGGCCGTTGAGCGGCAGACTTTCAACTTCGCGCGAGCGAATAACGCTGTCGATTACCGAGTTGCTGCTGTCGATGAGTGGAGGTGTGTAAGTGATCTGATCGACATTTGCCTTTGTAATGTCAACCTCGAGTCGCACATCCACAGTGACCGTCTGGCCCACGTTGAGTGGCACGTTGGTTTTTGTGACTTTGGTCGCGAAGCCTTGTGCTTCAACTCGCAGCTCATAGTCGCCCGGCACCATGTTTGAGAAGACGTATAGACCACTCTCATTGCTGACCGCATCACGCCTAATGCCGGTAGCTGATAGTGTTGCGGTGACCTTCGCGCCGGCGATGATAGCACCCATCGGATCACTGATCGTTCCAGTGAGAGTGGCGTTTGCGGCCTGTTGCGAGAAGGCACTTAAATGCGCAGAAATGATAAGAACGCTCAAAAGGGCGAGACGCGTCATTTACAATCCTTTCAGTTGGACAGGATTTACAGGATTTATCAGGATGAACAAGATAATCATGTAAATCCTGGAAAAATCTTGTAAATCCCGTCTGAAACGAACTGTTAGAAACCAAGCCGGCTAATCACATCGCTCACGATCGCCTTCGCGCGACCTTCATTCTTCGCCTCAGCGACCACGCGAATGATCGGTTCTGTGTTGGAGCCTCTGACCAGCAACCATCCATCCGGCAAGATCACTTTCACACCATCACGAGTGTCCATCGGAAACTGCGAAAACTCCTGCCGGACCAGGCGCAGCACCTTGGGAATCCGATCGGACGGACAGGTCATCTTTTCCTTCACGATGGTATATCGTGGGATATCTTCGAGTAGTTCAGTTACTGACTTACCTGACTCGGCGAGTAAGTGAAGGACGAGCGCGATGCCTACCAGACTGTCGCGCGCAAAATTGATGCGCGGATAAATAACGCCGCCATTTCCTTCGCCTCCAATAACAGCATGATGCTGTTGCATCGCATCGGTTACGTTCACTTCGCCGATCTTGGTTAAAAACACCGGACAATCGAATCTGCTGGCGATATCGGCGACCGCGGTAGTCGTCGAGAGATTTGCGACTACTGCGCCCTTTTCGCGTCCGAGCACATGAAGAATCGCGAGCACGAGCGTGTAGTCCTCACCGATCGGCTCACCGCGGTCTGAAACAATTGCGAGACGATCCGCATCCATGTCCTGCGCAAATCCAACATGAGCTTTGTGCTCTTTGACAGCGCGACAAAGATCACCGAGGTTCTCAGGAACGGGTTCAGCGGGACGCGGAAACGATCCATCTGGGGTAACATTAATTGGAATAACTTCAGCGCCGAGTGCTTCGATCAACTTTGGACCAACGAGCGATCCGGCGCCGTTGCATGAATCCAGCACAACACGCAGTTTCTTTTCGGATGGGGGCAGTGGACCAAGCGCGTCGAGGATCGCTTTGATGTGCAGGTCCGTTGCGCCCGCAACTTCTTCAACTGTTCTGAGCTCTGCACCGCCGACCCTTGTGTATTCGCCCTGATGATAAATATCGAGTAACTCGCGCGCCTGGCCGGAATCCAGAAACAGACCGTTGGATCCAATAAACTTCAGGGCGTTCCATTCGGCGGGGTTGTGACTGGCGGTTATCGCGATACCGCCTTGCGCGCGGCGTTGGCGCACCTGGAGTTGAACTGTCGGAACCGGACACACACCGATATCGATAACGCGGCTTCCAGTAGAGAGGAGACCGGCAACGACAGCGTGTTTCACCATCTCACCCGAGGTGCGCGGATCGCGACCGATGACGATCGTTCCCGATCCTGTATGCGTGCCAAACGCCTGCGCAAAGCGTGTCAGTAATTTCGGTGTGAGCGATTGGCCCACAACTCCGCGCACACCGGAGATGCTGATCTTTAATGTCGGTATCGCTCGCATTTTTCGAAGAAGATTTCTCCCGCAACGGCGCGGCGGCGCAGCGGGATTGTTTAGCGTTTCAAGTCTCTCGCCGCGCCGTTGCGCCGCTGCGGGAGAAATCTTTCAGCGCTTGATCCGATCTCTGGCCCAGTCGAGCAGCTCGCGCGCGGCAGACTGCTCCGTCGCCTCAACAATGATCCTGATCATCGACTCTGTATTCGAGGCACGCACGTGCACCCAACCGTCCCGTAGTGTGACCTTGATGCCGTCAGTTGAATCAATCTCGATCCCTTCCGATTCCATTGTCTCGCGAAATTCCTGCAACACCGAATACAAGCGATGCGGCACAACGTTGACGTTATGCTTCAACGTCGTCAGTCGCGGAAGCCCGGCCACCAGATCCGAGATGCGTTCGCCCGTCTGTGCCAGGTATTCGAGTATCAATCCAATCGCAGCCGCACTGTCGTGCGTCGCGTGAACTTCAGGAATCGTGATTCCACCACTGCCTTCACCACCAAGCACACCGTTGTGTTCGATCAATCCTTCAGAGATGTACGCCTGACCAACGGGAACTCGCACGACACTGGCGCCATACCGCGCGGCAACGATATCGATCGCACTGGACGTGGAAACGTTTGTGACGACCGTGCCGCTCTTTCTTCGCAGACGAATGTCAGCGGCGATGGCGAGCGTCATCTCTTCTGAGAGTGGCTCGCCAAGGTCGCTGACGATTCCCAGGCGCTCGCCATCGGCATCATGGGCGAATCCGATGGCGGCGCGGCCCGCCTTAACAACCGCACAGAGCTGGGCCATAGTTTCAGGTTTGGGCTCGGGAGAGTGCGGGAAAGGGGCACTGGGATTATCGTTAACTGCAAGAACCTCACAACCTAACGTCGACAACCATTTAGGACTGAAAAACGAACAGGCGCCGTTGCAGCAGTCGACTGCCACCGTAAGTTGTCTGGATTTGATAGTGTCAACTGCAAAATTCTCACTCAGAAGTTTGATGTGCTCTTCAATCGCATCGGCAGACTGGACCGTCTGCTTTATCGTGTCCCAACTCGCCCTGGCAAACTCACCTTGATGGAAGATATCGAGCAGCTCTTCGCCCTGGGTCGGATTCAGATAGAGCCCATCGCCACGAACGAACTTGAGCGCGTTCCATTGCCATGGATTATGACCAGCCGTGATCGCAATGCCGCCATCGGCCTTCAGCGATTTCACCGCAAGCTGCATGCTCGGCGTGGGACAGATACCGAGGTCGACAACTTCGCAACCCGCGGCCAGCAGTCCGGCTAGCACCGCGGATCGGATCATTGGACCAGACGGCCTGGTGTCGCGACAAACAAGAATTCGTCCACGGTCGAGGTATGTTCCAAAACTTTCAGCAAATTCGACTGCCAGTTCTGGGGTAAAAGTCTCACCGACAATTCCTCGCACGCCGGTGATGCCGATTTTCAACGGTTTCATCGAAGTTCTAAACTGAATATCTCTGGAAGCCGGGCGTTGTCGAACTTAATTTTACCTCACGACAGAAGTAAGCGTCTCCACCAAAAGGTGGACAAGAGGCGCTATCTTTCGACTGACTCCAAGGAGACGCGTGCTATTCTCTATCGCCATGAAAAGACTGATCATTGCACTGACTGCCGTGGTGTTTTTGTCTTTCACTGAAGCCCGCAGTCAGGAACCAACGAAAACGATCGCGGAACGACTCGGCTACCCGCGCGATGCAAAACTGCTGATCGTTCATGCTGACGATCTCGGCATGACCCACTCGGTAAATGTAGCCACGATCAAGGGTCTTCAAACCGGCCTTGTCAATTCCGGCAGCATTATGGTCCCGTGTCCATGGCTCCCCGAGATTGCAGCCTACGCTCGCACGAATCCGCAAGCCGATCTCGGATTGCACTTAACACTTACCAGCGAATGGACCTCCTTCCGTTGGGGTCCCGTCTCGCCGAGGGATCGTGTTGCTTCACTGCTCGACAAGGATGGTTATTTTTATCTGACGGAAAGCGAAGCTGCCGCGAATGCAGATCCGAAGCAGGTTGAGATCGAGATCACAGCGCAAATCGAACGCGCCCGAGCACTCGGCATTCAGCCGACGCATCTCGATTCTCATATGGGTACGCTCTATCAAAACAAGGCACTCTTTGAAACGTTCCTGCGAGTCGCGCGCAATTACAAACTGCCGGTGAGAGTGGCCAGGGCGTGGGCCGGTCGAGCAGAATATCTGTCGTCAGCGTTGGGTCCCGATGATGTTTACATCGATCGCGTTTTGGACATCAACCCGAGTGTGACGCCGCAAGACTGGGCGAAGTTTTATACCGATGCGCTGAAGAAACTCGAACCCGGCGTGACAGAGATCGTCATTCATCTTGCACATGATGACGCTGAGATGCAGGGAGTCACCGTCAATCATCCTGACTGGGGCGCCGCGTGGCGCCAGCGCGATTTCGAATACTTCACCAGCGATGCCTTTCGTAAAGTGCTCCAGGAAAACCAGATCAAGCTTGTCACCTGGCGCGAGCTTGGCAAGCTGATCAAATAAATCTGTGTAATCTGTGGTTAAAAAACCCGGTCGCAATTGGCCCTCTTAGCGCTCCTTTCACGCGTTATTTCAGTGACGGCAGCAATCGAGCTTGCCGATATTTTTGAAGTGCCTGAAGGAGAGCACCATGAAATACATTCAAAGGGCAATCGCGTTATCTGGTCTACTGTTACTACTGACGTTCTCATCTGCTCTGGGACAATCTGACCGGCAGACCATCATACATATACCTTTTAATTTTAGTGTCGGTGAGAAAGCATTCACGGCTGGCAAGTACGTCATCGAGCGAAACAGAAAAGACTCCGATACCGTTTGGATGATCAGGCGCAAGGACAATGTCGGCAAGGCTCTGATCTTGACTAGACCGGTTCGTGCAAACGAGACCGTGGAAGAAACGAGACTCGTTTTCCACAAGTATGACGATCTTTATTTTCTGACTGAGTTTTGGACTCCGGGCAGCAACACCGGACGCGAGATTCAGATCTCCAATCGCGAGAAGGCGATTGAGAAGGCTTTAGCTGAAAAGCGCCAGGATCATGTCCTGATTGATCGTGGCAAGTAGTTCAAACGGGGGCGCACACACTGAAGGACAAGGCCCTGACGAAAGTCAGGGCCTTGCTTTTTGTCACAAACTCGACTAGGAAGAATCCGCCTGCTTTTAAATTCAGACGATTCGAGGAGTCGCCGGTGACACTTGATAAGGTTTCACGCCGCCAGTTTATGCAAGCTGGCGGCATTGGTTTGCTTGGAGCGTTAGCCGCTCGGGCCCATGGATGGACCAAACAGGAACGTAAGGCCACACTTTATGTGGGTACCTACACTTCGGGAAAGAGCGAGGGCATTTATGGTTATCACATGGACCTCGACACGGGAGCACTGACCCGTTTTAGTTCCATTAAGTCTGTTAACCCGTCGTTCCTCACAATCGATCGCAGCAAACGTTTTCTCTACGCAGTGAATGAGGTAGGCGACTATCTGGAGAAACCTGGCGGCGCCGTCAGTGCATTTGCGATTGACGCGCAGACGCATAATCTTCGCTTGCTAAACGAACAAGCAACGCAAGGAGCCGATCCATGCCACCTGAGTGTCGACAGCAGTAAACGAACATTACTGGTGGCAAATTACACTGGCGGCAACGTGAGCGTGATGCCACTACGCTCCGATGGCACGCTCGGAATGGTCGCGGAAGTAAAACAACACGAAGGCTCAGGCCCGAAAGAACAACAAAAGGGACCACACGCACATTGCATCATCTTCGATCGCTCTGAACGGCATGCGCTCGCCGCCGATCTAGGTATCGATAAGGTGATGATCTATCGCTTCGACCGTTCGACTGGAAAGCTTACTCCGGCGAAACAACCATTCGCCGAGCTGAAGCCGGGAGCTGGACCACGACATCTCACGCTTCACCCGTCAGGGAAATATCTTTACGTCATAAACGAACTCGATTCGACGATGACTTCCTTCAAATACAACGAGCTGAATGGAACACTAACGACGATCGAAACTGTTTCGACGTTACCGAGTGATTTCACGGGAGTGAGTTACTGTGCCGATGTGCATGTGTCTTCATCGGGCAAGTTTCTCTACGGCTCGAATCGTGGACACAACAGCATTGTCGTCTTCGAGATTGAGCCGCGCACCAGCAAACTCAAACTGGTTGAGCATGTTTCGACTGAGGGAAACTGGCCGCGTAATTTCAGCATTGATCCAACGGGACGATTCCTTTTGGTAGCTAATCAACGGTCAGACAACGTGGTCGTTTTCTCCATCGATGCGCCTACCGGCCGCCTCAAGCCGACAGGTATAAACGAGCAAATTCCCTCGCCAGTCTGCTTGAAATTTTTGTAGGGGCGGCACTCCGTGGCCGCCCCTTGCCTGGCATTCAAGATTCCGATGAGGGGGTCTATGCCGCTTGAGAGGTAGCGATTCATTCTGTGGCGGTCTGTTTCCAAGCAAGGGGCGGCCACGGAGTGCCGCCCCTACAAAAAATACCCTATTGATACGCTCTTTTATGGCAAAATAGCTGCGTTCCTGAAATCCCTTCCTGAGGACAGCTAGATAGATGAAGAAATCCGTACTCGCCCTGTGCGCAGTCAGTCTTTCACTGTGTTTCGCACTCCAACCACTAATCGCGATCCAGGCACAGACTTCTGCAGACCTGCTCGATAGTGACGAGTTTTTCCAGCGCGCCAGCCGCACTGCTCCCGAGAAAAACAACAACCAGAAGATCGAGGATCTGCTGAAGCGCATGACGCTCGAGGAGAAAGTCGGGCAGATGACTCAGCTCGCACTCGCCATGGTGATCTCTGGAAGCGATCAGGACGCCAAAATCGATCCAGCCAAACTCGAAAAAGCGTTCGTCAAGTACGGTGTGGGCTCGATTCTGAATGTTTCGGACCAGGCGCTTACGGTAGACAAGTGGCACGAAATGATCGGTCAGATCCAGGAAGCCGCTACTAAAAAGACGCGCCTTGGCATTCCGATGATCTATGGCATCGACTCGATTCACGGAGCCAACTACGTGCGTGGCGCAACCCTCTTTCCGCAAGAGATCGGAATGGCTGCGACGTTCAATCCGGAATTGATGAAGCGCGCGGCGGAGATTGCTGCGATCGAAACACGCGCGGCCGCGATTCCGTGGAGCTTCTCACCGGTTCTCGATCTTGGTCGTAATCCACTTTGGCCACGCTTCTGGGAAACGTTTGGCGAAGATCCGTATCTCGCGAAAGTGATGGGCGTCGCGTTTGTGCGCGGTCTCGAAGGTGACGATGTCTCATCACAAACTCAGGTTGCGTCCAGTCTCAAGCATTACATGGGCTACAGCTTTCCGCTAACTGGAAGAGATCGTACACCGGCATGGATTCCTGAGAATTACCTGCGCGAATATTTTCTGCCCACTTTCGAATCGGCCGTGAAAGCAGGTGCGCGCACGATCATGGTCAACTCCGGCGAGATCAACGGCGTCCCCGGACACATCAATCGACACATTCTGACGGACATTCTGCGTACCGAACTCGGGTTCAAAGGATTTGTCGTCTCGGACTGGGAAGACATCAAGAAACTGGTGACGACCTGGCGCATCGCTGCAAATGAAAAAGAAGCAACGCGACTGGCCGTCATGGCCGGCATCGATATGAGCATGGTGCCGAACGACTACAGCTTCGCCGATCATCTGATAGCTCTTGTCAAAGAAGGTGCGGTTCCGCAGGCAAGGATCGACGAGGCAGTGCGTCGGATACTGCGTGTGAAGTTTGAGCTGGGATTGTTTGAAACGCCAATGCCAGACGCGTCGCTGAAAGCGAAGTTCGGGTTGCCTGAGTACAGGGACGCTAGCCTGCAGGCAGCACGCGAATCGATCACGTTGTTGAAGAACAATAACAACATCCTGCCGCTCTCGAAGAACACGAAAGTTCTCGTCACTGGTCCAACATCCGACTCACTGGTTTCAATGAACAATGGTTGGACGTGGGTTTGGCAAGGCTCGGAAGAATCGCTTTATCCAAAAGATCGATTGACGATCCGAAAAGCGATCGAAGCAAAGGTCGGAGCAGCAAATGTGACATTCGTTCAGGGCACGAAGATCGCGAGAGCGCCTGGTCCTTCCAACAGTACTCCGACGGATCAGGAACAGGAGGTCGATATCGCCGCTGCCGTGAGCGCCGCACGGAACGTTGACGTAGTTGTGCTCGCGCTCGGCGAAGGTTCTTATTGCGAAACGCCTGGCAACATCACGGACCTCACAATCGGTGAGCCACAGATCAAACTTGCCGAAGCGATCAAAGCCACTGGCAAACCGGTGGTGATGGTGCTGGTCGAAGGCCGACCGCGCGTTATCAACCGCATTGCTGATGTCGCGAGCGCGATTTTAATGGCTTACAACCCGAGCGATGAAGGAGGACGAGCGATCGCCGATATCTTATTTGGTGACGTTAATCCTAGTGGCAAACTTCCCTTCACTTACCCGCGTACTCCGAATGGTCTAATCAATTACGATCACAAGCCGTTCGAAACTGAGAACACAGCGTTTGGGAATACGGCATTTAATCCGCAGTTCGGCTTTGGTGAAGGGCTGAGCTATACGACTTTCGCTTATAGCGATCTGCGGCTCGGGAAACAGACGATCTCTGCGAATGAAGAGTTGCCGGTGAGTGTCACCCTCAAGAACACGGGCAGTCGGGCCGGCAAAGAAGCCGTGCTGGTTTACGTAAGCGATCTCGTTGCATCGCTATCACCGCCGGGAAAGAGGTTGCGACGATTCGCGAAGATCAATCTCGATCCTGGTCAGAGTAAGACTTTAACCTTCAAGTTACGACGCGAAGATCTCTCCTTCATCGGCACTGACAACAAACCGGTTCTCGAGCCAGGCGATTTCGAAGTAAGGGTCGGTAATCTAACTCAAAAATTTACACTTAAGTAGATCCGTAAAAAATCCGCGTCATCCGTGGCTAACTACATGAAAACCATTCTACTAATCCTGACTTGTGCGATCCTCGTGGCAGCACAAGGAGAACAACCGGAACGAAAACTCAACTTGATGCCGGTGCCTGCATCGGTGAAGCTTCAGAACGAGCGCCTCGCCGTTGACGCGAATTTTAAAGTCGCTACCCGCGGCCACTCAGACGCGCGTCTGCAGGCGGCCATTTCGCGGTTCATCAAACGCCTCGAGGGACGAACGGTCCTGACACTCGCGTCTACACTCGCCGCGGACGATCAAATGACTCCGCTCATCATTCACTGCCAGGGTGCTGGTAAAAACGTTCCTTCCGTCAGTGAAGATGAAAGTTACCGCATCGACATCACACGTCGCCAAGCCATACTCAGTGCTCCCACAGTCGTCGGCGCGTTGCGTGGACTCGAAACTCTGCTCCAGCTACTCGACGCCGACCGCAATGGATACTTCTTCCCGGGCGTTCAGATCGACGATCGGCCGCGCTTTCCCTGGCGTGGATTACTGATCGACGTCGCGCGTCACTTCCAGACGATGGACGTCCTGAAGCGTAACCTCGATGCAATGGCCGCGGTGAAAATGAACGTGTTTCACTGGCACCTCACGGAAGATCAGGGCTTTCGTGTCGAGAGTAAGAAGTTTCCCAAGTTGCATCAGCTTGGATCCGACGGAAACTTCTACACACAGGAACAGATCAAGGAGATCATCGCCTACGCGCGCGATCGTGGCATTCGCGTCGTGCCGGAGTTTGACATACCGGGACACAGCACCAGTTGGTTGGTTGGTCATCCGGAGCTCGGCAGTGCCCCTGGTCCATACACGATTGAACGTCGCCCTGGCATCTTCGAACCAGCGCTCGATCCGACGCGCGAAGACGTCTACAAATTTCTCGAAACGTTTTTAGGCGAAATGGCTGCGCTTTTCCCCGACGAGTACCTGCACATTGGTGGCGACGAAAACGAAGGCAAGCAATGGGACCGTAATCCCGCGATACAGGATTACATGAAGAAAAAAGGCATCAAGGATAACCACGCGCTGCAAGCTTACTTCAACACCCGGCTGCTAAAGATTCTTCAAAAACACGGCAAAAAGATGATCGGTTGGGACGAGATCCTGCAACCAGAATTGCCGAAAGACGTTGTGATCCATTCGTGGCGAGGCACCGCAGCACTGGCCGAGGCTGCGCGCAAAGGTTATGACGGCATTCTCTCGAATGGTTACTACATCGATCTGATTCAACCTGCCTCACAACACTATGTTCCCGATCCACTTCCGGCAGATAGTACGCTGACGCCGGAACAGGCAAAGCACGTTTTAGGTGGCGAAGCGACGATGTGGGCCGAATGGGTAACTCCCGAAACCGTCGATTCCCGCATCTGGCCGCGGACCGCAGCGATCGCCGAAAGGCTCTGGTCACCCCGAACGGTGACTGACGTGGAAGATATGTATCGTCGACTCGCGGTTGTCAGCCTGCAACTGGAAGAACTCGGACTCTTGCACAAGAAAAATCAGGAGATGATGTTGCGGCGTCTCATGCGCAACGACGACATTGGACCATTGCGAACGCTTGTTTCAGTTATCGAGCCGGTGAAGGAATATCGCCGGTACCAGATGCGTCCGCAGACGATGCTCAGTCCTTTAACGGGCGTGATTGATGCGACACCTCCAGACAGTGAGGCTGCACGCAAGTTTTCATCTATGGTGCGAGAGTTTCTGAACGATGGTCCACGCTATCAACTCTATCGCTCCGAGTTAGGCGAGATGTTGGCAGGCTGGCAAAATGCGGGAGCATCGCTTGGTCCGGTAATAGATCGTTCGCCGGCTCTTAAGGAAATTAAACCGCTCGCGCACAATCTATCTCAGCTTGGTGAAACAGGATTGGAAGCCGTGACTTATCTGAAACTTGGGATGCCACCGCCGCGGGAATGGCGTGAGACCAGTCTTGCGAAAGTTGATGAGGCGGCGAAGCCCTATGGCGCGCTGGAGTTTGTGGTGATTGGCGGGATAAAGCAATTGGTGAACACGGCCGCGGACATCAAAAGGTAGTTGTAGACAGGATTAACATCCTGTAAGAAAATGAGATTGCAATTCGGACTCTCATTGCTCTTGATTGTCATCGGCGCTTACGTCGGTGACGAGCAGTGCCTCTTATGTCATGAGAAGCAGCGAACTTACAATACCACCGCACATCACTTAACATCTCAGCCCGCAACCGCAACTTCAATTGCCGGTAGCTTTGCACCCGGAAAGAACATTCTCCGCACGCAACGCGAACTGCTTTACCGCATGGAAGCTAGAAACGACGGCTTCTTCCAAACCGGCGTACTCGGAACACCGCCCGATACAATCTCAATTTCCGAACGTTTCGATTTTGTCGTAGGCTCTGGACGCAAAGGGCAAACTTATCTTTACTGGGGTAAAGACGATCAACTCTTTCAGCTGCCCGTTTCTTACTGGACCGAAGTGGCGAGTTGGGTTAACAGCCCGGGCTATGGCGACAGATCTCTGGACTTCAGCAGACCGGTCCTGCCGCGCTGTTTGGAGTGTCACGCTTCATTCTTCGACGCGGTTAATGATGCAAGCGTCGCCAATCGCTATCGTCGCAGTGATTATGTTCTCGGGATCTCGTGCGAGCGGTGTCATGGACCAGGTAAACAACATGTTGATCTGAATGCACCGGGCGCTCCGAAACCCGTTGACCAGGCGATTGTTAATCCTTCAAAGCTGCCGCGTGATAAACAACTCTCATTATGTTCGTTGTGTCACGGTGGAATCGGCGTCGCAAAAGCACCGGCCTTCTCTTTCACAGCCGGAGAGGCGCTGGAGGGTTTTCTCAAACTCGAAATTCCAAAAGAGAGTGAGCCACTCGACGTGCATGGCAATCAGGTGGCGCTGCTGGAGCGGAGCAAGTGCTTTAAGTCGTCAACCATGACCTGCTCGACGTGTCACGATGTACATCAACGCCAGCGTGACATCGGACAGTTCTCCGAAAAATGTCTCGCTTGTCACAGAGTCGAAAGCTGCGGGCTTTTTCCGAAACGCGGGCGCGCGATCGCAGGCAAATGTGTTGATTGTCATTTGCCGAATCAAACGTCAAACGTGATCTTCTCGACTCATGACGGGGCGCGGATCCTGCCGAAGGTGAGGAACCACTGGATTAAGGTGTATCCGGAAACGCGTAATCGTTAAGAAATATTTCACGCAAAGGCGCAAAGACAGCAAAGTTTGTTATTTCTTCTTTGCAACCTTTGCGCCTTTGCGTGAGACTGCTTTCTCCAAATTGCGCTTCACACAGAATTTGGTGATCTTCGTAATCAACCCAACCGGAATCGGTTTATCCAACGGAAGCTGCACAGTGCCCTTCGATGTTTTGTATCGTGCGAGTTCCTCTTTAAACACCTCGATCGGTCTCGATCCGGGATAGAGTCCGATGTGATTGTTGTAACCGGCGAAGTGGATCAGGTTTCCGTGCTGCACAAACGTCGGTATCTGATAACTGATCGTTTCTGTCGCATCGGGCGCGGCTTTCCTGATCGTCGCTCTCACCTTTTCCAGGAGCGGCTGCACATCACGCGGAAAGTCCGCAATGTATTCGTCGATCGTGGTCGGTTGTTTCTGTTTAGTTTTCATCTTTATCTCGGCACTGGTTCATTTGGTTTTGCAATGCGTATCCAGTGATCAGTAAATGATGCGTGCATGCCAGGCAATTCGACCTTTGGCATGTGACAGGTCGTACATTTTTTTGTACTGACCGGACACGCCGCTCCGTTGCGGCGTTCAGTCTTTGTCTCTTTCGCTGTCGTTAAGTGGCGGGCGAGACACTTACCTTCGTAATAAGAATCGTCTTTCTGCAACTTGTCATGCGGATTGTGACACGCTAAACAACTCCCACGCGAATCATTCGTGTTGTGGCCGCGACTATTAAACATGCGATAGGGCTGAAAGCGAATATTGTTGATCCCTGACTGGCCCGGCAGCAGCATCGCCTGTTCAAAACTCGTGTGACACGTGCCGCAGAACGATTGCGAGAGCTCGTGCGCGCTGAGGCCCCCAGGGTTAAAGATCTGCGGCTCGTCAAACTTCTTCTCTTTCATCGCCACCAGATGTTTTTCACCTGGTCCATGACATGCTTCGCACTCCACCCCGGGCCTTAGCCGGTCGAGTTTCAATTCCACGCCATCGACAGCGCCGGTAGTGTGACAACCAAAACATTGTTGTGGTTCTTCGCCTGCGATCGCACGTCCCAGGGCATCATCGAGCGACACTGGTTCATTTGTCCGATGCCCGATCGTGAAATCGAGTGCGCGAAGCTTCTGAAAATAACTGACTCGAGTTTCGTAAAGAACGTCCTTATGCCGGAAAAGGTATGTTTGCCCGATGTGCCCCTGACCGAAACAATACAGAATCGGCATGGCAATCGAGTTTTTGCCGTCAGAAACAGTATAGGTGAGACTTTTCCCTTGACGGGCGATTTCGTAGTTGTAGTTGCCGTTCTTGAATGTGAGACGACCACGCGCGGTCAGAATCCTGCACTCGGGAGCGACTTCCAAAGCCTGGGCCATCGGTGTCGTTAACTGTGCAGCTTCACGCGGGTGACAGTCGACACACGCCTTATTGCCGACGAAGCGTATGCCTCGCGTGTCCGCATTCGGCCGCCATTCGGAGAAAAACGTATCTGATTGGCCACGGCAGAAGAAGACCAGTCCACAGATTACGCAGATTGCGCAGATTGTTTTTAGAACGAAAGTCACTTCTTTACGATCCCTGAGCCTTCGACGACTTTTACATATGTGTTCAGAGGTGGATTTGTAAGCTTGTCAACTTTCCCGCTGGGCCACCGTATCTCGATCGACTCAATTTTTGTCGCACTGCCGATACCGAGAATCTCTCGAGGATCGTGTGATGAAAGATAACTGCCACCGCTCGTCTTCAAGCGAGTGCGTTTTATTGTGCCGGCCTGCCACGAGATCACCGCGCCAACGCCGGCTGGATTACTCTTCGTTGTCACGAGTTGCAAACCGATCCAGTTGTTGCGATTGCCGCCTTCATTGCGGAGCAACAGCGGTGGCTCGCCGTTGTTTGAAGTGAGCACGTCCGCATCACCGTCGTTATCAAAATCACCGAGCGCCATACCGCGCCCGGAAAACATCCGGCTGAAAACTGTTCCTGCTTTTGCACTCACGTCTTTGAAAGCGCGGCCCGTGTTTTCAAACATCAGCAGCGGTTCTTTGTGTTTGACGCGCGGCACACGCGATTCGATCATGTCGTCTGGGTGACCGTTGACGAGAAACAGATCGGGATCGCCGTCGTTATCGTAATCAAAAAACTTCAGCCCCCAGCCGCTCAGCAGTTGCGTCGACGGAGCGATCTCACCGGGCTGGTCCGTAAAGATCAACTCCTTTTCGTTGTGGTAAAGACTGAAGAACTCCTGATCAATGTTGGCGACAAAAAGATCCTGCCAACCGTCTCCGTCGTAATCAGCGGCGTCAACTCCCATTCCTGAACGTGGCCGGCCGGCTTCGCCGTATGCGACCCCCGCCGAGAGCCCGATCTCTTCAAACTTTCCGGCGCCTTTGTTGAGGAAGAGAAAGTTGGGCATCGTGTCGTTCGCAACAAAGAGATCCATGCGTCCATCGTTGTTTACGTCGGTCGCCACGGCGCCAAACGATTTGCCCGGTGAGCCCGCGATTCCCGATTCGCGACTGACATCTCGAAACGTGCCGTCGCCGTTGTTGTGAAAAAGACGTGAAGGTTGCGGCTTGAAGAGACGCGGGACGCAGTAATAACGACGCTGCAAAGTCGCATCAGTGCAAAGCGGATTCTGTGACTTGTCGTAGAAAACAAAGCTCGAGACGAAGAGGTCGAGTTTAGCGTCGTTGTCGTAATCAAACCAGGTTGCGCAGGTAGACCAGCCCGGCGCGGTCACACCGGCTTTCTCCGTCACGTCTGTAAAAGTGCCATCGCCGTTGTTGCGATAAAGAATATTTGGACCGTAGTTCGTGACGTAGAGATCGATATTTCCGTCGCCGTCGTAGTCGGCCGCAGACACGCCCATTCCGAATTTTCCACCGGCGACACCGGCCTTGTCGGTAACGTCAGTGAAAGTACCGTCGTGATTGTTGCGATAGAGCGCGTTTTTTAGTGGCCTGGGCGGCGTGAAGAAATCGGATGGACCGCTATTCACAAAGTAAATATCCATCCAACCGTCGTTGTCGTAATCAAGAAACGCGCAGCCGGCGCCGACGGTCTCCGGCAGTTGTCGATCTGGAGAGTGAGCGTTGTCGTGAACCCAGGTTATCTTGCTGGTCGTTGTGGGAACTTCTTCGAAAGTGACAGGAGCGCGCGTGGACATGAGCGCCAGAGACAAGAGACAAATTAAGCCACGGATAAACACGGATCGGTTACGGATTTGATTTAGGAGGCAGCACTACGACTCCACCGGTGCTCGCGCCCTTCGCTTTTAGCTTCTCGATGATCTTCATCTCTTCCTGCGCTCGCTCGGGTTCTTTGATGCGGGCATACAACAACGCCAGGTTGTAATGAGCCGTTGGTTCTTCCGGATCGAGTTTGACGGCCGTTTCCAATTCTTGTCGCGCGCGTGCGTAGTTTTTAAGTCTCATGTAGCTCGAGCCCAACGCGATGCGCGCATGAGAATACTCAGGAAGTTTCTGCACAGCCTTTTCAAACAGCACGATGGCTCGCACGTCGTCGTTCTGCTCCTGGGCTATCAGTCCCAGGTAGTAAAAAACTTCCGGTATCGCAACGCCGGGTCGCGCGCTCTTCTCAAGCCACATGCGGGCTTCAGCATACTTTTTCTGGTTGAGCAGAACGTAACCGAGATGCAATTGGCCCTGAGCATTAGTTGGCTGAATCTCAAGCA
This sequence comes from Pyrinomonadaceae bacterium, assembly GCA_036003745.1. GTDB lineage: Bacteria > Acidobacteriota > Blastocatellia > Pyrinomonadales > Pyrinomonadaceae > PSRF01. The sequence continues at coordinate 38,318 of DASYSD010000114.1, forward strand.
AACGGCGGAAGAGTTTTTCTGCTTCGAAGAGATCACCTTTTCTCAACCAGGCGATGCCAAGACCGAGTAGATATGAGGGCTCTTTGGGCTTCAGCTCCGAAGCGCGCTCCAGTGCGGACTTTGCTTCGTCGAACATTCCCGCTCGCATCGCCTCCAGCCCGAACTTGTAGAGAAACTCCGGTGACTTCGAATCAGCCGAAAGCGTCGCAACACGATTCAAGTAGATCGCCACTTCTCTTGTCTCACCTTGCATACGCGAGATCTGCGCCAGGCCAAGCAACGCGCCGGCATTATCGAGCCGGCCTTGAAGCGCGAGCAGATAGTTTTCTTCCGCTTTTTGCAGATCGTTTTGCGCGAGATAAGAGCCGCCCAACAGGACCAAGGCCTCTGCGTTCTCTGGCTCGAGCGCTACAACCTCCTTAAGCTGAACGATGGCTTTATCAGGTGCACGCTTCAGCATGTAGAGATAGGCCAGGTTGAGGCGTGGGCCAGTAAAGCTTTTGTCATTACGCGCGGCGCGGAGAAAAAGTGTTTCAGCCTCGACTAGCCGGTTTTGTTTCGCACGGATGGTTCCCAGGAAATTAAGCGCCACCGGCAGATCCGGTGACACTCGCAATACTGCGGTGAGTTCTTTTTCTGCTTCACTGAGGCGATTATCTCTGATGAGCGTAGCCACTTGCTCGAAGATCTGGACCACGTCGGCGCGTTGGCCTTTCGCCGTATTCACAAGAAGGCACAAAACGCATAACAAGACAATTTGTGCTTTTTGTGCCTTTTTGTGGCTACTTGCTGAATTCCTTCTCATCAATCTTGCCTTGACCTTCCTTGATGGTCACGATCCTGTTCACGCCGACGCCGGCAACTTTATCCACGGCGCCACTGGGCCAACGCACTTGAATCGAATCAACTTTGGTTCGTTTTTCGAGGCCAAAGTGAAGTCTCAGATCACTTTGCGATAAGTAACTGTCGCCGCTGCGCACTTCGTCGACTTCCGTCAAATCACCCGCCGCAACCGACACGCGTGCTCCAATGCCACTGCGATTACTCTTCACGCCAACGAGCTTGATCAGTATCGAGTTGTTGCCGTTGCCACCATCGTTGCGCAACAGTTGTGGTGGCCCATCCAGATCCGCAATCAGCAGATCGATGTCGCCGTCGTTATCGATATCGCCGAAGGCGACGCCCCGGCTCGCACGGTTCTCAGTAAGAACGGTGCCAAACTCTGCAGATACTTCGGTGAACGTCGAGTCGTGATTATTCCGGTGCAACAATCGTGGCTGACGATACGACGGTAGCTGCGGGTAGACGTGACCGTTCGCGACAAACAGGTCGACCCAGCCGTCGTTATCGTAATCGAAAAACTTTGTGCCCCA
>DASYSD010000115.1:0-41171 GCA_036003745.1 Pyrinomonadaceae bacterium
TCTCGTTCAGGACCATCGAAACGTTGGCCGGTCGCATGTTGGTTTTCTCGTCTACTTCTTCCTCATCGATAGCCTCAACTCTGGTGGGCACATCGTCAATCTCACGGCCGGTGCGAGTTGAAGTGATCGTCACTTCGCCAACTTCGTTAGTCACTCTTATGACAACCTCAATCTCAGTTTGCGTGCTGAGCGGAACAGTAAGCTTCACTTCTTTACTCTCATAACCGGGCGAAAAAATAACTATTGTCTGTACGCCGTTAGGAATGTTGCTCAACCGTGCGACGCCTTGAGAGTCTGTTGTTGCAGAAATCGGTGTATCTTTAACCGTCACTGTCGCGCCGGCTACCGGTTCTCTGGTGGTCTCGTCTTTGACAACAATCTTGAGCGGATCCTGCGCAACTGAGACTTGTGCAGTGAGCATTACAACAAGAAACAAAATGACGTTCTTTACCACACTTACCTCTATGAAAAATATGAACGACAACAACTCTAGTGGTGGAATTGTGTGTTGGTTTGGCCGCGGCGCTGTTAATTTGCGTATTTGCCAGCGTGGTCCAACTATTAACTATTCTTCAACTTGCCAGAAATCCGGGTAATTCGTGACGAAGCCAACTTCGTTGACGGTCAGGTCACGAATAAATTCTCCTCCACCGCTTGAATAGCGATAGGTAGATTCATCGAGTCGAGTATAGATCTGTGGGAGTCGTTCGAGCTCAAAACTCGGGAAGCGCAGCCACGCGGCATTCACTTCGGCGTGCTCGCCAATCTCGAGATTAAGACGCCGGATCGGCAATAGGTTTGTTACGGGACTGAAATTCAGATCCAGATCGATGCAACCGTCTACGGCAGAGCTGGTTTTTCCATTTAGTTGCCAATGCTGATTGGCATCGACGGCGAGTTCAATGCTCACATTTTCTTCACCAACCCAACCCGAAACACTTCCTCCGAGCGTCTTCCAACTCGTATTACAAAGAATAAGATACGAGAGCCGGCAAGGACGACCCTCGCTTAAGAAAACCGCGGTCCCCTCGAGACGCCATTCGACATCGTAGCGGTATAACCGGCACGCCTCATGACCCGGCAAATAGCTTCCCCGCCATAGAATTTCGTGGCCCATTCGTCGTTTAACCATCCCCAACCAGTCAATACAAAGTACCAACGGGATCGCTGTTCAGTCCAAGTTCAGAGTTTTAATTAACATGGATGTAACACCATAGTAACACTGAGAATTTACGATGGCGGCCTTCAGAAATACACGTCAAGTTTCTTAGAAGTCCCATTGAAGAATGGCTATCTCTAACGAATTGAGTAGCGACGTTGCTGTCGCTCTTTTGGCGACAAAGAAGTCGCCCCAGGAACTAAAAAGGCTCAAGGACATCATCCTTGAGGTCCATTCCGCGCTCCAGAAAATGTCAGAGGAAACGCGCGCCTACCGGTTCAGAAAAAAGACACAAACCGCCCCGAAAGTCACAAAAGCCGGCTCATAGCTGTGGAGAATTGTGGGTTAACGCACGAGAGCTCGCTGGCCGTCAGCGAGTAGACCACCTACGGTTGTGGCATCCCATACCAGCCAGTAGCGCTTGGTTTTCAGCGCCAACTCATCGCGCCGTTCGAACGAAAGTCGCACATAGCGGGCGCTGAAGTTCATGTCGGCTTTGAGGTAAGCACGACTGAAGAAATAGTCCACACGAATCGGTAGACCAACTTCGAGTCTCATTCGGTTGATGTGGTCTTCACACTCACCGATAGCTGTTTGATCCTCGGTATCCTCGGAGTCGCGCACGACGTGATCAACTTCATGAAGCAATCCCCAGCCAACGTCAAATGCGGCCCGCGCTTCTGCATCTCCACTCAATCGCTGAAAATCGGTGAAATCCATCAGCACCACGTAAGCGGGCGGGTTTGTTGACTTACCTCGCAGCCAACGGCCGCGCACAACACGCGCAAAAGCGACATCTGAACGCGAGCTTGCATCCTCAATGACGATGAAGTTTTGACCGTTAATAGCTTGAGACAAGAGCGCACGCGCACTTTGCGACCCGCGCGGTTCGGGAACACCGTTGAGACGCAAAGATCCGTCGGCATCGAATTTGAGATTAGGTAGTCCGGTAATTGCACGGAGACGCATGGCGAGTTCCTCGCGGTGAGATCGCGAAACTTCCGGTTTTAGCATCACACGACTTACGTCGTCAGCGGCAAAGGTCGAGAGCGCACTCACGCATAGACACGCGGCGGCGAATAGTACGTGCGAAGTATTTAAGGAAAAGCGCTTCCTTTCCATTCTGGGTCGCATTGAACTCCTCCCAGACATTTTCACCGGCGTAGTCGTTTGGCGTCGGCTCAGGCTTTCGTGGACGCCTAAAGGGGTGGCGTCATTGTGGCCGATGTTACCAAAATGTTAACTGAGTGGGTACAAAAAAGTTTTATTTCGCAGGTGAGTTGAATTAGACGTGAGCGTGGTCTGAATTTTGAGTGAAATAGGTCATGCCGGACCTATTAACCAGCATTTAATTTCGCGGCTATGAATCCGTAACCTGGTCCAAGTAAGCTCAGGCGAAACAAATTAGATTCAGCAAGGAGGTAAACGATGAATCAATCACGAAAAGAGCGCGATCGCACATTCCTGGTCCAATGTATCTGGTGTGGCGCGAAAATTCGCGATGATAAGGAAGAAGAATCGAAAGGGGTCTGTTTGAAATGTTTCTACCAGATCCTAAGTAACCATCTGCGCGCGCAGAAGCGTAGTGTCTACGGAGAATTCGTTAGCGATCGCTAACCTATTCAGTCCTCAGGCAACTCCTTCGGCGCGATAAACCACTCAAGACGCCCCTCACCCGCTCTGACATCCTTCCAACTCACATCCCCAAACTTAATTTTTGCCAGAGCGCAGGTCGGCATCCTGCGGTGTTCACCGCTTAAAAATGCCAGCAGTTCCTCAAAACCGGGATTGTGACCAATCATGATCGCAACCTCTGCGTCAGACGGAATTTCCGACACTACCTCTACAAGTTCGCGTAAAGAGGCTTCATAGATACGTTCGTCAAAATGCGGCTCGACCTGCAGATTCGCATGCTCCAAAACAATTTCCGCCGTCTCTCGCGTTCGCACCGCCGGAGAGCAGATCACGGCGAGATTGTTTAGCTTTTCCGCCGCCATTCGCTTACCAACTCGCTCTGCGGCCTCGCGGCCACGCTTCTTCAGCGGCCTATCGAAATCACGTAAGGATGGGTCGTTCCAACTTGATTTGGCATGTCGTAAGAGGTACAAAATTCTCATAAGCTTTTTGATTTATTTACCTTGCGGGAACGTTTTACATTCATGTAACACGAATAGCCTAGGCTCATGCGCCGAATGATTTCATACGGACAACACCAGTTTCCCGGCAAACTCTTCGTCGTCGAAGGTACCGACGGCAGTGGTAAGTCCACACAACTCGCACTCCTTTACCAGTGGTTAAAAGCCGAGGGCTATCCTGTTTTCTTTTCTGAATGGAACTCTTCGCCGCTCGTCAAGGATACGACAAAAAGAGCTAAGAAGCGTCACTTGTTTACACCGGCAACATTCTCGTTGCTTCACGCCACAGACTTTGCCGACCGAACTGAACGCGACATCATTCCACCACTTAAAGCGGGCGCGATCGTACTTGCGGATCGATATATCTATACCGCTTTCGCTCGCGACGTAGCGCGTGGTTGCGATCGCGGGTGGGTCAGAGACGTCTACTCGTTCGCAGTAAAACCCACGGTGGCTTTCTTTTTTAGAGCGCCACTCGACGTGGCTGTGGATCGAATTGTTTCGGGTAGACCAAACCTGAAGTATTACGAAGCGGGAATGGACCTCGGCTGGTCCGACGAACCCGAGGAGAGTTTCACCATCTTCCAGGGAAAGATCCTGGAGGAATACGATCGAATGGTTTCCGAATTCGGGTTGACTGTAATCGATGCAACGCGTTCGATTGAACGGCAACAACGTGAGATGCGTTTGCTGATCAATCAACATCTCAAGAAGAGGCGGGTCAAAACTCATTAATCAGAAGCACTCTTATGGAACGTCGCTACCCGGCGTCGAACAGGAAGAATACAGCGGCAAGCTGATCGTCGTGGAAGGCACCGATGGTGTGGGCCGATCGACGCACATCGCGCTACTCCGCACCTGGCTCGAATCGCGCGGGCATGCAGTGCTGGACACAGGCATGACGCGATCGGTGCTGGCCGGACGTGGAATCAAGGAAGCTAAGACGGGCCACACGCTGGGTCGTTTGACGATGCAGCTCTTCTACGCAACCGACTTCATCGATCGACTCGAAAATGAGATGCTGCCCGCGTTGCGCGCCGGCTTTGTAGTTTTGACAGATCGCTACATCTACTCCGCGATGGCTCGAGCTGAAGTGCGTGGAATTGATTCCGCGTGGATCCGCTCGATCTATAGTATGGCGCTCGTTCCTGATGCCGTCTTCTATTTGCGCATCTCTTCGCCACAGCAGCTAGTCGAACGCGTGCTGAGTTCCGGTCGTGGTTTTGACTACTGGGAATCAGGCATGGATCTTCATCTGGGTGAAGACTTCTACGACAGCTTCATCGAGTATCAGACAAGGATGCTGAAGGTTTTTGATCGGATGGGTACGGAATATGGTTTTCATGTACTTAACGCCTCGCGAAGTGTCCGAAGCGTTGCTTCCGATCTGCGCCGCGCTGTGACGAAATTGATCGACGAGCCGGCAGCGCCGGCTGAAGATAACGTCAGCCAACTTCAGATCGTCAGAGACAAACCAACGCCTGCGAAATCCGCCGTCAAAGTATTGGACGTTACCAAGGAAGCGTCTTAGCCGTGTGCCGTGCGACCAGCAAGTAGGTCCAGTGCGTGAGCAAGTACTGGGACGATAACCGCAAAACTTTCCTTCACCGCTTTGGGTGATCCGGGAAGATTCATAATCAGCGTTCCTGAGCGAACACCGCAAACACCTCGCGAAAGCATTGCCATCGGTGTTGCTTTGAGCGACTCCGCGCGAATCGCTTCCGCGATGCCTGGCGCCTCACGTTCAATTACAGCTTGAGTTGCTTCGGGCGTGTTGTCACGCGGGCCGAGGCCTGTTCCGCCGGTGGTGATGATCAAGTTTACATTGTCGCGTTCGGCGAATTCATAAAGTGACTGAACCAGTGGTTCCAGATCATCTGAGAGGATTCTCGTTTCGACGATATCAGCGCCGAGGTCGGTGAGTAGTTGGACCAGAATCCTACCGGAAGCATCTTCTCGCTCTCCGCGAGAGCAGGCGTCGCTCACAGTTACTACGACAGCGTGAATTCCAGACATTTGCTTCACCGGATTAACAGGATTAGGCAGGATTTACATGTTAATCCTGATGAAATTCTGTGAATCCTGTCTCCATTTTACGCTCAGCGGCGGGCGCGTATGTGCTCTTTGAGCCAGCAGCGATCCATCACCACCATCAACCCCGCATCGAATGCCCGCTGCGCCGCAGCTGAATCAATCACACCTTCCTGCAACCACACCGCTTTCGCACCAACCGCTATCGCCTGATCAACAGCCTTTCCTGCTTCATCAGGCCTGCGAAAGACGTCAACCAGGTCTATCTTCTCCGGCACCGCAAAAAGATCCGGATATGCCTGCTCGTTAAAAACAGAGGTCTCATTCGGATTCACAGGAATCACTCGATACCCATTCTTCCTCATGTACGCAGAGACACTGTTCGAAGGACGGTAAGGATCAGAGGAAAGGCCCACAACTGCGATTGTCCAACACTCATCAAGTATGCGACGAATTGTCTCCGGAGAATTTATTGCCAAAACTGCCCTCACAGTGACGAAACAGCATCCATTGAACTTCGCATCGTATGAAGCTCCTGCAGCGAATGCACGTTCGGCGTGTTTTGTGCACTGGATGCAGCGATAGCTTCGACCAGCGCCTGCGCACCGGTCATCGTCGTGACGCACGGCACGTTGTACTGCAACGCTGCTCGGCGAATCGCCTGTTCGTCGTAATGCGAAACGCGGCCAAGGGGCGTATTAATCACGAGGGATATCTCACCACTTTTGATGTGGTCCACGATGTTGGGTCGACCTTCGTTAACCTTAAACACACTCTCAACGTTCATGCCAACTTCGAGCAAGCGCGCCGCCGTTCCGAGTGTCGCCACGATCCCAAATCCAAGACGCGACAACTTGCGAGCGATCAATACCGCGGCTCCTTTGTCAGCATCCTTCACACTCAGAAACGCTTTTCCTGCGACAGGCAAACTCAGACCTGCGCCCATCATCGCTTTCCCATAAGCCTCGCCGAACGTGTCCCCGATTCCCATCACCTCACCCGTCGAATGCATCTCAGGGCTCAAGATCGGATCGACGCCGGGAAATTTCGCAAACGGAAAGACCGGCGACTTGATGAAGAATCGTTTCACGGTCAATTCTTCAGGCAGGCCAAACTCCTGAAGCTTCTGTCCGGCCATCACCAGCGCCGCGATGCGCGCGATCGGCACTCCAGTAGCTTTCGACACAAACGGCACTGTTCGTGAGGCGCGTGGATTTACTTCCAACACGTAAACACGATGGTCCTTGATTGCAAATTGAATATTCATCAGCCCGCTGACCGACAAAGCTTTCGCGAGCTTGCGCGTGTAATGTCGCATGGTCTCGAGATGCTCTGGATCGATGCGCACCGGCGGCAACACGCATGACGAGTCACCGGAGTGAATGCCTGCTTCCTCGATGTGTTCCTGAATTCCGGCAATCACACACGCAGTGTCGTCCGCCAGAGCGTCGACATCAAACTCAGCAGCCTGTTCCAGGAACTTATCAATCAGCACGGGCCGGTCAGGTGTGAAGCCGACTGCGTTGCGCACATACGTCTCAAGCGATTCCTGATCGTAGACTATCGCCATCGCGCGGCCACCGAGGACATAACTGGGTCGCACGAGAACCGGATAACCAATCCGCTGCGCAATCTCACGCGCCTCTTCGACAGACGCGGCCATTCCGTTTTCAGGTTGAGGTATGCCGAGTTCTTTCAGCAATGCGCCAAACCGTTTGCGATCCTCTGCGAGATCGATCGAGTCAGGCGAAGTTCCGATCACTTTTACACCGGCCTGATGCAGTCTGTTCGCGAGATTCAAGGGGGTTTGTCCGCCAAACTGGACGATGACGCCGTCCGGTTTCTCGATGTCGACGATGTTCATCACGTCTTCGAACGTGAGCGGTTCGAAGTAGAGCCGATCTGAAGTGTCGTAGTCGGTCGAGACTGTTTCCGGATTGCAGTTGACCATGATGGTCTCGAATCCGGCTTCATGAAGCGCAAACGATGCGTGGCAGCAACAATAATCAAACTCGATTCCCTGCCCGATACGATTCGGACCTGAACCGAGAATCATGATCTTGCGCCGGTCAGTAGGCGCTGCTTCGTCTTCACTCTCGTAAGTTGAGTAGAGATATGGCGTGTACGATTCAAATTCGGCGCCGCACGTATCTACTCTCTTGTAAACCGGCACGATCCCCAAACTCTTGCGATAAGCACGAACTTCATCTTCGGACCGTTCGGTCAGATAAGCCAGACGACGGTCTGACAGTGCGACTTCCTTGAAAGCTCGGAGTTCATCCGCGGAAATGTCCTCGAGTTTCGTGCCTTCAATTTCGCTCTGGATATCCATCACCTGCTGCAGTTGGTCCAGGAACCATGGATCGATGCGCGAGAGGCGATAGATTTCCGAGATGGGCCAATCGTGCTGAAGAGCATAGGTAATATAAGAGAAACGCTGCGAGTTTGGACGTGCCAACTTGCGTTGCAGTTCATCGTTCGAGATGTCTTCGAGGCGAAGCGGTTTTACGGCTTCAAGTGATCGCAGGCCCTTGAAGAGCGCCTCTTTGAAGGTCCGGCCAATCGCCATTACTTCGCCCACCGACTTCATCTGCGTTCCCAGCACATCTTCTGCCTCGCGAAACTTTTCAAAGTCCCATTTGGGTATCTTCGCCACGACGTAATCGATCGTTGGCTCAAAAGAAGCCGGTGTCTTCCGAGTTATGTCGTTGGGGATTTCGTCGAGCGTGTAACCGACGGCGAGTTTTGCAGCGATTTTGGCAATCGGGAACCCGGTGGCTTTCGACGCCAGTGCTGACGAACGCGACACACGCGGGTTCATCTCAATGATGCGGATGTCGCCGTTCTCAGGATTCACACCAAACTGGATATTCGAACCGCCCGTCTCAACACCAACCTTGCGAATAACGCGAATGGCCATGTCGCGCATAAGCTGGTACTCGCGATCAGTCAGAGTTTGCGCCGGCGCGACTGTGATTGAGTCGCCAGTGTGCACACCCATTGGATCAAAGTTTTCAATCGAGCAGATAATCACGACGTTGTCCGCCAGGTCGCGCATCACCTCGAGTTCAAACTCTTTCCAGCCGAGTATCGACTCTTCAATCAGGACTTCGTGAATCGGCGAGGCAGCGAGTCCACCGCGAATGATCTCTTCAAACTCTTCCGGATTGTAAGCCGTACCGCCGCCCGTCCCGCCGAGCGTAAATGACGGCCGGATGATCGCGGGATAACCCGTTTGAGTAACGATCACTCTTGCTTCTTCCCACGACTTGGCGAACCCACCCCGAGGCATTTCGAGGCCGGCCTCATCCATTGCCTGTTTGAAGAGCAGACGATTCTCCGCCACCTTGATCGCGTCGCGTTTCGCACCAATCATCTCGACGTTGTATTCCGCAAGTACACCCGCGTCCTCTAGCGCGATCGCGAGGTTGAGCGCGGTTTGACCGCCGACCGTTGGCAACAACGCATCGGGACGTTCCCGACGAATTATTTCTGTCACTGAAGCGACTGTGAGCGGCTCGATATAGGTGACGTCTGCAGTTTCAGGATCAGTCATGATCGTGGCTGGATTAGAGTTGACCAGCACGATTTCATAGCCTTCCTGGCGCAGAGCTTTGCAGGCTTGAGTTCCGGAGTAGTCAAACTCACAGGCCTGTCCAATCACAATTGGCCCGGAACCTATGATCAGGATTTTGTGTATGTCAGTACGTTTTGGCATTTGGGAGTCGAGGCATTTTACATAACTATTCCGCAGAGAACGAATGGGCATCTCCTTGGAGACGCCCAACATCAACTGCTGAGACCAAATCGCCGGTAATCGCCGCCGTCCATTGCCACCTTGGCACACATTTCATACAAACGGCTTCGCAAGCGAGTTCCGATGCGATCCTCCAGTACCTGCTCTTTGTCTGAGCGTCGCGCATCGGAGTAATTGGTCGTAAAAATGGTCAGCTTTTTATCGTTGTACCTTTTGTTGATGATCTGGTACATCGTGTCGCGAACCCAATCGGTCGGAATAGTGGAGCCCAGCTCGTCTAACACCAAAACATCGGTTTGATAAATCGGCGAGAGAACTTTGAGTTCAGATGATTTCGAGACGGGATTGTAGGAATCCTGGATCTCTTTCAGTAGAGAACCAAATTCGCAAAAGATTCCGGCAAATCCTCTTTCGATGAGACCTTTGATAATGGCGACGGCGAGATGAGTTTTTCCGACACCAGCCGGTCCCATAAACAACAACCCGCGCTCGATGGGAAACTCTTCAACTAACCTTTGCGCTGCAAGAAGTGCGTTATCCTGTGAGGTGCCCGGCGCACATTTGAAAGTTGCGAACGAACAATCCGCGTAGCGTCGCGGGATACGGGCTGCAGCCAAAAGCTTTTTGGAACGGTCAGGCCGGCGACACGGGCAAACGCTTGCGCCTTTCACCGGATCAAGTTTTGTTCCGGTGCCAAAGCATTCGGTGCAAACCTCAGTACTCTCCGTCTGGCGGAGTTCAGTTTCATCTATCAACTCAATCACCTTAAGTACAGTTAACTGTACCGGATGATACCTTATAATGTCTTCGCAGTAACCCTAACACTGTTTTACTGAAGAAACTTGAAAAGTATGAGTCTCTGGCAGTCGTTGCTCAGGAAGCTTGGTCTGAAATCACTAAGGGCGGAGCGTCATCCGATTCGTGTTTTTCTGCTGGATGATGATGAACGCCGCCATCGCTGGTTCGCGGCCCGCTTCAAAGGCGATTTTGTTGACATTGCGAGTAATGTGAAGGAGGCGCGCCAGCTTTTAAGCACGAGTTCTTACGATGCAATCTTTCTGGATCACGACCTGCATCCGGAGCACTACAACGCTGAGTCGACAGACGATGAGAGAACCGGCTACGCGGTGGCGGTTTGGCTCTGTTCAAATCCGGAACTCCAGCGTGCCTCAACGATTCTGGTGCACACGCGAAATGCGGATGGAGCGATGCGGATGGTTGGCGAGTTAAGAAGGGCTGGTCGCAGCGCGGATTACGTTCCGTTTCCGCTTTTGGCAGAACGAATCAAGAGATATTGGAGTCGTTAGTTGGTCAAGTTGACAGTCATTTAGCGGTCTTCCTATACTACGCCCTCCTTCCATCTGGCCAGGTAGCTCAGTTGGTAGAGCGCGGCCCTGAAAAGGCCGGCGTCGGCGGTTCGATTCCGTCCCTGGCCACCAATAATTTCAATAACTTAGCGACAGCAGGAAAAGCGTGTAAGATTTTCTCGCGCGAACAATACGCGAACATCGAACTTCTCACATTTCACTTTTGGCGTCGCTCGTTAAAAAGACCGTCGTTAACCCATTTTGGCCCTTGACGCGTTTACTCAAGATCATCGAACTCTCAATCAACCACGTGCCTCTTCTTGATGGCAGTTACAAGCGGCCGAATGGGCAGTGCGCACTGCCATTTGAAATGGTCAAGTCCGTAAGGAAACAGGACGCGACGATTCAGCTTACCTTAGGGTCTACTTACGAACCTCATCTCGTCGGCTGCTCGAAGCAAACACCAAGCCCGTTGACCATTTTGGCCATAATGGCTAAAATGCCTTTCGTGAAGAATCATGACACAGGCGAGAAGGTATTTACACCGCAAAGGCAACGTAATGTCTCTCGCCACGAGAACCGCGGGGCTACAAAGGCTTCCTACACAGCGACCGAAGCTAAGAACGAGTTTGGACGTTTGCTCGAGCAGGCGATCCAGGGGACGACTGTCCTGATCACTAAGCACAACTCGCCACGGGCAGTCCTGATTTCTATTGATCATTTCCAGACTCTTCAAGAAGCTCCTCAGGCGAAACTCAATACTTTGACTGAACAGTTCGATACTCTCCTCGAACGCATGCAGTCCCCCAAAGCACGGCGTGGCATGGCAGCGGCCTTCCGTGCGGACAACAAGCAGCTTGGGAAGGCTGCGGTTGCTGCTGCTCGCAAACGTGCCATGGCCTCTTCGTCAACTGCGGCCGACAAAAAATTAGGTAAATCTGTCGCAACTGCTCGCAAGCGTGCCTAAGAAGGCGCAGACACCGCACATTTATGTGCTTGCCGGCACTAACGGCGCGGGCAAAAGTAGCATCGCTGGCGCAATGCTTATCGAACAAGGTGTCGAATACTTCAACCCCGATGAGGCAGCGGAGCTAATAAGCGTTGCGAATCCTGGTATCACACTCGAGGAATCACAGAGCGCAGCGTGGGACGAGGGCAGACGCCTGCTTGAAAGGGCGATCACCGAACGCCTTGACTATGCTTTTGAGACCACCCTTGGCGGAAGAACGATCCCAACGCTTCTGGAAAAGGCCTTAGAGGCGGGAATCGAGGTGCGCATCTGGTATGTCGGTCTCAGTAACGCCGAGCTGCACATAGCGCGCGTGCATGCGGGTGTCAAGAGAGGTGGGCACGACATTCCTGAGGAAAGAATTCGTCAGCGATACGCACGGAGCCTTCTCAATCTAATCCAACTCATGCCCAAGCTCACAGAGCTTCGGGTGTATGACAATAGTGTAGAGGCCGATCCACACACAGGTGCCACTCCTGAGCCCAGATTGATTGTTCGTTTGAATCGCGAAAAGTTACTAAACGTTTGTGAGTTGGCTTCGACTCCCGAATGGGCGAAACCGATTGTTCTAAGAGCTCTAACATCGCGACTCTAAAGTTTGATTGAGTGAGAAACCAATCCTGGATCTCAAAAGTCGGCAGAGAAAATCATTGTTCGAGTTAAAGGCCCGAAATTGGCCGAACTCGCATCGGAGCGTGGCTCACTCTTCCACCACATGATTCGTCCTTTAGTTTGTAGAATCGTGGCGCGAACAATACGTGAACATTCATCAACCAACGTTCGCGGCGTTCGCGCACTGTGGTTCAATGATCTTCCAAAGTTCCCGCGCTGTGCCGCTGGTTCGAGCGATCTTCAGAAGTTCCAACATCCCCGATCTTTCCTACATAAGAACACGAACGAATTTTGTATTCACGCGCAACTGCAACCCTAGTCTGAATGAAAGGTCTATCATCCCATTGAATTTCGTGGTCGCGTTGTGAGACTATACATCCCTAGAAGCAAAGAGGGGAGAGGAGCAGTTAACTTGTGAAGCAGAAGTCGGAACTGCCTCAGGGCACGCTCGACTTGCTAGTGCTCAAGGCACTCTCGTTGGGACCAATGCATGGCTATGGCGTTGGCCAGCGCATCCAGCAACTGGCTGAAGACATGCTTCGGATCGAGGAAGGAACTCTTTACCCCGCGCTCTATCGAATCGAGCAGAAGGGCTGGATCGAATCGGAGTGGGGGCTATCAGAAAACAATCGACGCGCCCGCTTCTACAAGATAACGCGACGAGGCCGCAAACAACTCGCCACTGAAGAGTCTCAATGGGAGCACCTCTCAACGGCGGTAACCAAAGTATTAAAGGCCACGTGAGAGGAGGCAATACCATGTGGTCGTGGAAAGTTTTGCGAGACAGATTCCGGGCTTTGCGAGATAGCGACGCCGTTCACCGCGAGATCGATGAGGAACTGCGTTTCCACCTCGACATGAAAACTGAGGAAAATATCAGGAAGGGCATGTCGCCTCACGAAGCTCGCATGTTAGCTGAACAACGATTCGGGCGCGTTACTCGGATTAAAGAGTTGGGATACTCAGTTAGAGGTGGCGGTCTCATGGAAACACTGTGGCAGGATCTGCGTTACGCGATCCGTATGCTGCGACACGACGCGGCTTTCACCTTCGTTGCGGTGCTGACGTTGGCCCTGGGCATCGGCATGAACACCGCTATCTTCAGCATCGTTAATGCTGTGCTGTTGCAGCCACTGCCGTTTGCTAATGCCGACGAACTCGTGACGTTTTACAACACGTCGGATGGAGAATCGAAATTCCCTTTGTCGCCAATTGCTTTGCTGAATCTGAAGCGAAACAACAGCGTCTTTACTGATGTCGCGGCACTCAGTAATAAGGGATGGGCCGCAAATCTTACGGGAAGCGGTGAGGCGGAGCGGCTACAAGGGTTTCAAGTTTCAGCCAATTTGTTTTCACTGCTTGGTGTCGCGCCTAGACACGGTCGGGCGTTCGTCGAAGATGAAGATCGTCCCGGCGGAAATCACGTTGTCGTACTTAGCAACGAGCTATGGCAGAGGCGGTTCGGAGGTGACCCGCAACTTTTCGGACAGACGATCACACTCAATGGCGACTCCTACACGGTTGTCGGAGTGATGCCCGAGGATTTTCGATTTTTCACTAAGACAGATCTATGGACGCCGCTCGCATTCACGCCTGCGGACGAAAATGATCCCGCCGGCTACCTTGAGGTGATCGGCCGTCGCAAACCAGGCGTGTCATTCGCGCAGGCCAGCACGGAAGTCGAAACGATCTCGCGTGAGTTTAATAAAAATTCAAATTCACAAGTGATTACCAGGTTAGGTATCCCGCAATCCGAGCTGACGGAGGAAGTTCGTCCAATGCTGTTGTTGCTCATGGTGGCGGTTGGGTTTGTGCTATTGATTGCTTGTGTAAACATCGCGAATCTTCTACTGGCCCGCGGAAATGTAAGACGGAGAGAACTAGCAGTCCGGACGGCATTGGGTGCAGGCCGATGGCGCGTGATGCGGCAATTGTTGACGGAAAACCTGCTGCTGGCATTTCTAAGTGCCAGCATCGGACTAGTTCTCGCGAGATGGGCAACTCAATTCGTTGCGAGTGGTTTGCCTGAGTATCTCGCCGACGCAAACTCACGTCTCGCTCTATTGAGGTTAGACACAACGGCGCTGGTTGTGACTTTCACGCTGGCGCTCATAACGAGTCTCCTCTTTGGTTTAGTGCCAGCGTTTCAGGTTTCAAGAATCGATCTAAATGAAGCATTAAATGAAGGCGGCAGAACTGTCGCACCACGAAAAAGTCTTCGCTCGGTGCTGGTCGTCGCTGAGGTCGCATTGGCCATGGTGCTCCTGGTGGGGGGCGGTCTGATGACTAGGAGTTTCTGGCGATTAGCGCATGTGAATCTTGGATACGATCCGACCGGGGTGTTGACCGCGAAGATTGATCCCTCAGGTGACAGGTATGAAGGCCTCGATCGCGTCAGTACGTTCTATCAGGAATTACTTAGACACGTTCGGACTATTCCAAACGTTCGCGAGGCCGGACTCATCAATAGTCTGAACGCATCGTTTCCGTTTAGCATTGATGAGCATCCGCCGCTTCCTCCTGAGCAGCAGCCATCCGCGCAAATTAATCAGGTCAGCCCGGATTATTTTCGCGTGTTGGGAATTCCATTGCGCCAGGGACGGTTCTTCGACGATAGCGACGGGAAAGGGTCGCAGCCCGTCGTCATTGTCGACGAGACATTCGCTCAGCACTATTTCCCTGGAGAAGATCCGATTGGCAAACATATCAAAGGTGAATTCAGCCGTGGCGAGGGAAGGACGTCGCGCGAGATCGTAGGAGTCGTTGGCGGTGCAAGGTATTGGACCGTGAGCCGAGAACCTTTGCCTCACATGTACTTTTCTTATCTTCAGGAAAACTGGGGCTCCATGTCACTAATGGTGCGGGCGCAATCGGGAGATCCCATGCGACTGTCCGCACCCATTCGCGCAGAACTCAGGGCGATAGACAAGTTTCAGCCGATCCATTCGTTTAAGTCGATGGAATCGACAGTGTCTGAATTGGTCGCTCCGCAACGATTCACAACCTTTGTACTATCGGCTTTTGCGGTTATGGCAGCGGGCCTTGCGGCGATCGGAATTTACGGAGTGGTGTCGTATACGATAGCTCAACGCACGCGAGAGATTGGTGTGCGGATAGCTTTGGGCGCAACGGCGCGCGATGTGCTGAAATTGATACTGCGGCAGGGAATGACTCCGGTAGCAATCGGAGCAACAATTGGGCTCATTGCTTCTATTGCCCTTACGAAACTGATTTCGGGGTTGCTCTTTGGAGTGAGGACTACTGATCTAGCGACTTTGATTGCTGTGACGTTACTGCTGGTAGTAATTGCTCTCATTGCTAACTACATACCGGCTCGCCGCGCGATAAGAATAGATCCATTGAGCGCGCTGCGGTACGAGTAAAGTGTAAAGAAAAGCTGGTGGGACTCCGGTGTGCCGACGAAGCTCGGAATCTTGGTCTTAAATCGCAAGGCCTGACAACGCTCTTGGATTGGCATCGTGGCATGGCGCTTTGAAGTTGGCGCGCGAACAATACGCGCGTACATCGGTTGCTTTAGATTTCACTTTTGGCGTCGCTCGTTCATGTCTCATGGAGTAGGATCGCTATGAGGCCCGGCATGATCTCAGCGGTCAATGCGCATCGATTTCGGTGGATTAACTATGCGGCATGCCTGTGGGCCTTGCTGTTCGCGGCGCCGCACGTCTGGTGGGCACTCGGTTTCTCGGCGGGGTTCCCAGGAGGTCGGGCTAACCACCACCTCATGATGACCACGTGGCGCTACTTCTTCGACGTTGTTGTGATCCTCCTAAGCATCATAGCTATCTTAGTCGCACTTGCCCTGATCGGAACTTGGGGCCGGACTATTCCGCGCTGGATCCTTCGGACCATGGCGTGGATTGCGTCTGCGATGTTGACGTCGCGAGGGGTGGCGGGATTAGTTGTGGATGGCGCATCCGATCCTGTCTGGTGGCCGACCTTTCTCCTCGGCGGGATCCTCTTTGCGAGCGTAGCGTGGCTAGCCCGGCCTCCAAAGCAGACCACCAACCTCCAACCCGGCGATCTATCGTAGCACTCCATGCGGAGCCGAAATCTTATTCAACTAAGCGTTTGGTCAACGATTCCAGTTTCCTATTTACCTTTACATTAAGACACTTTACCTTGAGAGAGATGTCAAGTTAAGAGGGTAGATGAGTGACTGACTCTAAACAATTGCCCTCAGTAACTCTTGCCCGGCTGTTTCCAAGGGGTATAAGCTGACTCAGTGATAGTTCTTAGGATCCGACGCTTGCATTCTCGTTAGTCCCGACCAACTCTCCAAGCAGTAGAGCATTTTCATTCACCAACCTAGCCGATGAACTTGCTATGGATACTGTGGAGACGAAAGGGGAAAACTCATGAAGAAACGAATCCTGCCTTTGTTGATACTATTGGCGATACTCCTCCTGTCAGGGGTCGCGCTGGGTGACACACTCTATCTCCGTGATGGCCGCTCATTTCGCGGCACTTTAATCGGCTACATCGATGGTCGCTTTGCTTTCAAAGTTATTGACACAACTCGAACTACAACTCAGAGGGACACTGTAGCGAGAGACGAAGGAGAAATTCGGTTTTTCCGCCCCAGTGAAGTGGAGCGCGTGGAGATCGATGGTCGCTCACTCGATGAACTGAAGTTTGAAACTCGCACGGTTGAAGTGCCTCTCGGTCCGAACTGGATCGACTCAGGAATTGACCTGCGCCGCAACGAACGAGTCCAAACAACAGCCTCGGGAACCATTCTTGCAGGTCGTTCGAGAATTACACCCGACGGATTGCGAACCAGCGATCCCTCTTCACCGCTTCCGAGCGCCGCCGAGGGTTTGCTGATCGGCGCCATTGGGAACGATCAAACTGCACCTGTGCTGGAGTTGGGCGCGTCTCGGGAATTCGTCGCCGATCGTGATGGACGCTTATTCCTGACCGCGAACCGAGGTACCTACACCGATGCTCGCGGCTCATTCATCGTACAAGTAAAGCGTGAGCGCGATCAGGCAGCTATGGGTGAAGACAACCGCACCGACAATCCTTTTGGCAATCCACGGCCACGCAATCGTACCCGAACGAGGGAATCTACAGCCACACGCACGCCAGCGGAAGTGGTTATTGATGTCCCCGGCATATCCCGCGGTACGGACACAAACATCGATGTGCGCGCAGGAGATCAAATCACATTCAGTACGACCGGAACTGTTGTTGCCGGTCGTCGCATCGGAGAAGTTGGACCGGAGGGTGGAAGAGTCAGTGGTTTCGGCGCGATAGTCGGAGCCCGTCCTCTGCCAAGCTCAGGACCGGGTGCGCTGATTGGCTACATTCGTCAGCCAAGCGGCCAGGCGAGTCAAGCCTTTTTAGTCGGAATTCAACTAACACTCAGTGTCCCGGCTGATGGCCGTCTTTACCTCGCGATAAACGACGACGACTACAGCGATAACGGCGGCGGGTTCAAGGTGAAGATCAGATATTGATGTCTACTGGAATCATTTGCCATATATCATAGTTTGATACAGCAATTGCGCGGAGTGGCCAGTGCAGACATCTACTATGCTGCTCTGGAAAAAAGAACGCGGCAGAGGGACACGATTAACGTTCTGACGCGAACAATACGCGAACATCGAAAAGCCGACAACAGCCCAAATCATCTTAAGCCGGCCGGGATCAGTTAAGTGCGCGCTGTCCGAAAACGAAAGGCACCCTCGCCCAAAACAATCTGTTGGATTCGTGAAGCCGTAGTTCTTGCTGCTGACAGTTACGATACAGTCAGTAGAGCTCAAATCGACTTCTTGCGGAAGGATATGTAAATGACTTGGTGGGGTCTTTTTAAATCATATCTCAAGCAACTCTTCCAGATGCTTATCTTCAGGCTGCTACCGGTCGGCCTAATTCTCTTTGGTGCTTGGTACGGATTCCTAAGATTGGTCAACAAGCCGCCTCTGGATGCGACGCCTGTGCTGATCATGATTGGAGGATCGATTCTCCTCCTAACCTTAGCCTTCTTTCCGAAGATACTCGAAAGAGTGAAGACGATTAAGTTGAAGGACTTTGAGATTGAACTGGAGGAGGCCGTTGCTAAGTCAGCACCGGAACGATATCTCTCGATTGAAGCCTCCGGAGAGAACCCCATTTTTTCCGAAAAGGGAGATTTGAAACACCTAAAAACAATCTGGAAGAAAGCCATTCAAGAGCCTGATCGACCAGTGCTCCTCCTGGTTAATCTTGGCGGAGTTAACAAGATCTCAATTGTGATGCTCTTTAAGTATTTGTTTTTTCTGGATGTAATTAGCATGAAGACCATAGTGCTTTTCATCTCATCGCCGGAAGAATTTGCAAGCCTGACGGATGTAAGCCAGAACTCTCTGATCGGCGTAATTTCAGGTAAGAGAGTACTACATACTCTATCCAGACGATTCCCCAGGCTATTGAAGATTTTCAAAGGTGCTGGTCAGGGTGAGTTCTTTAATGGAGAGCTCGATTTCGTTCCTTCGGATGATTCTTTGAGATCCCTGTACCTATCGCTGCTCGCGGAATTGACTCTAAATTACCCGGAACAAAGTGAGTTCCTTACGACATCAAGTGTAAGAACGTGGTTCATGGATGACCTAAGCGCAATTACAATCGCCGACAGCTTTATCCCATCCAATATCACTGCTATTCGTAAAGCCTTATCCAAAGGAGACGAATTTCTGCTCGCACTCGATGATGTCCATTTGAAATCCATCGTCATTTCCTGCCAATTAACAAACAGGATTTCGCAAAGGGTTCTAGCCGATTTAGAACAGTCACTCTAGTCGGGGCGTGCCTGACGGGTAGAGGTGTCAATGCTTTTTGGCACAGTCGACGCTTTAGCGCCTGGTGGATAACTTCAATCGTGAAGACTGGCGATCGAAGAGGTACGTGACGAAATATTTTCGCCCACTTACTATTAAAAAAGCAGCCGACTTGCCCCGATAGGCACGAAGCGATCAGTTAAGTGCGCGCTGTCCGAAAACGAAAGGCACCCTCGCCCAAAACAATCTGTGGATTCGTGAAGCCCGCACTTCGAAGCCGTTCTCCGAAAACCAACGGATCGACAATGACCATCGTGTCGAACCAGTGGAATACTTTCATCAGCAAACTCAATCGGCTGTCGGTACCTACAAATAACCCTCCCGGGGCCAGCACCCGATGCGCTTCCGCAATCAGCTTGTTCTGCAAGGCGACGGATGGCACATGATGAAGCATCGTAAAAGAAAAGACCGTGCGGAACGTGCCATCGCCAAAAGGCATCTCGGTGGCGTCTCCCTCGATGACCTTGACATTGGATCCGTGGAATCGCTGCCGCAGTCGCTCTGCGAGAATTGGATCACGTTCGAGCACCGTTAGCGCGTCAAACTTTGTGCGCAGAATATCCGTCGTGACGCCGGGCCCTGGTCCTATTTCCAAAGCGGGGCCTACGCAAGTAAGGCCACCTAGTGCCCAGGGCATCAATTCGTCGTGCACCCTGCGCTTCCAAACCGATGAGCGGCAGTACCAATGATGGATTCCGTTCATTCTTTCCTCAGAAAAAGTTCCGTCTCCCTGTGGGACGGGAGAGGGAGTTTTTCAGCAACCTGCTAGACGAAACCCTTCTCAATCGCCTTCAGCACTGCGCGCGTGCGATCGCGAACACCCAGCTTGCCAAGAATGTTGGACACATGATTCTTAACGGTTCCCTCAGAGAGTTTCATCGCAGAAGCAATTTCACGATTACTGTATCCTCCCGTCATCAGGCGGAGAATCTCAGTCTCACGCGGCGTTAACTGTTCTTCATCGTAATCAGGCGAGACGGCCTGGGCGTCCTTCATTCCTCGCAACAGGCGCTCGGTAACAACGGGACTGATCATAGTTCCTCCGCCGGCAACCAGTCTGATGGTCTCCGTGAGTTTCGCCAGCGAAACGTCTTTCAGTAGAAATCCTTTGGCGCCCAGCCGAATGCCGTTGAGCAGCGCCCTGTCGTCATCGAAAGTGGTCAGCAGAATCGCTGGCGTGTCATCTCCGGCTGCCTGCATCGATTCGAGAAACCCAATGCCTGTCATTTTCGGCATGCGCACGTCGAGGAGAACCACGTCTGGAGATGACTGGCGCAGCTTTTCCAAACCTTCTTCACCATCTGCTGCGCGATCAACCACTGTTATGTCATCCGCAAGGTCCAGCAGCTTTTCGAGTCCTTCCCGTACCAACGTTTGGTCTTCTACGATCAAGACACGAATCATTTGATCTCACCTGTTCCGGTGGACGGCAGCAATGCCCGCACCAGGAAGCCACGGTCAATTCCTGTCTCGACAAAAACTGTCCCGCCCAATTCTTCGAAACGCTGTCGCATGGCGTTCAAGCCAAATCCGGGTTCTGACCTACGCGAACTATGGCCATCATCACGCGCTTCAATTTCGATAGCGTCGCCATCCATCCGCAGGACAATCCACAAGTTTGCCGCGTCTGAGTGCTTCAGCGTATTCGTCGTTATTTCCTGCACACATCGCAAGACTGAGTTGGCGCGCGCGGCATCGGTGATGCGCAACTCATCGGGCAACGAAAGATGCAATCGCACGCGAGGGATTCTTTCGGACAGGGTTCGTAACACGGAATGCAAGTCAATTTCTTCGCTTCCGTGCAGATTGGAAACCACTGTACGTACTTCTTCGAGCGCATTTTTGGCCGCGGCCTGTGCCTGTTGAATACCGGCGCTCGCACGATCTGCTGGGCCGTTCAAAGCCGCCTCCAAATGCAGGCAAAGCGCGGTCAGGTGATGTCCCACACTGTCATGCAACTCTCGCGAGATACGCCTGCGCTCACCTAACTTGCAGCTTTCGCGCAGCAACTCACGGGTCGAGACTAATTCAGCGTTAACTCTCGCCTGATCCTCCCGCAACTCCGACTCGGCTCTGGCCAGCGCTGCGGTCACGATTGCGAAAGCCTGGAAGCCGAGCAGCGCGCCCGTGGCCCCCCAGCGCCAGCCCATGTAGTAGTGAGGGTCAAGAAAATAAAGAAGCAAGGCAGAGGCGATCAGCATCCAGATGATTGCGACGCGCCAACGCAACAAGAGAGCGACCTGCCACGACACGATCACCAAAAGAAATCCGACAAAATAATCGAAGAGTATGTTCGTCATCCCCAGCACGGCAACCGTCTCGAGCACAAGAGCACCCACGCGGTTCAGCATCGGACGAATCTCTGTGCTGGAGCTGTACCAGAAAGCCGGGCCGAAAAGTAAAAAGAAGACCAGCCACGTTCGCCATTGCAGAGAGGTCAGCGTGTAGCCACTACGAGTTGAGGCGCTGAGAATCGGGAGTCCCAGAAAAATCCAGGTGCCAATGCCGACGGCGCGCAGGATTCGATGATATGAATGCGAGCCCGGTAGTTTAGTGATCACAACTCGCAATTATCGTCAGAGTTTCTGGGGATTGCCAGTGCTGAAAGTCATGTTAGTTCGCGGTGACTTTCTGCACTTGGCGACCTGTGTATCCGAGCGCATAGTGCACGGCGTTCAGCAAAATGAAAAGTTACGATGGCAGGAGGTGCGAAAGTGTCCACTAATACGATTTCGCGACGGAAGATGCTCCAGGGAACTGCCGCTGTGGCGGGCGCTCTTGCCCTGGAAAATTGGAGCGAGATACTAGCGAATAAGCCGGAAGGGCGCCCGACACTGGTTGTCCTCTGGCTCAACGGCGGGCCGGCAGGACTATTCAATAGTGCAAATTCTTTCTTGAGAAGCGGCGCCTTCGGAGTGACTGAGGGAAATATTTCCGATTTGGGAAACGGCCTATACGTAGACGCCGGTTCTTTTGGGGCTCTGCCGTCGGGAGCACGCGCGCACATGGCTTCGATCAATTTTCAGCATGGCATCGTCCGACCACACGATCTCGCACGGTCAGCCGTGCTCGAGAACGCGAAGCGCAGTCGACTCCTGCGCATGGCGGCCGCAATGCCGACGCGCGGATCGAACCGCTGCGTGATAGTGAACAACCTCGGACTTCCCAAGGGCGTCTCGGCCGGCCCGCCAGCGGAGTCGGGCGTGGTGTTTGATTTCGTCCTCGACTTTGAAGCAATGCAGGGGCACAACCTCGACCAACTTCGCTCCGTCTACGGCGTGGCGCCCGACGCCGTGTTCATTGGCGACCAGGGCTCCACCTTTGCGGCGGTCGAGGCGCTGGTGCGCGCCGGCGCCGGCGTGATCTTTGCGCAGCCTGCGTACACCGGCCGTCCTGATCGTCAGTTCGACACGCACAGCGACAGAAACGGTGAGGCCGCCCGCAAGATCATGGCGCCGATCACCCCGATGCTGGCGACGTTCCTTGACCGCGTGATGGCGCTGCCGGACCATAACGTGGTAACGATGCTCGTTGGTGAATGGAGCCGCACGAATCCGGAATCGGATCACGAGCCGGGCGGCACTGCTACCGTCATCGGCAAGTATGTCAAAACCGGCACCGCCGGGCCGCAAAATGCCGACGGCTCACCGCCAGCCAATGCCCCGCAGCCCGAAGCGCTCTGGGCTTATGCGGCGGCTGCGTTGCATCTTTCCGCCACGCCATTCGGCCGCAATCCCAATCCCGAATTGATTGTTTGATCCGACGCCTCCAGAAAAATTGTTGAACAATACGGATGCGGTGAGAAATCTCACGACGTCTGTTGTCGTGAAATAAATTCAAACCCTTTGCCATAAAGAGTGTAGGTAAGCTTTGCCCATCCCCATCAACGAACACCGCCACGCTTGGACCAACAATGGTGACTGGTGCTCGGTAAGGAGACTGCATGCCCCGACACCCACGCGTCCTCCCGATTGTTACTGGAGTTCTTTTTTGTTGTTGTTGTTTTCTGGCGGTGCCGCTCTATATTACAGGAAAAATTACGGGACAAACCCCAACTCCAACGGCGACGCCAACGACGGCAACGAGTCCTCTGACTCCTCCTTCGAAAAAGTTATCGGATGATGTGAAGGTCTATGTCAGTGTCATGGATCCCGGCATCGTCCAGGATGTGTTTGGCAAGCGGGTGGCCCAGCGATTCGTCGCGATTCAGGTGACCATTGCCAACCAAAATCCGAATTTTCAGTTCCTGATTCACGACGTCTCGTTGGATCTAAAGGGAGTGTTTGGTGATGAGTTCGCCGATCAGGTATCCAGGGAGGCGATTTATGCATGCGAAAAATGCGTACTTGATTGTAGGAAACTTGACCACCCGATACCAATAAATGAAGAGTCCAAAGACGTTGAGGCAGCGCGTCTTAGCAAGTGCCAGGATAGTTGCAGTCAAACCTGCCGTTTCGGCAGGTTCGAACTGTCGTCTCTTGAACTGTCGCTTATACGCGGCGTGGCTGAAAAAGGACAGGGCGAGGACACCCGAAATAAGACCTTGCGTTACTTTCGCGCGTTTGGAACGATTGCCGCCGGACTGATCGGTGTGGCTTCGTTCGGTCCTTCATATCCGAAATCGATAGCTGTCTTTAACGGTCCGGTAATTAACGCCTACAGCGAGTTGTTTCCCGATTACACCATTAACCAGATGAACCGGTTGAGTGACTCGGCCTACAAATCAAACTCGCTGGTTCCAAAACAGCAGGCGAAGGTCCTGGTTGCCTTCATCCCGCAAGCCATCTTTCTCACCTCAGAACAGCGGAAGAAGTTCTGGAAAGATCCGACGTTGTTGTATCCGCTACGAACGCAAGCTGCGACTGGCACGACTACTACAACAAAGACCGACACAATCGATTTTCGTAAGGCCATCGCGTTAGTTGACGGGAGCTTTATTACAGAGATTGAAAACCTGCCCCCGTTAGTGACAGGCGTTCACATTGACCCCGCGCAGGCGCTCGAATTCCTAAAGCCACGACCGGTAGTTGAAGGCTACCTGGTGGGGCAGTTTCTTCGAAATTCAGATATTGACCTGCTGAACCCACCTGAGGGAATGGAGATATCACTCAAGGGTAAACCCGACGATAACAGACTATTCTTCATTATCAGGTCCGACCGGCGCGTGCCCCGAACAACGGTTCTTACTTATCGCGTCTTTAACAATCAGGGCTCGCAAACGATCTCGCAGTCAGTGACTTATATGCCGCCGGTTCCCACGCTTAATACACCGCCCAAACCGCTTGAGGGCGTAAAAGGCGGTCCTGATGTTGAGATCACGCTGACGGGAACGAACATACTGCCGGATATCTCGCGTTTGGTAATCGATGAGGACAGTGGCGTGAAAATCACCGAACGGAAGTTGACAACGTCGCCGGTAGAACTGAAAGCCGTACTGAAGATGACGAATGCGAAAGAAGGCGTCTTCAAAATAAAAGTGAAGAACGACACTACCGAGAGCAACGGAATTGACTTTACCGTGAAGAAGCCAGCACCGTGATCTGAAGGAAATACAAAACTAAGGAAGACTAACTATGAGCGAAGAGAATGACGACGATCTCATAAGAGCTGAGCAACCAACACCTCCGACAAGACCGATCAACGATACGAGCGAGAGAAGTAGTTCGGCGGATCGCACTGACACCCGGGCTGGCTCTGACCGCAATCCGGATAATCGCGCCGGTTCGAACCGTAACTAGTGAAACATAACGCCCGTCGTGTTGAATGGTTGTTAGGCGGTGCAATACTTGGCTTTGTCGACCGTCTTGCCACCTCGACTCTTTTAAGGCTGAGTCATGTACTGCCTAATGTATCGGATCAAGAAACGGTGTGTCTGGCTCACTCACAGAAAAGATCACCAGCCGCAACGACTCGGTGCTGCTGCGGTTGTAACCCGTCATTTTCACGTGCGGCGGCATCACCATCGCCTGACCAGCTTTGACCGTGAGTGGCTCCCGCTCCTCCATCTCTAATGTGAATGCACCTTCCAGAACATAGATAGTCACAGGGAAACGGTGCGTATGGAACATAGTCTTATCACCCGGTTGGAAGCTCGCCGTGAGGACGCGCACCTCCTGCCTCTCTCCTTTAGGCATCCCCTGGACGATCTCATTCAAGAGTAATTGGGGCTTGACGACACTTTGTTCTTGAGCTATCGCTGTCGAACTAATGAGCAAAACCGCGAACGCGAGACTGACGCTCATCCTCTTATTCATTTGTATTTCCTTCCTCACGATGGCATTAACGATTCGGCACGCGCTTAGAATAAGTCAACGCGAAAGGCCGATGCGCTGTACTAAGTCCTTGAATCTCGGATCCGTCCTAACAACATTGAACTGTGGCCAAACTTCGAGATAAACCAGGTGGAAGCAATGCTCTTTGTATGCTCTTTCCAACAATTCAAATGTTTGTTCGCTGTCGCCAAGAGCCGCATAGATCGCTGCTGCCTCATATGACGACACATAGCGTTGCTCTGAAAGCTCCTTTAGCTCATCAAGTATCTTGGTTGCCTCATCTTTCCTGTTAGCCTTCGCATAGGCGTGGCCGAGAGCCGCCTTCATTAGCAGACTGCCTCCCGATAAGGTGGTTGCCTTCTGAAACGCTGCGATGGCGTCGTCAAACTTCTCCTCTTGCTCGTTAGCCAGCCCAAGGTGCCAGTGAGCGACGGCGAAGTTCGGATCCATCTCTATCGTTCTGCGGCATTGTTCTATGGCTTCGTCGTGGCACCCAGCGAAGTAGAGAGTCGCTCCCATAAACGTATTCATTACGAGAGACGCGGGCTCCAGCTCCAGCGCCCGTTTCATTTCCTGTAGAGCTTCTTTCCGTTGCCCCGTTGCCGTTAAATAGTGGACGGCATACCACTGGTGAGCAGTAGCATAATCCGGGTTGAGTTCTATACTGAGCTTGAACTCTTTCTCTGCTTCCGACCAGTTCCAATAGTAATTCATTAGGACGTGAGCCAGTGAGGCATGCGCTTCGGCGAGCGCATTATCTCTCGCAAGCGCATTCATTGCAGCGTCTTTCGCCTTCGGCATTGTTTCGTGCGGGCCGGCAAAATTGTAGAACGTCAGTCCTATGTAAGAATCCGCCAATCCCGCATAAGCGAGCGCGTAGTTAGAATCTTTTTCGACCGCCTCCTTGAACTGTGCGATGCCTCGATTGAAACCATCCTCTGTTCTCTTATTCCAGAAATATCGGCCTTTGAGATAAAGCTGATAGGCTTCGGCGTTATCGGTGTAACGCTTTGTCAAACGCTTATGCTCGTCGCCTGAAAGCTTCAGGGCCAGCGCTTCGGCTACCTTACCGGAGATTGAGTCTTCGACTTTGAATATATCTGTAAAATTTTCGTCGAATTTGTCTGCCCAAAGCACCGAGCCATCAGGCACGCTCACGAGCCGAGCTGTAACTCTTATCCGATCCCCAAGCCTTCGGATGCTTCCCTCCAGGACCGTGTCCACCTCAAGTTCTCGACCAGCCACAACCGTGTCCTTCTCAGGCGAGGCGTACTTGAGGACAGCGCTGGTTGGGCGCACTGTTAGTAGCTTCAGACTACTGAGCCTGGTTGTTAATGTCTCGGCTATTCCGATGCCCAGATACTCATCGCCGCCATCTATTCCGAATGACTTAAACGGAAGTACCGCTATTGACTTGATGGTTTTTCTAACGCTTGCTACGAAGCGGTAGCCGCGACGTGGCACGGTCTCAATAAACTTCTGACTCTCACTCTCATCCAGCGCCTTTCTCAGCAGCGAGATGTTCTGCGCAAGGCTCCCCTCTTCAACAAAAGTATCGGGCCAAAGCCTTTGCATCAATTCGTTCTTCTCAAGAAGGCGCCCGCTGTTCTCAACCAGCGCCACCAGCATGTCGAATGCTTTCGGACTGAGCGGAAAAATTTCTCCGTCGTGCAGCAGAAGGCCTTCCCTCGCATCGAGGCGGAACGGACCGAATTCGTAGGAATGCTTTGTTAGCCGGCTCATAAGCCCTTTCAGCATTTCATGAGAGTTTTATGAGAGTTTTGTCCAGACTCTCGCAGGACTTCCAGACTGCCTCTGGAGCAATGTGCAGCGCGTGGAGTACGGGCAACAACGCTTGGGTTTAGAGGTCCAAAAGGCTCGATTACTTTAGCCCAATCGGGCCGCCGCATCAATTGCGGGGGACGTCAGTTAGACCAAGATGTCTGGCCTCCACTATACCCGTGAGTTTTCCTTTCACGATCCCAACTATTTAGCAGGTGTAAGTCCAGAAAAGGAGAGTTTCAATGAAACACGCTAATGAAATTATCAGGCGCAACAGCCGCTGGCTGGCAGTCTTAATGCTGATTGGCCTGACTACAGTCAACCTCGCATCAAATACTTCCGCTCGACGCGCACCTGTTACGTTACGAAGCAGCTCTCTGGCCGACAATCAGACCGACATGGTGCTCGATTGGAACGCACATGCGGCCAACGCAATCGTCGGTGTAGCCGGGCAACCGCCGCCGCGCGGCCTCATTCGTCTCGCGATGGTTCACGTGGCAATGTACGATGCCGTCAACGCCATTGAAGGATATCCCTTCACCGCGTACGCAGTAACTCCGAACGTCATTTTACCGGCTTCGCCGGAGGCCGCTGCCGCGACCGCTGCCCACGATGTGCTAGTCGCACTCTTCCCCCTCCAAGAGGCGGATCTAAATACACGGTACGCAGCTTCGCTAGCGGCGATACCCGATGGTGCGGCAAAGATCAACGGCATCTCGGTCGGCCAGCAGTCTGCCGCTGGGATTCTACTATTCCGAGCCGATGACGGACGCGACGCAGTGGTTCCCTATGCGCCGGGGAGTGGCCCGGGCGTCTGGAACCCGACGCCGCCAGGGTTACTGGCTGCGCAAGCCCCCGAGGTTGCGCATGTCCGGCCCTTTACGCTCAATAGCCCTTCACAATTTCGAGCGGAGCCACCACCCGACCTGTCCAGCGAAACCTGGGTCCGCGATTACAATGAGACCAAAAGTCTCGGGCGCGCGACCGGCAGCACCCGCACGGCGGAGCAAACCGACCTCGGACGTTTCGTCTCTGACCAACCGATGCTCCAGTGGAACCGCGCCTGGCGTAGGATCTCCGCCGCTCAGGAGATGTCACTCGCGGACAACGCCCGGTTCTTCGCCATGCTTACGACCGCGAGTTCCGACGCGCTGATCGCTTGCTGGGACACCAAGTTCTTCTATAACTTCTGGCGCCCGGTGACCGCGATCCGAGCCGGCGACACCGGTGCCAATTCGGCGACCGAGCCTGATCCCAACTGGATCGGACTGGTAACCACGCCGAACCACCCCGAATATCCGGCGGCGCACGGCTGCTTCAGCAGCGCTTCGACTGGGACACTGAAATTCTTTTTCGCCACTGACGACTTCGACTTCACCATGGATAGCAATGTCGCGGGACTGACGAACCCAGTTCGTCACTACGTAAGTTTCTCGCAAGCACTTGACGATATTTTGGAAGCCCGCATCTACGGCGGTATGCACTTCCGGAACTCAAATCAAAAAGGTGCGATCATCGGCAAGCAGGTTTCGAAGTATGTAACTACGCACTACTTTCTTCCATCAAGAGGACGTAACGATTAAGAACAAGGCCGCACGGTGGCAGCAACACTGCCGATGTTTCAATAGTTAAGCTCACCTTCTGCGACGGCGTCGTACGAACCGTTCGCCGCATCAACCGACCAGACTGTAGTGCCGGTTGCATTCTCAAACCGGCCTTTGCTGCCGCCGGTCCATTCGTAAATTAAGTCAGCGTGCCCAACGGATAAGTCAATAGTGCCTGTAAACGAGGTTCGGAGTTGCTCACCGGTCGCTGCTGTTAGTGTGGCTTCTCCCTGTACATCAAATATTGGGCCACCTGATCTAGCCGTAAGCACTGCCTCACGGTGCAAAGTAAAGAGTCCGAGGTGGGTGGCAGTTCCCACACCGTCAGCAACGAGGTCGCGAACGGCGCCCGTGTCATCCCGTGCAGTTATTGTCACTTTTCCATGCTCCACGAGATGGAAAGGCCGAGCAACAGCCAGCGCGGTTAGCGTAGCGAGACCCATTACCGCGAGGGCCATCATGGCAATGTTAATTCGAGATAGATAACGCTTCATCAAAATTGTCCCTTTCTGTTTGTTTGGCGTGAGAGGCGGGACCGACAATTGCGCGTTCAACACCCCCGGAATCCAACGCACAAATTGCCAGCAGGGCACAGCAGTCCAACCTCTCTGCCAGTACGGAACGAAATTGAGCGCTTTGCTGGTACGCTTCAACATTTCGCTCCCTGCGAGGTCATGGCCGCTCCCGCCCGTCTTGGAATGTTGGGTAGCAGAATATGACCCAACTTACGCAGCTCATGACCATTCCTTCACGGCAGAGCGACAATAGAGCACGCGCGTTCGCGGGTCATAAACATGTCGTAAATGTGAGGTAACATTTCGGTAATGCTCTCCGCTCTCAACGAAGTCTAACTTTTGTTGCCATTAGTCCATCTACAGACGACAATAAGAACCATCCCGGTAACTCTTGGTAATCACTTTGGCTGATGAAGCCCGCATAATCTTCGCCCCTTTTTGCCTGGACCGGTCCAACGAGTGTCTCTGGAAAGGCCAGCAAGTAATCAAGCTCCGTCCTAAAGCTTACGCAGTACTCAATCATCTCATCGGACGTTGCGGGCAGCTCGTAACCAAAGAGGAACTTCTCACTACAGTCTGGCCGGAAACTTTTGTAGGCGATGCGGTTCTCAAAGTAACCATTCGCCAATTGCGAGAAGTTCTTGACGATGATCCAAGGGCTCCCCTATTTATCGAAACGGCACATCGCCGTGGTTATCGCTTTATCGGTCGGATTACGGATCCTCGCCACGTGCCTGCGAAGGCCGAGGAGGTTACCGGAGAGAGTTCCATTTCAACTTTACAGCGCGAAGTGGATCCGCCGCTTGGTTTTGTAGGACGAGACGAAGCCTTGGCACGCATGCGAAGCTGGTGCGAGACCATCCATCGGGGCAAACCGGAGATCGTCTTTGTTACCGGAGAAGCAGGCATCGGCAAGACGGCTCTGGTCGATACCTTCACGCACTACATCGCTTATGATCAAAGCTTTTGGATCGGTAGAGGACAGTGTCTGGAACAATACGGCAGCAGTGAAGCCTACCTGCCGATACTTGAGGCGATCGGCCATCTGTGTCGCGAACAGAGCCAGATGGTTGACGTGCTGCGCACACACGCACCGTTGTGGCTACTGCAAATGCCCTCGCTATTAAGTGCGTCGGAACGCGAAGCTTTGAGCCGAGAAATGATCGGCGCCACCCCCGAACGCATGATGCGAGAGATGGCTGAAGCATTGGAGGTGCTGACCTCAGAGCAACCGTTGGTGCTGATACTTGAAGACCTTCATTGGAGCGATTGTTCGACGCTGGACCTGATCTCCTATCTCGCCAGGCAACGCCGGGCCGCCCATATGATGATCATTGGCACTTATCGACCAGTGGAGTTGATCGTGAGCGGTCATCCGCTCAAAGCAGTCAAGCAGGAGCTGTTGGCCAAACATCAATGTGAGGAGTTGGCGCTCGCCGACCTTAACGAAGATGCAATTGCGAAGTATCTGTCGATTAGATTTCCGGATAATCGATTTCCCAGTGACCTGGCTGAGCTGATCCACGAACGAACGGAAGGCAATCCGCTGTTCATGGTCAATGCAGTCGAATACCTCCTAACGGAGCGGTTGATTATGAAGCAGGAAGGGATCTGGGAGCTGGTTGCAGGAATCGAGAAGGTTGAAGTGGGAGTACCTGAAAGTATCAAGCAGATGATCGAGAAGCAGGTTGACAAGCTTGATCCCACCGCGCAGCGAACACTTGAAGTCGCCAGCGTTGCCGGCGCGGAGTTTTCAACACTCGCAGTGGCAGCTGGATTGGAAGACGATCACAACAACGTCGAAGTGCTCTGTGAACACCTGGCTCGGCAACGTCAGTTCATTCAAGCCTGTGGTTTTCAAGTTCTGCCGAACGGAGAAGTAGTTAGTCGCTATGGCTTCATACACGCTCTATATCAGAACGTGTTGTATGACCGCGTCTCGCCATCTAGGTGTGTACAGTTTCACCGGCGCATAGGAGAGCGCGGCGAAGAAGTTTACGGTGAGTGCGCGAGGGAAATTGCAGCCGAGCTTGCGATGCACTTTGAACGTGGGCATGACTATAAGCGGGCTGCCAATTATTTCAAGCAGGCCGCAGACAATGCCATCCGTCGGTTTGCGTATCGCGAGGCCGTCGGTCTCGCGCGCAGAGGACTGGAGACGCTTATGCGGCTTCCGGAAGGCGTTGAGCGTGCCCAACAAGAACTCTCCCTGCAACTGACTCTTGGTGTGCCATTAATGGCGACCGAGGGTTATGCAGCTCCGAATGTAGGGAGAACTTACCAGAGAGCCCGCCAGCTGTTTCAGCAGTTAGGCGAGACGCCGGAAGTGGCTGAGGTTCTTTGGGGCCTCTGGGTATTTCACATCGTGAGAGCAGACCTGGAAACCGCATGCGAGATAGGCAACGAATTTCTGCGGCTGGCGGAAGAGCTTCCCTCTCCTGCGCTAGCGATGCGAGGTCACCTTGCGCTGGAAGTCACCTTCGTGGATATGGGAGAGTTCGGTCAGAGTGTGGAACATTTTGAGAAAGCACTGTCTTTTTACGATCATGAGCGTCATCGCGAGGATGCGCTTTCCTACTCGCAGAACTCAGGGGTCGCGTTGCACAGCCACTGCGCCCGAGCGTTATGGATTCTCGGACAGCCCGATCAGGCCTTGCGGCGAATGCAGGAAGCTCTAACGCTGGCGCGTGAGTTATCCGAACCTCATGGTCTGGCACATTCATTTTATTTTGCATCGATTCTTCATCTTCTTCGTGGAGAAGAACGCATTGCACAGGAACACGCCGAGGCCGCCATCGCTGTGTCCAGTGAGCATGGGCTGCCGCTCTATCAGGCGATGTCAATGATTATCCTTGGCTCGACGCTGTTTGATCTGGGATCCCAGGAAGAAGGGATTGAAGAGATGCGTCTCGGGCTCGCTGCGTATAAGGCGACCGGCACTCAAATTGCGCGCCCGCAGTTTTTAGCGCTGCTGGCCGAGGCGCTAGGAAGGATGGCGCAATTCGAGGAGGGTCTTTGCCTGATTGAGGAGGCGATCCAGTTGGCCCAGAGTAGGCATGAGCACTGCTACCTCGCGGAGCTCTATCGCAGCAAAGGCGAACTGCTGTTCATGCAAGCTGGTGATCAAGAACTCTCGGAAGCTTGTTTTCAAGAGTCGCTTAAAATTGGCAGACAGCAACAAGCGAAGTCATGGGTGCTGCGCGCGTCGATCAGCCTGGCGCGTCTCTATCAGAACAGACGCCGGCACGAAAAAGCCTTGGATCTCATAAGACCCGTCTACGAAAGTTTCACCGAGGGTTTCGATACATTGGATTTGCGCGAAGCACAGTCGCTGCTTGATGAATTAACGACTGGTACGCTGCTGTGACTGGAGTTAGTAGGATAACGGGGTACCTGCCAGTCCCCTGCAGAGACAAAGCAGTGGTTCAGCTTTGAACGCCGAACACGAACGCGGCACACAGCGATTGCACTCATCGTCAATCATTGAAACGTCTTGCCATTGTGTTTGATCCAACCGGCCACATGCCTGCCTTGCGGGTCATGGTGCGTCCAATGAATGACACCACCCTTTGCGTTCCAGACATATTCGCCACTAAAGCTGACGTTGTCTCCTTCCTCGAGTCCGCCGATCCGCGGAGCGATGTCGATGTTGTGTGACACGAGTAGTGTCTGTCCTGATGCAAGCTGAACGATGAATCGTTGGTGTTGCGGTCCGTTCACATCATCTGTCAGGACGCGAATGACCGTGCCCTCGCCTTGGACCTGTATGCCGCTGGCACGACTTGCAAACGCGCGTGCGATGGCACTGTCGCCGGCCTGCGATCCCCTGCCCCGTCCAGAACCGGGTACACCATCAAAGACGATGCTCCGTGCATTCGAAGAAGAGTTACTGCCTTTTGTCAGACAATCTGGGGACGACAGCTCATTAGCAATACGATATCCGTCCGGAATTGGAGAACCACTGCAAACGATTTCAGCCTTGTCGGGCTTCTTGATTACAACTTGCGACTTGTCTCCACACTTGAGCGAGGATTTGTAACCTACAAGTACGTATCCTTTCGGAATCGCGTCACCTTCACAGAGGATCTGCGGGATAGAGGTGCGCGCCTTACGACTTGCGTTGTTGGCAGCGCGTCGTTGCGCTAATGAGGCGGTACCAACGCTAAAAGCAAGCGCACAAAGCAAAACAATTCGTATAGCTCTGTTCATTTTTGGAAATCCTTTCGGGAGGTGCTGGTGAAGAAGCGTACGAGTCAACCGCCGATTGGGATGACAATTGAATCTAATTGGCGTCGAGGATTCCTGTCAAGATTCTCGAGGGAAGTGTCTCGTAGGAGACCAAGAACACGTTCGAGCCGGAAAAGACCGGCTCCGAGGGCGGCACTCACAATTGCTTCAAAGATTTGATCATCAGTGTAGTGGGCTCGATGCAGCTCGGCTATGTCGTCGTCGGTAAGTGCAGAGGCGTCCGCGGCGATTTTCTGAACAAAAGCTCCCAAGGCGCCCGAGAGTCTGGCGCCTTCACTGATTGCTTGTCGGACATGAGGTGGCAGCGATCCCGGACCTGAGAGAACGGCGTATCGAAGTCGCAACATCTTCTTCGCGTGAGGATCAAATGTGGTCCAGCTTGTTGCAAAAGTGCCGGCCGGCTTATTAGAACCGGAAGTCCAGAAACCACTAAGCCTTCTGTAACCAAACACTCTTAGCAGCTTTGCAGCTCTAACAAACAGATCTTCAGACGGGATCTTGAAACCGAGCGCATCTGCGATGCGGGCGATTATGTTGAAGCCCACGCAAACATACGTTGCATCGAGGATGGCCTGGTCACTAACGCCGGCGCGGCGTGGAATCGCGAGATCTTCCGGACCGAGCTGGTTGGGAAAAAGCGTGACTTTCTCGAGAAAAGCCAACGTCGCACGGAGTCTCTCATCAATCCGAGCGCTACGCCAGTCCGTGAATATCTCGCCTGTTAATTGAGGACCGAGGAGCGTCCACGCGACCGCGCGGTGAGCTTTCGTTCAAAAGAGGCACTGGTTGAGACTGGCAGTAAACGCGCCAAACAGCTCTCGTTCACCGATGGTCCACTCCGAGGGACCACGCAGCAGATCATGCCCCAGGTCGCAGAAGTGTTTGCCAAAGTACTCGGGACGGTAAGTAAACGTCTTGAGAACATCGAAAGGCTCAGAGAGCGTCAAGACAGTCGTCAATCCCAGCAAAAATTTTTGCCGAAGGCTGTGACCGGTTTGTAATTTGGATAATCGCATTCGCGCTCGACTGTATTGCAATACCGAACGAGCAGTGAAATTGAACGACTAAGAAAGTCGCACGAAGGTAGCACCGGCTGGTTTGGATGGTCACCAACCGAAGCGTTGGGGTCTTTCTCCAACTTTTGGTTGAGCCGTCCTAAGAAGAACTTAACGAAGCGTTCGCGGCAACACGCCAGGTCTGAAGGTGCAGGATTACGCCGCGTGCAAGCGAAACGATCAGCAAGGCATAGAAAAAGGCGAATCCAATATGGCTGATGACCAACAGACAATAGACGAAAGCCGTCGCGGCCCCGAATATCACTTGTTCGCGCCAATCGCTGGGTGTAGCCCCAGGATCCGTAATCATGTAGAAGGTGAACAGGACGAAACTCACACCCGTGATAGGAACCAGCCCCACAACCAACGGAAGATCGTTCACCAGACACCGAACTACCCCCTGAAGTGCGAAAGCAAAGACCCAACCAAGCACCAGCGGCATCCGTTTCGCATATCGCACGTTCATGAATGTCCCGAGGCAGATAATCAGGACCGGAAACGCACTACTCAGGTTACTCGACAAACGTTCAGTAAACTGCCAGGGCATGATTGGCGCCAAAGCCGGAAAGAGGAAAACCGTCAGCGCAATTCCCGTATTTGAGGGATTAAGAAAATGGCGCTCCACGTTATTCACTTTAACTGTGAATAATGCTTTTGAAGCAATCGCGACCGCTGCAGCAAATGCGAAAGGGAGAAGCAGTCCGCCGGCATACAACAACATCGACACGGCCAGACCCGAAATGTGTGCAGGCAAAAGAAAATCAACGAAGTTCGTTACACCTCCGGCAAACTTCGGTGTTCTCTTGCATCCCCGGGCATCAACGACTTCCAGAAATATCTCTGTGAAGTAGGCTGTCAAAAGCGCCACCACCATTTGAGCCCAGGAATTTTCGAAACCAAGTACTGTGTGTCCCAGCACGTTCAGCACGGAAATCGTGATGGCAAATCGCCTGAGAGCGGCTAAACGCAGATTGGGTCGACTCATGCTGAGCCTCCCGAGTTGGACCATGCTAATAGAACCGTGTACTGGCCCGGTTTCAGGACCAGAAATTCCTGGTGAACGTGTCCGTCCGGATCACGCCAGCGAACCTTAACGTGGACCATCCCATGGAAATCGCCAAGGCCGAAATGCAGATCAGGACTTCGTTTTCCGCTGTGTCCATTGCCTCCGTCTACCTGTCGCGTCAACACTTTGCCGTCAGGCAGAGTGACAGTAACAACCGCGCCGACGGCCGCGCGGCCACGCATGTCTATAGCCGAGTTGCCCTGGCGAACAAGCGTTTGATCTGAGTTCTCACTGGTCACGGGCAGGAGTAAGCGCAGACCAAGAAACGATCTTCTGATTGGGTGTTCATTGTGGTAGTAACTGGCCGGTCCCCACATGTTTGAAACGATCATGTCGAGAGACCCGTCGACATCTACATCACCAATCGCGATTCCCCGACTAACATAATCTTCGCCAAAACCAATCTCGCGCGAGATGTCCACGTAGTGATCACCTACTCGAACAAAGAAAGGATTTTGATTATGTCCCGCGATATCGGCGCCTTGTTCTATCCTGGGCCAGGACGTTGAGACGTTGGTTATGACTATGTCGTTAGCTGTGCCCAGCTCCTGAAGCTCAGGCCACTTGTTCTTAACGCCTTGAACAAATCCCGTCGCCTGAATTGCTTCCGGCACGCCATCATTATCAAAGTCGTCAAATTTCGCGTCCCAGGCCCAGCCGCTGCGGGAGAGTCCGAGGGTCTCACTGCGGTTTACATATGGAGCAATGCCCTCTTTCATTTCGCTGACATCACCCGTGCTGACGAAGACCATCTGACTCTCCTGCAGTCCTTTGGGTTCAGTGATATTGCTGACGTAGATGTCGGGAATACTATCGTCGTTCAGATCAGCAAAATCGACGCCCATGCCTTTGAACGAGTCATTTCCAAGCACGTAGGATTTCGGGGCGTTAAACTGTCCCTTGCCTTCCAACAAAGCAAAGCGAATATGACCGCGTGTAGATCTGTTCCAGAAAAGACGATCCGGTCCAAAGTCGTGCGCTACATAAAGCTCCGGCAGCAAGTCGCCGTCCAGATCACATGCCCCAATCGCGAGACCCCAGCCTCCGCCAACGCCTCTGGGGAAAGCGTCGAAGACTTCTTCGTAACTTACGTTTGGATCGTTACCGGTTGTGGAAGTTTTCCACCGGTAAATTCTTTCGCCTCCTCCGTTCGCTGCATGTGAAAACGATTGAGGCATTGAGACGGTGCCATAACCTGCGGGGTTATACAGATCCGACCCATCCTTAAAGTAGTTCGCAAAGATGAGATCGAGATGTCCATCTCCATCGAGATCGGCGACAGTTGCCGACCCGGTCATCCAGATATCGTTCGGGAAAATATCGCGCACGACATAATTAGAGGCATCAATGGAGGAGTCACCGGCTTGCGTTGATGGATGCCACAGAAACAGAAGCGGAGTTCTTCCTGCGTAATAAATAATCACATCGACATGGCCGTCTTCGGTCACGTCTGACAGAAGCACTCCGAGGGGCGCCATCTTGTCGCGATTAAATAACGGTTCCTGGATCAGTGCGAATGGTGAAAAGCGGGTGCCTGTTCCGGGAACAGGCGTGATGACTACCTGATCAGTTCTCGTGTCGATATAGCATGCATCGTTTGAAACACCATCTCCATCCATGTCATTAAGGGCGACAGCAGCGCCGACGGTTGAGACGAACGCCGAGACTCGCTCAAAACTCGGATGGACCAAACGTTGATTTCGAATGGGTGGACCGGCAATTTCCGGAAGCGTCGAACGGGAGAATCCAAACCGCGTCGCAGCCGCTTTGATCTCTTTTTGACTTACAGTCAGCGAAAATCGCAACGCCAAAAATAAACCAGTAACGAGTAGTAAGGCGGCGAGGGTTCTCGCACTATGTCG
The DNA here is from genome assembly GCA_036003745.1 of Pyrinomonadaceae bacterium. Classification (GTDB taxonomy): domain Bacteria; phylum Acidobacteriota; class Blastocatellia; order Pyrinomonadales; family Pyrinomonadaceae; genus PSRF01. The sequence continues at coordinate 37,254 of DASYSD010000115.1, forward strand.
ACTGGCAATCATGTCGGCTCAGATGGTCCAGTAAATGGCTTGCGGCTTAGATCAGTTCTCCTGAAGCCGAACCGGATAGGGTTGGCTTCAGCTTTTCCTCGCACAAAGCTATTGCGTAAATCCGCTCGGGCGGAGTTTGCAAGTCCCAGACGATACCAACATACGAGAGACACTTGAGCAGATAATGAGTCAAGTCGATTTCCCACCGATAAAAGCCATGTCGGGCCGATCGGGGATAGTAGTGATGATTGTTATGCCAACCATCGCCAAACGTGAGTAGCGCCAATAGCAAATTATTGCGACTCATGTCGGCACTTTCGAAACGCCGGCTTCCGCGAGAGTGAGCAATTGAATTAACACCGTAGATCGCGTGGTGGACCAGTACAGTGCTCACAAAGAAGCCCCAGGCCAACATCTGCAGTCCCGAAGTGTGTAGCTCTGTATTGACACGATTCAAAATCACGCCGAGAAGGAAAAACAAAGCGGCTGACAAGAGTGGTGGCACAAGATAGAACTTGTCCAGCAGTCGCAACTCAGCGTATTGAGTGAAGTTTGATACGAGCTTCTGGTCGGCCTTGCGATACTGGAGCGAAAAAATCCATAAGCAATGGGCCCACCAAAATCCGTGTTGACCGGGAGAATGAATGTCATCGTCACGGTCCGAGTGAGAGTGATGATAACGATGATGAGCGGCCCACCATAGCGGACCTTTCTGGTTTGACATGCAACCGGCAAGCGCGAGGATAAACTGAAAGATGCGGCTGGTCTTATACGAACGATGCGAGAAGTAGCGGTGATAACCCGCGGAGACTGCAAAAATACGAAGACAATAAAAAGCAATACACGCTGCGACTGCAACCCAGCTAACGCCCGCCCAAAACAGCAGTAAACAGCCAGCGTGCAAAAAGACAAATTGAGCTATCGTCAGATAATCCAACTCTCCTTTTGTTAAATCGCGAGACTTGCGATGAGTGGAGTATGACATTCCCACCAATCTTAACATTCCACAAGATCTTACGCTGCGAAATGAATCATTTTAACGACCAGTGCAGGCTTTGCCTCAAAAGTCCGTTTCATTCACACCGGGCTTTAGCCTGGTGTTAGAGGGGAGACATCAACGGAAAACCGTTTCAACGGTTTTCGATGCTTTCCATATGGAAACCGTTAAAACGGTTTCTCAACAATGTGATTCTTTTCCCACCGGGCTGACGCCCGGTGTGAATGAGAAGGACTTTTGAGGCAAAGCCTCACTGCATCGATGATTCAGTAAGGCCACTTCCAGTCGCGAATTTCCGGCATGTCCTCTCCGTATTCTTCAATGTAACGTTTGTGCTCGAAACGTTTGTCGCGCATCTCCTGCAGCAGATGTGTGCCTATCGATTCCAGCTTCGGGACGCGATCAATAACATCCATCACCAAGTGAAAGCGATCGAGGTCGTTTAGGACCACCATGTCAAAAGGCGTTGTAGTAGTGCCTTCTTCCTTGTAGCCACGCACGTGCAGATTTCCGTGATTGGTCCGCCGATAAGTCAACCGGTGAATGAGCCATGGGTAACCGTGAAAAGCGAAGATGATCGGCTTATTTGCCGTAAAGAGTGAATCGAATTCTTTGTCCGGCAATCCATGCGGGTGCTCGCTTTGCGGTTGTAACGTCATTAGATCAACTACGTTCACTACGCGAATCTTTAGTTCAGGAAAGCGCTGCCGCAGGATATCAACGGCGGCCAACGTTTCCAGCGCCGGCACATCACCTGCGCAAGCCATGACGACGTCCGGCTCCGCGTCGTCATCATTGCTGGCCCAGTCCCAGATGCCGATGCCGGCGGCACAATGATTCATGGCCGCGTCGATATCCAGATACTGCAGCGCCGGTTGTTTGCCTGCGATCACGACGTTGATGTAGTTGTAGCTGCGCAAACAATGGTCCATAACTGACAATAAACAGTTCGCATCAGGTGGCAGGTAAACACGAACAACGTCCGCTTTCTTGTTCACAACATGATCGATGAAACCGGGATCCTGATGGCTGAAACCGTTGTGGTCTTGTCGCCAGACGTGCGAGGTGAGCAGATAATTCAGCGAAGCGATCGGGCGTCGCCAGGGAATATCTCGGGTCACCTTCAGCCATTTTGCGTGCTGGTTCACCATCGAATCCACAATGTGAATGAAGGCCTCGTAACACGAGAACAATCCATGACGTCCAGTCAATAAATAGCCTTCAAGCCACCCCTGGCAAAGATGCTCACTGAGGACTTCCATCACGCGGCCGTCCGGCGATTCGTGTTCGTCAATTGGAGACAATTTAGCCATCCAGACTCGATCGGTAACTTCGAACAGAGCGTCCAGTCGGTTCGATGAAGTCTCGTCTGGTCCAACGACACGAAAGTTGGACTCGTTCAGGTTGAGTTTCATTACATCGCGAAGGAATCGACCCAGGATGCGTGTTGATTCAGCCTCAATCGTTCCTGGCCTCGGGACCTTCAACGCGTAATCGCTATAGTCCGGAAGCTTTAGACTCTTAAGAAGCAAACCGCCGTTGGCATGCGGATTTGCTCCCATGCGGCGCTCGCCTTTCGGAGTCAATTCATCGAGTTCAGCTCGTAACTTTCCGGTTTCGTCAAATAGCTCTTCGGGCCGATAGCTCCTCAACCACTCTTCGAGCATCCGCAGATGCTCCGGATTCTTTGCAGGTTGGGATAGTGGAACCTGATGTGAGCGAAATGTCCCCTCGACTGGCTTGCCGTCCACGAACTTTGGCCCCGTCCAGCCCTTCGGCGTGCGCAACACAATCATGGGCCACTGCGGCCGTTCAGCATGATTACCGTCGCGCGCATTTGTTTGAATCCTGCGGATCTCATCCAGGACAGTGTCGAGGGTTGCGGCCATTTGTTGATGCATTTTTTCGGGCTCATCACCTTCGACGAAATAAGGTCTATGGCCGTAACCAGAGAGTAAGCTCGTGAGTTCCTCTTTGCTGATGCGGGCCAGCAACGTTGGATTAGCAATCTTGTAACCATTCAAATGCAGAATCGGCAGCACTGCTCCATCGCGAGTGGGATTCAAAAACTTGTTCGAATGCCAACTCGCCGCGAGCGGTCCTGTTTCGGCCTCGCCATCACCTACAACACAAACCGCGAGCAAATCAGGATTATCAAACACAGCGCCATACGCGTGAGCCAGTGAATATCCAAGTTCGCCACCTTCGTTGATTGAGCCGGGTGTTTCTGGAGCTACGTGGCTGGGAATACCTCCGGGAAATGAAAACTGCTTGAACAGTCGCTTCAGTCCTATTTCGTCTTGAGAAATGTTGGGATAGAACTCACTGTAGCTGCCTTCAAGGTACGTGTTGGCAACCAAGCCCGGTCCACCGTGACCTGGTCCGGTGACGTAGATCATGTTTAAGTCGCGCAGCTTGATGACTCGATTCAGGTGAACATAAATGAAATTCAAACCCGGCGTCGTTCCCCAATGGCCTAAGAGTCTGGGTTTGACGTGTTTGATCTTTAGTGGTTCGCGCAATAACGGGTTGTCATACAGATAGATTTGACCGACCGAAAGATAATTCGCGGCGCGCCAATATGCGTTCAGCAGCCGAACTTCTTCACCCGATAATTGATTCGCTTCCACGATATCACCCCCCTGTTCTAGTCAAATTTCACTTCTTCACCTGAGATAACCCTGAAAAACTGAGTAAAATCGAACCAAAATGTGTAAAGAATTTTGTCGGATTAGTCACAAAAAAGTCGTTGACTGATACGTTGCTGGGTGTATAATTCCTTGCGTTGCGGGTGGCGCTGATGCCCAAACGTCAGCTAGGTTGAAAAGACGGCCATCCAATTCAAAATTGATAGTGCCCGCCAGTGCCAGCTCGGCCGCCGATCGCGCCCCCCGCAGTCGCTACCTTCGAGCTGGCACAGC
>DASYSD010000116.1:0-14234 GCA_036003745.1 Pyrinomonadaceae bacterium
ACTCCGCGGCCGCCCCTCTTAATTCGGTGGGGCGGCCACGGAGTGCCGCCCCTACAATTCAACCCTGATCTTCTCTAACTCTAAAACTCGTCGTCGTCGTTTGAATCGCCAAGCTCGTTATCGCCGTCGTCATGTGCTTGTAGTTCTTTGCCGGGCTTGAAGCGAATAGTTTTGCCTGATGGAATCGCGACTTCCTCTCCCGTGCGCGGATTCCTTCCGACGCCTCGTTTCCGTGGTTTCACCACAAAGACGCCAAATCCGCGAAGCTCAATTCGTTCACCTCTGGTTAATGCCTCTTTCATCGAATGGAAAAGAGCTTCGACGGCCTGTTCGGCTTTCATCTTTGGCACGCCGGTCTTGTCAGCAACGCGATTGATGATGTCTAACTTGATCACGTCAAGGGGCCTCTTTTCTGCTGCGCCTGCGGACACCGTCCGCGGGCCGCAAAATGCAGGCGAGGATGATAGAGAGCGCCGCTAAACCCTGTCAAGGAAAGCGGAAATGCATATTCGCCGATTGCACAGATACACTGATTAAGCTAACCTCCAAACCGTTGGCAAAGAGTGGTTGAATTATGTTTGGAATTCGAAAACGAAGGCCACCACCATTCGGTGGCGTTCACGTCGACGACGACAAAGACATCCAGGAGCACAAGCCCGAAGAGGCGTCTCGGAACGACTTGTGGTCGGAGGCCCGACTGCTACTTCGCGACCTGATCTTCGCGCTCATGATTGCCGCGCTGGTTGTAGTCTTTATCGTCCAACCCGTCAAAGTTGAAGGCACGTCGATGTTGCCGCGATTGCACGATGGCGAACGCATCTTTGTTAATAAGTTGATCTACTACGACGATTATCGTTGGGCGCCAAAGATCGACCGCGGCGATATCGTGGTGTTCTGGTTTCCGGATGATCCTTCGAAGAGTTACATCAAACGCGTGATCGGCTTACCGGGCGATATCATCGAGATTCACGAAGGAATCGTGCGCGTAAACGGCCGCGACATTGAAGAGAATTATCTCGATCCGCGGTTGAATCTTTCGCACCGGAGCCAGTCGCCTACTCCCGTTCGAGCTAATTACTACTTTGTAATGGGCGACAACCGCGACAACTCCAGCGATTCCAGAATCTGGGGCCTGGTCCCCAAAAAATATATCTACGGAAAGGCCTTGTTTCGCTATTGGCCGCTGACGTCGGCGAGCGTGATACATCACGAGACTATTAATCAGGTGCCGACCCCGGGCTCGCCAGGTTATATGGGTCCGGACAATCAGGATAACCCGGCGGATGAGCCGTCGCCGCGGCCCTATGTGCCTGGAGAAGCGTCTCCACAGCCGTGATGCTTTTATGATTGATTGGCTGCGTTTCCTGTTGATGATCTTTTATGCTCCCGTGCGGGGAATGCGCGGAATGCGCGACCGCGGTTCACTGGCACCGGTGGTCTTGATTGCCTTCCTTGCTCAACTTGCCTTTAATTTTATAACGAAAAAATTCGGGGGTGTGCCGGCGATTACAACAGCTGGAGGTGTGTATTCAGAGCTGTTCTCCGCCGCAAAGTTTGTTGTAGTGGTCGCAGTTGTGCTGGTGCCGATCCTGACTTTCGTTGCGAACATGTTTGAGCGGCGCGGAAGTTTTCGCGTTGTCATCACACAGGAATATGCCCCCGTAGCGGCGACAATCCTTTATGTTCTGACAGCTGCAAATATCTTTGCGATGATCATCGCTGCTTTCCTGCACTATTCAGGAATTCAGGCGCAGCAGGCTGCTTACCTGGTTCAGCATGCTGACGAATTTCGCGCAATGATACCGAATGATCCGCAACAGCAGGCCGCCGCCGAACTGTTGATCAACAATCCCGGATTGTTTTGGCTGGAGTCTGTCTCGCTCGTGCGCTTTTTGCTGCTTGGTGTCGGCATCGTGGTGGGCGTGAAAGATGCTTTCAGGATGTCGGCAGTGCGCGCTTTTGTAGTAACAGTAATCGCTGGCTTTTGCTCGGCGGTTGTTGGGCCCATAGCAGGAGGGTTGTTTTCAGGCGTGCTGGGTTCTCCGTTCCTGCTGTTGATGGTCGTTTTCTTGTTGCGTGGCTACTTCACCGACATCATAGGCAGCCATCGCGCAAAAGCGGCGTTCAGGCAAAATCTTGAGTCGGCGACTCTGAATCCAGCGGATGCTTCGGCGCACTATAATCTTGGTTTAATTCATCAGAGTCGTGGGGAGTTGGACCAGGCGCGCGAACGATTCGAACGGGCGTTGCAGATCGATCCGGAGGAGATCGACGCGAGTTATCAGCTCGGACGCATTGCCCGGCAGCAGAAACGATACGGGGATGCGATTCAAAACTTCGAACAGGTTGTGACGCGAAATCCGATACACTCGCAGCACGAGGTTTGGCGTGAAGTGGCGGCGACGTATATTGCCGCAGGTCAGTTTGAGGATGCGCGGACGGCGTTGGAGCAGTTTCTGGAGCATCGCCCTTCAGACCCGGAGGGTTTGTATCTGATGGGTCGCGCGCATGCAGGTCTTGGTCATAAGCGTGAAGCGACGAGCTTGATGCAGGCGTGCATCGAAGCGGTGAAGACCGCGCCGGCGTATAAGTATCGCGCCAGCAAACGCTGGTTGAATGAGGCGCAGCAGTTTATTAAAAGCAGTCAATAAGAAAATAGGTCCAATAGGACCTATAGGACCTATAAATGCCTAGTCGAATCCCAGCCCTTTTAGCCCTTGAGGATGGTCGTACATTTCGTGGCCGGTCGTGGGCGGCCGAAGGCGAAGTGTGCGGTGAGATCGTTTTCAACACGTCGATGACCGGTTATCAGGAAGTGCTTACTGACCCGTCCTACGCGGGCCAGATCGTCTGCATGACCTATCCGTTGATCGGCAACTACGGTGTGAACGAGACCGACGCCGAGTCCACACGCCCGTGGATCGAAGGATTTGTGGTGCGTGAGGCAAGCCGCATCAGTTCGAACTGGCGTGCCGAAGAGAGCCTTGATTCCTACTTGAAACGCTGGAACATCGTCGCCATCGAGGGCATCGACACACGTGCTCTCGTGCGCCATATTCGCGACAAAGGCGCGATGCGTTCGTGTCTTTCGACCATCGACACGGACGAAAAGAGTCTCATTGAAAAAGCGCGCCAATCGCCGCCAATGGAAAACCGCGAACTGGCGAGTGTAGTCACGACCGCCAAACCTTATGACTTTCCTGCAGAAGGCGAAGAACGTTTTCACATCGTTTGTTACGACTTCGGAGTGAAGCGAAATTCGTTGCGCGAACTTGCGCAACTGGGAGTACGCACGACAGTAGTGCCGGCATCAACTTCAGCGGCCGACGCGCTGGCGCTGAAGCCCGACGGCATTTTCCTCTCAAACGGACCAGGCGATCCGGCTTCAATGAACAAGGAAGTCGCCGTGATTCAAGAGTTGTTGAAAGCGAAGGTGCCGACGTTTGGGATCTGTTTTGGACATCAGTTGCTTGGACGCGCCTTTGGAGCAAAGACATTCAAGCTCGTCTTCGGACATCGTGGTGGTAATCAGCCAGTGAAGGAATTATCGAATCGAAGTGTTGAGATCACCTCACACAATCACGGGTTTGCCGTCAGTGCTGAAACTTTGCCACCGGAAGTTGAGGTCACTCACATCAATCTCAACGATCAGTGCGTCGAAGGAATGCGTCACCGCACGTTACCTGTGATCTCAGTGCAATACCATCCTGAGGCCGCACCTGGACCACACGATGCGGAACATCACTTTCAGCGGTTTGTTAACTTGATGGAAGAAACGAGTACGAGCAAAGAGGCCAAGGCTTAACTTTCCGGCATCTTCAACTCACCCGTAGTCAGATCGGGACGGGCACGCTCCATTTGCTCGGGGGTGGATTCTGCGTTTAGCTCTTCGACGTTTTGGGCGGCGAGTTCGGCGACTATAACCGTATCCACAGGGCTGCTCGGTTCCAGCAGGTCCGCAATGCCCTCGCTACCGCGATGCTCCATCCAATGTCGGACACTGACCGTTAAGATCGCAACGACCGGAATCGCCAGAAAAATTCCCGCCACGCCCGCCAGCTTTTCGCCCGCAAGAATAGCGAAAATTACCGCCAGCGGATGAAGATGAATGCCGTGACCGATCAATCGCGGATAAATCGCGTAGTCCTGAACGATTCGCAACACTCCGAGAAACAGCAGCACGAGAAAAGCATTGAACGGACCGGCATGAAAGATGGCGAGCAGAGCGGCCATGATCGCGATCGCGACTGGTCCAACAAGGGGCACGAATTCGAAAAAGCCTGCCAGCACTCCCATGACCAGACTGCCTGGCAAGCCCAGCAACGTGAAACCCAGGGCGCACACGACGCCGATGAACAAACAAGCGGTTAATTGCGCACGAATGTAGGCGGCGAGCGTGCTATTAATATCCTGGAAGAACTCGTCACCACGCCAGCGCCAACGCCCTCGCGGAAGCATCAACAATGCCGAACGACGAAAGCTCTCGGCATCTTTCAAAAGAAAGAACCCAAGAATCGGAATCAGTATCAACCACGGGATGTAAACAACATACCCTACGGCAGCGGTCACGAATTCTGTGACAGTCGATCCGATTTTCTCCACGACAATTGGTACTGCCTTATTCACTTCATTAATAACCGGAGCAGGAAGGCGGCGCAAACGAGAGTATTCAATGATCTGTTGTGTTTTTTGCGCTAGAGAGCTCCAGTAGGATTTCGCTTGATCGACGAATTCGGGAAACTGATTGCTGAGGCTTGGCAGAATGACAAGGATCGCAAATACAACGATCGCGAGGATAATCAGATACGCCAAAGCAATCGCAACAACTTTAGGGATCGCGATCGAACGTTTGCCCATAGTTCTTGGTCGTCGCAGGAACTCAACGAGGGGTGACACCAGGTACGCGAAGAAAATCGACAATACCAAGAGCAGGAGGATTCCCGTTATTTTCGAGATTACCCAGAGGACGGCAATGACAATGAGGAGAACAAAGATAATGCGCAGCACGACTCGAGTGGATGGTCCATAAGCCTCCACCGCTGCTTTGGCCGCTGTGGCCGCAGTATCTTTGCTTGTTTGTCGATTCACCGAAACCTATAGTCGCGCGTGCAGCCGTCCGATCAAGTCGCCGACCGCTCTTTGATCCTGATTGCTCAGCTCACGAAATTCAACCCCGAAGGTGTCGGGCGTCGAGTGATGAACCACTTCGCCTGTTAGCGAGAGGGCATCGTCCCCATCAAGCAACAACATTCCGAGTTGATCTCCGATTTTTACGTTGGGACATGCGGGAAGGTTGGTCACTCGCAAGCCACCAAGACTGATGTCCTGCGGTTCGCCGATGCCGATCGACTCTTTCAGACTTTCGTCTTCGATGGCAAGCGTCAATCGAGAATTGACGTAGTAACGCGGATAGCGTCTGCGATCGTTGGAGGGCAACGAGTCTTCGTTGGAGTTTGTCATCTTAAACGGTCCCCAAGAGTATTTAATGATTAGTGAGCTACCTCGTCGTCTTCTTCGGCTTCCTCTTCACCATCGATTTCTGGTGGAGGTGGCGGAGTTACCCTTGGAGCAGCGGGTTCCCAAACGAGACCTCGCCACTCATCAGTTTCGCCGAGGAGTTGAAGAGCCGCGAGCGGATGACCGGGATGGCGCTCGATGCGCAGCACCTCGGCGATCACTTGCAGCTTCTCGCCAGTTTCGCCGAGCACTTCAAGCCGAACGCGACTGCCGACGTCAGGCAATTGTCGCGGCAAATGTACGAGCGTGCCCTCCGGGCCAACGTTCTCGGTTGTACCTTCCGCAACGATGTGTGTGCCGCTCGGTTCATCCCACTCGGCTTTGACCTCGAGGCTGGCGAGATAACGTGGTCCAGAGCGGTTCTCTGATTCCAATTGTCGAGGCATGTTGGGCGCCCTCCTGTCCCTGGCAAATAGGTCATATAGGACCTATAAGTCTTATAGGTCCTACTCTTCCTCTGCTCTCAACTTCTCCAACACTGAAAAATCTTCGAGCGTCGTGACATCTCCCGCTACCGAGCCGCTCGTTGCAATCTCACGCAAAAGCCGCCGCATGATTTTGCCTGACCGCGTCTTCGGCAGCGCATCCGTGAAGCGAATGTCGTCAGGCCGTGCGAGAGCGCCGATCTCCTTTGTCACGTGCGCCCGCAGCTCTTTGTTCAACTCGTCTGATGGACTGTGTGAGCCTTCAAGCGTCACGAAAGCCACAATCGATGAACCCTTTATCTCATCCGGACGCCCGACGACCGCAGCCTCTGCGACAGCGCCGTGCGACACGAGTGCGCTCTCAATTTCCGCAGTTCCAAGTCTATGCCCGCTTACATTAATAACATCATCGATGCGGCCCATTATCCAGAAATAGCCGTCATTGTCCCGTCTTGCCCCATCGCCGGCGAAGTAGATGCCCTCAATTTGCGACCAATACTGCTGGTGGTAGCGTTCATCGTCGCCCCAGATTGTTCTCAGCATCGAAGGCCAGGGCCGCTTGATAACCAGATAACCACCCTGATTGGCGGTGACTGGCTTGCCATCCCGCGTCATCACGTCGGCATCGATTCCAGGAAGCGGTTTGGTTGCGGAGCCGGGCTTTGTCGCTGTTGCGCCAGGGAGCGGGGTGATCATGATCGCACCGGTCTCAGTTTGCCACCACGTGTCCACAATCGGACATCGGCCTTTACCGATTATCTCCCGGTACCACATCCATGCCTCAGGGTTGATGGGCTCACCGACCGTACCGAGTAGTCGCAGGCTCGAGAGATCATGCTTCATGGGCCAGTGTTCGCCCCACTTGATAAACGCGCGAATCGCAGTTGGAGCCGTGTAGAAGACGTTTACGCGATGGCGCTGAATCATGCTCCAGAAACGGTCCGGTTCAGGGAAGTTCGGTGCTCCTTCGTACATCAGCACCGAAGCGCCGTTCGAGAGTGGTCCATAGACGACGTAACTGTGACCCGTCACCCAACCGATGTCCGCAGTGCACCAGTAGAGATCTTCGTCTTTGATATCGAAGACCCATTTCATCGTTAGATGAGCTTGCAGCAAATAACCCGCAGTTGTGTGCAAAATGCCTTTCGGTTTACCGGTCGTACCCGAGGTGTAGAGAATGTAGAGCGGATGTTCACTATCCAACTCTTCCGCGGGACAGTCAGCATCGACTGTCTCCATCAGTTCGTGCCACCAAAAATCACGACCCGGTGCCATATCTTGCGCTGAACCGGTGCGTTGGACCACGATGCAGGCATTTACCGACGGAGTCGACTTCAAAGCTTCGTCGACTGCCGTTTTGAGTTTGACTTCGCTACCGCGTCGAAAACCGCCGTCTGCTGTGACGACAAGCTTACAACTGGCATCGTTGATGCGATCCACTAACGCAGAACTGGAAAACCCTCCGAAGACGACGGAGTGTGTGGCGCCAATGCGTGCGCAGGCTAACATTGCAATCGCCAGCTCCGGAATCAGCGGCATGTATAAAGCGACGCGATCGCCACGCTGAATATTTGCGTGCTTCAGTACGTTTGCAAACTTGCAAACCTCGGTGTGCAGTTGTTGATAAGTGAAAGTGCGAGTGTCACCCGGTTCGCCTTCCCAGATCAGGGCTGCTTTATTGCGTCTCCAGGTTCTGAGATGTCGATCGAGGCAGTTGTAGGAGATATTGATTTTGGCGCCGCTAAACCATTCCGCGTGAGGCGGATTCCACTTCAGCACAGTATCCCAGGTTTTAAACCAGTGCAGTTCTTCAGCCATGCGAGCCCAGAAAGACTCCGGGTCAGCCGCAGCTTCGGCGCGAAGCTGTTCGAGCTCCGCCATCGACTTGATATTCGCTTGCTCGGAAAAACTCTCGGGAGGTGGAAACAGTCGCTCCTCGTGAAGCACTGATTCGATGTTTGTAACAGTCGACATGCGTGCCTGTGTACCACAGTGAGTTGCCAATTGCCAATTGCTGATTGCGAATTTCGCGGTTCAGAGCTGATTGGGGTATTTTATGAACAAATCTGCAATCGGCAATCGGAAATCGGCAATGATTTACGTTGGCACGAGCGGCTACAGTTATAAGGAATGGAAGGGAAGTTTTTATCCGGAGAAAATTCCGGCTAAAGACATGCTTTCCTATTACTCGTCGCGGCTGCAAGCGGTTGAGTTGAACAATACTTTCTACCGGATGCCGCAACCCAGTATGGTTGAAAGCTGGAAGACGCAGGTGCCCGAGAATTTCCGCTTCTCCGTTAAAGCTTCACAACGAATCACTCACTTCAAACGACTCAAAGATGCAGCCGACGAAACACGCTTCATGCTGGAAACCGTCTCAGCGCTGGAAGATCGTCTGGGTGTCGTGCTCTTTCAGCTGCCCCCAAACATGAAGAAGGATCTCGAGCGACTCGATACTTTTCTGCAGCAACTACCACCAGAAACGCCGGCCGCGTTTGAGTTTCGACATCCCACGTGGTTTGACGACGATGTGTTGGAACTCTTGCGCAGTCAGAATCGTGTCTTGTGCGTTTCAGACACGGATGACCTGCCGGCAAGTCACATCGATAAGACTGCTCACTGGGGTTATTTGCGTTTGCGGCGAGTTCAGTATTCGGAGTCGGATCTGAAGGAGTGGGTAAAACGGATGCGAGCGCAGCAGTGGAAAGATATTTTCGTATTCTTCAAGCACGAAGATGAAGGAACTGGGCCGAAGCTCGCGGCCCAGTTCATCAAGCTGGCCACGGATAACGTGGGCTAAAAATTGCCTCCGCACTCATCGTGCCCGCAGTCGCAATCAAGCTCAATCGTATCGCCTGTGCCTTCACACGAAGCACTACAGTATTTGCCGCCTAGTTGCGGTGGGCAAGTACAACTCGGATTCTTACACTTACTATCGTCCGCCATGGGATCCTCCTCGAAGCTAGCAGTTTGTAGGGGTGCGTTGAGAGAGTAACAACTAACCGACTGCTCTAGCAATTGCGGCTGCTACGCGCGCGTTGTTCTCCAGTAGTGCGATGTTGGCTCGCAGGGTTGTGCCGCCACTTCGTTCAGCCATTTGACTCAGCAGAAACGGTGTCAACGCAGCTCCTGTGATTCCTTTCCATTCTGCGTCTTCCAAGGCTGTCGCTAAGACCTGTTGCAGCTCATCTGATGGAACTTCAAACTTCGCCGGAACGGGAACGACTACAAGAAGCGCTGACTCAAGACCGAGCATTCGCTGTGCCTGAAAGATACTGACAACGTCCTCAGGCGAGTCTGCGCGAGCATCGATTGGCAACCCACTTTGGCGTGAATAGAACGCCGGCAGCTCATCACACTGGTAACCGAGCACTGCCACGCCGTGTGTTTCCAGCCACTCGCGCGTTGCGGGTAGGTCGAGGACGATCTTGGCGCCCGAACAAACAACAATGATCGGAGTGCGAGCGAGTTCAGGAAGATCTGCGGAGACATCGGGTAGTGAGCCGCGATGAACTCCACCGATACCGCCGGTCGCAAAGACCTTTATTCCGGCGCGATGAGCAATCCAGATCGTAGAAGCGACAGTGGTCGCACCGTTCCAACCTTGCGCGACCGCGATTGAGATATCCCGCGTGCTGATCTTTCGGATGGCATGATCGTCAGCCAGCATTCGGATCTGATCGTCCGCGAGACCGGCGGTTAACTTGCCGTCGAGAATGGCGATCGTGGCAGGCACTGCACCGCCTTCACGAACTACAGCTTCCAGTCGTTGAGCGGTCTGGAGGTTTTGTGGACGCGGCAAGCCATGCGCGATCACAGTCGACTCGAGTGCCACAACCGGACGCTGCTCGCGAAGAGCGTTTACTACTTCGGGAGCGATATTAAGAAGTTCGGGCATTAGCATTGGCTGCTTTTGTCAGAGTAAAAACAGTGCCGCCCGACTCGCGCGGCTCCCACGAGATGCGAGCATCGATCAGTCCTGCGCGGGCGCGCATGTTTGCAAGTCCTCGGCCCTCAGAATTCGTGTGCTGCGATTCAAACGGCCGGCCGTTGTCTTCAATCCGCAAAGAAAAATCACCCTCCTTTGAACTGGTCACAAACATTCTGACTTCCGTGGCGTTGGCGTGACGCCAGATATTGCTCACTGCTTCCTGTACGATGCGATAGATCTGCATCTGCACACTCGGCGACAACTCGCTTCGTTCCTCGATAGCATCGTCACAGTGAAACTCGGAAACGAACCGCTTTTCGGGCGGCGCATCCTGCACAGCATGCGACAACGCAAACTCGAGCGCCGCGGCGAAACCAACATTTTGTAGCACTGACGGGCTCAGATCCTCGCAGATGCGTCTCACTTCCTGTGAGATAACTTCAATCTCACTCCGCAACTGCCCGCTCGGATTTGATTCGCCGTTGGTTTTGATTTGGTCGGTCAACAATGCGAGGTGACGAAGATCGGCAAGCGTCTGGTCGTGCAGGTCGCGAGCGATGCGGCGCCGCTCACGTTCAGCTTCATTAGCGAGGTTGAGGCGTGCATCTGCCAGTTCACGATTGGCATCGACGAGTGCCGCACTGGTAGCGACGATTCTTCTTCGTTCAAGGATGGCCCACAGCAGTGCCAGCAACGCCAGCGCCAACAAGATCGCGAGAGCGGTCGAAGTCCACGGGAAAGGCGCCTTAGCAACCGTGAACGTAAAACTCAAAGGCTCAGAAGCTATCAAGTCCTTCGTGAACGCGCGCGCCGTCACGGTGTACGCGCCAGGCTTCAAGTTCTCCATCGTGAACTGCGCGTTACGCGACAGGTCTTGTTTGATCGATTGACCTTTGCTGTCAATCAATGTGAAGGCATATTGAAACTGCTCCGGAAACGTGCGGCTGCTGATTGCGGCTACGTCAATCAGCAAACTGTTCTGTGGATATTCGAGATTAAGTCCAGTTTTTAACTCAGAGGGCGCGTGCACCCGCTTGCTCAAAATGCGTGTGACGAATAAGGAAGGAGCGATGCGCCCAGGCTCGTAACGCGCTATACCGCGATTCGTACCGATCAATAACAGCTCACCTCCGTCAATCCCGCGTTGTGGCCAGACTGCGAAGACGTTCTGCGAAGGCAAGCCCTGTTCGGAGTCGAGTTCTGAAACCACTGGCCCCACGACCGGATCGAGCAGAATGCGCAGCAGGCCGTTGCCCCGCGTGCCGCACCAGATTTCATTTGTTTTCTCTGATTGGATTGTCAGTAGATAGCGAGCGTCAATGTTTGGAACTGTTAGGGCGCAACTGTTTCCCTTTCGGCACATAAAAATACCGGAGCCAGTGCCGAACCAGAGTGTGCCGTCGGCAGTCCGCGCGATCGATCTCACGGCTGTGCCTTTCATTGTCGAAAACGACGGTTCTTCAGTGATGGTCTTTCCGTCTGACGCGAACACACCGTCTCTTGTTGTGCCGATTAAAAGCCGGTCTTCACCGTCAGCGAGAAGACTCAAAACCTCACGAGCGCTTCCGGCGATATTTGACCAGGTAAGACTGGTGCGTCCCGCGTCGATTCGATCTATGCCACGACCGTAAATCGCGAAATAGGTTGCGCCACGAAACTGGGTGATGGCACGGACACTGCCCGTTGCGTCGGCCCCGCCAGGACCCGTTTCGACGCGCGCGAAGATTTGTTCCTCCAATCGCGCAGATTGCTTTGGAGAGGTGTAAAAACCACCGGCTGACGCGACGAGCAGGCGCTGCGACTTGTCTTCGTTAATTGCGTAAATGACACTGCGACCAAGCGCTGTCACTGAATTCCATGACGATGTTTCATCGTCGTAGGCAAAGAGACCGCGATTCGTTCCAGCGAGCGTTCTGCCATTGCTCGTCTGGTAGAGTGATCTAATGAAGTTGGTATCGCTGTTGTCGCCCACCGATTCCACGCGTGGTGCGTGTGGATCGAGGCGACAAACTCCGCGGTCTGTGCCGAACCAAATTACTCCTTCGCGATCGGCGAAGATGGTGTACACATGATCCGAGCGCAAACCACCGGCCGTCCCATCGAAGGTCAATCGCTGCACCTTTGTTTTTGAAATTCGAAATACACCACGACCATCGGTCCCGATCCAAATCTCATCATCGATCGTCTTGACTACCATCACCGGACCAGTTGCGGCCTCGTGACGCTTAAGACTGGCGGGGTCGTTTCCAGATAGCACTGCCGGCTCTTCTTTTCTTGCACGAGCGCCTGCCCAAAGCTTCCCCTCCTTATCGTGCTCGAGCGCGTTGACAAAGTATGCGGCCGGTTTTGCCTGCGACTGCTTCGCAACACCATTCTCAATCTCGAGGACGCCGCGGCTAAGCGTTCCGACGAAGAGCTTATTATTTGTAGAAGTGACGCTTGTGATGGCGAGTGGTCCAGGTGGATTTCGCTCATCGCTTTCCAGCGGACTATCTAAGAGCTCGCGAGTATCGATAACCGTGCGGGTGGTGGTTGTGGTCTCATTGTCTGTGAGGCCGCTGTTGACCGTTGTGACGACGCGAGCGCGGCTCTCATAAATACGGCCCTGCTCAGTGGTCATCACTGCCGCACCGGATTGGTTTGTCACGATCGAGGTAATCGTCTGGTCCGCGGTCTCGTTTATTTTTACAAATGCGTTCTCGTTGACGCTGAGTCGCGCTGCCCCCGCTTCAGTGCCAACCCACAGGGCGCGATCATTATCGGTGTGAAGCGCCAGGATGCGCCGCCCAGCGGGCACCGCCGCATCGTTGATGGTTTCTGTTCGTCGGCCGTCAAATCTTGCGAGACCAGTTTCAGTGCCAAACCACATCGCTCCATCCGGTGTTTGTGTAATCGCGCGCACGCGATCAGAAGGCAAGCCGTGAAAAAGCGTGACGGCGCCCCACTGATGTAGACCTGTTATCGGAGTTGGTGAAGGTGATGGAGAAGGCGATGGAGAAGGCGATGGTGATGGCTGCGCCGACGGCTCGCCTGTTTGGGCAAAAGAGCCATTTTGATGAATTAAGAAGACGCTGCTCAGCGACAAAAATGCACAAAAAGCACAAATTGTTTTAAGAACACGCTTTGTGTTTTTTGTGCCTTTTGTGCTTTTTTGTGGCCTCATTTCTTCTTCGAGGCGAGCTCTCGTTTTTGTTCTTCGTTGAAACGCTTTCGATCTTTCTCGAGCCAGGCTTCGAGATCATTTGAAGCCTTCTCGAGTTCGTCGCTGTTCAGTAGTCCGCGCCGGAGTGCTTCAAAAAATGCTCGCGTGCGAATGTTGTAAGCGAGTTTTTCGTATGCTTCCTGATCGGTGCCTTCGGCTACACTCAGGAAGAGTTTTTCATAAAGCGTGGCCAGTCTGCTTTCGACGCCACGCAGACTCAACGAACACTTGCGAGCGATGGCCCAATTCGAAAGTCCGAGTGCAAGGTAGTAAAGAGCTTCAGCTTCAAACTCTGTCAGCAGCGGTCGCTTGAATGAATCTTTGAACGCAGGATCGATCATATCAGCGCCGTCTTCGAGTACGGCTGCCACAAAACGAAGAAATCTCGATTCCGGATTGTTCTTATGAATGAAGCCGTAGGCCGGCGGCGGGTCGACAGACTTTACGATCTTGCGGATTTCGTTGATATAGATCTCGTGTGGAAACTGCGTCCAGAAGATGATGCGGGCCGTGGGGAAGTCGCGCCAAATGGCGCGCGCGGCCTTTACTCCTGAGAGCTTTGGCATCTGGATGTCGAGAATACAGACGTCCGGTTTTTCAGCAAGGGCAATCTTAACGGTCTCCTCGCCGTCGCTGGCCTCGAAAACGGGAACGTGCGTCGGAAACTCCTTTTCGAGGATCTCGCGGAGGTAATGGCGCTGGGCCATGTTATCTTCAGCAATCAGAATTGACATGACTCTGGATGATACCGCTTCATATGACCATGATGAAAGGTGAACTCATGCGACTCCAAAGATCTTCTGTGTTGGTTTTACTCGGTCTATTTTTTACGTCAACCGTAGTTCCCACAGTCGCCCAGACGCGTGATCAACGACTCTGGCAGCGGGCGCTTCAAATCCACCGGCGCGCGATCGTCATCGATACGCATAACGACGTGACAACGCCGATGACAAACGACGATTTTGATCTCAGTGGAACTCCTCCTGCTCCGTATCGCACCAACATCGAACGCATGAAGAAAGGGGGGTTGACTGCGGAGTTCTTTTCGCTTTACGTCAAACCCTGGTACGTCGAACATGGCGGCTCGGCGCGTCGCACATTAGACATGATCGATTCTGTCTATCGTTCCGTCGAACGCCATCCGAGAGATTTGATGATT
>DASYSD010000117.1:0-178209 GCA_036003745.1 Pyrinomonadaceae bacterium
CTAAATATCTCAATCACTCTCTCAATCGTTCGCGCCAATATATCAATCTCTTCCTTCGTATTGTAGAAAGCGAACGACGCACGGGCAGTCGCGGGCACATTGAATCGTTGCATCACAGGTTGGGCACAATGATGTCCGGCGCGAACAGCAATTCCTTCCTGATCGAGAATTGTGCCAATGTCGTGCGGGTGAATTCCATCAATGACAAACGAAAGCACGCTGGCTTTGTGTTTTGCCGTCCCAATTATTCGCACACCTTCAATTGCTGATACGCGCTCGGTCGCGTAACGCAAGAGTTCCGATTCATAAACAGCAGCGCGATCTCTGCCAATACTGCTTAGATAATCTATTGCTGCACCCAGGCCGATCTGGGACGCGATTGCCGGAGTGCCCGCTTCCATCTTGTTTGGTAAATCGGCATAGGTCGTTTTCTCGAAAGTGACGGTCTTAATCATGTCGCCGCCGCCCTGAAACGGATTCATCTTTTCGAGCAACTCGAGTTTGCCGTAAACCACTCCGCTGCCAGTCGGGGCGTACATCTTGTGACCGGAGAACACGTAGAAATCGCAATCGAGATCCTGAACATCAACCGGCATGTGCGGAGCGGCCTGCGCGCCATCGATCAACACCGGCACGCCATACTTGTGTGCCTGCGCAATCATCTCCTTGATCGGATTGATGGTGCCGAGCGCGTTCGAAACGTGCATCACCGCCACCAGTTTAGTGCGTTCATTCAAAAGGCCGTCGTACTCATCCAGTAACAACTCGCCCGCATCGTTCATGGGAATCACGCGCAGGCGTGCACCTTTTTCTTCACACAACATCTGCCAGGGCACGATGTTGGCGTGATGTTCCATTGCGGAGATAATGATCTCGTCGCCAGCGCCGATGAACTTGCGACCGTAGCCGTACATCACGAGATTGATGCCTTCGGTGGCACCGCGCACGAAGATACACTCGCGGACGTCGGGCGCATTGATGAAGCGTTTTACCTTTTCGCGCGCGCCTTCGTACGCAGTAGTTGCTTTCTGGCTCAGGTAATGAACGCCGCGATGAATGTTTGAGTGTTCCTGTTCGAGATAGATGCTGCCGCGATCTATGACGACTTGAGGTACTTGTGAAGATGCCGAGTTGTCGAGATAGATTAGCGGCTTGCCGTTAACGGTCTGTTGCAACACTGGAAAGTCAGCGCGAATACGTTCGACGTCCCAAGTGTCTGAGACAACCGGTTCCAATGTCGATAATGTTCCACTACTCACAGTTCTAACTCCCGGTTTTCTCTGTGCAACCTCTGTGTCCTCTGTCTCTCTGTGGTTGTTGTATCTCAGCTTTCGTTAACCACAGAGACACAGAGAACTCAGAGGTTGCACAGAGAAGAAAGTTAAGTCTCTAACTGCGTGTGCAACTGCCGCAGCACCGTCTCGTCGAGTTGCGATCTGATCGACTCGATCTTGATCTTCGAAATCACTTCTTCAGCAAATCCGTAAGTCAATAAACTGCGCCCTAAATCGGGACCAATGCCACGCGTTTCCAGATAAAACAGCTCTTCCTGATCAATCTGGCCCACCGCTGCGCCATGCGCACACTTCACATCGTCTGCAAAAATCTCCAACTGCGGCTTCGTATCCACACGCGCTCTATCTGACAGCAGCAGGTTCTTGTTCGTTTGCATGGCATCGGTTTTCTGCGCGCCTTCACGAACGAAGATCTTGCCGTTGAAAACTGCACGGCCGTTGTCGTCGAGTATTCCCTTATACAACTGATGGCTGCTGCAATGCGGCTGCTTATGATCGATAACTGAATGCGTGTCGGTATGCTGATTCGCACCCACCAGGTAAAGCCCGTCGACGGAAGTCTCAGCGCCTTCGTGATCCATCACCACTGAAATATCGTGCCGTGAAAGTCGCGCGCCGAGATTTATCGACGTCGTATCGTAACGGCTCGACCGGCCAAGCTCAGCTGACGTTGTCGAGACGTGATAAGCGTTGTTACTTTCGCGCTGCAAACGATAATGATCGAGATGTGCGCCGTCTTTGAGCACAATCTCAGCGATTGCATTCGTAAAGTATCTGCTGTCACCACCGGATGCAAAACTCTCAATCAACGTAGCGGAACTGTTTTCCTCGGCGACCACCAGGAGTCTCGGAAAACTGGCACTGTTTTCGGCGTCAGCCAGGAACGTTACCTGCAAAGGCTTCTCTACACGTACGTTCTTCGGAATCCAGAGAAATAAACCTGACTGCAGGAACGCGGTGTTCAAAGCGGTCAAGCCATTGTTGTGGTAGCCGGCATTGCGGGCAAGATACTTGCGAACGATCTTGTTATATCGCGCGTCAGCGACGGCGCTGAACAGGTCGATCGCCACCACCTCTTCAAGTCCCGTCCTTACCGACAGATCGTCACGCAGGAATCCATTCACAACAACAAGATGTGCGGTCGCAGTTTCGGGGAATGCAAACCGGGTCACGTCGCTGACGGCAATCTCACCGCCGCTGATTGCCGGTTCAAAACTTTCCTTCGCAAGCGACGCGAGATTCGTGTATTTCCACTCTTCATCGGTCACCGGAGGAAAACCCAACTGCTCGAACCGGTCCATTGCGCTGCTGCGCACGAGTTCTAACCACGCAACGGTCGGAGACAACTCACGGACGGCGCGAAACCCCGTTTGATAACTGTTTTCAGATTTGACGAGTTCAGTAACCATTCTTAATTCGCCGGCGCGCTTGTTCCCTTTCCGTTCTGATCTGGCGTCTTGATCCAATCGTAACCTTTCGATTCGAGCTCAAGCGCCAGCTCTTTGCCGCCTTCACGGGCGATCACGCCGTTGGACAGCACGTGCACGAAGTGCGGGACGATGTAGTTGAGAAGTCTTTGATAGTGCGTGACGACAATGATTGCATTGTTTGGTGTCAGCAGTTGATTCACACCGCCAGCAACCACGCGCAGCGCATCGATGTCCAAACCGGAATCCGTTTCGTCCAGCACAGCAAGCTTCGGTTCAAGCACCGCCATCTGGAGAATCTCATTGCGTTTCTTTTCGCCGCCGGAAAAGCCTTCGTTAACGGAGCGAGTCATAAAGCTCGCCTCCATCTCGACAACCTTCGCGCGCTCTTTCAGGAGATCCTTAAACTCGAGTGGGTCGAGTTCTTCTTCACCGCGATGTTTTTGTTTTTCGTTGTAAGCGAGCCGTAGGAATTGCGCGTTCGAAACGCCTGGCACTTCAATCGGGTACTGAAAAGCCATGAACACGCCTTCACGCGCCCGCTCATCAGGCGACATCTCGAGCAGATTGCGGCCCTCGTAAATAATCTCGCCGGAAGTGACTTCGTATTGTGGATGTCCAGCCAGGACTTTAGCGAGGGTGGACTTACCGGAACCGTTTGGTCCCATGATGGCGTGAATCTCGCCTTTATTGACTGTTAGGTTGATGCCTCTGAGAATTTCTTTTCCATCAATACCTGCGTGCAAGTTTTTGATCTGTAACATCTGTTATCAATCCGTGTAATCTGTGGCTTACCCGACGCTGCCCTCAAGTTTCAAGCCCAGTAATCTTTGTGCCTCAACGGCAAACTCCATCGGCAACTGCAGAAATACATCCTTGCAGAAACCGTTAATGATCAGCGACACGGCGTCTTCCTGAGAAATCCCGCGCTGCTGTAAATAGAAGAGCTGTTCTTCGCTGATCTTCGAAGTCGAAGCCTCGTGCTCAACACTCGAACTGTTGTTCATCACTTCGATGTACGGGAAAGTGTTCGCCCCACAGCTTGAGCCAATGAGCATCGAGTCGCACTGCGTATAGTTCCGCGCGCCTACAGCTTTCGGCATCACTTTCACCAGTCCGCGATAGCTGTTGTTCGAATTACCAGCCGCGATGCCCTTCGAGATGATTGTCGAGCGCGTATTCTTGCCAAGGTGAATCATCTTTGTGCCGGTGTCGGCTTGCTGCGCGTGATTAGTCAACGCGACCGAGTAGAACTCACCGATCGAATTGTCGCCCTGAAGAATGCAGGACGGATACTTCCACGTAATAGCGGATCCGGTTTCTACCTGTGTCCAGGAGATCTTTGAATTCTTGCCGGCGCACTTGCCACGCTTTGTGACGAAGTTATAGATGCCGCCGCGGCCTTCTTCATCACCGGCGTACCAGTTTTGGACCGTCGAGTATTTGATCTGCGCATCGTCGAGTGCTATCAGTTCAACTACGGCAGCATGAAGCTGGTTCTTATCAAATTTCGGCGCGGTACAGCCTTCGAGATAAGAAACGTGCGAACCCTCTTCGGCGACGATCAGAGTGCGCTCAAACTGGCCCGACTCCGCGTTGTTGATACGGAAGTAAGTCGACAACTCCATCGGACAGCGCACGCCCTTTGGAATAAAGCAGAAACTTCCATCCGAAAAGACCGCACTATTCAACGCCGCGAAAAAGTTGTCGTTGGTTGGCACAACTGAGCCGAGATATTTCTTAACGAGTTCCGGATAATCTCTGATCGCTTCAGTAAACGAACAAAAGATCACGCCGTGCTTTTTCAGCTTCTCTTTGTAAGTTGTCGCCACCGAGACGGAGTCGAAGACCGCGTCAACCGCCACGCCCGCGAGCTGTTTCTGTTCCGTCAACGGAATGCCGAGCTTCTCAAACGTCCGCAGCAATTCAGGATCGACTTCGTCGAGACTCGCCTTCGTCGCTTTCTGTTTCGGCGCGCTGTAGTAAATGATGTCCTGATAGTCGAGTTTCGGATATTTAAGGTTGGGCCAGTGTTTCGGCTCAGTCATCGTCAACCAATTCCGATACGCCTTCAGACGAAACTCCAGCATCCACTCAGGCTCGTGCTTCTTCTCAACGATCAGACGAATGGTGTCTTCACTTAAGCCGCGCGGAATTACATCCGACTCGATATCAGTTACAAAGCCGTACTTGTATTCCTGTTTACTTAAAATTTCTGCTGTGCTCATTAGTCCTTCCAAACCCGATTATCCTTCCGACTGATGCCCTGGATCTGGTGCAGAGCAGCATCGACATTCGCCTCAGTCCCCAATAACTGGGAAAGGGTGATTTCGGCGAGTGCGTTGTCGACAATCTGGTGCAACTCTACGATCACCGGACGAATGCCACAGTCACCGGTATGAACACAGGCGTCCAAAACGCCTGCGTAGCTTTTGCAATGCGATTCAGCCGGTTCGCCTTCGAGGACGCGTATGACCTGATTCAAATGAATCTCAGACGCAGGTCGATTGAGCGTGTAGCCGCCTTTAATACCGCGGGTCGATTGAACCAGTCCGGCCTTGCTCAAAATCCACATCAGCTTGCCGGCGTTCGCGGTGGAAATGCCCTCGAGATGGGCAAGTTGCGAGAGCGTTAGCGACTCATCGAGCGTCTCGGCACGGGCTAGCTGCAACAGACATCGCAGGCCATATTCCTCTTGAGCTGAAATCTTCATTGCTCTTCTAAACTATTAATCTAAGGCATCTTAAGCTAAACCTTACTTTTAAGTCAAGATTAGGCCTGGATTCACACGGATGGGATCGGATCAGCGCTGATCCAATCCTTTTCTGTGAAATCCGTGGCTAGAGTTTGAAATCGAAATCGAGGTAGCCGACAATGCGGACGGGTTTGCCGTTGAAGGTCGAAGGCGGGAACACCCAGCTACGGGCGGCGGCTTCCGCCGCAGTGCGCAGCATTGTCGGACCTTCAGAGTTCGTTACCCAGACTTTTCCGTTTTCATCCACAATCGCAAAGACCCGAACGGTTCCGGTTACGTTATGGGTTTTTGCACCCGGCGGATAGGACGGCGTCACCCGCTTCGTTTCACGCCCACTCAACGAACCAGCACTAACGACTTGTGGCTCAGCGGTGGTTGTGGTGGCAGCGGCTGCTGGAGCGGCTGTTGCGGTTTCTGGGGCGGTCTGCTCTGAGGTTGGGGCCGGCTTGGAGGCAAAGGGATTGGGGATTCTGTTAGTGACGGCATCGAGCGCCTGCGACCTGCCCAGAGAAGGCGACTGCATTGATGCCATCTTCTCTCTTGCACTCAGGTAATCCGTCTGCCATTTGGCACGCTCATCGTCGTTTCGGGACAGCGAGAGTCGAATGCCCAGCACGTCTTCCAGAAGCGCGAAGGCCTCGTAGGCTCGACCCTGTTCTTTTGAGATCTCGCGAGCCTGCGCGACTATCCGTTCAAGTAGTCCGCGCACTCGTTCCAAATCAGTGTTGGCTTCTACTGGCAGACCAGCGTCACTCGGATTAATCCCATAGCCGCGATAGCGCGCAAGATGCGAACGGATGCCGTTGACCGTCTGGCCCGCGGCCGCGAAGTAAGTCCTAATCGATTCGTCTTTTTGTGCGGCGCGAGTCTGAAATGTTTCATCCAACAGCGCCTGAGAGCGCCCATAGTTTCCGTCTTCAAGGTAAATGCCCAGCAGCATGAGCGTGGCAACGTTGCGTAGTGTTACATCATTGCCTGAGGCGCGTATGTTTTCCAATTCGGCGGCGGCGGCCGGAAGCTGATGCACTGCGGCAAGTGCGCGAGCGCGTTCAATGCGTCGATAGACGGGATTCGCTGACGCGTCTTCACTTGAGCCAGTCGACTGGCCCATCGCGAGAGCTGCTGCAATAAGAACTAGAACTGTCGGGAGAATTCCATTGATGTAGGTTCGAAACGAAGAAAAAGACCTCAAATTGCTGACTCCTGAAAATAGGAAAGCGAGCCTAATGCTCGCTTTAGAGTTGGTATCAATTTGACGGAACCTATTATGTACGGATAAGGCCACCGAGGCAAGCCGGGGCTAGGTCAAAGCGGCGGGACTACCAATCAGGAAAACCACTAAGGGAGTCAAGAATTGGCTCAAACTCCTCACAGTCCATTGACCTTAAGTTCTTTGGTACATCTTCGTGCCGGGCGTTAAGGACAATGGAAAGGGTGTGTACGAACGAAAGCTTGTTTCATTCTAGAGTGCTAGAATCTATCCCATGAGCTCTTTACCGGGAAATGATCTCATTGTCGCGGGTATTGAAGACCTGCTCTATCAGCGTGAAACGATTCCAGCATTACTCGTGGCGATAGGTGCACCAAAACTTCGCAGTCTTGGTCTGGAGCTACCTGAAAACCTACCATCTAATCCTGAACATCGTCTCTACGATCTCTTGTCTATGACGGAGCCCGACGCGGCCCATTCCAAATATAACGCACTGCTAAGGAAGCTAGTCAGCTTCGAGCGAGCATTTTCATGCGTGAGAAAGTAAGCGCCGAAGCGATTGATCGGTTCATGAAGGCACTCGGTCGTGCCGGTAAAACCAGTACTCACATCTATTTCGTCGGCGGCGTGACTGCAGTGCTGCTCGGTTGGCGAGAAACTACCATCGACATTGATTTGAAAATGGTCCCGGAAGCAAGTGAGATTCTTAAAGTATTACCAGATCTCAAAGAACGTCTTCAGGTAAATATCGAGCTCGCTTCACCCGACGACTTTATACCTGCCCTCCCAGGATGGGAGGAGCGTAGCATCTTTATCGGTCGCCAAGGAGCGATTGATTTTTTCCACTATGATTTTTATGCGCAGGCACTCGCAAAGATAGAGCGCGGACACAACACCGACCTGTTGGACGTGCGTCGAATGATCGAACGGGGACTGATCGAACCATCTCGCCTGCTGGAGTTCTTTTTACGAATTAAGGATCGGCTCTACGAGTATCCAGCCATTGACGCAGAGTCATTTCACTCTGCGGTCCAAACGTTCCTGAACAGTCTTTAACAGGATTTCAGGATTATCAAGTTGACAAGAGGCACTATCCTATCTTGTTAATCGTGACAATTCTGTAAATCCCGTCCCGCTAACGATTGGCCACCCGGGCTCCAATGAAGTCAAAAATTCGATCGGGCATCTTCATTTGTTCCCACGCTCCCATCCCGGCTGTTATGGCCAGGGGCCACAAAATAAACAAGCTGACAGTACCCACAGCAGCCTTATCAACCCATTTCCCAGCGCCAATCTCCACGGTTAGCGTTTCGTCAAACTGATGGAACAGAATGTTCAGCGAAGTTGCCATGCCGACAAAATCACGCCAGCTGCCCCGCTTTTTTATCTGGATCAACAAGCTCTGATCGTCTGCGCTTACTTGCTGCGTATCAAATCCTTCCGAATCGAGCCAGACCTTAATGTCATTTATCAGTTCGGAGGTGTCTTCCTCCGAACACCTGTACCACTTACTCGTGGACCCGGGAATCTTCTGCACATGATTGCTATCAGGTGTAACCGAGGCGGCATTCGGCACTGCCGTACTCTGTCCCTTCAGTGGATTACCACACCGTTGACAGAAGTGCGCCTCGCTCTCAACCTGAATGTGACAACGCGAGCAAAGGTTTGGCGCCGCTAAACCAGCAACGTCCGATCGCTTTGCTATGGTTGAGCCAAGACCGATACCTTGAAGGGCAGGCTTTTTCCGAACCTGCATGGCGGACTTTTCATCAAGGCCTTTGAGCGCTGCATCCACTTTCACTGCGACTCTGGCCAGCAAATCGTCCCGACGCTTTAGGCTCAACAACAATTCGCGCACTTCGCTTGGAGAACGGCCCTCATCAATTGCTTCCTCCAGCTCCAGGAACAACAAATTCTGCTCCTGGGAATTGAGGCTCCCGTTAACCTCGATTCGTTCTTTCAGAGTTCCGAGGTATGAAACCGGAACGTCTGGTTGCGCCGGAAGTGGATTCGGTAAAGGAGAGGCGTCGGGAGTTAAATTAAGCGCTCTCACCAAAGCAAAGGCCGCCCCTTTATCGCGCGCTCGATAATCCGTGACTTGAATCTCATTGAGCGGTGCAGACAGTAAATTGAGGTTAATGCCGTCGGCAACTAACACTGGCAGAATCGGCTTGCCAAGTTGACAGACGTATGCCAACTCACTCCTGCACGCCTCTGACTCCCAGGATTGCGGCGAAAGAGCAAAGATAAAGACTTCGCAGTCTCGAATATTCGCAAGGATATTATCCCACCAACGCTGACCACCGGTGAGAGTTTGGTCATACCAGGTCGTCATACCAACCGCCTGCAAGTCCTCCACTAGTTGTGAAACCACGTCGAGATTGGTCCGACTATAACTGACGAAGACTCTTTTCATGGGCGTCCCTCTTCTATCACGTGAAATTGCGCGAGAGGCGATCAAGCGGGCTTTAGCCCGGGAGTATACACTGCAACCTCCCGCGTTGGACATATTTGGTGTGCGACTACTGGTTCCCGCTGGTTCCTAAACTCTTGATGATCTTATCGCGGAAGGCGCGGGCGGCGGTTTTGATGGCGGCTTCGTTCAGAGTTAGCAGCCGGCGGTTGCGCATTACGATGCGACCGTTGATGACGACGCTCTCAACGTCAGCGGCCTTGGTGGCATAGACGAGATCGGAATAGACGTTGTAGAGCGGTATCTGATTCAGCGTGTCGCGATCAATCACCAGCAGGTCGGCACGCTTTCCGGTTTCGAGTGAGCCGATCTCCTTCTCCAGATGCAGCGCCTGGGCGCCGCGAATCGTGGCGAGTTCAAAGGCTTCCTGTGCCGAGATCACCTTCGGATCACCGCTGAATACTTTATGCAACTTCGCAACGGTATCCATCTCTTCCCACATATTCAAGTCGTTGTTTGACGCCGCCCCATCAGTACCCAAACCTACTAAAAGCTTTTCAGTCAACATCTTCGGAACGGGGGCGACGCCGGCAGCGAGCTTCATGTTCGACTGCGGATTGTGAACCACACCGACACCGCGACGCTTGAGGATCGCGATGTCGCTTCCCTGCGGCCAAACCATGTGCGCCGCAATAACTCGGTCATTCAGAAATCCGATTCGCTCGAGATAAGCAACCGGACTAGCGCCTTTCGCTTTGACACTGTCATCGACTTCGCGCTTCGTTTCGGAAATGTGAGTGACGATCGGCGCACCAGTGCGATCCGAAAACGCGCGCGCGGCTTTGAGGTGCTCTTCGGAGACGGTGTAAGGGGCGTGTGGCGCGATTGCCGGAGTGATTAGTTCGTGCCCTTTCCAGCGGGCAACGAACTTCTCAACGTAGGCCATGCCCTCGGCGTTGGTCTTGTTGTCGGCGACAGGAAAGTCGATGATCGTTTCTCCCAGCACGCCCCGCACCCCGGCCTTTGCAGTCTCATCGGCGATCGCGTCTTCGAAGTAATACATGTCGCAGTAGGTGGTTGTCCCACCTCGAATCATCTCGGCCAGGCCCAGTCGCGTGCCGACACGCACAAACTCTTCCGTAACGTTCTTCGCCTCAGCCGGAAAAATGTACTTTGTTAACCACTCCTGCAGGTCGAGATCGTCTGCGAGACCGCGAAACAGGACCATCGGAATGTGCGTGTGGCCGTTGATCAAACCTGGGCTGATCACTTTATCCACCGCGCTGAGTCGCTGTCGTGACGTGTATTGACCTTCGATCTCGGCGCGTGCACCAATCGCCACGATCCGTCCATTGGTAACCGCAATCCCGCCATCAGGGATAATGCGGCGGGTCTGGTCCATCGTAACGATCGTGCCGCCCAGCACCAGCAGGTCGACTGGCTGCCTGCGAGTCTGGGCGGTGACATTTGAAAGCATGGTCATCAGGATCAATAAAATAAAGAAAAATCGGGCTTGAAACGGATTCATTTGTTTTTCAAGAAGCGGGCGTCAAAGGCCCGGGGCAGCAAATCTCCAATGTGAAACTCCTCGCTTTTGCCTCCGAGATTAGCGAATACGATCGTTGCGCCGCGTGCAAATTCCCAGATGATCTGGCGACACGTTCCGCACGGCGGCGTCAGAGTTTCTGTATCAGCAACTACAGCAAGCGCCGTAAAATTCCGTTCACCTTCCGACAGCGCCTTCCAGATCGCGACTCGTTCGGCACAGACAGTCAAACCATAACTCGCGCTCTCGACATTGCAGCCGGTGTAAACTTTCCCGTTTTCAGTTCTGACTGCAGCGCCGACAAGGAAATTGGAAAATGGCGCCACTGACTGTAGGCGCGCATTCTTCGCCGCCTCAATTAACGGCTGTAAATCTTCGCTCAAAGTTGACCTCCAACAGTTGATAAAACACTGGCCAGCCTCTCGCGAATTTTTCCACTCAACAAGTCGATACTTACGAGATTATGACCACCCTCAGGAATAATAACGTCCGCATGGCGTTTCGACGGTTCCACAAACTGCATGTGCATGGGCCGGACGTTCGCCAGGTATTGTTCGATAACAGATTCAGCGGTGCGGCCGCGCTCGGCAATGTCACGTCGCAAACGGCGGATGAAGCGAATGTCGTCAGGAGTGTCGACAAATACTTTGATATCCATTTGTTCCAGCAGCCGCGGATCGGCAAATATCAAAATTCCTTCGACGATTACGATCGGCTTCGGTTCGACAGAACGAGTTTCATTAAGACGCGAGTGCGTTTTGAAATCGTATAGGGGGAGTTCGATCGGTTCGCCGGCCTTCAGCCGGCGCACGTGATTGACCAGGAGTTCGTTATCTAGCGCGTCCGGATGATCGAAGTTTGCGAGACCGCGGTAATCGAGCGGCAGATCGGTGAGATTGCGGTAGTAAGAGTCTTGCTGGATGAAAACTACTTCGCTGGCACTGACCGATTCCAGGATGCGATTTGCGACCGTTGTCTTTCCCGATCCAGTACCACCCGAAATGCCAATTATCATGCTCACAATTTAATCCGTATTTAATCCGCGATAATCCGAAGCTTAAACTCTTCTATTAATCCCGCCGATCACCCTGCGTAACAACTCAGTAAAGGTCTCACGCACACGGTCGCCAGTCGCCATCACTTCTTCATGATTGATCGGCTCGTCGCTGATTCCCGCGGCCATGTTCGTGATACATGAAATGCCGAGCACTTCGAGGTCCATGTGACGCGCAACTATCGCCTCCGGCACTGTACTCATCCCAACTGCATCGGCGCCAAGATTTCGCAGCAAGTGAATTTCAGCGGGCGTCTCATAACTTGGACCAGACAGCGCGCCGTATATTCCGCGTCGCACCTCAACACCGATCGCTCTTGCTTCGTCAACAACCAGTTCCTGCAGCTCGGGTGCGTAGACCGCCGTCATATCCGGAAATCTTGGTCCAAATCGTTCATCATTTGGACCACGAAGCGGATTGACTCCCATCAGGTTGACGTGATCGCTGATCACCATCAACGCTCCCTGAGTCAACTCCACATTGATTCCGCCCGCGGCATTGGTCAGCACCAGAGTCTTCACACCCAGCAAACCAAAGGTACGGACTGGAAAGGTGACTTCCTCGAGTGAATAGCCTTCGTAGTAATGGACGCGGCCCTGCATCGCGAGCACCGGGATGCCATCGATCTTCCCGATTACCAGTCGCCCAGCGTGTCCTTGTGCCGTCGAACGGACAAAACCGGGGATCTCCTCGTAAGGGATACCGACCGGGTCCTCAAAGTCATCAGCGAAACCACCGAGACCACTGCCGAGCACGATGGCAATGCGCGGTTCAACAGTCGTACGCGCTCTGATAATTCGTGTAGCGTGCTCAGCTCGTTCGTAAAGACTCGTACTTGCCATTCGCTCAACCATTTCCACCCCTCGTCTACTTCTCTTTTTGATACGGTATACCCAGGGCACGCGGTGGCCGGGACGATCCAATAAAGCCCGCCAGCACCACAATGGTCAAGACGTAAGGAACCATTTGAATGAACTGAACCGGAATGTCTTCGCCGGAAGGTAACTTAAACACTCCCTGCATCTGAATCGAAACCGCTTCAGTGAAGCCAAACAAGAGACAGGCAAGCAAGGTCTGAACGGGCCGCCATTTGCCGAAGATCAGCGCTGCGAGAGCAATGAAACCACGACCGGCCGTCATGTTTCTGGTGAACAGTGACGATTGGCCAATCGAGAGATATGCGCCTCCGATTCCAGCAAGTGCGCCGGCGAGCAACACTCCCGAATACCTGATGCGACTGACACTCACGCCGGCAGCATCGGCAGCTTCGGGATTTTCTCCAACCGATCTAAGACGCAATCCGAAGGGCGTGTTGTAGAGGACATACCAGATGAGAGCAACGAGTGCCAAAACGACGACAGCGATAATTATCGGTGATTGTGGCAGCAGATGGTCCTTCGGAATCTGCGGCGTGGAGCCGGACGAAAGAAAGAATGCGCCACTGAGAAAACCAGGTATTCCCAGCATTAGAATATTGATAGCTGCGCCACTAACAACCTGCTCGGCTTTGAACCTGATACAGCTCAACGCGTAAATCACCGCAATGAAGAGTCCCGCGATCATGCCACCGAGCAAACCGATCCACGGGCTCGCAGTGCCCATTCCCAGTCTCTTGTCTGCAGCGTAGGTAACGGCAGCAGCAGTGAAAGCTCCGGCGAGCATCTTTCCCTCGAGAGCGATGTTGATGACTCCCGACCGCTCTGAAAAAAGACCACCAAGCGCGGCGAGCACGAGTGGAGTTGCGAGCCGGATCGTGGAGGCAATGAGCGAAAGTGTAAGAATGTCTCTCATCGTTCTACGCTCTCAAACGTTCCATGGAAGCTCTTCTTCGCAAGAGCCATTTGAAGAATCCCTCAGCAGCGATGAAAAGAATGATGATGCCCTGCAAAACCTGCACGATATCTTTCGTGACGTGCTGAGAAAAGCCGTCGACATAAATTCCACCGTGCTGTAGAGCAGCGAACAACAACGCGGCGAGGATAACGCCGGCGGGATGATTCCGACCGAGCAGAGCGACGGCGATTCCGGTAAAGCCGTAGTTGTCTGAGAAACCGTCGTAGTAACGATGACGATTACCCAACACTTCATGGATACCGACCATGCCTGCAAGCGCACCCGAAACTGCCATCGCCAAAACAATCTGTTTACGAATCGAAATGCCGCCATATTCCGCAGCAAAAGGATTACTCCCGGTCGCGCGAATCTCGTAACCCCATTTTGTTCGCCACAAAAACAGGTAGACCAGCAGGCAACAGAGTAATGCGAGAAGGAAGGCGACATTCAGTGGAATGCGTTCCGGGAATCCGGGAATGAACTTGCCGAGGTGCGGAATGTGAGCGCCTTCGCCAATCGGCGCAGTTTGCAGGATCGGATCGCCGGGATCTTTGTAGTGATACTGGGTGAAATAACTGACCAGCGCTATCGCGATAAAGTTCAACATGATCGTGTTAATAACTTCATGCGATCCGAAACGCGCCTTCAAAACACCGGGGATCGCTCCCCAAAACGCACCGATAAATATCGCTGCCAGGCAACAGAACGGAATAAGAAGCCACGGCGTTAGATTTGCGAAAGTAATTCCCACCCACGCAGTCGCGAATGATGCGATATAGAGTTGACCTTCGGCGCCGATATTAAAAAGGCCACAACGAAATCCAACGAGGACCGCAAGACCTGTAAAGATGAGTGGCGTCGCGTGAAAAAGTGTGTAACCAATGCCGTCGGGCCATGAGAGTGCGCTGCCGAGCAGGAGGCTATAGGCATCAATCGGGTTGTCGCCAACGAGCAGGATCAGAATGCCGCCCACAATGAAAGCAGCAACTACTGCGATGAGAGGAAACAGAAGGTCACGCGCGAGTTTGTTCATGGGTTTGTTTAGTTCAGAGTTCAACCTTGAGGTTGTTCTTTCTTCAGCCACAAGCTAAAGCTTGAACTCTAAACATGATCGCTAATGTCCTCGGGTCATTAACAACCCGATCTCCTCCAACGTCGCCACTTTGGGATCTACTTCGCCGGCGATTCGCCCTTCATGAATGATCAACAAACGGTCGGACAAGCTCGTCACTTCTTCAAGTTCAGCAGAGACGAGCAGAATGGCGCACCCATCATCCCGCAAGCCCACTAACTGCCGGTGGATAAACTCGATCGCACCGATATCAACACCACGAGTCGGCTGCGACACCAGTAAGAGCTTTGGCTCAACACGATACTCACGACCGATAATCAACTTCTGCTGGTTCCCGCCGGAGAGTGCACGCGCGGGAAGCGCGGCGTTTGGTGGACGCACGTCAAAGGCCTGAATGATCTCTGCCGCACGTCGCTGAACAGCGTTCTCGTCGATAAAGACTCCGCCCACGAGAGATGCGATCGGCGGGCGATAGTGCACGCCGAGTATCGAATTTTCAGCCAGAATAAAGTCGAGCAATAGTCCGCGCCGGTGACGGTCTTCGGGAATGTGAGCGATTCCCAGTTCACGCCTGATCCGCGCGCCCAACGTTTTGAGCTCCCGGCCTTCAAAGTTGATTGCTCCATCGATGCCTGCGGGATCGACGAGACCGGCGATTGCTTCGATCAATTCCGTTTGGCCATTTCCTTCGACACCTGCGATACCGACGATTTCTCCACTGCGAACCTCGAAAGAGACGTCATTGACGCGTTTCGTTCCGGAAAGATCAGTGACCGACAGATTTCTTATTTCAAGCTCTGCTTTGCCAACTCTCGCATCCGACTTCTCGACTCGCAGCAACACCTCGCGACCAACCATCAGACGTGCCAGTTCAGCGGCGTTCGTGTCTTTCGTTTGCACCCGACCGACTACTTTGCCGTCGCGCATCACCGTAACTTCATCAGATATCGCGAGCACTTCCGAAAGCTTATGGGTGATGATGATTACCGTCTTACCTTGTTCGCGCATGCGCCGCAGGATTACAAAGAACTCCTCTACTTCAAGGGGCGTCAGCACTGCGGTCGGTTCGTCGAGAATTAGCAGACGAGCGTGTCGATAGAGCGCTTTCAACAACTCAACGCGCTGTTGTTGGCCCACCGATAAGTGTTCGATTGGCTCGTTGGGATTTACGGCGAGTTTGAACTCTTCGGACAGCTGCCTGATTTGCGCGCCCGCACTCTTGAGATCGAGGGCGAGACTTGTTCCGGGTTCGGCGCCGAGCACGATGTTCTCGGCAACAGTCATCGTCTCAACCAGCATAAAGTGCTGATGGACCATGCCGATGCCGAGTGCAATCGCATCGTGTGGCGACTTGATATCGCGCACCTGCCCATCGACGAGGATTTCACCACTGTCTGCGGTGTAGAAGCCGTAAGCGATGCGCATCGCCGTCGACTTCCCGGCGCCGTTTTCACCTACGATGGCATGGATCGTTCCCGGCTTGACGACGATATCAACGTGGTCGTTAGCGAGAACGTCGCCAAAGCGTTTGGTTATCTGTCGGAGTTCAAGCATCAGCCATAAAAAGGCACAAAAAGCACAAATGAATTAGGAACCCATTGCGTCCGTGACCTTAATCTCGCCGGCAATGATCTTTTTCTTTGCTTCTTCCGCTTCCTGGATTGCTTCGGGTGACACGAGATCTTTGTTGAATTCGTCCATTGCGTAGCCCACGCCGTCTTTGTCCAAACCAAAAACGTGGAGACCGGGTGAGAAGCGATGGTTTACGACGTCCTTGACGATGTCGTAAACCGCATTATCGACGCGCTTCACCATGCTGGTGAGTACAAACCCCGGCTTGACCATGTTTTGATTCGAATCAACACCGATGACGAAATGCGTGGCGCGACCGTTCTGTTTTCCCTGTTGCTCGACTGCGTCAAAGGCTCCGAGACCGGAGTTACCTGCGGCGGTGAAGATGACGTCCGCGCCTTTGCCGATCTGCGCCAGTGAAAGTTCTTTTCCTTTGCCCGGATTGTTCCAGGCAGAGTCAGTGACGCCGACATAGTTGTCGATGACGCGAATGTTGGGATTAACCGACCGAGCTCCTTCTTCATAACCTTTCGCGAAACGGTGAATCAGACCAATATCCATACCGCCGAGAAATCCGATCGTCCCGGTTCGAGAAGCCTTGGCGGCAAGAATCCCGACCAGGTATGAGCCTTCATGTTCTTTGAAGACGAGAGACGCGACGTTTGGAAGTTGACTGACACCGTCGATGATCGCGAACTGAATGTTCGGATAATCCTTGGCAACCTGCTCCATGATCGGTGCTTGTGCAAAACCGACTCCGATGATGAGGTCGAAGTGACGTTCAGCAAAGGCGCGCATCGCAGGTTCGATTGCATTCGGCGTCCCGGGTTCGATATCGCGCAAAACGATCGGCAGATCCTTCGCGGCCCGCTGCACGCCTTCCCAGGCAGCGGCGTTGAAAGATCGATCGTCTTTTCCGCCGATATCAAAAACAATCCCGACCTTAATCTTCGATTTATCTTCAGCCGCAGAGCTGCCGCCGCAGCCTGAGAGCGCCAAGGGAACCAGAACCACCAAAATCAACAGCAGGTAATTTCGCGCAAAGGCGCAAAGGCGCAAAGCCTGTCGGGCTCCAAGCAGCGTTCTTTGCGTCTTCCTTTGCGCCTTTGCGCCCTTGCGCGAGTAATTCTTATCTTTCATTCGTTGACAATTTCCTTAACCAACTTAGGCGTTTCCACTGGCGAGTCTCCGATGTGATATGAGGCTTGGATGCGAAGCGCGGCCTCGGTCGCCGCCGCTGAGTCCGCGCAGTAGACCAGCCCAATCGTCTCCCCGGCGCGAACCTGATCGCCCAACTTCAACTCGGAAGTAAAACCAACTGTGGGATCCACGGTGTCTTCGATGCGCACGCGCCCGCCGCCGATTGCCGCGATTGCGTGACCGATCTCCGTGGTATCGATAGTTGTGATGGTGCCAGAGCGCGGGGATTCTACCTTAACGGTTTCTTTCACCAAAGGCAGAAACTCACCAGGCGCGTCGCAAACCCGCGGATCGCCCCCTTGCGCTGCGATATTACTGCGCAGACACTCCAGCGCTTTGCCGGAGTGAAGCACGTTCTGCAGACGCGCGTGTGCGGCTTCGATCGTCTTCTCAACGTTCGCCAGCACCAACATGTGTGCGCAAAGTTCGAGCGATAAATCGAGCGTTGGTCGTGCTGCTTCATTCGCTTCACCACGCAAGATCTGGATGCACTCCTCGATCTCGAGCGAGTTCCCCACCGCCCCACCAAGCGGCTGATTCATATCTGTCAACAAAGCGCGCGTCTTGATACCACAGGAATTTCCGGTGCTCACGAGTGCATGGGCCAATTCCCTCGCCCTTGATTCTTCTCGCATGAAAGCGCCATTGCCAACCTTTACGTCGATGATCATCGCGTCGAGACCGGCAGCACCTTTTTTGGAAATGATCGATGCAACAATCAGCGGAATAGCTTCGACTGTCGCGGTAGCGTCGCGCAGCGCATACATCTTCTTGTCGGCTGGAGCGAGTTCGGCCGTTTGTCCCGCCATCGCATACCCGACCTGGTCCAGCACCTGCTTAAATTCGGTCGCACTGAGAGCGACTCGATATCCGGGAATGGATTCGAGCTTATCGAGCGTGCCGCCGGTATGGCCCAGGCCGCGTCCGGAGATCATCGGCACACAAACACCACACGCAGCCACGAGCGGCGCGATGATGATCGAGGTTTTGTCTCCAACGCCACCGGTCGAATGCTTGTCTGCTTTTGGTTTGGGAACGTCTGAGAAGTCGAGGATGTTGCCTGAGTTGAGCATGGCTTCGGTCAAAGCCTGCTGTTCGGCATGGTCCATGCCGTTCAGGTAAATGGCCATGAGGAGGGCGCTGACCTGATAATCGGCAATGCGGCCGCTGGTAACGCCTGCGATGAAGAAATCGATCTCTTCACGCGATAGACTGATCCCATCTCGCTTTTTCCTTATGACGTCCTGTGGTCTCAAGCTGCTTTTTCCTTAGTTGCTCTCCATAAGCACAGCGGCCTGAGCGGTCACAGCTAACCCCTGCCCCACCGCATCGACTCCTTCGCCCGTCTTTGCCTTCACACTGACACAAGCAGCATCGACTCCCAAAACGCCGGCAATATTCTCGCGCATGGTATCGACGTAGGTTCTCAGCTTCGGCCTTTCGAGCAAGATTGTCGAATCAACATTAACCACGTGGAGGCTGCGTTCGCGCGCCAACCACATGACTCGCGAAAGCAGTTCAAGACTACTCGCACCACTCCACTGTGGATCCTTATCCGGAAAATGAACACCGATATCGCCTTCGCAAAGTGCGCCGAGAATCGCATCCGCGATGGCGTGTGTAAGCGCGTCGGCGTCTGAGTGTCCTTCGGCGCCAAGATCGGAAGCGATGTGCACACCACCGAGCACGAGTTCGCGACCTTCGACGAGCCTGTGCGTATCAGTTCCTGTTCCGATCCGTATCATCTGCTTTAACGATCCGTGTAATCTGTGGCCAAGATCGCTTCAGCGATTACAAAGTCTTCAGCCGTCGTAATCTTAATATTCCTTGCGCTTCCTTCCACAACGGTGACGGTATGGCCAAGCTGTTCTACCAGCGCGCTCTCGTCAGTCAATGATGGATCGCTCACATCGGCGTGTCGATATGCCTGTCGCAGCACCTCGTAACGAAAGCATTGGGGCGTTAATGCTCGACGCAAGCCGGTACGATCCAATGTTCTGAGCACGCGGCTGTCGCCGATGTGCTTGATCGTGTCCGTCACGGGAGCTGCGAGTATTGCCGCGCCATCGTCTCGTGCTGCTGCAATTGTCGCATCGATCTCTTCGACTGTTACAAACGGACGGACACCGTCGTGCACAGCAACGATCTCCGCCGTTGCCGATCGGATGGCCAGCAAACCACGCTTCACCGAATCGGCCCGTGTCGCCCCGCCGGGCACCACGCGCGCGACTTTCCGCAGTCCATATCTCCCTGCCAGCGAAAGGAAGCCCGCAGACTCTTCTGCGGGCAGGACCACGATCACTTCATGGATACTGTCACACTGCTCAAATCGTTTGAGCGTGTGAAAAATTACCGGCATTCCCGCAAGGAGCAGAAACTGCTTCGGCCGATCGCTCGCCATCCGGGTGCCAGCGCCGGCGGCGGCAATAATCGCTATGTTCATGAAGAGAGTTAGGAATTCGTGGAAACGGCGTGCTGGCGGTTTAGCTTTCCGTGATCGGTTCGCTCTCCGAAATACGCACCGGCGTTGGAGTATTACGCGAATCACGCGCCTGGCGCCGCGAAGCACCGTTGGTGCGATGGATATCGCTGTGTCCGCCATTTTCCGCTTCTTCCCAGAGACGGCCGAAGATCATCTTGCCAGCAGTTGTTTGTAACACGCTGGTCACAGCTATATCGGCGTTTTTGCCGATCAGCCTCCGTGCGTTATCAACAACCACCATCGTGCCGTCGTCGAGATAGGCCACGCCCTGATTGTATTCCTTGCCTTCCTTCAGGATGAAAACCCTCATCGCCTCGCCGGGGAGCACGACTGGCTTGAGCGCATTTGCCAACTCATTAATATTGAGCACGCTGACTCCGCGCAACTGGGAGACTTTATTCAGATTGAAATCATTCGTAACGATCACCGCGTCGAGTTGCTTACCGAGTTCGATCAGCTTCAGATCCACCTCACGCACGGACGGAAAATCAGTCTCAACGATTTGGATGTCGAGCGAACTGTTGTTCTGAAGCCGGTTCAGCATGTCCAGTCCACGGCGGCCACGCTGCCGTTTGGAAGAGTCAGGCGAGTCAGCTACCTGTTGCAACTCACGAAGGATGAACTGTGGAATGATCAGCGAGCCGGTTAGAAATCCTGTTTCAGCAACGTCTGCGATGCGACCATCGATGATCACAGACGTGTCGAGTATCTTCAAATCGCGTCGTGCGACCTTGTCACTGAAGATTCCACCGAGTGCCGAGAGATCTAGATAGTCGCCTTTGGCAGCACCGACCATCAAACCGACATAGGCCATGAAGAACGTCAGCGCCAGCGTCAGAAACGTTTTCATCGGCGCTTCCAGCGCGCTCGACTCCTGACGGCTGATCAGAGATCCAATTAAATATGCGCCGATAATTCCGAGGATGGATCCTGCTGCGGCCCCGATCAGCGTTTTGAGAGTCGCGCGGCGAATCCGTAGCTCAAAAACGATGATACAAATCGCAATCAATGCCCCGGCGCCAGCCGAGAGCCATGGGTCGTCGCGGACGGGTGCCAGCTTGTAACCCGCCACTACTAAAATTGCCGTAAATATAAGCCGTATGAGAACGACATCGGCACGCATGATAAAGGCATACTACCACGCAAAATCGGCACCGTCACGGCAAACCTTTGCAATTAGACCGCTTTCAGCGCTTAAATTAGCAGCATGCGAAGTTCCAGATTAATGATTCTCATCTGCGTAGTGTGTGCTACGAGCCTTCAGGTTGTGGCGCTGTCGCAAAAAAGTGAATTGAAGTTCACGGTTCCGGCGGGCTGGGTGGAAGAACCGAGAAGCTCCAGCATGCGTGTCGCGCAATACAAATTGCCGAAGGTTGCCGGTGACGCAGAAGACGCGTCGGTGGTCCTTTACTACTTTGGACAGGGACAGGGTGGTTCGACCGCTGCAAATATCGAGCGCTGGGTGGCACAGATGAAGCAGGCGGATGGCAGTGCAGTTAAAGACGCCAAAGAAGAGCGATTCGATGCAAATGGATTAAAGGTGACGACGATCGACGTCTCAGGAACCTACGTCGCCGAGACCGCTCCGGGTAGCGGCACATTCAATAACAGTCCCGGTTACCGGCTTCGCGCCGCAGTAATCGAAACTCCAGTTGGTTCGTATTTCGTGAAACTCGTCGGACCTGAAAAGACAGTGACGCAGTGGAACGATTCGTTCCTGGGCTACGTCAAGTCTTTCCAGCTTAAGTGAGTCTATTTGTAGCGGTAGGTAATCCGCCCACGGGACAAGTCGTAGGGCGACATTTCCACACTCACGCGATCACCCACCAGAATCCGGATGCGATTCTTACGCATCTTGCCGGAAATAGCGGCCAAAACCACGTGCTCACTATTGTCTAACTGAACTTTAAAGAAGGCGTTGGGCTGTTTATCGATGATGGTTCCTTGTGCGGGGATCAGATCTTCTGCTGCCAATCAGGTTCTCCTTGGGGACTTTTTGCTGCGCGTGCACGATAACATATGAGTCACAGATTTTCACGGACAGGTAACGGATTTCCGCTGTGGAGCAAAATCCGTGGCTCGGATCCGCGAAGATCCGTGCTTCCTGAACGTGTTCAAAAAAGTTCTTGACACCCTTCCTGAGCAGGCGTACTCTGCCGGTAGTTGAACGTGTTCAAATTCAGCTAAGGAGGCTGACCATGACAATCGGAATAAGCACATACCTGATTTACCTGGCCGTCAGCATCGCGCTGACCGTCTGGGTCGCCCGAACCCTCCACAAAAACGGACGCGTCTTTCTGATCGACGTTTTTCACGGCAATGACGCCCTCGCTGATTCGGTCAATCACCTGCTCGTCGTCGGCTTTTACCTCATTAACTTTGGCTACGTTACCCTCGCATTGAAGCTCGGCTACGCCGTCACCTCCGCAGAGCAAAGTATTGAAGCCCTGTCCGTAAAGGTAGGCATGGTGCTTCTCGTCCTCGGTGGGATGCATTTCTTCAACCTCTTCATTTTTAGCCGTATGCGCCGCCGCTCAACTCAACAGCATCAGCCACCACCCGTCGCTCCAGACGCGTTTACAGCCGTCCAGCAGGAGGCCTGAAGCCATGTTTTCCCTAACGGTGCTTTACGATCCTGAATGCGGGTTGTGCAAGCGCGCACACGAGTGGCTCGCCGATCAGTCGAAGCTCGTCCCTCTCACCTTCGTGCCCTGTGCCTCTGATGAAGCACGACAACGTTATCCACAACTCAATCACGATCTGACCACACAGGATCTGACAGTGGTGGGTGACGATGGTGGCGTCTATTTTGGTCCAAAAGCATGGCTGATGGTCCTCTGGGCCCTGGCGAGGTATCGCGAGTGGGCCTATCGACTCGCCGCACCGGAACTTCTGCCGACCACGAAGCGAGTTGTTTCAATGATCTCTCAAAACCGTTACCAGATCAGTCGAGTCGCCGGACTAAGACAGTGACACGTTAACCATGATGCGCAAGAAGAAGACTTCGAAACTTGGCAAAGGAGATCAGACGAAGGCGTTGATCCTTGAAACCGCCCTCGAGATGTTTCGCGAGCGCGGGTACGACGAAACAACGATGCGTGCTGTCGCACAAAAGGCCGGCGTGTCGCTCGGAAACGCGTACTACTACTTCCGCTCGAAGGAATATCTGATTCAAGCCTTCTATCAGCGTCTCCACGAGAGCCATCTCGAAGTTGTTTTGCCTGCGCTCGAAAACGAGAAAACACTCAAAGCACGCCTGCTGACGGTGGTGCGGACGAAGATCGAAACCATGGAGCCGTATCACCAGTTTGCGGGCGTGCTTTTCAAGACTGCAGCACATCCGCAGAGTCCGCTGAATCCTTTTGCAGACGAAACAGATCCCGTGCGCCAGGCGAGCATTCAACTTTTCGATCTGGTGCTCGCAGGAACAAAGGCGCGCATTCCGAATGACTTGCGCGCGGAATTGCCTTACCTGCTCTGGGTCTATCACATGGGAATCGTCCTGTTTTGGATTCACGACTCATCACCAAAGCACCGCCGCACTTACCGTTTGATCAATCACACAGTCGATCTGCTGGACAAATTGATCCACCTGGCAAGTAACCCATTCATGCGGCCGCTGCGAAAGCAGGCGCTGCGGCTCCTCGATGAACTCCGCGATGCGGCTGAGTCAGTCGACAATGAGCCAGCTGAAACTGCATCAAGTTGAGAGGTTACAAGGAGAGAAGATCATGAGAATTGTTATTACTGGAGCAGCCGGTTTCGTCGGCACACATTTAACTCAGCGTCTGGAATCGGAGGGTCACGAACTGGTGCTGATATCGAGAAGGTCGCGGAAAGAGGAGCCGCGCCTTATTGCGAACGATCTGTCAGACGTTAGTGTTCTGAGAGAATCGTTCCGAGGCTGCAAAGCCGTTGCGCATTGTGCCGGCATCAATCGTGAGATTGGAAATCAAACCTATCGACGTGTTCACATCGAAGGAACCCGCAACGTAGTTGAAGCAGCCAGGGCTGCAGGCGTCGAGAAGATCGTACTGATGAGCTTCCTGCGCGCGCGCGCAAATTGCGGTTCGCCATATCACGAATCGAAATGGGAGGCAGAAGAGATCGTGCGCAATTCCGAACTCGACTACACCATCATCAAAGCTGGCGTGATCTACGGGCTCGGCGATCACATGCTCG
Organism: Pyrinomonadaceae bacterium; assembly: GCA_036003745.1. Classification (GTDB taxonomy): domain Bacteria; phylum Acidobacteriota; class Blastocatellia; order Pyrinomonadales; family Pyrinomonadaceae; genus PSRF01. The sequence continues at coordinate 24,043 of DASYSD010000117.1, forward strand.
ACCACTTGAGCCAAGCGCTGTACACGTTTCCTGTTTTCGCAACTGTCGGTCTGAAAGAAAAAAGTGTCCGGCCGCTCGCAGTTGAAGACCTCGTGCACGTTATGCGCGCGGCCCTCATCGATCGACGCATGAAGCGACAAACGATTGCCCTTCTCGGTCCGGAAGAGATCTACCTGAGTGAAGCCGTGCGTCGTGTCGCTGAAGTTGTCGGTAGACACCCATTGATGTTTCCGCTGCCGGTCTTTTGCCATCGATTGATGGCCCAAATCTTCGAACTGACGATGAAGGTTCCCCTTACATCACTGGCGCAGGTTCGCATCTTATCGGAAGGCGTTGTTACGCCCGGCTCACGAGTCGCGTCTATTCCATACGATCTGGTGCCAACGCGTCGCTTCACTGCCGAGCAGATCCGGAGCGGGCTACCTCAACCCAAACCCTTCTGCGTAGGCGACCTGCGCTGGTGTTCTTAAAAAGGAGGCCTGTTGATTTCACAGATATTCGACATTTGGAGGTGGCACGGCAGGATTGGTCGGGCACGGTACTTCGCAACGGGTTTCGTGCTTCTCGCTTTGAAGCACAACATTGATCGCGTCCTGGCCGCTGCGTTTGGACACCGGTGGAACATCTTTAACTACTGGGTCTCTGATTCTTCGACCGACATTAACGCCTTAACGCAGCTAGACGCCACGTTTTACGCTGCGCTGGTCCTGGTTGCGTTGCCGTTCATCTGGATTGGTACCGTGCTGACGCTGCGACGACTTCGAGACGCAGACTTACCACAATGGCTCGTAATTCTCTTCTTCCTGCCTTTTCTCAATCTGATCTTTTTCGTCATTCTGTCTGCTATTCCGTCAAGTCGATCGCGCGATCGACAGTCGAAGTTCTCTTCAACGGTCAGCAGGCTGATTCCAGAAAGCGAATTTGGCAGTGCTGTACTGGGAATAGTAGCGACAGCGTTACTTGCCTCGTTAGCCGCTGCTTTTAGCGCAACCGGCCTTGGCAACTATGGATGGGGCATCTTCGTTGGCATTCCGTTTTTTCTCGGCTTGAATTCAAGTTTGATCTACGGCTATCACCGGCCGCGATCGCTTCTTAAATGCTTATTGGTTGCGGGTCTTTCAACAGCACTCGTTGGTGTGGCGTTATTTGCATTGGCGATTGAAGGGGTGATCTGCCTCGCGATGGCTCTTCCACTCGCTGCCGTTCTTGCGTTGTTTGGTGCTTTGATTGGCTTCGTCCTTCAGCAGCGACCGTCGTTCTCGCCAAATACTCTGCGTGTCGTCTCGGTCGCATTTCTTCTGATGCCTGCGCTAATTGTTCTTGAATACGCGGCGGGAGAAACTCCGCCACTCTACGAAGTGAAAACGTCTGTTGTTATCAAAAGTGATCCACAGACCGTGTGGACTCATGTGGTCTCGTTTTCACAACTATCACCACCTACGGAAACGATGTTCAGGACCGGAATCGCGTATCCGATACGTGCTGACATTCGCGGTCAGGGTGTTGGCGCAGTACGACATTGTGTGTTTTCGACGGGCGCTTTCGTAGAACCGATTACCGTTTGGGATGAACCCCGTCTCTTACGGTTTGATGTTACGTCCCAACCGCGAGCGATGGAGGAGTTGTCACTCTACGGCGACTTGCGACCGCCGCATGTGGAGAATTATTTGATCTCGCGCAAAGGACAGTTTGAACTGAAGCCATTGCCAGACGGCACCACACTGCTGGAAGGAACCACGTGGTATCAAAACCGTTTCTGGCCGGCTCCGTACTGGCATCTGTGGTCTGACTACATCATTCACAACATCCACAAAAGAGTGCTACTACACATCAAATCTCTCGCGGAAAGTCAGCCACAAAAAGGCACATAAGGCACAAAGGATCAGTAATGAGCGGGCTTGATTCAATAATCATTTTGTGCTTTTTGTGCCTTTTTGTGGCAACCTGTTCTGGTGGCCCAGATCGCGATCATCGGTGGTGGCATTGGTGGTTTGACTGCGGCAATCGCCCTTCGACAAGTTGGCTTCCAGCCTGAAATTTTCGAACAGGCGCCCGCTTTACTGGACGTCGGCGCTGCAATCGCAATCTGGCCCAACGCGATGCGCGTTCTCGAGGCCTTGCACCTGGCTGAGAAGATTCTTGAAAAAGCCGGAGTGATGAAAAAGATTGAGTGGCGCGATCAAGATGGGTTTCTGATTAATCGCGTTTCGATTGCGAAGACCGCGGTTGCCCTGCACCGTGCTGATTTACAGGGCACGCTTCTGAATTCACTTCCGGAAGAATCGATTCACCTGGACCACGCATTCGTCAGCTACAAACAACAGGTCGACAAAATAATCGCGACGTTCGCGGATGGTAATTCGGTCGAAGCTGACTTTCTGATCGGCGCTGATGGCATTCACTCAGACGTGCGCTTGCAGTTCATCAATGATGGCGATCCTGTTTATCGTGGCTACACAGTCTGGCGTGGTATCTCACCACACGTCCCGAATCAGATTCCTTCAGCGACCGCGATCGAGCTTCACGGACTTGGAAAGCGTTTCGGTATTGGTCCAGTCGGTCTGGCACGACTCGGCTGGTGGGCCACCGCGAACATGGATACTGACGACCTGTCGTCAATATTTGCCGAATGGTGGCGACCGGTGCTCGAGCTGATTGAAGCGACACCAAAGAAATCCATTCTCAAAACAACCGCCCTCGATCGCGATCCAATCAAAACCTGGGGCAACGGAAGGATGACCCTGCTCGGTGATGCAATTCATCCGACGACACCAAACCTCGGTCAGGGTGGTTGTCTTGCTATCGAAGACGCGCTTGTACTGGCGAAATGTTTTGAAAATTTCGCAGCGGGAGAAGCGGCGCTGCGCGGGTATGAACGTTGTCGCTATGAACGAACAGCGGCCGTCACGAGATACTCACGTTATTACGGCGCTGTCGGTCAATGGGAGAATTTCTGGGCCAGAGGTTTACGAAAGACCGCACTCTCTCTGGTGCCCGAGTCAATCGCACGCCGGTTAATGCAAATCGTTTTCGACTACGACGCCACAAATAACACAATCTGTGGCAATATCTCTCATCATGCAAGCCATTCAAGTTAGCCAGGTGGGTGGGCCGGAGGTGCTCACTCCAGTCGACGTGCCCGTTCCATCTCCAAAACCAAATGAAGCACTCGTTCGGATCAAAGCTTCGGGTGTGAACTTCATCGATGTTTACGTTCGCGAAGGTCGTTATCCGACTCCCTTGCCTTTTATTGACGGACAGGAAGCAGCGGGAATCGTTACTGAAGTAGGCAGCGAGGTAACAACACTGCAGCCCGGTGATCGAGTTGCTTACTCAAGCACGTTGGGAAGTTACGCCGAGTATGCAATTGTGCCTGCAAGTTGTTTAGTGAAGATTCCGGCCGAGCTGGATTTTGAACAAGCGGCCGCCGCGATGCTCCAGGGAATGACTGCACACTATCTTTTACATAGCAGTTACCCGTTGCAAAAAGAACAGACTGCGTTGATTCATGCTGCAGCGGGTGGAGTCGGACTGCTGCTGGTCCAAATGGCGAAGAAGATCGGTGCTCGAGTGATCGCCACGGCCGGAACTCCTGAGAAGGCGCAACTCGCCCGTGATGCAGGTGCGGATGAATGCATCATCTACACCGAAGCCGACTTTGAAAGTGAGACGAAAAGGCTGACGAACAACGAAGGCGTACACGTTGTCTACGATGGTGTTGGTAAAGCAACGTTCGACAAAGATCTGAATGTGCTTCGCCCGCGTGGTTATCTGGTGCTATTTGGCGGATCCAGCGGCGCTGTGCCGCCGTTTGATCTGATCAAGCTTTCGCAAAAGGGATCGCTTTTTATCACACGTCCAACACTGCACCATTACACTGCAACTCGTGAGGAATTCGAGTGGCGTGCTAATGACGTTCTGCAGTCAATCGCGCGTGGCGATCTCAAACTGCGAATCCACAAAGTCTATCCTCTCGAAGCCGCCGCGGAAGCGCACCGCGATCTCGAGGGAAGAAAAACGACCGGCAAGTTACTACTTAAGCCACGAATGAACGCTGATTAAAACAAAAAGTAAGATTGCCGATGCTGTCCCATCCATCGTCGGTTCGTTCGTCGAGTAATCATTGATGTCGTCGTGGTAAACGGCGCGATCGTCCTGGAAAGCAGCGAACGGGTCTGGCTCCCTGATCGAAACTCCTCTTAAACTCTGAAATACTCTTCGATAAACCGGACCATCAACCAACCCGCCTCGCACTATCTTTTTCAGCAATGCATTCGTGAAGAGATGAACATCCGTCGGATAAACGCCCTGCTCCGGAATGCCTGTAAACATTGACATACCCCACGGATTCTTTCCCAGCAGCCAGTCGATCTGTGTCGCAGTGAACTGTCTGAAACGTTTGTCGCCGGTCATGCGCTCGTACATCAAACACTGCGTCGCGAGCGCCACGAGGAGGTTGTTGGAACACCAGATAAAAGGCACGCCGATGCGATACGGGTTGTGTTCAGCCTGCTTGATACAACGCTCAATCTGTTCACGATAAAAAGTTGCGAGCTGTTTCTTCGTGCGTGCATCGACTAAGTCGTAGAGTCGAAAGTGACCAGCATTCATGAATGGGTAGTATTGATAATGGCCAGCCTCTTCCTTTCCCATCCACGATTCATCGCGAGCGAGCAGAGCGTAACGCTTTGCATCACGTAAATAACGAGCATCCTTCGTCGCCCGAAAGAGTTCGGCAGCGCCCCATTCCATATCGTCGGTCCAGGTCGTTTCCGCATAACGATAAGGCGCGCCGTAAGAGTTGCCTTGTTGCACTCCTTCTTTCGCCTGGCCCAACGCATAGACTTCCCTCCCCGCTTGCAGCAGTGTCTGCGCAAACGATCGCAAGTGTGGATCGTCTTTCCAGATCTGATAGCCGAGAGCCATCGCAGCGGCGTAGCGACCAGCAAGATTTGCAACTCCATTTGACTCACTCTTGTACTGCCGTAGTCCTTGCGGCTGACCGTCTGCAAAATACACGACGCGATAACTTCCGGGTCCCCAACCGTAGTCAACTGTTTCGTTCTGCGGTAGGCGAAAGCCCTTGTGATCGCGATCGTCGGCAACCTGGTGATAAAGCTGGTCAGAAGCTGGATGCAGTCGCAACATCCACGCTAAACCCCAGAGTGCTTCGTCGAGAATGTCAGGAGTGCCGTTCGCGCCAGGCTGGCCGAGGTTATTAAACTTATCTGCAAATGTGCGCCGGTCCGGAGCGAGTTGGTATGCGAGCAGCATTTGCGCAGTTGCATTACTCGATGTCAGCAGATACTTGAGTTGGTCGCCGGCGTCGTGCCAACCACCCGAAGCGTTGATGTAAGTGCCGGGGCGCTCCGGTCCAAATACGGTGCGGCCATCGAACGTGTGACACGCAGCATCAACGTATGGGTTGTAACCGCAACGCTGTTGGCGCATGAAGTCAAGCAGTTGATCGGGGAGGTTAGTGTTGATACTTCGACTGATCGTAAACTTTGACGACGTCGCTGAACCAACTTTGATTGCGTAGGTACCCTCCTGCCTGAACGCGCTGAAATCGAGTTCACCATAACGATTGAATTCTCCCCACGAACCATCGATAGTCTTTACTGTTCCAGTGAAGACGACAGCGCCGCCTTGAACATTCACAATTTGGAATTCCGCTGGTAGCGGTTCGCGGCTAAACACAGTCGCCGATTTGGGTTGAGCTGGGGCAAAGCCGAGTTGATTTAGACGGATGTATAGCTGTGGATCCGTGGAGGGGAAGAGGAAAAATATTAGGGCCAGGAGTATGGGTTTCATCAGGTTGTTAGACAGGATTTACGGGATTTTCCAGGATTGACATGATTTAGAACTTGATAAATCTGGCTAATCAGGGGCAGAAACGTCTTGACGGAAAATTCTCTCTTACCTATAGTAGCCCGAGGTCATGATTAGCACTCGCACATTTTTCTATTTCGCCTTTACTTACCGCTTCTTCTTTACGGAGGAGAGCGGGAGGCGAAGTTTGAATTCGATGTGCTGACGACCTAAAGCACAACACCTTCAACGAGCCGGCCGCGATCCTAAGAGTCGCGGCCGGTTTTTTATTGCCCGGAGCTTGAATCATGGACATAGAGCATTGGCGAAGAGAAATAGACGAGATCGATGCTGAACTGCTTCGACTTCTGAACATGCGTGCGCGACTCGCATTGAAAGTCGGCGCGCTCAAACAGGCTGCAGAACTCCCATTCTGCGACCCGGAACGCGAGCGCACGGTGCTACAGCGGCTCCAGGAGATCAATTCCGGCCCGCTCGATGAACGCGCGGTGGGTAAGGTTTTTCGCCGGATTATTCGTGAGTCGAGACGGGTTCAGGCCGTTACCAGTTTATGAGTTCACAATCGTCAAAACCTCGAGTCGCATTTCAGGGCGAGCGTGGCGCCTTTAGTGAAGAGGCTGCGCTGAAATTGCTGGGCCCTGAGATCGAACTGGTGCCACGAAAGACCTTCGCGGATCTCTATCAGTCTATCGACAATGGCATGGCTGACTACCTGCTTGCACCCATTGAAAATACGATCGCCGGCATCGTGCAATCTTCAGTCGATCTGCTCCACTCCAGCTCGTTGAATATGCTCGACGAAGTCCGGATAAAGATCGAGCAACACCTGATCGGTTGTCCCGGCGCTACCTTTGAGACGATTGAGACCGTGCAGTCACATCCGGTCGCACTCGCTCAGTGCAGTCGCTTCTTCGAAACACATCCCCAACTCAAATCGGTAATCGCCGACGATACGGCCGGAAGCGTTGCGGAGATCATGCGGCTGGGCGAACCGAAACGCGCCGCTATCGCCGGACAACGTGCCGCAGATGTCTATGGCGCAGCTATTATTCGCAAAAGCATTCAGGACATTTCGAACAACTACACGCGATTTGTTTTACTTGCGGCCGCAACCGCACAGAGACCCAAAGAACCTACCCGGTTAGTAAAGGAATACACATCATGATCGTTAACATGTCAAACAGTGCAACCCCCGACGAAATCAACCACATCATTGATCGGATCAAGGAATGTGGTTTTCAAGCACACGTAGTTCAGGGTGCAGAACGGACCATCATCGGGGCGATCGGCAGCAGTGGGCGACGCTCGGAAATTGAAGCACTGCGCGCTGCGCCCGGCGTTGCGGAAGTCATCCAGATCTCGCACCCGTTTAAGCTCGTAAGCCGCCAACTCCGCCAGGCAGGAACGGTTGTCGACGTCGCCGGTACAAAGATCGGCGCGGGCGACCTGGTCGTGATCGCAGGACCATGTTCAGTCGAATCCGAAGCGCAGCTGATGGAGACCGCACACGCCGTGAAAGCATCGGGCGCAAACATGCTGCGTGGCGGCGCTTACAAACCGCGCACATCTCCCTACGACTTTCAGGGACTCGGCGTTGAAGCGCTGCGCTTTCTGAAACAGGCAAGCAAAGAGACTGGTTTGCCAATCGTGACTGAGGTCATGAGTGAAGCGGACGTCGAGATCGTCGAAGAGTACGCCGACATGATGCAGGTGGGTGCACGCAACATGCAAAACTTCTCGCTGTTGCGGAAACTCGCAGGCGTTTCGAAACCAGTGCTTCTCAAACGTGGACCATCCGCGACAGTTAAGGAGTGGCTGCTCGCGGCTGAGTATCTGCTCGCTGGTGGAAACGCGAATGTTGTGTTGTGTGAACGCGGTATCAAGACTTTTGAAACTGCGACCCGCAACACGCTCGATCTCGCGGCCGTAGCGCTTGTGAAAGAGTTGTCGCACCTGCCGGTGCTGGCTGATCCTTCACACGGAACAGGACTACGAAGCTTGATTACACCGATGTCGAAAGCGGCGGCGGCGGCGGGAGCTGACGGATTAATAATCGAGGTTCATCCGTGTCCGGAACGAGCACTTTCGGATGGCCCACAATCGCTGGATCTAGCGGGATTTCAGGAGTTGATGGAGAGTTTGAATCCACAGATGAACGCGGATGAACACAGATCAAAAAGAGCGGCTTGATCCGTGATCATCCGTGTAATCTGTGGCTAAACTGATCATTATTGCTCAGGCGGCTTGGGTTTTCTCGGAAGCTCCTTTTCGGCCTTGATGATTGTGCCGTCGATCGCGTTCACCCAGATGTGCGTGGCGCCGACAGCGCCTTCGTTTGCGATCATGACGTGATAGAACACCAGCCCGTCTTTCGCGAGTTTCCCGGGTTCCTCCCAGCCTTTCGCGTCGAGACTGCAAAGCAGAACCTTTCCAGGTGTTTGACTGGTGGCGATCTGAATGGCTTGATCCATATTGATTCGCGCCAGACGAATCAGTGCGGCCTGCCTAACCTCCCGCATTTCCATTTCCAGTTTCTGTTTGCGTTCCATCTCTTCGCGAAATGCCGGATCCTGCGCCATGCGCACTTTCATTTCTTCCATTTCGTTCGCACGGCGCATCTTTGTCTCGACGACTTCTTTTTCCTTGCGTTCTTTCTCCTGCGCTGCGGGGTCCTGCGCGTTTGTCTCAACGTCAAAACGCATTGCCAAAGCCGCAGCCGCAAAGCATGGCACGGCAAGCAGCAACGCAACAGCAACGAGCAACAGCTTCTTCGAGCGTGTATTCATTTCCGGTTTTTTCAACAACGACATGATACGGGCCTCCAGAATGTCAGCATCGGCGATGCCTACGGTTGTAGTAACGGAGAGACGACGCAGAGGTGGCGCGGAGCCGGCAAGCCTGACGAGCGAGCGAGCATAAACTTCTGCATTCAAAATGCGCTCCGCAACAAGCCCGTCGCAGCAGAGTTCACGAGTCTGTTTGACCCGCCGTCTTAATAAAGCCGCCGCAGGATGAAATGAAATGGGAACGAACAGCAGTTCGTAGAAGAGATTGAGCAGGTAGTCGCGCCGTGCCACATGAATGAACTCATGTCCGATCGCAGAAGTCAGCAGATCGACATTCCCTTCGTGCAGAAGTAACTCAGGCAAAATTATTACTGGATTGGTGAGTCCGATCGTCACTGGGACCGGCAACGTCTCCGAGCGAAACACTCTGACGGCGCCTGGAGACGTTCCAAATTCCAGCTCACAACGATGAATAACTTCTGCGACTCGGTCGTCTGGCTCGAGTTCGGCAGCATCGCGCTTGATCGCGCGAGTAGTCTGCCAGGCCTGGGCCAGGTTGAAGATGCGAAAGAGAATAAACCCGAAATAGATGGCGAGTAGCGAGAAGCCAATAGTTTGATTCAAAAGAAATGTAGACGGCAGTGCGGTTTGTGTGCCGGAAAGGTTTGGCACAGATTCCTGAGAGAGCGGCGACATGCTTTCCGTGACGAACGGCACTGCCGAGATTGTTGGAGCATCAGTGTCAAGCAGCGTCTGTGATGAAGTGAAAGCTGGAACAAAGAACGCCAGACAAAGTGCACTTACCCAAATCCAGTGTTGATAGCGTGCGACCGAATTACGCAGCAGCCATGAGCCGAAGGAGGCGAGCGCGGCGATGAGTGCGATCTGCCAGCAGGCGTTCAATAGAAAAGTCAGCAACAGTTGGCTACTTATTCTCATCGGCTTCCTCCTCTTTTGCCTGGTCGATTAGTTTCTGCAGGCGTGCGAGTTTTTCGGGAGTCAGGTGTTTGGTTTCGACGAGACTCATCACCAGGCTCTCCGCCGAACCGCCAAAGAGTCGATCGACAACGTCCTTGACGTGCTTACCTACGACCTGTTTGCGACTCACAGCCGGTTTGTAAAAGTAAGCACGGTTTTTGAGGGTGCGTTTGGCTTTGCCTTTGCGCTCGAGAATGTTGAGCATGGTCTGAACAGTGGTATAAGCAAGGTCGCGTTTCAGTTTTTGCTGCACTGTCTGGACGTTTGCGGGCCCTGTTTCCCACAGGACGTGCATGATTTCGAGCTCGAGCGGAGTCAGATTCTCAGTCTTCGGTCGCGCCATAATGTCTCCTAAGTTTTTAGGAGTATAGCGACGCTTGGAAAATGTGTCAACTAATTTGTTAGGAGACAGTCTGCCGCGGATCTACGCGGATCGGTTAAAATGCGATTTCTGGTGAAGAAGCAAACGCTCATCCACGTACTCATCTACGGTCTCTGCGGTGGAATCCTGATCGTTACGCTCCGGATGATCGAGTTTCGCTTTCTGGTGATCGAACACTCGATCGAGATCTACAGCGGACTGATTGCTGCGCTCTTTGCCGGTGTCGGTATCTGGCTCGGATTAAAGCTGACGAGAAAGAAGGAAGTGGTAGTCGTGAAGGAAATTGCCATCCCAGCTACGGTGCCCTTCTCCCTAAACGAACAGCGACTGAAAGATCTCGGCATCACCAAACGTGAGCTGGAAATCCTCGAGCTAATCGCCCAGGGAATGTCGAACCGCGAAATTGCGGAAAAACTTTTTGTCAGTGAGAATACCGTCAAGACGCATTCGAGCCGTCTCTTCGATAAGCTCAGCGCCAAACGCCGCACGCAGGCAGTGCAGATTGCTAAGGAATTGGGACTGATTCCGTAACACAGATTTGTCGGATTAACCTAAAAACGATTCACACTGATTAGTTCGAAAGTAGTATTTTCCACATTAACACTCAGAATCACTCAAAAGTATGACGACAATTCAAGGCCTCAAACGTAGATTGCGCCGCGAGTTCTTCAAAATCAGTGAGGAGTCTTCTGTATGAAAAAGATTGTTTTGACTTTCGGTTTGATCTCGGGCGCCATTATGTCCGCGTTGATGACGGCCACAATGGTGTTCGCCCACCAAACAGATCCGAGCCGCGGCATGATCATCGGCTACACCATAATGGTGTTGTCCTTTCTCCTGGTTTTCTTTGGAATCAGGTCTTACCGCGAAAATGTCGGCAACGGATATATCAGTTTTAGCCGTGCTCTCGGTGTTGGGTTCTTAATAATGCTCATCAGCAGCGTCTGCTACGTTGCCACCTGGGAGGTCGTGTACCACAAATTCATGCCCGACTTCGGCGAGAAGTATCTGGCTCAGTCAATCGAGCGGGTGCGCGCTTCCGGCAAGTCGCCTCAGGAGATTGAAAACGAAATCGAGAACATGAGAAGCATGATGCAACTTTACAACAGCAACATCTTCTTCAACATGGCCATCACTTTCCTCGAACCGCTTCCACCTGGCGTCCTGATGTCGCTGATCTCCGCCTTGATCCTCAAAAAGCGTCGACGGGAGGAACAGGATTTACAGGATTATCGAGATGGAGTAAAAGAAACGTCAGTAAATCCTGTCTAACCACAGAGGAACAACTTGATGCTCCTACGGTTTGTCTGCGCGCTTCTCTGTCTGCTGTCCTTATTCAATAACGCAACCCACGCTCAACAAACGGGTAGCGATCTGTTTCAGGGCATGAAGTGGCGGATGATCGGGCCATTTCGCGCCGGCCGAACTGTCGGCGCCACGGGGGTTCCCGGCCAACCAAACGTCTTTTATATAGGAGTCAATAACGGCGGAGTTTGGAAGACGACGGATTACGGTCACACCTGGAAACCGATCTTCGACGACCAACCGACCGGATCAATTGGCGCCCTCGCAGTCGCACCTTCGCAACCGGAGACGCTCTACGTCGGCAGTGGCGAAGGCTTACAACGACCCGATCTTTCCACCGGCGACGGTATTTATAAATCGACAGACGGTGGAAAGACGTGGCGACATCTCGGCTTGCGTAATGCCCTACAGATCGGCGCGATACTCGTCGATCCTCGTGATCCAAATCTCGTTTATGTCGCAGCCCTCGGCCATCCCTACGGTCCAAACGAAGAACGCGGCATCTTTCGTTCTTCAGACGGCGGTGAGACGTGGCAGAAGGTTCTTTATAAAGACGAGAACACGGGCGCGATCGCGCTCGCGTTCGATCCTAAGAACGCAAAGGTCATCTACGGCGTTTTGTGGTCCGCGCGGCAAGGCCCATGGGAGAACGGCGCCTGGCAGGGACCCGGTAGCGGACTCTTCAAATCTACCGACGGCGGCAGCACCTGGCGTCAACTGACCAAAGGTCTGCCGACTTTCGAACAAGGTCTTGGTCGTATCGGCATCGCCGTCGCGCCGAGTGATCCGAACACAGTCTATGCAACCGTCGACTCGCCACAACTTGGCGGCATCTACCGCTCTGATGATGCAGGCGAAAGCTGGCAACGCGTCGGTACCGATCGTCGCGCGTGGGCGCGTGGCACTGACTTCGCCGAGATCGATGTCGATCCACGTAACAAGGAGATCGTTTACACCTCCGCGATCGCGGCATATCGTTCAACCGACGGTGGCAAGACTTTCACGGCCTTCAAAGGCGCGCCGGGTGGCGACGACTACCACACTCTCTGGATCAATCCAGAGAATCCGGACATCATGTTGCTCGCGACTGATCAGGGCGCAGTGATCAGCGTGAACAGCGGTGAGACCTGGAGCTCCTGGTACAACCAGCCGACGGCGCAGTTTTATCACGTTATCACTGACAATCAATTTCCTTACTGGGTTTACGGTGGCCAGCAGGAGAGTGGTTCTGCTGGAGTAAAGAGTCGTGGCGATAACGGCGCGATTTCTTTTCGCGACTGGCGCACTGTTGGTGTCGAAGAGTACGGCTACGTTGCTCCCGATCCACTGCACCCGAATATTATCTACGGCGGCAAAGCCACCCGTTTCGACGCGACGACTGGCCAGGTACAAAACGTCGCGCCGGAAATTCTGCGCAGTGGCAAGTATAGATTTCTCCGCACCGCGCCGATTCTGTTCTCACCCGTTGATCCGCGCGTGCTTTATCTCGCGGGCAACGTGTTGTTTAAGACCACCAATGGTGGTTCGAGCTGGGACATCATCAGTCCCGACTTATCGCGCGAGAAACCTGAAGTGCCGGAGAGCATCGGTGTCTTTCGCCGTCCTGAAATGGCAACCCAACCGCGACGCGGCGTGATCTACGCCGTCGCTCCTTCGCCCAAAGACGTTAATGTGATCTGGGCCGGCACCGACGACGGTTTGATTCACATCACCAAAGACGGCGGCAAGACCTGGAAGAACGTAACGCCACCCGCGATCGACTCGTGGAGCAAGATCTCACAGATTGATGCCAGTCATTTCGACGTTGACACAGCGTACGTCGCAGTAAATCGGATTCGACTCGACGATCAAAAGCCGCATATCTATCGCACCACCGACGGCGGTGCGACCTGGCAGGAAATTGTTACGGGATTACCTGATGGTCCAGTCAATACAGTCAAGGAAGATCCGCAGAGACGCGGGTTGTTGTTTGCGGGAACTGAGATTGCGGTTTTCTTTTCTCTCAACGATGGCAACAATTGGCAACCGCTACGGCTGAACATGCCGGCGACATCAATTCGCGATCTGGTGATTCACAACGACGACGTCATAGTCGGCACGCATGGCCGATCATTCTGGATACTCGACGACATCACACCTCTGCGCCAACTAAACGAGACGGTGACGAACTCTGCAGTTTATCTCTTCGCACCGCAGCTCGCTTATCGGGTGAAGCGCAACGTTAATACCGATACACCGTTGCCGCCTGAAGAGCCCGCGGGACAGAACCCGCCCGACGGTGCAATTATTAATTATTATCTAAAGGATAATCCGACGACGCCCGTCACGCTCGAGATTATCGACGACACAACTCAACTGGTCCGTCGTTTTTCGAGTGACGATAAACCTGTTCCGGTGAACGCCAACGATTACGCAGTGCCGGAATACTGGTTTCGTCCGCCACAAAACCTCGTGGCAAAAGCGGGTATGCAGCGATTCGTTTGGGACTTGAGGTATGCGCCGCCCGCAGCATTTGGCCGTGGCTTTCCGATCTCAGCAATCTATCGCGATACGCCTTTGTATCCGCTTGGTCCATCGGTGTTGCCGGCTTCGTTCACAGTCAAACTGACTGCGAATGGCAAGACGGTCACACAACATCTCTCGGTAAAGATGGATCCGCGCGTAACGGCGCCCGTAGATGACCTGAAGGCGCAATTTGCCGTCTCGCTGGCTGCGTACAAAGGCATGCAACAAACTTATGATGCGGTTGAGCGGATCAGAACGCTGCGTACTCAAATAAAAAATTCGATTGAGCGCGTCGATCGTGGTCCACTGGCGGAGGCATTGGCCGCACTCGATAAAAAAGCCGCGGCAATTGGCGGCGAGGGACGCGGCGATGGTGGATCACCCGGACTTCCGGGCGGAACAATCGACATGCGGGAGCCGAATCTTACGCGTCTAAACGGCGGCTTCTCATCGTTGCTTGAGCATTTGCAGAGCGCCGATCGCGCTCCAACGGATCCAATGTTGAATGCAGCGAGCGAATTACAGCAAACGCTCCAAAAGTTGCTGGCAGATTGGGAGGCGTTGAAGACCACCGAAGTGGAAAAGATAAATCAACAGTTGCAGGCCGCAAATCAACCCGTACTAAAACTGTGATGGACGGTGCTGCTCCAATCCTTTTTTATGACGGCGTCTGTGGGCTGTGCAATCGGCTGGTCCAATTCTTATTGAAACACGACCGGCACGACCGACTGCGATTCGCGTCGCTCCAGAGCGACTTAGCCGGAAAGGTATTGCAGCGACACGGTATCAATCCGAAAGATCTCGATACGCTGCACGTGGTCGAGAATTATGAACAGCCGGATGAGCGCGTGTTGCAGCGATCGGACGCAGTTTTGCGCGCCGGGCGAGAGCTCGGAGGAGTCTGGCCCGCACTGGCAGCCGTAGCCACAATCGTGCCGCGGCCGCTGCGCGATCTGTTCTACCGCTTCGTTGCTCAAAACCGTTATCGTGTTTTTGGTAAATACGACACCTGCATGCTTCCCGATCCGAAGCAAAGGAGCAGATTTCTCGATGTTTAAATCCGTATTCATCTCTGTTTTTCTGTGGCTAATTAGCATGTTCTTCATCCCTTTACCGCAGGCACAGCAATACGATCTACTGATCAAAAACGGCCGCATCATCGATGGTTCGGGACGAGCCGGCTATTCGGCAGATGTTGCGATCAAAGGCGATCGTATCGTGAGCATCGGTAAGTTGTCGCAAGCCAATGCCGCGCGCACGATCGACGCCCAAGGTCTCGTCGTCGCGCCGGGCTTTATCGACATGCTGGGCCAATCTGAAACCTATCTTCTGATCGATCCACGCGCAATGAGTAAAGTCATGATGGGCGTGACGACTGAGATCACAGGCGAAGGCGAATCGATCGCGCCGATAAACGACCGCCAGATCAAAGAGCAGGAAGACTTTCTCAGACGTTTCAATCTCACCATCGACTGGCGCACGCTCGACGAATACTTCAAGCGCCTCGAGAAACAAGGCTCAGGCGTCAACCTCGGTACGTTTGTCGGCGCCACTCAAGTACGCGAGTACGTTATCGGCTACGACGATCGCCCACCAACGCCGCCTGAATTGGACCAGATGAAGAAGCTGGTGGCAGATGCGATGCGTGATGGTGCGCTCGGTCTTTCTACTTCGCTTCAGTATGTGCCCGCACGTTTCGCAAAAACCGACGAACTGATCGAACTCGCGAAGGTCGCGCGACAGTACGGCGGCATCTACGCTACTCATCAACGCAGCGAAGCAAACACAATCGACGCCTCGCTCGATGAAGTCTTCGAGATCGCACAGAAAGCACAAATCCCGGTCGAGATCTGGCATCTCAAGACCGCTTACAAGAAAAACTGGGGCCGCATGCCGCATGTACTAAACCGGATCAAGCAAGCTCGCGATCGAGGTTTGGACGTCACAGCCGACATCTATCCTTACATCGCCGGCAGCACGGCGCTGAGCGCGTGTTTGCCACCGTGGGCACTCGAAGGCGGAACTGAGAAGATGCTCGAGCGGCTGCGCGATCCACAAACACGGCAACGGCTGAAAACGGAAATCGCTCAGGAGCAAACCGCCTGGGAGAATATTTATCTCGGCAGCGGTGGTCCAGGTGGAGTGTTAATTGGCTCGGTGGTCAATCGCGAACTCGAGTCGTTACAAGGGAAGCGCATCTCTGAGATCGCGGAGCAACAGAAAAAGGATCCACTTGATGCGGTCTTCGATCTGATTCTGGCTGACCACGGTCAAACCGGCGCTATCTATTTCATGATGAGTGAAGACGACATGCGCGCGGCGATGAAGTCGCCCTTCGTCAGTTTCTGTACTGATAGCGGATCGCGTGCGACAGATGGGCCATTGGCTGGTTCGAAGTCACATCCGCGCGGCTGGGGCAGCTACCCACGCATACTTGGTGGTTACGTGCGTGACGAGAAGTTGTTGACGCTTGAAGCAGCGATTCACAAGATGACCGGCGCGCCGGCGGCGCGAGTTGGCTTGAAGGAGCGCGGACTAGTTAAGGAGGGATTGTTTGCTGACATCACCGTCTTCGATCCCGCGAAGGTAATTGATAAAGCAACATTTGAGTCGCCGAATCAATATCCCACGGGGATTGAATACGTGATTGTGAACGGGAAGATCAGTGTTGATAAGGGACAACGCACAGGAGCACTCGCGGGGCGTGTGCTCCGTGGTCCAGGCTATAAACATTAGGCGTCTCAGCTCACCGAGGCGCAGATCTTTCGGTACTGATCTTCAGTGAAGGCTTTCAACGTCTCAGTTTGCACATTGCCCTGCGCACCAAGGCTAAGCAGCGCCTTTGCATACGTCTCGTCGTCGGGAGCGTCGATCATACAAACGAGATCATAGCGACCCATCGTCAGGTATGTGTCTTTGATCTTGACGCCGATTTTCTTGAATGCCTTGCGCCCCGCATCAAGCCGGGCAGGGCTGTCTTTCACGTTTGCTACTCCCTGTCCGGTCCATTTCAATAACGCGATATACATTGGCATATTGGTTTCTCCTTTTCAGACCTTTATATAAATCCGTTTGCGATACAACAGCCACATCAAGAACAGCCAAAACAAGATAAACGATATCGCATAGAACAACGACGCATTAATCGGCGTCGCCCAAGACAAAAAGAATTTGCGGAAGATCCACCCTTGCGAAGAGATCTGCGTGCCGTCACCACGATCCAGCTTGATCAACCCCATCAACTTAACCATCAACCCAGATCCGACAAACAACGCCAGTGCATTCACACCAAACACTTCAAACGGCCACGCCCAACGGCGATATCCCTTGATATCAATCAGCCAGTAGCAAAGCGCCAGAAACTGCAGCGCCAGCCCGGCCGTGAAGAGAACGTACGAACTGGTCCACAATGCTTTGTTGATCGGGAAGAATGGGTTCCATGCCCAGCCAAGCGCCACGCAGACGGCGCCCGCAACAAACATACCGACGACTTTTTCAAATCGGGGGCGTTCGCTTCGCAACCAGTGTCCGGTCAGAATTCCCAGAAGTGTCGTGACCACGGCCGGAATCGTGCTGAGCAGCCCTTCTGGATCGTAAACCTTGCCTTGTCTCCAGATGTGCGCGCCCAGGAGTTTACGATCAATAAATGACGCAATACTTCCTTCCTTCGTTAGATCGCCCGGCGCCCATCCGGGCGCGGCAAACCGCGTCATCACGAGGCAGTAAATAATTAGAAGAGCGATCGCGATCAGAAACTGCGTTCTGACTTTCGTGGTCAAAAAGATGAGCGAAGCGATCAGGTAACAGATCGCGATTCGCTGCAGCACACCCGCAATCCGGATCGTCCCAAGCTGAAAATATGGAAAGCCGTTAAGGAACAGTCCGAGTCCAAAAATGATGGCGCTGCGTTTAATTACTTTAAGATACAGGTCGCGCTTAGCGCTGCTTTCTTCAACACGACGCGCAAACGCGAGCGTGATTGAAACACCGACGATAAAAAGGAAGAACGGAAAGACGAGATCTGTAGGCGTCCAGCCATGCCACTCGGCGTGTTGCAATGGCCAGTAAATGCTGGACCACGTGCCGGGATTATTAACCAGCACCATTCCGGCGATCGTGATGCCGCGAAAAACGTCGAGCGAGACGAGTCTGCCGCTTGGGGACATAGGCCACAGATTATCACGGATTGATTCCGTCTCCTGATCCGCGTTTATCCGTGTTACAGTATTACCCCGTCAACATGTCCTTAATGCTAACTGAGATCGCCGAGCAGCCGGCCGCACTCGAGCGCACGATTGCGGAGGAACGGACCAAGATCTCCAAACTCGGCACTGCACTCAAAACGCGAGACATTCATCTAATCGTTCTCGTTGCTCGCGGCAGTTCAGATAACGCCGCACTCTTCGGACGCTACCTGCTCGAAATCACTACCGGCATTCCCGTCTCACTTTCGGCTCCGTCAGTCCATACGATCTACAACGCCGAATTACGACTGGACCACGCACTTGTGGTGGGAGTCTCGCAATCAGGCGAGGGCGAAGACATCAATCGCGTTCTCGAAAACGCACGGCGCTCTGGAGCTTACACGATTGGGATAACCAACGAACCGAGCTCCTCGATGACCAGACTCGTCGATGAGACGTTGCTGACTCACGGCGGGAAGGAACGTTCGGTCGCCGCGACCAAAACTTTCACCGGCCAGATGCTCCTCTTTTATATGCTGGCGTCTGAGCTCGCCCGGAAGTCAGTGCCGTTTTCTTACGAAGCAATACCGGAGTATGTGGCCCAGGCGCTGGAACAAAGGCCGGCGATACTGGAACTCGTACAACGTTACGTCTTCATGGAAAACTGCGTCGTGGTCGGGCGCGGTCTGGCTTATGCGAATGCATACGAACTGGCGCTGAAGTTGATGGAGACTTGTTACGTCGTAGCGGAGCGATTTTCATCAGCAGACTTCCTTCATGGTCCGCTCGCGATGGTGGAACGGCATTTTCCAGTGATACTCTTCGCGCCACCGGGAGTAATGTTGCCGGGAGTGAAGAGTCTGATCGAGCGACTTCGTGAACTTCACGCCGACACTCTCGCGATCACAAGCGATCTCGAAGCGGCCGGGATGTGCACGCGCTCGATCGTAATGTCGCGTGAGATTAATGAGTTTCTGGCGCCAATCCCGTACATAGTTCCCGGCCAACTCTTCGCGGCGCTGTTGGCGGAAGCGAAGGGACTGAATCCCGACGCGCCACGCTCATTATCAAAAGTGACCAGAACACTTTGAGAATATCCCATGAACATTGAACTGAAAGACTTGTCGTACAATCCCATCTACGCGCAAGTTCGAGAACAGATCGAGAATCAGATCCGCAACAAGACCCTCGCCTCTGGAGACTCACTTCCCTCACCCGCGGCCCTCGCGCAAAAACTCTCCGTGGACAAAGGAGAAATCCAACGCGCCTACTTCGAACTCGAACAACTCGGCATGATCACAAAGTCAACCGGCAAAGACTTCCTCGGCAAACCGCGAATCGACTATCGTGTAGCGGCAACAGTAAACAGAAGGTAAATCAAGGGTCGAATAATAAAGCCGAGGGGTATCGCAACAATCCACAGCACCAGGGAAAGTCGCCACGAGCGCCGTGCACTTTGATAATCTGCGTCATCACTGTTCAGGCCGCTAAACTTCACCTGCCAGCGAATCAACAAAACGAACACTACGACGAAAGTAATAATGAAACCCCAATCCACTAAGGGCAGAATTGGAATGAAACTGAGTCCCAGAAAGACGTACATCGCAATGGCTGCAGTTCGCAGATAACTGGCATCACTATACGATTGATTTGCCTTCTCTTGCCGGTCAGCAATCAGTTGCGCCACACCGGGATCGACGGGCACGGAGCAGAAGCGACACTGCGTCATGCTGTCGTTGATCATTTCCTTACAGTTTGGACAGCGAAAGGTACGTGGATTTGCGAGCACTGTTTTCTCCGGGCCTAAGATGGAGGAACGCGGCGGATTATACCCTCGTTATGGGTCGACTACCGAGTCAGGTAGGAAACCACTCCGTATGCTTGAGCGTGGCATGCCAGATCAGGCATAATCTCACGGCTTGAAGACGTCCTCACACGTTAAGAGTATTGTTTGGATTGGGTCGTCTCGTTCGGACCTCAAAGCGTTTCCCGCTGAGGTCCAAGATGCTATAGGTTACGCGCTGTACCAGGCGCAGATAGGGCTTAAGGCACCGGCGGCAAAACCGATGCGCGGATTTGGTGGTGCAGGTGTTCTGGAGATAGTCGAAGATTTTCAAACTGATACTCATCGTGCGGTTTATACGGTGAAGTTTGCGCAGTCGCTTTACGTACTACATACCTTCCAGAAGAAATCCAAGAAGGCCACGCTACCCCCAAACCGGATATTGACATTATAAAGAAACGACTAAGAGTTGCGGAGGAACACTACAAAGCCGAACTTGCTGCGAGAGGACAAAACTAATGAGGGCGCGAGCCAAGGCAACCAAAACGACAAAGCGAAACGCGACCCGCGAGAAGATCGAATTGGGCAGCGGCAACGTGTTTGCTGATCTTGGTTTTGAAGACGCAGAAGAACGTCTCTTGAGAGTTCAATTAGCAACCGAGATTGCTCAATTAGTAAAAAAGAAAGGCTGGACCCAAGCTCAAACTGCCGAACGGACGGGTTTGGACCAACCGAAAGTCTCGCGACTGCTACGCGGGCACCTCTCCGGGTTTTCCGCCGATCGTCTTTTCGTCGTGCTGAACCGCATCGGACACAGCGTCGAAGTTCGCATCTCTCCCAAAGAACGTGCACCAGAAAAGTCTCATACGCGCGTCATGATTGGGTAGAATTGGCCAATTCGCTCTTACTGGGATCGCATGCTATTCTTCATCGCGCCTTTTGCCTGCGAAAGTGGCGGAATTGGCAGACGCGCCAGACTTAGGATCTGGTACCGAAAGGTGTGGGGGTTCGAGTCCCCCCTTTCGCACCATTAGTGCTGAAATCAAACAATGAAAACTGAACTAATTGACGTCTCCCCAACTCGGAAGGAGATCAAAATCGAAATTGATCCGGCGCAGATACGGAGTGCTTACGACCGTGTCAGCGCGCAGTACAGCAAGGCAGCAACCATTCCCGGATTTCGTCCCGGACATGCACCTACCTCGGTCGTGCGCACTCGTTACAAAACCGAGATCAGAACCGAAGTGCTGCGCGAACTACTTCCGGAAGCTGTTAACAATGCCATCATCGAGCACTCGCTCACCGCTCTCGGCGAACCAAACGTTGAACTCGATAACACAGCGGCACTCGAACGTCTCGGTGAAGAACCACTGACACTAAAAGTCGGTGTCGAAGTTCTTCCAGAGGTAAAACTCGAGCACTATAAAGGACTCGAAATCACGCGACGTAAACGACCAATCACCGACGCTGACGTTGATAAGATGATCCATAACGTGCGCGATGGGTACGCGGCGTTGCAACCAGTCGAAGATCGCGCTTCCGAGCTCGGCGACACCGTGACGATAAATGCTCGCGGTAAGTTTATCGATGAGCCTGAAGCGGAAGAGATCAAGGTAGACGAAGTCGAGGTGGTGCTCGGCGGGCCGGGTGTACAGCAAGAGTTCACTGAGAATCTCACCGGCGTCAAAGCCGACGATACGCGAACGTTCACTGTTGACTATCCCGCGGACTTCACTTCTCCGGGTCTTGCCGGCAAAAAAGTTGAATATGTGACGGAAGTCACGGCAGTTCGCCAAAAAGAGTTGCCCGAGCTGGACGACGAGTGGGTTAAGAGTCTCGGCGAAGAGTTTGATTCGGTGGAAACTTTTAAGAGCAAAGTGCGCGAAGATCTCGAAGCGCGCGCCACGGCCGAATCCAATCACAACCTGCGCGACGAAGTGATTCGAAAACTCCTCGACGCACACCCGTTCGAAGTACCGGAAAGTCTCGTCGAACAACAAACACAACATCGTCTCGAGGGAGTGGTGCGACAGATGATGAGTCGAGGTATCGATCCTCGCAGCCAGGAGCTTAACTGGGAGAGTGCACGCGAAGAATTGAAGGGACAGGCAGAGGAAGACGTGCGCTCCTCGATGCTGCTGGATAAGATCGCGGAGACCGAGAAAATCGACGTATCAGACGAAGAAATTGATACCGAGATCGAATCGATCGCAAGTGCATCACGACAAACAAAAGAACAAGTGCGTGCTGCCTTGACAAAGAATGGAGGCGAACGTAGCATCGCGCACAGATTGCGCAGTCGTAAAGCGCTTGATCTTTTGATTGAAAACGCGAACATCACCGACGCTGAATGGACCGAACCGAAGGAACCAGAAGCAGCGCCAAAGGATGAGTAGCAAGTAACAAGTTCATTGAAGAGGTTAGACTGTATGGCTCTAGTCCCAATGGTCGTGGAGCAGACGTCACGAGGTGAGCGGGCCTTCGACATTTACTCACGACTACTGAAAGACAACATTATTTTCCTGGGTACCCCGATCGACGATCAGATTGCCAACCTAATCGTAGCCCAACTGTTATTTCTCGAAGCCGAAGACCCCGAAAAAGACATCAACCTATATATCAATTCACCTGGTGGCTCGATCACTGCAGGCATGGCGATCTACGACACGATGCAATTCATTCGCCCGGATGTCACGACCATTTGCGTCGGACAATGTGCATCGATGGGGGCTCTCTTGTTGGCCGCGGGCGCAAAGGGAAAACGTTTTGCCCTTCCCAATTCTCGTATTCTCATTCACCAACCCTCAGGCGGATCACAAGGTCAGGCAACAGACATCCGTATTCAAGCAGAAGAGATCCTGCGAATGCGCGAACTCACCTCCCAAATTATCGCCAAGCACACAGGACAGTCGTACGACACAGTCGAACGTGATGTTGAACGCGATAAAATTATGTCTGCCATGCAGGCCAAAGAATATGGTTTAATAGACGAGGTAATCGCGCACCGAGAGTAGAGACGGCGCGTTCCCCCAAAGGAGCTTCATCGCGAGATTATGGTGAGACGAACTGATGATACTCTGCGCTGCTCGTTCTGCGGCAAGTCGCAAAACGAAGTTAAGAAGCTCATTGCCGGGCCCACCGTCTATATCTGTAACGAGTGCATCGACATCTGCAACGAGATCATCACCGACGATCAGCAGGCAGAATCAGTAGCGACCCGCCCGCCACTTCCGAAGCCCGGAGAAATTAA
Organism: Pyrinomonadaceae bacterium; assembly: GCA_036003745.1. Lineage (GTDB taxonomy): Bacteria > Acidobacteriota > Blastocatellia > Pyrinomonadales > Pyrinomonadaceae > PSRF01. The sequence goes on from DASYSD010000117.1 coordinate 47,048, forward strand.
AAACTTTTTAGACGAATACGTGATCGGCCAGGAGGAAACCAAGAAACGCCTGGCCGTCGCTGTGTATCAGCACTACAAGCGTATCGAACTCGGTCGTCGCCGATCAGACGTTGAGATTCAGAAAGCAAATATTCTTCTCATCGGACCAACCGGTACCGGCAAAACATTGCTGGCGCAAACGCTGGCTCGCATGCTCGCGGTTCCCTTCACCATCGTCGATGCGACCACGCTGACTGAAGCCGGTTACGTTGGTGAAGACGTCGAGAACATTATTCTGAAGTTGCTCCAGGCCGCGAACGGTGATGTCGAACGCGCGCAACAAGGCATCATTTATATCGACGAGGTTGACAAGATTTGTCGTAAGGACGAGAACCCGTCGATCACGCGCGACGTGTCAGGCGAGGGAGTGCAACAGGCACTCTTGAAGATTCTCGAAGGTACTGTGGCAAATGTTCCACCACAGGGAGGCCGCAAACATCCGCACCAGGAATTCTTCCCGGTGGACACGACCAACATTCTTTTCCTCTGTGGTGGCGCTTTTGTCGGGCTCGAGAAAGTGATCGAGAAACGGCTGCGGAATAAGTCGCTCGGCTTCCACGCGGAAGTTAAGACAGGCATGCATCGTCACGCCGAAGCCCTGGCGGCGGTGCAACCAGAAGATCTGATTCGTTTTGGATTGATCCCCGAGTTTGTCGGACGCCTGCCCGTCTGCGGCGTGTTGCACGAACTAGACGAGGGAGCTCTCATCAAGATTCTTACAGAACCCAAGAACGCTCTGGTCAAGCAGTACCAGAAGAAGTTTGATTTCGACAATGTGAAGTTAAAGTTCACCGAGGATGCGCTCAAAGCCGTCGCCAGACAGGCGGTTGAGCGGAAAGTGGGAGCCCGCGGGCTGATGATGATCCTCGAGGAGTTGCTGCTTGACGCGATGTACACCCGTCCTTCTCAGAAACGCGTCAAAGAATTCGTGATAACCAGCGAAATGGTTGAACGTCGCCGAGCCGTTCCAGGTGAAGGCCTCACCGGAATCGACGGCGCCGCCGCATAGGAAGCAGCCTACAGGTCGCATATGTCCTGTAGGACCTATACTTCCGCGATCTCAAGCCAAAAACCTCGAAGTAGCGCGCATGACAGGAAATGTTCTACAATTAGCCCTCTTTCTCAGAGAGAGTTGTTTCAATCATGGAAGAATATTCAGACAGAACCCCCTCCGACGTAGCCTGGTATCCGATGGTGCCAATCCGCGACGTCGTGATATTCCCCTTTACCAAAGTCGCTTTCAAAATAGGTCGTTCCGGATCAGTCAGAGCCCTTGAACAGGCGCTGGCGACGGATCGCACGATTTTCCTGGCCACTCAGCACGATGCCACTGTCGACGAACCAACCCCGGAGCAGATCTACGGGATTGGGACGCTCGGCCGGATTCTCCAGTCGCAAAAACAGGAGAACGGCCAGATCAAAGTGGTGGTTGAAGGTCGGGAACGTGCAACAACTGTGCGCGTCGAAAACACTGATGGCGCTTTCATGGCGCTTGTGCGTCGCGCGCCGGTTGTGAACGAAGAAGGCACACGTCTCGATGCACTGATTCAAAAAGTTGGTCAGCTCGTCGAGCAACACCTGCGCCTCGCGCCCGACACCCAAACCGACGCACTGCAAACCGCGCTTCGCAATCAGGAACCTTCGCATCTCGCCGATGCACTCGCTTCGCAACTGAGAATCTCAGTCGAAGACAAGCAGGGTCTGCTGGAGATCTTCTCCACTCAGGCGCGTCTGCAACGGCTGATCGAGCTGCTGGAAACCGAGATCGAGAAACGCCAACTTGATCGCACCATCCAAACTCGTGTCAAGCGACAGATGGAGAAGGCTCAGAAAGAGTACTACCTCAACGAACAGATCAAAGCTATTCACAAAGAGCTTGGTCGCAAAGATGAGAAAGCAGAGCTCGAAGAGCTGAAGAAGAAGATTGAAGAAGCCGGCATGACCGAAGAGGCCAAAGAGAAAGCCATGCAGGAACTGCATCGCCTCGAAGCCATGCCGCCGATGTCTGCTGAGGGCACAGTCTCGCGAACGTACATCGATTGGCTGATCAGTGTGCCCTGGAAACAGAAATCGAAAGAGATCAAGGATCTCATCAAAGCCGAAGAGGTGTTGAACGAAGATCACTTTGGTTTGGAGAAGATCAAGGAGCGTATTCTTGAGTATTTGGCCGTTCGCCAGTTGGTAAAGAATCCGAAGGGATCGATTCTCTGCTTCGTTGGCCCTCCAGGAGTTGGAAAAACAAGTCTCGGAAAATCGATCGCGCGAGCGACTGGACGTAAATTTGTCAGACTCTCGTTAGGCGGCGTGCGTGATGAGGCTGAGATTCGCGGTCATCGTCGCACATACATCGGCGCCCTGCCGGGACAGATTATTCAGATGATGAAGAAGGCAGGGACCGTGAATGCGGTTCTGCTGCTCGACGAGGTTGACAAGCTCGGCGCGGACTTTCGTGGCGACCCGAGTGCGGCGCTACTCGAGGTGCTCGATCCGGAACAGAACCACACGTTCCAGGATCACTATCTCGACGTTGAATACGATCTCTCGAAGGTCTTCTTTATCGCCACCGCGAACGTGCTGCACACGATTCCACCGGCGCTTCAGGATCGTCTGGAGATTCTCCGGCTCTCCGGTTATACGGAACGAGAAAAACTCGAGATCGCAAAACGTCACCTGGTGCCGAAACAGGCCGAAGGCAATGGTCTCAAGCTCGAACAGTTTGACTTCACTGATGAAGGAATTCTCGAAGTCATTCGTCACTACACTCGTGAAGCTGGTGTTCGAAATCTGGAACGAGAGATCGGCTCGTGCTGCCGCAAGCTTGCACGTAAGTTTGTTACCGAACACGCAGAGGAAAACAGTCAGGCCGTGGTCGTTGATGCCCAACGCGTCCGTGAAATGCTCGGTCCGATCAAGTTCAGGCAGCAGGGTGTCGGGGCTCACAGTGAAATTGGACTCGCAACCGGACTGGCGTGGACTGAAATCGGCGGCGAAGTGCTACAGATTGAGGCGACCCTCGTTAAAGGTCGAGGCGGCGTTACGCTCACCGGTAAACTTGGCGATGTGATGCAGGAATCTGCACAGGCCGCATTGACTTGTATCCGTGCGCGGGCAGAGCGTCTCGGCATGAGTCTCGACTTCATTCGGAAGCGAGATCTGCATATTCATATTCCCGAAGGCGCCATTCCGAAAGATGGACCATCGGCCGGCATTACTATGGCGACTGCGATGGCTTCGGCGTTGGCACGTGTGGCCGTCAAGAAGAATGTCGCCATGACTGGTGAGATCACGTTGCGTGGCAAAGTGCTTCCCATCGGCGGAGTTAAGGAAAAACTGCTCGCGGCTCATCGTTTCGGCATCGACACGATTATCCTGCCGAAGGACAACGAGAAGGATCTGAGCGAACTGCCTGACGAAGTTCGTGAGGTGCTTTCCATCCATCTCGTCGAGACCATTGATGAGGTCTTGTCTCTCGCACTCGAAGACTCGTGCCCGACACAAGCCGCTGACGAAGGTCTGCCGATCTGGAATACCGAGCAGCCTTCGCAAGGAATTCAGACAAGTTAACTTTCGAGAACTAATTCCACATAGCAGCAGGAGCAGCAAACAGTAGCAGGAATTACGATAATTTTCTGCTCCTGCTTTCTGCTCCTTCCGCTCGAATGATCAATAGGAGACTCTCATGAGTAAATATAAAGATGCAGATCTGATTTTGAAGCTTTACGAACTTCGCCGCGAAAAGACCATGCGCGAGGCGCGCAGTTGGTTCTTCACCTTCAACCCTCAGGGGAAAGAAGATTTTATAGATGTATTAACAAGCGATAAGAGTGGTCTTTATCGCATGGTAATTTCCTACTGGGACATGGCCTGCTCATTCGTCAACAACGGCGCCATCGATGCGCAGATGTTCAATGATGCCAACGGCGAGCACATGTTTGTGTACGCCAAGCTCGAGCCTTTCCTTCCGGCGTTACGGGAAGAAATGGGTAATCCAAACTTTCTAGCGCACCTGGAAAAGGTAGTTAAAGAATGCCCCGATTATGAAGCCAAACTGGAAAACATCAGGGGCCGGATGCAGAAGCTGATTGCGCTTTACCAGCAACGAGCCGCCGCCAGTGCTGCAGCCGCAGCCGCCGGATCTGCTGCCGCCGCCAGTTGATGATCGAAAAATTCAGGCCGCGGATCCACGTTATCCGCGGCCAAACTTACTGATGAAGGTAGTTACCGCCGAGTTTCTCAAAAGCGCCTTCAAAGAAGCTGACTGGCCGAGAGACTCAAAACCCGAGATCGCTTTTCTGGGCCGCTCAAATGTCGGCAAGTCGAGCCTGATCAACTCCTTACTCGCTATTCGCGGTCTCGCACGTACCTCCTCAACTCCCGGCAGGACCCAGTCGCTAAACTTCTTTCAGATTAACGATCAACTCCGATTTGTGGATTTTCCGGGATTTGGGTACGCTCGGGTACCGAAGGAAATAAAATCGAGTTGGGGCGAGATGGCGACTAGTTATCTTGCCAAGCGCCGCCAGCTTGTGCTATCAATTCACATCGTAGATTCGCGCCACGAACCCACAAAACAGGATTTGCAGCTTCACGAATGGCTTGAGGAAAGTAACAAGCCGCGATTAGTTGTTGCCACGAAATCCGACAAGCTTTCGAACAACGAGTTGAGGAAGAACCTGGGGCACATTGCACGCGTGCTCAATAACGACAGCGTAATGGCCTACTCGGCCAAGAGCGGCCGCGGTCGCGAAGAGATCTGGCGTGCGATAAAAAGCGCAATTGATCAGGATTGATTTTTTGTGTGTAAAGATGTGAACAGTTTTATCCACAGTTTACACAAAGATGTGTTGCTCATGTTTGCGCTTTGTAATGCTGAGTTTGTATCCTGAACCGAATCCGAAGTCTCATCAGCCCCCTTTTGGTCAACCTGGAATTTTGGGCCACGCCCTCTGTTTGGGTGGCATCATATAAGTTACCGATTTGCCGCACACGAAAAGTTGAGTTAAAGTGCACCATACCGTTTGAGGAGAATCTTTATTTTGCCCCGCGAATGAAGTGGGAGGCCGCGGCGCCCATCCTGCATCTCTCGCTCTACCGCACAATCGTTCATTTCAATCATTTTAGTTAATTGGAAACCGCTGAAACTTGCGTAAAAGAAATACAGAGAACACTGACATGTCACAACGAACACGTTCACGCGCATCAAGCGCGAACAACGACGCCAACGGAGAAGACGGCGGCGCTACAGTAGCAACCGCCGAAGCTCCCGAACGAGAATCCAGAGAAAGCCGCGACGGCAAGAACGAGGGCTTTCACAATCTGGCTGATCTAAAGGAGATGTCCATCTCCAAACTTACGCAAATTGCGAAAAGCATGGATGTGCCCGGCGCAACCGGCATGCGTAAGCAGGAACTCATCTTTAAAGTGCTGGCCGCACAGACTGAGAAGAGCGGTCTCATCTTTTCTGAAGGTGTGTTGGAAACGTTGCCGGATGGATTCGGCTTTCTCCGGGCGCCTGAGTACAACTATCTGCCGGGGCCGGACGACATTTACGTTTCGCCGTCACAGATTCGCAAATTTGATTTGCGTACCGGCGATACCGTCAGCGGCCAGATCCGGCCGCCCAAGGAGGGTGAACGATATTTTGCTCTGATCAAAGTCGAAGCCATCAACTTTGAGTCTCCCGATCAGGCGCGAGAGAAAGTCTTCTTTGACAATCTCACGCCGCTGTATCCGGAAGAGCAGCTGAAGATGGAAACCACGTCCGAAAACCTTTCTGCGCGCGTGATCGATCTGGTTACGCCCCTCGGCAAAGGACAACGTGGTCTGATCGTTGCTCCGCCGCGCACCGGTAAAACGATGTTGCTGCAAACGATCGCCAACTCGGTCACACAGAACCATCCGGAAACAACTCTGATCGTGCTGCTGATCGACGAGCGACCGGAAGAAGTCACTGACATGCAGCGATCGGTCAATGGCGAAGTGATTTCATCTACGTTCGATGAACCACCAACACGGCACGTGCAGGTGGCTGACATGGTGATCGAAAAAGCGAAACGACTCGTCGAGCACAAGCGCGACGTCGTAATTCTGCTCGACTCCATCACCCGTCTCGCGCGCGCACACAACGCTGTCGTACCACCAAGCGGAAAGATCCTCTCAGGCGGTATCGATTCAAACGCGCTGCAACGTCCGAAACGTTTCTTCGGCGCGGCGCGCAACATTGAAGAAGGCGGATCGCTGACGATTATCGCTACCGCACTTATCGACACCGGATCGCGCATGGACGACGTGATCTTTGAAGAGTTCAAGGGAACCGGTAACTCCGAAATCCATCTCGATCGCCGCTTGAGTGATAAGCGTCTCTTCCCTGCAATTGATCTGCAGCGTTCAGGCACACGTAAGGAAGAACTGCTTATCAGCAAGGAAGATCTAAATCGAATCTGGGTGATGCGACGTGTGCTCAATCCGTTATCACCGGTCGAGCAGATGGAAGTCGTGCTTGAACGACTCGAGAAGACCAAGTCCAACGCCGAATTTCTCGCATCAATGCAAAGCTAAAATAGCCACAACAAGGCACATAAGCACAGAAGGTTTTTATCAAAACATTTTTGTGACTTTTGTGCTTTTTTGTGGCTTTACCCATTCCTATGCGTGTCGCGATCCTGACCTCCGAAGCTGTGCCATTTGCCAAAACCGGCGGGCTGGCTGACGTTTCAGGCGCCTTGCCAAAAGCGCTCACACAACTGGACGTCGACGCAAAGCTCATCCTTCCGCTCTACGAGCAAGTGGATCGCGCGTGGTTGAACGGTGGGTCTGTCGAGAACGTTCGCGTCGAGTGGCGTGGCCAGGTTCATCTGGTTCGTTTCTGGTATAGCGATGCAGCAGGCGCGCCCGCTTATCTTCTGGATGCGCCCGAGTTCTTCGCACGGCAAACAATCTACGGTCACAACGACGATCACATTCGTTTCGCTTTCTTTTCACGCGCTGCGCTTGCCTTGCTCAAACATTTGAGTTTTCAGCCCGATGTCGTCCACGGGAACGACTGGCCCTGCGGTTTCGCGATGGCGGAGTTGCGTGCGCGTCGTCGCTACGAAGCGTTTTTTCAAAATACTCGCAGTTTGTTCTCACTTCACAACGTCGGTTATCAGGGACTGTTCGACGCCGGCGATCTCTGGTGGCTCGGATTCGGAGATCCGCCTGAAGGCGACGACTTCATGCTCGATCGTCACGCCTCTGCGCTCAAAGCCGGAATCATGGCAGCGGACGCGCTCTCGACGGTGAGCCCGCGTTATGCGCGCGAGATCCAAACCCGCGAACAGGGTCACGGACTCGAGTGGCTGCTGCGCAGGCGCAGTGATCGACTGGTGGGAATTACTAACGGTGTCGATTACAGTATCTGGAATCCCGAAACCGATTCGCACATCGCTGCAAACTTCTCTGCCGATGATTTGTCTGGAAAACGTGAGTGCAAGATTGATCTGTTGCGGCGCTTTGATTTACCTGAAGAACCTGACCGGCCGATCATCGCGATCATCTCACGCCTTGTCGGTCAAAAAGGTTACGACCTGATTCGCCAGATCTCTCATTCGATTCTGCAAACCGGATCCTTTTTCATCGCGCTCGGCGCCGGTGCGAGAGAGTACGAAGAGTTCTTACAACGCTGGCACGATACGGCGCCGCGCCAGGTTGGGATTTACAAAGGCTACGCCGGCGAGCCGCTCGCGCACCAGATTGAAGCGGGAGCGGATATGTTCCTCATGCCATCACTCTACGAGCCGTGCGGTTTAAATCAGATGTACAGTATGCGCTACGGCACAGTTCCGATCGTACGCGCAACCGGCGGGCTGGAAGACACGGTCCAACAGTTCAATCCGGCTGCTGGAACCGGAACAGGATTCAAGTTCGGGCCGTATGAAGCCAGTGCTTTGCTTGAAAAAATACGCGAAGCCCTTTACTTTTATGCCCGGCCCGAACAGTGGCAAAAGATTCAGCACAACGGAATGTTAGTCGATAATTCCTGGGAGGCTGCGGCAAAGAAGTACCTCGAGGTGTACCAGGAACTGGAAAAACTCTGACCCGTGGAAATCAGTATTCTTAGATCCGTAGAATCTGTGGCCCATGTCTAAAGTCATTGCAGTGATCGGCGCCCAATGGGGCGACGAAGGAAAAGGCAAGATCGTCGATCTGCTCGCTGAGCGTTTCGAGATCGTTGCGCGCTATCAGGGCGGACACAATGCCGGCCATTCGGTCCAGGTCGGTGATCAGTCTTTTGTGCTGCACCTGTTGCCGTCAGGGATCGTGCATCGCGGCAAAACGTGTGTGCTGGGCAACGGCATGGTGATCGATCCGAAAGCTTTCTTCGTCGAAGCCGATCGACTCACTCAACAGGGCATCGAAGTCTCACCCGAACGCGTGAAGATCAGTTCGCGAGCACATCTTATTCTTCCTTATCACCGCGCTTTGGACCATACGAGCGAAGAACGGCTGGGCAACGAGAAAGTCGGCACCACGTTGCGCGGCATCGGCCCGGCTTACGAAGACAAAGCCGGACGGCGCGGTATTCGTACTGCCGACGCGCTTGTGCCTGACGTGCTTCGTTCTCGCATCGAGCGAAATCTCGAGGACGCGAATCGCATCATCGAAGCTTATGGTGGCGAGCCACTCAATGCCGAAGAGATCTTTAAGGAGATGTCGGTGTTGACTGAGCGGCTGGGACCATTCATCGCCGACACAACGCACTATCTGAACATCGCTGCAACTGAAGGGCGATCGATTCTTCTCGAAGGCGCACAGGCCACGTTGCTTGACGTGGACCATGGCACCTATCCGTTTGTCACTTCGTCAACTACGGTCGCCGGCGGCTCGATCATCGGCACGGGTCTCGCACCGAATAGATTGACGGGCGTGCTGGGCATCGTTCGCACCTATACCACTCGCGTCGGTGAAGGTCCGTTTCCGACGGAGATGCTTGAAGGTGAAGCGGAGTTGGGCCAGTTGATTCGTGAGCGTGGGCGTGAGTATGGAGCGTCAACTGGACGGCCACGTCGTTGTGGCTGGTTTGATGCGTTTGCGACTCGCTACGCGGCTGAGATCAACGGCTTCTCCTCGGTGGCGCTGACCAAGCTCGACGTGCTCGACACGCTCGACGAGATCAAAGTCTGCACCGGCTATAAGTTGGACGGGAAAATGTGCGAATCGTTGCCGGCGGTGTCGCAGGATCTGCGACGCGCCGAGCCGGTCTACGCAACGCTGCCGGGCTGGAAGAGTTCCACGCTGGGGATGACCGAGATGAGTTCCCTTCCCACCAACGCGCGTCGTTATGTGGACTTTCTTTCCCAACAGATCGGCGTCGAGATCGGCCTTGTGTCGACCGGCCCCGAGCGCACGCAAACGATCATCGTGCAGGATTCTGCATTAGGCGGCTGGCTCCGTGAATAGCTGTGTTTGGACAATCTGCGGCACGTTCGGTAGAATGCCCTCGAAGTTCCTCAAGAGCACGCCTCGCGTGCTCTCTGCATGTAGATGGGCCGATAGCTCAGTCGGTAGAGCAACTGGCTTTTAACCAGTGGGTCGCAGGTTCGAGTCCTGCTCGGCTCAAAATCCAGCTAAATCATCAAATCAGGGCAGCGATGCGTTCTATTGCTGAATTGTGGCGAGCGGAGTACGGTTACCAGTGAACTCAGGAGGAATCAAAAATGACACTTCGGGATTTCTATCTAAAACGTGCTAAGGCGGAGTTTCCAGTCTTTCTAAAAGTTCTTAGGGCGTTACCCACGGACCTTAGCTACAAACCCCACGATCGTTCACCTTCAGCCGAGCAACTCGCCTGGACATTGACTTATGAAATGAAGGCGTTAATTGATGTCGTTAACACTGGCAAATCCGAGTGGGAAAACATCACCCCACCGAGTCGGGATGAGATGATCGCGATGTATGAGAATTGGTCGACCGAGTTACTCGAGAAGGTCGCTCAGCTCGATGATGCATCACAAAACAGGAACGCACAGTTTCTTTATAACGGGCAGGTCGTAATGGAAAAACCAATGATGGAGTTTCTTTGGGACTTCATGTTTGATGCGATCCATCACCGCGGGCAGTTGAGCGCGTACATACGGCCTATGGGAGGGAAGGTTCCTTCCATATATGGACCGTCGGCTGATGACCCGGGCATGTAATCAGCACGTTTCAGCAGCGGCTGCTGAAAGCCGCTGCCGATCGTTCTCACTGGATTAGTTTTTGTGTGCCTGATACTGGCGCGTTTGACGATTCGACCCGTTTGATCTCTCACGTATCATCCGTTATGGGGAATAGTCTTTGTGACAAAGCCAGAACCGTTCATCGAGGTGGCTAGCCGTTATGAGGCGGGAGATATTCTTTGTTCGCCTGGACGCTGCGCTGATGTAACGTACCTTCTATCGATCGGAGATTTGCAGGACGACTTGCCGCTCGGGTATGACAATATCAGTTCTAAGCAACGCTTGCTTGTAGCCGACGTTGTCACGGAGTTCGGGGCGACCGAGCAGGACATTCAAAAGATCATTACGCTCGCGCGAGAACTTCGTTCTTCGACGGGCAGAATCCTGATCCACTGTGAGGCGGGAATTAGTCGCTCCACGGCGGCTGCGTTCATCATGTACGCATGCTGGCTTGGCCCGGGACAAGAACGCGAGGCGATGACGCGTGTGTTGGCCCAACGTCCAATCGCGATCCCCAACCGTAGGATGGTGCAGATTGCCGACCGGCTGCTGGAACGCGAAGGACGTCTGGTTGCGGAGTTGTACTAATGGCGACATGGCAAGCCCTTCATTAAAATCCGCGTCACCGTTAACTGAACACATACGTTCAGTGCCGCTCGATTTTGTTGATCGTCACTCAATCGTGCGCACGATCTGGGGCAATTCGGATCTTGTACTTCTTATCTTCGCAGGTTCAGCCGCCGAGTTTGCACTCAACCGCGCCGTCGACTGGCTTTTCTTTACCGGTGAAATTCCACGTGACCCGATCGGACGACTCTTCTCAACCGTCCGTTATGCTCAAGAGATCGTGTTCGTAGATCAGGAGACTGCACGACGCACGCTCGATCGAATAAACGCGCAGCACTCGTCTGTCGAACACGAGCGCGGGCAAACGATCCCTGACTGGGCATACCGCGACGTCCTCTATATGCTGATCGACTACTCGGAACGTGCTTACGCGCTCTTTTATGGACCACTGTCACAACGTCAGAAGCGCGATCTGTTTGAAGTATTTCTGCGGATAGGTGAGGGCTTGTATGTTCCCGAGTTGCCGAGAACATACGCAGAGTGGCAACTGGATCGTGAGCGGCATCTCATTCGCGATCTGCATCACAGCAAACACACCTCAATGCTCTTCGACGCCTACCGCCGGCATCTGGGGGCCTGGCGTTATTATTTACTGCTCGAAGTACAAGCTTTGCTGGTGCCCGACGAAGTGCGCCGCCTGCTCCATCTCAACCCAAACCCGCTTGTGTCCGGTCTGGCACAAACGTACGGGCTCATCCGTAGCGGCCCTCTCCAATCCCTGGTCCATACTCTATTAATCCCACCGCAGTATTGGTCCGAGGTGCGAAGATTCGACAGAAGTTAATTGAGCATCTTGCGGGCAGAGAGAGGTGGTGTTTGTCGAAACTTCTTCAGCCTTGCCCGTTGCTGATGATTCATGAATAATGCGCGCGCATCGTCCAATTTCTCAAGAAAAGCGCGAGGGGAAAGATGAACTTACGCTCAATTGTTCTAGTAATGGTTTTCGCGTCGTTCCCATTTCAGCAGGGCCACTCGCCAACCGCGCAGAAAAACTGTTCGCCCGGGATCAGTTTTTGGAAGTTGCTCGATGAAGTGCGTGTTGGCTACATGGACGGGCGGCTTGGTCTGGGCCGGTTGTACGCCATCTGCTTGCCGCCCCCGGCGCAGGTGAGCACTTCAAACTATCCCTATGATCCGGACACTGGTGGCAAACTCTCGACAATAGTTAAGACCGCTGACGGCAAGGTGCTCAACACTTATGTCTGGTACGCCGAGAGTATTGGCGGACTCTGGGAATTAAGCCGTTATAAGGTTGTGGGTGGATATGAAACAGTGAAACCATTACCGGCTGGCAGTTATTTGCTCGAATTCGCCATTGAGGACAAGCCGTTTTATAGGTTTCCGTTTTCAGTTGTCACGATGAAGAGCGACGATCCGTATAAGGCAGAGGGTAACCGTTACTTCATCGAAGGTGCCTGGAACGACTACGGTAACATCTACTACCAGCGGAACGACCCGGAATCGATTCTCACTTTCACCACCTGGGTTCAGAACAAGGTGGGCAACCAGGCGCAGACATCAGTTCCCTACGATGTAAAGTTGATCAGTTCGCGCGACGGCCGCACGCTCGCTGAATATAACGGCACCCTACGACTTGAGCCGCGTTGGTTGAAAGCCGATTTACATTTTCGACCGGCTGGCGGCGATCAGAACGCTTATTTCAAGGCGGGCGATTTGTTGCGTGAAGACGGCCGCTATAGCGTTCGGCTAACCATAAACAACAAACTGCATGGTGTGTATCCGTTTGTAGTAAAAGCTGGACACATTGAATTGCAAGGAAAACAGATACGCGAGAAGACTGATCCCACGGTCTACATCGTCGACTATCTTTCCGGTGGCCGTTATACGTCGTGGTGGATTATGCGCGAGGGGGCGCCGAAGTAACCTGTACTGGATTGCTCTGTGCAACCTCAGTGTCCTCTGTGTCTCTGTGGTTTTTGTATCGGGCATTCCTATAACCACAGAGACACAGAGGACACTGAGGTTGCACAGAGAAGACGAGATGTGAAAGGAGTAGTGGCCCATGAAACGATTCATTTTGTGCCTTTTCGTCGCGATAACATTTCTAACCGTCTCAGAAACGGGCCAGGGGCAGAACAACGCAAAGCAGCCGCAGGGAGATCAAGTGATGAAAGATCTACTCAGCGAAGTTCGCTTGCTTCGACAGGACTTACGCAGGTTGTCGAGTACAACTTATCGTGCGCACACCATGATCGAGCGGCTTCGGATACAACAAAGCCAGGTGAATCGTCTGACAACTGAGCTGAGCAATGTTCGTGGGCAGCTTGCTTCAATTAAATCAGGAAGAATCGAACTCAAGGAAAAGATCAAAGAATTGCAGAAGCGATGGGACGCCGGAGCGATCCCGGAATCTGAGCTGAATGCCGCCAAAAATGCGTTGGCAGAGATGGATCAGCGAGAACCAGATTTAACAGTAAAGGAATCGGAATTAGCCAGTCAGATCGTTGTCGAACGAACCACTCTCGAAGAGCTTAACAGGAGACTCGACGCTATTGAGCAGGAACTTTTGACGATTACTCAGGACGACGACAAGCGAACCAAACGCAATCAATAAGCCGGATGCTCAAGCGATGAATCACGACAAGGAATACGGAAACCCCAATCCTAAGGCACCTTCTGAGCTCTCCCAGTTCGCTTTCATCATTGGCAAATGGCGTTGTGATGTAAGAGTGAAGAAAGAAGAAGGGACGTGGCAGCCATACTCGGCAACCTGGGTCGGCCGCTACATTTTAGATGGTTATGTGATCGCTGATGAGTATCGAATGACAAGTCAAAAAGGTGAACTCATCGTCCATGGAATGAACTTCCGCTCCTACAGCGTTGAAAAGAAGTCCTGGGTAATGAGATGGCTCAGCGCCACAGGCTCTTTCTGGGTTGAGTTGGGGCCGGAAAAACTCGGCGGCGTTCGCGTAGGCCCCAAGAGCATTACTTTCAATTTGATCGATACCTTTGCTCCGGACGCACTTACTCGAGTAACCTTTTCAAACATATCAGAAAGCCACTTTACCTGGACCAGTGAAAGGTCTCTCGATCAAGGAAGCACATGGGCTGAATTCATGGTCATAGAGGCTCATCGCATCAATGACGCGACTAATCAGGATTTGGTTTGACTGCTGTACGCTTGATGAGTTCAGCAAAGGCCTCATCTCGAGTGCCATGGCCGTCGAGATAAGGTTTCCATGTCTCGTCCAACGCAACTCTGAATTGCGATAATCCTCTCTGCCACACGCCAGATTTTTCTGCATATGGCACATGGACGGGATTCACACTTCGTACAGCTTCGCCCGCAGTAAAGAAGATCAAAGCGTGTGACAATCCTCGCGGGAAGTATTTATTTATCTTCTGCGCTACTTCAATCAGCGCGTCCTGGATCTGTTCATCCCACTGATGCATGCCCTCGTGAAAGACAGTTTCCAAACCATATTCACCTTGCAGATTGCGATCCAGACTCGCAAGAACTAGTAGATTGCCCTTCGTTGAATAGGCTCCAGCCCAATTCGAATAGGCAGAGACGTGTACCGGAAAGCCAGCTACTGGCCATTGCATCTGGTAAGCGTTTGTGATGACCGACAACACTCTCACACCGTGCAAGTTGACGAGACGTTCAGTCGTCTTTTGCCATTTCTCGTTCGCGGCCTGATGTTGTTTCCACCACGCCTTGCGATAAATCGCCGCTGCACTTTCAAGAATCGTCGCGAAGGATGCATCGACATCAGATCCCTTAAGTGACACTGCGTTTTCCGAGCGAGCAAGAGCGTTAGTGACAGCGGGAAGCGGATCGTCAAAGACTAGATCCTTCCTGGCAGGCCCACTGACGTACCAGGCAATAGCTTTACGCCACGTCTGCTTCTCTGCAGCGCTTAGCTTAACTAGCTTACTTTCCTGATCGGCGGGCGCGTTTGCCACTGCTTCTCGTAACGAATCTTTTTCTTTGTTCTCGGCGCGAGCGAGGACATAGAGGAAGTGATGCAGGTTTAGCCAGAACTCATTTGTGTGAAAAACAAAGATGGACTTTGGTGTTTGAACTTTAGGCGACGACACTGACTGGCCGCAGATCGAAAGCGACGCACTCAAGCAAATCACGGCGAGACATACAACTCTAATAAGGTTCTTATCCATGAATTCACATTAATTGAAGCTGACCTGTGATTGCTACAATACCAATAGAATGACATCATGCAAAAGACCTGCACCAAAACGGAGGTGCGTTTCGGCTCCCGCTAGTTGATTGACAGGAGGATCTAGTGCAAAGCCTCAAAGCGGTCTTACTCGTCTTACTACTGTTTCTCATTCACTCGCCAGCTCTCGGCCAAAAAAATGATGCAGACAGCGTGATTCTTCTGGGTCGACCGTATAGTTTCATTCTGAAAGCGCCCAGCGGATGGGTATTGAACGAGGAAGCAGGCAAGTCACAAGGTTTGCGAGCGGTTCTTTATAAAGAAGGCTCATCGTGGAAGGCTGCGGTCGCGGTGATGTACGTGCGAGTTGTCCAGAAGGACGAAGCACAACCCACTCTGGACAAGGTAGTCAGTAATGACATCAGTGACTTTTTGAAGCAAAGTCCTGACTCTAAAGTCTCAGACTCAAAGGCACTCAAAACGGGAGATAAAAAGCAGGCCATCGTGAAAGAGTTCTACGATGCAGCAAATAAGAACTTTGAATCCGTAGCCTTCATCGATGAGTCAAAGGTGGTAGTGATCGTGGTCTTGTCTTCGCGAAACAAGGACGAATTCGACAAGTCAATATCTGCGTTTGAGGCACTCGTTGGTACTTATTTCTTCGTGGGACCGTCGTTCAATCGTCAATAGAATTTCTAACTCGACAGACCGATTGGTTTAGCGTTGGGTGAGCGCTCGAAACAAGTTTCAAGATGAGGAAAACCGATGCTCGAACGTATAAGGCGACTACTCGGAAGTAAGGATCAATCACCTCCAGCGCTACCGCCACAGGCACCATTTGAGTACCTGACAGTCCGCGGCGAAGACGTCGCTGAGGAAATGCGACGAGCTGAGAGTAGAAGCGGGATTGTGCCAGTATTCATGGGTAACCGGAACGCATTTGAGCGGGCTGTAGAGATCATCGATCTGAACGCAGTTGAATCAGATGCGATACAGAGAGCGGGTCTGGAGTTGAATGTTGACGAATGGATAAAGGGCAGAGTTGCAGAGGAGCCCGAGGATTACGAAGTCGAAGAAACTGAGACCGGCACTCCAGACACAGTCCCAGCATTCAGCCCAGCCCGCGACATTCTATCGGGAGAGTTCGAACGTGAGGTATTTATCGGACTGATTCCAGTGGAGACTCCCTGGCTCGTTCCCGCTTATCTCAAGCCGGGCGGCTGGAATGAGTGTCCGGAGCCACACGTTCACCTGGCGTTTTTTCGTCGCTGGCATGAGCGCTATGGCGCACGGGTTATTACAGTGACCAACGACATCATTGAGTTCGCGGTTGCACGCCCTCCGTCAACGCACGCCGAAGCCAGTACGCTGGCGTGGGAACAGTTCGTCTACTGCACAGACATTGTTCATCAAGGCGTTGAGACCCTCGGAAACCTTCGTGCATCGCTAATCAATAGTCCCAACTGGTATTTCTGGTGGGATTGAAGTCCTATCGCTAAGGCGGAGTGGGTGAAGGTTTTTGATCTGTGAAATCCAGTTCAAGAGCATCATGGCCTCGGCGTCTCAACCCTCAGCAACCAGATATCCGCTTCGTTACTTCCGCTCGTGTAATACAGCCGCTTGTTATCCCGAGAGAGGGCGTAGTTGCCGATTTGACTCGGCGGCTTTAGAGCGAGGATTTCACGCCATTTCCCGCTCAGATGATCAAGCAGGTACAACTTTCCTCCTTCACGAAATAACACACGACGATTGTCGTTCAACCAGATCGGGTAAGAACCAAAGCCAGTAACGAAACGTTCATAACGTGGCTCCGCGAACGTGTAGACCACCATCGCACGCTGTTCGTCTAACGGCTGCCAACCCACCAGCAACGTGCCATCAGGTGACCAATCCCACGGAATGAATCCTGGCGGAGGCTGTCCGGGCAAACTCTGCGGCGTCTGCTCGATGCCGGGACGATTTGCATCGATAACGTAAGAATTCACATTGCGAATCTGGTAAAGGAGTTTGCTGCTGTCAGGCGACCAAACCGGCGCAATCACTTCGCGAGCCGGCTCATGTGTCATCTGCGCGAGTCCGGAACCATCCGGCCGCACCTTCCAGATTTCGTATTTGCCGCTGCGATCCGAGAGGAACGCGATCCACTGACCATCCGGCGACCAGCGCGGCACGATGTCCTGGGCCACATCATCCGTCAATCGACGCAGCGGTGTGCCAGCCCGATCAGCAGTGAAGAGATCTTGCTGCGGTTCACCGCGGGCGAGGTACACGAAACTCTGCTCATCGGGAGCGAGTGAAAAAAACGCATAGCGTTTCAACCCCTGCGTCAAAAACAAGGCGGCACCGATGACTTCACCGCGTGCTGGTTCAAAGCCAATCTCCCAGACGTTTTCACTCCGAGTGCTTTGCCCGTAAACCAGACCGCTGCCGTTCCGCGCAATACTGACGTGCTGACAATTATTGGAAGGAAGAGTCACCGGTTCGGGCGCGTCTCGAAGACGACCTGTACTCTCGTCGATCGCAACGCGCCACAAATTCATCTCACCGCCGCGATTACTGAGAAAATAGAGATACGCTCCGTCAGCGGACCACACTGGATTCCAGTCGATGAACCCGTCATCAGTCACGGCAACGGGTTCACTACGACCTTCCGCGGCAACGGTCCAGATGTCGCGATGACCGCCTTTCTGTTCACCCCAAAAGGCGAGTCGTTGACCATGCGGCGACCAATCCGCCTGCACTGCATCGCGCGTGGTGATCACTCGTCGCGTGCCTGACGCGATATCGACTGCCCACAATTTGCTCGCACTCGGATACGTGTTACGTGCTTCGTAATTGGTAATGTTGTCGTCGTTGAGTGCTATCTCGCGACCATCTGGTGACCACCTCGGATTGAAACCCTCATCAGTAACTTGCCTGACGTTGCCGCCATCGATGTTCATGATAAAAATCCCGCCGCCATCACGTGAAGAACGAAAAGCGATACGCGATCCATCAGGCGAGATAGCGGGTTGAGTGTCGTAAGCATCACTTCCCTCAGTGAGGTTAACAGCAGAGCGGTCACCGACCTTTTGCCGGTAGACATCCCAGTTGCCGGACTGGGAACTCGCAAAGACCACGCTTTGTCCGTCAGGAGACAGGCTTGGGTAAAGCTCTTCTCCAGGCAGATCGGTTAGCTTTTGCGCGGCGGAGGCGAACGCAGAACGCGGCGTCGATGGCGTGCGGCGCGTGTTCCACAGCCACACTCCGAATGGGACTAACAATAACAGCGCAGCAACGAGTGCAGCCCAGCGGCTCCAATGCGGCCTGCCTGCGACGTGGTCCACACGTTCGAGGTCTACTTTTAACTCTTCGGCATTTTGATAACGTGCGGCGGGATCTTTAGCCAGAGCGCGTGCGACTATTCTGTTCAAGCCGGCGGGTAAATTCCTCGACGCGATCGGCTTCGACTCACTTTTCAGAATCGCATCAAAAAGCTGCGCGACATTGTCACCGCGAAAAGGTCTTTCACCCGCCAACATTTCGTACATCAACACACCGAGACTAAAGATGTCAGTGCGATGATCCACCCTTTCATGTCGAATCTGCTCGGGCGAAAGATACGAAGCCGTACCCATCAACGTGCCGACGTTTGTTTGCAGACTCAACGTCGCCGGCGTCGCGGCAGAGTCGACGATCAACTCACGCTCACTCAGCTTTGCCAGGCCAAAGTCCAGAACCTTAACGAGACCATCGGGACGGATCATTACATTCTCAGGTTTGATATCACGATGAATGATTCCGGCTGCATGCGCAGCGCACAAAGCCTTTGCAATCTGAATCGCAATAGCGATCACTTCTTTTGCCGGTAAGCCACTACTCGCGAGCCGCTGACGAAGCGTTTGCCCTTCAATAAACTCCGTGGCAATGAAATGCAGATCGCCCTCGTTACCGATTTCGTGGATGGTGATGATGTTTGGATTGTTGAGCGCGGAGGCGGCGCGTGCTTCACGCTCGAAACGTTGCACTTGCGCAGCGTCTTTCGTGAACTGAGACGGAAGGATCTTGATCGCGACGCGACGGTCGAGTTTTATGTCGTTGGCGAGATAAACCTCACCCATACCTCCAACGCCGATCTGCGAAACGATCTGATAGTGAGCAAGCTTCTGTCCATTGGCCAGTGTTGGACCATGTGGGACTTTGCCGTTGAAACCAAAACTCTCGCCCGCAGGTCTTTCCAGAAAGCTGCCTGATGCATCCAGCGATGCGAATAACTGTTCGATCTCCTGTTGCAACGACGTGTCGCCGTTGCAGGCTTCAGCGATGAATGACGCACGAAATTCCGGAGAGCGCTCGAGCGCCTCTCGAAAGACTGCGTCGATTTGTTGCCAACGTTTTGGATTCATACCACGGGCGGCCACCGAGAGCTCCACTTACAGCACGTTCGACAGTTCTCGATAGAGCCAGGCTTTTGCAAGACTCCAGTCGCGCATGACTGTCTTGTCCGAGATGCCGAGGACTTGCGCTGTTTCTTCTACCGTGAGCCCGCCAAAGTAGCGTAGTTCAACAATGCGGCTCTTACGCTCGTCCATTTGGGCCAAAGTTTGAAGTGCATCGTCCAGAGCGAGCAACTCAGCCGCTCGTTCCTGAGTGAAGTTCACGTTCTCATCGAGGACTACTTTCACTGTGGTTCCGCCGCGCTTCACTCGATGCTTTGCTTTCGCGTGGTCTATCAGAATACGACGCATCATTTGCGCAGCCACACCAAAAAAGTGGGCGCGGTTATGCCATTCGACTTTCGTCTGATCGATCAGACGCAAGTAAGCTTCATGGACCAGCGCTGTCGCTTGCAACGAGTGGCCGGCGTCCTCTCCATGCAGGTAATGATCGGCCATGCGACGCAGCTCCTGATAGACGGCAGGAATCAATTTTTCCAACGCCGCTTCATCGCCTTTGCTCCAGGCAATCAATTGCTCGGTGATTTCGTTGGGAGAAGCTTCGTCCACGGATCGCTCACTGATGAAAAATTTCTGGGGGGCCTTGGGAGTTTTTACCTTTCTTTGTCGCGTTATTCAACGGTCCGGAAATCCGCCCAGCGAATTTAGCGAGGTCCTGATGAAAGCAGACCAGTTGAGGCAGCCGATCTTTTGCATCGCGGTAGTTTTGCTATCGCTCGGATGTTTCGCGCCTTCCATAGTGGCGCAAACCAGCTTCGCGTACCAGAAAATTAAGGTTGATTATCGGCCAGTAGAGGTACGACGAGCCGATGGCAGCGTGTTTACTGCGGAGTTTTTGGCGGAGTTCGTCCTTTTTTCAGACGGACGCGCCGATGGTGGTTTTGGGATGTGGGAACTCAGCGGGCCCGACGTTCTTTCGCTGTATCGCGTAACTGAAGGGCGAAATAACGGGCCATTCTGGTCGTTCAAAGCTTCCAGACTAGCGGCCGAACCGGTCGATGCACTAACTATTAATGCACGTGCCGGTGGGGGTAGCGCTCCCGCTGGAACCGTAACTTTCATCATTGATGGATCGAACGGACTGCATTTGACGTTCAACGTCCGCGCTGAGATAAGCGATGGATGCTCGGGCGGGCGATGTACTGATCCGCTGCCTCAATTCGGCCTCGTTCGTGCCGGCCCACAAACGGTTCAGGTAGAGACGTTCACCGGCAACTACACCGCGAGCTTCGAAAACACTGCGCTGGTCTTATCCGGAGGGAGCGCAATCGGCTCGCTCACCCTATCCAGTCCGACCGGTTCACTTCAAAAAGTGCGCATCAAAGGCGGCGAGATAGAGTTTCGCAACGGGCAGGCGCAGATCGCCTGGTTACGAGGCCAGACGACAAACCAAAGCGCAGATCCACTTCCGGTTTTGATGGTCATCGCAAACCAGGACGGTCCTACTGAACCGTGGCGCATCTACGACATCGCCGGAACACAAGTCCCGGCACATTTCGAAGCCCAGGGACGCATCACTGCGATCGCAGTCGACCCTTAATGTCATAAAGAAAGAGATCATGAAAACATCAAATCTACACCGCATTCGGCTTTGGTCCATTGCCACAACTTGTTTTGCCGCACTCGTCGTCAGCGCACAGCAATTCGACATGCAACCAGGCGCTGAGATTACACAGATCAATCCAGCACCGGTTATCAGAGTTCACGCTATTCGAGACCCCGGTGTTTACGACACGATCGATGCGTCTGACAGTGCGAAAGATCTCGTCTTCCA
Source organism: Pyrinomonadaceae bacterium (assembly GCA_036003745.1). Taxonomy (GTDB): domain Bacteria; phylum Acidobacteriota; class Blastocatellia; order Pyrinomonadales; family Pyrinomonadaceae; genus PSRF01. The sequence continues at coordinate 68,259 of DASYSD010000117.1, forward strand.
CGTCAAGATACGCGGCACGTGCCCCGAGACCTATAGACTGTCGGGAGTCACAGCGTCCATTAACAATTCGAGATTGAAACAACGAAGAGAGGTCAAGCTCGGGTTCAATCCAGAGCATAGAAGTATTGGACCAGACCATGGTGCCAGGTGGGATTTTACGCTGCTTAACTTCGCATTCTTGCAACCGGAAACATCACCGGCAACGAGCTGTAACCAGGAAGTTGACCGCCGCGTGTCAATGGGGGAGTCGAAAACCGAGCTCTTGCGGAAGGGTTTTGAGGTGAATGTACCGGGAGCTTACAGAGCGTTCCTCGATGTTACCTGCCATAAACAGAAGATCGGGTTTTATGAAGATCCGAATTATCTGGCCGAAACGAGATTGCCACTGACGATTCGTTGTATGCCGTCAGATTACAAGCCGCCGCGGACACGAGTTGAACCACAACGAACGGCTGTCCCCGATCCACCAATCGAGTCGGTTTCTGTTTCGATCGATCCGATCAGGCAACAGGGATGTCCGGTTGATGTCACTTTCAGAGGAAGGATCACTGCTCCTGGAACGAGTGAGTATTCGGTGTTCAAAACGAAGTATCGATTTCTTGGTGAGAACAATTTCAAGAGCGACTGGATACCCTTTTCCGTCGGACGCGGCGAAAGCAAGAGTGTGATCTGGCGTCGTTATATCGAAGCGCCGGAGACCACAGGTTCCTTCAAAACTCCAGGCGGACGAGCGAAGATTCCGCTCTATCGAGGTTGGATGGCGCTGGAAGTGATGTTGCCTACAGGGTCAAAGCGTTCAGAGAGAACCGACTTCACGGTTGATTGCAACGCACAAAATAGAATCAGAGCACGACCTTAGCTACAAAAAGCACAAAAGGCACAAAAGCACAAAGGAGGTTTCTCCCCTGCTTTATGTGCCTTCTGTGCTTTTGTGGCTACTCTTCGAGGATCGACAAATAAGCGCGCCATGGACCAACCGCGTCGCGGTACTGTTTGGCCGTTACACGCACGATTTGTCTGACGTGCCCAAGATCGTGAACGACCCACGTGGCAAGTAGCTGCTTCAGCGTTACAACACCGAGCTCGGGATGCTTGCCACGTTTCTCCAGCAACTCTGGCGTGAGCTGCATCTCATTCAATTCGTGAAGGTTCTGCTTTCGTAGCACCGCAAACGTGTCGAGCAGTTCCGAGATCGGCTTCCCTTTCGACTTCTCAAACATCGCCACCCGATCAAAGGGCTCGAAAGCTCGAGATTCACCGTGCTCGAGAATAATCTTCGCGCGTGGCACCCAATCAGTTTCTTCGCCATGAATCAAATGGCCCACGACGTCGTAAGGGCTCCAGGTCTGCGGGCCTTCATTCTGAACGAGCAACGACTCCGGAACATCACGCAGCATTGAATCGAGAGTTAATGGTGTACGGCGGAGAAGCCCCATCGCATGTTGAAGCTCAAAATCCATTGACTACAAGGCTCCATGAAAAATTTCTGCAGAAGCAGATCATAGCACCAAAACAAAGGGGCGACGCTCCGTTCGCCCCTTTCAAACATTCTAAAAACCCGCAAGTTCTATTTACCACCGCACTTGTTATCGCACTCAACGCTCTGTTCATTATTGCCGGCGAGTGGGCCAACTCCGTCACGTCCCGGGTGATCTGGAATCGAAATGTTTGCCGTGCCGACATTGTCGCTGTAATTCGATTCCAGCAACTGGTGACAGAATCCCAGCGGGTCCACGTTCGGACAAGCTTCGCCCGCTTGCGCGACGAATGGCGGATTCACAGTAATGCGAATAATGTAGTCGCCTGGTGGCACAACGGGTTGACCGTCACCACCATCAAGTACAAAGTACTGTCCGGCAAGAGTAAAGCGATAAGTATCTGCCCAGCCGACCGAGATACCCTGGTTTCCGGGAATGCCAACGGCACCGCAGCTGCGGAATTTGCCTTCACGAGGCGGAAAACCGCTGAGCGAATTCGGAACGGGATCCGTATCGAGCATGCAGAACCCGCGTTTCGCCGCGCGCCACACTTGACCCGTTCGAGGATCGACTAGTTCGTAAAGTGCATAGTGGCGGAAGTGATAATGGTTATGACACGAGGCAAATTCAAACAAGCCATCGTCGGCCGCAATGTGATCGTTAGGATCACCAACAAAGATATCCTGATTTCCGGTATTAGGCGTCATGACAGTAAAGCGCACGAGCCTGCGCAGTCCGGGTGTGACTTCACCCTCAATTGCACTACAGGCAGTTGCCGAAATTTTTTCATCACGGACGACCCACTGCGAGCCGAGGACATCAGAGCGAACGGTAAGATTTGGACCATCGACCGGAGTCGCGCCACTCCTGGAAGTGCTAGCCAGCCAGGCGATGCCCACCGCGACACACAAAGCGAAGAGGATTAGCAAGGAACGGATTTTAGACATGTTGTCTCCTTTGCAAGAGTTGAAAGGTTTCCAGAGCCAGCGGTTCTCCAGCAAAGATAAATTCGAGGCTAGTCTGGAAAGAATTTACAAGCTGTCAGGTACTTGTTTGTTTGGGGGATCGACCGAAACTTCACGCACTCCACGTTGAGTCGCGAGCCTACAACTCACAGAAACACAAGTCAAGTCACAGATTCTAGAGATTCAACGCGTCTTAATTGTGAGCAACACTATCTCAGGCGGCACACCAAAACGCACAGGTACAATGCTTGTCCCAATACCTGTGGTCACAAATAGGTGATGGTTTTTTTCGACGACATGACCCATCACATAGCGCTCGCCGTAATCAGAGGATTCAACAACGCTGCCAATCAGAGGAAATCTCACCTGGCCGCCGTGAGTGTGGCCCGCGAGAAGCAGCGGCACTCGCTCGGGAACGTTCGGGAAGATATCCGGGTTGTGCGTGAGTGCGATCACCGGCTTGCCTTCAGGAACCAACGCGATTGTTTCCGCAATCTCCTGTCGTCGCGTCCACAGATCGGCAAGTCCAGCGATCCAGAGCGGCGTTCCCCGTGCCTCGAAGTGGATGACTTCGTTTTCCAGAACTACGATCCCGTTTTGCTCGAGACCGCGACGCACCTTTGAACCGCTATACCACCAATCGTGATTGCCAAGCACGGAATAGACGCCCAGCGGCGCATGGAGATCTTTCAGGATCGCACCAATGTGCTCCGGCTCAACACGGCGCGTTACATGGCCATTGCTGGACATATAATCACCAAGTATGACGATCAATTCCGGTTGCAGTTGATTGGTACGCTCAACGATCTTTCGGAGCTTTTTGTCGTCGATGAACCAGTCGTCAGCGTGGATGTCAGAGAGGACGGCGATCCGCAGACCATCGAGTTCATGGGGCCAGTTGTCGATCTGAATCGTCTGCTCACGCACTACCAACCGGCCCGGCTCAACGAGAAATCCCCAGAAGACAACGCCGGCAATGAGCAACACAGTCGTGGCAAACAAAATGCGCAGTCTTTTAGCCCAACGCGGAGTGCGACCCCATCGCATTGGTCCAGAAGAACGCCGGATTTCAGTGTAAAGAAAGAGCCACAGCCCAAGGAGAATGGAAATGGAGATGACGAATGCTACGGCCATACTAATAAGTACCTGGAGACTCATCGAGCGTCTCCTCGGTAATCTATCACGCGGCAGCGCAGGTTCTGGTATCTTATGCGAACCAAAACGCTCCGGGACCTAAAACAATGAAAACAATACTCTTCATTCTTCCCCTGTTCTTGTGCTGTGCGGTCAACGTTTTCGCACAAACTCCTGACCGGCAGTTTATCCGTACCGACGCACGTGTGATCGCACTCGCGCACGTGCGTGTGATCGACGGCACAGGCGCTGCGCCAAAGGACGATCAGACGATCATTATCAGTGAAGGAAAGATTCAGTCAGTCGAGCCCGCTGCAACCGCAAAGATCCCGGCAAATGCTCAGACTCTGGATCTCAATGGCTACACAGTGCTGCCCGGTCTGGTGGGAATGCACAACCACATGTTCTTCCCGATGGGTGGTTCGCCGCCGATGTATTCGAATATGGGGATCAGTTTTCCACGTCTGTATCTGGCACTCGGCGTCACGACGATTCGCACTACCGGCAGCGTTGCTCCTTACTCGGACCTCGAGATCAAGAAGTTGATCGATGCGGGACGAATGATTGGTCCAAAGATGTATATCACGGCTCCGTATCTGGAAGGTCGCGGTTCGTTCACGCCGGTGATGCATACGCTCACCGGTGTCGAAGACGCGCGTCGCATGGTGAACTTCTGGGCTGACCTCGGCGCCACTTCATTCAAAGCGTATATGAACATCTCGCGCGCTGAGTTGCGCGCAGTGGTTGAAGAAGCACACAAACGCGGGCTCAAAGTGACCGGCCATCTCTGTTCCATTGGATACAAAGAGGCAGCCGAAATCGGTATCGACAATCTGGAACACGGCCTGTTTGCAGATTCGGAATTCGTTTCTAACAAGCAACCGGACCAGTGCCCAACGGGCGTCTCAAACAGTCTTCGGCAACTTGATATGAGTGGCGTCGCTGCTCAGGAAACGATTCGCACACTCGTGTCGAAGAATGTGGCAATTACATCAACGCTGCCGGTCTTCGAAGCGGGCAGCGCTCCGCTAGCCCAGAGTGGTATCGGTGCGAGTAGTGCGCTGTTGAATCAACGTGTTCTGAATGTGATGTCGACTGACGCTCGTGTTCGATATCTCCAAGCGCGAGCACGCGTGTCTCCGGAGGCGAACTTCCTGCCGCTGATGCGCAAAGCGATGGACTTCGAACGCGCATTCGTTAAGGCAGGCGGTTTGCTGATCGCCGGACTCGATCCCACGGGCAACGGCGGCATCGTCGCAGGCTTTGGCGATCTGCGTGAGGTGGAACTTCTAGTCGAGGCAGGCTTCACGCCACCTGAAGCAATCATGATCGCTTCGCTCAATGGGGCGAAATTTCTTGGCGAAGACGCTCGTATCGGTTCCGTCGTCGTAGGCAAGCAGGCGGATTTGATGGTCGTGAAAGGAAATCCAGGCGCGAATATCAGTGATATAGAAAACGTCGAGATCGTTTTCAAAGACGGCGTTGGATATGACAGTGAGAAATTGATCCAGTCAGTGCAAGGCCTGGTTGGAATCCGTTAGAAGCCACAAAAAGGCACATAAAGCACATAAACAAATCAAACCCGAGAAGGTCTCTCTGATTTAATTGTTATGTGCTTTATGTGCCTTTTTGTGGCTAGTTTTTCGTCTTTTTGAGACCGGTGACGATGGCGTCGGTGTTGTGTGCGAAGCGAATGCCGTAAATGCCGTCGGTTGATTTGAGCTTGCCGGGTGCGACAAGTGCCGACTTGTCGTAACTGGCCACGACCTTGTTATTAATCGCGCATTCAACCTTATCCCCTTTTACTGAGATCGCGATCTCCTGTGTCACCGGCTGGCCCACACCCGCGGCCTTGTTCACAGCCGGATCAGCCGCACCGCGTGGTCCATTCATCTGAAATGGCGCTGGTCCAAAACCGCGCACGATGAAGTTTCCATTACCGTAAGCCGCACAGTAGAGGTAACTCTGCTTATCTGTTCCCAGATCATTGCCCGCGATCATCAAGCCGTAAGGATGGGGGTGATTGTTGAGGCTCATGTACTTGAGTTCGTTGAACGTCGCTTTAATGGTGTAGTCGCCTTTCGCTGTGTTCTTCGGATTCCAGTAAGTAACAGCCGGACCAGTGGTGACGTGCAGCGCGTTTCCTTCTTTCGCAAGTTTGGCGCTGTTGAGAGTCAATCCGGCGGCCTCTTCCTTAGCGTCGATCCTCCCAGTCCAGCCGGGAACGGAAACTCCTCCTCCGGCCACGCCTATGGAAGTTTCGTTTTGACCGGTCTGCGAATGCGAGTTTGAGAACGATACGACAACGAGTAAAGCGAGAGCTAGAGCAGTAAGGTAACGCATAGTAGTAGCAATCCTCCTGATTGATTCCTGGAAAGGAAAAGAATATGGCAGAAGAGATTAATTAATTCAACTTGAACCACCGGCAAAATATTCATTGGCGTCGCGGCGAAAAACAAAGAAGAGAATGGCCGAGAAGATTGCAACGTGCATCGCTAACGTCACTGCGCCATGTAGAGCGCCGACAACGAGGTGAAAAGCGATCCATGCAACGAGAAGCCAGCGCGCCCAGTTGCGGCCGTAAAGCATAAATACTCCGGCGATGATCTGAAGGATACGTGAGAGATGGACGTACCAGTGACTTTTGAGGTCAGCGAACGGCGCGCCACTGAGTAAGGCAAAGCTGCCGAAGATAATGAAGAGCCAACTGATGATCGTGATCGAACGTGGCCGCTGTTTCATGGGGCCACAGATTAACACGGATTTCGGACGGATTTACTAACGCACTCGAGTCTGTCTTCTGTAGATTAAAACGCCGCCACCGAGCGCCAGGATCGCCAAGGCGCCACCACCAAGCATGATCCACTGATAACCTCTGGCCGACGATGCCGCCATCATTTGACCTGCACTGGTTGGAGCCGGTCGTGCACTCTGTTGATACGCTTCTACTTCGGCGTTCGCAACGGCTACTTCGAGACGCTGCCGGCCGGCTTCAGCGGTTTTAAGCTGGGCCAACACACCATCTCTTTCAATCGACAACTGACGCCGGCGTGCCTCACGTAACTCTTCCGGCCTGGTTGAACCGATTCCGGCCAGTGAACGCTCGATGTTTTCGGGTTTAATACTCTCGTCCAACTGCTGCAGTCGAGCTCGCAGCGCGTCCTCTTTTGTTTGGGCTTCAAGCAATTGCGCCCGCAGTTTCTCAACCCGTTCGGACCCATCCTGCGCATAAACACTGGCTAACAACATGAATAAAGCCATCAGCACCAAACTGATTCTACGTTTCATCTCCCCCTCACCTGCTTTCGTATAGCCACCGAGCAATTCGGAGGCCACACTAGTTAACGCGTAAGTTCGCGACAAAAGGGCCCACAGATGAACACGGATAAATGCGGATCAGAGACGTTTGACGCGTCGCCAGCGCTGTGGATCAGTAATACCTAACGAATAGTCGTCGAAGCAGGCGTGCACCCGTGCTTCAACAGGAATTGCTCGCGTTGGTGTGATGCTGTATCTAACGAGGGAGCCGCAGTCGTTGGTGCCACGACCTTTAGTATGAAGGACCAGTTGCTTCTTTGCTTCATCAAACCTCGGTATACCTTCAACTTCTTCGACAAGCTTTGTTGAAATCTTGTTCACATCGTCGTCATCGCCCTCATAAGTCTTGAGCTTCAATATTCGCGCTGGTGCTTTACTAGACTCTGAAAAGTACATGAAGAGATAACGTGGCTGATATGAACTCTCGTGCACCTCGATCTGGACCAGGTACTTTCCCTGTCCGAGGCCATAAAAGACCAGCCCACTCTGCTCCGGTTCGTTGCTGGTCCGTGAACGTCGCCACTGCTCCTCCAGCGCCACCGGCCATTGCAGCACTTTTTGCCACGCTTCGCGATCAGTAACAGTTAACCCACTCTTCTTCGCTGGTACCTGCGCCACACAAACCGACGCGCACAGAACCAACAACGTGCCAATAATCACTAATCTGGTTTTCATAATCAGTGTAATCTGTTGATCTACTTTTACCCATCGATCTCGGAAGCGCGGCTTGCCAGTTCTTCGGCAAGCCTGGCTGCTGTAGCCGTCCAATCGTTCGGATCGGGAGCGCCGGGCAGTCCCGCAACTCTCCAGGACTTCTCGGCAACGCATCCAACAACCGTTTCGTCTGCCGGTTCGACTTTTCCTCCGCTCAGTCTCAAATACCCTGACAAAGCCTTGACTCCGGAGAATTCATCACCGTGACAACAAGTTTCAAGAGCGTTTCTGAACCACTTGAGAGCCTCGACCGGCTGCGTTTGTCGTTCCGCGGCGCCGCCGAGGCTCGTCTCAAGCTGAAACCGCAGAAAGCTTCCCTCGCGGGCATACTGAAGTCCATCGGACCAGCTCATACGAGCGCCAGCGAGGTTGCTTCGTTCCTCAGCTATCATTCCCTGATAGAAAAGGCACTCTGCTTTCATCGCCGGCGTTCCATTGCCTAGCACAATGTCCATTGCGGCTTGCGCATCAACAAGATCATCTTGTCCCCAGGCAATAAACATCCTCCGCCGGGCTAAATCAAATTCCGCTTTCGTCAACATTGTGATGCTGGTCTTAAACGTCCTCTCTTTAATCATCAAAGATTGGGCACTTGTAGAACGGCCATGCGCCTCCATCGTTCTTGCACTCGCGATAGCAGGCACCGCAATCCTTCTTCGGTCCCCATTGCTTGCGCCTCCTTGCTGGCTGCCAAGGGTTCATCAGACAAAGCTCAAGCAGTCGTGCGCAAGTGTCATAGGCACATGCCTGGAAGGGCGGCGGTATATACGGAATAATGCCTGGGTTCAGCGTCGATGCTACTTTGTAGTAGAGGCACGCTATCGCTATTCCCAGCGCCAAAATCTCAGCCTGCGCCCGAATGGAGATTTGCGTTGTAGTTAGAGCGTATTCCATCGTCGTCGCCGTGCCACAGGGATCCATGCCGTTTACCGGATCGGCATGGCCAAACATGTACTTATGGAGCGTTAGGGGTTCTCTGAGTCGTCCCGCATACGGGTCCATGGTCATAAACCGGCCGCGCTCCTGATTGTAGTATCTTGCTCGCTTGAAATAGATACCTAGATCCGGATCAAACTGCTGACCGTTGTAAAGATAATTGTTGGGAGTGCCCCCTGTGGTTGAAATAAGCACGCCGAATGCGTCGTAGTTGTACGTGTCCGTCACTACACCATTGCTGTCGGTCAGGAACCGTACGTTTCCATGTCCGTCGAGGCCATAGAAACTGTTCTGCCAACTGCCATTTTGCAACTGGGTCTGGCTAATGAGGCTGCTGCCATGCGTGTAGACGCGTTGCACGTTACCGTCGACCAACTCCTCCACCACTTGCGAGTAGCCAGTCGGATTAAGATCAGCAACCAGGTACTTCGTCGTCACTCCCCCGGCGGTCTTCGCGACGCGATTACCGTCGCCGTCGTAGACGATCCTGACCGCTCCACCGTTCATACTGGTGATGCGATTTTCAGAATCGTAGGCGAACGTCACTCCATTAATTGCCCTGGTGTTGCCGTTTGCATCGTATGTATCGCTGGTCGCGCGGTCATTCGCGTCATAAGCGGAGGTGGTGGACAGTACTGCTGCGAGAGTTGAATTCCGCGACAATCGGTTGCCGACTGGATCGTAGGTGTAGCCAATCGATCCATTGCCGGTTGGACCACCGGAGATCGTTTCGTTCGTTAAACGATAGAGTGCGTCGTACGTGTAGTTGACAAGCCTGCCGTTGTTTTCCGTGGCCGACAACCGTCTGCCGGTGGGGTCGAGCGTATACGCGTAACTCGCCAAAGTGCCGCCTTTCACATGCGACAATTGCGTCAGACGATCGAGAGTGTCGTGGACATAAGTTGACTGTACGCCGTTTGCCAGCGAAGCAGTCAACATGTTTCCGACGTTATCGTATGTATAGTTCGTGGTTTCAGTAGCAAGATGGTTGTCCACCACTGAGTCCAGCCGATTTAACGCGTCGTACGTGTAGTTAATCGACACGCCATCGGCGTTAGAAGATCTCAACGAGGTCTGATTGCCGGCTGCGTCATAGGTGTAAGTGAGAGTGCCTTGTGGTGTTTGTTTACTCAACAAGCGATGACGATTGTCATAACTATACGTGGTCGCGCCGCTTGCGTCCGTCATGCTCGCCCGATAACCAGATGGCTTGTAGGTATAACTGACGCTCGGTTCAGCCAGACTCGGATCTGCTGTTCTGGCGATCAGCCGATTTCTCGCGTCGTAACTGTAAGTGGTTTGTTTACCTCGGAAGTCAGCTCTCGTTACCCGGTTACCGACCTGGTCGTAGGTGTAAAGCTCGGCCATTCCGAGCGGGAGGACTCGTTTGATCCGGCGATTGAGCGCGTCGTACTCATAGCGAGTCGTATGACCAAGCGCGTCAGTGATAGATGCCAGATTGTTGAGAGCGTCATAGCTGTTAGAGGTCATCTGATTTAAGGCGTCGCTGACCAAAATGAGATTGCCGACGTCGTCATAACTGAACTTCGTCACCTTCCCTGCCTGATCCGTTTCGGTGATGACCCGTCCAGCGCCATCATACGTCGTCTTGCTGGTTGTACCGTCCGGATAAGTGACCTTGATGAGTTTGTTACGCACGTCGTATTCGAAACGCGTTTCACGTTGGTTCGCGTCGATCATCGAAACACGGCGACCGATATCGTCAAACGTATAGGAAGTAACGCCATTGAGCGGATCGATGATCCTGGCGAGCCGCTGGCTACAGCCACAAGTCTGGTCGTATTCGAAACGCATCGTCTTATTTCGTTCATTGGTTATGGAAGTGGTCCGTCCCAGCTCATCATAGGTGTAAACCATTTCGGTAAGATCAGGATTGATCGTCTTCAGCAACTGACCGGCCTTATCGTAAACGTAGCTGGTCGTGTTGCCATCCTCATCAGTCTCTGTGAGGCGATCGCCGCGGAAGTTGAGCGTATATGTAACCTCTCCGCCGTCGGGAAACACAGTCTTGATCAGACGATTCGCCTTGTCATAGACGTAAGTCGTGCGTCTTCCTGCGGCATCGATCTGTGCCGTTCTGTTGCCATTGAAGTCGTATTCATAGCTGGTTACCTGGTTGAGTGGATCGGTGACAGTGAGGAGTCTTCCCAGGTCGTCGTAAGTGAATCGAGTGACACCATGAGCATCGGTCGTTGTCAAATTACGCCCCATGTTGTCGTAGGTGTAACTGATAATTCGATTGAGCGCGTCAGTTCGCGTCATTATTCGACCATACGCATCGTAGGTCATTCGCGTGATCTTGCCATTGCCATCACTCGAAGTGAGTGGATTGCCGCGACTATCCCACGTAAACGCTGAACGCACGCCCAGACTGTCACTAAGACTAATCGGATTCGAGTTGGCATCGAATTGTGTCGTTTGCACTCTTCCCAACTGGTCCGTTGCCGTTGCCGGCATGCCGAACTGGTTATACGTCCAACGCAGCACTCTGCCCGCAGGATCGGTGATGGTCGTGACATTACCTTTAGTGTCGTACGCGAACGTCGTCGTCTGCTGGAGTGCATTAGTCTCCGTCAGCTTTTTGCGATTGGCGTCATAAGTGTAGGACGCTGTCTGGTTAAGCTCATTGGTCTCACTGAGCGGCATACCGTTCGAGTCGTACTTGATCTTAACCACACCACCGTCAGGGTTCGTGATGATGGTTATGTTCTGTACCAAGTCGTAATCGTAACGAGTCGTATTACCGACGGCATCAGTCACCGAAGCCAGGCGCCCATCAGGATGATAAGTAGTGGTAGTCTCCGTGTTGCCGCGCGGGTCAACAGCGCTCAGGAAAAAATGGCTCGCGTCATATGTGTAACTGGCGGGTGTTGAGATTCCCGGCAGTTCAACAGTGGCGAGATTACCAGGAGAATCGTAGTGATAATGGAATTCGTTGCCGTCAGGATCGGTGATTTGCGAAATGCGTCCCTGGCCATCTCTCAAAAACGGCACGTTGAGACCGCCCGAACTGCTCGTGATGCCATTGGCCCCAAAAGTCAGCAAGTTGCCGGTGATATCCTTGATCGATTGCAGCTCGCCGTCAGATGTCATCGTGTAAACGCGTCCATATGAATCCGTGTACGCGAATGCAGTCGGATTGTAGTTGGGCTCGAGAGATAGGAAACAGGCGAACCCGCTTCCCGACCTGATGAGAAGTCCACAGCCGTTCGACGACAGTTTGCCGAAGACGCCCGGTTCAGGTACGTACGTTGGTTGATAGAAGAAGCTGAACGGGAAACCGAAGGACGTCGGTGCGAACTGGAATGTCACACGGCGGCCGGTTCCGGGTTCAGTGATAGTGACGTCGTTGTCGGGACTGATTTCCAAACGTGGTCCAGACATCGCAAGCGACCAACCATAGCCGAAGTCACCGACCAGGTTTCGCTCCAGACTGTCGTACTTACGCGCAATCGTGATGGGCAGGCCTGAGACTGGCACTTTCAAATCGGTAATGGTAAACATCACTCGCCCTGGCTTGTTCTCGCCCGTGACCGTGATCATCACCTGATTGACCTGAGTTTGACCGTTCGAGTCTGTGCCGGTGACACGAATAATGTAGTTGCCGTTGGCCAGCGTGGTAGTGTCAATCGTTGCCAGAGTCGTTCCCGGCCCACCCTGCGCCCCTTCAACCAACGTTGTTACTGCGGCTGGGTTGGAGGCTGGCCAGTATTCGACCTTGGCATCAGTCAGTGTAATGCCGGCGCCGACCGTAATCGGCACACTTCCGGTGACTGAGGCGCCGTTCAGTGGTCCACCAATCCAACCTTGTGTTACTGGCGGTGACTGAGGCGTGAGTGTCCAGACCATCGACACGGGCGGGGTGCCATTAATGTTGGTTGTGGCAGTGCTGCGCACTAGTGCGGTGACTGTGTCTGTACCGGGGTTGGTGCCGGCGTAGCTGAAGGTAGCAACACCGGACGTATTCGTTACCGCGCTGCCGGTAGTCGCGTTGGGACCGCTGACTGTGAATTCCACTCCGAAGTTAGCCAGCGGATTGCCGGCGGAGTTACGCAATGTCGCACGCACTGATTGCAATGTTCCGGTCACGTATGGACCAGGCGCCGCGGCTGCAAGTTGCAGTGTTGCGCCCGTCAGTGCAGGCGAAGCGTTGACGGTGACCTGAATGTCATCGGTGCCGATGCGATGTGTGTCATTGGCGGACAGCCGCAGCACGTAAGTGCCTGCTGCCGGGAACATCGCCCCGGTCACCGGATTATTGATTTCATTGAAGGTGACTGCACCGGGACCACTCAACTGACTCCAGAAAATGCTCACCGGCGCTCCGACTGGGAAACCGTCATCCGCAACAGTGCCATTCAAACTAGCGGTGTTGGGGAGAGTAATCGTCTGGTTAGGTCCGGCATTCACGATCGGCGCTGCGTTGGCCGGCAACGCCGTGATTGTCACCTCGTCGCTGGCTGAGTGTTCTGAGTCAGTGACGGTCAAACGCAGCACATATTCGCCGGCAACCGTGAAGCTCGCATCGGTTACTGGTGAGTTCGGCTTCGTGAAGGCCACATCGCCGGGTCCGCTGACCTTCGACCAGTTAAGCGACAGACTTGCACCGCGCGGGAAGCCGTCGTCGCAGGCGTTGCCGCTCAGTTTCGCTATATCGGGCAGTGTCACCGTCTGGTCGCCACCAGCAAATGCCGTCGGCGCTTCGTTTTCTACGATCGGCAGCGTGAAGCCGCTGGTACCCACACTGAGGTCGTAAAGTATTGGCGTCTCACCACTTGCAGACCGTTTGAAGTTGACAACAATGCGCAGGAAACGACCATTAGCGACACTTGGATCCGCTCCGTTCGCAACCACCTCCACTGGTCCAAACGTAGTGCCGTTCGTGCTGCTCGCCACCGACACTGTGAGTGACGCATCGCCGCACATCTGCGCTGTCCAACCGATGCGACCCCATTCCGCACCGACTATGCCGCTGTCAAACACCGTCGCCCACGTACCGGTGTTCGGCACTCCGGACAGAGTACTCCCGGTCATATCGCTGTAGTTGTAAAGATCGCCGCCGAGATTGATCGTGGTGAAATCGACTGCACCAACGTGTGTGACACCATCAGGTCCAAGTGGACCCAGATTTGGATCGATACGCGACACTGTGCGGCTATTGTGATTGGTGGCCCAGATCTTTCCTGAGCCGTCGACCGCTACGCCTGTGGGGCCGCTACCCACCTGGATTATGCCTACCAGTGACCCATCGTTCTTCAAATGACCCACGGTGCTGCGATTGAGTGAGTGTGCTATCCAAACGTGATCGTTTTTATCAACCACACAGCCCTGGGCTAACGCATCGCCCATGTTAAATGTGCCCAGCAGCGTGCCATCCGGTGCAAACTTTCTGACCCCGCCACCATTAAACGATGTGTTCCAAACGTTGCCGTGGCTGTCGATACATAGGCCATAGCTCGGATGGTTGAACCCTCTCCAGTTTCCTCCGTTTGGTCCGGTCAATGGCAAGGCAGTGTCCCAGCGCAGCATCGGGTTCGACGACCAAATCACACCATTCGGATCGATTAAGCCACCATAACCGCCAAAGCCTGTTGTGGGCTCAGCTCGCTTAATCTGTCCCGTAACACCGTCCAGTAGATCAAAGCGACGGCCACTCGTGCCGCTTACCCAGATGTCGTTGTCCTTGTTAACCGACACGTGGCGTGTGCCAAACGAGTTCACCTTCGTGTAGTGGATGATGCACTCGTCAGCCGCTGTCGAGACGCCGCCATTCGTGTTAGCACCACCGGCATTGGTCCAGGCCTTGATATCGCCAAAGCCAGTCGAGGTCTCAATCAATCCATTGCCATTGCGATCCACACACTGGCCGTTCTCTACCAGACCAACGTGCACCACGCTGTTGCCGTCGCGGTTTGTGGCCCATACGTTGCCGTTCAGATCCACCGTTGTGCGTGATGGATTTTTTGGCTGCCCCGCAGGCGAGGTGAAGTATTCACCCAGTACCTGCCCGGTCTTGGTGTTGATCTTGACTATCGTTCCTTTGGAAGACACTGATACCCAGAGGAAGTCAAACTCGCGTGCCGTGTGGTCCAGTTGTAACTGGTTCGCCACTTCGTGAATCACGTTGAACTGAGTGCCCTGATCGAAATCTGCATCCAGTGTGTAGGTGCGCTCTGTAAACGGCTTGGGCCTCACTACGATCGTCAACTCATCGCTCGCGCTAAGTTTTCCATCCGAAGCTGTCAGGCGCAGCACGTACGTACCCGGCACCGTGAAGATCGCTGTCGCATTCAGTACCGTCGCATCCGGAAACACCACCGGCGCCGGGCCACTCACAAAGCTCCAGATCGTCTCCAGCACTGAACCGCGCGGCAGACCATCGTCTGTCGCTGCGCCATTCATCTGAGCGACGCCGGGCAGAGTTATCTCCTGATCCGGACCTGCATCTGCCGTTGGTGGCTGGTTCAACAACACTGTCACCTGCATCTCATCTGAGACAGTGAACTCAGTGTCTGTTGCCGTCAGTTTCAACGTGTAGACGCCAGGATTTGTAAACGAAGCGGTTGTGACTGCGGCGTTTGGATTACCGAACACCACCGGTCCGGGTCCGTTAACGACGCTCCAGGTTGAAGTCACCACGCTACCGTGCGGCATTCCGTCGTCGGTGATGATGCCCTTCAGGAACGCAGGATCAGGCAACTCGATGGTTTGATCCGGACCAGCATCAACTGTCGGTGGTTGATTGTTCGGGACGACCGTTACTTTCAATGTGTCGCTGGCGCTTAATTGTCCGTCTGAAGCCGTCAACTTGAGTACATACTCACCAGCAGTCGTAAATGTCGCCGTGCTGATCGCTTTGGTTGGATCGCTGAACACGACCGGTCCTGGGCCACTGGCAACACTCCACAGAAGCGACAACACACTTCCCTGCGGCAAACCGTCGTCGCTGGCGATTCCATTCAAACTTACAGAGTTAGTGGGGAGAGTTATCGATTGATCGCCACCTGCATCAACAATCGGCGGGCGATTTACAGGCGGTGGCGGAATGTCGCTCTCGGTGATCTGCAACACACCGTTGCCGTTTATAAACAGGTAGTTGCACGCAACCGTGCCGCGCACGCGACCTGTGCCTTCGATCGTGATCGTGCCCTGCGGCGCACGCACAATGCCGTACAGAACAGCACTGCCAGTGACTTTTAATGCATCTTCAGAATCCGACAGCGGAGTCGCTATTTTCAGCAACAAGCGTTTGGGATTGTCTGCGGCGCCGAGTGTCGAGCCACTCAATGTGACGTGGTTCTTGACCGTCAGCACGACTGGACCAGCCAGTCGCAGCTCGCTGCTTCCCGTGAGAGTTAAATCTTCAAGGTTGTAAACCGTCGGAGACTGCGAGTTCGCGATACCAAACTCGAGAACATTTCGCCCTGACGCACTGAACTGCCCGTAGGTACCGGGTGGCACCACGACCGTCCCGGCACTGCCGGAGATCGAGAGATTGCGCAGTGTTGTTGGATCTCCGATCGATTCTCCGGCATGGCTGATCGAAACATCACGCGTACCAGTTGGCGCTGGCGGCGCAGCTACATTCTCCAACTCGATTGGGTTAGTGCGCGCCACGACGTGTCGCAACTGCGAACTGCCCTTGATCGTGATCATGTAGTTGGAGGGTTCAGGATTCTCTGTGCCCACCAACGTGCCGCCGTAGCTCGCGGGCTGGCTGTGCAGCACGACGGGCGTACCCGGAACGAGCAGGTCGGTTGTGATCGTGTCAGTGCCATCGAGCGTCACGTCTTCAGCCATTAACTGCCACAACGAACCTTCGACACGTCCGCTGTTTAGCAGTGTCACGCTGTGTCGGACCACAGCAATCTTGTCGTACAACTGTTTTACGGGCTGGATAGGACTGACTCCGGAAGGCGCAAACGCAACCTGCCTGAACTCTGTGGCGCTCGCCAACTGCGACGCAACAAACTCGACGCCATTCCAACGCAAGCGCTTGATCACGCCTGGCGACTGCTGCGTCACGAGAATGTCGCCGATGATTCCAGCAAACGCACCGTCGCTCGCCCCCCACACTTTTCGTCCAACGGTGTCGACGCCGAAGAAATTTTCCTGCGCTGGAATCAGATCGACGTCCTGTGGCTGCACATCCAGTTGCTGACTGCTCGTTTGACCCTGTGGATCGATCGCATAAAGCAGCGATTGATCTTTGGCGCCGGCAAGGATTTTTCCCGACCATGGTCCATAACGATCGGGATCGTCGGGCACTGACGTAACGCCGGCCAGACGCGTATCAAGACCCGCAATCTTCGTTGCTTCTGCCGCCGCGTTCACACGCCACACGCCACCAGTCGTCGTTACGACCAGCAGATCACCGCCATAGACTCCTGTCCGATCAAGGTACAAACCGCCAATACCGCCGGTCTCACCCGGCAACGTCACCCAAGGGTTCTGCACCGCCGCGCCGGATGCACTCAAACGAGCGACGACTCCGGGCACACCGGTGCTAGTAAGCAACTCACCGGCGGGAAAACCGCCGCGACTCATTCCCTGTCCTTCGTCGCGACTCGTCGCGATCAGCAATTCGCCATTCAATCCCGCGACATTCGAAAACGCGGTTCTGGTTCCGTCGGCAGCGATAGCCTCGAAATTGTTTGGCATCCCGCCCGGAGTGTTCGCCGACAACAGCAGCTTGCGACTCGATGCGTGATAGTCGAGACCGGTGTAGTCTTTGAACTCCGTCGTCACTGGCGTCAGAACAACGTTCCAGTTTTCCTGTGGTGTAAGACTGGCTCGCAGCAATGCGATGAGGCTTTGCTCGACGAGTGCCAGCCGCGCAGTCAAATCTCGCGCTCGCCCCAACGTGCTGCTAAACATCGCTCCAATCGACGATGGTCCTCGCGGCGTCGCCATCACAGGCGGCGTGATCACCTGTAGCCACAGACTGAGAAGTAGAACGACAACTAGTCTTTTACTATTGGGGTTCGTGCCGCGGAACATAGCGTTTTCCTTTCGGGGATCGAGTTAGAAATTGAGTACGAGGGTACCAGTCAACTGCGAGGGGTTCTCACTGCCGGCTGTTATGCTGATCGTGCCGCTACCGGAAGTTACGGAAGCAAACTCGCCGGTACCGCTTTGAATTGTGACTTGCACTCCGGCGGCTGACGACAACGTGCCTTCAGGAGTCAGCGTCAACGTGCCGCCGCTGATTGCGCCGACGAGTTCTCCGCGTTCGCTCGACGATGCATTGGCATTCTGCGGCAATACCGTCAAGCGGAAAGTTCCGCCGGTGACGCTCTGCCCGTTTCGCTCCAGCTTTACTTTGCTCATACCGGGCAGGTCGCCGCTCGCGGTGAGATTCAGTGCGATGCCTTCCGCTTCAGGCGTTGCGGTCTGCGATCCTTCGACCGAATTGTTGTAAGTCGCGATTGAGGCGATTGCAGTCAACATTAACAGTGCCAACATTAGAAGTAATTGTTTCATCGTTGCTCCTTCGGCCTATTTGCGGACCTCTTTGGAGTGCGGCGACCTGGCGCCGCTTTGGCCTCGATCACGCTTTGTCGATAACAAAGCGGCGCCAGGTCGCCGCACTCCAAAGAGGCGCCAAAGTTCCATGGGGTCAGAAACTGAATGAATAACGGACCGCCGCATTCGTACCTGGACCATCGATACCGGAACCCATCGTGCGGTAGTTCTTGTCGAGAATGTTTTCGAGAATGACTGTGACCGACGAATGCTCGCTGATGCGGAAGCCACCGCGCAGATTCAGCAATGCAAACCCAGGATTCTTCGTGAACAACTGATTGGGCTGAAGGCCTGGTCCAAGCACTCGCAGTTGTACCTGCGCCAGCGTTTCGCCCGTCGCGAGGAGAATGCCGTTGCGCACGAGACCGCGCGCTATCGCGCCTCCATTAAAGAATCCGGCAATCTCCTCGCGCGTTCGTATTCCGCCAATGCGTGCCTGTGAAATATCGTTATCGGAGAAGCGACGCTGCGGCGCCGCAAAGTTTGAGTAGAGTTCGATCCATGCTGGTGAACCGGCACGTTCCCACTTGATGGCGGCAAATCCCGTTGCCGGTGGAATACCATTTTCCAGATTTGGCGGCAGCCCGGTTCTCAGATCCTTGCCATGGACGTAGAACAAATTGGCGTTGACCGTGAGATCGCTGCGCAGCTTCATCGCAACGCTTCCCTCAACACCCCGCAGGCGAACTTTCAAAGCATTGGTGCGAACAAAAACTGCTGAGCTGGATAGCGAGGTGAAGACAGCGCCGGTAGCGTCCTGGCGGATGATCGGTTGACCGCCGACGAGCTGGCCCACTTGTCCCTGAGGTAATAACAGCGTGCGACGCTCGATCAGGTTTGAAATCTCGGAGTCAAACGCAGAGACTGCGCCACTAAAATTTCTGCCGAGGAAACGCACCGCAAGCTCGTAGCTGTAGAGCTGCTCCGCCTTGATCGGTTCGAGCAGCCGCACGTCAGTCAACCGCCTTAGACTGTCGAGTGCTCCAGTTGAACCGCCGAGACGCACACCTTCGTCTGGCGAAATCTCAAAACCAAGCCCCGAGAGACCAGTGGCGGCAAAATCGCTGACGTTAGGCGCGCGAAAACCGCGACTGACGTTGCCGGCAATATTGATGTGAGAGTTAACAGTGAATGTAAGTCCGGTATTGAAGGTGACATCGTCAAACGTCTCTTTAACGTTCGGCACTGTCGGTTTGCCGGCAGCATCAAGCGGATTGTCGATTGACGACTGGTTATAGTCGAAAAGGCTGTAACGGATGCCAAGGTGCGCGGTCAGGCGTCGCGGTATCAGTGACGCAACGTCCTGCGCGAAAATGCCGAGCGTTCGATAGTTCGATCCGTTTGGAAAACGCGCCCGAACGTTGGCGACATTCGTAAATGCGAGGGTCGTATTACTGAAACTGAAGTCCTGTTTACGCGATGTGATCCGTTCGTTGTAGAACTCCGCACCAAAAGTCAGCGAGTGACTGCGCTTTACACGCGTGCTCGCCTGCGCCTGGTAGCCGTATGCTCGTGTCAGATTAAACTCATCGCTGATTCGCGAACGAAGCCCCTGTGCGTTGTTGATGCTCTGTGAACGACGATCATCACGCTGTCCGTTATAAGAGAAGATCGTCGAGATCGAGTCGAATGGACCGGCGCCGAGGCGATCGTACCGAGCCGTGAAGAAATCAAGCACCTGCGGATCGAAGCTGTTAAGAAGATTGCCGATGCCGCCGTCGAGCTGATCGTAACGGCGCAGACCGAGTTGCGTTCCGCGCAGGTACTCAATGGATAAGATGTCAGCATCCGAAACCTTGTACTGAAACTTCGCGTTCGCGTTGTATTGACCGTACGCCGTGTCCTGCAATCTGTTACCAAGAAACCTCGACGAAATACCGAGCAGACGCGTGACGACGGAATGCGAATCGAGGCTACCACCGGTGCGAAGATCCTGTGTCCGACGTCCTGAAGCAGCAGCGACGAAACCCCACTTATTCGAGCCGCCACTGATCGTCGTCGACAAACCGGCCGATAGATCTGCACTGGCGAAGTAGGTGTTGACGTTACCCTGGAATCCAAAACTATCAGAGCCTTTGGGCGCGCGGGTCAGAACATTGATGGTTCCGCCCAGCGAGTCAGAGCCGTATTGCGTCGAGCCGGGTCCACGAACAACTTCAATGCGATCCGCGAAATCGTGATCTATCAACGCCGTGTATTGATTGGCGCCGGGCCGGAAGGTCGCGTTGTTGAAGCGAACACCATTGATCAAATGGAGAACCTGTTGGCCCGTCAGCCCGCGCACAAATGGCGAACCCTGACCTGCTGTCGTTTGTTGAATGTGCACACCCGGCACATCGCGCAATGCTTGCGGAAGAATGTTGGCGTAACGTCGTGCAATCTCATCTTCCGTAACAACGACGGGTGACTGCGGCACCTGAAAGACTTCTTGCGGTAGACCACGACCCGGCGTGACGGTGACGGTTTCAAAAATCGAGCCCACGTTCAGTTGAAACTCTAACTCCAGGCTTTCACCGCCAACGACATGAAGCACACGGCGAACTTCACGAAAACCGTTCTTGTGGACAGAAACAACGTAGTCAGCCGCCAGTACTTTCTCGAGGGTGAAGCGACCACGCCCGTCTGTAGTGGCGCGTTGTGCTTCGAGCCCGGCAATGCCGAAAAGAACAATCGATGCACCGCCAACAGTGGCGCCGGTTTGATCGACAACTGTTCCCGAGACCTGTCCGGAAAGAGATGAACTTGCATGTGCGGCAGTGCGAGTAACGAATGTGAAGACCAACACTGCGAGCACAAAAACAAATGTGCGACTGTAGCGAGAAACACTCCAGACAGATCTGGACCGGGCCTCAGCAGCTAAGATTCTCATCAAAGCTCTCCCTGAAGAGTAAAGAATTAGCTACTACTGTCGGGCGTAGTAGTTGTGGATGTAAGTAGACTGTTACCTGTTAATCGAGGACCTTAGTTTTTTACTTGCGTGAAAGAGACTCCGCTAAAGGCTTGGATCAAAAATCGAGGCGACCCACAATTGCACTGGTACGCGCGACACACTAGACGACTCGGAATTGAGAAGCAAGAAATATTCATTGGCCGATTTTACTATTCGTTGGCCGGTTTTGGTGCTCAACTGCGGATGGATCTGAGAGTAGAGCGCGGCTTCGATACTCGCTTGGCGTGATGCCATACATGCGTTTGAAGTCTCTGACGAAGTGACTGTCATCGGCTAATCCAACGTGTCTTACGATCTCCTTAATACTTAAAAACGTGGTAGTAAGGAGCATCGCAGACTGCTGCATCCTCAGTGACTTCAGGTATTTCGCTGGTGGAACTCCAGTGATTGATTTGAAGAGATAACAGAAATAAGGAGCCGAGAGATTCACTGACTGCGCCATCTTTCCGAGTGTAAAAGTCCGGCTTGGATCTCCCTGCATTAATTCGATTACACGCTTAACTCTTTCCGCCATGCTGCCCTCCGCTTTAAAGACAGTTTCGTCCTGTGAGAATAACTGGGCAGTGTTGAATGTATGTTGCGGCCTTACGTCGTCGGATTGGGAGGCGCATAGTTTTACAGCATGTGTGCGCCGAAAATCAATAGCTAACGCTGTTCAGGTAGTGATGCAGCTTGGATTGGGCGCCCAAATGAAACTGCATCAGTACCCGCTTTTCAGATGCTAAGGTCTTAGACGGATGCGGGCGAGGATGTCTGTGAATTGACGCTGTGAACGGAGTTTCGCAAAAACTGGATCGACTTTGAGATTCATCAACCAGATGTCACGCTCTGCGACTGCAGTCTCTAACCATTTGAATGCCTGCTCTTGATCGCCAAGCCCAGCATGAATCGCTGCAACCGTGTACGGTGAGACGTATCGCTGACCCTGCAACTGCTGCAAATCAGTCAACACTTGCTTAGCCTCAGCAGTCTTACCTGAGGCAGCGTAAGCATGTCCGAGCAATGCAAGCATTAAAGGACTTCCTGAAAGCTTCACGCCAGTTTGAAACTCAGCGATAGCTTCCGGATACATACCCTTTGCTTCGTAAGCAAGTCCGAGATAACGACGTGCGGGGAAAGAACTGGGATCGAGTTCGAGAATCTTGCGGCACTGTTCGATCGCCTGATCGTTATGACCCGAAAGGTAGTAGATCCAACCGAGGTGCGAACTCGCCACGAATGAGAGTGGCTCCAGCTCTTCGGTTCGTTTTGCTTCCGCGATCGCTTCGTCAAAACGTTCCACAGCAACCAGATACGAGCTGTACCACTGATGGGCCGGCGCGTAAGCCGGCTTCAGTTTGATCGCTTCCTGAAATTCACGCTCGGTCGCCGTACGATCCCAATCCCAACGAAACTTGATGAAAGCCATTGAACTGTGCGCTTCCGCTGAACTCTCATCAATTTCGAGCGCCTTCGTAGCCGCCTCTTTCGCTTTTGGAAAACCATCCCTGGGTTCCAATCGACCGTAAACAACCAGCATGTTGTAACAGTCAGCCAGACCGGCATACGCGGCGGAGTTGTTTGGATCGATCGCAATTGCCTGGTTGAAGAATTCGATGGCCTGCTGCAAGGCGTCGCCGGTGCGCTTGTTCCACGCGTTGCGGCCTTTCATATAAAGACGATAGGCCTCGAGTTGCTTCTTCTCTTCGACATTCAACTTGAGACGCAGGTTCTCGAAGATATCTCGGGAGATATCATCCTGCACAAGAATCACGTCAGAAACTTTGTGATCGTAGTGTTGGCCCCAGAGCTGCGCGACATTCTCGAGGTCGATCAGGTCGGCTTGAATACTGATGATGTCGCCGTGACGACGCATGCGACCTGTGACAACCGCGCGAACGTTCAACTCCTGACCAACTTTTCGCGGATCGATCTCCCTGCCTTTGTAACCCGCAACCACACTGCGCGGCACAACACGCAACTGCGGCAACTTCGAAAGACTATTGATCAAGCTCTCTGCAATCTTGTCGTTGATATATTCGGCGTCGGGATCAGACGACTCATCAACAAAAGGAAGGACCGCGATCGACTGAATGGCACTCGCATTTCCCGCCTTGCCCCAACCCGTGAAATAGACCAGGCCGATAATGCCGATGACAACAAAACCCGCAGCCATTGCGTAGAGCGGCGTTCGTTTGACTCCAGCAGATTGACTGGTTGTGTTTGGAATTGAAACAACTCGAGACGATTCAACCTGAGTCTCGGAAATTGTCGGTTCGAGTGGCTCGCCCCACGACTGATTGGTGTCTGCGACAAAGCGATACCCCCGCCGCGGCACAGTCTCGATAAACTGAACTCCACCAGGACTCTCGCCAAGCGCTTTCCGCAGCAGCGAAATGTTCTGAGTCAGGTTCCCTTCCTCGACAAAGGTGTTGGGCCAGACGCGTTTCATCAGATCGTCTTTGGCCACGACCTGTCCGCCGTGCTCAACCAGCGTCACCAGAATGTCGAATACCTTCGGAGTGAGCGGAACAAGTTCACCTTCGCGCAACAGGACGCGTTCCGCTGGTTTTAGGCGGAAACGGCCGAAATCGTAACTGTGATTGTCCTGCTGAGCCATTAAACCGGCCTTGAGAAATATCTTTGAGGAATTCTTGAGTGCCGCCTGAGGACTTGTCGGACGTCCCAGACTAAGATTCACGCGCTCGAAAAGCTCTAAAACAAGTTCTTTGAAGCGGAGTGATTGTAATGCAACCACTGACCGCTAGCAACGAAGTACTCAACTTGGAGTGCGTTGGCCCGATGTGCCTTTGTCGTCGATCGGCGCTGTCGATTACAAACCTTCCGGGCTGTCGCACTCCAGACAAATAAGGAATCTCCCCATGATCAACGAGAAAAAGACTTCCGAACTAATCGAAACCTCCTTCATTTACCTCTTGAGTGCGGCAGTTGCCGTCGGGGCATTCGTGCTGGTCTGGCTAATCTCACTTTTTCTTGGGCTTGGCCAGTCCTGATTTTCTAATAAAGATCCACGAACTCGCGCCGCTCGCCAGGGCCAGCCCTGCTGCCGTAAACATGATCACTCGGAAACCGAACACAAACGAATCGGCTACGACGCCCTTTATCTGCTCCCGCGTTGCGGCGTCGGCGTTCGACGGCACTTCAAGCGCCGCGAGTTTCACGCGCTGTTCGTAAATCGTATGCTTCAGTTGCTCGTCCACCTGAACCTCATTCATACGGCTCACCAGCCGTTGACTGAATGCATGCAACATGACCACCCCAAACACAGCGATCGCCAGCAGTCCCGCTGTGCGCGACACGGCGTTGTTAATTCCTGACGCCACCCCAGCCTGTTCCTCACCAACAGCGGTCATCACCGTCGTCGTTAGAGGCGCCACGCTGATCGCCATGCCCAGCCCAAGCACCACGACGGCGGGGAAAAAACTCGTCCAGTAGTTTCCACTCATCGATGGAACCGCAAAGATCGCAAATCCGGCGGCCGCTATCGTCGGACCGATTGTTAGTGGTAAGCGTGCGCCAAAACGATCGATCAACCCTCCGGACCACCGAGACAGCGAGAACATCAAGGCAACGAATGGCAGCAAGGCTGCGCCGGCGGCAGTCGCCGAGTAACCTTGAATCTGAATCAAGTTGAGAGTGAAGAAGAAAAACATTCCGCTCAAGGCGGCGTACAGAAACAAGGTCAGCATATTCGCGCCGGAAAAATCTCGACTGCGGAAAAGACCCAATGGCACCATCGGATTCTTTGTGCGAGCCTCGTTAAAAACGAAAACGGCCAACGCCACCATGCCACCAATCAGCGTCAACAAGACGATCGGATTTGAGAATCCAAGGCGTGGTGATTCGATCAACCCGTAAACCACTCCGCCAAGACCAATCGTTGCGAGCGCTGCGCCCAGCCAATCCAAACGGCCAGGATGATCTTTTTCGCGAGTCTCTGGCACTTTCCAAACGGAAATAACAAGCACCGCAATCGCAAGTGGAAGATTCAGAAAAAAGGCTGCGCGCCAGGACCAGTGTTCGACAAGCCAGCCACCAAGCACTGGTCCTATCGCGGTAGTTATTGCTGAAAAACCCGACCACGTTCCGATCGCCTTGCCGCGCTCTTTTTCATCAAACGAGGAACTGATGAGGGCAAGACTGCCCGGCACCAGCAACGCACCGCCAATCCCCTGCACCGACCGAGCGATAATCAGTTGTTCGATGTTGGCGGCCATGCCGCAAAGACCAGATGAAATGGCGAATATAACAACACCGATGTTGAAGATACGCCGGCGTCCATATAAATCGCCGAGCGATCCGCCGACAAGCAAGAGCGCCGAGAGAAATAGTGAGTAGGCTTCAACGACCCATTGAATTCCGATCGCCGTCGCGTTGAGGTTGGTCTGCAGAAAAGGAAGCGCCACATTGACGACCGTGCCGTCGATAAACGCCATACTCGACGCAAGAATCGTCGCCGCTAAAACCCATCGTCCCATTTAAGCCACAAAGAAGCACAAAATGCACAAAAGGGTAGCGTAACACTATAACGATTTTGTGCCTTTTGTGAGTTATGTGACTTCTGTGGCCTAAAACGGCTCGTCAATTGACGCGCTTTGCTTTGTGAAAAACTTTGGCCCATCCGGCGTGATGTACAAACAGTCTTCGAGGCGAATTCCAAACTCACCGTAGATCACCACCGTCGGTTCATCACTAAAACACATACCCGGCTGGATTGGCGTCTTGTTGCCACGGACAAAGTTGGTCCATTCATGACCATCGAGACCGATGCCGTGACCGGTGCGGTGCGGTAGTCCCGGGACTTTGTAGTCCGGCCCAAAGCCTGCATCAGTAATCACTTTACGTGCCGCAGCGTCAACCGCTTCACACGGAGCGCCGACTTTCGCCGCCGCAAACCCGGCATCCTGCGCCTTGCGTTCAAGATCCCAGATCTGTCGCTGTCGATCTGTTGCTTTGCCGAATACAAAGGTACGCGTAATGTCTGATTGATAACCGTCGACACTGCAACCACCATCCATCAGCACCACATCGCCTTCTTTCAGACGCTGTGGCGTGCTGCTGCCGTGCGGAAACGCAGTATATTTTCCAAAGCTAACGAAGATTCCTCCCGCTGATCCGAGTGCACGAAATGCAGCAGCGCAGTTGCCCGCAAAGTCACCCTGCGTCATACCTTCAGTCATGCTTTCGCGCGTTGCTTTGTAAGCAGCAATCGTGATGTCGTTGGCGATCTGCATCAATGCGAGTTCAGACGGTGATTTGAACATACGGCAACCGGCAGTGATTGGTGTCGCACTAACAAACTTCACCGCCGGCGCGGCCAGACGAATGCCGTCGTATAGAAAGAAACGAACACGTTCTTCAATACCGACGGTTCCGGTGCGCACACCGCGATCTTTGAGTATCTCTGCCACGCGTCGATACGGACTCTCGTCTTCTTCCCACGTGCGAATGTCAGTCCCCATCCGTATCAGTTCGCGTGCGCGTTCTTCTTCAAACTTCGGGCACACCCACGCGATCTCACCACGAGCGGGAATCACCATAGCGAACATTCGCTCGCTCGTGCCCCAACGCATGCCGGTGTAATAAAACATGCTGCTGCCAGGTTCGATATAGATCGCATCGACGCGCTGATCGCGCATCAACTTCTGCGCTTTCTCGATCCGTCCCTTGCGTTCCTCCAATGTGATGGGAACGACGTTGTCAGTCATGCGACGCAAACGGCGAATCGGCTCGGGCTGCGTTCCCTGTTGAGCATGAGCTAACGATCCGCCGACTAATGCTGTACCTGCAATACCTGCGGACAAACGTAGAAAGTCTCTGCGATCAGTACACATTTATAGAGGCCCCTATTTTGGAGTGGTCTGTATCCGTCTTTTCCGTGTTAATCTGTGGCCAAGATCCAACCGCAGAATGTACTCGACGCGGGTTTACAACGACAAGTGTGAGTATCCAATCATCTTAATGGCTCAGCGGCTAACGGCCTTTTTGTTGGTGTTCTTCTGTTTCGGCTCGGTCGCGGGGCAGAGAGTTTTGCGATGGGGCGCCGATCCGAGTGGTGGCGCCCCATACGTCTTCACCGATCCCGCCAATCCCGATCGTTACATCGGCTACGAAAAAGAGATGGTCGATGCGTTGGCCCATGCGATGGGCCGGCAAGCGGAATTTGTGCCGAGCGACTGGGAAACGCTCGTCTCCGCGCTGCAGCGAAAGTCGTTTGACGTGATCGTCAACGGGCTCGAACCAACCGGCGATCGCGCGCAGCAGATCCTTTTCAGCAAGCCTTATTACATTTTTCAACTACAACTCACTGTCCGTCACGACGACAACCGCATCAACTCGATCGACGATTGCAAAAACCGCACGGTCGGAACACTCGCCAACACCGCCGCCTCCCGACTGCTGCAACAACAGGGCATTCCGATGCGCAGCTACGCCGATCCGGTGGGCGCTTATCGCGATCTCGAACTAAAAAGGATCGATGCGGTCGTGATGGATGTTCCGGCTGAAGCTTTCTACGCGCGCAATAATCCCAGATTGAAACCTGCTGGGCCACCATTTACTCGTGGTCTTTACGTTATTGGTCTGCGAAAAGGCGACGAAGCGCTGAAAGCAGAGGTCGATGCCGCCATCGACAAAATCATCTTCGATGGAACGCTCGAGACGATCCTGAAGAAGTGGGGTCTCTGGAACGACGCGCAAGTGCAGTTTCAGGCGCCGATTCGCGCTGGAACTCAATCAGGAAAAGTTGAGGAATACACGACGACCAACGCCACGTTTAACTGGACAGAAGCACTGTGGCGTTTGACGCGAGCCGCGGCCGTAACTGTTCTTATCGCACTTGGTTCGATGGTTATCGCGGTTGTTCTGGGTTTGCCTTTAGCAGTCGGACAATGGAAAGGTCCAGCGTGGTTGCGTGCGTTCTGCACCGTCTACGTCGAATTCTTTCGCGGCACGCCGGTGCTGGTCCAACTGTTGTTTCTGTATTTCGGCTTACCGGTAATCGGTATCGCTATGCCTGGTTGGTTGACTGCGCTTGTCGGGCTCGGATTGAATTATGCCGCATACGAATCGCAAGTTTATCGCGCTTCGCTCGAAGCCATTCCTAATGGACAATGGGAGGCCGCTTACTCGCTCGGCATGGGACCAACGCTGGCGTTTCGTCGCATCATTCTGCCGCAGGCGTTTCGCATCGCCTTGCCGCCGATGACGAACGATTTCGTATCGCTCTTCAAAGATACTTCCGTGGCTTTTGCGATTTCCGTCTGGGAGCTGGCCACCGCTTATCGCGAACTCGCGAATGCGTCGGGACAGTTTCTAGTGCTGGGCGTCGCCGTGTCGGGGTTTTACCTCGCGATGAGCTTGCCGATGGCCCATCTTGCGCGTCTGCTTGAGAGACGCCTGAGCGAGCGCGCAACTGCGCGCGTCGAGGAGGAGGAGGGGGCGCCGGCATGATTCGCGTCACGGATCTGCGCAAGCGTTTCGGCAATAGCGAGATCCTGAAAGGCATCAGCTTCGAAGTGCCTCCGCAAACTGTGCTCGGTGTTATCGGGGCGTCGGGCAGCGGAAAGTCGACGCTAT
The DNA here is from genome assembly GCA_036003745.1 of Pyrinomonadaceae bacterium. Classification (GTDB taxonomy): domain Bacteria; phylum Acidobacteriota; class Blastocatellia; order Pyrinomonadales; family Pyrinomonadaceae; genus PSRF01. The sequence goes on from DASYSD010000117.1 coordinate 96,878, forward strand.
TGCGATGTTTGAATGGTCTGGAAACGATCAGTGACGGCACGATCGAGTGCGACAATGTGCGGCTTGAAGCAAGTTTGTCGCATTCGGAATATCGCAAGCGAGTGAAAGATCTGCGACTGAAGGTCGGCACAGTGTTTCAGCATTTTTATCTCTTCCCTCACCTGTCTGTGGTCGGAAATATTATTGAAGCTCCAGTACATGTGTTGCACACACCGAAGAAAAATGCGGAAAGCGAAGCTAAGGAACTGCTGGAGTCAGTTGGAATGAGTCACGCGGCGCGGCGGTATCCAGGGTCTTTATCAGGTGGGGAACAGCAGCGCGTTGCAATTGCGCGCGCGCTGGCGATGCATCCGGCATTATTACTGCTCGACGAGCCGACGAGCGCGCTCGATCCGCGTCGCATAAACAGCCTGCGTGCGTTGCTGCGAACCTTTGTGGATCGCGGTCACACGATGATCATAATTTCCCACTCGATGGGATTTCTCGCCGGCGTTTCGGACAATATTTTGTTTCTGGAAGGTGGGATTGCGGTTGAATATGGGGCAACAGATAAGGTTATGAACTCGCCTCAGGACGCCCGCACCAAAGATTTTTTGTTATCCGCAGATTCCACAGATTAGCTCTGTGTCAACTGTGTAATCTGTGGTTCGTACCGGAGAGAGTCTCCAGATAACTCTCAAACTTCGCAGGATCGTCGACATTCGTGATCTTTGTGCCCAATAAATAACCCTGGCCGGCGTATGGCCCACTCAGTCTCTCACACCTGACCGGACTGACTTCGAGTCCAATCACCTCGCCACCCGGCACATGCAGCGACAAATTCAACCGGTTGGCTCCGGTGCAAAAGCGCTCGTCAATGATTGTCGAAGGAAGCACCATGCACATGCCTGCGGCGCTTAGATCGTGAGTTCGGCCAAGGAAAATGAGAGGCGAATCGCAGCTCTGAACGTCGTTATCCAACAGAGCCAGACTTGCCATCAGCTCTATTTCACAACGCGCTTTGAGCCTGCGCACTCTGCGGCGTTCAATTGACGAGGCAAGCTTATCCAAGCTGGTCAGTCTTCCTAATCGGGCGAAATCGAGACCGTAGCCTGTATCCGTAAACTCTTTCTTTATTATTGAGGCTCTGAGCCGAAGCGGACGCTCTCCCGCTGGCCAGTAGTAGCACGAAACGATAAATTTGTACATGAAAGAAGCTGAAAAAACAGAGTCCGGCGAGACGAACTCTGGGCCTGTCCCGGCAATCCTGCAAATTTCGTTTATCGAATGAGTTAAAAAGCTCAATACGGCTATAATCCCACTTTCCAAACCAAATGGAATCTACGAACCTGCCGACTCCGCGAACGCAGTTAATAACGACGTTGCAAATGGCCTATTCGGGCGAACTTGCGGCTGGTTACGCTTACCGCGGCCACTGGCAATCGGTCCGCGATTCCGAAGAACGAAACCGTATCAAGCAGATTGAGGATGAGGAGTGGCACCACCGGAAGCTGGTCGGTGAGATGCTGCAGAGCCTCGGCGCTGGTCCGAACAAGGTGCGAGAGATACGCGCGACTGTCGTTGGCCGAGTGCTCGGACTGATGTGTCACATCAGCGGATGGTTTGCGCCTATGTACGGCGCCGGCAAGTTGGAAAGCCGAAACATTGTTGAGTATGAAACAGCCGCGCGCCATGCGCTTGCGTGCAGGAGAGAGGATCTGATCGACTGTCTGTTAACGATGGCGGAAGTCGAGTGGGAACACGAGCACTATTTCCGCGCGTGTGTGCTGCGACATCGTTGGGCCAAACGAGTTTCGATCTGGCCCGAACCGCCACCGAAAGAGACGATCCGAAATGGTTTTCTCACGCAACGACGCGACGGCGCCACGGAAGCAGATTAATTTCGTTGCGCCGTTGCGTCGTTGCGTGAGAAAACTTGTCTAGACTATGAAGAAACTCATATCCGTGCTCCTGCTGCTGCTCCCGTCACTGTCGCTTTCAGCGCAGACTCCCAACAAAAAACTCGCTGCGGAAGTAAAGGCCGAGTTTCTGCACGCCTGGAACGGGTATAAGAAATATGCCTGGGGTCACGACGATCTGAAACCGTTGTCAAAGACCCATCACGACTGGTATCCACAACCGCTGTTAATGACTGCCGTGGATGCGCTCGACACTATGATCCTGATGGATATGGACGACGAGGCTGCAACCACAAAGCAGTACATTCTCGACAATCTCTCTTTCGATAAAGACCTCGAAGTCCAGAACTTCGAGATCACGATCAGACTTCTGGGTGGACTACTCACGAATTACCAGTTAACCGGCGACAAACACTTTTTGAATCTCGGTGAAGATCTCGGCAACCGGCTCTTGCCAGTCTTCAATTCACCAACCGGCATGCCGTATCGCTACGTCAATCTGAAGACCGGGAAAGTGAGCAAGCCGATCAGCAACCCTGCGGAAACCGGCACTCTCATCATCGAGTTTGGCACGCTGAGTAAGCTCACCGGCAAACCGATCTTCTACGAGAAAGCCAAGCGAGCCCTGGTAGAGACCTACAATCGACGTTCCAAGATCGGGCTGGTTGGCGAATGGATCAACGTCGAGACCGGCGAATGGACCAACACCGACAGTCATATCAGTGGCGCTATCGATAGTTATTACGAATATCTCTTGAAATGCTCGTTGCTGTTTGGCGATCAGGACTGCAAGCGCATGTGGACTGACAGCATCGCGGCAATTAACAAATACCTCGCCGACGAACAACGAAACGATTTGGGCACTGAGCTCTGGTACGGGCACGCTGACATGAATACGGGCGCACGGCGCGCAACCACCTACGGCGCGCTCGATGCGTTCTTCCCGGCCGTACTGGCGCTATCAGGAGATCTCAAGCGCGCGAGGAGTTTGCAGGATTCATCGTTCAGAATGTGGAATCATGCCGGCATCGAGCCCGAAGAGTTTGATTACAAGGCACGCAACATCACGTCGCCGGGATATCCGTTGCGTCCGGAAATTGTCGAGTCAACTTACTATCTTTATCGCTACACGAAAGAACAGAAGTATCTGTTGATGGGCGAAAAACTCTGGCGGGATTTCGTAAAACACTGCCGTACAGATGAGGCTTATGCGGCGCTCAAGAGCGTGGTGACCAAAGAAAAGACCGACTCGATGCAGAGTTTTCTCTTCGCAGAGACTTTCAAATACTTCTATCTGCTCTTCTCACCACCGAGCACACTCGACTTCGATCGGGTGATCTTCAACACCGAAGCTCACCCGATCAAAAGATTTAATTAATCTGTGTAATCTGTGGATTGTCTTTCTACTTGTACTCAACGCCCAGGTTCTCAAACAGGAACGCATAGATATCCCGCGTCTGCTCGATCGACTTCGTGGTGTTGCTGGCGCCGTGTGCCGAGTTCGTATCGATGCGAATGAGAATCGGGTTTGGACCACCCTGCGCTGCCTGCAACGCCGCCGCGTATTTGTAGTTATGCGCGGGCACAACGCGGTCGTCGTGGTCCGCAGTCGTGATCAATACGGACGGATACTTCGCGCCGGGTTTCACGTTGTGAATCGGCGAGTAAGCATAGAGCGCCTTGAACTCGGCTTCATTCGCTTCACTCGAACCGTAGTCTGCGATCCAGTTCCAACCAATCGTGAACTTCTGGAAGCGCAACATATCCATCACGCCTGCCTGTTCGACTACAGCTCGGAAGAGTTCCGGCCGTTGATTCGACACGGCGCCGACCAGCAGGCCACCGTTTGAACCACCCTGAATAGCAAGCTTATTCGACGACGTGTATTTGTTTGCGATCAGCCACTCGGCTGCGGCAATGAAATCGTCGAAAACGTTTTGCTTCTTCAGCTTAGTGCCGGCCTCGTGCCACTTCTCGCCATACTCGCCGCCGCCACGCATGTTTGCCGACGCATAGACCACGCCCTGTTCAAGCAGTGCCATACGCAGCGAACTGAACGACGGGGCAGTGACGACATTGAAACCACCGTAGCCGTAAAGCAGTGTCGGATTGGTGCCGTCGAGCTTCAGACCTTTCTTGTAGACCAAAAACATCGGCACGCGCGTTCCGTCTTTGCTGTTGTAAAAAACCTGCTTCGTCTCATAGTTCTCAGGTTTAAAACCCGGAATGTCGACGGTGCGAAAGACTGTCGATTTTTTGGTGGCAATATCGTACTTGTAAATCGTCGGCGGGAAATTGAACGAGGTGAAACTGTAGAACACGTACTTGTCGTCATTTAGACCACCAAACCCACCTGCGGTTCCCAGACCGGGCAACACGATCTCGTTTTCGAGTTTGCCATCGAGACTAAAAACATACGCTTTCGTGGCCACGTCTTTGCGCCACGATGCGAAGAGTTTGCCACCGGCTGTACCGGAACCCTGAAGCGGTTCGCTTCGCTCCGGCAAAACATCCTGCCAGTTCTTTTCGTCAGGGTTCTTCGGATCGACGAGAACGACGCGACCGTTTGGAGCGTTGTGGTCCGTGCGAACTAGGAACTTATCGCCGACGTTATCAATAACATTAAAGCTGTCGTCGGTGATCTCGCTCACAATCGGAGAAAACTTGTCCTCGCCTTTTGAAAGATCTTTGTAAAAGACCGCGTTTCCCTTCTTCCCCTTGCCTCGTTCAGAGACGCTGAGAATCGCGAAACGCTCATCTTCAGTGGTGCCTACATTCTGAAAACGTTGCGGATGTTCTTTGTCGTCATAGACCAGCACGTCTGCTGACTGCGGCGTGCCGACCTTATGAAAGTAAACAGCTTGAAATTCATTTTTGCTGCTGAGCTCTTTACCCTTTGCTGGTTCCGGATATCGGCTGTAGTAGAAGCCGCCTTCCTGCCACGAAACGCCGGAAGCTTTCATCCACTTAATTTCGTCGCTGAGCTTCTGGCGCGAGGCCACTTCCATTACACTCAGCGTTACCCAATCAGAACCGCCCTGCGAGATTCCGTAAGCAAGATATTTGCCGTCTTTGGAAAGTGAGAAGGCGCTCAGAGTCGAGGTGCCGTCTGCGGAGAATTTATTTGGATCGAGAAACTCTTCCGGCTTTCCATTAACGCCTTTCTGGATGTAGTAAACGCTCTGGTTCTGCAGCCCGTCGTTCTTGGTAAAAAAGTAAGTATCGCCGCGTCGGAAGGGCGCTGAGATACGCGGATAGTTATAGAGTTGCGTCAGGCGCGCTTTGAGTTTTTCGCGATACGGGATCGAATCGAGATAACCAAAGGTCACTCTGTTTTGGGCATCGACCCAGGCTTTTGTCTCCACGGAAGTCTCATCTTCAAGCCAGCGATATGGATCGGCCACTTTGGTGCCGAAGAAATCGTCGACCTGCTCGACCTTCTTACTTTCGGGATAAGTGATCTTGGAATCGGAAGACGTGCGACTGGCAGGCGCCGTGGACGCACCCGGCGCAACGCTTTGCGCGTGCGAATCGGTCAGGAACGGCGCGATTGCGGCCAGCGAAAGGACGGCAGCCACAAACAGAAAGGCAAACAGGCTTCGGCTCTTATTCATTTTTTCTTGTCTCCGCAGGCAGGATTTGGAGGGAAATCTTAATAAAAGATGGGGCTAAAGTCCAAGCTAGTATTTAGCCACAGATTACGCGGATTTTGGATCGGATCTGGTCCTTGTCCGTGTTAATCCGTGGCTGGTACAATCCTTTCGATGTCTAACCCACTTGATTCTCGCGCGGACCTCTTCGCTGACTAGTTTCCTCTTGTCTGATTAGCACTTCTTTCGGCCTGACCTTCACGGTTTTTGGCGTTTTATTGGCCATTCTGACAAGGGAGTCAAAAATGTCTACCAGCGTACTTGCACCATCCAGGCGCCCGCAGATTAAGACGGCGCTGCCCGGTCCTAACGGCAAGAAAATCATTGAGGCGGATGCAAAGTTTGTTAACCCGTCCTACCCGCGACCGTCGTTCAAGCTCGTTGCTGAGCGTGCCAGCGGCGTGTGGGTTGAAGACGTCGACGGCAATGTGTTTTTGGACTGCAATGCGGGCGTCGCAGTCTGTTCGACTGGACATTGTCATCCGGAAGTAGTGCGCGCGATTCAGGAACAAGCAGAACAACTGATTCACATGTGCGGCACTGACTACTATTACCGCCACATGCCGCAGCTCGCTGAAAAGCTCGACGCGATTGTGCCCGTGCCATCGCCAACGCGGACTCACTTTGCAAACAGCGGCACCGAAGCAGTCGAGACCGCGTTGAAACTGGCGATGCACGCGACTGGTAGAGAAAAGTTTATCGGTTTCTTCAACAGCTTCCACGGACGGACACTTGGTTCACTGTCTTTGACTTCGTCGAAGTCGGCACAACGAAAAGGCTTTAAGCGACAGGTGCTCGATGTGGTCCACGTGCCGTACCCGAACGAGTTTCGTAATCCGTTCAGTGCGGCTGACTGTGGCGATGGTGGCGCGGGCCAGGGTGCACTCAACTGGATCGAGGAGCGTTTGTTCAAGACCACGACACCACCCGAAGAAGTTGCGGCGATCGTGGTTGAGGCAGTGCAGGGTGAAGGCGGATACGTGCCCTCACCGAGGGGTTTTCTAAACGGGCTGCGTCGCATTTGTGACGAACACGGCATTCTTTTGATCGTTGACGAGGTGCAGTCGGGAATGGGTCGCACCGGCAAGATGTTCGCCTGCGAGCATTACGATGTTAAGCCTGACATTGTTTGCATCGCGAAAGGCATCGGCTCTGGTTTGCCAATCGGCGCCTGTGTTGCGCGTGCGGATCTGATGGACTGGAAACCGGGCGCACATGCCTCAACGTTCGGCGGCAATCCGGTTTGCATTGCGGCGGCGCTGAAGACGATCGAATTGCTCGAAGGTGGATTGGTTCAGAATGCGGCAGAAGTCGGTGCATACCTGAAAGCAGGTCTGGAAAAACTTCAAGCGAAGTACGATTGCATCGGCGACGTGCGCGGCATGGGAATGATGATCGGTGTGGAATTTGTCACTGACAAAGCAACGTTGAAAGCTGATCCGGAACTGCGCGATCGGATTGAAGTGGCGTGCTTTGAACGCGGATTGATTATTCTCGGAGCCGGAGCGAACGCGATCCGCTGGTCACCGCCATTGATACTGACGAACGAGGACGTTGACGTTGCATTGGAGATCTTCGACGAGGCGATAGCTGCTTCTGTGTAAATCCAATTTTATCCGTCTAATCTGTGGCTGATTTCCAACATGCGGGCGCGTAAGCGGTCTTCATCGACATTGCTTACGCGCCCGTTGCGATATACCTCGCGACCTGCGACTACCGTCAAGATCACATCCCTTCCCGATGACGCAAAGATTAATGTAGCAACAGGATCGTAGCTCGGCAGCTGATGAGTGCCGGTCAACGACACCACTACAAGATCTGCCTGCGCTCCTTCGATTAACTGCCCACCCAATGTCGCCGCTCTGAAAGCCTCTTCCGCCGCGATATGTGCTCCCGCTGCTCGTGACAACAACGTTGCGAAACGCGCCTCTTCAAGAATGTCGCAGGTATTGTTGCTGGCCACCGAATCGCTCCCCAATCCAACCGGAACTCCGGCCGCAATAAACTTCGCCAGCGGTGCGCGTCCGTGGCCCAGCTTCGCGTTTGACTTCGGACAGTGCGCCACCTTCGCACCGGACGTCCTCAACATCTCAATGTCGTCGTCATCAACTCGGATGCAGTGCGCCAAGAGCGGACGAGTTTGCAGGATTCCGACCTGCTTTAAATACCGAATCGTGGAAACACCGGGCGCCTTCCATTCAATCGATCGCCGCGCCAGACCGTCAGCGAAGACGCCACAACCCTCACGCAGAAACAATGCTTCAGCCTCCGACTCGGCCGCATGCATCATGACTGGCAAGTCCTCCGCGGTAGCGAGCTCTGCAATCAACTCCAGTTGCGGCCCGCAGACTGTGTAGGGAGCATGAGGCGAAACACCAGGGCGCACAAGCGCAGTCTGAATGGTCTTCAATTCTTCCAGCTTAAGCTTGAGCCTCTCGAAGTTCTCAGTAGCTAATCGCGCGTCAGGTCCAAACGATTCCTGGTAGACGACACCGCGCAACCCAACCTCGTGCAGCGCAAGCATGCTCATCATCGCCGAGTCACTCGCATCTCCCACAGAAGTAATTCCGGCTCGCACTGCTTCGCATGCACCCCAGGTCACAGAAACACGAAGGTCGTCGGACGTCAGAAGTTCGAGTCGCGCTACGGTGAGTTTCTTAAGCCATGCAAAGAAGTCGCGCTCCTCGTTTTCGAGGTAGCCGCGCATCGCCGTGAGTTCCAGGTGAGTGTGAGTATTGATGAGACCGGGAAAAATGATTGCTTCGCGAAGAGACTCAAGCTTGAATCCAGGAAACCTCTCGACAAGTTCAGTTTGGCTGCCGACGCCGGCAATCAGTTCACCTTCAACAGCAACAGCGCCATTCTCGATCGGGGCAGCCGAACCGGGAACGACCCAACGCGCCGAATAGATAGTACTCATTTTGCGGTTGAAGGCTCCTGCAGCGCGGCGCTCGAGCTTTTTGCACTCTTGAGCTGCCGGTAACGTTGCATGATCGAAATCACGTAAGCGCGGGTTGAGGGAATGTCGATGCGGTTGATGAATTCCGCTCCTGACTGAGTGTTGCCTTCCTGATCGGGACGGCTCCACTCGACCGCGCGACTTGGCCCGGCGTTGTAAGCGGCGACCATCCGTGTTTCAGCTTCAGGCTTGTCCTGAAATTGTTCGTAGATCTTTTCGAGATACCAGCAACCAATCTGGATGTTTCGTTCCGGATCGCGGAGAACGCTTTGCGGGTCGCTCGACATCTGGCTCTGAAGTTCGCGCATTCCCGTTTCGTTGGCCCACTCACGACCGACAGTCGGAGTCACCTGCATCAAACCGATCTCACCGTCTTTCCCGATCTTCCACGGGCTGAAGTAGGTCTCTTCGTAGATGATGCTCCAAACCAGATCGGGATCGACGCGGTAGATTGATGCCTGACGTGCGATGAGGGAGTCGAAACGGTGAGTCCAGTAACTATTGAAGGTGTAAGCAGCAAGAAGCAGGATGAGAACTAAAAGAATAACAGCAAGAACACGCTTCATCAGTTACAGTATTTGGCCATCCGTGTAATCCGTGGCTTAATTCCTTCGTCTTAATCCGGACCAAAAGCTCGCGCGCGACACGGCGTAATCGATGCCTTCATAGCGCGAACGAAGCGCGTGCTCATCGAGCACGTGTCCCTGAAGCCATACTTCCGCGTCCAGCGTGGCGCCCACTGCTAAAGAACCGCCACGCAACGCGCGACGATTGACCAGCACTTCCAGTTTGATCCTTTCCAGATCGAGGTGAATCCAGAAGAGCTCACCGCCCGAAAGTGGATTCTTCAACGGCTTGAAGGCAATAATGCGACCTGACAAGCTCCAGTCGTTTTCATGTGCGGCTCTGGCCGGCGCAGTTTTCTCAAGTGGCATCCAGCGCGTTTTGCATTTGCCGCGACGCACCCGGGCGCGATAGGCGAGACCACAAAGACCAATGTGCAACTCCTGCGCGCCAAATCCCGTCGGGCCAACCTCAGTTAAATTCTGTAACTCGAACAGCACTTCGCAGTCGGTTCCTTCACGATAACCGTGAATCACCGCTTCGCCTTCTTCGTCGTATTCCGTCAACGCCCACGGTGCGATCGTTTGAATGTAACGAGCACGGAATCCGGGACGGCAATCTGCATAAAAGAGATCGCCACTGCCTGACTCGTAAAGGACGGTCCATACTTCAAGACCTTCTCCGAGTTTCCAGCAACGACCATGCAAGACTGCGCCACGTCTGGTGAGCTGTGTGGCCTCGCCCTGGTCACCTGCTCGTTCCGCAAGATAGTTGAAAGCTTTCTCGCTTGAAACTTCCAGCCCGATCGTTTCAAAAGTAGGATTCATGATTATCTGATGCTTGGTACTTTGTTCTTTGTAGGTTCACGTAGCTAACAAAAGAACCAGATACAAAGCACAAAGTTCAATCGTGCGCACATTATTACGCGCTGCGCTTTCGCTGTCTATGCTTCGCGGGCTTGCCGTTAGCCTTTTCAGCACGAGGCGCACGGGTTCTGAAACCACGAATGACGCGTTGTGGACCATGAGCCGGCTGCATTCCCGACCTTACCATCTCGGCAAACAGATCGACATCATAGTCTGCTTCACGCGACATCTCTTCACGAATCGCATGCAGCACTTCTAAAAATTTTGGGCGACGATACATCTCTAGTCTGAGTTCCTCGAAATAGGACCTATACTACCTGCTCTGTTGCTTCGGACACCAAAAACTCCGGCGTCACGATCATCGGCACATAAAAACCTGCGGCTGTATTGAAAAGCCGGATACGCGCCTGACGGCGCACGTTTGCAAGATGGCCGAAGTTCCACGTCACCAGATAATCGATCTTGTGAAACGATGCAATGGCGACATGCAACGCGTCGGCAATGTACTTGCGATGAAAGATCCCACGGGAGATGTAACCTTCCGCGAGGATCGCTGCTTCCTCAGTCAGATCCACCTGCTCCAGGTTGCTGATCAACTTCAAATACGAACTGCGATGCGGCTCCTTTAAACGTCCCAACTCTGACGCCACCAGCGGCGAAACCACCGCGCGATAGTCGGGCATCTCGTGCTCCCACCATCTAATGGTTAAGTCGCGCCGAAAAGGCTCGCCGTTGTCGAGGTAAGCACCGATTACCGATGTCTCCAGATAGAGCGCTTGTTTCATGGAGTTACTACCACTTCCGGATTGATATTTTCAGCGCTTTTTGGTTTCTGGTTCAAAGGTTCCAAACGCATGGCCCCCCTTGCAAAATCAAAATAGATGCGAAAATGTCGCAGGAAATTACCACCGAGAATACCACTTTGCGTGAAGCCTGCCGTCTCGTTGACCGGCTCCATATCAAGCACTGCGGCATTGATCTTTTCTAGCTTGCTCAAACCGAGACTTAGTCGCGGCAGTTGCAATAGCTTTACATCCTCAGTTACACCGGCAGCCCCGAACACGCGCATTTTGGAGGGCTGCAACAGATCCAGAAGCTGTTCTTCCTGAGACAGTTTTTCTGAGATAACGGTGATGCTTGCTGCAGTGTCAATAATAAAATTAACGCTCTTCTCAAACCCATCAAGTCCGACCTCTCCACTGAGAAATCCGCTCGACGTGGTGCGCAGTGGCACTTCAACGGAACCATCGTTGGGCGCCACCGGAATGAGCGATTGAATATTGTCCGGACGTCGCACTGTGGTCCAACTCTCAAACTGATCGGTTTGATTTTGTCGCACCAGCGACATTCGTCTGGTGCCGTAATCAATCGACGCAAGATACTTCGCTACTACCGATAGCCCGAGATAGCCATCGACCGGAACCTGGTTGTCGAAGAACTTTCGAATATAAACCGGGACATTGCCGATTTTGGCGGTGCCGATCTCAACTGAGTCGAGAAAACCGTAGATGATTTCAAACTTTCCGCCACCACCAACAGCACGCGCAAGACCACCTCTTGCAATCGGCCTGATGCCGAGGCGCTTGGCGGTTTGCTCTGAGATTACCGACATGCCAGAGCCCGTATCGAGCACAAAGCGCAGTGGTTCCTTCTGTCCGTTAATGCGCACCTGAAGAACCGGACGGTTGTCAGTCGCTTCGAAAGGAACCGATGAGCGATTCTCACCACTCGGTACGTAAAGTGAGCCCTGCCTGCCAAGGTAACGGAGAAAATCAATCAAGCCGACGATACGCTCACGACGGTCGACGTCAGTCTTTGGCGCAATCATCAGAAACCGCTCATAAGCGTCGGCGGCCTCCTTGTATTTCTCGCTTCGTGCTGCCGCCTGGCCCAGATTGAAGACGTAGTCAGGTTCATCCGGATCCATGTTGACGGCCTTGCGCAACGCGGGAATCGCAAGCGGCAGACGATTCTCGTAGAAATCAACCATCGCCAGGCCGGCTACAGCCAGCGCTTCGTTCTCATTGAGAGCAATGGCAGTGCGAAACTCTTCCACTGACAGACGAAACTCGCCGGCGCCGAGAATTGCCGCGCCAAGCAGCGCATGAGCACGAGCTGACAGCGGGTCGACCATGATCACGCGCGCGGCATTATCGTAAGCGCCCTGTAAACTTCTCTGCTTGAGTAACGTAAAGCTCAAGCCCAGGCGCGCCTCGTTGTCGTGAGCATCTTTGTTTAGCAGCTCGCGAAAGATCTTCTCGGCCTGCGCGTAGTCGCCTTTGCGCACCGCCCGATAGCCCTTCGCGTAAGCCTTCTTATCAGCGAAGCCGGCGACGCTGTGAGTCGCACCGCTGAGGGCAAAACAAAACACGAAGGCGGCCACACTAACGGCCGCCATCCGCAAAATAGATCTGTTTTTATTACCTTGCATGATTCACACCTTCTGAGTGCCTTCTGAGCAATGGTCAGCTTTGAGCACCTGCACTGTTACTTCAAAACTTCCCCGGTTTTCATGGACCAGAGAACCAGATCAAGCTCGTCAAAATCTATTTTGACCTCGTAGGCAAATCCAACCAGTTGCTGCTCAACTTCGAGATACTTCCTTCGGGTTGAAGGTGGTTTGACTGTATCGATCACTCCGATTTCAGCCAAACATCGCATCACGTGCTTATCAAGAATCGCATGACCTTTCACGCCGATGTTGCGGAGGAAGTGGCTGGCTTCTTTATACCCCAATCCTTTGACCTGTTTTTCCTGGGCCAGCCAGTCGCGCCGCTCAAAAGGATCTGAAAAGCTGCGCAAACGCTTTCGCAAGTTCATGCCGCAATCCGCGCGAAAGTAGTTTCTCGTACTTACAATGTAACGCGGTCGTGCGACCGGGAAGCGATGCGCTCCTGCCTGCTTCAAAGCAGCAGTCATCGCATCAGAGTCGCCTTCAAGCAACAGCGGTCGCACGGCATCAACCGAATTCAGTCCCATGCGAGCCGAAGCACCTGCCGTGAAAATGCAGTAAGCCAACTCTTCCCAGAGTCTGGCGTCAGATCCTTTGCGCCAAACTTCTTCAAACTCACGGAGCCTCTTTCGAATCTCTTTGCGTCGCGCTCTGTGAGTGGCCACCACTCTTTCAACTGTGACGGGTTCTTGATTGCGTTGCACTGTAGTTTGTCAATACCGCGATTCTATGAGTGTGCCGGAAAGCTTGTCAACGATATGTTCAGCCGCGGATTCACACCGATGAACGCGGATTGTCCTATCTGTGATTATCTGTGTAAATCCGTGGCTGATTCCTGCTATGATGGTTGGCTGGCGGCCCCGCCGACTTGAACATCCCCACAAAGTTGTCGTGCATCAAAATCTGCTCGCTTTTCGCGATTGCAAGTATGAGTCCAAGTCTCATGAAGATTGTAAGGATGAGTTGGCTGGTCGCTGCGGTTGTTTTCTGCTTGGGGTCCAGCGCATTCGCTCAGGTGCCGGTTGAGAGTCCGTCAGCCCAAGCTTCGCCTTCACCAACTCCTGCGGCGGGCGAATCGGCTCGACCACTTTTCGGTTTGCAGGGAGTGTTGATCGAAACTCTAGACGGCAAAGTCGTCTCTTCGCAAGCTGAGAATGAACAGTTTAATCCGGCGTCAACGATGAAACTCGCAACCGCTCTCGTAGCGTTGCGCACGCTTGGTCCCGAGCATCGTTTCGCTACGGGGGTGTGGACTGACGGACTGCTCGATAAAGCGACGGGTGTAATAAACGGCAATCTGTACATCTCCGGACGCGATCCGTCTTTTCACTACGAACACGGGGTGCTGCTCGCGCGTGAGTTGAACCAGCTCGGTATCAAGCAGGTGACCGGCGACCTCCTCGTCGCGCCCGGGTTCACGATGAACTTCAGCGCCTCTGCTAAGCGTTCCGGAGAGCGTCTCTACGACACGTTAGATTCAACACTCCGATCTGCCGAAGCTATGCATGCCTGGAACTACGAACGTACGCTGCTCAACGATCGCGCCGGTCTGGAAACAGTGCCGAGTGTGGCGGTTATGGGCGCTGTCGACGTGGCTCCGGTTGCTCCGTCCGCCAAACTTTTGTTGACACAGAGATCGAGCAAGCTGGTCGACATCCTCAAGGTGCTCCTGTGCTACTCAAACAATTTCATGGCCGACCGTATCGGCGAAGCGCTCGGTGGTCCTGAATCCGTCCGTCAACGACTAACTACCGAGCTCGGTCTCGGACCTGACGATCTCAGGATTGCTACTTTGAGCGGGCTGGGCGTCAATCGTGTTTCTCCGCGCGTGATGATGAAGATCTATCGTGAACTACGCGCGGAGTTGCAGAAACACGGATTGTCGCCGGCAGCAATCATGCCCGTGGCCGGCATCGATCCGGGCACACTCGAAGATAGATTCACGGGTCTTGCCTGGCGCGGGAGTGTCATCGCCAAAACGGGCACTTTGATGCGCACCGACGGCGGCGCTAGTTCGCTTGTGGGTCAAATGCAGGCTGCCAACGGTGAAGTGTTACTTTTCGTCATTATGAACCAGCGAGGTAGTGTCTGGAGGTTTAGAGAGAATCAGGATTACCTCGTGATGCTGGTACAGAACACTCGTGGCGGCCCAAAGCCATTTGCCTACAAGCCGCTGATGCTCACGATGCAACTATCTCACACCGAAAGCACTGTCGGCGGCGGCGAGGAATACGAACCGCCTTCACGCTCAAACAACTAATCAGCTGACAGAAAATGCGCCCCGCCTATCCGAGGATAAACGGGGCGCTTTACCGTCCTTCTACCACTGCGGCGTGCGGCACCACAACGGTAGCGGACGATTCCCTTGGTTACAAGGTTGATAAAGTCACAAAGGAGATGGGATTCCAGACGAATATAGTGACAGGATTTACAGGATGGCTTGGGATTGACAAGATTTCCATCCTGCTGATCCTGAAACATCCTGTAAATCCTGTCACTAACTTGGCTGGAATTCGTGCGCTTTCTAGTATTCCCTTACAGCGCTGACCGCATGCCCGCCGACTGCTTTAGCTTTATCAACCGCATCGGAACTGTACTGAATGTTTGCCGTGCCACCGCCCGACGTGTCGAAAGTCGGCGCCCCAAACACATCAGTACTGGCTCCCGTTGCCGAGAACTTCGCCACGTACATTGCGCCGTAGATGTTTCCGTGGCCGCCGCCGCTGCGATAAACATGGCCCGTACCAAGCACCATGATCACGCCATTGAAATTAAAGTTTCCATCGAGAGTGAGATCGCCTGTAACGATCAAGGTTCCCTGCCCGGTGGGATTGCCTGGTCCAAGCGTGAGGTCGCCATCCACAAAAGTGAAAACTCCGTCGGGATTATTCGCGCCGAGACTGGCGGTACTGCTTATCGCAGCTGCTCCCGTCGTGAAGTATCGTCCTTGATTGATGGCTGCATTCTTCATTCCTTCGGTGCCGTACAGGAACTCTCTTGCATTGGTAACCGACTTAAGAAAGCTCGGGGTATTATCATTTGCTAAAACAGCAGGATCGCCCGGATACACATTTGGTCCACTACCGCCGCAGTTGCTTCCATCCGGCAAGCAACCATCGATAACATTATTGGTGCTGTTGTAGTCGGTGTTACTAACTGCATATGCCGCAATGCCGGTTGCAGATCCCGAGGCATCGGTACCTGAGGTCGACGTCACATTACTTCCGCCCAGCGCGAATGCGATCGGATCTCCTGACCCATTCGGCAACGTGACAACCGCCTTCACGTCGTACTCGAGCGTATAACGATTGACGACGATCTCCATTTTCTTTTCACTGCTGTTTGGACCAACCCCAGATACGCGCACTCGAAGGCGGTCCGGCTTGTACGAAGGGTCGTTGATGCACTTGTCGATGAAAGTCGTCGGATTATCAGGATCCATGATCTCAGTCACTCGAAATCGAGTGGCCCCATCACCGGCAACGTTTACGTATCCCCCTGACGTAGCCGTCCACAGAGTTTTTGAGCACAAGACGTTCTTGAACGACGCACGTGTGCCGGAAGGACTGGATTCAACGTTGCCTCGCAGCACTTCGAGAGTCCTCGCTACCCCCGCCTCTGTCGCGTAGTAAGCCTGCATCTCAGCGGTCGAGTCACGTGCTGTGATGCCGGTCATTGTCGTCGTCAGAATCAGGGTTCCACCGGCGGCCAACAACAACAGCGACAGGAGAACCGCCGTGATCAGCGCCGCGCCTTTTTCATTTGAACGGTTTTCGAAAGACGGCTTTTGTGATCTCATCTGATCGAAGGCCTCCGTAATCTAGTAACTCCAAAGGTCTGCATTTCGCAGCGTGACGTCGGAACAAAGTAAAACTGAATAAGGAGGTTGGTAGCCCGGCGAGCCGGGAGTTCCAACTGCATCCAGCGTAACCGAGACGGCAATGACTATGTATTTGGCTCTTGTCACGTCGGTAACTTCTACGGCTGAAACACTAGTGATGTCATCGTCCCCAGGTGCAGCCGTGTACGTCACCTTCTGGTCAAAATAATGAAAGTTCATGCTGTCAATGCGATTGGCCAGCACCGTGCCGCCGTTACCATAGAGGTCGTACCGCGCCAGATATCTCGTCTGATCGACATCGTTGAGATAGTAGGTGATGTCTTCGTTCGAATCCTGCGCGGTTTCTCTTTGGGTGGTTGTGAGCGAGGGGTCATCGACCATAAACCGGTTGAGATTTGCGCGGATGCGAAGTCTATTCGGTCCTGAATCTGACACGATGCCGTTGTTGCTCAGGTTGAAACCGGCATTTGCGACTTCGCGCGACATGATGTTGAGGGCTCGCTGCACGTCGGCCAGCGCGTCCGACTTCTGATTCTCACGCGATCGGACTCGGAGAGCATTTGCGAGCAGCGTAGAGGCTGCCGTCATCAACGCCATCGTGATTACCATTGCAATCAGAAGTTCAAGCAGAGAGAAACCGCCGCTTGTGGCTTTTTTGTTCGACGAACTCATAAATCCCCCACTATCTGAATGACGCTAATAACTACCGGTAACTTGTGTGGACCGTTGCGTGTAAACGGTAACCGTTTCAAAAGCAGTGGTTGCTACGGCCGGAGTGACTGAAATCTGAATCCGCTTGAGTGTTGACGCCCCGGCATCAGGATTTCCTGCGGGAACAAAATTCAGATCTTGAATGGTCGTGTTTATCGTGTAGCTGCGACCCGCATTTGTGACAGTCTCGGTAACGCCAGCAGTAGCTGTAGCGGCCAGACCGCCATCGGGATATGAATAAGCCAGACTTCTTGTTTGGGTGGTAAATGGTATGGTGCGGAGCCACTCCATTCGCTTCTGCGCAATCGTCATCGCAAGTTCGCGATCATCTGCCCGGCTGTTTGCCGTAATCGAATAGGTAAATAACGAAGCGACACCGAGTCCAATGACCATGAGGATCACGAGCGCGATTGCTGCTTCCAGCACGGTGAATCCAGCCTGCGCAGCGCGTCGTTTCGCAGCGATTTCAGGTTGCTGATTGTCGTGAAACATGCGGTCCATATTCGTCCTCAGTTATTTACGATCACTGTGAGTGTTTGCGTGGACCCGCACGCCGGATCGGCTGACACTTTGACCGAAAAGGTCCCGCGGTTACCGGCGCCGTGCTTTGTAGTGACTGAGATTGTGCTCGATCCACTGCCGTCAATTCTTAGCAGTGATAGTCCTATCACCAGGCTGTTTCCATTACCGTCCTGCGCGGCACTGATGATGCGAGTTCCACTGCCTCCTGACATTGTAAAGATCGCTGTTCCGGTCTGGTTTGTTGAGTCGCTCTGGCTTAAGGTCAGAGTGCTTGGGCTAATCGACGCGGTACACTGCGCAATCGGAGAAGGTGACGGAGTTACCGTCGCTGATGGCGTAGGTGTGGGTGATGCGTTCCCGTTGCCATTATTATCGCCGGTACCACCGTAACCGTTTCCATTTGGCGTTGGTGTGGGGGTTGGTGTTGCTGGTGTCGGAGTGGGTGTTGCGTTGGGATCTATGGGATCTATGGGATCGACGGAGTCTGTTGGATCAGGACTCGGTGTTCCTTCAATAGCAGGAGTTCCTCCCGGGTCGGGGTTAACGTCGGCATTACCAACTTCAGCAATCTCCTCTGCAGGAATTAACCCATCAGGAAAATGCTGCTCGTCTACTGTGATGTCGCCGGAGCCGGAGACGTCGACCGGAACAGCATACTGAAGAGCTTGACTGAAGACCTGAAAGACACAGGATTTAGTCACGGGACAGGGCACTGTGAGCCTACCGCGCCAGTCAAAAGTTACCTTCAAAGCGTCTGTGGAAAACTCAAGACCCGGGTCGAGTTGAAAAGTGCGCGTTTCCACGGTACCGGTACCAAAGTCCATAGTAATTGTGTAGGTGGTGGCACCCGCTCCAGAGATTTCGACTGATGATTCGGAGCCAGAAGCGGCATGCCGGCGGACAGAGTCTGCACGCGCCTTCTCGATGTAGGAGGCAAAGAGTCTTGCCGAGTTGTGTAGACGAAACTCTGCGCGTGCCGTTCTGATCCCGATAACTCCAAAGGTCGACACGACGGCGATAATCGCAATGGTGATCACCATCTGCATGATGGTGAATCCATGCTGCTGCCTGGCTGTGCTGTTGTTACGTTTCATTCTTGCGTATCTACCTCCGACAAGGAGCTTCTGGAAGGCCGGACAACTCGTCCTCACCGTTATTCGCAACAACCGTTCCGCTGGGAAAGGGGTTGAAATTCGATGCATTTCTGAAGGCTAAGAGGCATCGCGGTCTGCGACCCGTTACCTTTAGTAACAGCAGTAGGAAAGAGATTCCATAGGTCTTTGCCTCAAAAGTCCGTTTCATTCACACCGGGCTTCAGCCCGGTGAAAAGGTACTTGCATGCTGAGGAACGGGTGATGCTTGACATCTGGCACCGGGCTAAAGCCCGGTGTGAATGAGACAACATTTGAAGTAAACTTGTTTTATATGAGCTGTCTGTCCTCAAAAAACTTTCCTTGACACCCAGCAACTGAAGAATCGATCATGGACGCCAGTGGCCGATATCCTACTTGTCGAAGACAAAGACAGCCTGCGTCGCGTACTGCGACTAACTCTCGAAAATGCCGGATACAGCGTGAGCGAAGCGATTGACGCTCGCGCCGCGCTCAACGAAATCGCTGACTCTCGTCATCGCCTGGTCCTTACTGATTTACGCATGCCAAATGGATCCGGCTTGGATGTGCTGCGTGCGGCTCGTGCCGCCGACGCTGACGTGCCCGTAATCGTCATGACGGCTTTCGGATCGATTGACGAAGCGGTTCAGGCGATGAAAGACGGAGCGCATGACTTTCTGCAGAAACCAGTCGATTCCAATCATCTGCTGTTGCTTGTTGAGCGAGCGCTCGATCAGGCACGACTCAGAACTGAGAATGTGCTGCTTCGTGAAGAGTGGTCGCGGCGTTATGGTTTTCCGCGAATCATTGGCGAGTCAGAAATACTGAAGCGTGCGGTAGGCGAAACGCAGCGAGTTGCACAAACTGAGACGACCGTCTTGCTTCTGGGAGAATCAGGCACGGGCAAGGAGCTCTTCGCTCGCGCGGTCCATCACCTCTCGGCTCGTCGCAACCTTCCGTTTGTCGCAATCAACTGCGCCGCCATTCCTGAAACGCTGATCGAGAATGAGCTGTTTGGTCACGAGCGTGGCGCGTTCACCGGCGCCAGTGATCGCCGGCAGGGTAAGTTTGAACTTGCCTCAGGTGGCACCGTTTTCCTCGATGAAATAGGTGAATTGCCACTGGGTGTTCAGGGAAAACTGCTGCGCGCGATTGAAGAAAAAGTGGTTGATCGAATTGGTGGGCGTGCGCCGTTTGCAGTCGATGTTCGTATTGTGGCGGCAACCAACAAAGATCTGAAGACAGCGGTTGAGAACGGGCAGTTTCGTGGTGACTTGTTCTTTCGTCTTGCGGTGTTCCCGATCGAGGTACCACCTTTGCGGCAACGCGGAGACGATATCCTGCTGCTCGCGAATCATTTTGCGTCTGAGATTGGACGCGAGTTGCGCGGACGCGAAGCGCAGTTGAGCGACGAATCAGTTGCGGCGTTGCGGCAACATCACTGGCCGGGCAATGTTCGTGAGCTGGAGAACGCAATCGAGCGCGCCTGCATCATCTCGGATACGCTTTTACTGCAACCGAGCGATCTGGGTCTTGGACCAGCAGGCGTTACAGAGGCAGAGACTCTCGAACAGCTGGACCTCTCGGGCACCCTTTCAGAGGTGGCCCATCGGGCGCTGCGATTGGTTGAACGCAAAAAGATTGCCCGCTCGCTGGAATCGAACCTTGGCAATAAGAGCAAGACTGCCGAGGACCTCGGCGTCAGTTACAAAACCCTCCTCAATAAAATCAAAGAGTACGGGCTCTAGATCAATCCCTGTAAATCCGTGTCCTAAGTGGAACTCCTTCCAGATTAGCACTTTCTCCTCTACAGCTAATTAACCTGAGGACAAGGAGTCTCCTGAATGCCCCGAATTCTTAACCTGCAACGCCTTATACTCGCCTCTGCGGCGTTCGCCATCATGGTCGTCGCTTCGTCAACTGCCTGGGCTGACCCGATTACCATTACCGTCGGAAACCCAAACAATCAAAATACCGACAACGTCCTATTCAACAATGCGAGTCTCGTTCACTCGGGCCTGCTTGTGCAAGGTGATTTTAACGGCGCGGGTGCAGGTTTTATCGTCGATTTCACGTCGACTTCGGGCACCGGCAACCTCGGCGTAAGCGGTGGCCAGGCAGTGCTCGTCGGCGGCACCGGCAACACCCCTTTCTCGAATACAACAGTTCAACTCGAAAACGGCGCCACGTTCACAAAGCTGATCCTAAACATCGACGTCACCGCGGGATTGCCACCACCAACGCAGGTTCAATTCACTGTTAACTACACGCTCGCGGGTGGTCAGGTTTTCAGCCAGGTCTTTGCAGTCGACACAAATGGTCAAAATTTCTTCGGAATTGAAGCCGCAGAAGGCGCCGTTATCAACAGTGTCACCGTTCAGGGCTTAAACGGCACGACCTTTCAGGACATCAACCAGTGGCGTTTGGGTGGATTCGCTCCGGCCAACAATCCTGTTCCCGAGCCGGCCAGCTTGTTCCTGCTTGGCAGTGGTTTAGTTGGAACGGCAGGTGCGCTTCGACGCCGCTTGAAGAACCGCAGCAATCAGGACCAGGATTCGCAGGAATAACCCAGCTAAATCTCAGGAGATTCAGGAACAATGTACACGAGGCCAATGATTCTTCCACTCGATTCGACTGGCCGGATCTACGTGCTGCAGGATGAAAAGGGCCAGGTAATAGGCACTGGTTCAAGAGAAGTTTGTGAGACCCTGATGTACATCATCGTCTCAGGCCTCTCGCCTGCTACTGACAAAACACATCCGATCGCTCACGGCAACGTTCGCGCTGCAATCACGATATAAGCCGTCAAGAAGTGCTCCTTTCTTCTGGAACGGGCCCAGTGCCTGTTCCAGAAATTTTTTTTAAAATTTTCTGGAGAGCTGAGTCTATTGAAAATATAGATTAGATATCCTGGAAAAGGACAGTTGGTGCAGCGGCGGGCAGGCGGGCGGCTCGGGTCCGCGCTTTTGTGTTTTTGGGACTTATCCGCGCCCCTGGCTAAAGCCGGTGTGAATGAGAAGGACTTTTGAGGCAAAGCTAATCCGCGTTACTATCCGTTCGTGCAACCTGTACTTTCCGCGCAACAGATCAGAGATATCGACCGTCTAACCGTTGAGAACTATCACACCTCTTCCCTGCTCTTGATGGAAGCCGCGAGTGCGGCCTGTATGGAGGCCATCCGTTCCCGCCTCGATGGCAATCTCGCCGGCAAGAAGGCACTGATCCTCTGTGGAAAAGGCAACAACGGCGGCGACGGCGCCGCTCTGGCGCGAGCGCTCGCGCGCGCGGGCATGCACTGTGGCGTGGTTCTTTTCGGTAAGTTGCTAGAAACAGCCGGCGATGCCCGCACAAACTTCGAGTCGGTGGCTCGTCTGGCGAGCTTCGAGGCCGGGTCGCATGAGTCACCACCGCCGCTAACGTTTATCGAGTGTGAAAGTGTTGTGGCGTGGGAACAACTGGCAAAACCGCGTGGCGCCCACGACGTTATCGTCGACGCCCTCTTCGGAACCGGTCTGGCACGACCACTCGAAGGCGTCTTTCTCAAGGTCATCGAACATCTATCGATGCTCAGGGAAGCGCGCGACCGGGCCTCAGGCGAACGTCCCCTGGTGCTGTCGATCGACATCCCTTCAGGTTTGAATGCTGACAAGCCGAAACTGATTGGACCTGCCGTTCATGCCGATATCACAGTCACGTTCACTGCTCCCAAGCTCGCGAATGTTCTTTCCCCGGCATGCGATTTTGGCGGTGAACTAATTGTCTCTGACATCGGCTCGCCTTCTTCACTGATCGAAGCCACGAAGCCATGGCTGTTTTTGACTGAGCCTGAAGAAGCACGACGTTGGCTAGTGGGTACGCGTTATACGCGCGAATCTTACAAAAACACGCACGGTCACGTCCTGGTTGCTGCGGGTTCGCGTGGCTATTCCGGAGCTGCTGCACTTACAGGCAACGCTGCCATCAGGGCGGGCGCGGGACTCGTGACAATCGCCACTCCCTTGTCAGCGCAAACATCCGTTGCCAGTAGCGCGATGCCGGAGGTGATCACCACCGCCCTGGCAGAAACGGATCGAGGGGCGGTAAGCGATGAAGCTGCAGAGCATTTCTTGAGGCTCGCCGAGAAAACGACGGTGGTTGCAGTTGGACCGGGACTCACTTCTGATGATGAACGCACACGTCGCTTTGTCCGCACGATCGTCGAACGCCGCACACGGCCATGTGTGGTCGATGCCGATGGACTGAATTCGCTCGCGCCCTGGCCTGCAAATCTCAAAGGATCGGATCAGCACCCGATTGTGTTGACACCACACCCGGGCGAAATGCTCAGACTGATGGGTTCCGAAAACAAGTCCGCGCTCGACGATCGTGTTGCAGCTGCGCGTGAGTTTGCCACCGCGCATCACGTCATCCTCGTTCTTAAAGGTTCGCGGTCGCTTGTGGCGACGCCAGACGGTCGCGTGTTTATCAATCCAACCGGCAACGCAGGACTCGGCACGGCTGGGGCCGGTGACACTCTCACGGGTCTTATCTCCGGCTTTCTGTCTCAAGCTTACGGAACTCTCGGAGAGAGCGCCGACCCTATTGCCGCCACTATCGCTGCACTATATGTCGGCGGTCTGGCTGGTGATTTCGCCGCCGAAGAGCTCGGCATGCGCACCATGCTCGCCTCCGACATTCGCGAACACTTTAGCGACGCTATCCGGTTTCTCGACCCGCTTGGGGAACAGCCGGGAGGAAGAAGGTGATTGATGCAGGTTAAAAGGACTTACGTCACAACGCGAGCCAATTTAGCAAAGCTGTGTGAGGAGGTGGCGCAGAACGATCGCATGTCATCATTAGCCGGTGCGGGAAACAGGATGTCGCTCTTCTTTCCGCTGATGAGTTATCAGGCTTGCTAGATACCGTCCATCTTCTATCATCTCCCAGGAACGCCAAGCGCTTACTTAATGCGATAGATCGAGCAAAGACTAAGAGTACAAGGCCAAACTTGATGGCGGCGTTACCTCTAAAGTCTAATTCTCATTCACACCGGGCTTTAGCCCGGTGTTGTTTGATTGGCAGTGGTGAACCGTTTCAACGGTTTTCTGTGACACACGTTTGCTGTGCGCCTTTGCCTCCCAGCCATCGAACCAAACCGTTGAAACGGTTGCAAAACTTTTCGCCGGATTAACAGCGGGCTGAAGCCCGGTGAGAATGAGAGAAAAGCGCTATGGGAATGAGCCAGCAGTGAAAATGAGAACGGAGCCGGTGAGAATGAGATCAATGACTTTAGGGCGAAGCCGGCGAACGCTGTGATACCATCGATTCAGATCAATAAGGAGATTACCCAATGCCATATCCCGAAATCATGATTCGGCCGATGAGAGAGGATTTGACTCGACTCGGTGTGGAAGAGTTAAGAACTCCGGAAGCGGTTGATGAGACCATTCGAACTAGCAACGGCACCTTGATGGTGGTCGTGAATTCGATCTGCGGTTGTGCCGCAGGCAAGGCGCGACCCGGAGTGGCGCTCGCACTGCAGCATGAAGTTAAGCCGGATAAGGTTGCGACTGTGTTCGCCGGAGCCGATGTTGAAGCAACCGAGAGGGCGCGAAGTTATTTCACCGGTTATGGGCCATCATCGCCTTCAATCGCGCTGTTGAAGAATGGTCAGTTGGTTTACATGCTGGAGAGATATCAGATCGAGGGCCGCGACGCGCAGCAGATTGCGGGCGAGTTGACTAAGGCGTTTGAGCAGCACTGTCAATAAGAATAAAACGGCAGGGGCAGGTAACCGGAGCACGAATCTAAGATCCTGCCCTGTCCTCTACCTCCCCAGCAATCTCATCACTTCCGAGTGCAGCAACACCACATCGGGCGACTGCTGTAGCGCCAGAAAGTAATTCTTCTGAAACTCACTCCCGGTTTCGGCCGGAGCTAATAAGGCTTTGGCCCGCTCGAGGAACGCAGTCGCGTCGGCTTCAGTCGCAGGTGTTTCTGCATGCGGATCGAGGGTCTCGTCGATTTGCACGATCAGCTCTGAAAGGCGATGCAACCAGTCAAACCACGGGTCTTTCAACACCAACTGTAAAAACTCGTAACTATTGCCAATCCGCCCGCGTGCCCGCTCAAAATCTCTGCGCTCCAGATCCAGAAGCGTTTTGTGTAGCCGTAGCAACCCCTGTCGCAGCTGTTTCAGCCGTTCGCTAGTCTCTTCCGACGTCCTCTCGTTCTCCATGCCGGTTCCCCTCTGTTCGCTATGTTATGATCGCGCCGATGCCGGGCGCCATCTCCCTCGACACTCCGATTGAGGATCTTCACAGTTTTAAAATCGCACGATTAGGTCAAATTCTCTCTCGCAAGCTCGCAAAAGCACTCGCAAGCCAGACTCATAAAAAGAGTTCGGCTGCGGTCACGGTCGAGGATCTGCTCACCTACTTTCCGATGCGCTATGAGGATAGATCCCGGCCCGCATTAATTAAAGATCTTAAAGAGGGTGTTGAGGCGTCGCTTGAGCTTAGCGTCACTCACGCGCACGGCTACGCAGTTCGGAACCCACGTGGTTATGGTCGACCACAGCTTTACATCTTCGAAGTTGCCGGTATAGATGGTCCAATGACCGGCCGTGAAGTGATTGTCTGGTGGTTTGTGTCAGGTCGTCGCGCCTACGACATCGTCAAGTATTACACGGCCAAACTCGCGCGCGGCACCCGCTTCATCACGTTCGGTCGTTGGGAATGGGAAGCACGCCGCAACACTTACAAACTCCGTCTCAACAACGCTGCCGACGAACTCGAAATTCTCCTCCCGACCGAAGAGACCGAAGCACAACCGGAACCCGATCCCGATCAAACGGAAGAAAACCTCCCTGATCCTTCGCTCGCAGCAATTCACGTCGGGCGCAGAGTCCCTGTCTATCGCAAGCTCGGTGAGTTTAACTCGAAGCGTGTGCGAGAAATCGTGCACGCTGTACTCGCACTGTTGAGCGATAAAGAGATCGAAGAAACATTGCCTGCCGATCTACGTCACCGAGCAAGACTGGTCAGCCGCCCACAGGCCCTCCGTGAGATTCATTTTCCACCACCGGATGTGTCAATGATGGATTATGAAATATCGAGGAGTCAGGCACATGTCCGGATGATCTTTGAAGACTTCTTCTGGGTGGCTTTCGCAATCGGTCTGAAGCGAGGTCAACGAGTCAAAGAGATCAAAGACGCGCCGGTACAAATCGATAAGCGAGTCAAAGATCGAATCGCATCCGTGATGCCTTTCAAGTTGACTCGCGCGCAGCGAAAGGTGACAGCGCAAATCTTCAACGACATGCAATCAACGGCGCCGATGAATCGCTTGCTTCAGGGCGACGTCGGCAGCGGCAAGACGATCGTCGCCGTTGTCGCAATGATCGCGGCGATGGAAAACGACCTTCAGACAGCGCTCATGGCCCCGACTGAGATTCTCGCCGAACAACACGCACGCAGCATTAAACGCTTACTCGCCAGGACACCTTATCGCATCGAGTTGTTGACCGGTTCCCTGCGAGCAGCGGAAAAGCGACGCCTGCAGGCTGCTTTGAAAGAAGGCGAGATACACGCTTGTGTCGGTACGCAGGCATTAATTCAGGAAGCAGTGGCATTTGCGAAGCTCGGGCTCGTGGTAATCGACGAACAGCACCGCTTCGGTGTGATGCAACGAGCGGAGTTACGCGCGCGCGGACTGAATCCCGATGTGCTCGTAATGACGGCCACGCCGATTCCCCGTTCCTTGGCGATGACGGTTTATGGCGATCTCGACGTTTCGATTATCGACGAGTTGCCACCGGGCAGAACTCCCATCGAAACGATGGTTTTCGGTGAAGATCAGCGTCAGGAAGTGAAGCGTTTAATTTCCCGTGAAGTCAAAGCGGGCCGTCAGGTTTATGTTGTCTATCCGCTCGTCGAGGAATCGGAAAAGATGGACCTGAAAGATGCAACGCGGCGTTACGAGTACTTGCGCGACACCGTCTTTCCAAAACTCTCAGTCGGTTTACTGCATGGAAAGATGAAGCCGGCGGAGAAAGAAAAAGTGATGAGTGCCTTCGTAGCCGGCGAGATCAAAATACTCGTATCGACTACGGTAATTGAGGTTGGTGTTGATGTACCAAATGCTTCGTTAATGGTGGTGGAGCATGCCGAGCGTTTCGGCCTGTCGCAGCTTCATCAGTTGCGCGGCCGCGTTGGTCGTGGCGCAGAGAAGAGCTACTGCATACTGTTAACGAGCGACAAAAGGACGGCAGTCGCGGAAGAGCGGCTCGGGATCATGGCGCAAACGAGCAACGGATTTGTCATTGCGGAAAAGGATCTGGAGTTGCGTGGACCAGGGGAGTTGCTGGGAACGAAGCAGTCAGGGTTACCCGAGTTTCGGATTGGAAACATCGTTCGAGATCAACCGTTTCTGGAGAAGGCGCGCGAAGAGGCTCAGTTTTACCTGGCTAAGGAGAAGTCAGTCGTCACAGCTAAAATGATCGCGCGCATAAAACAGGATCCCCGCTTTGGACTCGCTGCCGTCGGTTAGAGGCTTCCGTCATGCGGATTATTGCAGGCGCATACAAAGGACGAAATCTCAAGAGCCCGCCTTCGATGGACGTGAGGCCGACGTCAGACCGGCTTCGGGAAACGCTCTTCAACGTGATTGCGCCACGCATTGAAGACTCTCGATTTCTCGATTTGTGCGCCGGATCAGGAGCCGTGGGTATCGAGGCGCTTTCGCGCGGCGCAAGTCATGTAACGTTTGTCGATCGTTCGCGCAGGATGTGTAAGCTGATCGAAGCGAACGTCGTACTGTGCCGAATCCCTGAAGAACAATGGGACATCTACTGTTCGGAAGTTAACGAGTTCCTGCGGCAATCGAAGGACGAGCGGTGGGACATCGTCTACTTCGATCCACCCTACAACGACGACTATCTCAAAACACTCAAGTTACTCGGCAACAACGATCTCGTCATTGCCGAACATCATCATAAAACCGAGTTACCTGATTCGGTGGGCAATCTCGAACGGAGTCGAATTCTAAAGCAGGGCGATTCGGCTCTGAGCTTTTTTAGCCACAGATGTTTCCTGGCCCCGTCACGCGAGACCTGAGTGGGCCTTATCAACCCTCTATCGTACTCATCGCCGTTACGGCGCGTTTTTCATAGGCCGCAATGGTGGCGATGTTTTTCTTTTCTACCTCGGTTAGTGCGGTGTCGCTAAAGTTTGGGTCAGCCTTGTACCAGTCAAAACTGGAGAAGTATTTCTGCAGCCACGGCTCTTTGAATACCTTACCGTGACGCGCATAAATCTCCTGTCGCATCTGGCTCGCGTCCTCGAGGAACAAACCTTCCAGCAAAACACGGCTGATCTGCTTCGTGCTCAACTCCTGGTGAATCTTGTTCTCAAACTTGACGATCGTTTCGACGTTGACTTTGTCGTTTCCTGAAAGCTCTTCGTCTTTGAAGTTCTCATCAGGGTTGTACCACGGCTGAAAGAAGAAATACTGCTGCAACCACTCGGCGCGAAACATGCGACCGTGACGGGCATAGACCTCGTTTCGCAGCAGACGGAGTTCGTGCAGGCTTAAGCCGCGCAACATCTGCTCTGAGATAGCTTTGTTTTCGAAGAATTCCATGTCGCCGGGCAGAATTGCCACGTTCCGTTGTTTCTTCTGCGCGTTACCAAGGATGTCGAGGTTCTTGCGCTCTATTGCTGAAAGCTTTTTGGCGTCGTACTTCTCGTTGGGAAAATACCAGTAGCGCTCCTCGAAATACTGCTGCAGCCACGGATCGTCGTCGAAACGCTTACCGTGAATCGCTTCGACTTCCGCTACCAACACTTTCCACTCAGCGCCGCTGTGCTTGCCGAGTTTTCGCGGTGTGATCTGCCGGTCGCGCCAGTAACGCATGTCACCCGGTTGAATCGTTTCGTGCTTTGACGCTTCGGCAATACGAATGATGTCGAGATTCTGGCGCTCCGTAGCGTTGAGCATCGAATTCTTGAAATCGGAATCAGGCTTGAACCACGACTGCTCCTCGAGATAGACCTTGATGTCGTTGTCTTTGAAGATGCGACCGTGGCGACCAAAGATAATGCCGCGCAACAGCTTCAGATCCTCAGGACTCAGTTTTAGAACCTGGCCTTGCTTGAGGGATGTTTTGCTGAAATCGAGCTCCTTCAAACCGTCCATCGTGTCCTGGGCAAACACGTTGAAGGACGTCAAAGCTATCAACGCCAGCAAAAGAAATAGTCGGGGGCGAACGCTCATGATTCCTCTCTTTCAATCTCTCAACCGAAGATATCTCGGACTTTATCGACCAGCCCTTTGTTCTCCAGATCCTTGTTCTCGACCTCTGCTAATTGTTCGAGCAGGCGACGCTGCTCTCTAGTTAACGTCGTAGGGGTAATGACCGTCACTGAAACAAAAAGATCGCCCCGACCGCGTCCACCCAGCACAGGCATTCCTTTGCCTCTGAGTCGAAACACCGTTCCCGTTTGCGTACCCATCGGGACTTTCAACTTCTCTTCTTCATCAAGAGTCTTGACCATTATTTCGGCGCCTAATGCGGCCTGCGCAAAGGTTATCGGGACAGCCTCGTACAGGTTGCTACCTTGTCGCTCAAACTGCTCATGCTCGGCTACGTGGATAACCACATAAAGATCACCCGACACGCCACCCTGAGTGCCCGCCTCCCCTTCACCTGAAACGCGTAAACGAGAGCCGGTTTCGACCCCTGCTGGAATTTTTACTTCCAATTGTTTCTCGCGCTCGACTCTTCCCGTACCTTTGCAATCCGGGCAAGGGTTCTTGATAACCCGGCCCGCGCCACGGCAAACGTGGCAAGTTCTCGCCACCGAGAAGAATCCCTGCTGGTAGCGAACTTGACCTGATCCAGAGCAGGTCGAACACGTTTCCGGCTGACTTCCCGCAGCCGCTCCGGATCCTTTGCAGGTATCGCACGACTCGAGACGCGGTATCCGTAATTGGGCCGTCATGCCACGGGCAGCCTCTTCGAGCGAAATTTCCAGGTCGTAACGAAGGTCTGCACCACGCTGCGCCGCCGTGCGACGCGATCCAGTGCGTCCGCCGCCAAACACATCACCAAAACCAAAGAGGTCACCAAGGATGTCTTCAATTCCACCAAATCCGGGCGCGCCCCATGCGCCGGCCCCGGCGGCGCCGCTTGAAACTCCCGCATGACCAAAGCGATCGTATCGCTTTCGTTGCTCACCATCGGAAAGCACACTGTAAGCCTCGGCTGCTTCCTTAAACTTTTCTTCTGCGGATGCGTCGTTTGGATTCTTGTCGGGATGATATTTGACTGCAAGACGCCGGTAGGCGCTCTTAATTTCCTGGTCATTAGCGCTGCGGCTAACGCCCAGAACCTCGTAATAATCACGTTTACTCATATTCTTTTAGTTCTTTGTGCTTTGATCTTTGATCTTTGTTCGTTGGACTTCGCGCTTCGTTAAGAACTAAGAACAAAGCACAAAACACAAAGAACCAATATCAAAATTCTCCTAAACTTCTGTAGTTGTTTCGTCTGGCGTGGGGTTCAACATAGCGGCTGTGAGTTGCCCGGCGACACGTTCCAACTTAATCAGGGCTCGATTGATCTCATCCAGCTGATCACTCTTGGCTGCTGCCTCCGCATCAACAAACACCTCCTCCGCATTGTCCTGTTCCTGCTGCGGCAGCAAACCACCAAACTTCAAGAACGATTTCTTTGTATTTCTCAGCAGCGAGTCTAATTTGTTTCTTGAAACCACGACCTCTTTTGCACCGCGATCAGTGTCAGCGAAATCATCCGCTTCCTTGATCAAGCGCTCGATTTCGTCAGGCGCGAGACCCGATGTCGGAGTGATCCGCATCTGCTGCTCGCGTCCGGTAGTCTTGTCCTGCGCAGAAACCGACACGATTCCGTTTGCGTCGACTTCAAATGAAACTTCGATCTGTGGCACACCGCGAGGATTCGGCGGAATGCCCACCAGTTCGAACTTTCCAAGCGAGCGATTGCCCTGCGCCACTTCACGTTCGCCCTGCAACACGTGAATCTCGACCGACGACTGATTATCGACCACGGTCGTAAACGTCAAACTATTCCGTAGCGGAATGGTCGAGTTGCGCTCAATGATCTTAGTAAACAGGCCGCCGCGAGTTTCCAGGCCCAAGCTGAGCGGCAGCACGTCGAGCAACACGATATCCTTCACTTCGCCATTCAACACGCCACCCTGAATGGCCGCGCCCATCGCCACCACTTCATCAGGATTGATTTCTGAAGACGGTTTGCGTCCGAAGATCTTCTCCACTGTCCGTTCAACAATCGGAGATCTCGTTTGGCCGCCGACAAGGATGACTTTATGAACGTCAGCCGGTTGTAGATTTGCATCTTTCAGCGCCGTCAAACATGGCTCGATCGTCTGGTCAACCAGATCCGTAACAAGCGTCTCAAACTGTTCCCGTGTCAGCGTCTTGTTGAAGTGTTTCGGACCAGTTGCATCGGCCGCAATGAATGGCAGATTGATTCCGGTTTCAGCGGCCGACGACAGATCGCACTTCGCACGTTCCGCCACCTCTTTGAGTCGCTGTAAGGCGAGACGATCCTGTCGCAGATCGATTCCGGTGTCGGCAAGAAACTGGCCCGCCATCCAGCTCATAATGCGTTCGTCGAAGTCTTCGCCGCCGAGAAACGTGTTTCCCGAAGTCGAAAGAACCTCGAACACTCCGTCGTTCATTTCCAGAATCGAAATATCGAAAGTACCGCCACCGAGATCGTAAACCGCGATGCGCTCAACCTCAGACTTCCCTAATCCATATGCCAGGGCCGCCGCGGTCGGCTCGTTGATTATGCGTTCGACTTTCAGGCCTGCAATCTTGCCGGCGTCTTTCGTAGCTTGTCGCTGCGTGTCGTCGAAGTAAGCGGGAACGGTGATGATGGCGTCAGTCACTGCTTCGCCGAGAAAGTCTTCGGCGGCGGCTTTCAGTCTTTGCAGAACGATGCCCGACAACTCAGGCGGACTGTAGTTGCGATTTTGTACTCGGATCCGCGCATCGCCATTTGGAGAATCGACGATCTCGAACGGCGAAGTTTCACGCATCTTCGCCACTTCCCGAGAGCTGAACTTGCGCCCGATGAGTCGCTTCACTGCGTAAACAGTGTTCGCGGCGTTAGTGACTGCCTGGCGTTTGGCAATCTGGCCCACCAGCCGCTCGCCTTTTTCGGTGAAACCGACCACCGTCGGCGTCGTGCGTCCACCCTCTTTGTTGGGAACAATCTGAACGGCGCCGCCTTCGAGCACAGCGACGCAACAATTGGTTGTTCCTAAATCTATGCCAATCGCTTTTCCCATCGTCTTTACTTAGCCACAAAAAGGCACCAAAAGCACAAAATGAATTTTACGATAGAGTTCCAAAATAACCCTCGTCCCTTGCTCTCTTCTGATATGTGCCTTTTGTGCTTTTTGTGGCTCATTTCCTACTTGCGCGTGGCAACTTTTACGAGCGCGGGGCGAATAAGCTTGTCGCCGAGGCGGTAGCCGGCAACTATCTCCTGGATCACAGTGTCAGGTTCATAGTCGTCAGTAGCTTCAGTTACCACAGCCTCATGAACATGGGGATTGAACTGTTCGCCGACGGCGGCAATCGGCTTCACTCCCAGCGCGTCCAGGACACCATTGATTTGTTTGTAGATCAGGTCCACACCACTCAGGAAATGTCGAAACTCGTCAGACTCTGACGACTCGACCGACGCCTCGGCCTCTAAAGCTCTTTTGAGATTATCTACCACCGGCAACAGCTTGGCAGCGATGTCGGCAACGACGCGGTTGTACGTTTCGCCGCGTTCGCGATCGACGCGTTTGCGATAATTCTCAAAATCTGCCTGCCGTCGTGCGAGCCGGTCCTTGAGCTCGGCGTTTTCGGCCTCCACACGCTTCAATTCTGACCGCGTTGCAATCAGTTCAGCGGTGGCAGGCCCGCCCGCAAGCTCCTCCTCCGAACCGGGTTCACCTTCACCTACGAAATCATCGTCAGCGACATCCGCTTCGGACAAGAACTCGTCACCTTCGTTATCGGGGTCTGATCTTTCCATGTTCGACAATGCGCTCTCCGCAGGGTCGACTTCGTCGTCAGCGTCAGTAAATCTGATTGGGATGCGATGCGAACCTTTGTCGCGTCTGTCTGATGTCATTAGGAAGGATCTAAATCTCTAAGTGACTAACGTGCCGCCTGTTCGCTTAGTCGATGCTCAATTAACCGCGCCATGTAGTTTACCATAGCCATAATCCGTGCATATTCAATTCTCATCGGCCCAACGACACCGAGAGTACCGGTGTTATCATTGGATCCGACGCGATACGGCGCAGTAATGAGAGCGCAATTACGCATTGAACTCACCGGGTGCTCGCGCCCGATCATTACATGCACATCGCCCGGGTAATTTGCCGCATCGTGAACGCATTCGTTGAGTATCTTTATCAAACGCGACTTCTCTTCGAACGTCCGAAACAGCTCGCGCATGCGCTCGATGTCGACAAAATCGGGCTTTGAAAGAATGTTTGAAGCACCGTCAACGTAAATACCGCCGGTGGTTTCCTCGCCCTCGAGGCTGTGTTCGCACAACAAGATCGCGTTCTGCAGCAACTTGTCGTAAAGAGCCTTCTCTTCTTTCATGAGCTCAACGATCTCCAAACGGATCGCCAGCAAGCTCTTGCCGCTGAACTCTGTATTCAAATATCGAGCCGTGCGATCGAGGTCGTCCTGAGTCAACTCGTCGGCTACTCTGATTACTTTGTTGTGAATGATGTTTGCGGTCGAAACAAGCACCACCAGGATTCGCTTGTCAGGGAGCAGCACAAACTCAATGTGATTGAGACGATTGTCAGCCAGTGACGGGGAAATGACGATGCCGACGTTCTGCGAAAGTGCTGAGAGCACGTGCGACGCCGTCTCCATCAGACGATCAGGTGACGAACCAGCGTCGATATCGCTCGCAGAGAATATGTGATCGATAGCCTTCAGATCCGTGCGCGACAACCGTGCTTCGGCAAGCATGTTGTCGACGTAATAGCGATAACCCTTATCTGTCGGCACGCGACCAGCCGACGTATGCGGTTGCTCGACGAGTCCGGCCTCTTCAAGATCAGCCATCACGTTACGAATCGTCGCCGGACTCCACCCATAACCATGTGAAAAGCGGTCAGAGAGCACACGAGAGCCCACTGCCTCGCCGGTGACGAGGTGTTCCTTGATCAGAGCGGCGAGCAGGACCTCCGCCCTGGAGTCGAGGCCGCCTTTCTCGGTCGTTTGCAGATTTGTGGCTCTGCGAGGCATTGCGGGCAGTATACAAACTTATCCACAGATTGCACAGATTAGGGCGAACTGGCGCCGTTTCCGAATCTAAGAGGTTCTCTAAACTGTTGAACTGATGAGCTTTATTGTCCCATCCCGGCAAAGGTTGACTGCGCACGGCTGCCGTCCTTAAGATTAGTCTCCCCGAACCGCTGTTGCCGCTTCCGAGTCACCGCAATGAATGAAGTAAGTAAATTCTTCACCGACGCATTTCGACATATGGGCGGTCACCGCGGTGTGCCCTCTATCGAAGTACGTTTTTATCCCTACGCGGGACTGCGACATACGATTCGCTTGCGACAGGGGCGTGTTTATGTACGCCTTTCCGATATTTGTAAAGATGCGTCTCCGGAGGTGTTGCGGGCACTGGCATGGATTCTTGTAGCGCGACTTTTGGGTAAAAGAATTCCAACCATTCATGATCGTGTTTATCGGGATTATTCACTGACCCCTTCTGTAATGCGTTCGTCAGATCTGGCGCGTCGTGGCCGCGGTCGAAAGATGATCTCGTCGGCACAGGGCGAGGTTTACGATCTTGAGCGGATGTTTGCAAAGTTGAATCGCCGGTTCTTCGACGGCGCCATACCAACGCCGACGATTACCTGGTCTCAACGAAGGACCAGGAGCATTCTCGGTCATCACGACCATATCTACGACAGCATCACCATCAGCAAGACGCTGGATTCAGTCGATATTCCGGAATGGTTTGTTGAGTACATTCTTTATCACGAGATGCTGCACATTAAACACCCGGCACGTTTGATCAACGGGCGGCGCTACTATCACACCGGCGCTTTCCGGCTTGATGAACGGAAGTTTCCACACTACGAACAGGCGCAGAAGTGGCTGGAGCGCCTCGCACGTCTGCGAAGAGTACCTCGGGCTCGCGCAGCATAAGTCTTGGAACTATTTCGAGACGTTTGCGTTACTACAAACGAGGTAGGTGGGCTCCTCAAAAAGGGCGGTCTCTCTGAAACCAGTTTTCAGGACGCCGCCCTTCTTCGATCTAAATACGGTGCTCAATAAATATAGGTCCTATAGGACCTATATGACCTATTTGCCCGACCGACCCCGACTAGACAACCCCGCAGCGCCTCGCTAGACTACGCATTTTGCTAAGATCCTACCTTTTTAGACGGAGACTTCAGTTATATGGCTATTCCTGCAACACAGATTCGCCGCGGTATGGTTATCGTTTTCGAGGGCCAGCCGTGCAAAGTTCTTGAATTTCGACACCACACGCCCGGCAACCTGCGGGCGATGATCCAAACCAAGTTGCGTAATATTCGTACCGGTGCGTCATTTGAACATCGTTTCCGCTCCGCTGACACTATTGAACGAGCCTCAATGGAGCAACACGAGATGGAGTATCTTTATTCAGACGGCTCTCATCACCATTTCATGAATACTGAGAATTATGAACAAACAGCCTTGAGTGAAGATGACCTCGGCGATGCAGCCCAGTGGCTCACGCCCGGTATGAAGATCCAGGCAGAGTTTTATGAAGGATCGCCAATCGGAATTGATCTACCGCCGTCAATGGAATTGACAGTCACTTCGACCGAGCCGACACTCAAGAGCGCCACAGTCTCGAACGTCAATAAGCCTGCGACTCTCGAAAATGGAATGACTATCACCGTCCCGCCATTCATCAATGAAGGCGATAGAATACGCGTCGATCCGACGGAAGGACGGTACATCGAGCGGGCGAAATAGCTTTTGGTGCTTTGTACTTGGTACTTTGTTCTTTGGGTTTAGCCATATTGGCAATTCAACCTCTTCAAAGCACAAAGTACAACGATCAAAATCATGTATCTGGCTTACAGCCTCCTGCTATCGCTCGGCCTGCTGGTTCTGATTCCTCACTTCCTTTTTCAAGCGCTGGCACACGGGAAATATATCGATGGCTTGCGCCAGCGTTTCGGCTCCGTTCCACCAGTTAACGGTAAACCCATTATCTGGCTGCACTGTGTCTCAGTTGGTGAAACTCAGGCAGCACGACCGTTGGCACAGCGTCTGAGGCAACAGTTTCCGCATCACTCTCTCGTCGTTTCAACTATTACGCGGACCGGACAAAATCTCGCTCGTGACGTTTTTCGCACCCAGGCCGCAAGCGTCTTCTACTTTCCATTCGACTGGCGCTGGTCAGTTCGTCGCGCACTAAAGGCTATCAATCCGGACGCCGTCCTGATCATGGAAACAGAGCTCTGGCCAAACTTCCTGCGCGAATGCAAAACGAGACAGATTCCGGTTGCTCTGGTGAATGGACGAATCTCGCGGCAGTCTTTTCGACGATACAAATTGATACCTTTCTTTCTTCGTCGTGTGCTTTCGTCACTTACCCTGGCAGTAATGCAGTCGGAAATGGATGCCGAACGATTGAAAATGCTCGGCATGCCGAAGGAAAAACTCTTCACAACGGGTAATCTGAAGTTCGACGCTGAAGTTGCAGATGGTTTGACGGAAAAGACTGAAGAGATCAGAGAACGCTTTGGCTTGCATGTTGGTGCTCCGCTTATTCTCGCCGCCAGCACACACGCGCCAGAAGAGGAAATAATTCTCCAAAGCATCAAGGAGCTCGGGAAAACCAATCCGGTACGATTAATGCTCGTACCCAGACACCCGGAGCGTTTCAAAGAAGTCGCAAGTCTGATTCAACAATCCGGATTGAGCTGGGCCAGAAGAACGAGTCCGCCCGCTCCGACCGATACCAGCGCGACTGTTATTCTGCTCGACACGATCGGCGAACTGCCAGCGACCTACGAGCTTGCGGAAATCGTCTTTGTCGGCGGTAGCATTGTAGATAAAGGAGGGCACAACGTGCTCGAGCCGGCGGCAACTGGCGCGGCAGTCGTAACCGGCGCACACACTCATAACTTTCACGCCATTGTGTCGTTGATGCACGAAGCCGGCGCGATCGTTCAACTCCCGCCGCTTGAGGGCGCGGCTGCGAGCGATGAGATCGCACGCGTCTTCGTCAAACTGCTGGCAGATCACGGCGAGTGCTCGGAGTTGGGACATCGTGCAAAACAGTTAGTCACAGACAACCAGGGCGCCGCTGACAGAACAATGAAACTCATTGCACCACTCTTTTCCACGGCGCCGCGCCCGACTTCAAACTCCGATCCGATTCTGACTGCGAACGCTCCCACCTCATGAAATCAATCGTTCTTCCGCCATTGAGTCTCTTGTACGGCGCCGTAACTCGGACGCGTCTCTCCTTGTATCGTCGTGGAACTTTTCACACCACCAAACTCGATCGTCCAGTGATCAGCATTGGAAACATCACGACCGGAGGCACCGGCAAAACTCCGCTTGTGGAATACGTCGTCAGAACCCTTGCCGCACAAGGTAAAAAGGTTTGCATCCTGACTCGTGGTTACGGCCGCAAGGATCCGCATCTACAGGTGATCGTGTCCGACGGCTACGGCGTGCTGGCTTCACCGAGCGAAGCCGGCGACGAGCCCTTTCTGCTGGCGACAAAGTTGACTGGATTGGCGGCGGTGATCAGCAGCGCCGATCGTATAGCAGCGGGACAGGAAGCGATCAAAGACTTCGGCAGTGACTGTTTTGTTCTGGATGACGGCTTTCAACACCTGCGACTCGCGCGCGATCTGAATATCGTGACCATTGATGCCACAAATCCGTGGGGCGGCGGGCGTCTGCTGCCGCACGGTCGACTGCGAGAGTCGATTGAGGGGCTAAGCCGTGCTGATTGCGTTGTGCTGACGCGATGTGATCAGGTTGAAAGGTTCGGCGCATTGCGTGAAGAGGTTGAACGGCTCACGAGTAAGCGGCCGGTTTTTGAGTCACGCATGAGGATGGTGCGCGTAACTCCCTTGAAGAATGGTGGAGAAACTCTCGCGGCACCGGCGCGCGTGGCGGCGTTCTGTGCGGTTGGTAATCCGTCGTCGTTCTTTGCGGGGTTGCGGCAAGCGGGATTTGAGCTCGCGGTGGAGAAAGCGTTTCCAGATCATCACGTATTTACGCAGGACGAGCTCGATTCTATTAGTCGCTCGGCGCGAGAAGTTGGAGCGGATGTTTTGGTCACGACGGCGAAGGATGCGGTCAAATTGCGGGCGTTGGCGTTCTCGTTGCCGTGTTATGTGGTGGAAATTGAGATTGCGCTCGAAAACGCCGAGGAGTTCAGTAAGTTTGTTATTGAAGCGTCAAAAGCCTAAGAAGAATACCCACGCAACGGCACAACGGCGCAGCGGAAGAAGGAAAGAGTTCCGCGATTCCTTCCGTTGCGCCGTTGTGCCGTTGCGTGAGTAATCCTAATTTATTGGCGTGGCAGTTGGTGACGGCTTCTCTGCGGGCTTGGTTGCCGAAGGAGCGGGTGATGGTGTTTCCGGCTGAACACTCTTCGTCGGTTCCGGCAACGCGGGCGCTTTTCGATTGCTGTTGTTGTTCGAATTGCCGTTCTCGTTTGCGTTGGCATTCGCGGCCGGACTCGCGTTCTCATTTGCTGCCGGGGAAACTGCCGGGCTCAGATTCGGACTTGCACTTACATTTGCGGGCGGAGTAATCGTTCCCCCGGATGGTATTCCCTCTTCACCTTTTCCGGTCGGCGGCTGCGCAGGCTGTACCGGCTGGCTGTTTGGATCCGCCACCAGCGTCTGCGTTTGTTGATTCGTGTTCTCCTGGCCCGCTCCGGAATTCTTCGTAAACGCATAGATGGCGACAAAAACCACCAGCAGCGCGACCGCAGACGGAATCACAATCTTTAACGGATTGAAACTCGAAGCAGGTTGAAACGGCGGCACGGCGCCCGAAACAGGAATCATGACCGGTTCCCGACGCGGTACGGCCGGCGGTACATACGGCGGCTCCTCGCGCGCCCTCACCACCGTCACCTCATCGTGATCGTCAGAAACAGGCGCAGTCTGCCCGGGACTAGTAGCAGTCACCGGGGCGATCCGGTGAATCGTCATACCTGCCGCTATCGTCAAATCTTCAATTAATGCACCAACCGTTTGGTACCGATTGTCGCGAACCTTCGCCATCGCACGCGCAACCACGCGAGCTACGGGCGCAGGCACGTCCGCTCGCTCCTCAAGGATAGAAGGCACCGGGTCCTGCAAGTGCTTCATCATTACCATCGTCGGCGAGTCGCCTGAAAACGGAACGTGTCCCACCAGCATCTCGAAGAGGATGACGCCCAGCGAATAGATATCAGAGCGTGCATCGATCTCGACGTCCTGTGAACATTGTTCCGGCGACATGTACTGCGGCGTGCCAATGACGAGGTTGGGAGCGGTCAGACTTGTGTCGACATTTCCATCAGGTTCGTTGATCTTGGCAATGCCGAAATCCAGCACCTTGGCATGATCACCCGCCATCGTGTCGACCAGCATGATGTTGTCGCTCTTGAGATCACGATGGACAACTCCCTGTTCGTGCGCGGCGTTGAGTGCGTCTCCGATCTGCCGTGTGATATCAACCACTCTGGCCAGCGCTAATGGACCGTCGTCGCGTATTACTTGTTTGAGCGTCCTGCCGCTAAGAAACTCCATCACGAGGAAAACGTTTCCACTCTCGTCCTCGCCAAAATCAGTAACACTCAATGCGTTTGGATGTGAGATGCGTGAAGCTGCACGCGCCTCGCGTGAGAACCGCGCCACGATCTTTTCGTCCGCCGCAAGCGATGGACGCAGAACTTTGATGGCGACGGTTTTGTCCATCAGCACGTGTGTGCCGCGGTAGACAGTGCCCATGCCCCCTTCATTGAGGCGCGCGTCAATACGATATTTGCCGGCGAGAGTTGAGCCGACCAGCGCGTCAGGATCCTTCTCGAGCGCAACACCGTCCGCGGGACAAAGAGTTGTGGTGTCAGGGTATTCAACTCCACATTTTGGACACTTCTTCATTAATGTCAGCCTATCACACCGTCAGGGAAATCTGAACTTTGTACTTGGTGCTTAGTACTTTGTTCTGGATACTTGCTACTGAGATCAAATAGCCAGGTACAAAGTATGAAGTTCTAAGATCCAAAAAATTACGGGCGAGAGAGAATCCCTCGCCCGCTTAAAACCGAAACTTCAATCGCTTACAAGGTAGCGCTGGGCTTGACCACAGCGAAGATAACAAGCAGCGCAAACAGTACCAGCGATTCGATCAGCGCCAGACCAAGAATCATCATCGTCTGGATTCGACCAGCAGCGCCTGGATTGCGCGCGGCTCCTTCACATGCCGCAGCACCAATTCGCGACTGGCCGAGTGCGCCACCAAAAACAGCAATCGCGAAACCAACGCCGGCGGCCAACGCTCTGTACTTGTTAACTGAACTCGCATTGTCGCCGGCTTCCGCGGTTGCCTGAGCGAACACGGTCATACCGCTCGCAAGAATTCCAATCACCGCAAACAGCAACATTCTGAATTTGCTCATGTTTCCTCCTCTAATCTGCATTACAACTCACACGTTTAAGCAAACCGCGACGAGATAATTTCGCCTGCATCCGGTATCCACCGCCCCTCTTACAACGGCGCTCCTGCGAGACAGACCTTGCCTTGCTATGATTTGTCTGGTGTTGCTCTGGTGAATGAGTACTGAATTGTACGACAACGTTTGTGAACGCGTTTGCCCACATCGCTCGTCGCACGCTCATAAAGCCTTAAGTAAGAACTGGTGCTATATACTCATCGCCCGAATATTCCTCATCATGCTCGCCATGCTCCGCGTGCGCCTGATGCGGCGGATGCGAGACTTCGCTGATATAAAGCTGCGAGAGCAGTATGAAAACAAACGTCTGAACCAAAGCAACAAAGACGCTCAGCGGCATCAGCAGAAGTGGCGCAAACCACGTCCACGGCGGAGCAAGGCCGGAGAGTGTTTCCATCACCTTCTCGTCCGCAAACAGGTTTCCGAAGAGACGGATGCCGAGTGAAAACGGTCTAATCAGATTACTGATCAACTCAATCGGGAAGATCAGCCAGCCGATCCACCAGATTGGACCAGCCAGGTGTTTCAAATGGCCAAAGAGACCATTCTCGCTGATGCCGATGTAGTTGTAGTAAAGAAATGAACTCAGACCGAGCGCGAACGTCACACTCGTTGCCGAAGTCGGACTCATGAACAATGGAAACAGTCCCATGAGGTTTGAAACAAGAATCAGGACCGCGAACGTCATCACCACTGGAAAATATTGGAGACCATGTGGACCGATGATGTCTTCGATCACGTTGCGAACTGCAAGCACACTGACTTCGAGTGTCTGCTGTCCGGCACCGGGCTCACTTTCCGAAAGTTTACCCTTCAGAATCCAGATGATGACAACGCTTAGAATGCAGGCGATGAAAAACATCACCGTGTACCAGGGAATCGCATTGTCCGGAGTATAAGGACCAAATGCAGCTTCGGCGTTGGTGCCGAACTTGCCGAGAAGATAATCCCATCTCGGCTTTGTATAAGTTACTTGAAACCTGTACACAGGTTCGCCGAACCAGTTGTTAACGAGCTGCACGATAATGGGAGCGTGGTGCTCAGCCTCTTCGGCGTGCTCAGCAGCGCCGTGAGCAGCTTCTTCTGCAAACCAGAACATCTACTAATTTTCCTCTCGCTTCGTGATTGCGAAGTAGAACTCTCTCACTGCTTCGACAAGCATTGCCACAACAAAACTGGACAACCCCGCGAGCACCGCCGGCAGTGAAATCAGATCAAGCGTGTAAGCACCGAAGACGACTCCGGCGATGACTGCATACCGCAAAACAAACTGTGCGAGTCTTAATTGCGGGTGACCGCCCACAGTTGAAAGATGAATCGCTGCGGCTGCAGAGTTTTTTAACCAGCGATGACTGAAGAGCGCCAACAAACCACCAACCAGCAGGCCCGAAGTGACTCGCCACGGCGCTACAAAGGCAGATATCGCCACGGCCAATGCGGTTGCGATGGCCATCGTCCGGAATATTCTGGAGTTCAGAGCCTCATCCAGCCCTGCTGAGGCAGGGACGTGTGTAGTGTTGGTGGAGTCCAGCATTGCGAAGCCGCTGATTTTAACTGGGTTTTGAGTAGATTGTCGAGCAGAGCCTAATTGTAGGGGCGGCACTCAGTGGCCGCCCGTTGCGTGACATTCAAGATTGCCGATGTTGGTCTTTGCCGTGCGAGAGGCGGCAATTATTTCGATGCCGATTGAAATCCCACGAAGGGGCGGCCACGGAGTGCCGCCCCTACAAAAAACGTCAAAATGTCTTGGAACTAAGCCGCACGAAT
This sequence comes from Pyrinomonadaceae bacterium, assembly GCA_036003745.1. Taxonomy (GTDB): domain Bacteria; phylum Acidobacteriota; class Blastocatellia; order Pyrinomonadales; family Pyrinomonadaceae; genus PSRF01. Next base: position 138,998 of record DASYSD010000117.1, read on the forward strand.
TCGTAGAGGCCCGCGGCGGAGCCGAGGACGATGCCGCCGATCAAAAACCATGGCTGAGTGCCTAACCACCTGTCGAGCAGCCAGCCCAGGCCGCAGAAAGTCACCACTGAGGCAAACAGGGTTATGCCGGCGGCATAAGCGAACCCCGCTTTCCGATTTTCGTCCTGGTCGGATTCATTTGCCACCAGCTCACCAGCTTTCGCGCGTCAGGTAGTTCTTTGGAACCTCGTAAAGCATAGCTCGACGCGAATGACGCATAGAGTCGTGTATGAAGCACACGTGCGTGCACCAGCAGGCTTTGCCGCCGTCAATCGCAGTGAGTTCCGTCTGCCGTTCGTTAGCGGCCCAGAGAGCCCCGAAGTCGTAATCGAAATCCGCCAGTGACGCAAATTTTTCTCTCAGCTCACACGCACGCACGTCACCGTTGTAATCGATCACAGCCGTTGTTTCTCCCGCAGTGCAGGGAAACGCCCAGGGCGTCGGTTCCTGAAAGTTAACGTGTTGCGTGCGATAGTGAGTAATGATCGTGCCGGCGTAAACAGCATTCTTCACAAAACGCTTGCCGGCGTCGTCTGCTGCGAACATTCGATCGCCGTAGCGCTTGGTCAACTTCGAAACGTGCGCGTACATCGCCGGCAAGACTTCCGGCGGAACTTGTTTGATCTGGTCGCCGACCAGCGTCTCCCCGCGAATGATGTTGAAGTACTGTCCGTCGAGCCGGAAGTTTTCCCACATGAACTCCGAGAGCATTTCGATCTCGTTGTAGTTCTCGGCACACACAACTGTATTGACGTTCAGACGAAAGCGATCGGTGTACTTCGACTTTAGTGGATAAAGCGATTCGATGCACTCCAGCGCCTTCTCCCAATTTCCCGGAACGCCGCGGATACGATCGTGAGTCTTGCCGTAGCCATCAAGCGCAATATTCAGATAAAGATCGATCTCGGGATTGTTTCCGAGTGCGCGATCAACGACATCATAAACGCGCGCTTTAATCAGTCCGTTTGTAGGAATGATGATCCGGTCGACGCCGTTGTTCGCAACAAACAGATCGATGACCTCTGAAAGGTCCCGTCGCAAGGTCGGCTCGCCACCCGACAGCCAAAGGTCCGTGATCGGCGGCATGGTCTGCGAGACCTTCTCGATCTGAGAGAAGGTCAAGTCGCCGGGCTGGTTCAACTCTGCATGATAAAAACAGGTCTGGCAGAACGCGTTGCAGCGTGAAGTGACAAACAGGATTACCGTGCCGAGACGTTTTTCGCGTTTCGTCGAACGTAACAACTGGACAAATTGGACCGCTTTATTGGGCATTAAGACTCGCGAGAGATAATGACAGCTTCGCTGGGTGATTTCAATTCATAGGTAATGCCACGCCAGGTGATGCGCCGCGAAAGCCCGGCCACGATGGCGTTGTAGAGATAGAGCAGCGAAGCCAAGGGCCAAAGAAAGATGTGCGCGAGCAGATCACGCTTTAGCGAGGAGCGGTAGTGGTTAAGAGGAATGTTGATAGCGCGCCAGCGGATGAATGATTTAGCAGCGCCGAGTGTGAAAATCACCAGGAGCGCGAGAGGCAAAATGAAAGAGGACGACAGGATTTGCAGGATTTGCAGGATTAACAAGATGAGGCCGCCGAAGAAGACGAGCACGAAGTGGGCGGAGCCGAGCAATAAAGGAAGCCAGAGGTGCGACGCGTAGACGCGCGTGATCTTGATCTGACGCGTGGTGAACTCGAAGAGCTCTTTGAAGTCACAGTCACCGACGGAGGCGACGAGGCAGTGTGGCGTGAAGTGAATCGGAAGATTCGCTTCCTTTAGAACACTCGTGATGGTGAAATCGTCTGAGACTGTTCCGCGCCAGCGGTCACTGACGTTTAACTTCTCAAATGTGCTGCGCCGGATTGCAGTCGAACCGCCCCAGCAAAAGTTTTTTGCAGTATCACCGCCTAGAGCTGAAGCCACTGAAGCATTCCAAACGCCGCGAAGACGCGAGGCAACTCCTCCTCTCTCCGGAATAAACCAGCGATAACCGGTGGAAGCGCCGAGTGTTTCATCGGCAAGCGGCGCCACCAGTTGCTTGAGCCAATGCGTTCCCGGTCGAGCATCCGTGTCAACAAAAACTAGTACCTCTGCGTTCCGGTCCACCTCCGTCACAGCCACTCGAAGATTGTGAACCTTCTGCCCAGTGTCCGTTGCTGATCCGGCGATGATCGTTCTGGCCATCCGCGAAAATCCGCGGCCCAACTCATCGACAACTCCAATCGCCGGATCATCCGGAGCATCAAAAACAAAGAGCACTTCGTAACGCGGATAATTCTGAGTCAGGAGCGGACTCAGATTGTCGCTCAGCCCATGCTCCAGTCCTCTTCCCGGCGCGATGACGGAAACGAACGGCTGAAACTCCGGAAAAGCACGGCTCGTCTCACGCCGGACATAAGCGGCGTAACGAATGCCATTCAATAACGACTGAATACCAAACCAGCAGGAGAGTGCGGCGAGGAAGTAGAAGACGACCATCACAGCGATGGTATCAAGGCAAGTGTCAGCTTAATGAGCGGTTGTGGATAAACTCCGATTACAAGAATGCCAACCACAGAAACTACCAGCGCCAATTGAAGTGCGGGTGAGAGGGCCAGCGGTTTGTTGTCGGCGACGCGGTCGCCGAGATACATGACTTTAATGAAACGGAAGTAGTAGTAGAACGAAACGACAGTGTTGAGAATCGCCCAACCCGCGAGCCAGTAATACCAGCTCTTTTGATCAACACGACCACGCTCGAGCAATCCTCCGAAGAGGAAATACTTACCAATGAATCCTCCGGTGATTGGCAAGCCACCGAGAGATAGCATGAAGACTGCCATCATTGCGGCCATGAATGGCGCCTTCTCGCCCAGTCCGGTTAGATCATCGACGTTATCGCCGATGATTCCGCGACGGCGCAAACTGATGATCACGCCGAAAGCACCCATATTCATCAGCGTGTAGACAAACAGATAGATGACCAGACCGATATTGCCGTACTCGTTATGAGCTACCAGCGCAAGCAACAGGTATCCGGCATTTGAGATCGAAGAGTAAGCAAGCAGTCGTTTTGAATTCTCCTGTGTGACCGCGGCCCAGTTGCCAACCATGATCGTGATCGCGGCCACAAGACCGAGAAGCGGCGCCCAGTCGGCACGCAACGGTTCAAGCGCATCGCTGAAAACACGTGCGTACAAAGCAAAACTTGCCGCCTTCGATCCCGTCGAAAGAAAGGCTGTCACAGACGTGGGCGCACCCTCATATACGTCCGGCGCCCACATGTGAAATGGCACTGCCGCAACTTTGAAGAAGAGACCGGCCCCGAGCGCGATCATCGCGAGCAGCAACATCGGTCGAAGGCCGGCGATCGGCGCATCAGTTCCCAGCGCACCGGTAATTTGCGGCACTAAACTCGAAAGCTCGCCATGGATCGCGCCGATATTTGTTGACCCGGCGATGCCATAGAGTAACGACATGCCGTAGAGCAACACGCCCGATGAAAACGCACCGAGCAGAAAGTACTTCATCGCGGCTTCGTTCGACTTCTTCTCGCGTTTGGTGAAAGCGACCAGGACGTAAAACGTCAACGCCATCAACTCGAGACTGATGTAAAGCGAGATGAGATCGTAACCGCAGGCAATAAACATCATGCCAACGGTGGCAAAGAGAATGAGCGCGTAGTACTCGCCGTGCTGTTCGCCTTCGATATCGAGGAAGCGTGTTGAGATGCCGATCGCCAGAGCAGCGGCGATCAGAAATATCGCTTTGAAGAGAAGTGCGAAGCCGTCGATTCGTACCATGCCATAGAACCCAACCGTCGTCAGAGATCCCATCTGCAGGTAGAGTGAAACAAAAGCGAGCGCCACGCCGGCGAGTGAGAAGTAGGCAGTGAGCTTGCTTTTGCGATACGGCAGAATGACTTCCATCACCAGTGCCACGCAGGCGCAGGCAGTCAGAATCAACTCCGGCGCGATCAACTGCAGATCCGCGACGTTAATGAGCGAGGTGGTGTTGGCTTGTAGGATGAACATTTGCTTTATGTTTAGAGTTCAGCCTTTAGGCTGCTGCTCGGTGTTTCCACAAGCAAGCTAAAGCTTGAACTCTGAACTCATCATCTCTCCGCACGTTCCGGTTGTGCCGGTGCAACTGTTCCGGGAATGACGTAATCCGGTCGGACTTGCTTCACCACAGCGTTCACAGGCTGCTGGATGTATTCAAGAAACGGCTTTGGATAAATACCGATCCATAACGACAGGATCATCAGCGGGACCATATAGGCCCACTCTCGCGCTTTGAGATCCGGCAACCGTTCATTCTTGGGATTGTCGATAGTGCCGAAAAACATGCGCTGGTAAAGCCACAGGAAGTAGCCGGCGTTGAGAATAATTCCGAGTGCTGCCCATGCGGACCAATACGGATTCGCCTCGAATGCACCCCGCAGCGCGAGAAATTCGGAAATGAAGACTGCCAGTAAAGGAAGTCCGATCGCAGTCATCACCATGCCGAGGAAGATCGCTGCGTAGCCCGGCATCACGTGCGAGAGGCCGCCAAACTCAGCGACGTTGCGCGTGTGTCGCCGTTCGTAAATGATTCCGACAAGCAGAAACAGCGCGCCCGAATAAATGCCGTGATTGATCATCTGCAGCACACCGCCGTTGACGCCATTCGGATTGAGTGCAAACAGTCCTAGCATCACCATGCCCATCGACGACACAGACGAGTAAGCGACCAACTTCTTCACGTCGCCATCTTTTTTAACGACGAAATACATTGCCGCCAACGCGCCGTAGATGATGCTCACAATGGCCAGGAAAACGATCACGCTTCTGACTCCGAAGCTGCCAAAACTGCTCTGATCTCGCGACGCCCAGGGAAACATCGGCAGATTGAAACGATAGAAACCGTATGTTCCAAGTTTCAGCAGGATGCCGGCAAGAATCACCGAACCTGCGGTGGGTGCTTCGACGTGCGCGTCGGGAAGCCATGTGTGAAACGGAAACATCGGCACTTTGATCGCAAAACCAAGCGCGAAAGCCGCGAAAAGAAGTATTTGCAAAGTGCCCGTTGGCAGTGACGGACCCATTGCCTGCATATAGAGAATGCTGAATGTGCCGGTACCGTTTTGTAGTGCTGTTTGCAAGGTTTGCGCAACGAGTTGCGCTGCCTGATCGTTTCCTGCCAGTGCGTTTAGCGTCGCCGGTAAGATCTTGCCGGTTATTGTGGTGTCCTGCGTCAGGAAGTACATCTTCAAAACGCCGAGCAGCATCACGACCGAACCAACCAGCGTGTAAAGAAAGAACTTGATCGCCGCATAGAGACGATTCTCACCACCCCAGATTCCGATCAGGAAATACATTGGCACGAGCGATACTTCGAAGAACAGGTAAAACAGAAACAGGTCCATCGAAGAAAAAACGCCGATCACTGCCGTCTGCAGCAACAACAACAGGACGTAATACTCTTTCTCTCGTTTTTGAATATATTCCCAGGAAGACAACGCTGCGATGGCGCCGAGTAGTGTCGTCAAAACGATCAGCAGGACAGCCACGCCGTCGACACCCATTTGATAACGGGCGCCGATGATCGGTATCCACTCGTGGTCTTCGAGGAATTGCATGCCGCCGATGCCGCGGTTGTACTTCAGCAACCAGAGCGAGAGGATGAAGTCGAGTACAAACCAGCCGGTCGCGAATTTCTTGATCAGGTTCGACTGGTCTTTCTTCATGAGCGCCAGAATGAGAATGGCGCCAACCGCCGGTAACCAGGTGATGAAAGAAAGAATATAGTTGTTCATATCAATTCTGCCGGCACATCCGTTGAACGAAGATCACAAAAACGCAGCAAGAATGGCTCGCACAGCGGTAACGATATCGCTGCCGAAAAATGCGGCGACCGCTACGATCAAGCCCAATACCATCACCAGCGCGTAGTTTTGCGTGAATCCTGTTTGCGCGGCGCGGAACAGCGGCGACATCAAACGCAGAATAAATGCAGCGATTGTATTGACGAGTCCGTCGACGAAATACTTGTCCACACCACCAACGATGCGACTAAGCAGACGGCTCAGCGACGCGAGACCATTTACGATTCCATCAACCAGTTTTGAGTCAAACGCGTAAACAACCCGCGCAGCGTCCATCGTGCGACGCGTGACGGTAAGGCCATAGAATTCGTCGACCCAGTACTTGTTGTAACTTGCAGCGTAGAGTGGTCGCAGTCTTTGCGCCCAGATATTCGGGAGTTCGGGACGCCAGACATAGAACAATCCGCCGAGTAGCATGCCGATACCGGCGACGACAAGCGAGATGACGATAAAGATCCACTCGGTTGCGAGTTCACTGTGAGTCGAGTTCTCCACTGAATGTGCGATATTGAATCCGACGTCGCCGTAACCAGACGCGTTCCCGTGCGCACCTTCAGTGGCTGCCGGAGCTTCGGCAGGCGCAGTCTCTGGCGGCGCAGCCTCGTGTCCGCCCTCAGCCGGGTTGAATTCACGCGTGACCGGATTCCAAATTATCGGGTTAAGCCAGGTGCTGATGTGCAGGCGACCGCCGGGATGTTCAGTGCCGGTTACGGGTCTGAATGCTGGTCCAATGCCGACAAGTCCCCCGATGACAGCCAGGATTGCCAAAACAGCGAGCGGCACCCACATCGATGGTGGCGACTCGTGTGGCAGATGTGCTCCGTGCGCGTGGTCGTCGTCTTTCAAGGCGTGACCATGTGTGACTATGTGATGGGCCACATCTTCATGCACTGGCCCAACATGCTCGCCGGGTTCATGTCGCGGACGATCTCCAGCCGATGGCTGCACGGCGTCATGGGCCGCCAGTCCTTTATCGTAAGCGGAAGCGTGCGCTTCGTCGGCTTCACCACCAGCGCCTTCAAGAAATCTTTCTTTGCCCCAGAACGTCATTGCCATCAGACGCGTCATGTAGAACGCCGTGCAGGTCGCGGCGATCGTTCCGATTAACCAGACCAGCCAGCCAAGCGGAATGTATGTCATCGAGGCCGACTTCCAGAGAATCTCGTCTTTGGACCAGAAGCCACTGAACGGAATGATGCCGCAGATCGCGAGCCAACCGGCCATGAAGGTCCAGTAGGTGTAGGGCATGTACTTCTTTAAACCGCCCATGCGACGCATGTCCTGCTCGTGATGCATGCCGTGGATGACGCTGCCGGCGCCAAGAAACATGAGCGCTTTGAAGAACGCGTGCGTCATCACGTGAAAGATGCCGATCGCAAACGCGCCCACGCCGCAGGCCATAAACATAAAGCCGAGCTGAGAGACGGTGGAGTAGGCAAGCACCTTTTTGATGTCGTTCTGCGTGATACCGATGGTGGCAGCAAAGATGGCAGTCGCAGCGCCGATGAGCGCGACGACGAGCAGCATTGTTTGTGAATGCTGGAAGATAACGTTGGTGCGCGTCACCATGTAGAGGCCGGCAGTGACCATCGTCGCGGCGTGGATCAGCGCGGAGACTGGAGTTGGGCCAGCCATTGCATCGGGCAGCCACACGTGCAGAGGTAATTGCGCAGACTTACCACACGCACCGACGAAGAGGCCTAATGCAATCCACGAGAGAATGCCCCAGTGACCGAGCAACTCAATCGGAAAACTCTTCGCCTGTTCAAAAACTTCCGTGTATTGGGCCGTGCCGAAAGTCGCAATCACGCCAAAAATTGCGAGTGCGAATCCGAAGTCGCCGACCCGGTTGGTGATGAATGCCTTACGCGAAGCGTTCGCAGCTTCCTGGCGATCGAAGTAGTAACCGATCAGTAAATAAGAGCAGAGTCCCACGCCTTCCCAACCGACAAACATCATCAGGAAGTTTGAGCCCATCACGAGGACGAGCATCGCAAACATGAAGAGTCCCATGTAAGCGAAGAAGCGATAGAAACCGGCCTCGCCATGCATGTAGCCGGTCGCGAAGACAAAGATGCACAAGCCCACACCGGTGACGATCAGCATGAAGATCGACGACAGCGGATCGAGCTGATAGCTCCACTCGATGTTGAGCAGCGAGTAACCCGGCGCGTGCGAGGTGACGGTAACGATTCCGGGATGTTGAGCACGCTCTTCGGGCGTCATCGCCGCCAGTTGCTCTTCACGTTGTTTTTGTGACTCTACCTCTCGACGCGCTTCACCGCCCTGATTGATGCTGACCGCACCGCCTGGAATCCAGTTGAAACTGAAACCATCCTGGCTCGTGAGGTAGGGCTTGGGCCATTCGGGATGACCGCCAAAACCGTATGAATAGATGGCCGTCAAGCTGATAAGAAACGAGAGGGCAACTGATCCGACTGCTATGCCTCCGATGAGCTTTTCGGAAAAGCGAAGCTTTCGGCCCAGCAGCCCGTTAATTGCAGCGCCGATTAGAGGTAGCAGGGGAACCAGCCAGATGTATTTTTGCATTTGAAATATAGGTCCTATAGGACCTATCTGACCTATTTCTTTGTCACCACTTCAACAGATCAATCTCATCTACCCAGATCGTTTCCTTATTCCGGTAAAGCGCGATCACGATTCCTAACCCGATCGCTGCTTCGGCCGCCGCCACGACGATTACAAACACCGTAAAGATCTGCCCGGCCACCGCGTTTGGGCTACCCGTCTGAGATAGATAACGGGAGAAGGCGATGAAGTTCAGATTTGCAGCGTTGAGAATCAACTCGATCGACATGAAGATGACGATGATGTTGCGCCTCGTCAAAACACCCGCCACGCCGATGATGAAGAGCAAAGCACCAATGACTAAAAACTTCGACAGATCAGGATTAGCAGCCGCACGGCCCATCTGTCCAAACATCTGTCCGAAGCGGCCAGGTTCGGCTTCCTGAAACAGCCACGCCAGTGTGGGATTGAAAAAGTTGAGCATAGTTATTCCGATAGCGGCTCCACTTTAGCGAGTTCCGGATCTCTCGTGAGCTCGTCTTTTAAGACCTCCGGATCGACGTCGTCTGCCGAAGCTTCCTGCTTGAGAGTGCGCGCCAGCATTACCGAACCGATGATTGCGACGAGCAACAAAATGCTCGCGATTTCAAACGGCAAAGACGCATACCGAAAGAGACTGCCGCCGAGAGATTGTGAATCAGTGGTGATCTTGCTGCTACCGGTAGCTGAAGTGGCGTGTGCTTGATCACGCCCAGCTTGTTGTGCAGCGAGCACGTCAGGAGGTGTCGTCTGCCTGGCCTGCAAACCGGCGTAACCTTTGTTGACGGAGTAGAGCACTCCACCGACGAGCAGGAGACAGAAGATCAAGCTAGTCGTAACCTGTCTTTGGTTATTGAAGATCTCCTCGCTACCACGCTCTTCAGCACCCACGTTGACAAGCATGATGACAAAGAGAAACAGCACCATCACGCCCCCGACGTAAACGAGGATCTGCACACCGGCGATAAATTCAGCACCCGAGAGCACGAACAGCGCTGCGACGGAAACCAGCGATGAGATCAAAAAGAGGGCGCTATGAACGGCATTGCGCGCCATCACGGTCAACAACCCCGCAAAGATCGCCGCGAGTCCGAAGATCCAGAAGAAGATCGCTTCGTAACTGGTTAACGTCATTGTTGATGGTATAGGTCCTATAGGTCCAATAGGACCTATTTATAATTGCGCTAGCTGGTGTATTTCACCGTTTCCCGCCCCTGCTCGAGCATTTCGCGATTCCAGACAAAGCCTGCGCGCGAGTAGGTCGCCAGCTCGAAATCCTGAGTTAGTTCCAGACATGAAGTCGGACAGGCTTCCTGGCACAAAGCGCAGAACATGCACCGAGAGGTGTCAAAGATAAACTCGTCGAGCACCTTCTTCCGGCGTGGCTTGCCGGCGACGACGATCTCGACGTCCATCGGAATGACGTCGATGCAGTCTTCAGGACAGGCAATCGCACAAAGGTTACACGCGATGCAGAGCGTGTCGTGCGTTTCCGGATCCATGTTCAGACGCGGCGCGCCATGGAATCGCGGCGCCACATCAGGGCGAACCTTCGGATACTGTTCGGTGTAGATTCCCTTGCCAGCTACGGCGTCTTTATCAGTAAGCGCGCCGAGGTTGTATTTCAACGTCAGCCCCAGACCTCTAATGAGGTCGATCATGAAGAAGCGTTTGAGCTTCTGAGCGAACGTCGGTTTTGGAGTTTTTACTAATGGCATAACTTAACTCCCTGGCTGCACAGCGGGTTTTCCTTTCGGGAGATTCACGAGCTTGATATTTCGGCGCTGCACCTTCAGATTGAAATCTCGCGACCGCCAGTTAATGCGCGCGAGCAGTGACGCAGTAACGAACAGGCCGATTATTCCAAATGCAACCATGATTCCCTTTCCGGTCGCGGTCATGTTCAACCCGCGATCGAGGCTCTCAATAGTCGTGATTCCTCTCCAACCATTTAGAGCCTGAACGACGAAGATTGCAAATCCCGACAGCACGATATTGATCAGCGCCGAGGGAATCAGCCACTTCCAGCCAATATCCATCAGTTGATCGTAACGGAACCTTGGTAGTGTCCAGCGCAACCAGAAATAGATATAAAGAATGATCGAAGCCTTCACCAGGAACACCAGCAAACTGAGAATCACGTAGAGATTGTGATGTCCGCTCGCTTCGAGTCGATATACAAATGGGAAGTACCAGCCCCCGAGGTACACGGTTGTGGCAACGGCTGCTACTACTACCATCGCCGCATACTCGGCCATGAAGAATAGCGACCAGCGCATTCCCGAATATTCGGTGTGAAAACCGGCTACGAGCTCTGATTCGGCTTCAGGCAAGTCAAATGGCGCCCGATTGTTTTCCGCAATGCCGCTGATCAGGAACAGCAGGAAACCAGCGGGCTGATAAACGATATACCAGATTGAATCCGATCCCTGGGCCCCGACGATGCCGGAAAGCGAGAGCGTGCGCGCAAACATCAGCGCGCCGATGAGCGAGAGTCCCATCGCTACTTCGTACGAGACCATCTGCGCACTCGATCGCAGCCCGCCGAGCAGTGCGTACTTTGAATTGGACGACCAGCCCGCAAGAATCAACGCCAGCACACCGACACTCGAAACTCCCAGCACCAGCAGCAAGCCGATATTCACATCTGCGATCACCGCCCAGTCAGGACCAAATGGGATCACCGAGAAGACGATGAATGCCGAAGCAACGGCGATATAAGGTGCAAAGAAGAAGATCCAGCGATCGGCGTTTTCGGGGATGAAGTCTTCCTTGGTGAGCAGCTTGAGGCCATCCGCGATGGGCTGAAGCAATCCCCATGGGCCAACGCGCATTGGGCCAAGTCTCGCCTGCATGAACGCGGAAATTTTTCGCTCCAAATAGGTCGCGTAAGCGACCCAGAGCGCGATCAGGGTGACGACAAGACCGATCTGAATCAACGGCCAGAGGAAGAATGTGATCGTCTCATTGCTGAGTCCGGCCTTCAGCAACAGATCGTTCAGCACATCTATGGGCGCAAATAGAAGCATGAGAATCACTAGTAGCCTCCCGCAAAGGCGCAAAGGCGCAAAGAAAGAATGTGCCTGCTTAATATAACTTTGCGCCTTTGCGCCTTTGCGGGAGTCTTCATTTCAGCGATCAATCTCTCCAAGAACAATATCCAGTGTTCCGATAATTGCCACCACGTCCGCAACGAGGTGCCCGACGCACATCTGCCGCAATGCCTGCAGGTTGATTAATGACGGCGGACGAACCCTGACGCGCCATGGCTGCGCGGTGCCGTCGGAAACAAGGTAACAACCAATCTCACCCTTCGGCCCTTCGATCGAGTGATAGTAATCACCCACTGGTGGCTTCACTACCTTTGGTAACTTCGCGTTGACTGGACCATCCGGCATCTTCTCCAACGCCTGATCGACGATTCGACGCGACTGTCGCATCTCTTCGAGTCGCACCAGATACCGGTCGTAAGTATCGCCGTTCTCACCCAGGGGAACATCGAAGTCGATGTCAGCATACGCAGCATATGGTCGAGACTTACGCACATCCCACGGAACACCCGAACCACGAAGTGCCGGCCCCGATAGACCGATCGCAATTGCATCTTCGGCAGAGATCACGCCGATTCCCACGGTCCGGCTCAACCAGATGCGATTCTCAGAAAGCACCGTCTCGTATTCGTCTAGTCGCTTGGGAAAGTTGTTGACAAACTGGCGGACATCTTTATTGAAATCGTCGTAAGCGTCGTTTGGCATGCCGCCGACCCGCCATGCATGACACGTCAAGCGAGCACCGAACTGTCGTTCGAAGATCTTCAGAATTTCTTCGCGTTCGCGCAGTGCCCACAGCAGCACCGTGACGGCGCCGATATCGAGCGCGTGAGTCGCGAGCCACAACAAATGCGAAGCGATACGATTGAGCTCGGTGAGAATTGTGCGGAGATAATGTGCACGCGGGGGAACGGGTAGTCCCATCATCTGCTCGACCGTTTCCACCCACACCAGACCGTTTGAGACTGCGGCGATGTAATCCAATCGATCCCAGTAGGGCGCGATCTGCGTGTACATGCGGTTCTCTGCAATCTTTTCCATTCCGCGGTGCAGATAACCGATGTCGCAATCAAGATCGATGACCGTTTCACCATCGAGCTTGAGAACCACGCGCAACACCCCATGTGTGGACGGATGCTGTGGCCCCATGTTCAGCACCATCTCTGGGCTGTCGAGCAGCGTTTCCTGAGTTGTTGCGATTTCTACTTGATGCATTTACGTCAATTCGTCTTATTAGACAGGATTAACAAGATTTGCAGCACGAGCAGGATTTATCTTGCTCATCTTGAAACATCCTGTTAATCCTGTCCAAACTATGCCGCTGGCTCCTCTGCCGGGTGGGGCTTGTAGCAACCCGTCACCCGAAACGGCTCAATCACTAGCCCAATATCTTCAACCTCGCCGCTTTCCCTTTTCTCCATCAACTTCAGCACGATCGCACTCGCCGCACTCGCTTTATTCCAAACATTCCGAGGCGCCGCCGTTTCAGTCAAAACAAAACCCGCCACTTTCGCCGCCTCAGGCGTATCGAACACTTTCGCATCGTAATGAGTGGCGATCTCTTTTGGCGTCATTTGTCTTTTGGCATTACTTCTTTGCCGCCTTTGAATATGTCGCGCATGACTCGCTCCTGCGGCACTGAAAGAATCTCAAGTCCGTAGCCACGCCGCTGCTGCAACTGCTCAACTTCGACATCAGTCATCACAGGCAGATGTTTGGCTGTCCACGCGTTTTCCACAAACTCCAGCGGATAGTCTTTCCGCAACGGGTAACCTTCCCAATCGGGCGGCAAAAGCAAGCGTCGCAAATCGGGATGATTGGTAAAAGTAACTCCGAACAGATCATAAACCTCGCGCTCGAGCCAGTTCGCGGCCGGCCAAACGCTGGTCACACTCTCAACACCTTCTTTGGTCGCCGCTTTCAAACGCACTCGCTCATTGTTTTCGATTGAAAACAGGTTGTAGACAATCTCAAACGGAGTTTGTCTGCGGTCGGGATAGTGAACGCAGGTCAGATCGGAAAGATAATTAAAGTTCGCATCGCGATCATTTTTAAGAAAACTACAGATCTCAACGATGCGAGCTCCATCGACTTGAACCGAAAGCTGTCCGATAAACTCAGACGCCTCACCGATCGCCTCGCCGAATTGAGCCTTCAACCGCTTGACGAGCGGATGTCCGCTAGCGTCCGTGGGCTTGGGACCTTCTTCCTTTTTCTTAACGGGAGGTTTTGGTGCGCCTGCTCCTGCGGGCTGTTCCAACGATTCCTTTACGGCGGCGACGCGAGCCTTGGCCTGCTCAACCATCGATGCCTTTTCAGCATCGGCTCCGGCGAGCATACCTGCGGGTGGAATAGCTGAGGGAGGTGGCGTGCCGGACGCCTCAGCATCTGAGACGCCCGGCGATCGGGGTTCTTCAGAACCAGGTTGCTTAGTGTCTTCTGACATTATGCCGGCAGCTCGTCTACACTTACACTTCGATTCTGGCTGATCATCTCCTCCCAAACCGGGGAGACAATCGCTCAGTAAACACTGCTGTTACAGCGAATAAGAGAAGAAAGCGAAAACGAATTATAGCAAAGCGTTATTCATATTACCTCATGGCGAGAATGATCTCATCAATTTTTTCGCGATGCAGTAAACTACTGCGATGCCAAACTATGATGGGAAAAGGGCTCCTCTCAATCGAACCATGACGCTCTCCCATGACGAAATAGTTCGATACAAGGCCTCGCTCACCAGCATCGATTCACCCGCGACACGCGAAATTATTCAAAACAAGCTCTCGTGTCAGGACATCTTTACGGCGCTCCCGAATCTACCCGACCGTTCAGTGGATCTGATGTTTGCAGATCCGCCTTACAACCTGACGAAGAGCTTTAACGACCGGAAATTTAAGAAAACCTCGACGGAAGCATATGCGGAGTGGCTGGATTCATGGCTTTCATTCACAAACAGACTCTTAAAGCCAACCGCATCTGTCTACATCTGTGGCGACTGGCGCAGTTCTGCGGCAATCCAGCGCGTCGGTGAAAAATATTTCACTTCTCAGAACAGAATTACCTGGGAACGCGAAAAAGGGCGTGGGGCGAAGGCAAACTGGAAGAACTGCTCCGAAGACATCTGGTTCTTCACTGTTAGTGAAGATTTTTACTTCAACGTCGATGCCGTGATGCTCAAGCGACAGGTCATCGCGCCCTACACTGATCGAAACGGCGAACCGAAAGATTGGAGTGAGACGGAAAACGGGCGGTTCCGTGTTACTCATCCATCTAATGTCTGGACTGATCTGACAGTTCCCTACTGGTCGATGCCGGAGAATACTGATCATCCAACTCAAAAACCGGAGAAATTGCTCGCTAAGATCATCCTTGCCAGCTCACGCGAAGGCGAGCTCGTGTTCGATCCGTTCAATGGCTCCGGCACGACGACGGTGGTAGCCAAAAAGCTTGGGCGGCACTATCTGGGTGTTGAGATTGATGAGACCTACTGCTGTCTCGCGCAAAAACGGATTGAGCTCGCAGATGCGGATCGAAGCATCCAGGGATATGTTGACGAGGTCTTTTGGGAACGCAACAGCAGGCGATTCTCCAAAAAGTCGGTTAGACAGGATTAACAGGATTTTTTCAGAATGAACAAGATTCCATCCTGTCTATCCTGAGACAATCCTGTAAATCCTGTCTAAGCTTGACGATCCGCGCCCTGGCCCCTATCATATCTTGTTTGAAAAATGCGGCCTGGGGCCGTCTAGAGAGAGTGACGAAGAGTTAAAATGAAACCAGGAATTCACCCGGAATACGTTGAGATTACCGTTAGCTGCGCTTGCGGCGAGACCTTTAAGACTCGCTCCACCAAGAAGGGCGATCTGCACGTCGAAATCTGTTCGGCTTGCCACCCGTTCTTCACCGGTAAACAGAAGCTCGTCGATACCGCCGGACGTGTCGATCGCTTCAACAAGCGCTATGGCAAGAAAACCGCTGCCGAAACCGCAGCACCCACTCAGTAAGCTTTCAATTTGATGCTATTGCAAACCCAGCATTAGCCACCCGACCCTTAAACGCCGGTATGATTGGCCGGTCGCTCATCGTGCATCAAAGCACCAGCGACCGGTATAAATCGCCGGCATTATTGTTTTCCGATTCACAATTATTATTACTGCGATGAGTACACCAGAAAGAGATCTAATTGTTGGCGGGCAGGCGGTTATCGAGGGCGTTATGATGCGCACTCCAAACGCCTACGCGATCGCTGTCCGCAAGGCTGATGGAACAATCGTAAATACCGCTGCGCCTCTGCCAAAATGGAGCGACAAGTATCCGTTGCTGAAATTGCCGGTGCTGCGCGGCGGGGCCGTTCTGGTCCAGTCGATGGGTCTCGGCATCAAGGCATTGAACTACTCAGCCAACGAAGCTTTCGCCGAAGCCGAGGAAGCAAAAGCGGAACAGGTCAAGGTGGCACTCTCGCCGGCAGTGATTGAAGGCGAGGGAGATTTTGCCGGCTTGACTGGCGCAGTGCCTGGTCTCTTTCCGGTCCCAACGCAAAAGCGCTCACGCGATGAACTGAAGAAAGGGACCACTGCAGCAGCAGCCGGCTCTATTGTCTTCGCTTTGATCTTCAACGTGTTGCTTTTTGTCGCTGCGCCACTGTTGCTGACAAACGCGCTCTTTATCGGAGCAGGCTGGGCAACAACTCCAGCAGCGACGACCAGCACGACTCCGGCTCCCGCCGCTCAAACGTCAACGCCTGCCGCGGAACCCGAAAACGAAGCCTGGTACACGAATGCATGGTCCACTGTACGGACCTACCTGCATCCAGTGCGTCCTTCAGTGGCCTTCAACCTGATTGACGGACTAATCCGCATGACGTTCTTTCTGATCATGATCTTTAGCTTTTCGCTCTTGAAGGACATTCGGCGCGTGTTTCAATACCACGGCGCCGAACACAAAACAGTCTTTACATGGGAAGCAGGATTGCCGCTGACTGTCGAGAACGCACGACCACAGCCAAGACAACACCCGCGCTGCGGTACGAGCTTTCTGATGGTGGTGATGCTCGTGGCGATCGTGCTGTTTTCGGTGATCAAGTTTGATTCGTTGTTGCTGAACTTTTTGATTCGTATCGCGCTGATGCCTGTGGTTGCTGGTCTCTCGTACGAAATTATTCGCCTGTCAGCGAAAAAAGAGAGCAGTTGGTTCTTTAAGTTAATGACGCGACCGGGCGTGTGGCTGCAGAACATCACCACGCAGGAACCCGATGACAAGCAACTCGAAGTTGCCATCGAAGCGCTGAAGGAATCGCTAAAGCTGGAGCCGACAACCGCGGAACCGGCACCGGCGCCGCTTTCATAAATTGAGGCCTCAGATTTTATGTTAGATAAGCTGGAACAAATAGTTAGCCGATATGATGAGTTGACGCACGAGCTGTCGTCACCCGAATTGCTCTCCAATCCTTCTGCATACGCCAAAGCAGCGAAACAGCACCGTACGCTTGAAGAAGTTGTGCAAAAGTACCAGTCCTGGAAAAGCTTGAAGACGGAGCTGGCCGACGCGCGCGAACTCTTTGATACATCCGACGACGAGGAGATGCGCGAAATGGCGCGCCTCGAACTGGAATCGCTGCAAAGCCGGATTGACGAAACAGACAAAGAACTGAAGCTCCTGTTGATTCCGAGTGATCCAAACGATGAAAAGAATGTGATTCTCGAGATTCGCGCCGGAACTGGAGGCGATGAGGCAACTCTGTTTGCCGCCGAGATGGTACGAATGTATTCGCGCTATGCTGAAAAGCAGCGCTGGCGTTTTGAAGTGCTCGAGGCTTCGGAGTCGGGCATTGGCGGACTCAAAGAAGCGATCGTGCTGATCGAAGGAAACAAGGTCTATTCGAAACTGAAACACGAATCGGGTGTTCATCGTGTGCAGCGTGTGCCGCAGACAGAAGCCAGCGGAAGGATTCACACTTCTGCAATTACGGTTGCGGTATTGCCGGAAGCCGAAGAAGTGGACGTGAAGATCGATCCAAAAGATTTGCGCATCGACACGTTCTGCTCGTCAGGTCCTGGTGGTCAGTCAGTCAATACCACTTACTCGGCGGTGCGCATAACGCACCTTCCCACGAATGTGGTCGTGTCAATGCAGGACGAAAAGTCGCAGATCAAAAACCGCGAAAAGGCGATGCGTGTACTTCGCGCGCGTCTCCAGGAACTTGAGGAACAAAAGCAACACGAGGCGCTGGCAAGTGAACGCCGTTCGATGGTCGGTTCAGGCGATCGCTCTGAAAAGATTCGCACTTACAACTTCAAAGAAAACCGTGTCACTGATCATCGCATCGGTCTGACGATTCACCAGCTTGATCTGGTGATGGAGGGCAATCTCGATCCGTTCATCGATGCACTCGTGGCCCATTACCAGGCGGAGAAGTTGAAGGCCGACGCGGCAGTGGCCGCTTAGCCGAAGATGTAGAAATGCCCGTTGCTACAATCGTCCTCCTCATTCGTCATGGTCAGTCGAGAGGAAACGCTGAACGACGTTTTGGCGGCCACACCGCAACACCCTTATCCGGTCGCGGGCGAAATCAGGCAGAAGCGACCGCACGAATTCTCAAATCAGAATCGGTAACTGCAATCTACTCGAGCGATCTTGCACGAGCAATGGAGACGGCCCGTCCGCTTTCAAAACTGACAGGTCTGCCTGTTAACGGCACCAGCGCCTTTCGCGAACGCAGTGTGGGCGTGATGGAAGGCCTCACATTTGAAGATGCCGCGCAACATCATCCAGAGCAATACGCCGCTCTACTCAGACGAGATTTTGAACACGTATTGACCGGTGGTGAGAGTTACCGGCAATTGCTCGATCGAGCGCGATACAAACTGGATGAGATCATCGCGGAGAATCGGGGCGGCAAGATCGCCGTCTTCAGTCATACCGGAACGATCTGCATTCTCGCGTTGCATTTGATGGGTGCACTTGATGCTCCGGAATTAAAGCCCGTATGGATCTCGACGGCCAATTGCGGCATTACGCGATTTGAGTTGCGCAACGATGGGTTTGTGAGAGTGCTCGCGGTCAACGATACCAGTCACCTCACCGGTATTTAGGTAGACTGGATGTGATACTCATTGTGCGCCTTTTGCGCCTTTGTGGCTAAACTCGTTTGTGCCTTTTAGTGGCCCTACTTCGGCGCCATCTCCTTCAACCTGCGGCTCAATCCGTTTTTAGCTCTCCAATACGCTTCTGCGATTGGCTTCGGCACCTTCGTGCTGACACCCATCCACGTTGATTCAAGCTCGTGGCGCCAATCGTCGAGCATCTTCTGGTCCAACTTCAGCACACCATCGCGAGTAACTCCCGCAGGCGGCGGCGACAGAGCAGCCATCTTCTCGTAAACACGCACACGGTCCTCACCATCGACACGTGTCAAAAGATGCCAGAGTGTCAGCGTGTCCTTTGGACGCGACTGGTCCAATATCCAGGTCAGCGCCGAACTTCGCACCGCCGCGTCGGGGCTGAAGTCCACTGTTCTAAGCGATTCACGAAGTACGCTGGAAGAGTCCTCGAAGTATGGTGTGCCCGGACCGATTCCTGGTCGTGTCTCACAAGACGCTCCGGCCGGAACCATCGATTCACGATCCTTTAACTGCAACGCCACCCAGCCAGAGGTCACCTGCAGTTTGCTTGAACCTTGATCGTCAACTTCGAGCGTGTAAGCACATCCAAGATCAGCAGCCACGGCCGAAGGCGTGTCGACAAAGAAGAGTCGCGGCGGCGCCCAGATGCGTGCGCTCATCTTTCCGCGAGCGAGCTCGAGGCGATGTTCGGTCGGGTGCGTCTCAAGTAATCGCACGCGCGTATTCTCATCGATATCAACATTGCCGATGGAACTGACCGCGATCTGTGCGCGCGATTTTCCGTCCGTCTCTAACCATTCGCCGACACCCAGTTGTCCGTTGTTTGCGATTCCTTCTTTGCCGATTGTTGGCGTTCCGTCGAGTCGTGTCACTTGCCAGAATGGTTTCCCGGAACTAACGAATTCAGATCGAACTCGTTTGTGGTAGAGCCACCATGCGCCGAAGCTTGAAACCAGCAGCAACACAGCAGCAGCCGCTACTTTCCATTTCCAGGACCAACCATCATTCGTTACTCGACTAATCTGCGTAATCTGTGGTTCGGCCAGCAACGACTCAATCTCACTCCAAACATGATCGGGTGCTGAAAGCCGCGGCAGTTGTTCGGCTAGTTTGATTCCCAGCTTGATCTCTTCAAATTTCGTTCGACACCTGGTGCAGGAAATAATGTGTTCTGCAAACTGCTTCGACTCTTCACTCGACAGTTCTCCATGACAATAAGCCGAAATATTTTTTGTTACGTGTCTCGAAAACATTAATGCTTCTCCGTAAAACCTACTCTCCCCACGCAGCCGGATAGTTCAAATGCGCCAGTCGCTTCGCCAACTGGCCGTGTCCACGATTGAGTCGCGAAGCCACCGTGCCTTTCGAACAACCCATCACGCTTGCAATCTCCTCGTATGACAAACCCTCGATGTACTTTAATAAGATGGGCAAACGAAACTTCGGCTTGAGCTCTCCGATCGCCTCTTGCACAGCTTCTGAGATTTCACGCCGTGCGTACTGTTTCTCCTGAGGTTTCTTATCGGCCGGGTTGCTCATCGCCACAGTGTCTCCCAACGGCAGCAATCTTTTGCGGCGGCGATGCTCATCATGACAGGCATTGACGACAAGGCGGTAAAGCCAGGTCGTGAATTCCGAATCGCCGCGAAACTGACGAATAGCCGTAAACAACTTCAGAAAGATCTGTTGCGTGACGTCATCAGCCACAGCTCGATCACCGCCCGAAGAATAGACGGCGATGGAAAACACTTTGTCTTTGTAAGTCTCGAAGAGGAGTTGAAAGGCGGCGCGGTCGCCCTGCTGGCATGCTTCGATTACTTGTCCGCTAATAAGCTGTTCAGCCATCACCATCGTTGGTTAGACGACGTTCATCGAGCTTTTCTTCCAAAAATGAAGCCACGGATTTACACGGATAAACACGGGTTAATCCGTGTGCATCCGTGTAAATCCGTGGCTAAAAATTTGTCAGTCGAATTAGCGCGTGACGTGGACCAGCATTTCCGTGCCGGATTCAATCTTCAATTCTTTGCTGCCCTGCACGGCCAGAGAGCCAGCGCCGCCGGCGCCACCGATGATCAGGCCAATCGCCGCTCCCTTACCGCCACCGGCGATACCGCCAACGATCGCGCCGACCGTCGCACCGATACCGGCACGCTTGACGGTTTGCTTGGTCCTGCTTCCGGATTCAACGCCGCCTTCGTTATCGGCACGCCCCGAGCCTTCACCATAAACTCGAGTCACGTATCCATGCAGCACGCCTCTGCGGCCGTCGCGCAGCTCGATGGTATCAAAGGCGAGATTCATGCTCGTGCGGCCTTTGATTTTTCCGGATTTCTGAATTGAACTGACGTGCCCATTGAGTCTGGCTTCATCGAACCGGCTGGGATCGATTACGGTTGCGGTAAATCGATCGCCAACGCGCGAGTCTTTGCTCGACAGCGTATCGTTGATTCGAACTTTAAGATCCGTTCCGACTGGAACCAGTGGAACAACTCTTCTGGTGGTGGTTCGTCTCTTAATAGTCGGCTTCGTTTGTGCAAGGCTGATCGATGCCAGTCCTAAAACTACACTCAAGATCAACAGTGTGCGAAAAACGTTTCTCATCTCATCCTCCAATACTCTTTTAAAACGATTATCGGCTCAATAGGTATTAAGCGCTTTCCGGGAGGTTTGGGCAAATCAGCGAAGAGAACCAACAATAGTCTCCCCGATGGCCATTGCTACGTCACCAACTTCTTCGGGGAATGGCCGGTTGCGATGAACTGTGCCATCAGATTCAAAAATGTAAGCTGATGGCGCCTCGCGCATGATGATGTCCTGCAGTCGCATCAAACCATAAAGCAAGGCTTCAGGTCGCGGGGGACAACCGGGAATATAAACGTCAACGGGAATACATCGATCGACGCCTTGCATGGTCGAATAAGAATCAAATGGTCCACCGGTTGAGGCGCAGGCGCCCATCGCGATGGCCCACTTGGGTTCCGGCATCTGATCGTAGACACGTCTCACCACCGGGCCCATTTTCAAGGTAACAGTACCGGCAATGATGATCAGGTCGCTTTGCCTTGGACTGGGACGAAACACTCCAGCGCCAAATCGATCAATGTCGAACCGGCCCGCGCCCGTGGCGATCATCTCAATGGCGCAACACGCCAGACCGAAAGTCATGGGCCAAAGAGCCGACTTGCGCGCCCAGTTAACCACCGGCGCTGCGATGTCGACGGTTTTCGCTCCGACGGTACGTCGAAGCGAATTCATGATCGAATCGACAGTGGTTAGAACAAACCCTTCTTCGTGTTCAGCCATATGTTCTATCTGACCTTCACGCCCATTCCAGCGCGCCCTTCCGCCATGCGTAATAATAGCCAACCACCAGAATCGCGATGAAGACAAACATCTCAATCAGCGCAAACTTTGTGAAGGAGAAATCGTCGCCCATAAAGACGATTGCCCAGGGCAACAGAAAAACCGTCTCGACGTCAAAAATCAGAAACAACATCGCAACAATATAGTAGCGCACGGTGAAACGCTCGTGTGCTTCAGTGGTTGGATCGATGCCGCACTCGTAGGGCCGCATCTTGCTCTTTTCATACTTAATTGGTCGCAGGAATCTGCCGAGAATAATCGGCAGAACTGGAAACACCACGGCGACGGCAAAAAAGATCATCACCGGCCAGTAAGCGGTGATAGGGCTGCCTACAGTTTGACTTGTCGTTGTTGCTGCCTGAAGAAGAAGCATCGTTCCCTTAAGCAGGAGAGCACGCTGATGTAGCATTCAAAATAGTAGGTTCGCCCGAGATTATTGTCAACGACCCTTTTGAACGCCGCTCTGTTCACATCGATGTAACTTCATAGCAAGCTCGATTTAAGATGTGTGTCATATCTTGCCATGTCTCTTAAAAGATCCAACTTCAGTGAGGACCGAAACATGAAGCTTTCGATTTGCGATCGACAAGGCTCTGTCGCACTACGCTTCTGCCTGGGGCTATCTATTCTTTTTTCAATTGCAGTCTCCGCAACGGCGCAGGAGATGGTCAGACCTCCCGTTGAATCGCCGGAAACAAACGTCGCCGAGCGTGTGCGTCAGCTCGAAACTGAACTGGAACGCCAGAACGCCAAGCTCGACCAGTTGCAAAAGACGCTTCTGGACCAGCAATCCACGATTCAGGCGTTGCTGGAAAAACTTTCCGCACAACCAACTACTGCGGGAACGGTGGGAAAAGCAACTGAAACGACGGCAACGACCACAGCACGGTCAGACGCGCCGCCCGCCGAATCACAAACACCGACGGTCGAACAACGCCTCGCTAAAGTCGAAGGCCAGGTCCTGAAGATTGGACCGGTGCGATTCAGCGGTGACTTTCGTCTCCGCTTCGACGGCACATTTCGCAGCGCCACGCAACCACCTGATCCACCGCTCGAGCATGTGCAAAACGCGCGGGGCAGATATCGTCTGCGCCTCAACTTTGACACTGACATTCACCCGAACTTGAGTTTTCACGGTCAGCTTGCGACCGGGCCACTCAACAACCAGCTCTCGACCAACCAGGATTTCACTTCAATTACAACCCGGGCGCCATTCTCGTTGAGTGAAGCGTGGATCGAATACAGGCCTGCGAAGTCGCTGCAGTTGCAGGGTGGCCGCGTGCAGGATGTCTTTGCCGACAACTCCCGATTCCTCTTTGACGATGACATTCGCTTCAACGGGTTCAACGAAAGATACACTGCTTCATTCAAACCGAACGGAGCTTATCTATCGAGTCTCGAGTTCCGTGCCGGCCAATATATTCTTTCGACTCCGAACGTTGCTGTGATTGCACCCAACAGTCCGCTGGCTCGCGCAGGGGAGGTTGTCGGAACAGCCGGAAGATCGGCAAGGTTATTCCACCAGGGACTGCTTGCGAATCAAAACTTCAACAAGCGGTGGAGCAGCCAACTCGGAGCTGACATTCAACTCTATGACCATCCAAACCAAATTCAGCTTGCTTCGACACAGGATGGACTCGTGCTGCTGGTCCAACCTGGATTGGGAATCGCTCTCTCCGGGCCGCTTCCGGGGACCGGCAATGCAACCACAACTCCGGGCGGAGTCGTTTACACCGCACCGGGTTTTCAGGTCGCGCGACTGACCTATCGTTTGAACTACGCGGGATTCACGCACGGCGATCATGCGTTCCCGGTCACGTTCAATGTTCAACTGGCACGCAATGTGGCGACCGGATTGAATGAACGCGACGCGATGCTCGCTGCATTACAGGTTGGCCGGATCACGAAACGCGGTGACACTTCGTTTCTTTATGTGTTTGCGATCAAAGGGGCTAACTCTCTCATCTCGCAGGTGACTGATGACGATCTTGGAACCGGAACGGGCGTGAATATCCGCACGAGTCATTTCCGATTCGAGTACGGGATTAGTAAGAAGGTGACGTTCCAGAGCTTGCTGTTTATTCAGAATTCTCTGCGTCGCAGTGGACAGTATCCGAATTTCTTCGTCCCACTAGGCGACTTCGCGCCAAGAACGTATCGAGTGCAACAACAGCTCGTGTTTGCGTTCTAACAAAGAGGGTTCTCCCGCGGCGACGCAACGGCGCAACGTAAGAAGCAGGTCAGTTTTCTTACTTTGCGCCGTTGCGCCGTTGCGGGAGTATCTTTCCTGCTATCGACTTGATTTTTGATTCTTTGGGTGGCGGGGCGTGGTTGATATTGCAATAACCGCTGGGTTCGCTGCCGCGCGGATAGGTCATGCGGCTACGCACGGGACAATCCTGTTTGGCCAGTAGACCACTCTCCGGATCGATCGTGACGGTTACTGTAGCAACGGCTGCCGGCTGTGTTTCGATAGGGCTTGAGGCGGGATCAACTTCAGGTACTGCGTCTTCACGGTTTACGTTTCTGGTCGCATCAGTTCGCGAACGAGCATTCGCTCGAGTTGACGCTTCCTGATCAGGCTGCGCAGGTAGATCGCTTTGGGTTTCCTGCTTGGGCAAAGCCTGGCGACGATGTTGCAGCAAACTTCGTGTCGTGAACGCGAATACAGAAACGAAGACCAGCAGCACCGCGGCCCATTTCCAGTTGCCTGCTGATCTGCGTGGTTGCGCTGCGGACTGAGAGTGGGTGGTTTGTGAAGCGGGCGACGAAACAGGCCGGGGCATCTTGCCGGAAATCAACAGATCGTAAGCTTCGTTGATCTCCTTCAGTTTCTCCTCAGCCTTTTCCTGCAGGCGCGGGTCGTGCTGAAACCTGTCCGGATGCCAAACCTTGGCAAGGTCTCGATGTGCCGCTTTCAGTTCCCTGTTTGAAACGCCAGGTTTCACGCCCAGCACGTCGTAGGCCTTACTCAAGTCTGTGCTCAATTGTTTTCCTCTACGAAAGGACTTGTGCCAGTCTGGAAACTCCTCGCAGCAGGTCGTCGGCACTGGGAACGGGCACACCCATGTAGTGCATGACCGAAACCAGAACCATCCCGAGAATTAAGCTCGTGACCACAGCCTTTACGAGCGCGCCACCTAACTGCGTTAGAAACAGTGAACCTTGCCTGACAATTCGCCGGATTCTCATGTTGGTCCCCCCAGACCGTTAGTCTGTCGGTTAAGCAAAACTAGTGAGTAACCGGGGCACCCACGGGTTAACGAGGGCGTTTCGAGGACTGCTTGGGGCTGTCGGGGACGAGATAGAGGTCAAACCTCTCTGCGGGGCATTATTACAAACGAAGGGGAGATGTTGCAACAGTGTTTTTCACTCTTAGCTTGAGGAGTATAGGTCTTTTATTTCCAATAAGTCCTATTTCTTTGGCAGGTGAATCGTAAAGGTGCTGCCCTTCCCGAGCTCAGAAGTCACAGTCACCTCGCCGCGGTGCAACAAGGCCAAATGCTTCACAATTGCCAGGCCGAGACCCGTCCCGCCCATATCTCTCGAACGCGCCCGGTCGACCCGATAAAACCGCTCAAACAGGCGCTCGAGATGCTGCGCGGGAATTCCATCGCCATTATCCTGCACCAGTATCTTGTCACGTGCCCCGGTCTCATAACTGATGGCAACCGTCCCACAGTCTCGACTGAACTTGATTCCATTATCAATCAGGTTCGTAAGCATCTGCTCGAGCCGCCGCGCATCCGCATAAACGATCACATCCGGTGCGACACCGTTCCTGAGAGTAACATTCTGTGCCGCAGCCTTGGCCGCCAACGTTGCGCACACCTCCTGAACTAAACTGTGCAATTCAACCGGGGCGGCTCTTAGTTGTACGTTCCCACCCTCAATCGCAGTGAGCTCAAGGATGTCGTTGATCAGCCCATGCATTCGCGTTGCATTCTTGCGAATGATTGAAAGAAACCGCTGAGAACTCTCAGCATCTTCCATCGCACCGTTTTCGAGTGTCTCGACAAAGGCAATGATCGCCGTTAGCGGTGTGCGCAACTCGTGTGAGACGTTCGAAAGAAACTCCTGCCTCACCAGCTCAAGACGTTCGGTACGTGTAATGTCGAAGAAAACGCCGAGCGCCCCTTCTGCTCCATATCCATTCACGCTGCCGATCGGAACAACACGCAGATCGAAAATCTGCCTTTCCGGTCCATGTGTTTCTACTTTTACGCCGCTGCGTTCTATACCTTTCAGACCATCGAGAAACGCGCCATAGATCGCAGGATTGCGAGTCAACTCAGTTAAGCGTTGTGATTTGAGCGCAGCGACGGATGGATTGAACAGTTTGGTCGCGGCAGGATTCGAGGCCACCACACGCATATCTCTATTGACGACCAACAAGCCCTCGCGCATGCCGGCCAGGGTGGCGTCTAACAACGAACGAACCTCAAAGCTCTCAGGCGAATTTGTTTGTTCTATGCGCTCGACGCCCGAGTTCCTGATATTTGCAGGTTGACGACCAGCAAACGACGTGATGGCCCAGACGACGGCAACAACGACCGTCAAACCGGCCAGAATCAAACGTGCTGATGATGAAGGAACGATGAGGCCAAGAACAGTGAGAATGATACACGCAGCTATCAGAAAAGACTGTCGCTTGGCCACGAGAAGTTTGCTTTTCTCTGTGCAACAGAGAAGAAAATCAAAATCAATCCTAGTTACTTTGAGAACTCGCTGCCGCCTGACCCGTGCAACCAATAAATCGATAGCCGACACCGACAACGGTCTCGATGCAGTCGCCGCATTTATCAAGCTTCTGTCGCAATCGACGAATGTGCACGTCCAGTGTACGCGCATCGCCATAGTAACTGTAACCCCAGACACTATCCAGTAACTGCTGGCGCGTAACGACGCGATCGGCGCTTCTGGCCAGAACGGAAAGAAGAGTGAATTCCTTGTTTGTAAGCTTTATTTTGACTCCATCACACGCGACTCTGATATCGTCGAAATCGATGATCAGATGGTCGTCCTCATAAGTCTTGCCCATCGTTTCATCTGCTCGACGCATTACTGCACGCACGCGAGCGAGAAGTTCGCGCACTGAAAAGGGCTTCGTAATGTAATCGTCGGCACCCAGATCCAATCCGGTCACGCGATCCGATTCCGACGCCTTCGCTGTGAGCATAATAATCGGAGTCCGTCTTGTGGCCGGCTCACGACGCAAGCGACGACATAGTTCGATCCCGCTCATTCCCGGCAACATGAGATCGAGAATAATGAGTCGTGGTGGGTCACGTTCGTTCAGAGCTGCCGAGAGACCCGCTTCACCGGTGGGTGCAGTTACAGCCACCAATCCCTCCCGCTCAAAGTTGTACTTCAAACTCTCCGAGATGTCGGCGTCATCCTCGATAATTAGGATTGGGCGGGTCATAACTTAAGTGTGTTTGATAAAGGCAGCTTCAGCCATGTAGACGGTCAGTTCGCATATATCAGTCACGTAGTCGCCGATGCGTTCGAGATGCTTTGCGACAAACAGCAGTCGCGCGTCGCGCGTCGCAGTGGCAGGCTCAGTGACCATCAGTTCAATAAGACGATGGAATGTGTGGTTGTATAAATCGTTGATCTCTCTATCACTCTTGATGATTTCGCGAGCACTGATCGCATCGTTGGAAGTAAACGCATCGAGCGCTGCGCGCAACATCCTCAACGCATGTTCAGCCATGCGACTCAGATCGAGCACTGATTTGAGTTCCGGTTCGTTATTTAGATCGATTGCAGTGCGCGCGATATTGCAGGCGTGATCCGCGATGCGTTCGAGCACGGGCGCCATTTTCGCGACCGAGATAACAAAACGCAGGTCGCGCGCGGCCGGTTGTCGCAACGCAATGATGTCGATGCACTGGCGATCGATCTCGACTTCGAGATGATCTACCTGATCGTCGTGATCCAGAACCTCGCGTGCGACCTCGCTATCGCGCTCACTCAGCGAATACATTGCACGTTCAAGTGCCTGTTCCGCTTCGCCCCCGAGCAAAAGAACGCGGTCGCGCAAGGAACTCAGTTCATCGTCGAGATGACGGTGGGTATCCATAAGTCTTGTTCTTCGTGCTTAGAACTTTGTGCTCTGTTTATTTTCGCTTCTTAGTACCAAACACAAAGTACTAAGCACAAAGCTCATAATTCAACCAAATCTTCCTGTAATGTAGTCCTCAGTTAACTTCTCATTGGGGGCGGTGAACATCTTCTCAGTCGAATTTACTTCGATCAATTTGCCGAGAAGGAAAAATGCCGTCGTGTCAGACACGCGTGCCGCCTGTTGCATGTTATGCGTGACGATGACGATTGTGTACTGCTTTTTCAAGTCGAAGATCAATTCCTCGATCTTCGAGGTTGCGATCGGGTCGAGTGCCGACGCTGGCTCATCCATTAATAGTACCTCAGGACGAATCGCGAGTGCGCGCGCGATGCACAGACGTTGCTGCTGACCACCGGAAAGACTCAAAGCCGAAGTCTTCAATCGATCTTTAACTTCGTTCCACAGTGCCGCGTCTTTCAGAGCCTGTTCGACGCGTCCTGCCAATTCGGAACCACTCTTCGTGACACGATTGATTCTCAAACCATAAGCAACGTTATCGAAGATCGACTTCGGAAACGGATTCGACTTCTGAAAGACCATTCCCACTCTGCGACGCAATTCAACGACGTCTGTGCCCGGCGCGTAAATATCGTGGTCGTCAATCAACACCTGACCACCGACACGAGTTCCGGGAATCACGTCGTTCATACGATTAAGCGTGCGGAGGAAAGTCGACTTACCGCAGCCCGATGGACCAATGAACGCCATCACGATTCGTTCCGGAATCTCGACTGAGATATTGTGGAGCGCCTGCGTGCGGCCGTAGAAAAAGTCGAGATCGCGAACGGCGACCTTCGCCTTGCCGTTCGTTTCCGGAGGCGGCGCTGATGCACGCACTTCAATTTTTGGAGCCGCAATTTCTACAGGCATAATTAGCCACAAAAAGGCGCAGAAAGCACAAAAGGGAAATCCTGCAAATCCTGTTTCATCTTGAAAATCCTGTCTCAAAAACGCTTTCGAGTCAGGAACCGCACGATGATGTTGATCCCCAACACCAGCGTCATCAATACGAGTGTCGCGGCCCAGGCCTGTGCGTGCCACTCGTCATACGGCGAAATCGCATAGTTATAAATCTGTACCGTCAACGACGCTATCGGCTGATTCAACGACTCCGGAAAAAACCGACTGCCAAAAGCCGTAAACAACAATGGCGCCGTCTCGCCAGAGACACGCGCAATCGCAAGCATCGCACCGGTCGCGATTCCCGACGCCGCTGCCGGAACAACCACGCCCAGTGTGACGCGCCACTGTGGTGCGCCAAGCGCCAGTGCTCCCTCACGCATACTGTGCGGCACAAGCTTCAGCATCTCTTCAGTTGTACGCGCCACGATCGGAATCATGATCAGCGCCAACGCAACACCGCCGGCCACTGCAGAAAAGTGCTTCATCGGCAGAACCAGAATCGCGTATACAAACACTCCGGTAACGATCGAAGGGATACCGGTAAGAGTGTCGACGATGAACCGAACCACGCCGCCCAGTCGTCCTCGGCCAATCTCTGACAGGTAAATCCCAACACAAATTCCGAGCGGCAGGCCGAAGGCGGAGGAGATCAAAAGCAGCACGAGGGAACCGAGAATCGCGTTTCCGATTCCACCACCTTCACCAACAGGGCGAGGACGATCGATCAAGAACTGGAGGTTGAGCGAGCCGATACCTCGGTAGGCAATATAGAAAAGAATAATCAGCAAAGCGCCGACAGCCAGTAACGTGCACAGCCCCGTTAACGTAGTCATTAAGGTGCTGATCCCACGACGCATTCGATCGGCGTTGCTATAATTAACCATCAGGCCGCCCTGCCAACTCCGCCCGTCTTGCGCGTTACATTCCAAACAAGGATCCTGGCAATACCATTCACTACGAACGTTACCAGAAACAAAATCAGTCCCAGTTCGACCAGGGCGCTCAGATGAAGATCTCCGGTCGCCTCAGTAAACTCGTTCGCAATTGCCGACGCAATAGTGTACGAGGGCTCGAAGAGTGAAAGGCTAATTTGCGGACGATTGCCGATCACCATCGTCACCGCCATCGTCTCACCCAACGCTCGCCCCAAGCCAAGTATCACGGCTCCTGCGATCCCCGGCGCTCCGTTAACGAGCACAACGCGAATCATTTCCCACTTTGTCGCACCGAGAGCAAGAGCCGCTTCACGCTGTGAACCAGGAACCGCCGTCAGTACGTCACGCACGACGGCGGAGATGATCGGCGTTACCATGATCGCCAGGATGATGCCGCCGGTCAGCAATCCGATTCCCGTGATAGAGCCGCTGAAAAGTGGTATCCACCAAAACAGCTTTGCCAGAGGTGGTTCGATGTACACTCGCAGAAACGGCGCCAGCACGAAGATGCCCCACAATCCATACACGACTGATGGAATGGCTGCGAGCAGCTCAACCATAAAGCCAATCGGTCGCGCAATGTAACTAGGTGCTTGCTCAACTAAAAAGATCGCGATACCCAAAGAGAACGGTACGCTGATCAGAAGCGCTATGAGGGAGGAGGCCACCGTTCCATAAACAAATGGCAACGCCCCGAAATCACCCTTGATCGGATTCCATACCTGACTTGTCAAAAACCTGAAACCAAATAACCGAACCGAGAGCAGCGAGTCGGCCGCCAAAGCAATGACCATGGCAACCACAATTCCAACCATAAGCAGCGCCACGAGCAACATCAGGACGCGAAACACTGCATCGCCCGTGTTTCCGGTTGGAGAAAGCGCGCGTCGCCAGGCTGAATTCTGTCGTGCGAACTTTAGTTTGCCGTTTTCCGTAACAGCACTCATTTGTGCCTTGTGCCTTTGGGCCTATCTGAGAGCTGTTCCGTTTGCACTGACCGAATTGATCTTTGCTTCGGCCCGTTTCACGATGTCAGCCGGCAGCGGTGCGTACCGCAACTCTTTCGCGAAGCTTTCCCCATCGTGAATTCCCCACCACACAAAATCGACGAGCGCTTTTCCTTTTCCGGCATCCTTCTGGTTTTTGTAAACAAGAATGTACGTGTAGCTGGAAATCGGATAAGACTGCGCTCCTGGCGCATTCGTGATCGAGACGCGTAAGTCTTCAGGGGTGATTGCTGCCGAATCAGCCGCCGCGGCAATCACGCTATCAATGGATGCCTCAATAAAATTCCCACTTGAATTCTTGATGTGGGCGGCAGGCAGACTGTTCTGCACTGCATAGGCCAACTCAACGTAACCAATTGTGTTTGGCGTTTGTTTTACCTGCCCAGTCACACCCTCGTTACCTTTTCCGCCAATTCCGACTGGCCAGCTTGGGGACGTGCCGGCGCCGACTTTCTCTTTCCATTCCGCGCTTACTTTCGAAAGGTAGTCAGTGAAGACCGCCGACGTGCCGCTGCCTTCGGAACGATGGACCACTGTGATGTCGGCTGCGGGCAGCGTTACGCCGGGATTGTCGGCTGTAATCTTTGGGTCGTTCCACTTCTTGATCTTGCCAAGGTAAATATCAGCGATGACGTCCGGCGAGAACCGCAGCGGCTTATTGATGCCCTCGAGGTTGTATGTGATGACTACTGCGCCCAGCACTGTGGGTATATGGAGTATTTCTCCCGGTGCTGATTTGATCTCTTCATCCTTCATCGGCGCATCAGAGGCGCCGAAATCTACAGTCTGTTCTTTGAGTTGCTTAATTCCTCCCCCCGAGCCAATCGATTGATAGTCGATCCTCACATTAGGATGAAGCTTGGCATATTCGCTCAGCCACTTTTGATAAAGGGGATTTGGAAAAGTCGCGCCCGCACCAGTCAGGCTTACCGACGACGAGCCAGGCCCGCAGGCGATTGAGACAAAAATAAAAGCGAAGGCGCTAAGCCACGCTAAAAGGTGAAAGGTTCTCTTCGAGACAGACATTTAGGATCTCCAATCCTGTTAGCTGATTGTCCAGAGCGATTTTTGTAAACCCCAAGCCTACGGGACCGGTGTTACATTTAACTGAACGCTACCTGAACTCTCGGTTAACAGTCCGGAAAATACAGCAGTTTTGTTAGCTTTTCGAGGTGATCAGCCGGTAACCGACATTAACCATCGTCTCGATCTGCAGTCCAAAATCGGAGAGCTTGGCGCGCAGGCGATAGATGTAAACATGCAGGCTTTCAGAATTGAGTGGCTTGTTCGCCCCCCATACTGAACTCCAAAGCTCATCGGCCGCGACGATACGATTGGGCGTGCGCGTAAGTCGCGAAAAGATTAAAAACTCGGTGCGGGGCAGCTTTATCGGGCTGCCCCCACACGCGACGTAGTAGTTCTTATGCTCCACTCGCAGAAAACCATCGTCGTAGATGTCTTCGGCTGTGTGAATCAAGTTTTCCTGCTCAACCCTTGTCATTATTTCTTGTGCTGACATATTGAACCTCAGAAATTGAGTCGTAACGCAAACTGAATCTGCCTGTTTGTACCAAGACCTACTGTTCGTTCAACCGTTTGCCTCAACAAGCCGAAAGTCGGACCTGCAGCAGCCTGAGTGAAAGGCTGTCCCGGCTGTAAACCGGACCCAAGCACAAACGCATTCGCAGTGGTGTTGAAGGTCAACGTCGGCAGCGCCACGTTTAGTGTCGAAGCCGGATTCGCGAAGTTAGCGTGGTTGAAGACGTTGAAGATCTCGGTGCGAAATTCCAGATTGGTTGTCTCATTTATTCTGAATCGGCGATTCAGAATGAAATCGAATTGCTTGAAATCTGGACCTTTCAGCGCGTTTCGCGCCAGATTGCCGAACGTACCAGCAGCGGGTATTGCAAAGGCTGCTGGATTCAAGAAATTGCGGTCGCCATTCAAGTATGGACTCACGCCCGCAATCAAATCTGGACGTCGAGTCTGGCGTGATGATCCGCCACCGGGACCATTTACTACCGCAACGAAACCGGTCGGCAGCGCCTGATTAGCATTAACTGAAGGTAGTTGAACGGTGAACCCGTTCGGAACGGTTCTCGTAGTCGTCGCAGAATCGTTAACTACACATGACGCTGCCGCACAAATCGCAACGGTGTCTGGACGAGTGATGGTAACGTCAATGGGAAGCCCACTCCTCATATTCATGATTGTGCCGACTTCCCAATTTCCTAAAATGGCGTTGCCATACGTGCCTAGATCGAATCTCTTCTTGCTGCCGATCGGCAGGTCGTAAACAGCACTAAGATTGAAGGTGTGGCGCACATCAAAATTATTGAAGCTTCGGTCTGCCTCATAATTGTTAACATCACCGCTGGGACGCTGTGTTCCGCCGACGGGCTGTGCCGCAGTCCTGGCCTCATTAGAACCTGACGTATTGCCAAAGCTCTTCGAAAACGTGTATTGCGAATTCAACGTCAAGCCAGTTCCGATGCGCCTCGACAATGCAAGCTGAAGTGCATTGTAGCTATCAGATCCGCCACTCGTTTTAAAGTCGATCTCTGCGAACGGATTCTGTACCGAGGTTCCATTGACGATCGAGAATTGCCGAACTGTCGTTACACCAATCACTCTTCCCGCAGCGTTAGTGCGGCTGACGACGCCGGCATTGGTTGGAATGGCCGAGCCGTCCGCAATCACCGCATTGCCATCCCTGAGCACATTTGAGAGGCCACGCAGGAAAAGGTTACGTCCTTGACTACCAACATAAGCGATCGTGCCTACGATCTTGTACGGCAACTCCTGTTGAACTGAAGCTGTATAGCTATAGACCTTTTCCGGCACTATGTACTCGGGCGAATATGCTCGCGGCTGGAATGCGCGATTGTTTGGGTTGTTTACAAAATTGGCAATAATCGCGTTGATCGCCGCGGTCTGGTCCGGATTGAAAGTTAAGAGCGGTCCGCTGGTTAGCGTTGAACTGATGCGATCACTTTCAATCGGCTGAATCTGATCTTCAGTCTGTCCTGGACCGAAAAAGACTCCGAAGCCACCACGGAACACAGTACGTCCACCAGCGAAGAAGCCAGTAGCTGTAGGACTTGGCGACCACGTAATGCCTACTCTCGGTCCGAAATTATGCTTGACTTTGAAGAACGGCTCATCAGGCGACTTCAATGTGCCATTCCTAATGTCGAACAGCACATCGAGATTCCGAGCTTCTCTGAGCGGCGTGTAATACTCATAACGAAGTCCGTAGTTCAACGTTAGATTCGGCCGGACCTTCCACTCATCTTGCGCATAACCGATGTAATACTCTTGTTTCGCAAGGCGATTTCCAGTAGCCCCATTATTGAACGGAGACGGAGCACTGACATCGCCGAGGTACTGGATCGAAGCTGGCGAGTTTGTCAGAAATGCTTGGAGTGAATTGAATACATAAGTGGTCCCGCCAAGTCGATCTGTGTAGATACGGCTTGGTCTGAATTCCACTCCAAACTTGTAACTGTGATTACCCTTGGTCCAACTCAGGTTGTCAAGGAATGACAGCGAGTAAACAGTGTACGGCTGACCGCGCCCGTTTGTAGCGCTGTTAGCTCTAATCAAACCGCCAGGCGTTGCAGTTCCTGCTGATGTTCCCTGTCCTGGAATCGCGAAGTTAGCTGTATTGCCTGAGATGTTGATTACAAGCTTGGAGAGATCGATTCCATTTACTGTAGGCGCTTGCCCGTTTGTTCGGGTGAACACACCGTTGTAGCCAAACTTGAATTCGTTAAGGAGCGTTGGCTTGAGCACTGATTGGATGCCAATTACGCCGTTTTGCGGATTGGCAGCGAAAACTGCACGGCGACCGGTGACGCCTTCAGGCTGGTCGTTCAAACCTTGATCTCTAAAGAAGCGGAAGTAAGCTGAGTTTCCCGGATTGATGCGATAGTCGAGGCGCAGGGCGTATGCGCTTTCATTCACCTTTGCACTTGACTGAAGCTGTGCGACATCGAACAGGTTTGTACCGGAACCCGTGGAAACGATGACGGCTTTTGGATCACGAAAAGCAGGCAGCAACAACAACGTGTTGGCATTACATACGGTTGATCCACTTCCCACTGGTGGGGCACAAATGCGAGACGCCGCGCCTGGTACGGCTTCGG
The DNA here is from genome assembly GCA_036003745.1 of Pyrinomonadaceae bacterium. Classification (GTDB taxonomy): domain Bacteria; phylum Acidobacteriota; class Blastocatellia; order Pyrinomonadales; family Pyrinomonadaceae; genus PSRF01. The sequence goes on from DASYSD010000117.1 coordinate 174,106, forward strand.
TTGAGTTTAGTCCGGCACGAAGGCGATAGCCCTCATAACTGAAAAAAAAGAACGCCTTTTGGCTAACTATTGGACCGCCAATCGAACCGCCGAATTGATTGAGACGCAACGGAGCTTTCTGACCAATGACGTTGTCAAAGAAGTTTGGTGCGTCCAATGCATCGTTACGAAGGTATTCAAAAACAGCGCCGTGAAACTGATTACCACCGGACTTAGTAATGACGCTGATCTGTCCTCCTGTACCAGTACCGAATTCCGCGGGATAATTACTTGATTCGACTCGAAACTCCTGCACGTTTTCTAAACTGGATTGCAAACGGAACGGCGAGGGCACTTCACCATTCAAATTACCTGGAGAGGCATCGATGACTGCGGTTCCTTCGACGCCGTCGTATCGAATAATGTTTTGCTCGACAGCTCGCCCATTGAAGCGAATATCACCATACGTTCCCGAGCCGCTGTTCAGCGACCCAGGCGCTTGGAGATAAAGCTGCGAGAGCTGGCGCCCATTCAACGGGAGAGCTTCAACTTCGCGAGGATTCACGTTGACGCTCATTGACGCTGAGGCTGTGTCCACCGCAGTGTCGCCGCCCGCGACGATATCGACCTTTGCTTCGACACCCGTCGCTTGGAGCGTCAGATTCAAAGTCGACTCCTGCCCCACGAGTACCTGCACGTTCGTCGCACGAACGGTGAGGTTCTGAGCAGAGGCCGTGACTGTATAAAGTGAAGGCCTGAGACCAGAAACCAGGTAAGAGCCTGATTCACTCGACGTGGCGGTGCGCTCTTCACCGGTTCGTTCATTTCTTACCACTATGGACGCCCCCGGCACGAGAGCTCCGTTGGCGTCGGTGACAGTGCCCGCAACACGACCCTGATCTGTCTGTGCGTGAGCCGGCATTTGAATCAAACAAAAGGTTGCGAGAAACGTCACCAGGAGCAAAAGCTGGCGGAGTGGTCGGGGATTGTTATTCGAGTACATACAATTCTCCTGTGGAAGTTCAGTTGTTGCTTTGAGTGTCTATTGGTTCAAAGGCAGACCTTATCCCCGACCGGTTAAGGGCCTGTGAATTGCGCCTTAAATATTTGTTAAGTGCGGCTGAGGAGGGGATTGGAGAAATTCACCAAACTACCATCAAGATCCTACCCTGGCGAAGTCCTTAGTCGATTGTTTGAAAGGCTTTTTCTAAATACTTGGCGGATCAAGAAAATTTCTTCTTGACCCTGGAACTAATTCAAAGCTTTAGAATGGAGTCTGATGAACCGGAAGATCTCGAAAGCTGGACCCTGGCGGATTGGTGAATTGGCCAGAGCTACAGGCGTGAGCAGCGATACGCTTCGACACTATGAGCGCAAGAAAGTATTGCGGTCAGAACGATCAAGCAATGGCTATCGTGAGTATCCTGAAAACGCACTCGAGCGAGTGCGAATGATTCGGCAGGCACTGGCCGTAGGATTCACACTGGACGAACTCAGTACCATCTTTAAGGTATTCGATGGAGGCGGCGCACCCTGTCAACAGGTTCGAACTCTCGCAGCCGAAAAACTTGCCGAAGTAGAGAGCCATCTACAGGAAGTGAAGGCATTGCGAAACGATCTGCGAGCAGCTTTGAACGACTGGGATAAGCGCTTGGAAAAAACAGCTCTGGGCCAACAAGCCGGACTCCTCAAGGCGCTCGCTGCTCGCGACAGTGTGCACGGTTCATCGACCAGCTTTCTCTTACGAAAACCTAAACGAAATAGAAAAGGAAAGAACCATGAATAATCGAAACAACTGGCGTGTCGTGTTGATGCTCGCTCTGACTACATTGTTGTGCTTGCCGGTGAGTGGACAACAGAAGCCTGACAGCGGAATGAGTCAACACCAGATGGATGAAATGAACAAGCGTGGGGATAAGCATATGGGCTTCGATCACTTGAAGACCACCCATCATTTTTTGCTGACAAATGACGGCGGTTCGATTCAGATTGAAGCAAACGATCTCAGCGACACTGAAAGCCGCGATCAGATCCGTCAACATCTACGCCACATCGCGATGATGTTCAGTGAGGGGAACTTCGAAGTCCCTATGCTAATTCACGAAAAGACCCCGCCGGGAAGCGAAGCGATGAAACAGCTTAAAGGCTCAATCGAATATCAGTTCAACGAAAGTGAACGCGGTGCGTCGATCAAGATTTCAACGACCAATGCGCAGGCAGTAAAAGCGATCCATGATTTTCTGAAATTTCAGATCACGGAACATAGGACCGGAGATCCTTTGGAGGTGAAATCTTAACGTTTGTAGCTCCTGGTAGTTCGCGTCAATAGTCATCCGATGTGGTGGTCGAGAAAAATGTTAGGCGGGGCTGTGCGGCAGCCCGCGGGTATGTTTTCCTAACCTCGCAAACGTTCGGCTACAGTCTGACTTTTATACCACCGTTGAATACTCGTCCCTCAGTGTGCGTATAGATCTCGCTGAAAGTTGGCATCTGGTGCGGCGGAAACACTACCTGACTAAACCGCCCCTGGCGAGTGTCGGTGATGTTTTCGGCGTTAACAAAGAGACTGTATTTTCCAAAAGTCTTTTCGCCGAAGATTCCCAGCACCCAAAATGGTTTGGTTCTGAATCCGTCGGTCAGAAACTGGCCACTGGTGTAATAAGCTTCGAGTCCTGTCTTGAAGCTCGCCTCTCTTTCAAAAAGCAACGCAGAGTTGATTCTGCTTTTTGGTGTCAAAGGCACAATCCGATTGCCAGGTAAATAATCTGCTTTAGCGTGAGTGAAAGTGTATCCGGCAAATACTCGAACTATTTCGTAAGAGAGCCGAGCGTTAGTTTCAAAGCCACGGCTTCTAACAGACTGATCCTCGTTCCTAAAACGAAAACTTCCAGTCGGACTTTCGACCAGCACCAGAGGATCCTGGATGTTGGTGTAGAAAAACATCTGGTTGAGTGAATACGAAAACTTCTCGCCGAACGTGTTCCTGTAATTTATATCCAACGTTCCGCCGCGACTACGTTCCGCCTTCAATCCGTTTCCGATAGGCTGCACGTTCCGGAAAAGCAGAGTCTCGGCTTCTTCCGTGAAGATACTCGGCGCTTTGTAGCCCAGGCCGAAACTCAAGCGGCTACTCAGATTGTTAGTGAATCTGTAGAGACCCGAAACGCGCGGCAGCGCAAACGTTCCGTAGTTCCTCAGATGGTCTAAGCGAAAACCCGTTTCGAGCGAAAGTTTTTGAGTAAGGTTGAAGCTGTCCTGGGCATATCCTCCGAAGGTGGTGCGTGTTTCATCTCGTGGTATTGGCGCGTTGATGTTTGGTGTTTCCCTGAACTGATCGTGAGCCGCATTGAATCCGACGATGAAAACGTGATCGTTTACAGTTTGGAGATAAGAGATGTCTGTGTATGAATTAAACTGCCGGCCTTCGAAACGGTAACCGGGAATTTCGATTTCGCGATTGAAATAAGCGAGGCTTTGCTTGGCGACAAGGCGCCCTCCACCAGAAAATTCCCGGTCAAACTGGAGAGTTGTGATGTTGCGGACCGAATTGTTGTTCTCGAAGTATTGATGGAAGCTGTCAGCCTTGCCGCGAATGACAAAGACGTCGCCGCCTTTGCGATTTTGAGAAGAAGTCGAATTACCTATCACCATGCGAGTTTTGTCATCGATATAGAAAAAGAGACGCGGGCTCAAGGTGAATGAGGTTGTTCTGGGGAGCTCCGTAAAATCATCGTCATCAACATCATACTCTTTCTGATAGTTGAGCGACCCGAGAAACGTGTAACCAAATTTCTTGAGCTTTCTCGCATTGAATATCGAGAAGTCTGTGCCCAGCGCGGTGGTCTGATTAAAGATGATTGAAGTAACGGGCTCCTCTTCAGGCTCTTTGCTGATGAAATTAATGACGCCTGCGATTGCTCCGCCACCGTAAAAGGTCGCCGATGGTCCTTTAATGATCTCCACCTGTTTGAGATCGAGCGGCAGAATGTCCAGCAGACTTAAACTGCCTGAGAAACCACCAAAGGCTGGAAAACCATCTTTGAGAAGCTGTGTGTATCTACCGTCGAGTCCCTGGATGCGAACGCTTTGTGTGTTTGAAGTGGCAGAGGTCTGCTGCACTTTGAT
>DASYSD010000118.1:0-138238 GCA_036003745.1 Pyrinomonadaceae bacterium
GGCCTCGGATTCGGCGAACACGATCAAAGCCACGGGCGGCCACGGAGGGCCGCCCCTACAGTACGCTCTACGGTGCCCTAAGTGAGTCATCAAGCGTTGTTACGAGGTGAGCCGCATCCGTGGCTGAGAACGGCATTGGCGGTCTGATCTTGAGGACGTTGTGGTATGGACCATCTGTGCCGATCAAGATTCCGTGTTCGCGCATTTGATTAACTATGCGACTTGCTTCGTGTGTTGCCGGTTCGAGTGAATCATGATCACGCACGAGCTCGACTCCGAGATGCAAACCGGAACCTCGCACTTCGCCGATCAGCGGATAGCGCCGCTTCAACTCGCCGAAACCTGCCAGCAAACGCTCACCAATACGAAGCGCATGCTGCTGCAGCTTTTCCTCCAGAACAACTTCCATAACCGCCAGCCCAATCGCACAGGAAACATTGTTCCCTCCAAAAGTGCTGAAGAATTCCATGCCGTTATCAAACGAGTCCGCGATCGCTCTGGTGGTGATCACGGCGCCGATTGGATGACCATTGCCGATCGGTTTGCCGAGCACAACAATGTCCGGAACCACACCGTATCTCTCGAATCCCCAGAAGTGAGTGCCAATGCGCCCATACCCTGTTTGCACCTCGTCAGCAATGCAAACGCCTCCTGCCTCACGAACCGCCGCATACACGATCTTTAGATAACCATCGGGAAAAACAATCTGCCCGGGCACGCTCGGCAACGACTCCGAAAGAAATCCACACAACTCGGTTCGTCTCTCTGAGCAAACATCGACAACATGTTGCGCATATTTTTCTGCCGCTTGCGGATCATTACTACGATAGATACCACGATAAAGATCTGGAAGCGGCACTGTATGCACCCAAGCCGGTGCTCCTTCACCGCCAGGACCGTTGTGTTTGTAAGGGCTGAGGTCGATTAGCGTACTCGTGTTTCCGTGATAAGCATGGTCCAACACGACCATTTCGCGCGCTTTTGTGTGTGCACGTGCGAGCCGGAGGGCGAGTTCGTTCGCTTCGCTACCAGAGTTGACGAAGTAACAAACGTTCAGCGACTGCGGCAGTGTCGCAGTGAGTTTCTCAGCGTAAGAAAGGACGATCTTGCTTAGATAGCGAGTGTTTGTATTCAGCAGTTCCATCTGCCGCTGGCCTGCTGCAACCACTTTCGGATGACAATGGCCGACATGGGCGACATTGTTGTATGCATCGAGATAACGGCGGCCGTCGTCATCAAACAGATACTGCATCGAGCCGCGCACGATATGTAGCGGCTTCTCGTAAGCAATGCTCAAGTTGCGCCCAAGTAGTTGCTGTCGCGCCTTAACTAAATCGTCGATCATCCGCGTAGATCCGTGGCAAATTCTTTTCAATCGCCTTTTGACTGATCCGCAAATACTCATTCTCAGGTTGCTGCCTGAGCTGCTGGGCGGCAAGAGAAACACTCATCGCCAGTCGCAAACGCACGAGCGGCCAAAGTGCTTCGAGTTCGTCGTCCTGCAATTCAAACTCACCCCGGTAGCCCTTCACAATCTCTCGCGCAGCCGCATGCAGGTCAGTTTTGTCGAGTATCACATATGCAATTGCAATCGCGAGATCTCCGACGGTGTAACTGTGGACCATATCGCCGAAATCGATCAGACCGGTGACAATCGAGCTGCGCGGATCAACGAGTAAGTTGTAGTCGTTTGCGTCACCATGAATCACGCTTCGTCGCAGACTTGCCGGGGACTCGAAGCGGCACTTCAAAACCATCTCTCTCAGACCCGCGTTATCGATCAGTCCGGCAAACTCATTCACAACACGGTTGCCGTTTGCAAGATCCCAGTGAAAGTCACGATGGACTGCCTTGTGATCGAAGTCTGCCAGTGCCCGCGCCAATTGTCCGAGCTTGCGACCGACGTCGTCTAGCAGTTCCGGTGAGTGCGGCTTAATCTCCGCCAGCGGCTTACCCGGAAGATAATGGACCATGCGAACGAAGTGCATCACTCCGTTTGCCGTTTTCACAACCACAATTTCTGCTCCGGACGTGGCCGGTAGAAGTTTCTGACAAAACGAAACCTGCCGCTCGAGGTGTTTGAGGATTGAGTTTTGCGCCTCGAGAAACGAGCGAGACTCGAGCGCGTTGGCGATTTTCAGTACAAACTTTTCCTCCGCCTGATTCGTTAAAAGAAAGTTCTGGTCGCGCTCACTCGGCAACGCGTGCGCACGTGCACGAATACCGAAGTGCTCGGCGGCAATCGCTGCGGCGGTGTCCGCATCGAAAACAGGTGTGTGCTCAAGTAGCTGCATGCGGGTTGTCGTAAGTTAATTGAAACGGGAGTTTCAAACAATGGGACAGCTTAAAAAATCATCAGGTATAATTCGACGCCGATGACACAACTGATCTCCACAATCGCAATCGCGATGGGTGCCTCGTGGGTTTCGGGAATCAATCTTTACGCGGCTGTCGCGACGCTCGGTTTGCTCGGACGGTTTGCGCATTTGCAACTCCCGGGTGAACTCGAGGTGTTGACCAGTTGGTGGGTCATCGGCGTCGCTCTTGTTTTGTATGTGATCGAGTTTGTCGCCGACAAGGTACCGTATATCGACAGCACCTGGGACGTGATTCACACCTTTATTAGAGTCCCGGCCGGTGCAGTTCTCGCTGCGAGTGCCTTCGGCGACTTCGATCGGAGTATTCAAGTGATCGCGCTGCTGCTGGGTGGCGGCCTTGCACTCAGCTCTCACGGGACCAAAGCAGCGACGCGAGCCATGTTGAATGCGAGTCCTGAGCCGGTTTCCAACTGGGTCGCAAGCATTGTCGAGGATATCGTGGCAGTTGTTTCGGTAGTACTCTCGGTCTTCGTTCCCGTGCTGATCTTCGTCATTGTTGGCGCAGGTTTAGTAATATCGTTTCTGGTCTTCAGAAGAATTCTTCGATTCTTCCGGCAGGTTGCGAGAAGCGTTCGCGGTTGGTTCGCGCCTGCCACATAATTAGTTTCCCATAACTTAGCGCTCCGCTATCGGAGGACGATTAATGTCTCAATCCGGTTCTCTGTTGCTCACTCTGCTGCTGCTCGCAATTCCGATCCAATCGCAAACGGTCGACTCGTCACTCCTCAATGGCTTGCGATATCGACTCGTTGGTCCCGCGCGTGGCGGGCGCGTGACGACAGTGACGGGCGTTCCTTCCCAGCCAAAGACGTTCTACATGGGTGTCGCGAGTGGCGGGCTGTTTCGCACTACAGACGGCGGCGCCACCTGGACTCCGATTACTGACGGCAAAGTCCCGCTTGGCTCAACCGGATCTGTCGCCGTCGCGGATTCAGATCCGAACATCATTTACCTCGGCACTGGATCAGACGGCGTCCGCAGCAACGTGTCGACAGGTCGCGGCATGTACAAATCTACTGACGGCGGACTGACGTGGAAATTCAGCGGACTCTATAACGCCGGACAGATTGGCGCGGTGCGCATTCATCCGACAAATCCCGACATCGTTTGGATTGCGGCCGGCGGCGATATCTTCAAATCAAACGACGAGCGCGGTGTTTTCAAAACTACTAACGGCGGGCAAACCTGGCGGAAAGTGCTATTCATCTCAGACACCGTCGGCGCGATGGATGTCGAGCTGCAACCAGGCAATCCGAATGTTGTTTACGCATGGATGTCGCGTCTCCAGCGTAAACCATGGACCATCATCAGCGGCTCTCGCGAAGGTGGCTTCTATAAAAGCACTGACGGCGGTGAACACTTTTCCAAGGTCTCGAATGGACTGCCCGGTGAGTTGATCGGCAAGGGCAATCTCGCCGTCACCAATGCAAATCCAAATCGAATCTATGCCCTCATCGAAGCAAAGCCAGGCGGCGGCTTTTATCGTTCTGAAGACGCGGGCCAAACGTGGGCGCTAATCAATTCCCAGGGCTCATTAATTCAACGACCCTTTTACTACACCACGCTCGGCGCTGATCCTTCGAACGCGGACGTGATCTACGCCGGCGCTGAAGGCTTCTTCAAGTCGACTGACGCCGGCAAAACTTTTACGCCGCTTCGCACTCCGCACGGCGACAACCACGACATCTGGATCAATCCCAAAGACAGCCAGATCATGATCCAGGCTAACGACGGCGGCGCAAATGTTTCTACTGATGGCGGACGCACGTGGTCGTCGCAAATGAACCAGCCAACCGCTGAGATCTACGGCATCTGGGTCGACAATCAGTTTCCTTACAAACTCTACGGCGCACAGCAGGACAACACGACACTGATCATCTCCAGCCAGGCCGAGCCATTTTCGACAACCGATTGGCGCACTGGTCCAGGTTGCGAAACTGGACCAATCATCCCGCATCCGTTGAACCCGGACATTGTTTATGGTTCGTGCAAGGGACAGTACGGCGTGATGAATCTTAAGACCGGGCAAGAGAAGAGTTACTGGATTGGAGGTCAATCGCTTTACGGGAATCCTGCCAGTGATCTCATTTACCGCATGCAACGTGTGTCGCCGATGGCAACGTCGCCACACGATCCGGACGTGCTGTATTACGGTTCACAATACGTGCATCGCACGCGTGATAAGGGAGTGACTTGGGAGCGAATCTCGCCCGATCTGACCGCACATCCGGACTGTTGCCAGGGCGTTAGCGGTGAACCGATCACGCGCGACGTAACGGGGGAAGAGTTTTACAGCACTCTGTATGCGATCACCGAGTCGCCGCTTGAAAAAGGCGTGATCTGGACGGGATCGAATGATGGTCCTTTTTACGTCACTCGCGACGACGGCAAGAAATGGACAAACGTGACGCCAAAGGATCTGCCGAGTGGCGGGCGTGTGCAATACATCGAGGCGTCGCCTCATCGCAAGGGCTCGGCATATTTTGCGGTTTATCGCTGGCTGCTTGGTGATTATCAGCCTTACATCTACCGCACCGATGATTACGGCAATACATGGACCAGGTTGACTAACGGGAAGAACGGTATTCCCGCTGACTGTCCCACGCGCGTCGTGCGTGAAGATCCGGATCGTGAAGGACGGCTTTACGCGGGAACAGAGTTTGGCATCTTTCTGTCGTTTGATAACGGCGCCCACTGGCAGCCGTTTCAATTGAATTTGCCCAACGTGCCGGTTTCAGACATCAAGGTGCATCACAAAGACCTCATTGTCTCCACACAGGGAAGAGCGATCTGGATCCTCGACAATCTGACGCCCTTGCATCAGCTCTCATCCGAAGTGAACGCTTCTGGCGCATGGCTCTTTAAACCGCGTGATGGGTATCGGACGCGCGTTGGGCCAACTGTTCTTGGACCAGTTATCGATTACTACCTTCCTACAGGATCGACGGCGGCTGTTGTGATTGAGATTCTGGATACAAAAGGAATCGTGCTCAATTCCTATAGCAGTGAAACTCCCGTCTTGCGTCCGGGCCGTGGCGGCGCGGGAGCAAACATGCCAGGGGTTGGTGCAGCTGGTCCAGAGTCACAACCAGACCCGGACGCAGCACCGGCACGCCGTTTTTTGCCGCCGCCGCGAGTCACCAAAACCGCCGGCATCAATCGTTTCGCATGGGACGTGCGTAACCAGGCTGGCGTAACGCTTCCGCCGGGCCAGTATCAGGTCCGATTTAAAACAGGTGGCGCGAATTTCACGCAACCTTTCAACCTTCTGATCGATCCAAGAGTGGCAGCGGATGGCGTGACGGTCACAGATCTGCAGGAGCAGTTTGAGCACAACATGCGCATGCGGGAGCTCGTGACTAGTGTCAATCAGCTCGTTGTTAAAGTCAGAGAAGCAATCGGCAAATCGCCGAACGACACGCGCCTGATTGCACTTGCTGGAAAATTGCTGACCGAGCCAGTGCGTTACGGAAAACCGGGTCTCCAGGCGCACATCACTTATCTCGCCGGCATGACCGCCAACGTGGACCAGAAAATCGGGCGCGACGCTATCGAGCGATACCTGGTGTTAAAGAAGGAACTCGACACCCTCCGCGCTGAGGCCGATCGGGTACTCGGATCAACCACGGATCAGGAACGGATCAGCGCTGATCCATAAAAAGATCCGTAAAAATCCGCGGCCTGTAGTACCATTTGCAAATTGGCCCTCTGCGGGCCTGAAGTCCCCCGACGATGAAACGCAGAACGTTCCTCCAGATGTCGATTCCCCTCGCGGCAGCTAGTATCGCTCTGCCAGCCTGCAAGCGAATCGAAGGTTCCGTAGAAAAGCCTCTCTTACCATTGGTCCTTCGCGGTGGACGCTCATTCATCGATGGCCGGTGGCGAACAGTCGATATCGGCATCGACGAAGCCGGCAAACTTCGTCTCGGTATTGACCTTCGCGGCACTGAAACTCTCAACGTAAACGGTCGTGTGATCTCGCCCGGCTTTATCGACATTCTCGCCGACAACTCGACTTCACCTGAAACCACTTATCAGATTTTCGAGAAGTACAAGGTCTCTGACGGTGTAACCACAGCACTGCAAATGCACGGTGGCAGTGCTGATTGCGGCGCCTACTACCGTCACTTTTCGAATCGCCCTCACTCGATCAATTACGGGGCTTCAACTTTCGTGATGGCGCTGCGCGCTGGTTCGGGTGCGAAGCGGCAGATTGAGAAGAACCTCGACGAGGGCGCGCTCGGTGTTTCGCACAGTCTTGAGTATCAACCCGCTCCTTACGCTGAGATGTTGGAGTACGCAAAGCTCGCAAAGAAATACGAGCGACCAATGTTTCTGCATCTGCGTTACTCCTCGAGTGAGAAAGAGCTGGAAGGTGTTGATGAAGCGATTCGTCTGGCGGGCGAGAGCGGCGCGCGTCTGCACATCGATCATCTTCACTCAACTGGTGGCACTTTCCACATGGAGCAGGCACTCGAGAAGATTCGTACCGCAAACGCTCAGGGTTTGACCATCACAACGTGCGTTTATCCCTACTCGTTTTGGGCCACCTATCTTTCCAACAACCGCTTCGGTCCGGGTTGGCAACAACGTTACGGACTGTCGTACGAAGATCTGAGGATTGTAGGCAGCTCGGAGCGACTCAACGCGCGGAGCTTTGCGCACTATCGCAGGACGTCGGCGCTCGCCGCGGTTCCTGAAGGAACAATGCCGCTCGATAAGACAGTTAATCTCGCACTCAAAGAAGACTTCTGCATGATTGGCTCTGATGGTGGCATCCAGTTTGAGCCGCGAGCCAACTCTCATCCACGCGGTGCCGGTTGCTTCGCCACCGCGATTCGACACGGATTGGAAATCGGTCTGCCACTGGAAAAGATTCTCGAGAAGATGACCGCTTTGCCACGTAGCGTCGTTGCGCCCGCGTTGAAAGATCGCGGCGTATTTGAAGACGGCGCAATCGCCGATCTAACCGTGTTCGATCCGGCCGCCATTCGTGGCAACGCAACAATCGAGAATCCAAACCAGTTTTCAAATGGAATAGATCTGGTGATTGTTGACGGTAAGGTCGCCTACAAAGACGGTAAGCTCGCGGGGAAACATGGTGTTGCCATTAAAGCCTGATCTGTTTTCTATCCGTCTAATCCGTGGCTATAACAACTTTCCCAATGCGTAAGGCAGCATCTTGCGCCACCAGGGCCAGTCGTGGTCCACGTCGTGTCCCCAGAGGTCCAATGTGTTGGGAATGCCTTTGGCGTTGAGAATGTCTGACAACGCGCGACTGCGTTCCGGCGCTTCGTAGTTTCCCTGCCCTGACATGATCAGGATCGCATCGGCCTTCCGCAGTAGTGGCAAGTAATAGTCGTCGTTAAGATTGGAAAGATAGTCGACCGGATTGTTGAAGTAGACGTTGTCGTCGTAATAGTCCTTCAAGTAGGAACGCACATCATAGCTGCCACTCATCGCAATCACACCACGAAATAGATCCGGATGCTTGAAGTAGGCGTTCGCCGAAAGAAACGCACCGAGACTCGCGCCTGTAGTTAGCGGTCGGTTCTCACCTTCGCCGCAGTCCTTACGAATCAGCGGCAACACTTCGTCTGTAATGTAGCGATCATAGCGCGTGAGCAATTCCGCTTTGAGATGCGGCGGCATCTTTTCGTTCAACAGGCTGTAGCGATTGACGCTGTTGATGGAATAGGCGCGCAGTTTCCCGGCCTCGATGAACGACTTTATGGCGTCGACAAGGTAGAACCGCTCATATTCGAGAAAGTCGGCGGCTGCGGTGGGAAACATGAGCAGCGGTGGTCCGGCGTGCCCGTATGAGACGAGCGGCATTTCCATGTTCAGGTTTGGGCTATACCAGGCAGTGGTGCGACGTTCCATCAGGGGACCTTTCTCAAGGGAATCAGGGCTGGAGATATTCTCGCAGATTATTGCGGAGCGCAAGTTTGCAGCGCAACTGCAAAACGTTTTGGCTAAATCGTAAAGATCGCGGTTTTTGCGTGGGACGCCAACGGCGGGCCGGCGCCCGGCGTTGCGTTAAACTGGCGCTGTCGCGTTGAGCGTCCACCCATTTTTCTCTGAGTTTGGCTCGCAGATGGTAGGGTCCGTGCGCGGTTGACGCTCTCGGACCCTTCTGCTATAAAAACGCTTCGCGCCCTGCACATAGTTTCTTTCGGGAGACGATGTGAGGGCGCTTATTCCGCAGTAGCTCAATGGCAGAGCATTCGGCTGTTAACCGAAGGGTTGTAGGTTCGAGTCCTACCTGCGGAGCCAGATAGGACGAAGGTCGCTGGAATCGGCTCCGGCGGCCTTTTTTCTTTCCCAAGTTGTGTTCGTAATTGCAAGTAGATCAAACGGTTGGCGAAACGTCGCCGTGTGGTCCTTCCAAACTGAGTTCGAACACACGAAATTGAGCAACTTTCGCTTTTCGCTTGAATCTTGCTGTTTGTACAGAAAATAGGCCTTTTTTGAGAGTTCTAGTAGGCGAATACCATCTTGCACATAATCATGTGCGGCCTCTTGGTATTCGGTAATTTGATCAGCGAGTCGCTTCTGTGTCTGTCGCCACTCTCGCGACTTGCGCTCAAAGAAATCCGGTTCAATAAAACCGTCAAGCCGATCATCGTATAACCGATCAAGGTAAATTCAGCGAACATCAGATCATGACGACTTCGAGTTGTCCGCAAGAGGCATAGTGAAAGCCATCTCACCAGTTTTAACGAATCCTAGAGCGTCGAAGCGCCGCGCCAACATCAATCATGGTCGGATCATTAATTGCGGCATAAATTGATGAATGATTTGTAGCGATGTTTCGGGTTTCTTTTGATGCCACGAAACACCATCAACGGGTTCGGTCGAATCGATGTTCCAATGGCTTGACGATCAGTATTTAAGATTCTCCTCTTCCCGTCACAAAGCTGAATGGGCAAGTCTGTGGCGGCTTGCGCTTGAAGGCAAGCAGCAATCACCGCTGGTCAGTTCCCACGCTCCGATTAGCCGGTGTGCTTTTCCGCAGCACGCGTAGGTCGAGCGACCCTCTGACCACGATTCTTGTCTTAGCGCGTTCAGCATGTAATGCTTGCTCGACCCTCCGCACAAGCCAAGAGTGCGAAGGTTGTTTCCCCAAGGTCACGAATTCGTCCAACCAAGTGCGGAATTCAGCCAGGCTATCCATCGTCCGATTGCACTCAAAGCGAACGCGTCCATCCGCCTTGAACAGACCCTGGCGCGCGATCGCAGCCACCGACCGATTGGCGGCGTAATCATCAGCGAACGTTTCGCGCATAACGCTCAGGGGTTGGTACTGGCCGGCCTTTTCCATCCCAACTTGACGATGCACCGCAGCCGGACGCAGGTCAATCAGGATACCGTCCGCGTTGAGCACGCGATGCGCTTCGTGAAGGGCATGAACCATGCCCTGAGGCGCCACTCATCACAACACCCATGAGAAAACGACCAGGTCAAACGCCCCCGAGGGATACTTCAACCGGCCGGCTGTTCCAACGTGAAAGCGAACTCGTGGCGCGAAACTTAGCGGCAAACCCTGGCGCGCCAGTCTAATGAGAGCCGCATCCGGGTCAATCGCCTGCACCTGAGCACCGAGCCGTGCTAGCCGCCGGGTCAGCCGTCCGTGGCCGCAACCAATTTCGAGAACGCGTTTGCCGCGCCAATTGGCGACTTGCTTTAGCGCACGCACTTCGTTCTGTTCCGGATCAATCCGAAGAGTCATTTGACCTATCTCCTTGCATCAGTTTGCGGTGTTGACCGCCGTTGGTATAAATCAGCTCTTGAGGGATGGGCGTCTTCCGAATTGTCTCAGACGATCGTGACACAGAGGTTACACTCGAAAGGGTCCTTTTGCTGCTGCTCGGAGACGGACGATTCCAGGGGGACGATTTCTCCGTGGAGCCCGCCCCTGCCGCTCCGCCGCGACCTCAGGCTACCAATGGGTGACCAGCGCGAACTCGGTGAAGAGCCCGGGCAGCTCCATACGTGACAAGAGCTGTACGCCCGGCACGAGCTCGCTGCGCTCGATCCCCCGGTCCGCAAGATCCTCGACGATAACGTACACCGGGATCTTCCGCTTCTCGATCAGGTCCAGGACGTCGCGATCCATCTTCGGAGCCTGGGTCTGCTTCCACTTGCCTATAGTGAGGCCGGGGACGCCTTGGCTGGCGACCGCGTAGTTCACAGCGTTGCCGCGCAACACCACGGTGTGCTCAGCCCCCGCGCCCTGCATCGCGGCCAGCAACCAGAGGATAGTGTCATCCTGCTCTTCCATCACGGCCCGATAAGCCGACTCTACGATGTTTAAGGTTTTCTTGGCCACCGCTTCACCTCACTTGGTCGGGATGACGAGGACATTGTCCGATGCCTCGGCAAAGGCGTGAAAGTCGGCGGGTGAACCGCGTCGAGTGCCAGGCACGAACTCGTTTACACCTCGCTCGTCGACACACATGCCGCAGTTTACCCAGTCCACCTTGCCACCGTTCTGTTCTGCCGCGGCGAGCAGCGCCGCGACCTGGTCCTTCGTGGTGGGATGGTTCTCCTCGGCCACGTCCTTGCCGTGGACGGGGTTCGGGTGCGGCATCTGCCGCACGAACGCCAAACCCGAGGCCCCCTCGTAGGCGAAGACGTTAATGTCGTACCCGCGCCGGGCGGCGATGTCCAGGATGCGAAACGCGGTGGTCAGATTCTCCGACTCGTAAGGAGGATCCATAAGCGCGATAGTCAGGGTCTTCTTTGGCATGCTTCGTCTCCTAGTGCCAGAGGGTCTTGTGGCCGGCGGCGAGATGGTCCACGACTACGTCGATGGGGGCCGCGACGACGCCCTCAGCCAGCCTGGCAATACCGCGCTCCTGCACCGAAAAGTCGTCGGCAAGCACCGTCACGCCGCTCCGCGCCAGCGCGCCGAGCGCGGCCGAGTGCGCCGACGGGCGCGCCGATAGCACGCCGTTCTGGACCAGGAGCAGTGTCACCTGGTTACCACTCTCGGCCAGGCCCCTGGCCAGGTCGTAGTAGTAGCTGACGTCGTTGGATTCAAATGGATCGCGCGACTCGATGAGCAGGTATTGAGTCATCTACTCTTCCTCCTCCTCTGTGATTGATTGTGCAACGCTAGCATAGACGGGACTAGTCATCAACATTTCCCCTCTATCTGTTGCCTGGTCTTAGAGGGCATATCTATCTTGCCGCAATAGTTCAAAAGTCATCTTTAGGCCCAATGTAGGTGCGGCCAAAAAGTTTGCGAAGAGTGTCCACTGTGGGGAGAAATTTTCTGCCAGCAGAAACAACGGGAAAAGGCCACCCTAAAAGGTGGCCTTTAGTTGTTCTGATGGGACGGAGCCCTCGTCTGCTGGCTATTCGCTATAATTCCCTACTTGGTGCAGCCAGTCCGCAGGTGTGGTGTAACTTTTGAAATATTTTTGTTCAATTTACCATTCAGATTGCAGTTAAAACATTGACGCAATCCATCCGCGTGATCCGTACTCCCGGAGGCCCCCAATGACCATGCCAGAAAACCCAACCCAACAAAATGGTTCACCTGATCAAAATGAGATTCCGCTAGGGGCAGCGAGGATTGTTGGTTGTTTCTCGCTAACTATTCTTCTTGCCATTGTCTGGCTAGTGATTTGTAGTCTTCGCGATGAGGGCTTTGGTGGCACGCTTGAGTTAATACTGAAGATCTTCTTTCCGATCTCCATTCTAATCTTTTTAGCCCGAACCGCTCACCAGATTGGTTTTTGGATAGTCAGTCCCATCCTGGTCTGCATCTTTTGGCTTCGCGAGGTTGGCAGCTATAGCAGAACCCGTGACGCGCTTTCCTTAGGAATTTGCTTTGGTGCCGTTTTCATCATCGCTCTGCTGTTGTCAGCAGTACTTCGAGGTAAGAAGGAGACCTTCATCTTCCTCAAGGGGGTGCGTGGCTTCCTTTTTGCCGTAATGGTTGTGCTCTCTTTTTGGGTAGTTGCATCCTTGGTGGACCACAGTATTGAATCAAAGCGAGATGTGAATACGCTCAACCCTGCCAGGTTTTCGACACTGCAGGCCAATTCCGATTGGAGAGGGATAAGTGTTGGTTTGGCATTGTCCGGTGGAGGTTATCGTGCCGCCGTGATGCACGCTGGTGTACTTAATGCTTTGGAGACTGTGCACGTACCGGTCAGAGTAATCAGCACAGTATCAGGTGGCTCAATCATCGGGTCGTACTATTGTGCTGGAGGATCACCTGAGCATTTTCGTGATGTCATGAGTACCCAGCGGTTTAACTTGTTCCGCGAGCTTACCGATTTTCACAATGTCGTACGACTAATCACTCCGTTTCAGATCCCCGCCACCAACATTAGATTGCTTCCTTTCGGCGAGTTCGACAGGACTGACCTGCAAGCAGAATTACTGGATCGGGTGCTCTTGAAATCGTTCACGTTCTCACAACTGGAGCAAGCCAACGGGCCCCGACTCATAATTGGAGCAACTGACTTATACAACGGCGCATCAGTGGGGATCTCGGCGCAAGGAGTCTTCATCAAGAGATTGATTAGACCGAATGAAAAAGACCAATTCATCAACGTTAAGAACGAAGGTAGCTCGAGTTCGCCTACCTTTCATGATCTATCGAAGTCCATGTTCTTCGACGTTCAAACAAAGTTTGATGATGAATTGTGGCCGAAGCGCCTATTGGATACAAGGGTATCAACAATGGTAGCTGCCTCCGGCGCCTTCCCGTTGGCCTTCAATTCTAAATCCTGGCAACCGCTTAGTACGTTAGATCTCCTCTTGACCGATGGAGGAGTCACTGACAATTCGGGTGTCAACCTAATTCTCAATGCCGATGAAACTAATCATCCAGGATGGCACGTCGATGTAATTCTCTCATCAGACGCAAGTGCGTTGTTTGAAGGAGCCAGACAAATTGAACCGTTACTCCAGGTGACGCGGGCGATCGACGTTGTCTACGCGAACACAGGTGTAAGGCTTTATCAAAACGAGTCGAATCGGAGGCCAACGTTCCTGCTGAGTCCGGTGATTTTCTTCTCTCAGCATGGTTCCAGTCACCTGGAGGCATTGAGTGCAGCTGAAGATCCGGAAAAGTTATGGACCTTTCTCGATAACTATTTTGACGACAAAAGAGCCAGCGCGTTTTCGGAGACCGCCGATCTCGGTTTACTTGTTTCCAGTCTTCCGGAAAGCGACGATAAAGCAGAGGCTCTGCGTGCACTTGATCATATGAAGACCGGCAGCTTTGGGGAGGCAAAGCTAACCACGTTGACTGGGAGAATGGTGCAGCAAGAGCTCGCGAAATTGGAAAGGCTCGACGCGCAGTGGAAGGCTAAATTCACGGCGGAGGGTCCTCCAAAAACCAAGCTCGAAGAAGTCCGACGTAAACGCGATCAACTCAGATATCAATTATTAGTGCTCGCTGAGCTGAAAGTGCAGCGGGAAACGTTAGCCAAATTGAGAGATGATGAAATCGTTGGAAAGTTCTGGAACTTGTTGGGTGACGACCTGAAAAACTGCGTTGAGGTCTTCCGGCATACTTCGACGTTAGACGACCGTCTCTCTCCTGAGTCAGTGAACTCGCTGTACAGGTTGGGCCAGTACTTAGTCGTTCTCAACTGGCCTTCGATTCGCAAACAGCTTGAGAGCCACCCTGCGCAGGCGAAATTGTCTCAATGATGGACTGCTTCTCCGTGGCATAGAGATCGTTTTCACTCTACTCACATTCACTCACTACGCAAGTTGTCAACGGATCAACCTTCATTGCCCGCCGCGCCGGAATCTAGGAGTTGAACAAAGCGACTGCGATGAGTAGGAATGAAACGACGGTAAACGTCAGCGGGTCAGTGGGACTGACGCCAAATAGTAGTTTCCCCAATCAGTGGCTGCAAGGCAACAGGGGCAAGCGCGCTTACAAGGTCGATCACTATCCCGCTCAAGCCAGTCTCACCCCTTGCCCAACAATCAGCCGTCCTACATCGCACCTAGTTGCGCCCAAAGCGATACGGACGCCTAATTTCTCGCGTGCGTTGCGGGGTTGCAGAATATGAATCAAGGAATCGACATTCGAGGAGCTGCTAACAGACATCTCTGCCGGAGCTACAAGGCGCAGGGCTTCAGGGACATCATTCTGCTTGGCGAGAGCTGTGGAAACCAGGCAAGCATGAAGAACGTGGCCGAAGCGCTTAACGGGAGGTGGGACAACGAAGCCACGCATCACACTTAAAAAGTTACCGCCTCGAAGCCTGCGTTATTATGGTCGAATACCTCAATCGACACGGACGCCATGCACAATTGATCTTGGCTAATTCATCGGGTTTGGCGGCCGCCCCGCCGCAGGCTAACAACCGGTTGTATGTCGTTCGCGTCAGAAACAAGTTGCGAAGATTGTCCACTCTGCGCTATCGCAAGCGCATTGCCAGTCTGTGCGGAATGTGGATCGCTTGCGGTACTAGAGCGCTTCTTGCGATTGTTGAAAGAAACTGAGCATTTCGGTCGTTGGCGTCAGCAAAAAGTTGCGAAGATTGTCCACTGTGGGGAGACATTGGCAATAGGACAAATTGGCGAGTACAGAATATTCGGAGGCAGGACGCTCGAAAGAACGCCTGATGTGGTCCGCCTTTTTGCTTTGCTTTCTTGGACAACCTGTAATAGAGTGCGCCCTGTTCTTCCTGACTCCCACTGCTTAAGGAAACTCACATGGTAGCCTTACCATGGACACGTGGCTTCTCTGCGGTAACTGGCAAAATACCTCTAACTCTCTAACTAACTAACAACAACTTGAATGCGGTCCGCTGATTGGCGTGTAGCTGGCGCTCACGTCTTTGGGGCGGAGTAGATAGCAGGCCTTTTAGAAAGCCGATTTTGTACGGAACTGTATAAGACAACGAGGCGGTTGTTCAAGACGCCACCAGTGCAATGAATAAACAGATTAGCGGAACGGAATCGCTCATTTTTATGCGGAAGGGAAAACCAGCGCTAACACCGCAGCCCGATTTTATCCAGGTCAAGATGCAAATAGTTGGGCGGCATAACTTTTCGCAGGACACATCACGAAAAAATGACGATCTTATTTATTGATATGTTAGGTGTGCGTGCACGTTGGCACGTGGGGGGTCGTGAGAGTGTTGAAAAAGCTTTTTCTCGCTTCCGTTCTATAATTATTGAAGCTATTCAAACTCGCAATGGAGGAAGAGTGTTACATGGGGGAATCGAAGCAGATTCTGCAGCAATAATATGCTCGTCAGCAAAGGTGGCGGTTGATGTAGGTCGAAATGCTTTTCGAATTGCATTTCGTACCGCGAGAAGTCCTAATGATGAAAGGATATGGCTTCGTGGGGTAATTGTTCCTGCAAATGAAGCAGACCCGCTAAAAACAGAAAGACCCTTGGCATCCGATTTAGAGCAGATTAAGGTTGCAGAGTATTCAACAGCTCTCCTTGAGGCAATATCTGCAGAAAAGTCAGGGGTCAAAGGGATGAGATTACTTATCGGTGGAGGACTGTCCAAAAAAGACATTCAGAGAGCTTATGGATTAACTATTCATGGCGAATATTTCTGCCCAATAATACGCCCTCAGACTCTATCTTATCCGAGTCGGCTTAAAGGATTTCACGACATTTTATGGATGGCTTCTGGGCGAGAAGACAAGTGGAAGGAGATGCAGAGGACCATGTTTTATCGATTAAAGTGGTCAGCGGCAAACGCGGACGAGTTTATCCATGCCGCTGTCACGCAGGTCTTGTTTAATAGCTGGGAGGCAATTTTTGAAAGCAGAACGACAAAAGCTTAGTGAAAAACCGCTCACTATGTGAAAACTATTCACTTACCAATTTCTTTCTTACGCCTTTGAAAATAAGCAATGTAATCGCTTTCATGCTTCACCTTCGAAATCGAACCAAAGAGCTTGTCTAACGCTTCCAAACCCGTTTCCTTCCTGATCATCCTTTTAGCATTAGCATATCCCTCCCCGAATTTCTGAATCTGCTTCTTTTTCTCTTCAGCATCATTGATATAGTAAATGTCTTCGACACCGATTAAGGTCATCATGCAATGCACGATCAAGTTCTCATTTAGGTACAACCCATTCTCATCAGTAAACCTGGCAACATTCATCACTACTTCTGACCATATTTTATGCCTCTCATCTTTGGAGTAATCTGCGTTTTCAATAACATCACTTGCAATCAGAAAGCCACCTTCCATCTTTTGGTATAACTCTTCATACACACTCAGCCGTTTTTGAAATACCTCTTTCGAGTAAATTTCGATCCGGCTTCTCCTACGAAAATACTCATTGAGTACGACGCCCAATAATAGTCCTGTTAGTCCAATAATCGCTGTCAACATATTTCAAGCGGTATTTTTACTCTCGTCAGCGTTGCGGTATAACTGTTGAGTTGGACGCGGCGCCGCGATTTCAATTCATGCATCGCCAGGCCAATTATGATGCGAAACACGCTCCGGGCGCTCCCATCCAACGATTTTTAGCCGACTCAGATAACCCACCGCCGCTTCGTCACGCTGCGGTCAGCCCAGGGTGCTGGGTTGAACAGCGAATGATTTATACCCAGCGACTTGGCAAACCCATCCAGCCCACCCTTTGCGTCGCGGTCCCCCTCATGCGCAATTTGGTTTCTGCGTTTTGCATAACCAGCCAAGTTTCGTTTTGATCGTCCGCTGAAGTGCGTGGCCCCTGCCAAATATCCGCAACGTCTTCAAAAATCCTTTCCTTACCAATGAGCGCATATCCAGCAATGATCTTTTTCGGATCTTGGAAAGATAAAAAGCCCAACGACTGTTGTCTTAGCTTTGTGCAAAGTTCGGCCAAACTATCGGGAGCGGACAAAAGTGGGAGTGCGTCTTTGAAGCCGTTGGCTTTTTTTTTGGAAGAACGCCCGCCATCGCATCGCACAGCGCGTCGGGCACAGGGTTGGTTCGGAGAACTATGGGGATTTGTTCATACAAAACGCTATGAATGTAGGCGTCAAGCGCAGACATGCAGGCAACAATTGCTGACTTCGGGAGCGAAAGCAAATCCTCGTTAGCAGGATCTAAGCGACCTCTCCGTCCAAGGTTGCGACTGCGTCTAAGTTCGGCATACATCGCCAACAACTGATCTGCCGTTTCAATGCTGCCGTGGAAATGTGCTATCGCTGTCATAAGCATCAAGTGTGAGGGCCAACATTACCCTAAATATTGCCGGTTGCTGAAACGCGAGACTACAAAGAATGGATTTTCTAATACTCCGACCCGGCGATTCCCGCAAACTCTCACGCAATACGCCAGCTTTGCAGTTCAATATCGGGGCAGATGGGTGATCAACAGGTAAACTGCGCCAAGTAAAAAGCCGTCGCGATCAGGTTTCGTCTGCGTAAGGTTCGGGCTTGGAGTCCTTTGATTGCACTTCACCGTCAAGTCGCCAACCAACTATCAATGCAGCGGTAGTACTAGCGTAGCTTGCATATTCAACCCATTTGGGCACTAGGTCCGGGTCATTGTAGTTCATGATGACCCCATAGCCGTACCACATTACCGAGCATACGGCACCGACGAATAGTGCATGGGCCAAGCCGAATTTACGTGTAGTACGTGAGGCTAACCAACCACCTACTACCATAAAAACAAACTCAAAAAGCTTGTAAATCGTGTATGCAACCCATAAAAAAGTTCCCCTGGTGTCGATTTTAGATGTATCAACAGTCAAGAATGCCAATAGGAACATCAAAGTAACCGTAATGACCCAAATGGTCACCAAATCGAACACGAAAAAGATGACGCCGATTAGAAGCGACCCATGAGGGTTGAGCGTTGGACAGAGCTCTTTAGGAAGGCCCACAGGTAAGACGTGCCAAAGAATCTTGCCGCCAATTGCGAGAACAACGATCTCACCTGCAATTGCAAGTATAATCAAACACAACAAAATCACCTCTGAGACGAGGAAGTAGAGTAAGTCAGACATGGCAAGCCTCGCAGGGTTCGGCTGTGAGAGCGGTTGCGTTATATCACAGGTATCTCGCGCGGTAACAGGAACAAGTTGCGATGATTGTCCACTGTGGGGCTCCCGCGGCTACACGCTGCACTCGTAGGCGCTTACGCGCCAATGCTTGCGACTTGGAATGTGTGGCGGATTACGGCGCTTCCCGCAAGTATTGCAAGAAACTGAGCACTTCTGCAGTTGTCGTCAGCAAAAAGTTGCGAAGATTGTCCAGTGTGGGGAACACGGTTAGACGCTGAGCACTCGTAGGCGCTTACGCGTAGTAGCAGTATATATTGTTGGTGGATCTTTGGTTTTGCCTCCATTAGCGAGGGCACCGCCGCTTAAGCGTCGGACTCGGAGCAGGCGCTGATCCTCCCTCAGGAACAAGCCAAAGCGCTAGCGTATAACGACTCGCGTCTGAGCGTCGTCCGCCGTTAACAACAACGATACGGGATCCATCAATCCCGCGATTGCTAACGAGATAAGAACGGTCGAATTCGGCGTAGGCTTCCGCTTTGTTAGGACAACTCCGACCACCGTAAGCAATGATGTATCCTTTGACGCGCGGATCATTCTGTAGTTCAACTGCAAAATTATCCAACCGTGCTTTGGCGTCATTGGATGGTGTATCTGTGTACTCATCGAACTTGCGAGGTTGCTGCGAGGAGCTTGTGAACGTTGGGATAGACCATGATTCTTTCGAAAGAGGCATCGAACTAAAGACGAGCAACAACAGTAACGAGACGGTCGACATGGTTATGGTCCTTTCTTCTGGCCGTTAGCGCTTGTCGCCAGCTCTTTTTGAACGTTATCGGGCAGGTTTCTTGCCTTTTCCCACTTTTTAGCAGTCTTGATATGAACCAGTGTAAGACCGGAAGAGCCGTGCAGGTCGGCGCCTTCGAGATCCGTGTCCTGCAAGCCGGTCTTAATTGAGAAATGCGCTCCGTCGAGCTTTGCGTTTTTCAAACTGGAGCGATCGAGAATGGCGTCTTCTAAATGAACTCCTCGTAAATTCGCGCCTGACAAATCAACCTCCCACAGTTGCATTCCTTCCAAGTGAGCACCCTCCTTGGCGGACGCCTCAGGAAGTCCTTCCTTCTCCTTTAGAATTAATCCACGCAGGTCCGTTTGGTAGAGTTCCAATCGTTGATCTTCACCATGTCCGTACGAGCGCTTGCGCCACCCCAAAACGTTAAGAGCCGCTTGAATGTCAGGCTGCACTTGCTTTTTCGATTGACTGTTTTCGCCATTCCTGGCGGCATTACCTCTAACGTACGATGCGAGAGTTTGCATGATCGTCCAGTGAAAATCTGTTGGAGTCTCAAAGAGAGCCATTTCCTCATTACCTGGCTTCGTTGTCAGATTCATTGAATCGAACTTGGCTTTCAACTCAATTGAATCGTTGGCGATCTTCCCGAGTGAGTAGATCGCACCCAATCTGGCTTCTCTCTTCTCGCTGCCAAGTTGTTCGAGAGCCCTGTTGAGACGATCTTCAATTTGGCGTCTCTCGGTATCCTGGAGAGTAAGCAACGATAATCGCTGTGTGGTTTCGGAAGAGGTCTGATTGAGCTTCAGTCCCTGCCAGGTGAAAATGAGACTTACAATGAGCGCAGCGCCACCAATAATCTTGGCATGAACATCAACGAAATCTTTCTTCTCTTCGTACGTGTTCGCGTTCAGGTAAAGTGCCAGGATTTTCCACAATACCATCGCAAAGACGATAAACCCACCCGCGATGAGAATCTCTAACTGCCATTCTTGGTATCTCCGGGCAGCTATGATGGTAACAAAGCCAATTATTACCACTAGGAGAATCATGGAAACGTCCACCACGTCTCGTAAGGCTTTCGGCATATAAAAAATTTCCTAAGGCTCGATTATCTGTGAAAGGAAATGAATCGTGATTTCGCAAGTTTGAGTCCGATCCTATTCTATGCCTTCATCTATAGAACGCAATAAATTTTGCGACGAAAGGTCGCCGTGCAAGCAAGATTTGACGTTGTCGCATTCTCAACGACCGTTTCACTATTGCACTTCCGGCAATGCTTAAGTTCCAATTTGCACTTTCGGCAATTTAATGGTTCCAAACATGAAACGTAGACAAGGCTGCTATGCGAAATCTCTGGGTTTTGATTGAACTTGTGGCAAGTAATTGCTCCCAGCGGCGGCAAAGAATTGGTTCAAGTCACAACGCGGCGCACAATGCTCACGGCTCAGAGCCACTGGCAGATTTAGGGCGTTTCTCGCAACTGCTTGAAGAAACTGAGCACCTCCATGGTTTGTGGTCAAGAAAAGTTGCGAAGATTGTCCACTGTGGGGAGCACCTAATCCCACACAGAAGCAAAGAGAAGGCCATCCGTAACACATTGACTTTTTGTTTTAGACATGAATAACCTCACTCTACTTTCGACCGAAGGTTCGGGAGCCCCAAGCTATGACGCGAACCCTCATAATAGCAGCACTGCTCTTAGTACCAGTGTTACTGATCGGACACCCGGCCGCGCCCCAGCCACAACGGCTTCAGTCGTGGAATCTACAATTCGACGCTACACCCAAACTGATGCGACTCTCCGACATCATGAAATTGACAAAACTTGATGGAAACGGACAAGGAAGCGAGGATTGTTGTCCGTCGCCCGAACGTTTGGTCTGGAAACGTGCGTTGCCCGCTCGTTGGAGAGCCGATCAATCAAAAATGAACTACTTCGTCCAAGTCAATCGGCTAGTCGTTGTCGACGTTGGCGAACCGGGCGACCGGTGCGTCGATAGGAATCTTGATTTCTATGACCGCCATGTAACTGTGAAGGAAGTGGGTCAGGACCAATCGTTCATTGTAGAATTCGACCGGTGTTGGGCCGATCAGAATCTTATTAACTCTCTTGCCGTCCCACCACCTAGTAGCGTGATCGATGTTCAGGGATTCGCCACATGGGATACAGAGCGCTGGGAAATACACCCGGTAACCGCATGGCGATTTACACAGTGATCTTGGTGTGGGTTAACCATGGACCCAGCACAAATCATAACCGCATCAATCGGCGGTGGCGGCTTGTTCGTCGCGACGTTGTCGTTGTACCGAACTTGGAAGTTGCAACGACAACAGATGCGGTTGCAGGCGAAACAAGAGGAACTAATCGATCTCCAACTTGAGGCGCTCCGAAAACAAACGCAGCCTCTATCCAACGGGGAAAAGGCGGACATCCGCGTTGACCTTCAACCTTCAGGATCCAGTCACAAATTCGTCATTACAAACTGGGGCCGCGTGCCAGCGCGAAACGTCACTTTCAATCTTGACTTGAAAGAGGGGCGCACCACTCCGCTCGTTGACGGTGATTACGAAAAGATTCCGATCCCGGAACTTGCTCCTGGCTCGCGCTTTGGCCTTTTAGCCGCACTGACTTTTGGCACGGGGACCACTTTTCACGGGACGTGGAGTTGGGAAAATCCCGATGGTTCGCGCGAAACTCGGTCGTCTATGCTCGCCGCTTAACATAGAATGTGCGGGATAACAACAGCATGCAGCGATTCGCCGCACAGCGTCGCCTTCATGGATTTACACCGATGTCGCGTGTTGGAAGAAATTGAGGATTTCAGTTGGTGGGCTTAAAAACCAAGTTGCGAAGATTATCCACTATGGGCTATCACAGTTACACGCCGCACTCTTAGGCGCTTACGCGCCAACACTCGCGACTCGGAGTGACGGGCAGATTAGGGCGCATTTCGCAACTGCTGGAAGAAATTGAGCACTTCTGTGGTTGTGGTCAATAAAAAGTTGCGAAGATTGTCCAGTGTGGGGAGCACTACTCTTAACGAAGAGGCCATCCGCAAAGGTGGCCTCAACTTTTTGTGACGCGAATCGTGGTACATCTCAATTCGGTTCGGTGTCAATTCGGTTCGTTGACAGTAGCAATGAAACTGAATATCGTGTGCGAGTCTTTTCCGAAACAGGTCCTCGCCGGCCCTTTTGAATTTGCGTCAGCCTCAGAGTGAGGAAATGAACTCAATAATAAGAAGGATCGAGTTAGTTGCCAACATAGCGATCATTTTGGTAGCTATCCTGCTGGGCGTCGTCTTGGTGCGGAATTATTTCTTCCGCCGACCTTTCGAACCTCAGACGTCTTCGACCTCAACGGTTCGACCGGGAATGAAACTCTCGGTCCCGGACATTGACTGGAAAGCAAATGGACGAACACTCGTAATCGCGCTTTCGACGCAGTGTCACTTCTGCACCGAAAGCGCACCGTTCTACCAGCGTATCGCCACAGAACGAGCTAAAGCTGGAAATCTACGTTTACTGGCGATCCTTCCACAGCCAGTCACCGAAAGCGAGCAATATCTAAAGGAATTAGGCATCACGGTTGATGGTGTAAAGCAACTTCAACTCGATTCCATTGGCGTCAATGGAACTCCGACGCTCATTCTGGCAAATAGCGAAGGAGTCGTGGCCAATTCTTGGCGGGGAAAGCTGCTGAGTGAGAAGGAGTCCGAAGTGATCAGTTCCTTAAAGTAGCTTGCAGGCCAGTTCAAACCGAAAGGATCAAATTATGCATCAATCGGATTATCTGAGGGTCGCGCAACGATTTCTAATACTGGTCTTCCTGAGCGGATGTCTTTTCGTTCTGTCGTCACCACTTCATGTCCGAGTTTTGGCGGCGACGTGCGAGTCATGTGATGAAAACCGCTATCTTTGCCTGAATCCTTGTAGTACGCAATACAATGCCTGCGTCAGTAGTGGCAACTATTCACAGGACTATTGTAACTCGCAATACAATGCCTGTTACAGTACCTGTCAAACCGCCTACAGCAGCTGCTTGACCTTTTGCACGTGGCAAGATGGATCAAGTGGGGGTGGCGGTGGGGGTGGTGGTACTTGTGGACAACAACGTGGTACTTGCGGAGCTGATTGTGCTGCCGCCAAGCATCAATGCATCGATGAAGGATGGGGTGACTGCGGACAAGAGTACACAGGCTGCATGAACGCTTGCTGCTCTTAGCCGAATCCTTCAAGGGACAACCCCCGAAAGCCGACACCAAATGTCGACTTGCGGGACTATCTAACGATATCTGACGAGAAAACGCAGTCTGCTAACTGCGCCGTTGAGAGGAAAGTTCCCACCCTCCTCGAGCAGCGGTTAGTTATCTCACCGCTCGCGATAGCGCAACATCGCTTCGCCGTCCTTCGGGACTGGGACATTAAATTTGCGCCGCGAACGCCGCCACTTTCCTTTGGATTTTCATTTGGGGTGGGATGTAATAATGGTGAACCTGTTGGTTTCTACCAGTTAGCTACACCAACGCTCCAGTTGATATAAATGAGCTTCACCTGTATATACGGCTGTTCACTCGATTCAATGCGCTGGTGTATCACGTGATCGTTGGCCGGATTAGATGATCTGACCGGTAAGACGTCGCGACTGCCCCGAACAAATTGCGCATCTCTGCCGTAGGCATCGCAAACAAGTTGCGAAGATTGTCCAGTGTGGGGAAGTCTCAAAACTACTCAAGTAAGGTCCAAGGTCGCCTTCTCAAGAACCATTTGCCTGGCGGCGGCGCGTACCAATCATCGTATCGACGCGCAGATCAGGTTTAGTTTCTAAGTGTAAATCGCGAAAGCGCGCGCGATTTGGTTGCAGCGGCGTCTGAATGACTCGGACGCCGCCGCTTTTTTCAACTTGCGTCCGCAGCCGATTGGCAAATGTGAATCGGCGGTTTGCTCGCCGGACGTTTGGCCCACCGAATTAGGGCGTGGCTACACTGAGATACATGCGGAAGCGCGCCTTGGTACCACCGAGGTTCTTTACTTCATAGTGAATCTCGGTCTCAATGTCGGTATCGCTGAATTGGCTCGTACTCTTTTCGATTATTATGTACTTTCGCCAGAGTCTCGTAACCTCGAGCTCCGTAGTCTGAGCGAAACCTGTGGTGGTGGACCCTGTCGCCATTGGGACGGCATTCGCCGACCATACGGATCCTTCTGGTGATGCATGATTCCACCACCAGTGTCCCGTCTGCCCAGGGTTGAGTTCCAATTCATTGTCAATTTTGAACGTCTTAATAGGCATGATTGCTCTCCTTTGAAGGTGTAGGGGAAAAGCCTAGCGGCGGCACCTAATTCACCGTGAGGCCTACGGTCCGGTTTTGCGAGGTCCGGCAATTTCAATCGACTCCTGAATCTAACGCGTAAATTGT
This sequence comes from Pyrinomonadaceae bacterium, assembly GCA_036003745.1. Classification (GTDB taxonomy): domain Bacteria; phylum Acidobacteriota; class Blastocatellia; order Pyrinomonadales; family Pyrinomonadaceae; genus PSRF01. The sequence continues at coordinate 24,547 of DASYSD010000118.1, forward strand.
GAGAGAAAGAGGTCAGGCGAGAAGAGACTGTCCACTGTGTGAATGTCGATTCGACTTGCCGACTAAAGAGTTCCTCCCACACTGTTGCAAGAAACTGAGCATTTCTGGAGTTGTTATCAAAATAAAGTTGCGAAGATTGTCCAATGTGGGCTTTCACGGTTTCTTGCTGCGCATCTTAGGCGCTTACGCGCCAATGCTCGCTACTCTGAGTGAGTGGCAGATTATGAGGCTTCTCGCAGGTGATGGAAGAAACTGAGCATTTCCGTCATTGCCGTCAATAAAAAGTTGCGAAGATTGTCCAGTGTGGGGAGCACTTATTCACTTAGTAAATCAACAAAAGGGCCACCTGCGAGGGTGGCCTAAGCTGTTTATGGAGACGAAGCCTTTCCTCCGAGGAACTTCATTCTTTCTTGCGTAGCGTCTGCAGTACATTTTAGTGAATACTCAACAGCATTGTCGCTTTACCGTTCTTAATACCATTTTAGTCGTACGGAATCAGATTCCTCGTCCATTCAGTGCAGAGGGCCTGGGCGCAACGTGTTTTAGACCGAGAAGGTGAAAATCGGGAATAGGTGCCGTCGAAAGCGCCGGTCGCTCGATAGCTTTGTAAACGTGTTTGGCTTCGCCACGCTCGAGTTCACGCACGAATTTGGGAAGAGTCGCCTCAGCCTCACCAATGAAGACGTGATCAGCGTCAGCCAGCTCATTGCGGCTGATCGATGCATGGGTCCACTGACAACAACACGCTTTCCCCTGGCCTTGCTCCGTTGAATAACTTCTTCTAGTAAGTCTTTCTGAATGTGCATCGCACTTGCAAAAACGATACCGGCCCATTTGAGGTCCGCGTCGGTGAGAGGTCGTACATTCATATCGACGAGTCGCTTTTCCCACGATGCCGGCAGCAGCGCGGAAATGGTTATCAGGCCCAGAGGCGGAATGAGTGAGCGCTTACCCTCAAAGGAAAGAGCGTGGCGAAAACGCCAGTAAGTATCTGGAAACCACGGGTAGACCAACAGCACTTTCATGGCGGTTCTCTTTCGTTGAGTCGAAGAAAGCAGCGAGGATTTCGGTTGTGACCTATTTTAGCGTGTCACGTGAATGTCTGTAACGTCGAATTGTCTCCAATATATCTCACCATACAATCTCAACGTAATTGTAACTTGACCTTCCGCCCATAGAGGAATAAGGTCCGCGTTACCTCCCAGGACCAATAAGCTAAATGCTTTCTGGTGCGCTTGTATTTAACCTGAAGTGAGTGGATTGTAAGGTTAGTTTTAATAAACCGGCTTCACTAATCCACCTCATATCTAAACCACCTCATTTAGGAGCGCTGAAGGAGCACTCCTTCCATCGAGCCTCAACCCAGTAACGCTCGATGGTTCAAATTCAAACGCCCGTCGTCCTAAAAGTGTGCCGATTAGCAAGAGGACGACTGAAGAACCTCTCAAAGGAGGAATCCGCATGGCCTACACCTCAAAAAGAAACAGAAGGCGCGAAAGAGAAGCATATCGAGCCCAGAAAAACCGACAAGAGATTGTCGCCGCACAACTGAGCAGGCGTGAGATGATGCAAATGGGGCTGCTCACCTGCGCCGGTTTTCTCATTCCCAAGAAAGGTCTCAGCGCGCATCCTGTGACTCGATCAGGCTGGGTGCTGCCTGATGAGATCTGTCAAAGTCCAACCACCTCGGCGTTCACTGAGGCGTTTACGCCGATGCAGGTCAAGCGGCCGGAAACCTCACCGCTTACGCCGACGCCAACGATCGCTCCAAACAACGCTGCCGGAGAAGGACGCACACGTTCCCATCAGGTAGTAACGAGTCCGTTTCCTCCAACCAAACAGTACCGCATAGTGCAACAGCAGGCACTGCTTAGCGTGCACGCGAACCTACCGCTGCAACCGCTATGGACCTTCGACGGCAAGAGTCCCGGGCCTCTTTACGTGGCCAGGTACGGCGAGCCAATCATCGTTCGCAACGTGAATCAACTGCCGGCCAACAATGGCGGCTTTGGGAAGAACGAAGTAAGCACCCACTTGCATAATGGCCATACACCATCTGAGAGCGATGGTTTCCCCTGCGACTTCTTTCCCAACCCGCAATTTCCTAATTCCTTCTTTTATGACCAGTACTATCCGAACGTGCTGGCAGGTTTCGCTTCGACCAACCCGCCTAACGGAGATATAAACGAAGCGATGAGCTCGCTCTGGTATCACGATCACCGCGTCGACTTCACGGCCCAGAACGTCTACAAGGGACTGGCCGGAATGTATAATCTGTACAACGACTTCGATACCGGTGATGAGACGACGGGGTTTCACCTTCCTGCCGTTCCTAATCCTACAAACATTGTCCCTGATTTTGATGTCAACATGCTGTTTGCTGACAGATGCTTCGACCAGCAGACACGGCTGTTGTTCTTCGATCTGTTCAATCTTGACGGAATCCTCGGAGACAAATTCCTTGTAAACGGAAAGATTCAGCCTGTCATGCACGTCCACCCGCGCCGGTATCGCTTCCGATGGCTGAATGGTGGGCCCTCGCGCTTCTACCAGTTCTTCATCACCGATTTGACCAACCTGAACGCACATAACAGGTTTTGGCAGATTTCCAATGATGGAAACCTCTTGCCAAACCCGGTGAACGTGGAAAGCGTGCGGCTCGGTGTCGCCGAGCGGGCCGATGTGATCCTTGATTTCGCGCCGCTCGCGGGCAAGACGCTCTACATCGAGAATCGACTGGAGCAGACCGACGGGCGTGGGCCAACTGGCAATGTTCTGGGCGCAGGTCAGGGGAATAGAATACTGAAGCTCGTTGTCGATCTTCCGACTGTGCCTGACAACAGCGTAGACCCAGCTATAAATCCGCACTTTTACAACTTGCCAAGTACCGCGGGTACGCCAAGGGTGGTGCGGACCTTTAAGTTCGAAAGAGGAAACGGCCAGTGGCAGATCAACGGAAAGTTCATGGATTGCAATCAGATTCGCTTTGCAGTTCAGAGGGACTCAATCGAGCACTGGATTCTGCAAAACAGCTCCGGCGGCTGGCAGCATCCTATCCATATTCACTTCGAAGAATTCCAGACGTTATTGATCAATGGCCAGCCACCTTCCAATAGTCCTCTGGTCCAAACAGGGCGAAAAGATGTGATCAGGCTGGAGCACAATACTGAGGTCAAACTATTCTTCCGCTTCCGTGATTTTCTGGGACGGTATCCGATGCATTGTCACAACACCATCCACGAAGACCACGCCATGATGCTGAGGTGGGACCTCGCTACCACGGGCGATACCAAGCAAAATCCGTAGTTTGATACTCGCGAAAGGACACATCCGAAAGAAGAGATGCAAAACCATGAAGCACTTGAGTAGAAGAGAGATGCTCGGGATCATTGGCGTGGCGGCGCCGCTTGCCGGCGGGGTTCTGACGCAGGTGTCTGGTCAAGACGTTAACAGCAACGCTATCTCCTCCCGCGAGCTGATCAGGCAACGCTATTTCCCCAATCTCGTCTTGACCACGCACGAAGGCAAGCAAGGCCGTTTTTACGATGACCTGATCAAAGACAAGATCGTGCTCATCAACATGATGTATGCAAAGTGTGAGGGGATTTGCATACCCGTTACCATGAATCTTAAGCAGGTGCAGAAACTGCTGGGGAACCGCGTGGGCCGGGACATCTTCATTTATTCAATCACCCTCAAGCCCGAGGAAGACACACCGATGATGCTCAAGCATTATGCCCACATGCATCACGTCGGGCCGGGTTGGCTGTTCCTGACCGGCGCTTCCAACGACATCGAGACGCTGCGACGGAAACTCGGCTTCACCAATCCAGACCCGAAACTGGACGCGGACAAGACGCAACACATCGGCATGGTGCGCTACGGAAACGAAGCATTACAATTGTGGGCAGCCTGCCCGGGAATGGCTAATCCAAGCTGGCTCGCTGAGTCGGTCTCGTGGGTAGATTGGCCTAAGACAGGGTCACGCGCTACCCAGCCGTCGGAGAAGGGAGAACGGAAATGAAGACGAATGTCGCAATGAAGAGTTTGCTCATCCCTCTGCTCCTTGTGTTTTTCACACAATCTGGGATGGCCCAGACGCCGGTCACTGATGCCACCACGGCCACGACCTCCCAAACCAAATCGTTCTCGGTGGGCGAAGGCCCGGAAGCTGTGGTCTTTGATGGAGTCAACATCTGGGTCGCTAATCAGTTCAGCAACACCCTGTCCAAGGTGCGAGTCAGCGACGGAGTTACCCTAGGTACGTATTCAGTAGGCACCCGCCCGGTCGCGCTAGTTTTCGACGGCGCTAACATTTGGGCTGCGAACTACCTGAGTGATAACGTCACCAAACTTCGAGCCAGCGATGGCTTGATGCTGGGAACCTTCGCGGTGGGAGATGGACCTGGAGGACTGCTCTTCGACAAGACAAACATCTGGGTTGCGAACCGGAACAGCAATGATGTGACCAAGCTGCGAGCAAGTGATGGCTTCAGGCTGGGGACCTTTGCGGTGGGCACTCGCCCGCTCGCGCTGGCATTTGACGGCGCCAATATTTGGGTGACCAACAATAAAAGTAACACGGTGACCGCGCTAGCGAGCAACGGAAGTGTGGTCGGCACTTACCCGGTTGGAGATGGACCATTCGGCGTAGTTTTCGACGGCGCCAATATGTGGGTTGCCAACTTTTTCAGTAAGAATGTAATGAAGCTGGCGGTGGATGGGACGGTGGTCAATAAAGTCGCGGTTGGTGATGGCCCTGCCGGGATTACTTTTGCCGGTGGGTACCTCTGGGTAGCGAACAACGGCAGTAACACAGTCTCCAAACTCGAGCCCGGCGCAGGCACCTTAATCAGCACCTTTGCAGTGAACAGGGGTCCTTTCGGTGTCGCCTTCGACGGAATAAATATTTGGGTAGCTAGTATGGCCGCAGGCTCGGTTTCGAAGATAAGCCCGGTTAACAGTTTCTCGCCGGTGCCCTAAGACGAAAACTGCCGCGCTCGACTTGGTACTGACGAACGCGGCAGCGATTCAATCCAATCCACCCTCCCTCACTGCGGAGGTCCATGCTTTGATATCGACTGCTTACGAGCACCAGAAACCGCTCGCGAGCGTGGCTTGGCTCATCGGACTGCACTTCCCCGGACTGGGGTTGCCAGTCGTTCCACAGTCCTTGCAGATCCAGGAGTTGCCCTGATCATCTCGGAACACATCGCGGCAAGGTCCCGCAGCGAACTGTGTCCAGCAGCCCTCAAAGGTCCACCTGGCGGCGGGCACAACATTCCGTGCAGCAGAGTCACGATGAGCCGGTTGGGCCACGCCGGAAGCAAGCAATGGAGTGTAGAAAACCACAGCAACGACCAGGACTTTAATTCTGCGCAAAGTCATGAGAAATCTCCTTTTGGTTAGGTGAAGGAGCAGGCGCGCCGGGTTTTTCATAACACCTGGCTCCGTGGTAAGGCGCACGGGAGGTCTCCTCCTGTCAGTTAGGAACGCACAGCATCTCTCTGGGCTAGTGAATCATCGGCCCCGGTCTGGGCGTATGGGATAGCTGGATGTCAGGAGTTGAGGGAAGTATCTCTCAAACGATTGGCTAAAACAATAGACGCACTGTTGGAAGAAACCGAGGATTAGGAAAACCATGTCTTCCGCCCTTTCAAGATCGTTTTTCAAGTTGAGCGGCCGGCTCCAGGTGCTAGCGTTCTCAGGCTAACTGTTACGTAACTCGGAGTGAGCAAGAATCCCCAAAGCGGAACGTCACTGTGGCAGTCCGACCTGGCCCATCAACGGCTCAAGAATGCAATATCATTTCATTTCTTCGTTCGTGAACTTTGGAGATACTTTAGCCCAAGTGCTGACACAGACACGACCTTTCCATTCACGGAATCGTGGTGGTGATCGATGAAACCGCGTTCATTCGCCTCCTCCCATACGGGCAGACGCGGACATGACGTTCGCCACGCGTCGATTACTTCTGCGTAAGGCCGAGCGCCCTTTCCGATCCATTCCAGAAGATCAAGAACCAAATCTTCGAGTGGGTTTGACACAATCATATTTCGCACTGCTTTTCATGAACGTGAGAAGCAAGACGGCGATTGTGCATTGGATGCCCCCCGGAACCCAACGCACGAATGCTTTGCAGGGCAAACACCAAATCTCACCTCTCACGTTCGTGGGAATAGAGTCCGGCACCGGCCACGCTGACGGTGCTCCATTCGAAGACAAAGGCAGGTTTAGATGAGACGCTCAATCAACAATGAACAACTTTGCACCAATCCTGGTGTATGAACGGTGAAGTTCGGCGTCGTCTGCCACTTGAAAACTCGTGCCGGGGGTGAGTGTAAATTTGCGACCATCTTGCAATTCAGTGTGCAGTTCACCTTCAATGCAAAGGAGGATATGCCCTTTGCTACACCAGTGATCAGAGATGTACCCAGGAGTGCAGTCCACCATGCGGACTTGAATGCTTTCCAACTGCTGAGTGCGCCAGTAAGCAAACCCCTGTTCACCTTTGTGCTCAGTTTGTTCGATAGTGGACCAGTCTGTAGTACTGAACGGAAAGCCGGATATGTGCACAGAAAAAGCTCCTCGTTGAAAATCTTCCATGGCGCCCGTGATTACGAATCCTTTACTGACAGTCCTTGCGATATGCAAGTCGGCCTTTCAGCAAGTAAGTAGGATAGTTCTGGCTATGGATCATCTCATCGCGATCGCCAGGCTACTTCTTCCCGCCGGACTGCACGGTCGTTGTAAGCGATGAACTATTATTTCCTGAGTTCGGATCATTCGTGCTGGAACTTACATTCGCCGTATTGGTGATCGTGGTCTTGCCGCGAATGATCACTGTGACCTTAATTTGCGCCGCTTCCTGATCACCATTTTGCAAGTTGCCCAGGTTCCAGGTCACGGTGCCCGTTTGGCCGACAGTTGGTGCCGCGAAACTTCCTTTGCTGGCTTGTGCGCTGACGAAAGTTACACCGCTCGACAGCGTGTCATTGATCACGGCGCCGATTGCACTGTCGGGGCCAAAGTTTTTGACCGTGACCTGAGTGAAGCTTTTCGCTGTTGTGTCGAAGAGAAAAATCTCAACGTTGCCGTCGCCGTTGTCACCGGTCAGGTCCCGGTTGGACCGAAAGGCGATGCGCGTACCATTGGTATTGATCGCGGGTTGTTGATTGAATCCACCAGATGTGAAGGTGATCTCATTGGTGCCACAAGAGACCGAGTCGGCTAAAACGTGCTGCGCGTGCCAGTCGATCGTGAGCGCTAAAGCGAACGCCATACCCGCAATAAGTGCGGACGCTACGAAGCGATGGCGGCGGGCAGATTGGCTCATCATCAGTCCTTTCTTCGCCAGGCAAATAACAAAAAGACTAATCATTGCTCGGGTGGGATGGTCGCACCCACCCGCGGGCTCGACATCCGCGGTGCCCTGGATTCTGTCAAGTGAATAATTTATGGCGTTCTTCAATCTGTTCATTCTTGTATCCTTATCCTTGGAGTGAATTTGGTGCCTGTTCAAGATTCCGCAGGCCGGAGGATGACGATAGTTCCGGCAGCTTAGAGAAGTCATGAGCCTCTCGTAAATTTGTGGTAACACTTTGGTACCCAAGTGAAGAATGTTCGACACCAACTGGAAAAGGAAGGTTAGACGAGGCGCTCAATCAACAATGAAAGGATGTCAGGACCGAACCTGGACCAGGCGCACTGGATCGCCAAGATCTATGCGACCCTGAACGACAATGAGATGGCGTTCTCGTGGCTGGAGCGCGGCCTAACCGCGGGAGCCATCGGAAGCTTTTATAGTGACGACCCGGTGTGGGACGCGATCCGCAACGACCCGCGCTTTCCGAACCTGCTGCGCCGGATGGGCATCCCGCAGTGACACTCGCAACAAGCTTTGAGTAGGTTGGGCTACTATCGTTAGATATGCCGAGTTTATGCTCTGCGGATTAACGCTGTGCCAATTATTGAATGACCCGACACGAAGCTTCAGAGTTGAACTGTTCCGCGAGTGAGCACCAACTCAAAAGTGCCGAACGCTGCCAGGCAATTGATTAAATTCCTTTAACGGACCTGCGGCTCTTCCTGTAATCCGGGCTCAAAGGATGGAGCCAGCGCTATCAGTGACGGTAAGTAGTAGTACCGCCCTCTAGGGTCGTTGCTTGACTCCTTCAACAACACTTGTGCCGAAATTGTCGTGGATTGGAGTAACCCTTCGAATCTCGAATCCAGCCCTGCGGTACAAATGGTTCCATTGTTCTTCAGTTCTCTCCTTGCCCGTAATGAAGACAAGCATATTTAGATCCAGGAGCTTGGCCGGTGTACCGCTAACGTTGCCCATCGCCGGAAGAACCGAATCCACGCAAATCACCCGACCGTTCCCCTGCATGTTGCGATAACAGTTCTCGAGCAGCTTGACGCACTTCTCATCCTCCCAGTCATGAATGATATGTTTCATGATGTAATCGTTGGCGGGTGGTACCGAATCGAACATGTCCCCACCAACATATTCCAGTCGATTTGCAACTGCAGGGTCGAGCACGGGAAAACGCTCTTTGGCGACCGGAATGAGGTCAGGCAGATCCATGACTACAGCTCGCAACGTGGAATATTTCTCCAACAGGGCGACTGCCAAGTGACCGAAGCCACCACCGATATCAGCAACCTTTGATGTGCCACTGAAGTCGCAGTTCTCCAACACGCCACGTAGTGAACTCAAACTATTCGACTTCATGGCTTCCCCGAAGTCTTCCAACTCCTTTGGATTCGCGTTAAGGTAGTCCCACCACTTCATGCCGAACACTTTGCGAGCCTGAGGCTCTCCGGTCATGACAGCCTCCAGAAGTTCTGTCCAAACTCTATACCAGGGCCCTCCCATCGCTTCTACCAATTTCTTCACCGATGCGGGTGAGTCGGCTGTCAGCACCTCCGAGAGTTGTGTTGCGCCAAACTTTCCCGTCGCATCCTCAGTGAAAACTCCCAGGCTTGCGCTCGCGCGAAGAATGCGTTCCAAGGCATTCGGTGCAGCGGGAATGCCACCAGCGGTAACCATTTCGGCGGCACTCATGGAACCGCGTTGCTTGACGAGATCGGGAACTCCGAGTCTTGTTACCACGGCGATCACCTTCGTGACCCATGCTCCCATCGCCATTTGCATGATCACGGCCTGCGGCGGCGACTGTTCGGCTGCTGTCTTAGACTCCATTTCTTTTCTCCTGGTAGGTAGTTAGGTAAAGTTACCGCCTCGAGAATGTCATTCGCGCTCACGATCCTGATCGATTGTGACGAGCGAGGTCATTCGTGACGCAAATAAACCGTAGTGCAGTTCATCCACACACGTTTCGGTTAGTACGCTTCATGAAATCAAATTCAGCAGAAAATACCACATCAGTATTATTGATCACCACAACGACACGCACGTCCCCATTTGTTAAATTCCTGCATATTCTGGGAATGGACACTGACCCCATGAAAACGGTCTATGAAGCTGCGAGCGGTTTGATGGGTTGCTGAGAAGAGATGCATAACGCTGCGCTGCTCGCGTTCAGTCTCACATTTGGCCGGGTTAAAAAAGTGATGAGATCGCGGGTTGTTTTCGTCTAAGGCGAAGACTGATGTGACCCAGGCTCTCAACCAAGAAGGACGAACTGGATGCCCAGGTTGTCCCGATAAGGACAAGTAAGACGTTAACCTGTTAACCTCAGGATCCGGGATTCAGATCTATCTCTATCCAGGGCTGCTGGTACGTCCTGCCAAATGCTGCAAGGTTCGAAAACATCGTTAGTTGAGCGCCTTCGCGCGCTCGGCGTGGAGTTGGTGCATGCGAAGGCGCTTTCCTCGCTGGCTTACTTCTGCGGCTCTGCCGCTCCGCGCCAACGGCAGAAGATTTCACGTTGCGCCGGTAGAATGGCCGTGTAAGAATCCTCGGCGATGTAAGTTCAAGTTCCTACTAATAAGTTCAAGTCCTATTCATACTTGAAGTGCGGGAGCACCTTTATGCGACTGAAACTGATTATGTTTCTGACTTGCACTCTTGTTGTTGCTGGTTGCAGAAGCTCGGATACTGGTCCGCAAACGACAAATACGGCGACCTCGACTAGCCAGCAAGTGTCACCCACGCCGCTAACGAGCCCTGTGCCTCAAACGGGCCAGCAAACGACCCCAGCAACCAATTCGACTGGGGTCAAACCGAAGATAGATGCCTGCGCGATGCTTACGAGCAAGGATATTGAGCCAATTCAGGGCGAAGCCTTAAAAGAGACAAAGCTGAGCGGAACATCGACCGGAGGCTTTAACGTCTCCCAATGTTTCTTTACCTTGCCCACCTTTACGAATTCAATCAGCCTGGCAGTTACACAAAGAGGTGACGGCCTCGGCGCGCGCGATCCCAGGGAGTTCTGGAAAGATACTTTTCATACAAAAGAGCGCAAGAAAGGCCGGAAACGAGAAAAAGATCGAGAAGGAGAAAAAGAAGAGGAGTCGGCGCCACCACAGAAAGTAACAGGTATCGGCGACGAGGCCTTTTGGACAGCGAGCCGAGCTGCCGGGGCACTCTATGTCCTTAAAGGTAACAGCTACATCCGCGTCAGCGTCGGTGGTCCGGGAGATCAGGAAAGCAAGCTTAAGAAGTCGAAGGCGCTTGCCCGCAAAGTGATCGAGCGCTTGTAGTCTGAAACAGCATTAGTAATTCCTGCTGATTGGCAAGAAGGGACGATCCACGAAGTCACACGAACGAACACGAAGATTTTTATTCGTGACTATCCATGATATTTCGTGGATCGCTCTTATATCTGCGCACACCTCACGAACTGGGTCAGAGTGTAACTCTTATCGTCGCACTGTGGGCGTTGCTGTTACCGTAAACTGCAATGGTCCAAGGCTTAGATTTACAACCTTGATCACGTAAATGCCGCCTTGCGTCACTGGCTGGCTAATCGTCGCTATGCCGGAGACCGAGTCGGCAGTCTGCAACGTCACGCCTGAAGGATCAACCAGCACCACTTTGAATGGCACATTCAAATTCGATTCAGCCGACACTGAGATTTCCTGCGAACCAGATTGCGGCTGATAGTTGCTGCTCGACGTTTGCCCCGCCGCAGCGCTACCCGACTGGTTTGAAGTGTTTCCTGGGCCAGTCGATGGCTGCGCGCTGGAATTGGAGTTTTGTAAACAGATGCGGTCAAGGTAGACCACGCCGCTCATGTTCTTGATCTCGAGCGTGTGAGCCCCTGAAGGCAAGTTGCTGAATGACACATTGTATTCAGGCTTGAACTCAGGCGCCTGCGTGGTGCCTACACTACCGCCGTAGTTGATTCTTTGCCTGAATACGCCGTCCACATAAACATCAGCGGAACCACCTTTGGGACTCTTAGCAAATGAGTAAGTTATAGATCCATTACTACCAGCGGGCACGTTGAAATCCAGCCTCGCAAAGTGCTGCGAACTATTGCCAGTGTGATAACGGAAGTGTTCCTCACTAGCATTCGCATTATTAATTAGGTGCCAGCCACCTGAGTACGCTATGCGTGAATCGTTGTCTTCGATGCACGTTGGCGGCTCGTTTACCTGAATAACGTAGGACACCGAGGCTGCGGCTGATGGTGCGTGGCCATTCACCTTCTCGCGAACATAGAGCGTATGTGTGCCCGGAGCCAGGTCTGTACCACCGAGCGCAAACTGCCAGATGTTGTTAGTCGAGTCGAGTATCGCCAGTCGCGGACTAGTGAATGTCGAGTTATCAACTGAAACTTCAACCACGCCATCGAAAGTCGCACCGTTGCCCATCACGTACGTGAATGGACCAGCAGCATCAACTTGGATCGGCAGACTGGTTGGATTCGGAACCTGATCGCTGCTTACCGGCAACAGGGCTCCGCGCTCAGACAACGAGTAACCCGTGATGCTGAACAGTCCGTTGCCCGATGCCGGCGCGCCGATAATGGCTCGAGGTATCTTCAGCGTGATGGTGCCTGGCGCGCCGCTGGTAATTAGACCTTGTACCTGCTGCGAGAGCAGCGGATCGGGATTGAATGTGATGTACTTCTTAGACGTGGCTGATTTGATGATGCCGAGCGTCCCAGTTAAGAAGACGGGCTGGCCGCCTCGGATTTCGGCCGCGACCCAGTACACCTTTCCATTGAACTCCCACTGAGTCAGATACAGCACACCATCACCGCCGGACTGCAATGGCGCTGCGGCTAGTGCTGCCGTCGACAAATCACCCAACTGCATATTCACTGTGACGAAATTCGAATCGTCGGTGACTGATACCTGCTGGATGTCCATGGCCGGAATGTTGGCTCCTATCGTCGCGCCATGATCCGGAAACTTGGCGTCGCCACGCTCGTCATTGTCGGCGTTCGCGTACGGCAACGCGTGAGTTCCGCGCGCCGTAAATGATGATCCGGTGATCGCCTCACCTGCCGTCGGCGCAGTGATAGTCACCTGTCCTTTGTCGGATTCATCAACAGAACCAATAGAAGCAAACAGGCTCGCGCCGGTCGTCTGTCTCGCCACGACCACATACGCGCCTTGCACCTGGTTCGTGTTGTCGTTGTAAGTCATATACGCGGCTCCGCGCGAGTCGATGTCGATTGACGGGAACTCAAGGAAGCTGCGATCGCCAGGGCTCGTGGGCAGATCACAATTCAACCCGCGGAGGCAGATCTCACCGTTGTGAATCGGCGTTTCGTTGACCTTGTTCAGAGTGAACGTGGGCGAGGCGCTGAGTGCATCCAGCGTTTGGGCCATGTGAATATCCCAAACGGCTCCTGCTCCATTAGCCCCAGGAGTTCGATACCAAACGACGTCAACGCGGCCCGGATCGCCCGCAACGACCCAAGGCATGATGTTCGTTCCGGTCAGCGTTGTCGGACTAACTCGCTTGGGCGCTGACCACATCTGACCACGATCGGTGGATGTGGCCATGAAGATGGCCGATGCGCTGCTGGACCAAACGACGTAGAGGTTGCCGGCCTTGTCGATGCTCAGCACCGGGAATACGTTGTTGACAGTGCCTCCCGGAGTTCCCACGGTCAGATCGTCAACAATGAAATCAGAACCGTCGTTGAGGTCTGCAACACGAAATACCTTCAGCGTGCTGCCGCTGTAGTACAACTGATAGAGCATGATGGCGTCTTTCTGGACCCCATTCACGACTACCGATCGTTTTTGTTTATCAACCTGCAATGGACCTGACTGACCAACGCTTCCGAGAACACGGGTACTCCAGGTCCTGCCGCCGTCCGTAGTCTTCGACAAGTGGAAATTGCCTTCGCCCAAAGCGACCGCCAAGTTGCGCACGGTCATGTAGCCAATGCCATCGCCAAACGCGGCGACCCATTGCCGGTCATCCTGAGCACCCTCAACGTCTTCCGCCTCATCACCGATACAAGTCAGGAACTTCGTGCGATCGAGCGGAAAAGTATTGCCGCCATCTTCCGATACGGCCACCGTCACGCAAGCCGCCGACAAGTCGGCGTAATAGAGCCGGTTGTGATCGTCGAAATCCATGTGCGTGTCACCGCCACCCGGGCCGAGCACGGCATCACGCACAATTGGTGTTCCGAGCGGAATGAAGCTTCGGCCATGATCGACAGATTTCCACAACAGACTCACTGTCGTGCTGAAGCCAAACGGCGTCGAGACAAACACGTTGTCCTGCTTGTCAATCCGAATGAATGGCTCGCCCGATGTGGCGGAGAAATCCACCAGCGCGTTATGACTAAATCCAGCTACCGGGGTCTGGACGGGTGTCGGTGTTGGAGTAGGCGTCGGGGTCGGCGTAGGTGACGGGGTTGGCGTCGGAGTTGCTGTCGGTGTTGGCGTCGGCGTGGGAGTTGGCGTTGGCGTTCCGCAGGTAGGATCCTCGGCCGCAAACATCCGCTTGCCAGTCAACTGCCGCGCAATTGCAGCTTTGGCAGTGAAGTCGTTTCCGGATGTTCCCGAAATACATCCGTCGCTAATGCAACCGTCGTCATAGCCCACTAAAACACGGCCACGTTTGTCGATAGTCGCGTCAAAGAAGTCCAGCAGGTTTCGACAGGTGCCGCCGCCACAAATGCCGCCACGCTGAATCGGATCGTTCGGCGTTGCGTTGACGATGTTCCAGGTTACTCCCCCGTCGTACGTCGTCGCGATGTAGAGATACCAGATACCGGGGAAACCAGCTTCGTCATAATTGGTTCCGCCCGCTGTTGTCCCGAAGAACGCGAACGCTGCACGATTTGGATCGCCGGCAACCACAGCCGGGAATGAGGTGTTCTGCACTCCCGCCAAGCCTCCGACGTCCTTATCGTTAATCCATGTGCGGCCCTTATCATGCGACACAGCCACGCGCGCATGACCATCGGCAGCTTGGTAACCAAAGTAGAGGGTTCCATCATTGGCTACTGCCACGGAAGGATCCCAAGCCTGATGTGAATCCGCGGTCAACGATTGCAATACCACGCTTGATGTTGTCACCAGTCGCACGTTCCAGGTGATGCCGTTGTCCTCAGAAACTATTACCGCTTGCTTGCCATCAGCATGGAAAGTGAGATCAGTGCCACCGCAGCCTTTGTCAGGCACGTACACGGTACCGTCTTTCGGCGAAACTTTGACGTGACCGTGCAAACCATTGCAGTCTGCGCGCGTAAAGATCGGCACAGCCGGCCCGAACGTTACACCGCCATCGATGCTGAGCGAGCAAACTGCATCTGCTACATCCTGTGAACAGTAATAGACACCATTTTGATAATCAGTCACTCCACCAGTCAGCGGTGGAGCGAACGGCCCACCTCCGATAGTCTGGTGATCTACGCCCGAGATGATTCCCGATCCTTGGCTGACGCTAAACGTCCGCCCGTCATCATCAGTGATGTCGGTAGTCGAGGTGGGCGTGCCACCGAGTAATTGACTAAAGAACGTGCGGCCAGTGTCTCGATCCGTATACAGGATCGGATCCCCGAGCACTCTTTCTTGACTAGCCAGTGGCAAGATCGCAGTGTTTTCCCAAAGTGCAGTTGGAGCCGCCGGCACGCTGTCGTTGAAAGTGATACGCAGCCCGGTTGGGTTATTGATTCCGCCATAGCTCAAAACCGTTCCACCATTTCCTACGCCGCCGAAGGTCTGCTCGGTGCGCCAATTGACCCCGATTGAAGGCTCGCCCCAGCCGTCGCCCTTGCCTGGTGGCGCCATGTGAACCGAGAACGTTGCGCTGCCGCAACTATCCGGTGTAGGCGTGGGCGTCGGGGTTGGGGTCGGTGTCGGCGTTGGAGTGGGTGTCGGTGTCGGTGTCGCGTCGTTTACGATGCGGAAGTTCGAAGCCGTATTGATGGCATCGTAATGCACCAATATCGCCGCTCCCGTATCGAGAAATGTAGGTCTGATCTGGATCAGAAGATCATTCGCGACCGTACCGCTGACGGGCACTGTGCCTTGCAAAAGTGTCGGAGTGGGCCCGATGCTGCCAATGGAGATGGTGCCTCTTCCAATCAAATGTTGCGGCTGCACACGACTGGAGATGTACTCCGGGTCTCCGAAAACGCTGACCTCAAGATCTTCTCCCAGCAATGTTGTTTCGCCGTTGGGCGTGCTCAGGTACAGTTTCAGTTCGAGCCTACCATTGATGCTGCCCGAGTATGAGTTGCGCCAATAAGCAGCCAGCGGATTTCCTACAAAGTCGCGGTTGGCGCGTTCATGTGTTGTTTGTGTGACGGGTACGGCACCGGTTGGTACGCTTTCGTTCCAGGTAGCGGTGCCGCGGTTGGTTCCGTCCGTGAAGGTAAGCGCCTTGTTCGCCTCGTCCTCCGGAGTGCCATGGAAGTAGAACGTGACAATTGTCGGCGTCGGTGTCGGAGTAGGGCCGAAACAGTTGGTAGTGATGTTCAGTGACCAACCACCGATGCTGCCGGCATCCTGGGCTGCATCATCAACCACATACAGGCTCCAGGCGCCATTAGGATTGGTTCCGTTGAAAACTGAGAGCGCGGACCCGCCGGAAGGTGCCGGCGCAGGCGCGGCAAAAGCGTCGCTGGCTCCAGCGTTTGTCGGTTTGAAGGTGCCCGAGACTAGCGGACCAGTGTCCAGTAGCGGTGCCGCAGCGGCATCGTCAAGCGTAACTGTCACGTTGTCTGCAGGCACTTGTCCGCCCACGTCAGACAGAATAGTCGCCGTTTGCCCTCCCGGACCAACGAGCAGAATGTCGATGTCGTCAGGGAAAGTATGGTTGATGTTACTGAGTCCAACCGTAATGCCAGTGACTGTTCCAGACAGACCTGAAACATTGATTTGAGATGGATATGGCGAACCGCCACTGTTGTCATTAATTAATATGCCGCTGGCATTAGGATACGTAGTAGGCGAGCCACATGGGGCCGGAGTCGGCGCTGGGGTAGGACTCGGATCCGGAATTGGTGTCGGCGTTGGCGTGGGCGTAGGAGTCGGAGTTGGTTCACCTGAAGGATCGTATTGACGGAATAATCGTCTTCCGTTTACCTGTCGAGCGATCGTCGCTTTGCTTGCGCGTGAGGTGGATGGTCCGGTGCAGTTGACACAGCCATCTGCGTATCCAATCAGAACTCGACCTTCTTTATCGACTGCTGAACCCATGAAATCCAGAAGATTTCGACACGGATTACTCCCTCCCTGCATCCAGATGCAGCCGCGTTGCACGGGATCCGTGGGTGTGGCGTCGATAGTGGTCCAATGTTGCCCACGGTCGAACGTGTGGGCGATGTACAGATGCCACTCGCCCGTAAAAGCAGCGTCCTGGAATGGCCCTTCAGTTGGTGTGCCCAGAAATGCGAAAGCGGCGCGGTCATCATCGCCGGCTACGACACGTGGGAATACCGTATTCTTGATTCCATATGCACCGCCAACATCAACAGGCTGACTCCACGTGAGCCCTTTGTTAGTTGACACGGCAACGCTCGGTCTACCGTCTCCGTTTTGATAGCCCAAATAAACGGTGCCCTCCGCACCAATGCCAACGCCCGGATCATTTGCGGATGCGAGGCTGCCATCAACCGTACTAACTCTCCACGTAATGCCATTGTCTTCCGAGACGACGACTCCCTGCTTGCCCCCGCAAGCCTTGTTAGGCACATACACAGTTCCATCATTAGCAACCGTTGGATGTCCGTGTAACCCACCGCATTCAGTTGTGTAAATAGGCACACCTGGTCCATAGGTCACGCCGCCATCGTCGCTGCGAGAACAATAAGCAGTCACGCCCGACTGCGCGCAGTAATAGGTCGCATGCGAATATCCGGCCAGCTCAGCCGGCAATGGCAGTTCGCTCGGTAGTGGTGCGTGGAATGGTCCACCGCCAATGGATTGGTGATCGGCGCCGCTGGGAAGACCACAACCCTCATCAACGACCCACGTGTCGCCATCATTGTCAGTGAAGGCTGAGAGACTGCATCCGTCGGTAAGCACGAGTGTGCCATTAGCCGCGGCGGGCGTAACTAGTTGCGACACGATCGTGCGGCCTGTTTTCCGATCCGTGAAGAGGATCGGATCCATTGTGATCAGATTGGTCCAAACAAAGCTCTTATCTTCCCAGGTAGCCTTGGCTGGGATGGTTGTATCATCGAAAGTAACGCGCAGAGTCTGCCGCAGCGCGATAAACATGGCGCGGCCGGTGTTCCAATTCACGCCAACTGAAGGCTCGCCCGCAGCATTTCCTAGCGAACCGGTCGCTGCAAAATTGTGATAACTGATGTTTGTATCTGTTCCCTGTTGCGCAGGATTCACGATGTGATGTTTGAGTTCGGCGCTCGCGGAATAGCTGTTGCCGTCCGTTCCTGGGACGGGTGCAAAGGGAGCTGCCGCAACAGTGTAAGTTCCCGCCGGCGGATTGATCAGCACTACCAGTTCCGCTTGGCCGGGACTATTTCCCGATCCGTCTACCAAATTGCCTGCAGGCCCATACACCTGCATATCCCAGTCACCCACGGCTGCGGGTTGAAGTTTGATTTCAACGAGGTAAGGACCAAAGGCTGCGGATGGGGCTTCGATCGTGAGCCTATAATTATCGCACGCAGCATTATTCGCATTGCTACAGTTTGCCGAGCCGGTAGGCGTTTTAAAAGGACCCGTCCAGGTAACCTGCGGATTGGCCTCTGATACTGTGCCGCCAGCCGGGTCGGCGCTGAAAGTTCTGGGCGCAAACAGAGCCGCTGAGAATACCGCGCCGGCTAATAGCAGAGAAATCAATCGCCAGTTCAGATGCGTGGAAAGATATGCTAATGACCGCAGTTTGCGATACATGGAACGTCTCCTTTCGAGCCAAAACTGAACGGATACGCCGGCGGCGCGGAATTTTTTTGAAGACAAAACGACCTGTACAGCTTACGGAGGGGCCTTGAGAATTTCTTGAGGAAAACTTGAGGCGTGAAGACTAAATCAGGCAACAACCTTGTGTTACTTTACAATGCGTGCCCCAAACGTCCGTGCCCGTAGAGCTGAACGACACCACTACGAGCGCATCGAGTGCGCTTGGCATGGGGTGATGCGCGTGCGCTTGGCCTCAGATCCGACATCACTAACCCGGATTCCATTCCGCTGGGACAGGGCGACGCGGGCATCGGCTTTAACTCTGCACATACATTTGATTCAACCCGGATGATGGCATTACGCGGGGTGCGCTCGACTTCGACGCATGTCGTACACGAGATTGGACACGGACTTGGTTTTACTTCCGAATCTGACGGCGTAGCCTCACCGGTTTTGGTGTGAGAGCTGTTTCGATTCCGGCCTGGAGCGGCGTCGCTCGGCACATTCGGTACTGCTTCTCGCGTAATGTCAGAAGGTGGTAGAGCAGACCCGGTTTTGTTGAACCCGATCCGGGCCGCGCTGATGGTGTGGCTGAGGTGCAGCGTGTGGCACGCCAGCAAATTGCGGCTGGGGCTGACTGGATCAAGATGTACGGGTCAACCGGCAGCGATAAGGACGTGACCGGCTTTCAAACATTCACCTATGAAGAAATGGAGGCGGCGGTTGATGTGGCACACCAATCAGGAAAACGAATCGCAATTCATTCTTATGGTCCTGATGCTCCCCGTGATGCAATACGAGCTGGCGCGGATTCTATCGAACATTCAACTGACATGGATGAGCTACGATTGCTGGTATGGTTAAACGTGGCACCGTCTATGTGCCGACTGTCGACCACAATCGGTATTACATTGAACATAGCGAGGAGTTTGGTTATAACAAGGCAGTCGTCGACCGGCTCAACAACTATATAGGCGGAATTTCGAGACATTAAGGCGAGCGGTCCGAGCGGACGTGAGAATCGCGATGGGATCAGACGCCGTGTTCACAAGTTTTGGCGGGAATACACGGGAACTCGAATGGTTTGTTAAGGCGGGGATGAGTCCGACCCAGGCGCTCGTCGCAGCAACGGCAAACGGGCGAGGTTGCTAGGGATGGAAAAGAGTCTGGGAACAATTGCGCCGGGCTACTATGCGGACATTGTGGCAGTAGAGGGCGATCCACTCACTGACATAGGAGCAATCGTGCATGGCGTGCGATGGGTTATGAAAGGGGACGCGTGATGGTTGACAAGTCGAGAAATACATCTTCAACAACCCAGTAGTTAATGGTGGCCTCAGTGAGTACTTCGTGCCAGGAGCCCAAAAAGGCCAAAGACTCAAAGGAGAAACTCCATGAGAATGACTGTGGTCGCAATCCTCTTCACCTCGCTGGCTCTGTGTTCTTGCTCACAACAAGCGGCTGTTTCTAATTCTTCTCCTTCGCCAGCGCTGTCACCCACTCAAGCGGTGGCGGTGGCAACCGCTACACCTTCCTTTACGCTATGCAATGGAACTTTTGCGCTGTGCACGAAGGCGAAGTGTCTGCCTGTCCCCGGAACTAAAGAGAAAGTGAATTGTAAGTGCGAGGTCAAGCATGGTTATTCCGCTGGAACGAAGCCGTGTGATACGGTGCCCCCGGAACCACCTAAGGCAAATGAGGCAATCCCTTCACGCTATTTTCCTATAAGCAGCATGGCGGTATGCTCGATCGATGCGCCCTGGGCTTTTTGTCTGGACAAACCCTGCACCGTTGATGACAAAGACCCGCACAAAGCCAATTGCCTTTGCGACGTGAAGCGTACGCCAGAGCAAAGCTACGTGGTGGTTGCTGGTACCAAAGACGACGCAATGTGCACAGACGCCCTTTGGTCTTCTGCGACAGTTCAAGATGTCATTGGAGTTACAGGGTTCCTGTACACGCAGCCACAACTACAACCCTCTCCCATTACGATTGTGAGGGTTGAGACCGCTAAAAAATAGACCACCGGATGTGTTTGTCGCTGCGTTGCGAGGAGTCGCGCCACTAGCTCATCCCTAAAGCGCTGGCCGCAACTGTTGGAAAAAATCATGCGTTTCGGTGGGCGTCAAGAAAAAGTTGCGAAGATTGTCCACTGTGGGGAGCCACGACTTGAAGGCCGCTGGAAGCCAGTTCCGGCGGCCTTTCTCTTTGCAAGCCGAGTTCGAACACACAAAATTTAGCAACTTTCGATTTTCGATTGGGTTTGCTGTTCGAATAAGAAATAGGTCTTTTTTGAGAGTTCGACTAGACGAATACCGTCTTGTAAATCATGACCGGCGTCTTGGTACTCGGTAATCTGATCGGCACGGTTTGGGGCGTCCGCAGCTCTGGGTTCAGTGAGCGCGATCTCGAAGCGCCCTACGGGCAAGAGTTATGGACGTTGTAACTGGGAGTCGTCGCCTCGTAGAAGATCGGTGACTATTTGTCTACCCGATATCCGGCTCAGTTTTACATACGGGATCGGGGAAATGTAAAGTTAAGCCTGTAACTTCACATTTGGTCTCGACATATGTAAACTTCAAGAACTAATGCGACTACTTCGCGAGGCGCACAAAATACTGATGTCGAGTGCGCGCGGCGAACACCGCAATCCTGGCGAGATACGCAAAAGTCAAAATTGGATCGGTGGCTCAAATCTAAAGAACGCTATCTTTATTCCACCCACGCACCAGGAGTTGCCCAATCTACTTACGGATCTTGAAAAGTTCTGGCACAACGAAAAGATTGCGATCCCTCACCTGATTAGAGCCGCGCTCAGTCATTATCAGTTTGAAACAATTCACCCATTTCTTGACGGTAATGGACGCGTTGGCAGACTTTTAATCACTCTATACCTAATCGACCAAAAACTTTTAACCAAGCCGACCTTGTACCTATCTGACTTCTTCGAGCGGAATAGAGGAGCATACTATGACGCCCTGACTGCGGTAAGAATCTCAAGCGACATAGAGCATTGGCTCAAATTCTTTTTGACGGGTGTTGCCGAGACTGCTGCAGGTAGTAAGCAAACATTCGAAGGAATCGTTGCATTGCGACAAAGATGTGAACAACAAATCCTTCAGCTCGGGAAGCGAGCCACGAAGGGGCAAGCACTTTTGCGAGAACTTTACTCCCAACCAGTAATGAGCGCGAACGATATAGCAATCAAACTTGGCATTACGCATCAATCCGCGAGCTCACTTATTAGATCTTTTGAAGAGATGGGAATTCTTCGAGAAATTACCGGACGAAAAAAGGACCGCCTTTTTGTTTTCTCAGCGTACCTTAACCTGTTTACGAGCCGCATCTCTCAGAGCCAAATAAGAAGACTCAAGCGCAAAGCGGGTTGACATAATCCTCCGGCGATACGGAAGACTTGCGGATTTCAGACCTTCAATTTACGAGCGTGGTTCGTGATGGAACAAAAACCAGCTTCGCCAGATCATTCTCTCAAACGCGGTAAACTGCGTATCGGCAACGACTGGAATGCAATCACTATCATCGCCCTTTCCCAACCCAATCCGCTGAAGGCCCTGGCGGAGCTGGTAGAGAATTCCATCGATGCGCGCGCAACCAGTGTCTCGATCATTCGCGGTCGCAGCGAAGGCAATTATTATTTGGAGATCCGTGACGACGGGCAAGGGATACGGCATGATGAGGAGGGACGTCCGGATTTTCGCTACGTGGCCACACACATCTGCGATTCAGTGAAGCGCCGATTGAAGGTGGAAGGAGTCTCCGGACTTCAGGGGGAGTTTGGCATCGGGCTGCTTTCCTTTTGGACGCTTGGAGAAGAATTGACTCTTACGTCAACCGGTGCCGACCATCGTGCCTGGCAGATGGTCATGAGAAAAGGTGATCCCGGCTACGGTAAAAGCCCGGCGCACACTTTTCGCCGAATCCGGCACTCAGTTGCGAATCAACAAATTGTTGGAAGGAATTCGCTCCCTCTCAGGAGAAAAAATTCAGTGGTACCTCGCCGCCGAGTTGCGCGACCGCATTCGTCATTCCGGGGTGCGCATTGCAGTTGTCGACAAGATCGCCCGCAAGCAATATGCAGTCGAACCGCGCCAATACGAAGGCAGATTACTGCACCACTTGCCCGCTGTTCGTGCGACGGCA
Source organism: Pyrinomonadaceae bacterium (assembly GCA_036003745.1). Lineage (GTDB taxonomy): Bacteria > Acidobacteriota > Blastocatellia > Pyrinomonadales > Pyrinomonadaceae > PSRF01. Next base: position 46,969 of record DASYSD010000118.1, read on the forward strand.
GGTGATGTTTACGTCGAGCTTTATATGAATGAGCCCAAAGAAACAAATCAAGTCGCGCTGTTTCGACACGGGACACGTGTGTTTGAAGACATTTCCGTGGTTGACGAGCTCGCGAAGCCACCCTGGACCACACGTTATCTTCAAGGGCACATCGATGCGCCCTTCATCAATTTAACGCCCGGCACCCGCAGCGGCATCATCCATGATGAAGCATATGCAGTACTTCTAGAAGCTCTCACCCCCTTAGAGACAAAGCTGACAGAGATACTCGAAGCTCAACGTCGAGCCGAAGAAGAGCAAGCAAGTCGAGAATTATTGCAGACGATCCAGCGGGCGTTTCGCGAGGCATTTTTGGCGCTTCCGGCCGAAGAATACGATTGGTTTGATATCCACTCCCATGCTCAGCGTGTATCCGGTGGCAGTCTGCGCAACGTTGGAACCACTGAAAAACTGATCGCCGGCGTAACAGAGACGAGCAACGGTAACGGAAAACAGCGACAGTTTTTCGAATTCGCCGGCCCACTTTTTACCGTGGCCATCTCACCAGCCTCGAGTGTTGTGCGAGTAGGCGAACAAAGAACATTGCGTGCGTTACCTTACGATCGATCTCGTCGCCGAGTTGAAACCGATCTGACATTTGCGTGGGAGATAGCGGAAGGCGACGGAGCCTTGGAACATCGACACGATCAAGTCGCGACGTTTATTGCTCCCGCTGAGCCTGGTCTTGCGAGTATCAAGGTGATGGTTTCACAAAACGACATTGAGCGATCGGCGGAAGCGCTAATTACGGTGACGCGCGAACTCTTGTCACAGGTAGGAACAACCGGGGTCGAGTCTCAGGGCTTGCCGGGCTACACTTTCGAAAGTGCCCCGGGCGACTCGTGGCGCTCGAGATATGACACGAGCCGCAACGTGATCGTCATCAATAACGGGCACCGCGACTTTGTTTACGTGGCCCGAACCAGGGCGCTGAAACTTCGCTATCTGATTCGCTTGTACGCCAAGGAACTGGTACTTAGAAACTTCGTAGGCTTACCACCTGATCAATTGCTTGAAAGAATGGTGGAGTTATCATTGAGAACCGAAGAAAACCTCTAGTTCATCTGGCTTTGCAAAACGACCGGAGGACAAAGTTGCGAAGATTGTCCACTGTGAGGAGCCACGACTTTGAAGGCCGCTGGAAACAATTCCGGCGGCCTTTTCTCTTTGCCTCCCCTTCGCACGATTCAAATCACAGGATTGCTATGGGTACCGTTAACAGTAAGAGCAAACAAAACGTCTACGTGCTCAAGAGTCCTTTAGAATAGAGGAAAGATTGTAGATGAGAAGATTGGTAATCATGGGTCTGTTCTGGTTGCTATTGGGCATGCTATGGGCCACCTCAGTGTGTGCGCAAGAAAAGCAGCTTGATGGACATTGGGTAGGCGCGATTACTCAACCGGCCGGCGAGTTGAAGATGGCGGTTGACTTTTCAACATCCGGCACCATCAAAGGCACTTTCACTCTACCCGCGGCGGCAGTCTTCAAATGGCCGTTAAATATCACTTACGCCGCGCCAAACCTAATGATCAAGCTCACTGGCCGGTATTGGCGGCGGGATACTTGGATGTTATGACGAACTGGATCAACAAACACGTCGCTGTGCGTAAGTGATCTCTGAACTACTTTGATCCTTACTCAATTTATCTTGGATTTACTTCTTATCGAGCCGAAAGAATTTCACGGCACTGTTATAGAAGATGTCTCTCTTCTGAGCAGGGGTGAGAAACTTGCACACTCCAAGGCTGGAAATATAGACCATCTAACTCATGTGAATGTCGGAGTCGGCTGGGTGCGTTATTAGGCTTCGCCGCCGCCTGGTTCAAATGCCATTGATGCTGCGACGATCTCGACCCATTCCTCAAACGACGTTGCAGGCCAGTTGTTATCTACGCGCAGGAAGCTTGCGTTATACGGATGGGGCGTACCGCCGAACCAGTTGAACCAACCACCGTCCGGGAACTGCACCAGCGGCGCATCGAACTCCTTAATCACGAATTTAGCCCCGGATGGAAAATCCGACCTCTTGGGCAGTTGTGACTTGTCGCTCATAGTTAGAGACATACTCAGGTTAGGGGCATACTCAATTATGCGCGGATTATGCTCTCGTCCTTACGGATTGTCACCATGCTGTTGAAAACTCAAAGTCACGATGAACACATACGTTCAAGCAATGAGCGATGAGAAACGCAGAGCGCAAACCTAAAACGTGCGCAATCATAGCTTCCGCTCGTGTTAACATCTGTCCCACCTTAATCATCAACTCCTTGAGGAGATCATCTATGACTCTTGGCAGAATCTTCTGCATAGGGCTGCTCATATTCTGTGCTGCGTGCGGGGGCGGCTCCTCCGAACCGCCGACAGCAGGCGAGACGAAAGACTTCGCGTCGCTATGCGACAAGGCTAATGAAGGCAAGCGGGTTGCGGTCGTCGGCTTCCTCCGCTTCCCCGATAAGTTCACAGGCACAAGCAGCGTCGTGCTCCGGCTCTACGGGGGCGGCGACTACGCCGGGGCGCCTGTCGGCGTGCAGACCCGGATTGGCAACCAGGCGAACCAAGTTGAGCTGGCGCCAAAACAGTTCACGGACAAGGACCTCAAGGTGCACACATCCGATGGACAAGTGGCCGGGTACGGAACCAGGGTCAAGGTCTCAGGCAAAGTGTACTACCCTTTGGTTGGTCAGGATTTTAAGTGTGGATTAGAAAACCCATTGATCGAGTCGGCACGCTAGGCTGCGGCATGATCGAAGCTGGGCCTGGGCATTGGCAAACGAGGCCTGGCCCACAGTGGCGAGAGAAAAGGCAGCGTCCTGAAACAAACGAGGACGAACCAGGAGACGAAGTATGCGCAAGCTCATCGTTGCTGAACAAATTAGTCTGGATGGCGTTATTCAATCCCCGGGCGCACCTGAAGAAGATCCCAGCGGCGAATTCCGCCTCGGTGGCTGGGTAGTGCCCTACACCGACGAAGCCATCGGCCAATTCTTGCAGGACCTGCTCTCGCAGCCGTTCGAGTTGCTGTTGGGCCGTCGCACCTATGAAATATTCGCGGCGTATTGGCCACGCGTACCGGTCGATTCAGACGTCCGCTCCGTCGCCGACCGGTTCAACAGCGTTCCTAAGCACGTGGCTACGCATCGATCCGATGCGCTCGACTGGCAGAACAGTCAAGCGCTGGAGGGCGATCTTGCCGACGCGATACACGCGTTTAAGCGGCAGGACGGCGCCAACCTATTGACGTGGGGCAGCGCCGACATGTTGCGCCAACTGCTTGTAGCCGGGTTGGTGGACGAACTTCGGCTTATGATTTATCCCGTCGTACTTGGGCGCGGCAAGCGTTTGTTCGGCGACAACGCACAACCGTCGGCCTTCACCCTGGTCCACTCGACCAGCACGCCCAGCGGTGTGCTGCTCACCCGCTACGCGCGCAGCGGCGAAGTGCGCACAGGAGCGTTTGAAGAAGTTGAGTAAAAAAAGCCGCATCAATGTGGAAAATAAGGTTCAGTGAGAATCGTGTCGAACCAGCTCCACAGTTAATACCAGCGTGCAGATCTGGGTATCAGGAAACTGGACCCCTGCCGGAACCATTTTTGCCGGTGTGCCGCTGTATCCACGTCAGCACCTGTTGCCTGACGGTCAGGTCTTCGAGTGCGGCGCAAATCGAGATTCGAAGATGTTCGATCCGGCGACAAACACCTGGTTTGAAGTTGCCACAACCAACTTTACCGCCAATCGAGATTACGGAACATCAGTGCTGTTGCCGTTGACTCAGGCGAATGGTTTCAAGCCGCGAGTGATGATTCTGGGAGGAGCAAATCCCGCAACTAACACAACCGAGCTTATCGATTTATCTGTAAGTCAACCCCTGTGGGTGAACGGTCCCACCATGGCTCACGCCAGGATACAGTTGAATGCGACGATTTTGCCTAACGGCAAAGTGCTGGTATCGGGCGGTTCCACTAACGACGAAGATACGGCAACGGCTGCTTTGGAAACTGAGCTTTACGATCCTGACGCTAATAGCTTTACTCCCGGAAGCTCGATGGCGTTTCCGCGGCTTTATCATTCCAACACCCTACTCTTACCGGATGCCACCGTCTTAGCAGTCGGAGGAAATCCCGTGCGTACTGTTTACGAGCCGCACATCGAGATTTATTCACCACCATACCTCTTTAACACTGACGGCACCCCAGCCACGCGACCCGTCATAAGCAGGATCGATCAGGCCATTCATTACGGTGCCAACTTCTACATAAGAACGCCATATCCAACGGACATAAAATCAGTCGTGCTGATTCGTCCCGGCGCAGTCACTCATGCATTTGATATGGAGCAGCGACTCGTGGGTCTGACCTTCGTTTACAGTAATGACCAACTCTATGTGAAAGCACCTGCTAATGGAAACATTGCCCCGCCAGGCTATTACATGGTGTTCATTCTGGATTCGAAAGGTGTGCCCTCCAAGGCAGCATTCGTACGCCTGACTTAACGGAAGCTTGCGTCACTCCGTAGTGAGTGGCCGATTACGGCGCTTCCCGCACTTGTTGCAAGAAACTGAGCATTTCTGGTGTTGGCATCAAAAACAAGTTGCGAAGATTGTCTACTGTGGGGAGCCACGACTTGAAGGCCGCCGAAGTTAATCCGGCGGCCTTTTCCTTTGCCAAGTTGTGTTCCTAATTGCAAGTAGATCAACGTTGGGCAGGAGTCTTCTGCGATCCCGCGAGGTAATAAAATGTTCCGTCCTCAGGTGATGAAAATCATTTCTTAGTCACTTACAAACGAGCGTGGAAATTGTCGGCTCGGGACTCTGTGGTCGCGCCGGTAAACCACTGAGAGACACAAACAAGAGTTTGTGAGGCTAGATGTGTGTCTGCCACTCAATTAGCGCAGATAAATGAGGAGAAAACCATGAAACCCGCTGTTTTTCAAATATTCAAAACGATGTTCGGTACTCTGCTGTTGGTGGTCTGCCTGTCAGGCTTAACCATGGCGCAGAGTGTTCTGAGCGACGATGCTCATACCAGTTCGATTCCGAAAGATCTCGATACAAACTTCGGCACAAACCCGAGTCTGACTGTATCTGCAAGTAATACGATTTATCTGAAATTCAAGCTCTCTCCCGTACTACCCCCGGACACGCAGGCTTCACATGTCGCGAAGGCGACGCTGAAACTTTACGTCGCAAACGTTTCCGCTCCGGGTACGATTGACGTAGTCGAGCTCGCGGACAACTGGAGCGAGAAGACGATCACAGGGCGAAATACGCCAGCCCTCAGTGATCTGGTCGTCACTGGAGTCAACATCGATGCGAACCAGAAGGGTCAATATCTGTTAGTTGATGTGACGAGTGCGGTGCGCGATTGGCTCAACAGCTCCACCAACAACGGTCTTGCTCTTGTGGCGGGCACAAGCACCGCAGTCACGTTTGACAGCAAGGAGAATCCGCAAACGAGTCATGAGCCTGAGTTGATCGTGACGTTGAATAGAGACATCGGCCCACAAGGACCACAGGGTCCAACCGGTCCGCAGGGACCGGAAGGGCCGCCAGGACCTCAGGGCGCGCAAGGCGCAACTGGACCACAGGGACCAGAAGGACCGCAAGGCGCGACAGGAGCAAGTGGACCACAAGGGCCACAAGGCCCACAAGGATTGCCAGGTGCTCCCGGTCCTATCGGTCCTCAAGGCGACAAGGGTGATAAAGGCGATAAGGGCGACACCGGTGCAACCGGAGCTCGCGGTCTATCCGGATCGCAGTTTGATCCAATACTCGTTGCGATGCTTCGCTGGGATCTTATACGACCCAATAGTGCAACCTTCAATCTGCCTGGCAACGCATTCGGCACTGCTTTCGACGGAGAGAACATTTGGATTGCAAACCTCTCCTTGAACAGACTGATAAAGCTCCGCGCCACTGATGGTGTTGTGCTCGGCACCTTCCCCACTGGCAATGCGCCCGCAGGTATTGCCTTCGATGGTACTAACCTCTGGGTTTCGAATCTCTCCAACAGCGTTTCGAAGCTGCGCGCCAGCGACGGAACATTACTGGGAACGTTTCCAGTTACGGGAAGCACGAGCCGCCTGGCATTTGACGGTACAAACATCTGGGTGGCGAATTTCACTTCCGGTAGAGTGACGAAACTGCGGCCTGACGGCAGCGTGTTCGCAATTTTCCCGGCGTCTCAACCGTTTGGAATAACTTTCGACGGCGCTAATATCTGGGTTGCCAATTTCGGTAATGACACAGTCACGAAGATTCGTGCTTCTGATAATGTGTTGCTCGGAAACTTTCCAGTTGGCGATGGGCCAAGAGAAATTGCATTTGATGGAAAGAACATCTGGGTAACGAATTTCAACGAAGGTACTGTCACGAAACTAAAGGCGAGCGACGGATCGTTGATCGGCGTCTATGGGGTCGGCCTAAACCCACACGGAATTGCCTTTGATGGAGAGAACATCTGGGTCGCCAACACAGGAAGCGGTAACGTTTCGAAGTTACTTGCCAGCGATGGTTCGCTGCTCGATACATTTCCGGTGGGTGTTCAGCCCGAATGCGTCGTGTTTGATGGGAAGAGCATCTGGGTGTCGAATAGGAACCAGAATACGATTTCGAGACTGGATATTCACTAATCCACTTTTCTCTGACGTTTCAAAAGGCACAAAAACCAGCAGAAGTTTTGTGCCTTTTGTGCTTCTTTGCGGCTCATTCATCGCGACTACGTTTCGGTTTTCAAGTCCTATCACAGTTCTTAACTTCAGCTTACCACTAGGCGGTGCGCTTCCCGCACTTGTTGCAAGAAACTGCGCATTACTTCCGTCGGCGTCAAGAACAAGTTGCGAAGATTGTCCACTGTGGGGAGCATTCATCCTTAGTAAATCGAGCATGAGGCCACCTGCGAGTGGCCTCAAGTTTTATGACCTGCTGTGTGTTGATATGGCGGTATGTCAATCCGAAGAGTGTCCCAACCGCGCTCCTATCGTGATCCGCAATTGTTAGATTTCTCCACAACCTTCGATTCGCGAAAGGACCATACCTATGAGCGCTCAAGTCCACCGCGCCTTAGCTCTTGCCTCGCTGTGTTGCCTAATTGGTTGCATGTCAGCTGTCACCTTTGCCCAGATGACTGTGAACGCTGGTGCTGACCTCTGGGATGCGGTGCAAGCAACACCTTCTCGAACCGAACTGGAAATTCAACTCGATGACGGCACACAGTTGAAAGGCAGATTACTCACTGCGACGGCTGGAATGCTGAGATTGTCTCGCAGCGATGAGATTGCAGAGGTGCAACGCGATCGTGTAGTTAAAATCTATCAACTTTCTCCGAAGCCGGACGAACTTCGCCGACTGCTGCGCAACGCAGGCACGATAACCGGCGTCGCTGCAGGTCTCGAAATCGCAAAAAATCAACGGGCTGGTTTCTTTCTAATTCCGGCTGTCGGTGGAACGTTCGGCGCCTTTGGGGGCTATGCGTTCGGGAATCGCCTGAGGACACGGATACTAATTTACGACGCCAATCCACGGCAGGTGGCAGAGAGTCCGAGCTCTAAACCTGACAAGCCGCAGGCACTCACACGACCCAGAACTATTCGTCAACACCGCAGAATTTGACGAGAACGGCTGACTGAAAGCCCAAGTCACCCTTCGCTCTCTTATGATGGTAAACTCCGCCCAGACCGGCAAGAAAAAGTAGCGAGGTGGCCATCATTAATAACGAGTTTTCGCAACTGCTGAAAGAAACTAAGCATTTCTGTCGATGACGTCACTAACCAAGTTGCGAAGAGTGTCCAGTGTGGGGAGCACTGTTCTTATAAAACCGAAGAAGAGGCCTCGAAACGTGATGCTGAGGCGAAGAGAATTGCTACAAGCCACCTAATAAGCTATCCTTCGATCCCCGAGTCTTAGAACTCAATCAACTCGTTCCCTTCGCAGAAATATCAATGGCTCGGCGAACTGAGATGTGTGACTCCGCTAAATTTTGTGCGCGATATCAGCACAGGCTTGCCTTTGCAAACTTCAAAGTAACACCAAAAAAAGTAAATAGCCGATACCTGAACAGCGCCCTTTACAGTCGTGGAATCAGATGGTGATTATTGTCCTGAGTCTTCGGCCACTGAGCCTCATCAGGACAGAAAGGTAGGAGGGAAGATGGATGCCAAGAAGGATGCCGATCTTTTTCAAGCCCTGGTCAATGCCAGCCACGCCATTGAGGTTGCCCCTGACGAAGCTGATCATTATTGGGGTAGAGGAAACATCTACGCCGCTTTGCGGCGTTATGACGAAGCCCTTAACGACTATGATCGGGCCATTAAACTAAATCCAAACATCGGTGATTTTTACTACAGCCGGGCTATTTCTTACGCTGACTTACACCTGCGCCGCGAAGCTCTAGCTGACTATAGCCGAGCCATCGAGATAGACCCTAACAGAGCCGCACTATTCAACTCTCGCTCGATTATTTACAGGGAGATGCAGCGCTACCATGAAGCACTGGCCGATATTGAGAAAGCTCTTGAGCTTGATGAGGATTACGCGGAAGCCTACTACAATCGTGGCACTACTTACGGCGACATGCAAAAGTATGCTGAAGCTCTGGCCGCCCTTGACCGCTCCATTGAACTGGACGACAAGTGCGCACCTGCATATTTTAGTCGCGCTCTCACTTATGCCCATTTGGAGAAATACACTAAAGCCCTGGCCGACTTCGACCGCTCCATCGATCTCGATCCCAACCTGGCTGCAGCGTATGACAGTCGGGCCTTCGTCTACAATCGTCTAAAGCAGCATGATGCCGCACTGAGAGATTGTTTGATCGCAATCGATCTTGCGCCCAACGATGCATCCTCGTACATAAATGCTGCTGTTGCCTATCGGGGCTTGGGTCGTTTGCACGAAGCCATACCCTGCCTTGAAAAAGCGGTTCAGATCGGTGATCCAGCGCACACATCACAAGCGATGCAAATGTTACAGCAGGCAAGGGGCATGGCGGGGGTTTAAGTCAATGGTGATCCCGTGGCTACTTAAAAGGTAACGATGTTAGAAGAAAAGGGTAGGATGTTGGATGATATGTGGTCGCACCTTGGCGCTGACATTGACCACAATTCTGCAAGCAACAACAAAGCTCTTGTCTACAGGCAAATTCAGGATCTGGTGGATAATCTGGAGGTGCCTGCCGCGATTATTGAGATTTTCCCGCCGGTTACAACCCTAGACATCATCATCTTGCTTGTTAGATCTGGAGAGAAAACACCATCCTTCCTCCAGTTGGCAACATCGGAAAACCAACTTGAAAACCTGTTTAAGACGTATTACCGAGAGGTAGTACAGTATGCCCGCCATGGTGATATCGGCCAGCGCTGGCAAGATTTGGCCGCACCGTTACTAACGGAATTGTTACCTCACCTTCAGGGAGTCGAGTTGGTTTATCTAATTCCACATGGAATGCTCTGCTACCTACCGCTGCACGCTTTTCCCATGGATGGCAGTTGCTTCATCGACCGTTTCGCCATCGCTTACGCGCCGAGTTCATCTCTCTTAAAGGAAGTAGTTGAGCGAAGTGCCGCGAGAAAAACGCAGAGCCCGCTGAAAGCATTGGTGGTGGGAAATCCGACCTTTGATTTAATTCAGACTGAACAGGAAGCTCGGCAGGTAGCGCAGTTTTTTGGCGCCACTCCTTACTTAGGTAGCAAAGCCACGAGAGTCAAAATCAAGTCCGAATTACCGGGCAAGGACCTGATACATTTGGCATGTCACGGTTTGTTTCATTCCAGTGAACCGTGGCTATCAACCATCCTCCTGGCAGGTAAACGAGGATTGCAGGTGGCGGATATTGAGGCTGTTAAGCTGCAAGCCGATCTCGTGACTCTGAGCGCATGCGAGAGTGGTCTCCACGATGTCTACTCTAAGAGTGAACCAGTAGGTCTGCCCGAGGTTTTTCTACGGGCTGGTGCTTCGTCAGTGTTGGGAACGATGTGGGCTGTAGGCGATGAATCCACTCGGGAATTGATGATTCACTTTTACAGTCGGCTTTACAATGTCACGGGGCACAAGGTTTATACCAAGGCAAAGGCTCTGCAAGAAGCTGTTCTCAAAATGCGAAAGAAGAAAGCACATCCTTTTTATTGGGCTCCATTCGTGCTCCATGGACATTGGCAATAGGTTCTATGTATGACTGTCGACGACTGTGAGGTTTACCAATGATACCTACCATCAACGCACCGCAGGATATCAAGGATTCTCTCTACGAAGGTCAACTGGAAATCATGAGTTCGCCTATGTCAGAAACGACTCGCTCAGGTGGGCCCATTGTCCCGCGATCGCAGCCGGGTCCAGCAGTTTCTCTGGGCCAACCCCAATACTGGAACCTGGCGAACCTAATCAGAGAAAAACGCGAACCATTACCCGCCGAAATTGGCCTACTCTTGCGAGATGCGGATTTCTACCTGTTGCAATTGGCCTGCTCTTTCCGTCCTGAGAGAGACAACGAAGTAAGATGGGCTCGACTTAACCTACAACTCCAACCCAAAACTGGTGAAGAAGTTCCTATAGCTTTTGATCTCTATCCGAGCGAAATCTACGAAGAGACGAAACGGGATTGGAAAGTCAGTATTGCTCCAAGCTTGAGTTTTGCAACCGCTGAAGGTTCCAAAGTTGAAGCGCAGTTAGGCGAGGCTGCGACGATCATTCATTACCGCAAGCTGGAGCCAATAGTTATTGGCTACGGTCTGTTACAGTCTAATCCCGGCTGGGAGTTTCAAAAGCACAAAGACAAGCCTCTACTTGGAGTTAAGGTTGGTTACCTGATTGTGAAAAAGCCGCACGGAGCCGAGGCGGTATTACTGACTCAGGATCTCAAAGCAGAAGTGCGTACCCCGGATGGTTGGCTACTTGCAGGGGTAAAGAAAGATCATCAAGACGCTCTGACATCGTTAGTATGCATTGATTAGCTGAGTTAGCTCCGTCTCCATGAGGCCGGCAACAAAACGAATCGCCCAATGTTCGTCGGCCTTTGCACAAAGAACCATGCTGCCAAAACAGCTGGATAAATGATCGCAATGTTGCGAAGGATTTCCCTTTGCGGGTAATGAGCGTGTTGAGGCGAAGGAGTTCGCGACTGCGGGAAATTGTAGAGCAATGCTCGTGTCGTTTCCCGCTGAGTTGCTGATTATTGTATTGGGTGAAGCTAGTAAGAAGCCCTGCCTCAGCGTGAACTTCGTTATGATTGCAGTGTACGTGATCACGGCATTTATTTTGGCCTACGGTCTATTTCGTATTCCGGTACGTCAGTTTCGAGGGACTATTCGGCCATTTTTGTGGCTGGCCTTTTTCACTGCACTTACCGTGATCGCAAAGACTATTGGGCGGACGCCAGCTATCAATGTCATCTGCCGTCCGTGATTAGGAACTAACCGAATTGAGTTCGATAGCTGGGTCGCACATATGTGTCCCCACACCATCACTTCTTCCTCATGAATGACATCAATGGGGCAGGTTGCTTGAAAGAACCAACTCCTGGCTGGTCACGATCCCGCTTGATTTTTTTGCACGGGGTTAGGTCGAGTTCGACTTGTCGGACTAAAGTGCTTCTCTCAACTGCTGGAAGAAACTGAGCATTTCCGTCGTTGGCGTCAGAAGAGTTGCGAAGATTGTCCACTGTGGAGAGCTAGATAGGAGAAAGGTCGCTGGAAGCGATTCCGGCGACCTTTTCTTTTTGCCAAGCTGTGTTTGAAACTGCAAGGAGCGTCTGGATTCAAGGTCACTCTCGGTACGCCTTGCACTTCTACACGTATTGCTTTTAATATGTAGAAGACGGAGGTAACAGCAGTGAAGCCGAAATCAGATCTTCCTCAAGGCACGTTAGATTTGCTGATCTTGAAAGTTGTGGCGCTCGGTCCGATTCACGGGTATGCGATCGCCCAACGCCTGGAACAGGTCTCGCGCGGTGTAGTCCAGGTTCCGCAAGGCTCGCTTTATCCGGCATTGCACCGACTCGAAAACCGCGGCCTTTTGGTAGCCGACTGGAAGGTGAGCGAGACCGGGCGCGAGGCCAAGTTCTATCGCGTGACGCGGAAGGGGCAAGCGCAGCTAGAAACTGAAACCGCGGGCTGGCAGCGTCTGACTCAAGCCGTCAGTCTGATCCTCAAAATGTCTGAAGGAGGTGCGGGATGACATGGTGGCATCGCCTGTTTCACCGAAGGCGGCATGAAGAGCAACTCGAAAAGGAACTCCGCCATCATCTGGACCTACATACTAGTGATTTGATCGCCCAAGGCTTCAGTCCTGAGGAAGCACAACGACAGGCCCGTCTTGCTCTTGGCGGTCCTGAGCAGGTGAAGGAGATGTGCCGCGATGCCCGCGGGACACGGTGGTTGGAGGAATTGCTTCAGGACCTTCGTTTCGGCATGCGCATATTGTTGAAGAATCCCGGCTTCACGCTTGTGGTTGTAGGCACTTTGGCGCTAGGCATAGGAGCCAACACAGCGATCTTCGGCCTCGTCGATGCCTTGCTTTTGCGACCGTTGCCTGTGGTCAAAGCGCCCAGCGAACTCGTGCTGCTAATGCGCGGTGACGGGGGAGGGCCGACACTCTCTTACCCTGACTTCACGGTTTTGCGTGAACGCAACGAAGTTTTGTCGGACCTGGCGCTCTATACGCAGGCGCCGATCAGTTTCGGCAATAACGTACGCAGTGAAGTCGTTCTCGGCGCTATGGTTTCCGGAAATTACTTCGACGTGCTCGAAATTAAACCTTCTCTTGGGCGGGCGTTCCTGCCCGAGGAAGACCGTACGCCCGGCGCGCATCCAGTGGTGGTCCTTAGCCATAGCTTTTGGCAGAGTCGTTTTAACAGCGATCGTGCGGTGGTCGGTCAGACGATCGTTTTGAACAACCGGCGATTCACCGTCGTCGGTATTGCTCCTCCTGGCTTCGACGGCGAGACCGCTCCGATGAAAGTCAGTTTGTGGATTCCGGTGATGATGATGTCAGCGATGAGGTCGGAGCCGCGGGAGTCAGGGACTCACGATCCTCTGAGTAATCGGCACAATGAAAACTTTGGCGCCATCGGAAGGCTCAAACAAGGCGTTTCAGTCATTGAAGCGCAGGCTGCGCTCGAAACGATCAACCGCCAGCTAGAACTGTCCAACCCTCCTCCGACTGAGCAAGGCTTCAATCCTAATAATGATCGCTCTCTACGGCTTATCAGTCCCCAAGGCATCATGATCGGTTCGATCCGGGAGATGGCAGTGACATCTTCCGGGCTGGCAGGAGCAACGGTGCTCACGGTGCTGCTGATCGCGTGTGCCAACGTCGCCAATCTGCTGATGGCGCGCGCCGCAAGACGGCGAAAAGAGGTTGCTGTTCGATTAGCGATGGGCGCAACGCGATGGCGATTGATTCGTCAGTTGCTGACAGAGAGTGTGCTGCTGGCACTCGTCGGCGCAACTGCCGGGTTGTTCCTGGCATACTGGATCAATCAACTGTTGATGGCTTTCAAGCCGCCATTCCCACCGCCATTTACTTTTAGTCTTGATCTGTCCTTTGACATCCGCACGTTTGCCTTTACGTTCCTGCTGGCCGCCGTGACGGGAGTGATCTTTGGTCTGGTCCCGGCGCTGCAGGCCTCCAGGCCCGATGTCCTCCCGGCTTTGAAGGATGAGAGCAACGCGGAAAGCCCGCGCGTGCCTTGGTTGAATTTGCGCAATGCGCTGGTTATCACACAAGTCGCGCTCTCGCTGGCACTACTCATCAGCACGGGTTTGTTCGTGCGCACTCTGCGTTATGCGCGACAAATCGATCTGGGGTTCAAACCGGATCAGGTGCTGGCGGTTTCGTTCAACCTGCGGCTTCAAGGGTACGACGAAGCTAAAGGCCGAGAGTTTTACCGGCAGATACTCGAGCGACTTGAAAGGCTGCCGGGTGTGCAAACGGTGAGTGTGACCAATCTGTTGCCGCTCGGTTTTATGTGGCTGTCCACACCTGTTGTTCCCGAAAACCGTGAGGTTCCGCCCAACGAAAGGGTCTTCGCCGGTGATGTTTCCGTCGACTCTAAATATTTCGAGACCATCGGTACGCCGCTTCTTCGTGGGCGAGATTTCACTGCGCAGGACACGATCAAGTCTCCTCCGGTTGCAATCGTCAGCGAGAAGTTGGCGCACAGCTTGTGGCCGGAGGTCAACGACCCGGGCGAGGCGCTAGGCAAACGTTTGCGCGTCGGTAGATCGAATCCGATTTCCTGTGAAGTAATTGGCGTCGCCAAGGACTCGAGAAATAACATCTTCAATCGTCTCGACAGGGAACCGGAACCCACCATCTACCGGCCCTTCGCGCAGAACTACTCTGCTTTTGCATCACTGATTGTACGCACGGATGGCGATCCCCGCGGCTTAATCTCCGCCGTACGGCGCGAAGTCGCGGCGCTCGATGAAAACCTGCCGCCGCAAGACCTGCAACCTCTGTCCGAAACTGTCAGTCTTGCATCGTGGTCGGCCCGCACGGGCGCGGCGGTGCTGGGAGTTTTCGGCTTGCTCGGGCTGGTGCTCGCGGCGATCGGAATTTATGGCGTGATGTCATATTCAGTGTCACGACGCACGCGTGAGATCGGTTTGCGGATGGCCCTGGGGGCAGAGACCCGCGACGTCATAAAGCTGATTGTCAAGCAGGGAATGGGCCTGACCTTAATTGGAGCCATGATTGGAGTGATGCTAGCGGTGGCTGTGACGCGCCTCCTGGCTAGTCTGCTGTACGGCGTGACCGCAACCGATCCCGCGACCTTCGCTGGAGTGGTGCTCTTCGTGATAGGCGTTGCTGTGCTCGCTTGTTATCTGCCTGCCCGTCGGGCAACGAAAGTGGATCCGATGATGGCGCTTAGATGTGAGTAAGGAGCTTAGCTATCATCATTTGAATTCAGCTGATCTCAAGAGTCGGGGATTGCGGCCATCAATGAGCTGCAGCGTGACTGCTCCCAATCGCGGAAGAAATTCAGCATTTTTACCGCGGGCTTCAAAAACCAGTTGCGAAGATTGTCCAGTGTGGGGAGCAGTTATCCTTAGTAATGAAGAGGAGGCCACCTGCGAAGGTGGCTTCAAGTTCTTAGCAAAAAACTAGGTGTAACTCCGAGCCTGACAGCGTCTCTTAAGCTCGGTCCCGTCAGCCTTCAAGAACGTTCTTAAGCCGAGATCTTTCCCGAAGCGCCTTTGCGATAACGAGGAAGCGGGCGCCCGGACCCCAATGACCGGGATTCGCACGCCTGGTCCCAAAGAGACGGTCCGGTCCTCCCCCAAGCAACAGGTAGCAGAGTTGCCCCTGCCTATCGGTGAATAGGATGTTGATTGGGTGCAGGCGCTGCTGGTTCGGAAATTCAGTAGCGTACAGTATGGCAGTCAGCGGGTCTGCGAAGGCGAGCCCGCGCTTGCCTAACTCGGCAGGCAGATCTTTGTCAAAGACAAGCCGACCGAAGTCGATCTCGAATACTTCTTGTGTGACCCGGCCGGTGCCTCCCAAGGGAATGTCTTGGGTGGGAATCGCAAGTTTGACAGAGTCGAACGCAGCGTTCCTGATAGCTCTAGCAACTGCATCAGGCTTGTCGTAGTCGACCTTTACTCTTTCTCCTTTGCTGAGCCACGGTTCCTGCGCCGTAACTTTTAGGACAAGCAGCAACACTAGAGCGGCAGATGAAGCCGCGCGGATAATACACTTCGAGACGTGACGCATCTTCCATCTCCGTAGATTCAGCGCATGTTGCAAGGAGCCATCAGCAGTATACTCTCGATTGACGCATTTTGGCTCTTACTACACAAGCGCAGTTGGTCCAGACTGTGCAAAGAGCATGTTGCGAAGAGTGTCCACAGTGGGGAGCCACGACTTTGAGGCCGCTTGATGAACTCCAGCGGCCTTTTCTCTTTGCCAGGCAGTGTGCCGTTGACCACGTTACGGCTTACTGCGTGGTCCTTATAAAACAGAAAGGTTCATACGATTACTGCCTTTGCCGGTCTGAATTCATACGGTGAGATTGAGCCCCTCTTGAATGCCTCGATAGCAATGCGCCATCGGCGTGCACGGTATAATGGGCCGCTCGGCAAAGTCGTACTACCCTTTAATCAAATATGCGCACACCGATATTTCACATTGATGCCTTCACCTCGCGCCCGTTCGCAGGTAACCCCGCTGCGGTGATGCTGATGGATAGATTTCTCGAGGATGCTCTCCTTCAGGAAATTGCTGCCGAAAACAACCTTAGTGAGACAGCTTTTCTGGTTCCCGAGGGTGGTGATTATCGGCTGCGTTGGTTCACGCCCACCACCGAGGTGCCGCTTTGCGGCCACGCCACTCTGGCCAGTGCAGCAGTGGTCATGGAGCGGCTAGAGCCTGGGCGCGGCACGGTGGTCTTCCACTCGGCGAGCGGCCCACTGACTGTGAACCGGACGGAAACGGGTTACCTCATGGACTTCCCCGCCCGAACGTCCGAGCAGGTTTCCACTCCGCCCGCGCTGGCTGAAGCGCTGCGCATCGATCCAATCGAGGTTTTCACCAACGAGTTCAACTATCTGGTCTTGCTTGGAAGCGGACAGGTCTTACGTGCGTTGGCTCCAGATATGGCCGCGCTCGCGCGCCTGGACCGTCCCGGAGTAATCGTGACCGCGCCTGGAGAGAGAACCTACGATTTCGTCAGCCGCTACTTCGCGCCAGCCAAGGGCATCCCGGAAGATCCCGTGACCGGCGCTGCGCACTGCATGCTGGCACCCTATTGGGCGAAGCGCCTGGGCAAGACTATGTTTCGCGCGTTCCAGGCCTCGAGGCGTGGCGGAGAGATCATTTGTCGCCTGGTGGGTGATCGCGTCAAGCTGGAAGGCGCTTGCGTTTTCTATCTGGAGGGCGATGTTGAAATTTGAGTGCCCTGCCACCTGCGTCGAGGAGTACATGGGTTCGGGCGTTCTGGGCGAGCGCGGCAGCTGCGACCTGGGTTAAGGAGTTTCTGAACTATGAGCATCACAACTGATCTAGGATCTCTCTTTGGTCGCGATCTTGCGAAGTTGAGTCAACAGATCGAGGCCTTTCCGACCGATGAAGCACTTTGGCAAACGCTTCCGGGTGTGATGAATGCGGCAGGCAACCTGGCGCTTCATATTGAAGGCAATCTCAGGGAATTTGTGGGACGCCAACTCGGTAACCTGCCTTACGAAAGAAAGCGGGAGCTTGAATTCAGCTCAAAGGGAGCGTCGAGGGCAGAACTCAGTAGGCGCTTGACGGAGTTAAGACGAGCTATTCCATCTGTCATCGAAGAGCTTTCCGCGGAGCAGATGGAGATGGAATATCCAGAGGTGGTTCTTGGAGCCGCCACTTCAACACAGGAATTCCTAATTCACCTTTATGGACACCTGAACTGGCATCTCGGCCAGGTAGACTATCTGCGTCGCATCCTGCTTAAGGATGGGACTCCGATACGCTGATTTTTGGCTGATCGCTAATCCTGCTGGCAATTCGATAAGCACGGTCCAAGCCATCGCAAGGCTTCGTAAGCCAAAACACACCTGACTTAACAATCCAGAGCAAACGTGGCATAACTGTTTATTAATTTCGTTACCCCGTTCGCCCCTGAGCAGAAGGCAATGAAGTAGGAGCGTTGATAATGAATCGAAATAGTCTGTTACGAATCATTCTGGTTCTACTGTTGGTGTTCTCGTTCGCGTTGTCGGTTCCCGTTGCGGGCAGCCAACGCAGGCGTTATCGAAACCCTGAAGCTGGAAAACGGAAGGCCGCAAAGCGCATAGGGATTGGTACTGCGATAGGAGCGGGAGCTGGGGCATTGATCGGCGGCAGGAAAGGTGCGCTCATCGGCGCAGGCGCTGGAGCAGGCGCCGGCACGGTCTATCACTACCATAAAAAGCGGCAATACCGACGTCGACATCGAAGACCGTGAAGAGATCGAAACCGAATTATCCAGCAAAGCCGAGAGCCTTGGGAGATTTAAGCCAGAACAGCTACCTTTTGCAGGTAGCTGTTCCTGCTTTTAAACCCGCTGGAAGCAGTTCCGGCGGCCTTTTCTATTTGCCTTTCTTCTTTCCGAAACCCCTAACTCAGATACTGCGGCTGGATCTGAAACTCCTGCATCTTCTGCTGGTCCCATGCCTCCAGCTCATCCACGCCGGCAACGAAGGTCCGTTTCTTGTTACGCAGGTTGTTGCGGACGCTGAATATCTCCCGCCCAGACACCAGAAGGGTCATCTTGTAGCGGTGCATGTCGCTCGCCCAGAACTTGCTTGAATAGTGGCGAGACACGTTGGAAAGCGAGCCAATCGTGCGCGACAGCCTGCGGTAGTGGTCCACCACTTCGCTCGTGTCCAGCAACTTCGGCCGGTGACAAAGCGTGTAGCCGTCGTAGTCTCGGCTGACCGTCCCTGGCAGCAGTCGGCCCTCCTTCTGGAGATCGCGAAACAAGGAGGTCTCCGGATAAGGGCAGATGATTCCCATGAAAGTTATGGCGCAGTACCGCAGATCAGCCATATAGTCCGGCAGCTTCTCCAGGTATTCATTTGTATCGCCATCGGATCCAACCAACAGGCCAAAGGAAAGCAGGATTCCATTCGCATAGCATTTGTTAATAATGTTGTCTATTTCGCTTATCTTGTTCTGGCCTTTATTCATGGCCTTGATCGAATCGGGATTAAGCGACTCGAGTCCGGTGTAAACGTAACGACAGCCTGCCTTCGCCATCAGCTTGACCGTCGTCTCATCTTTCAAAACATTAAACGTAAGCGCGCAGCCCCAGGTCTTCTTGAGCGGTACTAATGCTTCGCATAGTTCCCGCAAATATTTCACGTTCCCCCCGAGATTATTATCCAGGAAAATAAACCAGTCTTTGATGAGACCGAAGTAGTGGTGGTTCCACTTCATCTTAAACTTGATCTCGTCGATGACATGCTTGACCGGCCGGTAGCGGTATGTTTCCCATCCCGTAAGCACACAGAAATTGCAGGCGAAGGGACAACCACGTGAAGCCTCAACGCCGGGCAGGCGAAAGCGGTTGTGGCGGAAATCGATGAGATCGTAGCGATATGGTTTGATTGCCGCTGCCTCCACCGCCGGCAGACTATAGCGGGGTTTCAATTCGCCCCGCTCAAAATCGCGAACCAGCGCGGGAACGTTGCTTTCGGGTTCGCCGGTAATGACGGCGTCGAAATACTTTTGGCAGTCGTCGGGAAAGTGTCTGGCATGTCGCCCACCCGCGACAGTGGTGATGCCGCGTCGTCGAAACAGCGTCGACAGAACTTTCGTGTGTTCGTAGTAAGAATGCAGATAGGAGAAAAAAACCAGGTCCCAATCGCGATCGAGCGGTATATATGCTTCCTTCTCGTTATAGATCTCTATTTCGGCATCATCGGGACAGAGGGCCGCAATCAACTCCGGAACCGCCGATTGCATTACAGACTTTTCCTTGATGATGAGCCTGCTGGGATGAGTATAGGTGGAGATTACTGCGATGCGCATGAGTTGCCTCCGGGCAAAGTAATTAGCAGCCAAAAGATTTCTTGAGGCTGGTCAGCGATGCCCTTAAGAAACGCTCCAGAGATCAGTAGAGTCGCGAAAACCCAGTTGGCTATATGGAAAACTATAAATAGCGAAGGCTAAAACCCGCGTCGAGGACCGCCAAAATGAGACGGACAGAATTTATCAGAAGGCGAGTGTTAGCACAATGAAAAGCGCTCCCTGTCCACTGTGCCAGGTTCGAGAAACTCATTCGAAATTGTTAACGCCGTCACAGACGGCGGAACATGAACGTCAACCGTGGGTAGAGAGAACCCGTTGGGATGCAGAAAAGTTGCGAAGAGTGTCCACGCAAGTGCTGATACGACAAAAACAGCCAATGAAAAGAACTTTGTGAATCCGGCTCATGGTGATATATCCCCTGTCAAAAGCATACAAACCAAAGGGAGGATCACTACAATGACAAAGTCGAGGAGATTTGGATCACTGCGTTATCGAATGCTGGCGGTAGCCGCAACGATGATATGCCTGACAGCACTACTCGTTCCCGCGGCAAGTCCACAATCAAGTTGCTGCCAAACGTGTCTGGACAGATTCTTTCAATGCGATGGCACCACGATAGTTTGCTGTAAGATTTATGACTCATGCGTGCGGCAGTGCCAGGGAGGTTGCCCCCGCTGCCCTGACGCTGAATAACCGGCAGCTTGAACAATCTGGAAGCCAGTCGCCCGACCAAGAGCCAGTCTGCGAGGGCAAGGTAGACGAGAGTAAAGCGCCTAGTAGTGGTTGAGCAGACTGGTGGTCCAAGCGAGTCAATATGCGATTCCGACAGTCCGTCTTATGGTTTGAGGTTGATTCAGCGACGCGAGCATGGCGTGGGCGACATCGGCGCGCGAGATCGAAAAGCCGCGCCGCAGGTTTTGTCCCAATGCCGTTCTGTACTTGGCGGTGAGCGGCTTATCGTTCAGTTGCGGAGGCCGGAAGATGGTCCAATCCAAGTTGCTTCCACGTAGCAGGTCTTCCATCAGCGCATGGTCCGCATACACTTTGCGCAGAACAATCTTGATAAACGGGGTCAGAAAGTTGCGCATCACGAAGCCCTCACCCGGATCGTGTTTGGGTGGCCTCGGCCGGTCGGGCGATGCTACCGTGGAGACTGGCGCTGCACTGACGACAATGATGCGTCGTACACCTGTCGCTCCCATGGCATCGACGATTGCTCGTGTACCCTGCGCCGCTATTCCGGCCTCGGCGTTAGAACTCGCGCCGAGCCCGGAAAGGACAGCGTCCGCGCCAGCAACGGCCGACTCAATCGTGTTCTGATCCACAGCCGCCAGGTCCGCGGTAACAACACGCACGCCATTCTGCAGACCGTTGAGTTTATTTGGATTTCGTACGACAGCAGTCACCTGGTGACCTGCACTTCTGGCTTGTTCCAGGATTTGGCTGCCGATACCTCCGGTCGCTGCAAAGATTGTTAGTTTCATACTTCCTCTTTTGGATCAGCCCATCGTTTACTTTTGGCAATCTCATCCGAGTGCGTCCGGAAAGACACTGCCGAAACTACGGCCTCGCTCGGCGTCCTCCAGTCGAGCACTGGTTCGTACTTCTCGCGTCGCCAGCGATATGGAAGGTCAATAACTAACCCGGGCTCTGCTGCGATGGCGGCCATCGAAAGCATGTCATGAAGTACCGTTCTCTGTTGGACCACGTTGCCCGGTTCACCGAGGGCATGGCCGAAAGGCCAATGCAGGTACAAGAAGCGAGGTGCATGCGCCGCAACTGCAACTTCTTTCACCAGACCTAAAGCCACTGTCGTCACACCCCTTGCCTCAATTTCCCTTGCGAGCAGTCCCACGGACCGCGTACAGATTGGTCAGGCAGGCACTAGCAGAGCAAGGTCCACACCAGACTCGCTGATGCGCCGCGCGACTTCCTTGATTGATGGCATTAGTTTTTTCGCGCTTCCCATCAAACCGAAGCCGTAGTTATCTTCTGCCAGTCGTCCGATAACGTGTTCGCGCTCAAGCTCACGCAAGCGCTCGATTGGAAATACCAGGTTGATATCCCGGAGCGCGTCAGTTCGGTCGTAAGCCTGATGAGAAATCGCGAGATCTTTTGACTGTGCGTTTTTCGGGATCACGCGGAACGTTGAATCGCTATTGAGATTAAATGGGGGGTCTGTACGTAGATGTACACCGCCAGTCGTGAGCAGCACCACCGTGCAATCGCTAATCGGTTTTCGTAGCGGCGCCCACGGAATTTTTCCGGTCGCCAGCCGCCTGAGTTGCGGCAACGAGATGGTCCTGCTGGCCCAGTGCCCGACTGTCGCGCCAAGCCGACTGCCACTGAGCCATCGAGCCCACAATTCGTTTAAGCGGCCCGCTCGGGTTCGCACTGGTCCGCCATGGTCGCTTACGATCTCCCCTCCTGTGCCAGGAAGCGTGATCCAACTACCGAGTAATTTGTAGAACCATCTCATTTTGTTGTTGCCTTTTACGTTCGCATGTTTGTTACACGTGTCAGGCAATACGCTCGCCACTGCAATTTGAGCTTGGTGAAAGTCAAGCTATTGCGCGAACCGCTTGATTTGAGTCCCTTAAAATGCTTGTTTTGCAAGCGCGCGAGCAGGTGTTGGTGACAATATCTAGTCACGTGACGGCTAATGGTCAGAGAGTTTGCCGCCATGGCGTGACTCGTACTACCGTCGATGACTGGTGCGTTGTGTGATCCTCTTGCGGGCTCCACGCGTTAATTCTTGTCTCACGATGCGGGAAGGTGGCGCGGTTCTGAGTTTTCGATTTTTCGTTTATTAAACCAGTGCGTCGAAGGGCCGTCGAACTGCTGAATCTGAAACCGGGTGATCGGGTGCTGGACGTGGGTTGCGGCCCAGGTGGGAGTTTTCCATTTCTTGTACCCGCCGTCGGGCCAACCGGTCAAGTGGGTTGGTATAGAGATCTTCCGGCGGCCTTTCTCTTTGCCAAAGCAGCTCTGCGCAGTGACCGCCTAATCGAGATGCAGACACTGCGCAGAGAATATTCAGCCTCGGTCGAGCGAGACATATGAATTAAAGAGCCCAGGCTCGCGCTAAGCGTTGCTCAGACTCTTCGATGGCCTCAATGTTTGGCCCACCACCAGACGTTTCATTAACGAACCGCATATAGTTTTGCAGCTTATGGTAGGCTCTTCGTTGTGCATCCTGATATTTGGCAGGAAGCGGTGCCTGCAATTCAGTGCCGATGAGGCCGAGAATTTCTATCACCGGACCACCAAAGAGAATTCCAAGCGCCGCCTGTGCCGCTGCAGAGTTATAAGTACTCTCCACTTCAATCGGCTCGCCCACTTCATTCTCCAGGCGGTTACCATCATAGAACTCTACGTTTGGGGCTTGGATTGTGGGTGTGGGGTAGAGTACTTGCGCCTGATTCTGTTCAGGAGAATACTCTGCCCAGTTGGTGTAAACGCCTAGTTTCTGTTTACTACCATTGTCCATTTGAATCAGCCCTATGACATGCAAGGGAGCATCCAGATAGTTATACGCCTCCGGAATAAACTCGTCAGTTGAGTGAAGGGCGTAAGGTCTTCCGGGCGCAGCGGGACTAAGAAGAATACTCAGCAAGTCCCAACGGTTGCCATAGAGTTGCTGATAATCATTATCATTCGTCATCCATCCTGTTTCACCACCGTAAGCCATCGAGACGATCATTGGAAGCAGGTCTACGCTGGAGCTTAATTGTTTGCGCTTCTGCTCTGCTTGCGCCGTAAAACCATTGCTTAGATCACGGACAATCAACGGCACTCGAATGCCCTCTTCGTAGACAGTACCACCTTTGCCCTGGAGCCCGTGTGAACTGGCATATTCGCCGTGATCGGAAGTGAACACGAAAATGGCGTTTTGCCTAACTTCGTCGGGAATGTTTCTCATGAAGGTTCCAATGGCATCATCCACATAACCCATAACCTGCAGGTATGAGTCGAGAGCCTTGCTCCAATACTCCGGCGGCGCAATGGCCTTGTGCTTACCTGGAGGAACAGGAGTAGGGGGATGTAGAGGTGTCTGAGCATAGTTGAAATCTGGCGGCTCTTTTACGGGCGTGTAAGTGGGTTTCATGTCTTCTTCGTAAATCCCACCCATCTGATACTGGAACACCTCTTTTATGATTGTCTGCGTCTGGGGCTTTTTCGAAAGCCGGTCATGGTCCTCCCAGTTTGGAATTGCTTGCTTAATGTCCAGCGAGTAGCGTCGCAATGGTTCCGCCTCCCCTGGGATTTCAGTGTATGAACGAGGCGGTTCTTCTTGAGTGCCGTTATAAGGCGGAATGCTGCTATAGACCTCATTAAAAGCGTCGGCCTGCATTCCGCCCCAGAACCACTGCTTGTCATGAGGATTGACGAAGTTTAGCGCGAAGAACAAAGGCTTTTGGTTCGGGTCTGGAGACGCTACATAGTTAGTGATCCAAGTTGCGGCGCGCTCTGCAACTTCGCCGTCGGTTTCAAGTCCCTGTCCCGCCTCACCAATCAAGTCTTCAGGTTTCGTGTGGCTGGTATAGCCATATCTTTCAAGTTCGGACGCGTCGTAAGACAAGTGCCACTTGCCGAAATACTTACTCTCGTAACCTGCTTCGCGCATCAGACGCCCGATAGTTGGAAAGTCCGGGTCCAGTTCGGGTTGATATGGCGGCTCGTCGAGCGGGGGCTTGTATGGCGAGTTTGGCGGCCCCTCGGGGTAAGTTATCAGGGTCAGCATCGAATAAGTCTGATAGGCATAAAGCCCTGTGTGGATAGTCGCACGTGCGGCGGTGCAATCGGATGCTGCCGTGTAGAAGTTGGAAAACTTAACACCGTCCTTCCAGAAATGGAGGTAGAGATGGGGCATATATTTCTCCACAAACTGGTCAACATCTGGCGTGTCGGGGGGTAAGTGCATAGGGAAGCGCATCTGATCGACCGTGATGAGAATGATATTGGGTTGGTTGTTGGTATTTGTCGGATTCTCCATGGCAATTTTCCTTTCAAAGGTGAAGGGGGGTTTGAAAATTTGCCTTCCAATCCAGTAGCGCTAACTTGAAGCGATTTTAGTTACAGGATTGGTCGGATGAGATTAATAAGCCTGCATTAACCGCCCGAGATATCCCGTGACATTTGGAAATGGCTGAAAGTAGCGAGTGTGCAAGAAAGCAGGCCCGTGAGAATCAACCACTAGAATAAAGATGGGCGGAGGCTATTCCATATCGTTTCCCGGATTTAGACGTAATCGCTGTTTCTGCGCATTGCCGCATTGAGCGTGAGTCTGTTCGATCTTCCCAAATATTAACGCGAGAATTTCGTAGGAAAGCCATCACGGCTGTGAAATTAAAGAACCCTCTTATGACACTTGTTGGGCCATCACAACGATGAAAATGGTCTGGTGATGAGAAGGATTTTTGGTGGTATCAAAACAACTTCAATGGGTCGAGCTCCTTCCAGAGCTTGTCTCCAGCCTCGAGATCGCCCACGAGGTAATAGATTCGCATCAATTCGTATTTGGCTATCGAGATAAGACGTGCTTGAGTTGCGCTGTCCAGTTCTCTTTCCCCGTAGGCGAGAAGAAAACTTCGCCAACGAATGGTGGCGGTTCGCAGCGTAGATGATTCGGCTGCCCACACGAAATCTCCCTGTAGTGAGTGGCGGGCGTATTTCTCAGCCGGTTTGAACTTATGAGCATAGATCGGTAAGTACCGACGATTAGTCGGTCGAGCGACTGGCTTCCCTAAAACCGGACAGGCTAACAGCAAAACGAACGCGGCGATCAGAATTCGATGCATCATCGTTCACAGATTCCCATTTTTCTCAGATTGGAGTTCGGTGGCAGACCTGTACGAAGCGGTGCACGGCCTGCCGGGAGATCTCCAACAAAGCGTAGCCTGAATCCGCCTGAAGCAGTCAACCCAAACACTTTGGTTCGGGAGAGGCTACGGGTTAACCAGGTCCTTAATGATCGCCTTGGCTATAGCCTGAGCGATACTTTGCCTGACGGCAGCGGCATTGGGACCAGTATTCAATAACCTATCAACGGCAGGAACATCGAGAAACTCAACCTCGAGCAAGCAAGCGCGACAGTGGCCGCCATTTGTATTGCCCAAGCTGGCATCGTTGAGAACGCCGAACCGCTCTTCCTTCACTCCGCGATCATTCGATCCGGCATCGAAACCCTCGATCACGTCAAAGACCGCGTTCTGAATTCTGCGCGCGAATCGTCGATCGTCCTCAAGATTCACATTATCCTGGGGACGCCGAATGTATGTTTCGACACCCCTGGTAACGCCATTGAAAGCGTTCATGTGAATGCTCAGAAACCGGTCGGCGCGATTTGTTCTCGCAACGTGCGCTCGGTCGGCGAGACTCAGATTCACATCGGTAGTTCTCGTGAAGATGATGTTCAGCGTATGTCCCCCGGTAGCGGCAGCGCTTTGCAACTCGGTTTTTACCAGGTTTGCAAAGACCAAGGTCAGGTCTTTTTCTTTGACACCGCTCACGCTGACGGCATGATTGCCGTCGGAACCACCAATGGAGCCGGTTCCTCCGTGACCGGGATCGATAACAATAGTACCTGTAGCCATCTGTTTATCCTCCTATTTCTTATTTGGGCTCCTCAGAACTTTGAGTTTGCTCGCAACAACTCGAACAGTTTGTCCATGTCCAGGCGTGTCCCAAAGTTGAACCGAAATCCCTGCTTCTTCTCCTCTTCGGTAGCGGTGGAGTACGTCACCGAAAACGGCAGACTCAATCCTCGAAACAGTGGTATCTCAGTGATGAACTGTAAGTTTCCGATGTCAGCAGTCCGGCCTAACACCCTTCGGTTTTCGAAGAGCCGTTGGTAGCGACCCACAAATGAGTAAGTGATCTTTCCTCGATTCTCCGCTTCAGTGAACGGACTATCGCTCTGACCCTCAAACGAGAGGGCCGCGAAAACGTCCCTCAGTCTTTGCTGATTAAGAGTGCGGTCCGGTCGATGGTAGACTGAGAGGCCCACATTTCCCGTCAACGTCAATGGGCGCATAAACCCCTTCTCTTGTTCAAAGAGAAACTTGGTTTCGGAATAGTCTGAAGCGGTTGGTACGCGGAAGTTTGTGTAAGCGAAAGTAGCAAGAGGACTCTTTTTTAATTCTTCCAGCTTCTTTTCAATCTCACCACCTGCTCGCTTCAGATCAGCGAGCGCAGCTCTTAAGTTCGGAACGTATCTCGTTTCGATTGCCGTAATCATCTTCTCGCCCAGTTGGAACTGGCCGGTCTTGACGCGATTGTAGATATTGCTCCTTATTTGACTCAGCAGAACACTCGTCACCATTTTGATACGCTCGTCAGCAGTTGCTGCCTTAAAATCTGCATCTGCTGTGCGGCTCGCGACGGCAGCGCGTAAACAGTCTCCTGCCTGGCGGCGTAATATGTTGTAGTCTTCTGGGGCTCCGGGCGCCGACGTCAACTCCTCAATTGGTTTTCCGATAGCTTCCAGACGTGCATCAATAAGGGGGTTGATTTTTGTCTGCCAGAATTTCTGAAACTCTTTTGATCGCGTACTTCGATCTCCAAATAATCTCGCCCTCACTGACCATTCGGAGAGATTGTTCCTTCTGGCATTCGCCAACTCGTCGGTGGTGTCGTCGATTGCAAACGTTGCAGAAGCACCAATTCGATTCAGCACGCCCGCCCGCCGATAAGTTTCAGCAGTATTCTCCTTATTGAGGACATATAGAGAGTAGAGCGATGTACTAAGAGTCAGATTAGTGCCATCAGCCTTTTTATTGATGGCGCCATGTTCCACTGCAAAGCCGAGCAAGCTGGCGAAGCCCGGCTTTTCGATCGCACTAACGGCTCCATTTGAATTCGCGGCTCCTCCGATCTGCTTATCCGTGCGGGCGGTTTCACTCAAATACTGATAGGCCTCCAAACCTCGCAGCAACTCTGAACTGGTGGGCGAGGCCGCATCTATGGTTGCGTACAACGTCATCTGTGGAATTCCGGAGACGCCCCCGCCATCACGAACAAAGTCTGCCGCAGCCTTACCTGCGATGTCAGTTAAGAGTGGTGGCGCATCCGGATACGTTTCCGCAGGAAGGCACGGAAAAGTTGCTTGTGCATTTGCGACTGTATCAACCGTACCTGTTGTTGAATTGTCGCTCGGCGCTGGGCTGGAGAAATTTACTCTCGTCATCGAGTCCGACGCGGGCGCGCCATTACCATTGCCAAGTGCGGGGTCCCGAACGGTTGGTCCAATTCGAGCGAGTTGGCCTTCAATTGTGGCTTTCTCATTCCGGAGCTCGCGTAGTTTGAGATTGACTCCGTCAGCAGCATTCGTTCCTGCAACCGTAGTACTGATATCGGCAATAACTTTGATTTCACGCTCGATGCAGGCGAGTAATTGAGCATAAAGATCCGCAAGGGCCTTGTTATTGATCTCTCGAACCGAGGCCGACACGTCCTTGTCGTATGTTTTCTTTTGAAGGGCCCTAATAGTGTCGCGTATCTCCTGGCAATCGCTTGAAGTTTGTGCCATGCACACTGGTGAGATACAGAGAAGCAATACCAGAACAGCTGCTATGCTCGGATGTGGTTTCATTTTAAGGACTCCTGCGCTCATCATTCCTAATTAGCCAACGACGAAAAACTCAACCGCCGGCTCTTTGTTGGCTGTGGTTTTTTTGACCTTAAAACCGCACGGACAACCCTGATCGTTCTCGCCCTTTATCACCACGTCGTAAAACGCCTCGTCGGGCGAACCTTCAACAAACGTAAATTCGAAGATTGCGGTATGAATGTCATTGACAGGTTTACTGACCGTGAACTCAAAGCGAGGCTGGTCCTCCGAACCTGGCTGCGCCGGCCAATTATTGCCGTCTAGATTCGCGCGAACTGAGAACATGCTGGCGTTGAAGTTTATTGGCGTAACTTCAACGACGATGGATTCGTTACGCCGAACGTCATATGAAAATGAGTCGTTTTTTTTCATGCTTGCTCCTTGGAGAAGGTCGGTGGTCGGGTGCCCGTCTATGCGCTTCCTGCATGGAAAAGTTGTGGAGAAACAATCTTGACGCAAGCAACGACTGCTAAAATCAGTCTGCTAATCGCAACCGGAGAAACGTAAGAATTGCACTGAAGAGATCTCCATGGCCCACCGCCTTCTAAGTTGGGATCAGGTTCGGATTGAGCTGAGCAGAGGGAAAATCAGTGGCGGCTCAGCGCTCAATCCAAATATGGTTTCATCACTTAGTAATGCTACAGATGCGAAAAACATTTCAGTCTGGCCCGGGCTTCTCAGTAATTCTTCACAAGGTTCCGGTCTTTCGATTCCTCTTCCGGGCTCTTCTCATGAGGTTTTGACCGCCAGGAGCGGATTAACATAAGGTTCTGAAGCACTAATAACAGGAAGGAGTTAGCTGATGACAAATAAAATTGACGCGCCAATCGCCAAGGCACAATTGCTGATCCGCAAGCCGGTTGCACAGGTGTTCGAAGCGTTGGTAGATCCAGCGATTACATCCCGCTTCTGGTTTTCAAAAGGTAGCGGTCGACTCGAGACCGGCAAACGGACCAGGTGGGATTGGGAGATGTATGGTCACCACACGTACGTTGACGTGAAGGCGATTGAGCTCAATAAGCGAATTCTAATCGAATGGAACGGACCTGAAAATCCGACCGAGGTTGAGTGGATACTCGAAGATAAGGGCAATAACACGACCTTCCTCGTCGTCAAGAACTGGGGATTCAGAGGGACTGACGATAAAGTCGTGGCCCAGGCACTTGATTCAACTGGAGGCTTCACGTTCGTGCTCGCCGCTCTGAAAGTATTTCTCGAGCACGCAATCGAACCGAATTTCGTCGTTGACCACGACCCAGATGCGCTGGTTGAAGGATGGAATTCACGGCGCGCCGCGTCTCCATGAACTCAAACTGTCGCCGATATTCACCGACGAAGGAGAAGCAGCAAACCGGCCGCGATCGCAAGTACTGCGAGCACCGTATTGACGGTCGTTGAAACTCGTACATTAAGTAACGGTAGGAGCCCGGTGAGAATTAACCAGATAGCGAGTAGGACCATCCCCAGATTTCTACCTGCAAGAGTGTTAGTTATTGCCAATTTTGGTTCCTCCCTTGTTAGGTGTTGAAACGAATTGATTCTGTAGTGCCGTTATACTGACGAGGGAAATCCGGGGGGCGTTTACGAGCGAAACCTAAATTCGTTGCGCAGACCATTTTGGATCGACTGTTGTAAAAAAGCCAACCTGATTGGCGTTGCTAAGGGCATCACTATCCTCATTTCAGACCTCTTAAGCCATTTCCTTGCGAGCGCCGGTAACCATCGGTATTGTTAGTGGTCCCATTTCTGTGTGCTTTCTGTTGTAGCACCTGAAACGCCGGCTGAATTGGTCCGCATTGTTCACAAGGCGTTACAAAAAGATCGTGACCCGTAGCTCTGACCCGCGATACGAGTTTCAGGAATTCAAATCCTGCCATCTCTCCAGATGGGAGCCGGATCGCGTACCACGTGATCCGCGTTGGAACTCCAGGTGATGTGTACGTGATGAACGCTGACGGCAGTAACTCCATCCAACTAACTACCAACCCGGACCGGGATGAAAGACCCACATGGTTTCCGGATAGTGAACAGCTGGCGTTTCTTTCACGACGAAACGGTCGTGATGAAATGTGGGCCATCAATCTTAAAAGTGGTCGTGAGAGAAAGTTGCTAGACGTGGCCCAGGATATTAGTTTTCCGCAACTATCTCCCGATGGGAAACAGATCGTATTCAACTCGAAGAAGAGTGGAACCACAAACCTCTGGATCGTGTCAGTTGAAGGCGGAGAGCCGAGAGCACCTACGTCCGACAATGAATCGATGGGATTTGCCTGCTGGTCCTCCGAGAGTAAATTCATAGCCTTCGAGATTAAGCGCGGCGACAACAACTATCTGGCGATAATTCCCAGCGCTGGTGGTCAGCCTGTACAACTCAACTCTGGTGAGGGCCAAAGTTGGCCGTTTAGCTTTTCGCCGGATGGCGACAAGATTGCCTTTGCAGGTTTCCGTAACTACGTCTGGAATGTCTGGTGGTTTTCGCGGAGCACCAAAGAAGAGCGCCAGTTAACGCAATACAAGAAGCTAAACGCGTTCGTTCGGTATCCCGCATGGTCACCGCATGGAAATCAGATAATCTACGAGTAAACGGAGACGACGGGAAACATCTGGATGATCGAGTCGAAGTGAGCCTCGATCTTAGTAAGCCCTTTGCACGGGTGGCCTTTCGTTTTAATTACGGGAAAATCGCCTGAAGCAACTTAGCCAGCCGATAACCCCCTTTTGCCAACTGCTGTCTTACGATGGGTTTGTTCTGCTTCGTGTAGTCGGAACCTTTGTCAGTAGTGTATTTAGTCTTGTCGTCGATGATGACTTCCTTCTTGATCTTAATTGTGTTGTCGTAGGCATTTACCCCTGAGACGCTGAGGGTATCTTTTGCCCACTGAGCTGCCCATGTGTTTGGATTGCCAGTCGGATCCCAGGCCGCAGTGGGTAACGTGTTCAACGATTCGGCGAATTCAAATAGTGTTTGGTTACCTTTTGTGTCTTCAACCAGATCTGAGTCCCAGAATGAGTGAAGATTATCGCTGTCTTCGCCCTTGATTAAGAGTGAGTTTCCTCCTCTATCACTGGGAAAATCATTTTCGAGGATCGCATCCGGGTCTCTCTCAAATACGATCTTTCCGTTAGGACCATCAACATTCACAAAGCCAACACCAACATGAAGAGGCTGGTGCAGATCACCTACGAGATGAACCAGTAGCCGCAGGGCATTTCGCTTTGTTAACTGCGGCGCGTTGCTCGAGATAACCTCTCCACGCAATCTCCGAATACAGAGATTGATAAGTTGAACTATATCTGTTCTGGAAGTAAATTTCTTGCAACGTTGATCGGTATAACCTGAACAACCCAGTGGAAGATCAACGAAGTGCCACTCTCGGTTATGCTTATTCACTAAGTGTCGGTAGAAATCCTGCGTGTCCGGATCTTGGTTCGTCGCTGACGTGGAAAATCTGTCTTCGTTCTTTACGTTGTCGGCCCAGGTGGCGATGCTTGATAACGTTTCACCCGGTCTAAGAATGGCCTTGATCTTCGTCATGGTGGTCGTGTTGGCTAAACGCAAATCCGCAATTCGACCGACTGTTTTATGACCGTTATTGCCCCATCCGAAGGCGGGGGTTGTTAGCTGAAAGACGACGAGGAAAACAATTAGGTTAACCGCTAGTCTTCGCATCTTTATGCTCCTTTGGTTGGTGGGGTGTACGAGCCTGCCGATCCTGCGAATCGATAAAAGTCCTTGCAGGAGTTTCTAACATATTATGCAGAAACAGACCGATTCATTTCGTGGCTGGAGCATGTTCAGTTCACAAGAAAGCGCCTTACTCCGTCGCGAGTGTTCGCGTCACTCGCAGCAGTGCCCGTCTTTTCACCGACCAGGCGGGCCAACTGATCCGGCTTGACGATTGCAAACCCGACGCTGTGCAACGCCTTGAGACAAACGGCGACCGCTGGCCACCACAGCGGCAATGGAACCGCGCGATAACGCTTGCAAATACGTGACGCCAGAACCATTCCGCTTAGGTCCTCTGGGCCGCAAACATTTTCAATTCTGACTCCGTCATGGTGTTGCTGGATGAGTTCGGCCACGAGCCGGCTGAAGTCTTCAATATGCATTGGAGCGAACCGCAAATTAGAGTGGCCAAAGAGCGCCGGAATGATGCGCCATCTCCGCGCAACCGCTAACATGCGATCAATCCCCTCGTTGCCTCCGGCCGCATAGATTTCCGCTGGACGAATAATTAATAGACTCTTCCACTCCAACTTTTGAAGTTCCTGCTCGGCTGCAAGTTTCGACTCGCCATATGCTCCACTCCCAGGGGTAGCACAGCGCGTACTGATGTATACGAAACGGCGACAACCATTTTCGCGCGTTGCCTCCGCCAGTCGAAGTGTTCCTTCCAGATTTACCTTCCAGTATTGCTGTTCATCTGAAGTATGAGTGACTCCCGCAAAGTGAACGACCATATCAAAATGCACACGCGATAACTGACCGCGCAAATCGGATTCAAGATCCAAATCGATCAGGTGCAACCTTGGATCGTCAATTGGAATATCTCTTCGGTGGCGCGCACACCAAAGTTCGAGGTCGTCATTCAAAAGCAAGTGGCCCAGCGCGCCAACTGCGAGCGGCGACGAGGCACCGGTAACGAGGATTCGCATTATTTCTTATGAGCTACGTCATTGCGGCCGGATCGGAATACGTAATACCATCGCCGGGTGACTGAGCCCCATTTTTCACTGGTAGTCCTTTGCTACCGCAGCGGTCAGAGTATTATTCCATTCGTTGAACGTTTGCAGCGAACGTTGGCGCGCTGCAATTTTTCCTGGGAGCTCGTGCTCGTCGGAAACTACATCGAGGGCAGTGATGACGAAACGCCTCAGGTAGTCAAAAAACTCGCCGAAGGCTCAAACAATATCCGCACCGTCATTCGCCCGAAGCAAGGAATGATGGGATGGGACATGCGTATGGGTCTCGACGCCGCTCACGGTACGTATATTGGAGTTATCGATGGCGACGGGCAATTCCCCCCCGAGTCGATCATCGCTTGTCTTCTGAAATGTGAACTGGAGGATCTGGACTTAACTAAGACGTATCGAGTCATACGCGACGACGGCCTGTATCGACGTGTCATCTCAACAGTCTATAACGCACTCTTCAGTCTGCTTTTCGGATTTAAAGTCCGCGACATCAACTCCAAACCTAAAATCATTCGGCGCGATAAGTACGAGTTGCTAAACCTTCAATCCGACGACTGGTTTGCCGATGCGGAGATAGTGATCCGTGCCCGCGAACTTGGCCTGAAGATTGGGGAAACTCCGGTCCATTTTTCCATCAACGACAACCGTGGTTCATTCGTAAAGCCGAAAGCAATCCTCGAGTTTACTTCGAATCTTCTGAAGTACAGGTTCTCACGAAAGCTCAGGGCGCAAGCCGGTTCGCTTTCTCGGTCCGCCGTGAAGTAACACTAGTCTGGCGTTTCCACTCTCCGGGCAATACAGACTGCTGACACGCCAAAAGGAAAACTCCCGCGCTTAAGAACGAAGCGCTCCGCAGCAAACAAAGAACTGAATGGCCGATTCATTAGCGAAATGTTTATCCCGTACTCCGTCTCCGCGCGCAAACCAAGCCAGCGCATCACGGAACGCACGAGAAGCACGGGTAGAAAAAAGCTGACGTTTGCGTAGCTGGACCACTCTACGGAAAATCCTGCCGCTTCGACTGCCTTCAACAAACGCGGCAGAGTGTAGCGACGCCGGTGATTGCTGACATCGTCCTGAACGCCCCAAAGAAACATAAACGCGGGAACAAACACCAGCAGACGCCCGTCCCGACGTATGACTCTTCTCATCTCTCGCAATCCGGCAACGTCGTCGTCAAGGTGTTCAATGACGTCGAGTGCGGTAACTAAATCAAAAGAATCGCTCTCGTATGGCAGCTGCTCTATGGCTCCAAGCTTGACCGAATCCAAGCCACGTTCGCGGCAGAAATCGACGGCTTGTGGAGAAATGTCAACACCTTCGGCTTTCCCGCACGCCGCCAGCATCTTGAGATTCGCGCCTGTGCCACACCCGACATCAAGAATTCTCGGATTAGAGCTGTTCAGCGTCGTCGAAATCTTCTCTACCAGGCACTGAATGATTCGCCGTCGCCCTACATACCACCAGTGAGTTTCCTCAACCTGATAAAGGATCGGATAATGATGCGACTGCATCTCCTTAGGTAGATTTGTTGCGACTGAGGTTTCCATGGTGTCCGAATTAGAAGCTATGAACGCTGGCTCTTGGTGTCAACTGGAGGAAGGGGCTCTGCAGAAAAAGTCTTCCAAATTGCACTGCGCGAAAAGGTTCTCCCGCAAAGGCAGAAAGATGCAAAGACAACCGGCAGAAACGCGGCAGCGCTTTGCGCCTTTGCGACTCTGCGGGGGAAACCTTCCTACTTTTTGTGCAAAACGAAAGGAAAGGAGCGGCCACGAACGGCCGCTCCTGCAACGTCGAGCAAAAAGAACCGTGCAATTCCTCAGCTGCGAAAACCCGCGCTATAACCACGCTCGAATCCTTCCCTGTAGTCTCCTGCAAAGTTCCCGAAGCCGGCGTCCTTGAAGTAATGCGATCTCTCAGGATCGTAGCTGCGTCCATGACTCGCATCATCTGAGCCGGTCTTAAGTCCATCGTGATAACCCTGGCTCTCGGCGCCCACGCTGTCACCAAACACGTATTGGCCGTAATACCCGTAATAGGGATATCCGTACGGATACCCATACCAGTACGGGTTTCGATATCCGAACCTCGGCCCAATGAAAACCCGAGTATGGAAACCGCCGCCGTGGAATCCTCCACGAAATCGTGCTTGCGCGTTCGCTTCAGTGCTTGCGAGAGCGGTTACCCCAAATAGTAACAATGCTCCCAGCGCCAGATTTCGAATTCCCCGCAGCAAATATTTCCCTTTCATGATCATGCCTCCTTTTCACGAGTTCTTCCGAACTCCAATATGACATACGCAGGAGACATCGCTTGGGATCCTAACCAAAGTGTGCCTTTTGTAATGGCGAATTTACAGAACGAATGCAAAAAGCGGCAAAGCGGAGCAATTGCGAGTAAGACGATTTAAATGGATGTGATCTTATCTTTGAGCCGTGAAGAGACTTCAACTACTGTGGACGTGTTTGACCTGCCTGTGTATTGCGATTACAGCCTCAGCACAGACCACCAATCACAATCGCGACTCCGTTAAGAGCTTCGCTCAGCTCTGAATCGTACGACTCCATACACTCCTGTTGTTCTGCAGATTGAGCGTTCTGGAAAGTTGATGTTTATTGCCTTCAAACCCGACGAAGCATCCAAATGATTCTGTCCCCAAAATAGAGCACGGTAATTAATAAGACCACTCGGAACGTACTGTAAATCGCTGTGAAACGACAGCTTACAGGCAAGTGCCAGGCTGATTCCTGATTGAGAAGAAAGCCCTCGCGGAAACATTTTGTTGACGTAGGGGAATCGAGAGTTTTACGATTTGGACTAGCGGCTGTTAGCTGAGGCTTAGTCGCGGTCATCTCACCCACTTGGCAGTCCCACGGCAAACCTGCCATTCCCCAATGAGGACATATCCATGAGTGCACAACCTGAAGTTTGGCGTGTCAGTACGATCGAAGGAATCTTCGAAACTGATCTCGAAACGCTGAAACAATGGATCGTCGAAGGTTGCGTCTTGCCAACCGACAAAGTTAGCAAAGGCAACTTAAGCTGGATCGATGCCGGTCGTGTCCCAAAACTCAAACGCGCCTTCGAGGGACATGTGGACCCTATTCCTGAACCACCTTCATTCGAAACGTTCGTCGAATCCACATCCACACCCGCGAACGCATGGATAGAACCGCCGGCAGTCGTCGCTCCGGCCAATACCAACGCTTGTCATAACCATCCGGAAGCGAATCCGGAATATGTCTGTCGAATGTGCGGCGCGGTTTTTTGCAAGGACTGCCCGAAGATCGTCGGCGGCAAAATACCCATGTGTCCGCTGTGCGGTGATCTTTGCCGGGAATATCGAGCTGAAACGGAGAAGAAAGCCCGCGTTCAATTGCAAAGCTCTGGCTTCGGAATGGAAGACTTCATTCGCGCAATTAGTTATCCGTTGCAACACAAGGTTGCATTGTTAGGCGGCGCCCTGATTTACGCTCTTCTTTTGTGCGCAGGGTTTCGCGGCAGCATCGTGGCGTGGGTGCTCATCTTCGGGTGCATTTCACATGTCATCAGCCAGGTCGCATGGGGACGTCTCAATCGAAGCTTCATGCCGGATTTCAGTACCTTTTCATTGTGGGACGATTTGGTTCTTCCGATCTTTCTCGGAATCGGGATCATGATCGTGACGTGGGGACCGCTCATCGTGCTGGTGTTTGCATTGATATTTGGCGCGGTCAAGAGTGGCATGGGACCCGGACATACCGAGTCGCTCCAACCAGAACACCTTTCAACGCTCACTGATCCGAACGCCGATCCGGATAAACTGGCAGAAGCAAACAAGAAGATGCAGGAAGAACTGCGACCGGGTGCGGGGATAGCGCGCGAGGCTGAAGCATCGAAGGCAGAAGCGATTGATCCAGCCGGTCCGATGAGATACCTGATGCCATACCTGGCCTCTGGAATTGCTTTCGTTCTTCTGTTCCTGCTGCTGATTGGATGGGGGGTATTCTATTACCCGATGGCTCTCGCGGTGGCTGGTTATACGCAAAGCGTTGGCTCAGTGTTGAATCCACTTGTCGGTCTCGACACGATTCGCCGCATGGGAACTACTTACTTCAAAGCATTTGGAATGGTGCTCATGGTCCAGTTCGTATCGTTGGTAGTAGGAGTGATAATCGCGATTGTGACCTCTCCATTCGCACTTCCATTCATGGGTAACGTGATAGGCAACTTCCTCACTGCGACATTCACGTTCTACTTCTATCTCGTGATTGCATGCATTCTTGGCTTATCGTTGTTCAAGTGTGCGGATCGACTGGATATCGCCGTGGATTAGAACCAACAAGTCCAATTTCACCACAAGTAACGGAACGTGGCGCCTTTCGGCATAAATCGACTGAACATTGGCGCAAAGCGGTCGCCGCCAGTCTCTATAATTGAGATTTCGAAACTAAACAAACCGGTTAGACCATGCTGGATAACCTGTATCGAAAGTATCGATTCTTCCGATGAGTGTTGGCGGGAACACGATCCAGTTCAGTGTCGCGGGACAGGAGACTTCGTCACAGGATAAGTACTCTGCGAATTATCGCATGGCCACACCTGATTACTTTGGCGCCATGAAGATCCCGCTCGTGCAGGACCGCTTCTTTGGTGATCACGATCGGGCCGACACAGTTCCGGTCGCGCTGATTAATCAGAATCTCGCTCGCAGACTATGGCCCAACGGCGAACCGGTTGGCGCCCACTTGCGTGTTAACGACAACAACACCGGACCACGACCGATAGAAATCGTTGGCGTAGTCGGCGACGTGAAGCAGGATAGTCTTGAGGACGACCCGCCTTCGACATCTATATTCCGATGGCGCAGGTGCACAGGGATAACGTTGACAGCATCACCAACAAACATTACTGGGTAATCAGATCTCGAGTTGAGCGACGCCCACTGGAATCCGCGTTTTTGAGTGAGATGCAAACGATCGATCGCGACGCGGCGACGTCGAGCATCAGAACAATGAATGATTTTCTGGCGGACTCGGTTGCGCCGAGAAAGTTCAGTCTGCGTTTGTTGACGATTTTTTCAGTGGCGGCGTTGTTGCTGGCAGTGACCGGAATCTATGGCACGGTCGCGTATAGCGTAACGCAGCGGACGCCGGAGATCGGAGTCCCGCTCGCACTCGGAGCGCAGCTGTACCGGCGCGCCGCGTCACCAAAGTAGACCCCCTGATCGCATTGAGGAACGAGTGAATCTGCCCCAATTTGTGGATAGTTTTACTGAGAGTCGCCGCTTTCCGACTTCTGAGGTTCTGGTGACTGCTTGTACACGTGATAAGTGACGGCATCCCAGGCGTTGTGAATGCCTATGAAGAGCAACGAGATTGTTGCAGCGGCAACGATAAAAAGCGCTGGGCGCGTGCGCCAGTTAATCATTAACGCCGAGAGGATCAGCATTACATATGCTGCCAATGGAAGCAGACAATGAAACAACCAGTCTTCGAAAACTGGCTGGTAGGATTTTTGCGTTCGCACTCGTCTCACAACGATAACGGTGTATCCGGTTCCCGTCAGGCCCACAGCTGCAAAACAAAGCGCAATGGAGCCGATCGCGTGCCATGGCGCGGTTCCAATAGCTGACAACAACAAAGCAACTGCAAAGTGCACAACACTGGGCGTGGCGAACGCGGCGCCAGCCTCAGAAGTCACTTTCGGTCTTTGGGCAATAAGGGTCAAAACGACGAACTGTAAGCCAATCAGCGCGCCCGCAGAGCCGCCGACGATTAAGTAGAAGTTGGTCCACTCTGTGAGTTCCGGCATTGTCAGTTAGCGTTTCCGTGTGGTGCGAGAGCTCGGAATATCAATCCGATTCCTCCCGCGAGAAGCACGAGCATCACAATTGTGCTGAACAGACTGGTCGCCTGAAAATAGATCTGCAGATTCATCAGGATGCCTGCGAAGATGATTACAATCCCAACGATCAGCAGCAACCAACCTACCACCGATTTGCCGTTGAAGAAGAGGATTCCAATACCGAAGATGAGCGGGACCAACGACAGGCCGAAGGTGTTGTATCCTCCGATGGACCAGAAACTACTTGATACCACAACGCGATTGACAATCAGGTAGGCTCCAGCGATCGCCACCACGAGACCAAGAATGAACTCTGGTATCCCTCCGGACGTGCCGCCCGCGCCTCGAATTCTGGTTTCGTTGTCCATAGTGTTTGCCGATTATAACCACCAGCCCCAGCAACCATCCCATTTATTATTCCCTACGGAACGAACCGCTCACGGTAATTGTCGGCATGCTCTTTGCACCATCGTGATTTTGCTGGCGTTTCGCGGAGCTTTCGTTTTGCGAGGCTTTCGAGAGTCAGATATTTCCGGCATCACGAGGTAGCGATGAAGTGCCAAAGCTGTAGCGCGAATATTGATTACCGGTTCTTAACAAACTGCTCATACTGTGGAACTGAACAAGCAAATCTTCTTCCGGTCCATCCGATCACAGATATGCCAACAATCGAATCCTT
Source organism: Pyrinomonadaceae bacterium (assembly GCA_036003745.1). Lineage (GTDB taxonomy): Bacteria > Acidobacteriota > Blastocatellia > Pyrinomonadales > Pyrinomonadaceae > PSRF01. The sequence continues at coordinate 86,296 of DASYSD010000118.1, forward strand.
TGAAAACCGACCCGCCCTGGCCAAACGACTAACCAACCTCATCTACATCTTCGTTAGTTCCCTGGCAGCCATGATTTCCGGTGCTGTGGTGCTTTACTTTGGCGCTGCCATAACCTGCATCGCTTTCCTCAGTAGCAGCGGCAATCCCGGTGCGGATTGTGCGCGAGGAAGTGCGATTGCATTTCTCTCGATCGTGTCGGGCGGATTCCTCGGCACAGTAGGTGGATGCGTTTTTGCAATGAAGAATCCACTTTGTAAAGGCAGCTGCAAATAATTAGCGCCCACTGAACGCAATCACCAGGATCAATATGAAGACGAGCACCGCCAGAACCAGCAGTGCTATCTTCCAGAAACTGTACGGACGCTCTCCCTGAATCTCACCAGTTCGGCCGTTGACCATGATTTGATAAAGCTTCCCGTTGTAGCGGTAAGCGCCCGCATAAACAGGCAAAAGCAAATGTTTGAAGGTGACATCCAAATAGTCTGTTGAGACAGTTTCAATCATTTGTTCGTCACCGCCGATGTCCTGTCGTATCCTGGCCTCGATCGCAGGAGCAATAACTTCCTTAGCCCGTTCGAACCCATTGGCCAAATCAACCTGATAACGCTGCGCCTTGAAGCCCGATAGAAACGCCGGATCGTAAGAACGCAACGCTTCCAGATCCCACGGTTCTAAAGACGTGAGCCGATCGGGCGACAGCGAGAGCGTCGCCGGGATCAAGACATCGTCGAACGATCCGGCGACCGTTCCTGAGGTTGGATACCAACGTGTATGCCGCACCTGTCGCGTGCGCTGCACTTCACGTCCCTGCGCATCTCGCTCGGTGTAAGTTTCGGTTACGTAGTAGTACTCGCCGCGATGCCCTTCGTAATCGCTGGTGGTGTTCGTGTCGTAAGTCCAGAACGGAAGATAGACGCCCTGAATCGCGTCGGGCTGGGCGAAATACTTCAGACCATTAGGTGCGAACCATCTGGTCGAGAGCCAGTGTCGAAGCTCTGCAGACGCCTGTTGCTGAGTAACGGCAAACGGCAACACACCGCCAGGTGTCACAATCGGATCGGCTGTCTTTGGTTGGGCCACAATTTGCACGCCACAGAAGTCACATCTTCCAGCGACTTCGGGTGGCTTGAAAATCGATTTAGCGCCACAACTCTGACACTGCACTTCAAGCGCGTCTGCTGCGAGTCTCGCCATCTGTTCGGGACGAATCTGCAGATGCTGCTCGAATGATTGTTCCTCAACCTGTTCATTACTCTCCGAAACTGCTTCCTTATGCCCACAGTATGGACACGTCAGAAAGCCGTCACGCGGCTCAAATAAAAGATCGGCGCCGCAGGACGAACACGGATAATGATGAACTTTATTCGTTGATTGCCCTGGCAACTTTTTGTGCCTTTTGTGCTTTTGGCCTCATTCGCTGCCACGATTCATTCCAAACACACGATCGAAGAAAGCCGCCACCGCCGCGTCAACCTTTACGAGATTTGTGTGACGCATAAAGTGATGAGTGTCATCAGGTATGACTAACTCTTCGTACGTCACTCCCGCCTTGTCCAGTCGTCGTACCAGATCAGTTGTCTGACTGAAACGGACGTTGCGGTCGTCGTCGCCGTGGATCAGCAACACTGGCGATTTCCAGGCAGCGATCGAAGAAACCGGCGATGATTGCCACGCAACATCAAGCGCTTGCTGGCCGTCAGGAATCTTCTCATAACGGTTCTCCAGCAAACCTGCCGCACGCTCGGCGGTCCAATTGTGCACGCCGTGTATATCAACTCCTGCTGCAAACAGTTTCGAGTCGCGAGCCAACGCCAGCGCCGTTAGAAATCCGCCGTAAGAACCCCCATAGATTCCGATTCGCTTCGCATCAACCTGGCTTAGTCGTTGCAGGTATTCGGCGCCGGCTTTCACGTCAATGTACTCAGACGCGCCCTGTGCACCGGCATTGGGCGGACGATGAAAGTCGTGGCCGTAACCAATTCCTAAACGATAGTTGACGGACAACACGACGTATCCGCGACTCGCGAGATACTGGTTCAATGCGTAGGCGTTTGTGTAGTAGTCAGAGTAGTGCCAACCGACAAGCATCTGTCGCGGTGGTCCACCGTGAACATAAATGATTGCCGGCTTCTTTCCTGTCCCACCTGCAGCTTCGAATAATTGCCCGTGAACTTCAACACCATCCGGGGCTTTGAAAACAACTTTCTTCGGAGTGACGAGTTGAGCGGTTGGGAAATCACTCGGAACACGGTCTTCCGAGAGCGTTATTGATTTTCCGCCGGTCGCCGGCATCACAGTTGGTAGCGGTGGACGCTGTGCGGTGGCGCCAATGTAAGCGATGTATTTGCCGTCGCCGGTCACAAACGGAGTCCACTCGAGTCCCTTGCCTGGAGTCATCACGACAGGTTCCGCGCGATCGACAGGAACCTTCACGATGTGGCGACGATCGATGTCGTCGGCATCAGTTCCGGCGTTTCCGGCAAAGATCATGTAACGGCGATCGTTGCTGATCGAAATGTATTCCGCCATGTAGTTGCCGGGCGTCAGCAGCAAAGGCTCGCCGCCGTTTTCTGAAATCGAGTAAAGATGAGGCCAGCCGTCCAGGTAAGAGAGAAAGACGATGCGACCGGCAGCAGCCCAGTGCAAGTTTGTTCCGCCATGAGTGCTCGGCGGAGAGCCACGCAGGGTAAAGGGACTTTTCCAGAGTTGCTGTCCGTCCCCGGTTGCGGCGTCCGCAGTCCAGATGGACCATGCCTGTGGACGTTGTTCTAGCACAGGCTCCGGAGCGCCGCCGTTTCCGGGTCGTCGCACAAAAGCGATGCGTTTACCATCCGGTGACCAACGCGGACTCGAATCGCGTGAAGTCGACGGCACCAGGTAAACAACCGGCGTGGAGTCGTTTGTGTAGATGCCGATAAAGGAATGATCGCCACGATTTGAGACGAAGGCCAGACGTGTTCCGTCAGGCGACCATTCCGGCGCACCACAATCTCCGCGAGCGTAGAAATAACGCTTCGCTGGTGTCGAACCATCAATCGGCGCCGACCAGATTCCACGTTCTTTAACAAACACGACGCGATCGCTCTTCGGTGAGATCAGTGGCTCGTCGCCTTCGCTCAGGAGTTTCGGATCTCCGCCGGCAAATGGAACGCTCCAGATCTGAACTCGCATTTGTGTCGCGGCGAGTCCTGGATTGACGCCCACTGAACTATCGAAGTTTGAGCCGTGATCGCCGCCACGAACGTAAACCACGTATTTTCCGTCGGAGGAGAGTGCAAGACTCGTCAATTCCTGACCGTCGTCTGTTTCGTAGTTTGTAAGTCGCCGGGCTTTGAAATCAGGAACTTCAGCGACCCAAACGTTACGAGCACCGCGCTCATTGAATGCCCAAGCGATGCGTGAACCGGTTGCAGATGCGGTCAACTCGTTGGGAAACGGGTAGCCTTTGATCTGTTCCAACGTGAATGATTGCGCAGTTGCGGCGGCTTGTTGGCGTGCTGAAAACAGCGCTGCGACTGTAAGAATTATCGTCGCCAGGACAACGATTGGACGCATAGACCGGCGCTCGAGGGGCAATTGCATTGAAGTCCTCCTGCTTTTCGGCGAGATCCAACTGATTGGAGCGCATCGAATCACACTCGCGGGTTTTCTGGCAAGTGTTTGCCATTTCGGCGCTGGATGCGCAGTTTTGTTTTTACGGGGCGCGAGAAGATTAAGTGAGACTATTTGGGCAAAGCCCGTCCTATAGGACCTATATCCCAGTTGTGATATAAACGCGTCAAACAGGGAGGACAAACCGATGCTGAATTTCATTGGTTGGTTAATCGTTGGATTAATCGCGGGTGCACTGGCGCGTCTAATCATGCCCGGAAGAGATCCGATGGGTATTATCGCTACCATCGTGTTAGGAATCGTCGGTTCGCTCGTTGGTGGTCTGGTCAGTATGGCCATCTGGCGAAACAGCACCGAAGGATTCCATCCCGCAGGTCTTCTGCTTTCGATACTCGGCGCAATCGTCGTGCTTTGGATCTGGCGCATGGTGAGGAGCCGCAGTACCGTTTAGCAAATAATTAGTGCCTGAACTGCCGGACATCGTTGTTTATATCGAGGCTCTCGAGAAACGAATTCTAGGCACTACTCTCGAACGTGTCCGTATCGCTAGTCCTTTTCTTTTGCGTACGGCTGTGCCGCCTTTGTCCAGCGTCGAAGGCAAGAAAGTCGTCGAGCTGCGCAGGCTTGGGAAACGGATCTGCTTCGGCCTCGAAGGAGATCTGTGGCTCGTGTTGCACCTGATGATTGCCGGGCGGCTGCACTGGTACAACGAGCGCGGCAAAGCTGCTAAAGGTCGCAATGTAGCTGCTTTCGAATTCAGCAGCGGCACACTGACCTTAACAGAAGCCGGGACTCAGAAGCGTGCTTCGGTGCACGTCGTCCAGGGTGAAGCCGGACTCGATAGTCTCAATCCTGGTGGGCTCGAAGTATTTGACGCAACCCCCGAAGAGTTTGCGCAAGCCATCCGGACGAAGAATCACACCTTAAAACGCGCACTCACGGACCCACGTATTCTCAGTGGCATCGGCAACGCTTACTCAGATGAGATCCTGTACGACGCAAAACTCTCTCCGTTTACGCTTACACAAAAACTGAGTGATGAAGACGTCGAAAAACTGTTTGACGCAATCAAGCGAACCTTGACTGATTGGGTTGAGCGTTTACGGGCGGAATCGCGAGAAAGTTTTCCTGAGAAAGTCACTGCATTCCGTGCCGACATGGCCACGCACGGAAAGTATGGGCAGCCGTGTCCGCGTTGTGGAAGCAAGATTCAGCGGATTCGCTACGGTTCAAATGAGACCAACTACTGTCCCACCTGTCAGACGGGCGGCAAACTCCTCGCCGATCGCGCGCTCTCGCGACTGTTAAAAGACGACTGGCCGCGCACCCCCGAAGAACTTGAGAGCTTAACAAAGAATTAGCAATTACCGGCTCTTTCGTTCTACGTTCTCGAGATGTCGGGTGGTCTGATCTGTCACGCTAAAGTTCGTCGGGACAAATTCACTCGTGTCCGCCGCTCGCAAGCCCTTGGCTGGCGTGCCCTCTTCCAATTGCGGATTCTTCTCTTGCTCCCGTTCTATCGCCTGAACAATTTTCTTGCTCACCACCAGACCATTGATGACCAGCGCCACGCCAACCATGAAGGGAATGAGTCCCGCAAGCCAGACACTATTCAATAACTCAGCGTCACGAGGGTTTTGGTTGGCAATCGCATGCATGATGAAATGGAGAAAGATCGAGACTCCGATACCGACACAGCTTACGATCACGCCGGCTTTGACTTCGTTGTAACGTTTAACTTCAGGCGTGATACCGAGCCGTCGCTCCATCTCCAGCTTGCGTATTTCGGCCATTTGGCCCGACATGAACATCTCGGCCACCCAGGTGTTGCTCCAATCAAACTTCTTTTCCGGAGCGTCAAGCGCCTCGCGAACCGCCTGCAAGTTAGCTCCGCAAAAAGTACAAAACTTGATGTCGTCAACCTGATTTGAGGAACAACGCGGACAGATCATAGGCAGCTCCTATCGGTTTAGTCGTTTACGGATACGACAATTCTACGATCCGGGTTCTAATTAGGGAATTAAGATTGTTACAATTGCGCGTCCCTCAATCATGAAGCCCCTGACGGTTAAAACAATAGCTCATTACCGGATCGTCGAACCGATCGGCGCCGGCGGGATGGGCGCCGTCTACAAAGCCTACGATAACAAGCTCCAGCGCATCGTCGCGCTCAAGCTGCTGCCTTCAGAATACGTCTCGCAGCAGGATCGGCGTCGGCGTTTCTTTCAGGAAGCACGAGCCGCGTCCGCGCTGAATCATCCGCACATTCTCACGATCTACGACGTCGGCGAAGACGATGGTCGTCCTTACATCGCGATGGAGTACGTCGAAGGCGAGACGCTGCGCGCGAAGATCAAAAACAACGGCCTGCAAATCAGAGAAACTTTGGACATCGCGATCCAGATCGCGACCGGACTCGCACGCGCACACGAACTCGGGATTATTCATCGCGATCTCAAACCCGAGAACCTGATGCTGAATCGCGACGGCTACGCAAAGATTTTAGACTTCGGCCTGGCGAAACTCGTCGCCGAAAGAGACCGCGCACTCGTTGCGGACAGTGAGCAAAAAACTCTGATTCGCGGTGTCGAAACTCAATCAGGCACACTGATGGGCACCGTCAACTACATGGCGCCCGAACAGTTGTTGGGCCACAAGGTCGATCGTCGTTGCGACGTGTTTTCGTTTGGCGTCGTACTGACTGAAATGCTCACCGGCACGGCGCCGTTCGTTCACGACAATCGCATCGACACGATGCACGCGATCCTGCACCGCGATCCGCGCTTCCCTTCAGATGGGCGACCGGAACTTCCGGTCGATCTCCAGCAAATCCTGAGCAAAGCGCTGGCGAAGACGCCCAAGGATCGTTACCAAACGATCACGGACCTCGCTGAAGAGCTGAAGACACTCAAACGCGAACTCGATCTCGGTAAGACATTGCCGGTAACGTCGAGGACCAGACTTGTCTTGAAACGCACGGGTGCCGGTGCTCGCGCGATCGATTATGAGAAAGAACTGAACGAAGCGCAGTTCAAGGCTGTCACAACAACGGACGGACCGCTGCTAATCGTCGCCGGCGCCGGTACAGGAAAAACGCGCACTCTCGTTTATCGCGTAGCCCGACTGGTTGAGATAGGGGCAAAGCCTGAGTCGATTCTGTTACTGACTTTTACGCGCCGTGCCGCCGCAAGCATGCTCACGCGTGCCGCGGCACTGGCTGACGCGCGTTGCCAGCGAGTTTCTGGCGGCACGTTCCACTCGCTGGGCCACTCGGTGTTGCGAAAGTTTGCAGAGCAGGCAGGCGTGCAGAAAAACTTCACCGTATTGGACCAAAGCGACACTGAAGACCTGATCGATCTTCTTCGCCGGCAAATCCGCATCTCCAAAGCGCAGCACTTTCCACGCAAGCGCACGATCGCTGCCATCTTCAGCATGATGGTCAACAAGGTCCAGACCCTGAAACAGGTGCTCAACCAGCAATATCCGCAGTTTGTCGACGAACGTCGCAATCTCGAAACATTGTTCAAGACGTTTGAGGAATTCAGACGCAGCCGCCACATGCTGACCTATGACGATCTGCTGGTGCGACTGCGTGAAGCGCTCGAGAACAGCGCCGAAATGCGTGAACAACTCTCAGACCAGTATCGCTACATTATGGTGGACGAGTATCAGGACACAAACAAGCTGCAGGCGCAGATCGTGAAACTGATGACGGCGCGGCATGACAACGTCGCGGTCGTCGGCGACGAGTTTCAATCGATCTATTCGTTTCGGGGTGCGAGCCACCGCAACATGCTCGAGTTTCCAAAGCTCTTTCCGTCAGCACAGATCATCAAACTCGAAGAGAACTTTCGCAGCACGCAACCGATTCTTGACGTCGCCAACGCAATCATTGCCGACGTCAAAGAGAGTTATAAAAAGCGTCTCTACTCACGCATCGAAGGTGGCGAACCACCAGTGGTTGTCAGCGCTCGCGATGAGAACGAACAATCGCGGTTTGTCGCGCAGCAGATTGCAGAGCTTCGTGAAGCGGGTGTGGCGCTGAGTGAAATCGCAGTCCTCTTCCGGTCCAGTTCACATTCGTTCGATCTCGAAATCGAACTGGGCAAACACGGCATCCCGTTTCGGAAGTTTGGCGGGATCAGGTTTGCGGAGTCAGCACACATCAAAGACGCGCTCGCGTTTTTACGTGTGATGGTAAAGCCCTCCGATACGCTTTCGTGGTTTCGTGCGCTCAAACTGATCGATCACATCGGCGACGCAACTGTCTACCAGATACTCGAACACCTCGGAGTCGAGCATAGAGAGTTTCGGTCGGCGCGAAGTAAAACCGGACTATTTAAAAAGCTGCATCGCTTCCCTGCCCGTGCCGCTTACAAGGCACAACTGCTGCGGCTGGCGCGTGTGTTCGTTACGATGCTCGAATGCAAGACTCCCGGTGAGCAGTTGTCCGCCGTGCTGCGTTTTTACAAGCCGTTATTGAAAAACAAATACGACGACGTACAACGACGCGGACGCGATCTGGAACATCTGCAAACAATTGCGAAGCGTTATAAAACTCCGGCCAAGTTGCTCGACGATATTGCGCTCGATCCCACTGAAGCGATGCAGGAAAATACGCCGCGACGAAGCAGCGGTTTTGTGACGCTCTCGACAGTGCATTCAGCGAAAGGACTGGAGTGGGATAACTTGTTTGTGATCTGGATGACTGATGGCTGGTTTCCGTCAAGCAGGTTTCAGGATGAGTTTGACGACTTCGACGAGGAGCGCCGGCTGCTGTATGTCGCGACGACGCGTGCGAAGAAGGAATTGCATTTCGTTTATCCCGCGGTTGACGTCTATCGGGGCCCTGAGACCGACGGCACACCAACTCTCTCGCGCTTCCTCGAACCGATCCCGCCCTCGATCCTGCCGCATGCTTCGCTGGCGGGAGAAATATAGGTCATATCAGTCCTACAGGACCTATAGTATTATCTTGCCTGAACTATGACTCTAGGAACTGAATGGCTCATTGATGCAAGCGGGTGTGATAAGGCCGCGCTTGCAGATCTCGACCGTCTGCGTGCAGTTTTCAATCGTGTGATTCGCGATCTCGATCTAAACGTTCTCGGCGAGATCGCCTGGCACCAATTTGATGATCCCGGCGGTATCAGTGGCCTGGCACTGCTCTCGGAGTCGCATCTCACCTGTCACACTTATCCTGAATTTCGCGCTGCGACTTTCAATCTCTACTGTTGTCGCGAGCGCACCTCATGTTCATGGGAAACAATCCTCAAAGAAATGCTCGGCGCTACCGAAGTCAACGTTCGCGTGTTTGAACGAATGATCGAGGAAGACGCTCATTCCGTCGCAGGAGCCGCTAAATGAGTGTGCTCGTGGCGAACTGCCCGTCGTGTGGCGCGCCGGTTGAGTTCAAAAGCGGACAATCAATTGTCGTGATCTGCTCGTATTGCCGATCTGCAATCGCGCGAACAGATCGTGAGTTAAAAGACCTGGGCAAAGTTGCCGAGCTTGTTGAGACGGGATCGCCTCTGGATGTCGGGCTGCGTGGAACATGGAAAGACATTCCATTTGAATTGACTGGACGCGCACAACTCGGACACGAGATGGGCGGACAGTGGGACGAGTGGTACGCAACCTTCTCGAATGGCTGGCTTGGTTGGTTAGCCGAAGCACAGGGACGCTTTTACATCACGTTTCAATATCCGATTCCGGAAGGCGTGCAAGTGCCGGCGTTTGATCAACTGCAACTCGGCCAGCAAGTGCCCGGTCTGCCCTGGCCCACGCCGCTGATGGTTGCTGAAACCGGACGCGCCACGGCTCTCGGCGCCAAGGGTGAGATACCTTATCTTTTGAGGCCGGGTGAAACTTATTACTACGCAGATCTCTCGGGCGTTAACGACTCATTCGGAACACTCGATTACAACGAGTCGCCACCACTCGTCTTTCTGGGCCAACAGGTAACACTTGCTGAGCTCGGCATCACCACCACGCGTGCACCCGAACGCGACGAACGACGTGTGGGCGCGGCGCAAGTCAGTTGTCCAAACTGCGGTGGTCCACTCGAATTGCGCGCGCCGGATAAGACAGAGAGAGTCACCTGTCCCAACTGCAATTCGTTGCTGGACGTCAATCAGGGACAACTGCAGTTCTTAAAAGCTCTCGAAAAGCCCTGGTTTCAACCGTTGATCCCACTCGGTTCGACGGGAGATGTACCGGAAGGCAAGATGACTCTGATCGGCGCGATGGCACGCAGTGTGACCATCGAAGGCACGCAATATTTCTGGAGTGAGTATCTTCTGTACAACCCGCAGATCGGTTTCCGCTGGCTGGTGAATAGTGACGATCAATGGAATTACGTCCGCGCGATTCCACCAGGCGAGGTTTACGAGATAGCAAGGTCGGCGACTTACAAGAACCAGCATTACAAAATCTTTCAGGACGCACAGTGTCGCGTTGAAGTTGTGCTGGGTGAGTTTTATTGGAAAGTCGAAGCCGGTGAACAGGTGCGCGGCGTTGATTACATTGCTCCGCCGTACATGCTTTCGAAAGAAGTCTCAACGGTCATCGTTTCCGATGATGCAGGCAAAAGGAAGCGTACGACAGGCGAGATCAACTGGTCACTCGGAACTTATGTTCCGGTGCAGCAGATTGAGAAGGCGTTCGGTGTTAGCGGTCTGCCGCGTCCATCAGGCATCGCGCCCAATCAACCTTATAAACACTGGTGGGTTTACAAGTACTGGCTCGCGCTCATCGCACTGATTTTGTTGGCGGGCATCGGAGCGTTTCTGTTTTCCGGATCGAGCAAGCAGGTGTTCTCTCAAACCGTTACGCTACCGCCACTGCCAAACGAAGATGGTACGCAGGTCTTCTTCAGTGAGCCGTTTGAGTTGGCTGGAAGACGCAACATCAGAATCGTCGGGCAGTCGCCGGTGCAAAACACCTGGGTCTATCTCGAGGGTGATTTAATCAACGATGAAACCGGTGTGGTCCAATCGTTTCCGATCGACATTTCTTACTATCAGGGAGTTGAAGACGGTGAGTCGTGGACTGAAGGCGGGCAAAGCGATTCGGCGTACACGTCGTCAATGCCGGCAGGACGATATGTGCTGCGTTTGGAAGGACAGTGGGAACGCTGGCAGCAACCGGCGGTCGTCTCGATCAGCGTCGAGCAGAACGCCACGCGTGGCTTCAACCTGATAATCGCCCTCGTCGTGTTATCAATTGGACCAGTGATCATGATCATCTATCACATCGGGTTCGAGCGACGGCGCTGGTCGGAGAGCATGTTTGGCGGTGGGGACGATAGTGATGACGACGAATAGGTTTCACGCAAAGGCGCAAAAGGGTGAGGAAGGTGCAAAGGGTGAGGAAGGTGCAAAGGGTGAGGAAGGCGCAAGAGGAGACGTTCTTCTTTGCGGCTCTAGTTTTTGCCTTTGCGCCTTTGCGTGAAACAAACCGGGAGTTTTCTGATGCTTAAAATACTCTACAAAATCTTCGGCGTCGGCGTTGTGAGTTTGTACACCGTCGCCGCCATGTTGGGATGGGAGATTAGCGGCGGATCACGCCGGCAGTTGCCGCCCGACGCGCGACAGAATGGCTACCGCTCGTTCCACTTCTGGCACTATGGCTTACAAGGAGGAAAGTGATGCTGATTGATTCAATTGCCGCTCTCGGATTTGCGATCCCGCTCGAAGGATTGCTGCCAGTGGTAATCACCACGTTGGTGTTTGTCCTTATCGGGTTGATCGTCTTTGCACTCGCGTTTCTGGTGATTGCGAAAGCGACGCCGTTCTCAGTCCGAAAAGAGATCGAAGAGGATCAAAATATTGCCCTCGCTATCGTGATTGCTTCCGTGATCCTCGGTAGCGCTTTGATCATTGCCGCGGCGGTCCACTAAACAGTTCTATGTTGCCGCAGCGATGACATGAAGCGTCCTCCGTTACTCTTTCTCAACGTTCTCATTGTCGCGACCTGCGGACTGATCTACGAGTTGCTTGCGGGCACCCTCGCAAGCTACGTCCTGGGCGACTCCGTCACACAGTTCTCACTGATCATCGGCATCTATCTCTTCGCGATGGGAGTCGGCTCCTGGCTCTCGCGCTTCATCGACAAAGGGCTGGCCCGCCGCTTCGTTGACATTGAACTTGCGGTGGCGATCCTCGGCGGCTTCTCGGCGCCGCTACTGTTTCTCACCTTCTCGCGCGTCGGTTATTTCTACGTTGTGCTCTATTTAGTCGTCTTCGCGATCGGAGTTTTTGTCGGTCTCGAGATACCGCTGCTGCTACGCATCCTTAAGGACGAGATCGAATTCAAAGAACTCGTCTCGCGTGTGCTCGCCTTCGACTACATCGGCGCCCTGCTCGCTTCGATCCTGTTTCCAATTCTGTTCGTGCCTAAACTAGGTCTGATACGCACGTCGCTCATTTTCGGAATGTTGAATGGCGCAGTGGCGTTGTGGGGCACATGGTTGCTGCGGCCGTTAATTAAAGGCCGCATTGTTAGTTTGCGCGTGAAAGCGGTACTGGTGCTGGCACTCCTGTTAATCGCACTTGTGAAAGCAAACAAGATCACTTCGCTTGCTGAAGATGAAATGTTTGCAGACGAGATCGTTTACACGAAAGACACGCCGTACCAGCGGATCGTGATCACGCGCGGACGCGCGGGGTTTCAGCTATTTCTAAACGGGAATTTGCAGTTCAGCTCAACTGACGAATATCGCTATCACGAAGCGCTTGTTCATCCGGCGATGATAGTGTCGAACAATCCGAAGCGTGTGTTGGTGCTCGGTGGAGGTGATGGTCTCGCGCTGCGTGAGATTCTGAAGTATCCGTCAGTCGAACGCGTCACACTCGTCGATCTCGATCCGGAAATGACGCGGCTTTCAAGTCGCTTTCCTTTGCTGGCGCGATTGAACGAACAGGCGTTCAACGACCCGCGTGTCCAGGTGATTAATGAAGATGCGTTCATTTGGGTCGAACAAACGAACGAGCCTGCTTACGACGCCGCGATCGTCGATTTTCCAGATCCAAACACATTCGCACTCGGCAAACTCTATACGACACGCTTCTACCGTCTACTACGCACGCGTCTGACTGAGAATGCTGCAGTGTCAGTGCAATCGACGTCGCCGATGTTTGCGCGCAACTCTTACTGGTGCATCATCCGCACCCTCGAAGCCGCCGGTTTCTTCGTGCGGCCTTATTACACTGCGGTACCGAGTTTTGGACTCTGGGGTTTTGCGCTCGCGCGATCGTCGGCGTTTGAGGTACCGCGAAATCCACGACCGGGTTTGAAGTTTCTCGACGATCAGACGCTTGTTGGGATGTTTACACTTTCGAAGGACATCGAGCCCGTGCCGGTGGAGATCAACCGCCTCGATAACCAGGCACTGGTGCGATATTACGAGGGCGAGTGGAAACGCTTTGAATGAAAGAAAGCAACAGGTCCTATAGGACCAATAGGACCTATTTTCGATGAATCGCCGCGAACTCTTAGCTGCATTTCTTGGGCTTCCGGTGGCGTTGGCCGCGTGCCAGCGGAGCGAAGAGCCGCCTTTGCCGGCTGGTGAGATTGTTGGTGCCGCGGACGTTTTTGGACATCGGCTGCGCGATGGTGTGCACGTCGAGGTGCCGCAGGATGCATGGTCGAGGGTTCCAATCGTCATCGTTGGCGGTGGTGTTGCCGGTCTGACGGCGGCGTGGCGATTGCAACACAACGGGTTCAAAGACTTCGTGCTGATCGAATTGGAGAGTGTACCCGGTGGAACGTCTCGCTCGGGTTCGAATCGACTTGTCTCATTTCCATGGGGTGCGCATTACATTCCGGCACCCTTGAAAGAGAATGTCGAGCTGGTTTCACTGCTCGAAGAGATGGGCGTCGTCGAAGGTAAGGATAAGAACGGCGAGCCTGTAATCGGCGAACAATTCCTTTGCCGCGATCCGGAAGAACGCGTTTTTTACAAAGGTCGCTGGTACGAAGGGCTCTATCTTCACGCCGGCGAAAGCGAAGACGACAAACACCAATATCGACAGTTTAATACTGACCTGGACCACTGGATAGCATGGCGCGATGGAAAAGGACGCAGAGCATTCACGCTTCCCGTGTCTGCATGTTCCGACGACGCGGACGTGACTGCCCTCGATCGACTCTCAATGAGCGACTGGATGGACCAGCGTGGCTTCACGAGTCCGCGACTGCGCTGGTGGGTTGACTACGCTTGTCGCGACGATTACGGCATGAGGCTCGAACAGACCAGCGCGTGGGCCGGGCTTTTCTATTTCTGTTCGCGAGTCGTGGCGCCTGAAACCGAGTCGCAGTCGCTGATTACGTGGCCTGAAGGCAACGGACGTCTGGTCAACCATCTGTTGGAAAGAGTCAAGACAAACATACAACTCGATCGCGCAGCAGTTGAGTTGATCCCCACGAACGATGGCGTCGACGTCGTTACCATTGATCGCGACGGTCGTACGCCCCGCGGCTACCATGCGAGTCGCGTGATTTTTGCGGCGCCACAGTTTATGGCGCGCTACGTCGTGCGGCCGTATCGCGATAATCCGCCGCCGCACATTTCTGAGTTTCAGTTTGGCGCGTGGATGGTGGCGAATTTAACGTTGAAAGATCGGCCCAAAGCCAGCTCGCCACGCGATTTTCCACTCGCGTGGGACAACGTTCTTTACGAGAGTCCATCGCTGGGTTACGTCGTCGCTACACATCAACGCGGCCTGGATCGTGGTCCAACCGTGCTGACATATTATTATCCGCTTTGTGACGAGTATCCTCGCTTAGCGCGTACGCGGTTGTTGGAGACTGATTGGCGTGGTTGGGCTGAGATCGCGCTCACCGATCTTGACAGAGCACATTCGGACATTCGCAATCTCGTCGAGCGTTTGGACGTAATGCGTTGGGGCCACGCGATGATTCGTCCGCGAACCGGATTCATGTGGGGAAACGCGCGTCGTGAAGCGGCGAAACCGTTTCGATCGATCCACTTCGCGCATTCCGAGTTGAGTGGCGTGGCGCTTTTTGAGGAAGCGTTCGATATTGGTCTACGGGTCGCGGATGAGATCAGTAAAAAATCTGCGTTAATCCGTGGCTAATTTGGGTTTATTGGCGAGCGCCACTCGAATGGTTCTGCGTGCCTCATCGAGTTCGGCGCCGGCGAGTTCGAGGCGCGGTGGACGGACGCGAGCATTGCCCATCCCGACTTCCTGCTGCACCAGCTTAATCAACTGCACGAATTTCGGTACCGTATCCATCCGCAGCAACGGCAGAAACCAGTTGTATAAAGGCATCGCCCGCTCGCGATCGCGAGCCATCGCGTAGTTAAAAAGATCGACGGATTCTCGTGGAAACGCATTGACGAGCCCGGCGATCCAGCCGACCGCTCCCATCACCACACCTTCGACAATCACATCATCAACGCCGACAAAGATCTTTAAGCGGTCACTAACAAGCTCCTGAATCCACGTCACACGCCGCACATCAGTGCTCGACTCTTTCACTGCCTCAAAATTCTCATGCTCCAAAGAGAGTTCCCTGATCTGTTCCGGTAGATAATCAGTTCCGTACGCGACCGGATTGTTGTAGAGCATGCACGAGAGTCTAGTGGCGCGGAACACAGCTTCAACGTGCGCTTTCATCTCACGCCAATCGCTCTTGTAGACATACGGCGGCAACACCATCAACCCGCTGCAGCCGACATGCGCGGCACGCTCTGCAAGACGCACTGCTTCAAATGTGCTCAACGAAGCAATCGCGGCAACCACAGGCACTCGATTACCAACCGCGTCAATGACAGTCTCCCAGATGGCTTGCTTCTCATCGAAACTCAGCGTCGCACTCTCGCCTAACGAACCCGGCGTGACGATTCCCGTGCAGCCGTTATCGATGAGCCATTTGGCGTGCCGGGCCACAAAGTCGTGATCAATGTTGAGGTGCTCATCAAATGCCGTTGTCGTCGCAGGCATCACGCCTGCCCATTTCATTTTCATAAGATTAGTCCGTTCTCATTCGCGTCCGTCGCTTAACAAACTCTCCACCCTGACTGGGAGAACCGGTGGACGTACCGATTCTGCACGCCAGCCAAATAAAAATTCAACCGCAGCACCACAAACTCTTCCCTGACATGGCCCCATACCGCAGCGACTTTGCAACTTCGCCGAACGCCAGGAACTATGCGCACGCAGTCGTTCGAACGTCACGTCTTCACAACGACACACGATCGTTTTCGGCGCAGCCAGGTACTTCAATTCGTCACGCAAGGCAAAGGTGCGGTTCAGCAGGTCTGCAAACTTCCGTTGTTTGTCGCGAATCGCAAAGAGCTTGCGTGCTGCGTCATGCTTATTCGCCGTCGCAAGCCCCGCAATTTCACCTTCCACAAGCGACAGTTCCAACCCGCCGATTCCCGTGGCCTCGCCCGCTGCGAACAAATGCGGCATCGTTGTTTGCTGAAATTCATCGACACTCACACACCCGCGATCGATCTCACATCCTAACAACTCCGCGAGCTCCACATTAGGCACCAAATGGAAACCGCACGCAAGATAATCACATGCAATCTGCCAACGCTTTCCACCGCGCACCAAGGTCACACGTTCTAACCTCTCGTTGCCGTGCGCCTCCGCCACCCAACAACCACTCAAATATCTTAGTCGTTGCGTCGTTGCGCCTTTGCGTGAGAACTCTTTCTTCAGAGTCCAGGCCTGCGAAAGTTTCTCACTCTTTAGCAAGCCCACTCCAAACCTCGCAAGCCGCAGCGACGACGCCTGTTCCGCAATCAACAACACATCTGCGCCCCGACGTCGTAAGTATGCCGCCACCGCGAGCAGCAATGGACCACTGCCTGCAACTACAACTCGCTTTCCTTCAATCGGCAGTCCAGTCTTCACCAGTGCCTGCAAACCACCGGCGCCCATCACATTTGGCAGCGTCCAGCCGGGAAACGGCAGAAAGCGTTCACGCGCACCGGTACCAAGCACCAGACTCTCGTACTTCAATTCGCAAACGCCTTCAGACGTTTCAGCGAGGAGCATTTCCGCCTCGGGCTGCTGGAACACCCGGGCGCCGTTGATCATCTGAATATCAACGCTGCGAATTCTTTCAAACCACGCCTGCGCTTCAGGTGATGACGGCTTTACTTGTGCGCCTCTCCAGATCTGACCGCCCGCTGCGGGATTATCATCGACGACACTCACGCGCAGACCACTCTCCGCGGCTCGCCACGCTGCCGCCAGTCCGGCTGGTCCAGCGCCAACCACCAGCACGTCGCAAACATGATGAGGTTTACCCATCAGTGCGCACGTCCATTCCGTCCCGGCAAACTGTTTGACAACTACGACAGTGCGGTTCGTCGTCAATCGTTACCCGGCACTCGAAACAAATGCCCATGCCGCATATTGGACCACGTGGCTCACCAGTCACCGATTGTCGAAACGTAGTTAGACCGAGTTTGAGAATTGCTGCTGAGACCATGCTCCCCGCCGGCATCTCGACTGAAACACCGTTTACAACGAGCGTCACCGTCTCAGGCATGCACAGTCTCCTGAGCCATCCGCGACGGTAAGTAAGGCGCAACGGGAATAGCGGACTCGCGACCAGTTATCTGATCCACCAACAGTTTCGCGGTCCCGAGTGAAGTTGTGATGCCGAGCCCTTCATGTCCCGTGGCGAGATACAGCCGCTCTTCTTCGGCATGTGGACCAATCAGTGGCAGTTTATCCGGCGTTGCAGCACGAAAGCCGGTCCACGTTCGCAGCGATGAAAGTTTGCGTAACCCCGGCAGGTATTCCACGGCGCGATCCAGCATCCGTGTAAGAATCGAAATATCAACGTACGATTCCTCGACATCGTATTGCCGTGACGATCCAATCAATAACTGCCCGGTCTTGCGTGGTTGAATGTTAAAAGCGACTGAATCGGTAGCTATCGAATGTGCGCTTTTCAAGTAGCCTAGTTCAACCAGTTGATGCCGAAGAAAGTTTGGGTAGCGATCGGTGATGACGAGGTGACCTTTCCGTTTCTTCACCTCTAAACCGGCAGTCAGTTTTGGTGACCAGCTTCCGGCTGAATTCACTATTAATCCCGCCGAGATTGATGTTCCATCACGAAGGCGAACACTGCCGGCTGTTATCGTCTCGACAGCTACTCCCAGAAACAACTCGGCACCACCCGATAACGCCTGGTCCACAAAAAACTGCGCCGCACACGGAGGATAGATCACGCTATCACCAGGCACGCGCAGGCCGCCGACCAATCCCGGACGCAATTGCGGCTCGGCCTCCGCAAGCGAGTGAGTATCAAGAATCTCAACCGGCACGCCGCGATCGGAGTAAAACTTCGCTTTCCGCAGAGCCTCCGTCATCTCATCGTCATCGGCGGCAATCCAGATCGTGCCACACGCATCGTGCTCAACTTCGCGTGGCAGTTCATCCCTGATTTCATCCCAGAGCTGCTGCGAATAGCGCGTCAAAGCAAACTGGGCCTCAGAGTCGTCCATCACAACCAGATGGCCCATGCCTGCAGCAGTCGCGCCTCCGCCGATGATCCCGGCCTCGACGATTGCCACTTTTAACCCTGCACGAGCACACTCAGCCGCGCACGCGGAACCGACGATGCCCGCGCCAATGATTACGACGTCGTATGTTTTGGAACTCATCGACCGATTCCCATGGCGAAGGGATCGCGACCGTCAATAATCAAGTCTGCCTCGGCTGTGATGAATGCTGAGCCTTTGATACTCGGATAGACCACATTATCGATAACTCTGACAGTTCCTTCGAAAACGCTGCCGACTATACTCTCCTGTCTCCAAACGTCACCTTCTTTTAGTTTCCCGTCTGCAACAAGACAGGCGAGTTTTGCGCTCGTGCCAGTGCCGCAGGGTGAGCGATCGTAGGCGTTGCCGGGACAGAGGACAAAATTTTTACTGTTCACGCCCGCCAGCTGTGAAGGGCCAAACAGTTCGACGTGATCGATCTCGTGTCCATCGACGCCTGTGATTCCGGCGCGCGCCAGTGCGTCTCGAGTTTTCAAAGTAAACTCCATCAAACGTTCGAGATTTTTGAGCTCGAGTTCCTGGCCGTGTTCGTTGACAAGAAAGAACCAATTGCCGCCCCAGGCAATGTCGCCGGTGACTGGTCCATAGCCTGGCACGTCAACCGTAACCTTCGACGCCATTCGATAACTCGGAACATTGGCGACCTCGACCTTTCCCTCTTCGTCGAGATTTGCGACGACAACTCCAACCGGCGTCTCGATGCGATGTGTTCCCGGACCGATGCGATTCAGATAAGCCAGCGTCGCAACTATGCCGATCGTGCCATGCCCGCACATTCCCAGATAGCTTACGCTGTTGAAAAAGATCACTCCGGTGACGCACGACTCATCAATGGGTGAGCACAACAACGCTCCCACGACTGCATCTGAACCGCGCGGTTCATTCACGACAGCCCGACGAAAATCATCGTGTTCGTCTCTGAAGCGCTCGAGCCGAGCTGAAAGAGAACCGTTGCCGAGATCCGGTGAGCCGCTGATAACGACACGCGTAGGCTCGCCGCCGGTATGTGAATCGATTACTTTGACGCGTCGTGATTCGGAAAGTGGCATAGCTCGGCGAACGACTAGAATAACAGAGCACGATAACAGCTACTGTAGGGGCGGCCCTCCGTCGCCGCCCTTGCGTCGAACCCTTTCTGAGATTGAACGGCTACAAACCCCAACCAATACTTGAATATCCCTATCCGCGCGAAGCGGTCGACGAGATCATATGGCGCTCCCCTGGAGCGCGAAATCCAGGGAAGTGTTGCAGCTATAAATATGTGGCCGCTCTGCGGCCAGAGCCATTACTAAAAACAGCGCTCGGTCACCTCTCTACAGTAACTATTTTCGGTCGCATTAAGCTATCATATGCTGCCCGCAACGGCCCAGTATTCCTTAGTTTTCGAAAGGCAAGTAACTCAATGCGTAAGTTGTCGCTCCTCATCGTCTTATTGCTGTCTTGGAGTGTCTCTCCAACGCCAGCCCAGGTAACCTCCTCACAGGCACGCGAAGCCGAGTGGAAAAACTACTCACTGCCGCAAACAAACTTCGTACGCCAGATAAGTCCCGAAAAAGAATTTATCTTTCGGATTCCCGCAGACTGGAAACAGGAGGGCGTTGCGCTATCGTTCGAGGGTCCCCACTCTGCCCAATTCAAAGTTTACGCACAGAAAATACCTGACGGTTATCCCTTGCGAGACTACTTCGCCTCCTTCGTCCGCGTGGTAAGAGAGCAGCCCGGAGCCGCTGAAACAATGGTCACTCGCAGGACGCGACTCCAGGACCTGGAGGCTCGCGAACTCCTCGTTGAGATCCCAAACCCAGAAGGAGAAATGATTCGCAGCACGTCGTGGGTTGCGACCAACGGACCACTCGCACTCACAATCAATTTGCAAGTGCCTGTCGCACACGCTGCTGAAGTGGAACCTTTCTTAAAAGCGATCGTGCAGTCAGTGATATTTCTGCCTGCGGAGCATAGAACGTTCGAAGAGTTGCGAACAACGACGCTGAAGACGACTGCGGCCGGGCCAGTTTATGAAGTGGAGAACATCACTTCTATTCTCAACGAAGTTGGAGTGGATCGAGAGGCGGCTGTCGCTCGCCTGACTTCACTATTTTCCACGAACCCCGATTTGGCTGTCGATCTACTGGTGGATCGGCGCCCTCTTGTTCGTGCGGCCGCGGTCCAGGCACTCGCGCGCAGCAACAACACTGCGCTGCAACCCTTTGTCTGGGAAATGATTGACGATCAGGAACCACTCGCAGCTGAAGCTGCGGCTCGCAGTGTAGCTGCGTCACCGGATCTTATTGCACAGATTCTCAAGCACTCATTATCTGGAAAGAAGATCGAGACGATAGCTCGCATCTGGCCGTTCATGACAAAAGACAAGCGGACGGAACTACTGCAGAAGCTCTTCAGCAAAACCGCTGTTCCGCAGCCGAGTTCTTCGCCATCCTCGAAAACGGTAACGAAAACCGATGTGAAAGTAGCAATCGCCGAGATCGCGCCCGTGAAACCTGGCTCACCTGTGCCCGACGTCAGCGTGGGTGTTTCAAACGACGCCAATGTTCAGATCGGCGCATTAACTCTGCTGACCACCATCACATCCGAAGAGTTTAAGCTGCCACTCGCCCAGATCATGGCGTCGAATTACGACCCGCTGATCGCGCTGGGTTTGCAGGTAGCAAACCATCGTGGAGAGTCGTTACCACTCGCAACGTTGTTCAAGCTCGTCGCGTCTTCAGATCAACAGGTGAGCAAACTCGCCGCCGAGAATTTGGGACTGTCAGGCAGCGTGTCTGACATCTCGCGCATTGAAGCACTCGTCTCGAAAGACTCTGCGACGGCGACGGCAAAAAAAGCTCTCGACACTGAGCTAAAACTGTCGATCAAGAAGATTCAGTTTCGACACGATCTCGCCGCTGCAAAGAATCAGAACGAATCGCGCCAGATCATCAATAAGGCGTTGTCTGACCAGACGATGGCGGGCTTTGCATGGCGTTATGATTGTGAAGCTACGATTGCCGGCTGTGGGCCCACTGCGACTTTCAAGAGCGACTTCGTCGTAAAGCCTTTTGGTGAAAACCTGTTTCCGAAAAAAGTCCGGCACTACACTGCAATTCCGAGTTTGGGGCAAGCGGCGGAGAAGTTATACGAAACACTAAATGGCCTGCAAATGGACTCGCCGCGAGCACAAGCGAACCTTGTGCTCATTCTCAATAATGTACGGCAGAAAATCGGGCAGCAGTGGAGTGCTCCGGCCGAGGCGGAAAGGCTGACGGAGTACACAGGCATCAATCTTAATGCGCCAATCGCGTTCGGTTCATGGACCGCCGACAAAGCCCTCGAAAGCACCGGCGCAGCGCAACGTCGAGCGATCGTGTTACGAGTTAAAGATCGAGCCAGGTTCGAACGCCTCGTCGATCAATTCCACGAAGCACGTGGAAGCTTCACCAATCTGACGGACTACATCGCAATTGGCACACGTGGCATCGCGGCTTTGCCTGCATTCCTGCCGTTAGTTGCGCAGGCAGTCATCGCGCAAGACCCATCCAAACCAAAGCGTGAGCCCTTGCAGACTTACTCGCTCACCAGTAATAAGGAGTGGAACGGTCTCAATATCAAAACGTTCGAGCATCGCCGGATCACCTTTGACTGGCAGATGGAAACGTCCGTCACTCATCTTGTTTATGTAGGCGACTACGTCGTCATTACGTCTGATTTGGCGACGATTCGCGAACTGGTAACCAATGCCAACCAGAGTGATCGCCAAAGTGATCATCAAACGCTTGCAGACAACACTGAGTTTCGCAAAACAGTGGAGCGGCGCGGCGATATTGTGTATTTCAGCGATCTCAAGGCGATCATGGCCGACGCTGCCGCAACGACTAAAGATTTCAACTACCCGATCAACGAAAGCGGTGCGCTCAACATCGGCAACTCAACCTGGGAGAACACGCACCAACTCGTCTTCGAAGAGAGTGATTGGTCGAAGCATCTGCTGCCTTTCCATCCGAAGGATTTAACCGCGCCTCGCGAGCTCCTTCCCGCCTCAACCATCGCTTACTACCTGATGAAGGTCGATCTGGCTTCTGCGTCGTCCAAGAGTTTCGGAACGTTCTTTCTCGAAACCTCGCAAACTACGTCGAAGGTATGGGCAATCGATTTCCAGCGTGAAGTGTTGCCTGAGCTGGGTCCTGAATGTGGCGCAGCAATACTCGAGCTCCCTGATTTTGAAGAGTTCACTCTCGGAGGCACGTGGGCCACATTCTGCAAGTTGAGGACCGGTAAGCTCGCCGACGCCTTGAATGCCGGAAAGCTATTCAACGGTATTGGACCAGTTAAAGAATTCGCGGAGGTTAAGAACGGTACAGACTCATACTTTTTTGCAGCACGAAATGGCTTTCTGATCCTCTCCAATAGTCAAAAGGGCCTGACCGCGTTTGACGGCAAGAGCAACTTGGCGGCTACACGGGATTATTCGAGAGCAGTAGGGAAGGTTCCGGGCGGAATCGTAGCGTTTGGTGGCTATAACCTCGAAGCAGCAGTTGCGTCCGCGAGTAAAACGCCGGTCGAAGGACTTCAAGGTCAGGTAGCAAACGCAATCTTTTCGATCGCCAGAGCCTTTCACAGTCAAAACTTCTTTGCCACTGCAACACGCGGAAGCGTTGAGGGCCGGTCGTCAGTGGCGATGGATCGCGAAGGACGCTATTCCTTCTCAGATTTTTCGGCTCTGACCAAAGGAGCAAACATCACTCTCGCCGCGGTCGAGCCGACCGGTGCACCGATCATCGATCAGAACCGTTTGAGCAATCTCGTACTGCGGGTGAAAGCAAAAACATCTGGTCCCATCGAGAATATCAAGGACGACATCAAGACCGCCGCTCAAACTGTCGAACAGAAGTCGCCACAGGAGTTGGTCCTGACTGTTGCGGCACGACGAGCGGGAACGGAAAAAGCGGTGCAATTACCGGTTAAAGAGCCGGGGTTTGCGGCGGATCTCAAAGCCACAGCGGAATTCCCGGCTAACGATGAACAGGTAAAAAAACAAGCAGGCGAAATTGCCGGCGACGATCGCGACGCCTGGAGCGTCGCGCAAAAACTGGCTGATTGGACGCACCAGAATCTCGAATGGAAATCGATAGCCCATGCTGACGCGGCGCAAACTCTCGCCTCTCGCGAAGCAGATTGCTCGGAATTTAGCGCGCTCTTTGTGGCGATGGCGCGATCGCTGGGCCTGCCGGCGCGCATGGTCTCCGGGCTGGCTTACGGCGGCGATTCGTTTGGCGGACATGCGTGGGTCGAAGTCTGGGCTGGCCGTTGGATCGAGCTCGACCCAACGTGGGGAACACACTTTGTTGATGCTACTCACATTCGTGACACTTCGGGCGGTTTAGTTACTTCGGCAGCGTTGAACCTGCTCGAACTCGAAGTGATCGAGGCGCGAAGGCCTGTCGAAGATTTTCAGAAAAGCTCCAAAGCTCTGGCTCAACACCTGCTGAAAGCTATTCCGTCGGGCAACAAGTCTGAGATCGAAGCAGTGGTGGAGATTGCAACTCTAACCGATGAGTTCATGGGCGCGGGCGCATGGGCAAAGATGACTGAGGCCGAACGCAATCAAATGTGGTCGGCATACCGCACCGTGGTGATCGCCATTATTGAGTACAGCAAGCTCCGCAGTGAAAAGAACACGATGCATCTGATACATCTCGAAGAGAAAGGAGATGTTGCCGAAGCGACCTGCTTGCTTTCAGCATCCGAGATGCTGATAAAGCTGCGTCTTGTTCGTCAAAACGGTCTCTGGTACCTCGCGGAAATACGTCAAAACGATGCTGACTTCCACACTGTTGCTGAAAGCATTCGCCCCGTAATAACCAGCATCGAGAATGCTCGTGCGGGAAAAAGAGTTGCAATTCGTCCGACAGACTTTCTGCGTGTGCTGCTGTTGGTTCGCAGCGAGCCTGCAAAAGCCTTGGCAGTGGCAGAGGAAGCACTAAAGGCAAAGCCGGCGGATCGCAGCTTGCGACTCCTCAAAACGTTTGCGTTGTCGCACTTGGAAGAGAAAGCAGATGAGGCCACCAAACTTCTGCGAGAACTGAGCAAAGAAGACTTTGCCCCCGCAGTTTACAGACTCGCCTCTTATCTCGACTCATCGGAAGATGAGAATGAGAAGAAAGAAGCTCTGGCATTGTACGAGAAATACGTACTTCTCGAACCGTACGATCCGCGCGGATTCCATGAGCTTGCCGGTGCCTACGACAACATTGATGATTTCGCGAAGGCGGAAGCAGCATATCGCAAAGTCGTCGAACTCAATCCCAACGACCCGGGCGGATATTTGGATCTGGCGACATTCCTTGTCTTTCAGGATCGGCTTCCCGAAGCAGGACCCACACTCGTTGCTGCGGACAAGAATGTGGGCAGCGATGAAGATGTTTTCGGCGGAGTAATGAGGTTTCTGGTTTCGGCCGATGAGTCGAGTTATGCGATCAAGTTCGCCGCCAGCGAACCGGAGCGCATGAAGAAAAGTGCGGCCGCCAACCTGGCTCTCGGTCGCATGCATTTAGACAATGGACAATACCCTTCGGCGCTTCCGCTACTGCAAACTGCTGCGCAATTGGATAAAGACTGGGACGAACCGCACATCGGACTGGCGCAGCTTTATCGAAAGCAGTCGCGGTGGACCGCGGCGCTGAAAGCTGCCGAGCATGCCATCGCTCTCGACGATGAGGATGGTGAGAGTCAGTATGAGAGGGCTTGCGCTCTTGCACGTCTTGGCCGCATCAACGAGGCAATGGCCGCGCTGGAAAAAGCGATTGAGCTTTATCCCGATCAAGCTGAGTGGATGAATGATGAAAAGGACCTGAAAGCCCTCGCAAAGCTGCCGGCGTTTAAGAAACTGCTGCCCAAACCGGAGAAACAGTAGCCACTTGTCTTAAAATTCCTGCGCCAGAGAAGCGCTACACGCCAGAATTCATCGTCAAAACGAGCAGGAACAATGCTTGCAAATGTTCTCCGTCAAAAGGAGAACATTATGAAACGCAGGACGCTTCCCGTAATACTGGTTTTACTTCTATTCTCGAGCCACGCACCGCTGGCTTTCGCTCAACAAGCTTCATCGAACGATTGGACCGTGGTTCAGCAAATCAGGACCGACCAGAAAATTCTCGTCAAACAGCAAAACGGTAAAGAAGTTAAAGGTTCAATGATCGAAGCGACTGAAACAACGCTCACGATCGACCGCGATGGTAAACCGTTCGGTATCCCGCGAGCAGACGTGCGCCAGGTTTATGTGCTTGAGGGAAAAGCACAAAAAGGAAAGTGGGCTTTGATTGGCGCAGGCGTTGGAGCAGGCGTGGGCGGTGCCATTGGCTACGCCAAGTATTCACCGGATCGGGATGATAGCGAGATCTGGTTTCCAGTGGGGTTGATGTTCGGAACTGCCGGAGGTGCGGTAAGTGGACTGCTCTTTGGTATGAGCACGCGCAAACGCGTGATGGTCTTCGACGCACGCTGAGGAAAACAAATCTCTCGGAACGTACTGTAGGGGCGGCCTCCGTGGCCGCCCGTGGCTTGGAAAAAAGTTTAAGGTACGGACGCGGTTCAAGACGCGGGCGCGTCTTCGGTCGGGAGTTTTTATCAAAACCACGGGCGGCCACGGAGGGCCGCCCCTACAGTACGTTCCGAGATTTTAAAGGGCACTCAACTACTCTGAGGCGAGGAGTGCGTTCTTTGCGTTGTCGAGTTCTTTGAGTTCTTCTTTGCTCAACGATGGATACTCGAGATCGAGTCCATTCAATGTTTGGACGATGGCCGAAGCGACTACCAGGCGCGTGAACCACTTGTGATCCGCCGGCACAACGTACCACGGAGCATACTTCGATGCCGTGTGCCTGATCGTCTCTTCATACGCTTTCATATACTCGTCCCAATGCTCGCGTTCGTTAACGTCCTTGAGTGAAAATTTCCAGTTCTTTCCCGGATCTTCGATACGCGCGAGAAAGCGTTCCTTTTGTTCTTTCTTTGAGACGTGCAGAAAGAACTTCAGAATCACAATACCGTTCCTGGTCAGGTAACGCTCGAAGTTGCAGATGTCCTCAAAACGCTGTTGCCAGAGTTCTTTTGGTTTTACTTTGGTTGGTAGTTTTTGGCCGGCGAGAAAGTTTTCATGGACACGGACGACGAGCGTTTCTTCGTAATAACTACGATTGAAGATGCCGATACGTCCGCGTTCGGGCAGGCGCTTCGCGCAGCGCCAGAGGAAGTCGTGGTCCAACTCTTCGCTTGATGGAGCTTTGAACGACGAGACTTCGCAGCCTTGTGGATTCACGCCGGACATTACGTGTTTGATGGCACCGTCTTTACCCGCGGCATCCATGGCCTGAAAAATGATCAATATGGCCCAGCGATCCTGAGCGTAGAGCTTGTCTTGTAAATTCCTCAACAACTCTACCGCGGCCTTGAGCGCCGCTTCCGCCTCGGGCTTCTCATCGGCGTCAAAGTCCAGCGTATCCGCCGGATCGATATCCTTAAGCCGAAACTTTGCGCCCTTCGTGATGCGATAGGGTTCTGAATAGGTCCGCGCTTGCTTAAGAAAGGTTTTGTTGTTCATTCGGTCCTGAAGCAATTGATTAGAAGTCAGACGTCGTTGCGCCTACATGAAATTACGCCGAAGGCGTTGGCTAATTGCAGCCCAGGGTTCGAGCGTAGCGAGAACCCTGGGAAGCATAGTAGAAAAACATTAAACCCTGAAAGGGTTCGTCGCGGAACGAACCCTTTCAGGGTTTCAAGAGAGGCTTAAAATGTCCCCAGGGTTGTCGCTTCGCTCCAACCCTGGGCTGCAATTAGCCAACGCCTTCGGCGTATGAATCGATCTCCTTTAGAAGATGCGATCTTTCATTTTGCTAGTAATGAGGATTCAGTCGTCGTTTAACAAATCGAATAACTCTTTCTCAACATCCTCCCATGGTATTCCTTTCATACCGTTTTTCTCGAAGTCAGCCAATCGTTCTTCAATGAGCTCTACGTGCCAGTACGGAACGCTTAGTTCGTCTTGCGAAAGGAAATGGTATTTCGAGCACATAACTCTTTTCTCCCAGTAGGGGGTATGCCATATCAGTCCTCATCCAAATCTATTCTCTTTTTCTGCTTCTTTGCGGCAGGTTCTTCCGCAATCTCTTCGCGCTCTTCTTGTAACCCCAGTCGCATCGCATCAAATACCGGCAGACGTTTGATCTCGGGCATTGGCGCATTGCCTTTGACTGAAAACCAGATGATGCGGTTCAGCACTTCAGGATCCGCCATATCGGCGTGCGCGAGATCCTGTTCTCCGGTGCGTTGCATCCAATAAGCAGTGGCCGCGTCGCGGGCCGGTGGTGTTAGCAGATTATCCAAAGCGACCTTTGGAAGCAGAGTTTTATAAGGTTTGAGATCCGGTTCGGCACGAAAGATATCGATTGGCGACGCAGTCGCGTCGAGCTGGTTCATCGGCTCAATTCCCAACAACAACTCGATTGTTCGAATCAGACTCACCGTGTTATGAAACTCATGAATCAGAGCGCCCGGTCGATTGTAAGCGCTGATCACTAACGCCACCGATCGATGGGCATCAATGTGATCTGGTCCATCCTGCGCGTCGTCTTCAACCACGACGACCGCCGTGTCCTTCCAATAAGGACTGTTAGAGACAGCTTCGACCAGCAGACCGAGGGCATAGTCGTTGTCGGCCACATAAAACTGCGGTGTTGGTTTGCGCGCCGCGATGCCATCGGTGTGATCATTCGGCAGCCGCATTATCGAAAGATTTGGCAAACGATCGCTTAAGCCTTGAGAACGCTCTTTTGCGATCTTTTGAAACTCGTCCAGCCAAATACCAAGGCGGGAATTACCGCGGAACTGCGAATCGACGTGAGCATCGTTAATCAGCGGACTGACACTGCCGTTACTCTCACGCGCGGCGCGATAGGATTCGACCGTCATCGAGTCAGGCGTGTCCATGTCAAAGTTGCGATAGTTCCGATTGAAACGACCTTCCAGGGATTTCTTAGTGGAAAAGGCCTGGATCGTCGGCGTCAGGTCGGGATAAGTTTTTGCGCGATTGGTTCGGATGGCATTAACGTCCGCCTCCGAGAGCGTCGCGATAAATTCGCCGTGGTTTTGATACGTCAATCTGGCGCGCGCTGCCGCGTCCCAGAGATAGAGGGTCTCCGGTTCGGCAACATCACGAGCGCCGCTCAAATAAGGAACGAACCGTTGCATGAAATTGACGACATCCTGGCTGGTTGCAGATGGTCCAAACAGCGACGGCGCGCCACGCACCGGCTCGTAATTTGGCAAGCGGTTGAACCCTTCAAAATCGTAAGTGCGCCCACGACGGCTGTAATTCCAGCGAAACGCTTTATCGACGTAATCAGTTGAGAATGCCGCAGTGGACCAGTTGTGACCGTCAGGACTCGCTTCGGAGTTCACAAAGAAGCGATCAAACAATCCAAAGCGAAGCGCGAGGGCGCGATGATTTGGCGTGATGTCCTGGCGTTCTCCGTTCGGTCGAGCGGCAGCACCGCCCGCGCCAAAGATCGCGAGTGACGCGTCGCCATCAGCCTTCCTGCCATCGCCTGACTTTTCAACATCGCCAAAGATCTGATCGTACGTGCGATTCTCCTTGATCACGTAAATTACATGCTTGATTGGCGAACGACTGCGAAAGAGACTTGTTTGACGTGGACCGAGCAAACCGTTGTTTCGCATCACTTGTTGCGTATAACGAACCAGCGCCGGATCGTCAGGAACATTTACGGCGCTGATGTTTCCGACAACGATCGCGGCGCTGTATTGTCCGCCCTGTCCACCAGCTCGACCGCTTCCCGCGGGAAAGCGCTCGTTCGGCGCGTTGGGAACGCGACCTGAGTTGTCGACAATCATCGACGAATTCTGAACGCCAGTGCCCTTGCCGTTGCCGACGAAGAGTGTTTGTCCGACAACTGCGACTGCCGATGGATACTGACCTGTCGGAATGAATCCGCGCACCTTGCTTCGTTCTTCGCCGGAACCTTCGCCTTGCGCTTTGCGTGATAGTTCAACAACCGCAACCGAATTGCTGTGCGCGTTAGCAACGTACAGATCATCATCATGCAGCGCCAATCCTTCCGGACTGTTGCCAGGCGGAACGCCTTCCGACAGGCGCACGCTGATCCGTTCAATCTCTTTGTCCGTCTTTGTGTCGACGACCGAAACGCTGTCGTCGTTTGAATTCGCAACATAAAGACGTGTGCGCGCCGGATTCAGAAGCATCACAGTCGGATGTCGACCTACTGCGAAATGTGAGACGGGTTGTCCGCGTCTGACGACTGCAACTGAGTTGTCGTTCCAGCAAGAGACATAAGCTTTGCCGGCGCCATTCGAGTCTGGCACGACTGCGACGCCATACGGATATACAAACCCTTCCCCATCAGGATCCGAACGTAGATCGACGCGCGTGAGTTTTCGCGCCCCGCGCAAGTCTTCGACGATTCCCAAGCTGTCGCCGAGATTGTTAGCCACAAACAGTGTGTTGCCGTCTGGACTGATCGCGAGACCGGTCGGATAAACCGGCGCGCGATCGCTGTTGTATCGCGGGGAGTTTGCAGCAAAAGCAAAACCGGTCACATCAATAAAAGGAGCTTCGATGTTTGTGTTTGGACCAGGCGACGCCGGCGTGATGGGAGTCTGGCTATCAGGATGAAAGCTGAAGATCCAGATCTTGTTTTCGAATCCGCCGGACACGTATAGCGCGTAAGACCCATCGTCCTGAGGCCTGGGTGAAAACACCACGCCCACGTTCGCACTCTGCGGCGAGGGAAAGTAAACGTTTTGAATGACCGCCGCCGGCTTTGCGTTCAAATCGATGACGGCAAGCGACTGCTGACCACGATTTGCTGCCGCGTTGAACTGGACGCCATAACCGCTGTTCACGGCGATCAAGAGGCGACCTTCTGTTCCGGGTCCTAACTTGTCAGGACTGCGAACGAAGTCCACCGGCAACGCACCAACCGCCGGTTGTCGCGTCGTCAGATCCGGTACGAGGGAACCTGCCGGAGTGATTATTCGTCCTTCACTTGCAGGTTCATCCGGGCCAGCTGAAGACGATACGCCTCCAAAGGATCCGAAGAGTAAACAGCTTGTTAACAAAAATGGGAGTAGCGTGTAAGTGCTGTGTCTGGGGTTCATTGGCGTCGGAGTTTATCACCTCTTTCATGGGGAAAGCCCCGGCGGACCAGGCCTCCACCGGGGCTGTTGTGCATTTCTGGCGGGAATGCTCCGAACGAGCATCTGCGCGATACCGTACGCGCCACGTGCTAAACGAAAGTTACCGGCACATGAATTAATCGTTAAGTGAATCGGAGGCGCCCACTTAAAGATCCGAAAAAATAAACATGGGACGAAAATATTTACTCAAACAACCGCTAACTATTTGACGGCTACTAAGCACCAACGTCATTGCAGGCTGCTCGCCTTTCGGAGGCTCACGCGCGGGGCGACGTGTATAATGGCGTTCACCAAAAAATGAACCAACTAGTACGGTTTCTGTTCGGACATGAGCAGGCCGTTTTTACTAACGGCCGCTTCGGTTTTGATGTGCGTCCGGGAGCCGTCATACTGGTTCTGATTCTCCTTCTTGCCGGCGTCTTCATTTATTTCATTTATTTAAGACCGCGTGTTCGTCTGTCGAAGAAGACGACTGCCACGCTGATCGCTCTGCGCGCGACCTTACTTCTGTTGATGGTCACCTTGTTGTTGCGGCCGGTTGTGGTCGTCTCTTCAGTGATTCCCCGCAGCAGTTACGTCGCGATGGTGATCGACGATTCCGTCAGTATGAAACTGCGCGACGTGCCTGACGGCGCAACTCGCCTCGACAACGTCAAACAGGCCCTACTCAACACCAATACCGGACAGGATTCGTTTCTTAATCGTCTGGAGAAGAAGTTCAAAACAAACCTTTACGGCTTCTCTGGAACACTCTCACGACTGAAAGACGGAAACGATCTCTACGCGGAGGGACGAACGAGCGATCTGGCCGGCGCATTAGATGAAACCATCAAACGTTCTTCGGGTATGCCGCTCTCCGCCGTGGTGCTTGCAACCGATGGTGCGTCGAATGTGCCCAGCGATCTTGCTGCGGTTTTGAGAGAACTGCGCGCCCGCGATATTGCGGTTTTCACAGTTGGCGTAGGCAACACTGCAAAACCGATGGACGCTGAACTGACTCGTGTGAACATGCCACGCAGAGTTCTGGTTGGTTCACGGTTGAATATAGAGACGATTGTTGGTCTAAGTGGTTACAGCGCGACGAAGGTGTTGCTGAGCGTACGTGAAGATGGTCGCGCAGTTAAGACTGAGGAATTCAACCTGCGCGGCAACGATACCCAGGCAATCAATCTCGAGATCACACCGACCACGCCAGGTGTTCATCGTTACACCGTTGAAGTCACACCACTCGACGGCGAGTTAACCGTTGACAACAACAAACAGGACTCGCTCGTGGAAGTGATCGAAGGACCCTTGCGGATTTTGCACGTCGAGGGCGAACCGCGTTGGGAACTCGGCAAGATTCGCGAGTCGATCCAGCCAAACGAGAAGAACGTCACTCTCGTTTCACTGCAACGCACTGGTGAGAACAAGTTTTATCGACAAGGCATCGGCAACCAGAATGAGTTGGTGACTGGTTTTCCCAAGACTGAAGAGGAACTGTTTTCGTATCAGGGTTTGATTATTGGCAGTGTCGAAGCGGGCTTCTTCACTGCTGATGAACTGCGCAGTATCGAAGCTTTTGTCTCGAGACGTGGGGGCGGCTTGCTGGCGCTCGGAGGTCGACTGGCGTTTGATGGCGGCAAGTATAAAGGAACGATCATCGACGATCTGCTGCCGGTTTCACTTACGGGTGGACCAGTTGACGATGCGAACTCATTCGCACCCGTATACAAACCCGTGCTCACCGGCGCTGGCCAGACGCATCCCATCACGCGCTTGAATGAAGACAGGGCTGCAAATCAAAAAACGTGGAACGAATTGCCGCCCATCTCCGTGTCGGAAGTACTGACAAATGTTAAGCCCGGAGCTTCGGTCTTGCTTGAAGCGCGACGAGTTGAAGGTTCGGCGCAAGTCGCGCCATTGCTGGTCCAACAACGGTACGGTCGCGGACAAACGTTGACGCTGACAGCGGCGGACACCTGGCGCTGGCGCATGAAACTTGATTCGAAAAACAATGCGCATGAAACCTTCTGGCGACAGATGTTGCGATACCTGGTCAGTGGCACGCCGGAACAGGTTGAGATCGGCACGGAGAAGGAAGTCTATGCACTGGACGATAACGTGCCGATAGTCGCCGACATTCGTGACAAAAAATTCAGCCCCGTCGCTGATGCGCATGCGACAGCGCGCGTGACTAAGCCGTCAGGATTGGTTGTGGACGTGCCGCTGAAGTTTACGACGCTGAACTCAGTGAACACGTACGCGGGAGAATTCAAGGCGGATGAGCTGGGCCAACACCGGATCGAATTGATTGGTAACAGCGCGACGCTCGGCGCTCTGAGCGCAAAGTCAAACATGCTGGTCAGCGACCTGAATCGCGAATACTACAGCGCCGCGCAAAACAGCGAACTCTTGAAACGCATCTCGGCTGAGACAGGTGGGAAGTATTACACGCCGGCCGAAGCGCAGTCGTTGCTCGACGATTTGATTTATCGTCAAACGCCGTATTCGGAGCGTGTTACTAAAGATCTTTGGGATATGCCGGTGAACTTTTTGCTGATTATTGGGTTGTTGAGTGCGGAGTGGTTTCTCCGGAAGCGCGAAGGATTGGCGTAACACGGATTTGCGCGGGTCAAAAGCACGGATTTGGGTTTTAGGGAGCTTGATCGCATTGGCGGTTAGTGTGACGTGTGCGCAAACGAAGCGAACGGTGCAGGTTGATCCGAATAAGTACGCTGTCATTATTAGTGGCCCAGGTGGAGAGGCTACTTACACAAAACAGTTTGAGGAGTGGACGGGGCAATTGAGTTCGCTGTTGTCGGATCGTTACGGGTTCGACGCTAAACACATCACTGTGCCGCCTGCCACAGCGGATGAGGTGAAACGCGTTTTGGGGGCACTGAAGACTCAATTGGACGCCAACAACGTCCTGTTTCTATTCCTGATCGGACACGGTTCGTTTGATGGAAAGGAGTCGAAGTTTAATCTGGTTGGACCAGATCTCTCGGCATCTGAATACAACGCGTTGCTGTCGTCGCTGCCTACGCGTCGTGTGGTTGTTTTCAATATGTCGAGTGCCAGCGGTGAGTTTATCAAGAGTCTTGCAACTAAAGGTCGCATCGTTGTCACCGCAACGCGCAACGGGCAGGAGACGAATGCGACGAGGTTCACCGGCTTCTTCATCTCCGCGTTGCAGGCTAGTGACGCTGATACAGATCAGGATGGACACACCTCCGTGCTGGAAGCATTTGTCTACGCGAATCGGCTGACCGGCGATTTCTATAAACGAGCGGGCCGCCTCGCCACCGAGCATGCGCTGCTCGACGACAACGGCGACGGAGTGGGACATGAAAAGGTGGAAGCCGGAGAGGGACTGCTGGCACGCGCGACGTATCTCGACTCGTTGAGCGTTGATGAGGCCGCATCCACGGCAGCTACAGGACGACTACTAAAAGAGCGGTCGCGACTGGAAGGCGAGATCGAACAACTGATCGCTCGCAAAGGCAACATGCCCGAGGCCGAGTACGAGGCAACGCTCGAGCGATTGTTTATTGAACTGGCAAAAGTGAATCGGTCGATTAAGCAAGCGGGATCATGAAGAAGATTACTCACGCAACGGCGCCACGGCGCAACGCTTATTTAACTTTCGAGGCAACTCTTTCGTTGCGCCGTTGCGTCGTTGCGGGAGTAATGGTTTTTGTTTTTGCGCTGCTTGCATTTTCTCAAGCCACTGAACCCCGCGGTCTCGCTGAACTTAAGAAAGGCGACTACGACAACGCCTTCAAATTGCTCAGCGCCAGACTCGTTTCCAACCCTAACGACGCAGTCGCCCAACAGGCGCTGCTGCGGGTCTACATCGAAACTGGTCGCTATGCGGAAGCCGAGGCAACCGCGAAACGCTTTCTCCAGAAAACACCTGACACCGGCTCAGTCCGTCACGAACTCGCCGAAACGCTGGCTATCACCGGTCGATATACCGAAGCCATCACCGAGTTTGAGCACGCCGCCGCCGACTCAGCAAAGGCCGACGCAATCGCCGACAAACTCGAGAGCGATTTGCGTCGCGCCGAGATACTCGACCTAACCGGCCAGGAAGATCGCGCCCGGCCCATCTACGAATCGTTCGTCAAACACTACACCGATAACGATCCCGACACTGCTCGCGAACTGACACTGATCGCCCGCGCGCTGGCCCATCTCGAACGATACCAGGACGCCAACGACATGTATCGTTCGGCAATCGAAGCAGACTCCGATTATCTCGAAGCACAGCTCGGCGCCGGTGAGTTGTTTACGGAAAAATACGCCTACGGCGACGCCGCACTCTTCTTCGACGATGGCTTCAAGATAAATCCAAACAGCGCCCGCGCCTTTCTCGATCTCGCACGTAACAAACGACTCGATGGCGATGCCGAAACATCGGCAGCACTTGCCAAGGCGCTCTCGATCAATCCGAACCTGGTCGAAGCGCTCGCGCTGAAGGCCGCGATGGCCCTCGAAGCGAGCCGGCTCGACGACGCTTCAACCGATATCGAGAAGGCACTCAAGATCAATCCGCATTCAGTCGAAGCGCACTCGCTTCGGGCGGCGATGTTGTACTTGCAGGATAAGGACTTTGAACCCGAAGTAGCCGCCACACTCGCCATTGGTCCAAAGTACGGCGGTGTTTACAACACGCTCTCTCATTACGCCACGATCACCCGACGCACCGAGCAAGCTGTTCAGTTTGCACGACGCGCAACTGAGATCGCCCCACGTTTGTGGGACGCACATCTCAATCTGGGAATGTCTTTGCTGCGGTTGGGACAGATGGAACCGGGTCGTGAAGCGGTTGAGAAAGCTTTTAAGGGCGATCCGTTCAACGTCTGGGCCAAGAATACACTCGATCTGCTCGACTCGATGCGTCGGTTTAAGGAGACGAAAACGGGCGCCTTCATTATTAAAGCATCGGTGCAGGAAAGCGACGTGCTCGCGCCCTACGCTGCGAAGCTTCTCGAAGAAGCCGCTGCCAAGCTGACGTCGAAATATCGTTTCACGCCCAAGGGCCCGGTCATCATCGAGATCTTTCAGAATCACGAAGACTTCGCCGTGCGCACGCTTGGTATTCCCGGTCTAGGTGCGCTCGGAGTTTGTTTTGGATTCGTCGTTGCGCAGGATTCGCCGTCCGCGCGGGAGGCAGGCGAGTTCAACTGGGGCAGTACGCTCTGGCATGAATACACTCACGTCATCACGTTGCAGATGACTGACTATCGCATTCCGCGCTGGTTCTCGGAAGGCCTTTCCGTTTACGAAGAACGACGAGCGCGCCCGGGCTGGGGCGACGATTGGAACCCGCTTTTTGTGCG
The DNA here is from genome assembly GCA_036003745.1 of Pyrinomonadaceae bacterium. Lineage (GTDB taxonomy): Bacteria > Acidobacteriota > Blastocatellia > Pyrinomonadales > Pyrinomonadaceae > PSRF01. The sequence continues at coordinate 122,018 of DASYSD010000118.1, forward strand.
CGCATTCATGGAGAAGCGCTGGTTCAGGATGGCGGATCTCGATGCTGGTTTTCAGCGGCCGAAGAGTCCACAGGATGTTCCGATTGCCTATTTTCAGGCGTCACAGGTTTGTGAGTTCATAGTTGAGAAGTATGGCTTTGATGCGATACTCCGCATGCTCGCGCTCTATCGCGAGAAAGCGCGCACACCGGAAGTGCTGCAACAGGTTCTGAAACTTACCGAAGCTGATTTCGATCGTGAGTTCGCCGCGTATATCGAAGCTAAAGTTAGACCATTGCAGCAGGCTTTAGCCACACAAAACAACATCGCTGCATCACTTTCGAAAGAAGAAGTGCTGAAGATGCTTGCCACTCAGGATACGTTTGCACTGCGCATTCGTGCCGCTGAGCTGTTGGCAGCAGATGGTGACACTGAGGGAGCGGTTGCTCATTACATTCGCGCACTTGAGCTCTTTCCGTATGCAAGCGGCGCCGGCACTCCCTTCGAGGCGCTGGCCAAACTCCTCGAACAAAAAGGCGACCGCAGCCAGGCCGCTAAAGTTTTAGAAGGTTTGGTAAAGACCGACGAGAACAATCTCGAGGCTCTGAAAACCATCGCGCGTCTGCGTCTCGCACTCGGCGAGCGACAGCAGGCGCTCGATGCGTTGCAGGCCAGTTTCTACATCAATCCGTTTGACTACAAACTACACACGCAGGCCGGTGAATTGAGTGTCGAACTAAAAGATTATGCGAAGGCGTTGATGGAATTTCAGGTAGCACTTGCACTGGCGCCGCCTAACGTGGCGGAAGCAAACTACAATGTAGCCGCGGCCTATCACGCCCTCGGCCGCCAGCCGGAAGCAAAGCGCTCAGTGCTGCGCGCTCTCGAAGCTGCGCCGCGTTTCGAGAAAGCTCAGGAATTGTTGTTGAGAATAGTAGGACAGTGATTCGTTCGCACTTTGTTCTTTGTACTTGGTACTTTGTACTTAGGACCTTCTACAAAGAACAAAGTACTAAGCACAAAGCTCAAAGGATCATCAGCACATGGCGGTTGAACAGTTAACTATTTCCGACGAGCAACTGCTCGACAAACTCGGCACCGCGCGCGAGCGTCTGCTGCGCGAAATCAGGAAGGCCATCATCGGTCAGGATGAGGTGGTCGAGCAGGTCCTGCTCGCGCTCTTTGTCGGTGGCCATTCGATCATCACGGGTGTTCCCGGTCTCGCAAAAACTCTGCTCGTAAGAACTATCGCCAGTGTGCTTGACCTCACGTTTAAGCGGATTCAGTTCACTCCCGACTTAATGCCTGCGGACATCACCGGCACTGAGATCATCGAGGAAGATCGTGCCACTGGCCATCGCGCAATGCAGTTCATCCCTGGTCCAATCTTCGCCAACATCGTGCTGGCAGACGAAATCAATCGCACACCGCCCAAAACGCAGGCCGCGCTGCTCGAAGCGATGCAGGAAGGTCGTGTGACTGTTCAGGGTGTCAGCTACGATCTGCCGCGACCATTCCATGTGCTTGCAACGCAGAATCCGATCGAGATGGAAGGAACATATCCACTGCCCGAAGCGCAGCTGGATCGTTTCATGTTCAATGTGAAAATCGGGTACCTGCCTGAGGAAGAAGAGGTCGAGGTAGTCAAGCAAACGACGTCGCCTCAGAATTACGATTTTCAGCGTTTGATGTCGGCAGACGAGATCATTGCGTTTCAGAGACTCGTCAGACAGGTACCCGCATCCGACACCGTTGCCCGCTATGCAGTGCGGTTGGTGAATGCGAGTCGACCAGGGACGGCGCCGGCGCCTGACTTTGTGAACAAGTGGGTGACGTGGGGCGCGTCGTTGCGTGCCTCACAGTTTCTGATATTTGGCGGCAAAGCGCGCGCGATACTGCGCGGTCGATATAACGTCTCTTGTGAAGACGTGCGTGCCGTCGCGCCTGCGGTACTCAGACACCGTGTGTTGTTGAATTTCCAGGCGGAAGCGGAGAAGGTTGATTCGGATCAGGTGATCAAAAGATTAATCGAGACGGTGCCTGAACCGAAGAGTGGTTTATAGGACCTATACGACTTATAGGACCTATTAATTTCAAACACATGCAACCAGCCACGACACCAGCACGATTTCTCGATCCCGAGTTGCTCGGACGCATCGGTTCGCTCGAGCTGCTCGCACGCGCAGTTGTCGAAGGCTTCATGTCGGGCTTGCATCGCTCACCATACACCGGATTCTCGACTGAGTTCACCGAATACCGGCAGTACAATCCCGGCGACGATCTGCGGTATCTCGATTGGCGTCTGCTTGGTCGTACCGATCGCTACTTCATCAAAAAGTATCGCGCCGATACGAACACGCAGTGTCACCTGCTCATCGATACCAGCGCATCGATGGATTATGCCCACGCGAGTTCGGTCACCAAGCTGCAGTACGCGCAGTTTCTGGCGGCGTCGCTGGCCTATCTTCTAAATCGCCAGCAGGACGCGGTCGGCCTCGTCGCTTTTGCAGAGAAGGTGCACACGCACGTGCCCGCGCGTAATCGTACTGGACACATGCGCACGATCTTCGGGAATCTGTCTATGCTACAGGCTGGCGGCGAAACTCATCTCGCTGCATCGCTTCATCAACTGGCAGAGATACTGACGCGTCGTGGTATCGTCGTGATTATTTCCGACTTCTACGATCAAGCCGATCGTCTTCAGGAGTCGTTTCAGCATCTACGTTTCAAAGGTCACGACCTGGTCGCGTTTCAGGTACTCGATCAAAACGAGCTGGACTTTGATTTCAAAGATCCGGTGCTGCTGCTCGAAGACGCAGAAACACAGGAGCAGATGCCCGTTCTTCCTGACGTGGTGATGAGTGGTTATCGCGAGCGAATGCGCAAGCACGTCGAAGACATGCGACGTTGCGCGTCGACGAACAATGTGGATTTTGAGTTGCTGACAACCAAACAGCCTTTGGATTTTGCGCTGTTTTCGTTCTTGTCACGTCGTTCAGGCAAGTAAGAAATAGGTCCTATTAGGACCTATTGGACCTATATTTCTTTTATGTCGTTCCTGACGCCACTATTTTTCCTCGGCGTCGCGGCGCTCGCGGCGCCCATTCTCGTGCATCTGGTGCGTCGGACACGTGCGCGACGCGTGCAGTTCCCCGCGCTTGTCTTTGTTCGACAGGTACCACAGCGCACCATTCGTCGCCGCACCTTACACAACATACTGTTGATGCTGTTGCGCTGTCTCGCAATCCTTCTGATCGTGATTGCGTTTACTCGCCCGTTCTTCAGCGGGGGTAGCGCCGCGAAAGACAACAGCGCCGCTGGCGCAACTGTCATCTTGATCGACAACTCGCTGAGCATGCGCCGTGAAGGATTGTTTGCTGAAGCACAACGGCGCGCCGAATCAGCCCTCGACGACGCGCGCAACGATGAACAGGTCGCTCTGATGAGTTTCGATAAGCGCTACACGGTCCTTAACCGTTTCCTCGCTGAGAAGAACCGGGTGCGGTCAGGCATCATGAGTCTAACGGCCGGATGGGATGGAACGGATTACGAACAGGCATTACGTGGCGCAGAGTCTTTATTGAGTGAAGTCGAAACCACCGGTCCAAAACGAATCGTCATGATCTCGGATTTTCAAATGCCGGGCTGGACCCAGGCCAGTGCGACTTTCAAACTCTCAAACAACACCCAACTCACGACTCTCGATGTCGGCGGGAACAATCCGCCACCAAACATCGCCATCACGAACGTTGAGGCGCGTGGCGTGGTCTTCGGACAAAAATATCTCGACAACGTCGTGGTCCATGTCAGCAACTTCGGCGATACGCCGAAAGACCACATACAGGTCGACTTTCAGATAAATGAGCAAACCGTCGAGAAGCGCGATATCAGTCTCAATAGTCGCGACTCGCGTGTGGTGGAGTTTACGGGTTTTAACCTGAACGAAGGTGCAAATCGCTGCACGATTGACATCGGGACGGGAGACTTCGCGCCAGACAATCGCTTCTACTTCACCTTGCGACGAGAAACCCCAGCGAAGGCGCTGATCATAGAAGGTGCTTCGCGCGGCCGCAGCGATAGTCTGCACCTGCAAAGCGCGCTCAGTGCCGACGAGACTCTACCTTTCGCATTCACACTTAAAAGTGCCGGCTCGGTCGATCCGGCCAGTGTTTCCGACTACAAGCTGATGGTTTTGAACGATGCCGGACCGATCTCTTCTGCTCTCGCCGATACGCTCGTGAGGTTTGTGAATGCTGGTGGGCAGGTAATCGTATCAACTGGTCCAAAAACACAGGCGGACACTCTCAATGCTTCTCTGCAAACAGTTTTGCCCGCCGTCTTGCGTGAGGCGGTACAGACCAAAGCGGGCGAAAGCGTTGCGATTACGGAAGTGAAGTTCGATCATCCAATCTTCGAGGTATTTCAGGAGAGTGGAAGACTTGCATCGGCAAATGTGATTGGCTACTTCCGTTCCGAGCCCCGCGCAAACGCCGCGGTCCTGGCCCGATTCGAGGATGGCAGCCCGGCACTTGTTGAAGCATCGACCGGCAAGGGTCGTGTGCTGTTGTTCACGTCATCGTTAGGTCCAAGCTGGAACGATCTGCCGCTCACACCGCTCTACCTGCCGTTTATTCATCAGATGGTGCGGTATGCGGGGACGAGTGAAGAAAATGCGTGGAGCAGTCTAGGCGAAACGTTTACAGTCGGTAAGCAAAAGGAGGCCGCACCACCTGCAGTTGACACACCGAGCGGCGCGAGGCTTTCGGAGACGCGACTCACACCTGATGGAGACCTGTTGGTCACAGCACGCGAGCCCGGATTCTATAGATTGCGTTACAACGGTGCCCCAGGGTTCGCCGCTGTAAACATCGATGGCGCCGAGGGCGATTTCACGAAGCTAAATCTTGGTGAGTTCATTGCGGGCGTGACGGGCGGCGCGGGTACTGCTGAAGGCAGTGAAGCGAATCGTAACGCGAGCAATGAAGAAGTCGAGAGCCGGCAGAGAGTTTGGTGGTCGTTGTTGCTGGTCGCGTTGTTGTTACTATTGGCAGAGTCGTTCCTGGCGCGACGAACAAAGATGGTTAAGATGATTGGGTAAGGGGGATTGATATGAGCCCTGAAACCAACTTATTAAAGGATCTCCTACGTCGAGCACGTTCGCGAAGGCAACTTCTGCTTTCGCTGCGTGGAGTCGCGATCACCGTCGCGGTTGTCGCCGTTCTTTTGTTGCTGACGGGCTGGGTCGCACATCGCTATCGCTACAACGGCGGTGCTTTGCTCACTCTGCGCATCAGCGCGTTGCTGATGGTACTCGCCACGATCTATTTCGCCCTCCTGCGTCCACTGTTGAAACGTATCAGCGATGCACGTCTCGCACGTCTGATCGAAGAACACTCTCCCGGCGCCGAAGATCGTCTTGTCACCGCAGTTGAATATTCAAACAACAATCAATCACACATCTCGCCGGCGATCGTGAGTCGTCTCTGTCAGGACGCGAATAGTCTTTCCGCGATGCTCGACATCGGAAACGTAATTCGGCGTTCGCGCCTGCTGCTGTACGGTGGGGCTGCGCTCACGAGCCTCCTCGTATTCGCCGCTGTTCTTAAGTGGGGACCAAAAGAGATTTCGCAAGGTGTCGCACAACTGGTTACACCAACGACGCTCGCGGCCTCACCAAATGCGATGAGCATCAAGGTGAAACCGGGAACAGCGCGCGTGCCCAAAGGCTCAGATCAGGACATCATCGCGACACTCGTCAACTTCGACTCGCAACAGGTAACGATCTTCGCGCGGCCGATCGGTTCCAAAGACGACTTTCAGGGACAGGTAATGGAACCCGCTAAGGCGAAGACTGATTTTCGCTTTTCGATCTTCAATATCCAGGACTCGATGGAATACTTCGTCGAGTCAAATAATGTCCGCTCCGACGTTTACAAACTCAACGTTGTCGATCTGCCTTTCGTAAAACAGCTCGATCTGACACTCAACTTCCCTGCCTTCACCAATTTGCCGACTAAGACCGTTGAAGATGGCGGCGACATCGCTGCGCTCAAAGGAACGGTTGCCACCATCACAGCTAAGTTGACCGGCAAAGTGCGCGCCGCGCGCATAGTTTTTCCCGACGGCAAGAAGACAGATATGCATTTGCAAGGCTCGGACTTTGTCGGACAGTTAAGTGTGTCCGGCGACACGAGCTACTACATCGAACTTGTCAGCGTTGATGGTGAGGCTTATCGCGGCTCTAACGAGTACGACGTTTCGGTGCTTGGCGATCAACCGCCTGTAATCTCTTTCGACAAACCTGGTCGCGACAAGAAGGCCACAAATCTCGAAGAAGTGTTTACACAGGCGCGCGCGGAAGACGATTACGGCGTTGTTTCGATGGATCTGCACTTCTCCGTTAATGGTGGCGAAGAAAAGACTGTCAACTTGCAACAACTGACGCGCGATTCCGCACGCTCGCTCACTGGCGCCTACACGTTCTTTCTCGAGGAATACAATCTCAAGCCCGGGGATTTCATCTCCTATTTCGCAAAAGCTCGAGATGCAAGTAATGAAGCGACCAGCGACATCTACTTCATCGAAGTTAAGCCGTTTGAAATGGAGTACAAGCAATCGCAGCAGGGAGGTGGCCAGGGCCAGGGCGGCGATCAGGACCAGAATGCTCTGTCTCGTCGCCAAAAGGATTTGATCGCAGCGACGCATAAACTCGTTCGCGAAGGCGACAAATACACCAATCAGGAACGTAAGGACGGTTACGAAGCTGTTGCGGCAGGTCAGGAAAAACTCAGGACAGACACGCTTGAGTTTCTAGATCGTATGGGCCGTCGACTCGGCGATGTTGACGGACAAAAGCAAGTCGCAGAAATGGCCGAGCACCTGCGCCAGGCTGCGAAAGAGATGGAAGGCGCACCGCCACCGCTGCGTAAGGAGGCTGGGAAAGACGCGCTGCCACCAGAACAACGCGCATTGCAGCGACTACTCGCAGCGGATGCGATATTCCGCGAAGTGCAAGTCGCGTTCGGTAATCAAAGCAGCGGTAGCGGTAGCGGCGGTGAACGCGAGCAACAGGAGCTGGCCGGCTTGTTCGAGCTTGAACTCGACAAGATGAAGAATCAGTACGAGACGGTCCAGCGTGCTCAACAGCAACAAGCCGAGCAAAAGAAGAGTGAAGCCGAGCGCCTCCTGGAAGAACTGGCGCGCCGGCAACAGCAAGCACTCGAAGAACAACGACGGCGACAGCAACAAGGCGCTGCGAATGGCGGTGGCAGTCAGCGGCAACAGCAGGAACTGATCGACGAGACGCGTAAAGCAGCACGCGAGCTCGAACGTCTTTCACGCGAACGCCGCGATGCGCAAATGCAGGAGTTGAGCCGGCAACTAAATCAAACGGCTGACGAAATGCAGAAGGCGCAGGCGGCCGCGCGTGGAAACTCAGGAGAGTCGATTTCACAAAACGAACGCGCCCTCGATCGATTGCAACAGGCGCAACAACGTCTTCAACAGATGAGTGGCGCGACTGGTCAACGTGGCGGTCAATCAGGTTCATCGGGACGTCAACAACAGATCTCCGATTTGCGCCAACGAGCCGCACAGGCGGCTGCGCGACAGCGTGAGATCGCCAAAGACATGGAAAACCTCACGCGTCGCGGTGGACAAAGTGCGCAGGATGAGAATTCGAAGCGAACACGCGAACAGTTGGGAGAGAGAAAAGATACGCTGGCCGATAGTGTTAACAGTTTGCAGCAGGATCTGGAAGAGTCGGCGCGGGCGATGGCGGGTGGCAGCCAGGGCCAGCAGCGCGCGGCGCGACAGTTGAAAGATGCCGCTGACTCTCTCGCGCGAGATCGTGTTGCGGATCGCATTCGTGAAGGTAAACAATCGCTGAATAACGGTCAGCAGGGACAGCAGCAGGGCGCCGGTGGTCGCAGCGATGAACGGGCGATTGAGCGAAGTCTGAATAATCTGTCGGAGCGTCTTCAGGCAGCCGAGCAAAGCGCGCGCGGCGCCAACGGTTCGACCGCCGAAGAGAATCTCGATCGCACGCGGCAACTCGCGGACAGTCTTGATTCATTGCGCCGGCGTTTGGATGAAAGAGCATCAAGGCGCAACGGACAGCAGCAAGGTAATCAACAAGGACAGCAGCAGGGACAACAACAGGGGCAGGGGAAGGAAGGACAGCAGGGCCAACAAGGACAAGGCCAGTCGGGACAGCAGGGTAATCAAAGTGGTCAGCAGCAGGGTCAACAAGCTGGCGGCTCACAAAACGGCGGTGGCTCGCAAACTGGAAGGGACCGCGGCGGCATAGATCGTTTTGGAACGATGGGCGGTGATTGGGGTGACGCCCGGCAACTGCCTGCTGAGATTCGTGAAAGATTGCGTGAAGCTCAGGATCTGCGACGCGAGTGGGGCGCAACGGGTTTAGGCGCGGGCCGGCTCGATGAAGTGATCGAAGAACTCAGACGACTCGCTGACGGCAAAATGGATGGAGATGCGGCAACGGCGGCATTGCTTAAAGCTGACGTCGTTGAGCCGCTGCGCCAACTCGAGCTCGAGCTGAGTCGTCAGGTGCAGCAGCAAAGCGGGCGTACGAATCTGAGGTTGCGTGATGAAGGCGCCGCGCCTGAGAAGTATCGACGCGCGGTTGAAGAGTATTACCGAAGGCTTTCGGGAGGGCGCCGGGGGCAATAGCGTTTGCTTCACAGGATTTAACAGGATGTTTCAGGATTGACAGGATGAAATCTTGTTAATCCTGTAAATCCTGTGAAGCTGAATCTTAAGAATTATGACGACACGACTCTTTAAACGTCTCATCCTCCCCATTCTGTTACTCAGCGCTCTGTTGATCCCGACAGTCGGCCAGCGTCCGTTCGACGACTTCGGCAACTTCCGTCAACGCCGCCGTCCCACCTCAACGAACCAACAGTCGGGTACATCATTCGGCGAGTTTACTTTCGTCCGCACTATCTACGACTCACCATCACGCGGGTATGGCCGGCGCGGTTACGGCTATGGAGGTGGCACATGGACCACCGACTATCCGGAAGCTGATAACAACTTTATCGTCGGTCTACGCGAATGGGCCGGCACCAACCTCAAGATCGCCCCGCGACCCGAAGCACTCGAGATTCTCGACGATCGAGTTTTCGACTACCCAATCATCTACGTCGTCGAGCCTGGCTTCATGGATCTCTCAACCGAACAGGCCGCGCGCTTGCGCGAGTACATCATGCGCGGCGGTTTTATCTTCCTCGACGACTTCTGGGGTGAGTATGAGTGGGAGAACGTCCAGGAACAGTTTCAAAAAATCGTCCCCGAGTATGAGATCAAGGACCTGCCATTGAGCCACCCGATTTTTCATTCGTATCTTGACGTTGAAGAGGTAGTCCAGGTCCCGAACGTCTACAACGCGCAACGCGGCATTACTTCAGAAAAAGGCGGCATCGTTCCGCATTACATGGGCGTTGAAAACAAGAACGGCCGTCTGGTTGCGTTTATCGCACGCAACTGCGACCTCGGCGATGCCTGGGAATGGATTAACGATCCTGTCTACCCGGTAAAGTACGGTTTGCCTGCTTATAAAGTGGGGATCAACGTGGTGATCTACGCTATGAGCCACTGATTTTCACTGATTTTGATACGGATTCTTTTTTGGAATTCATCTGGCTGCGAAGAGCTTTAACCTGGACCAGCAGCACCTCATCCATTAAACGCGGCTCGCTGTTCGAGATCCACTGCATCATCGACGCCACAACCAGCTCTTTCAGATAAGCAAACGAGAAACCTTCAGTCTTATCAACCAAAACAGCCGCTACAACTTCAGACATTCGCATCTCCGGTTGCAACTCCTGATTCCATTTCTCAAGGTAAGTTCGCCGTTCTGATTCAGAAGGTAACTGAAAATAGTACTTGCGATCGAAACGACTCGGACGATCGAGAATTGCCGTATCGAGATCCTCGGGATGGTTAGTAGTGGCAAGCACAACTACACCTGTATTGGAGCGAAACCCATCGAGCTCGTTGAGGAAAAACGCTCGGTTCTCTTTGTTAACCATCGAATCGAGATCCTCAAAAACAACCACGCATGGAGTTACCATTCGAGCGCGCCTGAATACCTCAGCCAGTTCTTCATAGCAACTGAAACTGCGTACGTAAATACAGGGCTTGTCCAGCTTATTGATGAGGGCCTTCAACGTGTGAGTTTTGCCATTCCCCGGTGGACCGATGAAGAGCGCACCGCGCTTCCACGGTATTCCATAACGTTCATAAACTTCCCGCGAATCGAAGAATCGTTGAAAGTCGTCCTGAATCTGCTGCTTTAGTGATCCGTAAAGCACGAGGTTGTCAAAGGTTGCGTTCCGGATGGATTCCAGAAGTTGTTGATCCTTTTCAAAATATCCATCCTGAAATACCAGGATCTCTCCACGCACGTCACAAGACCAATCACAAACTTCATCGAAGAATTGTTCAGCCACGTTTTGCTCCTCGGCGACGATCCAGTGATGCCGCCTGAAGTAGTAGCCCTCAATCCAGGTGATAAGAATAACGTCGAGCAGGTGTCCCTTCCAGAGCACGTTCAGCCAGGAGTTCCGGGTTTCCTGTTTCAGTTTCTGGCCGGCGCCTGTCCACTCAGTCGTAACGTGATGAAAGACAGACTTCTGCTCAACAACAGCACACCTGTTGTCGCACACAAAGGCATCCATGTCGAAATACGAGGTCTGCCCTTCTATGATTGTTTTGTCCGGATGCAGCTCTGCCAATTCGCGCCCGACGTGATACGCAATGTAGTCGTTCGGTTTGTGGAGTGCTTCGCGGATGAAATTCTCTATGTCCATAACATTAAGTGGTGACGACAAGATCGATGAAACCGTGCTCTATCCATTTGAGCTATGGTCCCCATGTTTTGGGGGGACCACCGGGATTCGAACCCGGAACCTCGTCATTCAAGCGATGTAGTTCCATCAGCATTCGTCACCAGTCTTTCTAAAGCCGGCGACAAAAATGGTGAGAGTCCCGCCTTGGCAATAATAGGCGGACAGGGTTTGAACCTGTTTTGGCCATGTACTCCCACCAGCATTCGCCGGTAACTTTTTAGCCACATCCGTGGCTCAGATTCAGATCACCTCCTCAGTTCGATATTTTCAATCACACCAACCCAATGATTGGCATTCAGGTTTCCATTGGCGAATTCCGCAATCACGTCGAACACCTGATCCGAGAATCCACCAATGTTCAGAATGTCGTGGCGTTCCTTCGCCTGCACAGTTCCGTAAGGCTGAATGTCGATACAGACCATTCGCGCCCCTGGATTGCGTTGGCGGAAGTTGCTCCACTCCTTCATAGTCGCAGTAGCACTGCCACCAAACCGGCCGTATTGCGGTGCGTCAACCCACGACTCGTTATCCGAAACGTAGATCACCAGATCACCTTCAGCACGACGACGGTTGAGAAACTCAAGCGGTGCACTGCAATTTGTCCCACCGCATGGAAGGTTCGACAGCTTCTGAGCGTTAGTCATAATGCTGTCGCGCGGGTTGAGACGTACTTCAACCACCTTCGACTCAAACGGAATAACTTCCGCGTACTGGTTCTTGCGCAGCACGGTTGCCGCCACGAGTGCAGCGACATCAACACAACGCACGGCCGAGCTCGAACCCCGGCGATATCCAGTCACCGGCGAATGCATCGAACCCGAGATATCCGGGAACACATAAACCTTTCCTGGAAACTCCGGAACGTTTCTGGTTGCAATCTCCATCGCATCCTGCAACGCATTCGCGATGTATACCGGAATCTCCTTGTTCCCGGCAGCAGCCATGTACGCCACCATCAGCTGGTACGGAAACACTCGCGACTTCGCAATCTTCAGCGGATCGCGCAAACGCTCGGCGATCATCTGAGTCATGCTCATTTCATGGAACACACCATGACGTGCGAATGCGTTCAGGTTCATACGAGTCATCTGCCATGGCGCACGACTCGCAATCGCAGTCCACTCCGCAGTGCCAAGTTCCAGCGCAGTAAGCATCTGGAATGGAACGTCGGGAACCTCACCCGAACGGTCCTTCTTGAACGCTTCGAACGCGCGCACCAGTTCCGGCAGTTCGTCCGTCTGCTTGCTGCGATCGATCAAGTAGCCAAATAGCGCCGCCTGAGCCGCATCCTTCGGACGCGGGTGGACCATCTTCACGATATCCGCCAGCGACGGATCCTGGCCCACGCTCGCCTTGAACAGCGACTCCGGATTGCGAGCGTCAAGCCACTCGCGCACAAGACGCTTTGGCGCCGAACCCAGCGACTTTCGTCCTACTGCACCCGAACGCATGATCTGAACAAAGTTGCGTAGCATCTTTGCGTTGTCGATCACGCGTGGAAACACTTGCTGCAACAGCGCGCGGTCCTTCACCGACAGCACTGCGCAGAGTAGCGCCGGCATGTCCTTCATGTGACCGCGTTCGCGACAAAACACAGCAGTCTTCGCGATGAACTCGGCATCAACGCTTTGGCAAAGCTCAATTACGATGGCGAGTTGATCGCCCGCGTTCGCGTAGAAAGTTCTGTTGAGACAGCCAGTCGCAGCGTACTGCGCCAACTGATGCTTTGGCGCCAACTCATACGCCGGCGCACGCTCTTCGTTGAGTGCGTCAGTCACCGGCATCAGCTTGCCGGCCAGCGACTTGAATAGGTTCTTGTTAGCCATTGGTCGATTCCCTTCCCAATCGAATACCCTTTGCGTTTATAAGCCACGGACAAAATCGGTGTTTATCCGTGGCTCCTTTCTCGCGCGACTCTCTCCCGAACGTCTCTGTCATCGTAAACATCCATGAAGAGATACTTGCGCCACTCCGCACGAGCTTCAGCGTAGTGACAGAGCACTACGCGTTCGAGCTTCACGCGCAGTGCAGTCTGCGAAGTAAGCAGCGGCATACGCGCTTCAGCCGGAGTGCGATCGCTCTTGCGGTTGTTGCAGGGAACACACGCGGTAACGACGTTCACCGGCGAGTTGTCACCGCCACGCGAACGGGGCAGGATGTGGTCCAGAGTCAGTTCACTGGCCGGCTTCTTCTCGCCGCAGTACTGACAACGGAACTTATCGCGCATGTAGATCCGCAGTCGCTTCATTCCTGAAGCTTCGCGGCGACGGCGTACGTTGATGTAAGTGCGTCGACGAATCACCGACGGTACCGGAAACGATTCCCGGGCCGAACGCAGCACTCGAGCGCCGTCAAATTCCTCAACGTAAACAGTGTTTTTGAAGGCCATGATCACGGCTCGCGCGACACTGACGGTGCCGAGCGGCTCGTAAGTTTGGTTTAGTAGTAATACTCGTCCATCGAGTGCCATAAGGATCACCTCCTTTCTTTTTTTGTGGGGCGAGGAACTTTGAAAATTGGAGTTCAAGAGCGGTTGTGTGAGGTGATTTTGACTGCGCAGGGTGCGAGTCACCGCTCTTGAAGCTTTGGAGCGCGCGGTGAGACTCGAACTCACGAGTACTGGATTTGCAATCCAGCGCCTTAGCCACTTGGCGACGCGCGCTAAAAAATCAATCCGTTAACAATCCGTGTTAATCCGTGGCTAATAATTTGTTTTGGAGCGGAAGGAGAGATTCGAACTCTCGAGACGAGTTTGGAAGACTCGCATGTTTCCAGCTACATCACTCCCGCTGAAGGACTGGTCGGGGAGGACAGAGTCGAACTGTCGCCACGAGTTCCCAGGACTCGGATGCTGACGTTACACCACACCCCGATTTTGAATTTTGTGAATTTGAGGAAAGGTTGGAAGGCCCGCGTGAAGGGCCAAGCTAGTGCTTTGTACTTGGAACTTTGTTCTTTGTAACCAAAAAACAAAGCACAAAGCACCAAGTACAAAGCTCATCGCTTAGCCCTTCACACAAACGACCTGCTTGATCTCCGCAACAACTTCGACCAGGTCTTCCTGATTCTTCATTACTGTTTCGATCGACTTGTAAGCGCCCGGAATTTCATCCAGCACGCCTACATCCTTGCGGCATTCAACACCCGCTGTCTGGCGTTCCAAATCGTCTTTCGTGAAGGCTCGCTTTGCCGCGCCGCGGGAAAGCTTACGTCCTGCTCCGTGCGAACAGGAATTGAAGCTCTCAGGCAAACCGCGTCCCTTAACGATGAACGACTTGGCTCCCATCGACCCTGGGATGATCCCATAAGTTCCTGCCGCCGCGTTGATCGCGCCCTTGCGTGTGACGAAAACTTCTTCGCCGTAATGCTGCTCGAGCGCAACGTAGTTGTGGTGACAGTTAACTTGCAGCTCAGGTCTGAATGGCTGGCGATGATTGAACATCTTGTTGAATACCGTCAACAGACGCGACATCATGATTTCGCGATTCTTCATCGCGTAACCTTGTGCCCACTTCAAATCCTTCCAGTACGCCTTAAATTCCGGCGTACCCGAAATGAAGTAAGCCAGGTCAGGAGCTGGTAGTTCGTTCAAACGCCACAAGCTCTTCGCGGTCGAAATGTGACGTTCAGCCAGTTCCTTTCCGATGTTGCGCGAACCCGAGTGGAGCATCAGCCAAACGTGCGTTTCTGTATCCAGACAAACTTCGATGAAGTGGTTACCACCACCGAGAGTACCCAACTGCTTCATCGCTTTTGCTTTGCGATCCTGAACACCTTCGTGCAGTTCTTTGAAGTCGCTCCATCCTTCCCAGTAAGACGACTCGTCAACCGACTCCCCGTACTGACTAAATCCGGTCGGAATTGCTTCTTCGATCTTCAAACGCAGTTCCTTCAACTTACCGTCGAGGATCCCACTCTTGAACGGTGTCTTAACCGCCATCATTCCGCAACCGATATCCACGCCGACTGTTGCCGGAATTACTGCTTCCTTTGTCGCAACAACCGACCCCACCATGCTTCCCTTACCCAGGTGCGCGTCAGGCATCAGCGCGACGTGCTTGAACAAGCAAGGCAAACGCGAAACGTTGCGTAGCATCGACTGCTCTTCAATGCTGAACTCGTGGTTGGCCCAGGACAGGATCTCCTTCTGAGTTCCTCCGAGTTGTACCTTTTCATAAGGCATGGGGTGAACCTCCTTTCTTTAAGATAGTCTTTTTCGAATTTGGTGCGCCAGGTGAGACTCGAACTCACAATCCCCTGCTTAAGAGGCAGGTGCCTTGAGCCAATTTAGCTACTGACGCATGGCGGAACTGAACGGACTCGAACCGTCATCGGCCTGGTTGACAACCAGGTGCCTCACCTCTCGGCCACAGTTCCGGATTTTGGTGATGTTGAACTTTGTACTTAGAGCTTTGTTTGGGTGGGCTGACGGGACTCGAACCCGCAACGACTGCAGTCACAGTGCAGTGCTCTGCCAGTTGAGCTACAGCCCACATAATTGGAGGACCTGACGCGATTTGAACGCGTGACCTCGACCTTCGCACGGTCGCGCTCTCATTCCAACTGAGCTACAGGTCCAGCACTAAGCACAAAGGGTATTGATGCAGTTTGGATTGGGCGAACTGCTCACTAAACACAAAGCGCAAAGTACAAAGTTCAATGCATATGTGATAAAAAACAGATGAAGGCAGAGAGAGACATTGCATCGAACACACTTCGAGGCACACTTCTCCTGAGGATGGCGAACTCGCGGACTCTCGCAAAGCACCGAGTTCATCATCCGGTCGAAGGCTCCCTGCCTTCATCCCGCAAAAAGGGTATTTCGATTGTCAAAAAACTGAAGGAGCGGGACTAAAGCCTCCCAGGGAAGCTGCCCGCTCCTTACAAGTCTCGCGAATTTTTCGTTGAGATTTGGGAGCGGGAGTCCGCTCCCGCTGAACTAATTCCTGGTAAATCTATCGGCGACGGACGTCTTGCGTCCGAAGTTACCGCCTAAATAATTGCTGGGTGACAGGCTCAGAATGAGACCACACCCGGCGGCACGCATATGCGTCCTTGGTCGCCGTTTGATTGTGTGTTCTATCTTGGTCCAGCCAGTCATATTTGATTTACCTCTTCGTAAAAACGAACGCACTTGTATAAAGTAGTAATGGCAATTCTGTCAAGAAGATTTTTGAAAAATATTTTGTTGGACAGGAAACTGGCGAGGGAAAACGAGAACTGAGGTACGTACTGTAGGGGCGGCCCTCCGTGTGTTCATTATCATGACATACTTTACAGATCGTTATCACGACATCCTTTACAGTTGATGGGGTAGGCTGCAGCACCAGGAGGAGCTGCGGATGCCCTGGAGAGCTGAGAGTGTCAT
>DASYSD010000119.1:0-3059 GCA_036003745.1 Pyrinomonadaceae bacterium
TTGCCGCGACCATCACGCACCTTAGCCTGCACCTTGAAATCTTTTTTCTCCGCCATGAGTTCTCCTTACAAACTTTCAGCGACAAAGCCATTGCCGATTTGCAATTGCCAATTGCCAATTTTTTCAATCGGCAATCGGCAATCGGAAATTGGCAATCAGCTTGTCGCTGATGGTCTTCGTTTAAGCCATCAGTGTTTGCCCTTACACGAAGAGCGAGGAAACAGAAGTTTCCTCATGGATCGACTTGATCGCTTTCGCCAGAAGCGGCGCGATACTTAGTACTTTAATTTTATCAAGTTCGCACGCGTGATCGCGTAGCGGAATCGTATTCGTAACGATTATTTTTTCAATATCCGACTCGCGCAGCAATTCAACTGCCTTGCCGGAAAACACCGGATGCGTGAAGCACGCATGTATTCGCTCGGCGCCCGCTTCTTTCAAAGCACGCGCCACCTTCGTCAACGACCCGCCGGTGTCGCACATATCGTCGACGATCAAACAACTACGGCCACGAACGTCGCCAACTACGTTCATAACCTCGGCCACATTGGCCTTTTCGCGACGTTTGTCGCAAAGAGCAAGTTCGGCATCGAGCCTCTTGGCGTAAGCTCGGGCGCGTTCAGCGCCACCAGTATCAGGCGCCACCACAGTCAAATTCGGGAGTGGATGCTCCTGATAGTAGCCGATAAAAACCGGTGCAGCATACAGGTGGTCCACCGGAATATCAAAGAAGCCCTGAATCTGCGCGGCGTGCAGATCCATGGTCAACAATCGATCGGCGCCTGCAACCGTGATGAGATTCGCAACGAGTTTCGCTGAAATCGGAACTCGCGGCCGATCCTTTTTGTCAGACCTGCCGTAACCGTAATACGGAATTACCGCCGTGATGCGTTCGGCTGATGAGCGACGAAACGCGTCGAGCATCACCAGCAGCTCCATCAGGTACGCATCGGTTGGAGGGCAAGTCGGTTGCACGATGAAAACATCGCCGCCGCGAACGTTTTCATCGATCTGAAAGTTAAACTCGCCGTCAGAAAAACGCTCCGGATACGCTTTCCCCATGTCACAACTCAATTGGCGGCAAATCTCTTCCGCCAATTTGGGATTCGCATTTCCAGAAAAGACCTTGATGCCGCCGGTTGTACTCATAGCTTCGCTTGGTGCTCGTGCTTGGTACTTTGTGCTCTGTACTTAGTCAGGCTCAGTTCACAAACAAAGATCTAAGGACCAAGCACAAAGTACGAACTTTGGCTGGGGCGGGTGGATTCGAACCAACGAATGCCGGTTCCAAAGACCGGTGCCTTACCACTTGGCTACGCCCCAGTATCTGTTTTTCTGTTTGCAGTTTTTAAGAGAGCGTAAAAAGCGGGAACCCCGATGAATTCATTGCTCTGAAATACTCATCGCGTGAAATGGTCTCACAGGAAAATGCTCGCCATCCTGCTTCACGCTTTAGATTTTCAAGGGCACGATTCCGCGCCACCTCGTCATCAAAGACACCAAACACGCTCGAACCGCTTCCAGCAAGCAAAGCGCCCCGCGCACCTGCATCAAGCAACACCCTTTTGGCGCGCTCGATCTCAGGCTCTATCTCAAAGATCACCCCTTCAAAGTCGTTTCGCAGAGGCCCACGCCCACTGCCGGCGGAAAACATGTCCGCAAGGGAACTTGAAAGAATAGAGTTCGACTCCGAAGTTGTCAAGGAAGCAGCATTTAGTGCTCCATACGCACTTGCAGTGGCTACTTTAGCGTTGGGAGTTACGACAATCAGAGGACGTTTTGGAGGATCATGAACCGGCTTTACGATACTACCCGTCCCGATTCCAATACATCGACCGCCCACCAGAAAAAATGGCACATCCACACCTAAACCACGGCCGATTAGCCAGAGTTGATCCGCTCTTAAATCTCCGCGCCACAATGCATTTAGCGCAAACAGAGTGACAGCGGCATTGGAAGATGCGCCTCCGAGCCCACCCTGCGCAGGGATTCTTTTGGTCAACGTTATTTCCGCACCGAGCGGAGACTGGAGTTGCTTTCTTAGCGCCAGCGCTGCTTTAACAACCAGATTGGTTTCGTCAACAGGTATTGCCGGATCATCACAGTGCAGAATGACCTGGTCATCTTCACGCAATTCGAAACCGAGGTCGTCATGCAGTGAAATCGTCTGCAACAACGTCACGACGTCATGGTAGCCATCGGATCGTAACCCAAGAATGCGCAGAAACGAGTTGATTTTGGCGAAGGAAGGAAGCTTAAGCGAAGTATTCTTCAACGCGTGATAAATGTTTGAGTCAGGTAAACAGAACCGTCTGCGGCAACAAAAGTCCCGATTGCCATCGCGCGAAATTCCGGAGACAGGATGTTCGCGCGATGCTTCTCTGACTGCATCCAGCGCTCGACGGCAAACGCTCCGGGATCCTCGTAACCCTGATTGTACGCGATGTTCTCACCAAGCACAGAATACCGCAAAATGCCCACGACACGAGCTCGTTCGCGCAAACGCAATCCTTCGGGGGTTACGTGTGAGAAATAGCCCAGACGAGACATGCTTTCGGAGTGGACGCGGGCCATGCGACAGACTTCTGCGTCCCAGACGAGCGGCGCGAGACCGTTCTTCACACGCATGATATTGGTCTGTTCAAAGGCTCGCTTTTCGATGTCGTTTGGTTCGAGGGGTGGGAGATTGGTGGGTCGGGCGGTGACGGGGACAATGGAGGTGATTAGTCTCGCGACTGGCTGCGGCCTCGCGTCCTGCGCGAACGCAGCCTGGCAAAAGATGCCAAGAAGAAGTGCTGAGATTGGTAGGAGGCGCACCATATGAAGAACCCAAGGCCCGCAGCCAGAGTACCAACCGAATAAACATGGATCAACAAAATTGTGATTCCAGTGATTCTTGTGAATCCCCTCACAGTTTCGGAGCTGACCTCGAATTTAAGGAGATTAGGAAGACTGCTTTGCAGAAAATCAGAAAATCCCACCGACGGAAGTCGGTGGATTGTTCAGATCCTTTCTACCAAAACCTCCAAAAACACTTGCATTCTAATCCCACCAACGGT